>CAVPFC010000001.1:0-41680 GCA_963703605.1 uncultured Actinomycetes bacterium
TCAGCACATCGGCGTCGAAGACGGCCCTGTTGGCTGGCGTGGGCGCGGCTAGGTAGACCATGGCGGCCGGGCGCTCGGCGTTGAGCGCCACCAGGATGTTGCCCTCGGGCACGGTGGTCTGGGCCTTCAGCGTGCCGGCGCGGGCGAGGTTGATGGCAGCCCGGGCCGAGACCGCCGTATAGAAGGTGTAGATCCCGATCAGGGACAGCACGGGGACGAGGGCAAGCAGCAGGATCCTCTTGCGCACAGACCGCAGACGCCAACTCATGGCTATGGCCTCAGATGGGATGGGGATGGATTTGTGACTGAGGAGTTACTAAAAGGATTCGTTATCCCCAGGGATCAATGAGCGTAGCAGGAGCGGACTGCCCGTAAGGGGTGGACTGCCGATCTTTATCGGCGAATGCGGCGCCTTGTCGGCTTTGTCATTCAGTAAGCGGAATGACGCGGGTGGCATTCTGGCCACGGCGGGCACCCCGGGCGGCGCGGGCTTACCCGGCGTCCCGCCGTGCGCCGCCGGGCCCGCCGCGGGGGCCGCGACCGGGACCCGCGCTCCGGCCGGGCAGCAACCTCCCCATCGCGAGCCTGGTACTCGGGCTGATCGGCCTGTCCAGGGCTTACCCGGGCCCCATATCGGCGGCCGGGCGCGGGCGCCGCGCGCCAATCTCCGGCCGGCCCGGCAATTGGTGTCCGGTTAACCACACGGGCTGAATCGGCCCACTGGCCGGCTTAGGACTCACAATCGTTTGTTGATAGCGCGGCGGTCCGGGCGCCTTGTCATGGCCGTCACAACCGCGCCAAATGGCATGGCCGTCCGAGGGTGGCCCCGCCGCGGCGGTGGCGGGGTGCCCCCCGGGCCGGCCGCTCCCGGTGACGCGGTGGTCCGCGGGCCGTGGCCGCTGGCCCGTGCGCCGCGGACCGTGGCCAGTGAGCCCGTGCGGCGCGGGCCGGGGCCGGTGAGCCCGTGCGGCGCGGGCCGGGGCCGGTGAGCCCGTGGGCTGCGGGCGCCGATCCGGCCCAGAGCCGCGCCGGGAAGGCACGTTAACTCCCAAAACCGCTCGTCAGCGGCTAATGTCCCGAATGCCGCATGGACGGCAAGTAAGGACCTGGGGAGACAGGAGTACCTTCATGAGACGGTTGTGGCTGTTGGGCGCGGCCTTCGCGCTCACGATCGCCGGAGTGCCGGCGCTGGCCGGGAGCCAGGCCTTCGCGGCAGCGACGGCCGGGCACGGTGCCCGCCCGCACTCGGCAGGCTCGGCGCCGCGGGCGCTGCTTGTCTGCAATGGCAGCACGGTGCCCTGCCCGGCGCTGGGCACTGGCCAGAAGTACTACAAGACGGTGCAGGCCGCGGTGAACGCGGCGAAGCCCGGCGACTGGGTGCTGATCTATCCCGGCGTCTATCACGAGAAGAGCAAGCGGTGGCCCACGGCCGGGGTCTGGGTCAGCAAGCCGGACATTCACATCCGCGGCCTGGACCGGAACCAGGTGATCATCGACGGCAGCAACGGGACGGCCAAGCAGCCGTGCCCGTCCAGCCCGGCGCTCCAGGACACCAACGGCGGTGCCGGCCGGGACGGCATCGTGGCCTACAAGGCCAGCGGGGTCACCATCCAGAACCTGACCGTCTGTGACTACCTGGCCGGCACCGGCGGCCACGGCAACGAGATCTGGTGGAACGGTGGCGACGGCTCCGGCAAGATCGGCATGGGCGCCTATTCCGGCTCTTACCTGACCGCCACCTCGATGTACGGGCCGAAGGACCTCGCCAGCCCCAACCTGGCCCAGTACGGGATCTTCGTGAGCAACGCGAGCGGCCCCGGCCTGATCGAGAAGTCCTACTCCAGCAACATGGCCGACGCCGCCTACTACGTGGGCGCGTGCCAGCAGCAGTGCAACACCACGCTGACCCAGGACTACGGCACCAACTCGGCGCTCGGGTACTCGGGCACCAACGCCGGCGGGAAGCTGGTCATCACCCGCTCGGCGTTCGTCGGCAACCGCACCGGGCTCGCGCCGAACTCGCTCAACAACGACGACGCCCCGCCGCCGCAGAACGGCCTGTGCCCGGGCAGCACCACCAAGTCCTGCCTGGTGATCTCGCACAACGTGATCGCCGACAACAACAACGCGAACGTCCCCACCTCCGGGCTGACCCCGGCCGTCGGGGCGGGCGTGGAGGTCTCCGGCGGCGCCTACGACACCGTCCGGAACAACGTCATCGTGGACCAGGGCGCGTGGGGCGTGGTCACGCACGACTACCCGGACCCGGAGACGCCGCCGGCGGGCTCGCACTGCCAGGGCGGGGTCCAGATCACCAAGACCCTGTGCCTGTTCCCGGCGCACGGCAACCGCGTGTACGGGAACTACTTCGCGCACGACGGCACGTTCGGCAACGCCACGAACGGTGACCTGGCCACCGTTGGGACTACTCGCCACCTCGGCGACCCCGCGGAACTGCTTCTACGGGAACCAGGACGCCGCCGGCACGGTGACCTCGGAGCCGAAGAACATTCAGAGCCCCAAGGTGGACGGCCCACCATGCGGCAAGAAGGGCACGTCCCTCGACGGGGCCCTGGTGACCCAGCTCATCTGCGCCACCGGGGACACCTCGCTCGGGCCCTGCCCGAAGGGCAACCACTACCCGAAGCAGACCAAGATCTCCATGGCACCGCTGCCACCGCTGCCGACCATGCCCCACCCGTGTGCGGGCGTGCCGGCCGACCCCTTCTGCTCGTCGAAAAGCTCTTAACGGTTCTTAACGCGAGTGCGGGGCGGGGGCCTGCGGCCCCCGCCCCGCCTGGCCAGCGGGCTCCGCGCGCTGGACCGGTCTTCGGGCTGTCTTTTGCCATCCTGGAGGCGGCGGCACTGGCCGCGTCGCCGGGCCCACGATCACGACGGATGTGAGCTGGCCCGGGCTAGCCGGGCCAGGTCATGTCGATCTGGTGGCCGGTGGTGACCCACCCGGCGCGGTGGAAGGCGCGGGCCATCGGCACGTTGCCGAGGTCGGTGGAGGCCCGGATCAGGGGAGCATCCGCCGCCACGAGGACCCGCATGCCCTCGGCGAGGATCTCGCCGATGTAGCCGTTGCCCCGGTGTGCCGGGACGACGCCGAGGTAGGCGATGATCGGGTTGTAGCCGTTGTCGGCGGGGATCACGAAGCCCACTGGCTCGCCGCCGGGCAGTTCGGCGATCCGCCACCAGTCATGCGGGCTGGCGTAGCGGGCCAGTTCGCCCGCATAGTGCTCGGCCGCCGCTTCCGCCGGTGACAGCCGGGTCAGGTCGTCGCGGCTGTGCGCGTCCAGCGTGCCGTCCAGCACCTGGGTCATCAGCGCGAGCAGCTCATCAGGGTCGCTGACCTGGCGAAACGCGAGACGCCCGGGGGATGCCGGGATCCCCGTGCCGGGCCGCCACTCCAGCCGCAGCCGCTCCACGAAGAACCGCGCGCCGGTGCGCTCGGCGGCCGTCATGCGGTCCTCCACGGCCCGGCGGGAGGCGGGTTCCGCGCGCCAGTCAGGGGCGAGGAAGCGGATGTACGCCGGCGGGCGCTCGCCCGGCGGGACGACCTCGGCCATGGCGGCCGTGAGCAGCGCCGTGGCGGCGTCCACGGCCACGGCGCCAGCGGGCTCGTCGATGTCGAGGATGTCGAGCGCGCCCGGGGCGCCCGCGCCCGGCCGTGCCCACCAGGCGGCCCGGGCGAGGAGGTGGTCACCCCGCAGCGCCATCCACAGCCACCGCGGCTGGCGGTGGCCGTCGCGGAGGTCGCCGTCGACTTCGGTGTTGAGTTCATAGGGGAGCCGGTTGAACAGGCCGAGTTCACCGGCCCCGGTGATGGGGCGGAAGGTCAGGTCTGCGTCGTGCGTGGTCAAGGCACACTCCTTGGTGGAGGCGCCCCGCCGGCCCCGGATCAGGCCAGCTCTGCGACGGGGGAGGGCGGGAGCGCGTTCGTTATGACAGCCACGGGCTCGCCCTCCTCTCCGGCTCGGCCACGGCGGCGGCGGTGCTCTTCGCTGACCCCGGAGCCGCGCGCGGTGCTGGGAATAGGAGGTTAACGCGACAGCCGTAAGGCATGCAAAGAGATTGGGCGCGGGCGGATCGCGGCGCCGCGGCCAGCGGGGCCGTGGGCCGTGCCGTGGGATACTGGGCCGGTGACGCCGGATGATCTTGCTCATCTGCGCCGGGCCCGTGACCTGATTGACCGGGAGTACGCCCGGCCGCTGGACGTGCCGACGCTGGCCCGGCAGGCGCTGATGTCACCGTCGCACTTCTCCAGGCAGTTCCGCGCCGCGTACGGCGAGACGCCCTACACCTACCTGATGACCCGCCGCATCGAGCGGGCCATGGCGCTGCTTCGGCGCGGCGACAAGTCGGTGACCGAGGTGTGCATGGAGGTGGGCTGTACCTCGCTGGGGTCGTTCAGCGCCCGGTTCACCGAGATCGTGGGCGAGACGCCGAGCGCCTACCGCGCCCGGCGCCACGACGCCACCGCGGTCGTCCCGGCCTGTATCGCCAAGGCCTGGACCAGACCGAGCAGGATCAAAGAAGCGCGGAGCGCCCCGTCCGCGTAGCGTCCAGGCATGGAAATCAGACTCTCGCACAGCTTCATCACGGTCGATGACCAGGACAAAGCCCTCACGTTCTACCGCGACGCCCTCGGGCTCGAGGTGACCACCGACGTGCCGCTCGGCCCGTACCGGTGGCTGACGCTGTCCGCGCCCGGACAGCCCGGCGTCGAGGTCGTCCTCGCTACGCCGGACATGGGCCACGGGCCCGAGGACACCGAGGCGCTGAAGATGCTGCTGGCCAAGGGCGCGCTCCAGGCGGCCATCTTCACGGTCGACGACTGCGACGCCACCTTCGAGCGGATCCGGGCGACCGGGGCCGAGGTGCTCCAGGAGCCGATCGACCAGGACTACGGGGTGCGGGACTGCTCGTTCCGGGATCCCGCGGGCAACCAGATCAGGTTCAGCGGCCCGCTCCACCAGCCTGCCTGACCCGGGCAAAGATGCCCGGCCTGGGCCGTCGGCCCAGGCCGGGCATTTCCTTTCTCGCCCTTCTGTTTGATTTCCGGCTGGCCCGGCCTTTAGCCAAGCCTGCCGGATACGCCCCACGCGCGTTGGCACGAAGAGCTTGTAGAACAAGATCCGGCTAGCCTATATGGCAGGCCATTGTGACCGGCGTCCATGCCGAATACGAATCGTATCAGCGCCTGATGGCCAAGCGCGCTGGCCGCCGTCGCGGCGGCATTCCTGACGCCGTGACCTGGCTGACGGCATGGACACCGCTAAATCCTTTCCTTGTTTCGCGCGGATTGTCTGCCGCGGGAATTCTGGACAGCTTCCTGCCGTGGAGGTAGCCCGAACGCGAACAGAAGACGAAGAGTTGGCGGGTGGCGTGGCAGTGCCCGGCGAAATCGGTTAGACCGAGCTTGTGCAGGCAGGCCAGCCGTTTGAGGGCACATCGGATAGCCGGCAGCCACCGGTTGTCGACAGGAAGGACCACCATGAAACTCACTCGCCTTCGGGTCCGCAAACGCCGCCTGGCCCTGGCCGCCTCGCTGGGCGCGCTGGCTGTCCCGGTGTCGATCTTCGCCATGCCGGCCGCGGCCGGGGCTTCCGCCCATTTCGGCGGCGGCCACCACCAGCGGTTCATCCCGGGCATGCTGCTGGTGACCACCGGCGTCTGGAAGACCAACGCCGACATCACCGCCGGCACCACCCAGCTCCCCCCCAACTGCGCCACCGCCAACCCTGCTTATGTCACCTGCGGCACCGCGGTCGCCCCGGGCACCTACCCGATCGTGTTCAACAACGACGCCTCCGACGGCAGCTTCGGTGTCACCGAGCCGGTCGTCCTCGACGAGCTCAACCCCTACAGCGGCCGCGTGGTCAAGGCGGTGACGGTCCCCGACAACCCGGCCCGAGGCGACTACCTGACCACCAGCTTCTCGTCCAAGTCAGAGCTCGCCATCAACCAGTCGACGGACGGCCGGTACGACACCTTCATCGGCTACGTGGCTGCGCCCGGCACGATCGACGCTTCGAACGCCAACACTCCCGGCGAGATCGACCCGACCATCGCCGACTCGGCCAACCCGGTCTACCGGGCCGTGGCCCAGGTGAACTCCAGGGGCCAGTTCGGGTTCACCGAGACCAACGCCTTCAGCGGCGACAACGGCCGGGCCGCGGTCCTCGATCCCGAGGATGGCCCTGACGGCACCATCTTCGCCGTGGGCAACGCCGGCAACGGCGCCAGCCCCGAGCCGCCTGCGGTGATCGACGGCGCCGGGTCGCAGATCCTTACCCCGGCCAACGAGCCCGAGGCCATGCAGAACCCCGGCGCCCCGACCCCGTTCGGCGACTTCAACGTCGCCGAGACCGGCGCCCCGGCCGACAAGTCCGGCAAGGACAACAACTACCGTGGCGTGGCCGTCTACAACGGCGTCGTCTACTTCACCAAGGGATCGGGCAGCAACGGCGTCGACACCGTCTACTTCGCCGACCCCAACGGAACGGCCACCGCGACCAACGGCGTGGGTCTCCCGTCGAACTCCGAGACGCTGCCGAGCGTGTCGACCTGGACCGCCCCGACCTACAGCACCAACGACCCGGCCCTGGGCCTGACCGCCAAGAACCCGGGCTTGACCCCGACCAACGCCGACATCCTCAAGGGCTTCCCGACCGCGCTTGCCAAGAACGCGACGGACGCGTCTGACTACCCGTTCGGCCTGTGGTTCGCCAACCCGACCACGCTGTACGTGGCCGACGAGGGCGCGGGCGACAACACCTACGACGCCACGACCAACACCTACACCGCGGCCGCCGCTTCCACGACCGCCGGCCTGCAGAAGTGGTCCTTCAACTCTTCGGCCGGCGAGTGGCAGCTGGACTACGTGCTGCAAAGCGGCCTCGACCTGGGCACGCCCTACCGCGTCGCCCCGGACACCACGGTCACCGGTACCCGACCGGGCTGAACACCAGCGACAGCGGCTCCGGCCTGCCATGGGCGCCGGCCACCGACGGCCTGCGCGGCCTGACCGGCCGGGTCAGCCACGACGGCACGGTCACGCTGTGGGCCTCGACCTCGACCGTGAGCGGCTCAGGCGACCAGGGCGCCGACCCGAACAAGCTGGTGCAGATCACCGACAACCTTGCTGCCACGACGGCCAGCCAGGTGGCGCACGAGCGGTTCCACACCGTGATACCGGCCGACCTACGGCCAGGTCGTCCGGGGCGTTTCGTTCACGCCCTGCACCCCGCTGACCAACGGCAACAACACCAGCCCGCGGCCGTCCCTCCCGCAGGTCTCGTCGGGCCCGCTCCCGGGCCGCGAGCGAGGCTGACGCCGGGGTAACGTTCCCGGCGGCGCCGAACCGCAGGAGAGGCCTGCTCCCGCAGAGGGGGCAGGCCTCTCCTGCGTCCATCCACACTCACCGTTCCCGGCGCGCCTCGTTTCGGCGAACCGCTGAGTGAACGACTGTTCATGAACTAATATTCATGAACATGAGTTCACGAGAGGAGGATGGCATGGCGGAAGGTGAGCCGGCCGCGGTGGAGGTCCGGGGATTGACGAAGACGTTCGGCCGGGTCACGGCGGTCCGGGAGATGTCGTTTACCGCCCCGGCCGGGAAGGTCACCGGCTTCCTGGGGCCCAACGGTTCCGGGAAGACGACCACGCTGCGCATGTTGCTCGGCCTGGTCGAGCCGGACGCCGGCGAGGCGCTGATCGGCGGCGTCCGGTACGGCCGTCTGGACCGGCCGCGGCGCACGGTGGGCGCCCTGCTCGAAGCGACCGGCTTCCACCCCGGACGGCGGGCCCGCGACCATCTGCGGGTGCTCGCCGGCGCCGCATCGGTCCCGGTCCGCCGGGTCGATGAGGTCCTGGATCAGGTGGACCTCGGCCCGGCCGCGACGCGGCGGGTCCGGGGGTTCTCCCTGGGCATGCGGCAGCGTCTCGGGCTGGCCGCGGCGCTGCTCGGCGACCCGCGGGTGCTCCTGCTCGATGAGCCGGCCAACGGCCTCGACCCGGCCGGCATCGCCTGGCTCCGCGGCCTGCTGCGTGGCCTGGCGGACGAGGGCCGGACCATCGTCGTCGCCAGCCACGTGCTCAGCGAGGTCGCGCAGACGGCCGACAACGTCGTCATCGTCAGCGACGGGGAACTGCGGTTCGCCGGCCCGCTGGACGAGATCGGCGGCCCCAGCAACGCGCTGGAATCGGCCTTCCTCAAGCTGACCGCTACGCCGCGCTGACCGCCGCGCCCGGGCTGACCGCCGCGCCCGGGCTGACCGCCCCGCCGCGCTGACCATCACCGGACCACCGTCAAGGAGACCAGTCGTGCTGCCCATGATCCGTAGTGAGTTCCGCAAGCTCAGCACCGTCCGCGGCCCGTGGCTGCTGCTCGCCGCCGGCCCGCTGCTCGTCGTGGCCGGAATCAGCGGGCTCGTGCAGTCCGGTGCCAACGTGCACGATCCGGCCATCCAGAGCAAGGCGCTCGGGCACGTCTCGCTGGCCGCGCTGTTCACGCTCATCTTCGGCATCCTCGCTGTGGCCGGGGAGTACCGGCACGGCACGGTGACCGACACCTTCCTCAGCTTCCCGGCCCGGGGCCGGGTGATCGCCGCCAAGCTGGTCAGCTACGGGGCGGTCGGTGCCGCCGCCGGGCTGGTGTCCTCCGCCGTCGCGATCGCGGTCACGGCCGCGTGGTGGCCGGCCAAGGGCGGCAGCTTCCAGTTCTCGGCGGCGGACTCCTGGCGGACCATCGGCGGCGGCGTGGCCGTCAACATCGCGTTCGCCGCGATCGGGGTCGGCGTCGGCGCGCTTGTGCACAACCTCGCCGCGGCCATCGCCGCCGCGCTGGCGTGGATCGCCCTGATCGAAGGCATCGTGGGGCAGTTGCTCGGTTCCGGGCTGGCGCGCTGGCTGCCCTTCAACGCCAGCGAGGCGCTGGGCCGGGCGGCCGTGATCGGGCCGGGCCACCTCCTCCCGCAGTGGGGCGGCGGGCTGCTGCTCGCCGGCTACGCGGCCGCGTTCGCCGTGGCCGCGATCGTCACTACACTCAGGCGCGATGTCACCTAGGAAGCCAGCGGTGTTGCGCGAGGACGGCAGCGGCCAGAACCTGCGCGAGTACCTGATCGCCACGGCCGCCAGGCTCATCGACCAGCGGGGCAGCGCAGGCATCGCGGTCCGGGACATCGCCCGCGAGGCGCAAGTCGCCGACGGGGTGCTCTACAACTACTTCGAGGACAAGGAAGACCTGCTCGCGCACGCGCTGCTGGCCCACGTCGGCACCGTGATGGCGGGCGGGCCCCCGCTGCTGCTGCCGCCGGGGGAGGGCACGGTCGCGGAGAACCTGCGGATGTTCATCGACGGCGGCATGGCGCGGCTCGTGCGGGTCACCCCGGCCTTCGCCGGGCTGCTGTCCCAGCCGAAGGTGCTCATCCGGTTCCACGCGATGGTCGGGGGCGATTCGGCCTTCGGCGTGGCCACCGAGGGCACCCCCGGGCGCAGCGGGGGACCGGCCGGTGCGGCGGATCCCACGGACGGCCCGGCCGGCGGCGCGGATGGCTCGCCGGGCGGCGCGGGCGGCCGCGGGCTGGGCGAGATACTCACCAGCTACCTTCGCGCCGAGCAGCGGCTCGGCCGGATCGACGCCGCCGCCGACGTGGACGCCGCCGTCTCCCTGATCGTCGGCGCGATCCACGGCCAGATCCTGCCCCGGGTCCTGTTCAGCCCGCCCGGCAGGCCGGTCGTCCCCCCGTCCGGCCTCGCGGCCCGGCTCGCCGAAACGGTGCTCAGCGGCATCGCGCCCAAGCGCCCGCGGCCGTAGCAGGCGGCCCGCCGGCGCGGCAGGATACTGGGCCCACAAGGTGCATTACGCCCGGAGGGGTGCCTGGCCTGGTTGCGCCGGCGTCACCGGGCCGCCGTGGTGCTCAGCCGCCGGCGCCGTCGGCGGGCTCGAGGACGAACACCGGGATCTGGCGCGTGGTCCGCGTCTGGTACTCGGCGTAGGGCGGGTAGGCGGCCACCGCCCGCTCCCACCACTCGGCACGCTCGTCGCCGGTGACCTCGCGGGCGATCATGCGCTGCTTGTGCGGGCCGTCCTGGAGTTCCACCGCAGGGTCTGCCCGGAAGTTGTAGTACCAGTTGGGGTTCGTGGGCGCGCCGCCCTGCGACGCCACGGCCGCGTAGCGCCCCTCGTGCTCGACCCGCATCACCGGCGTCTTGCGCACCTTGCCGCTGCGCACGCCGCGGTTGGTGATGACCACCACGGGCAGGCCCGTGTCGCGCAGCGTGGCGCCTTGCGCCCCGCCCGAGCTCTCGTACAGTTCCACCTGCTCGCGGACCCAGCTTCGCGGGCTCGGCTCATACTCATCCGCTTCTGGCATACCGCTAGTTAACACCTCCGCGGCGGCGGCGCCTCCCGGGTGGGTACTTGTCCGGGCCTTCCACCGGTGGCGATACTGCTGGGGTGGCGCGCAACGTGCTAGGCGGAGAGCTGGAGCCCTGTAGCGACGACCCCGTCACCGGGTTCTACCGTGACGGGTGCTGCAACACCGGGCCGGAAGACCTGGGCAGCCACACGGTGTGCGCGGTGATGACCGCCGAGTTCCTCGCGCATCAGCGCCGGATCGGCAACGATCTGTCCAGCCCGGCGCCGGCGTACCAGTTCCCCGGGCTGATGCCGGGAGACCGCTGGTGCGTGACGGCGGCGAACTGGCTCTGGGCGCACGACGACGGGGTCGCCGCGCCCGTGGTGCTGGCCTCCACCCACGAGCGCGCCCTCGACATCGTCCCGCTCGCGGCGCTGCAAGAGCACGCGGTCGACGTCCCGGCCAGCCCGGGCGCGCTCGAGGAATGAGATTGCCTGGCCCGGCGGGCGGTCCCTGCTACCGGGTGCCATAGTGCTCCGCCGCAGGCTCGTGGCCGCCGTCCTGTGCCTGGGCGGCGCCGCGGCCGGCGTCATCACCCTGGCCGGGGTAACCGAGTTGCGCGGGGCCCTCATGCGGCAGACGGACCAGCAACTCCTCGCCGAGGCCGCTGGCCTTGCCCGCCACGCCGTGATCGCGTGGCCCGGCCACGGGACCGGGGGGCAGGGCAGTCTGTGCCTGGAGGCATTCACCCCGGGCGGCCAGTCGCTCCTGCCGTCCGGCCTCAGCGGCCAGTCGGCGCTGCCGCTGAGCTGCGGAGCGGGCCCGGCCATCCCGGCCGGGACCGCCTGGCTGCGGGCACACGCGGCCGGCCGGTCACCGTTCCCGGCAGGGACGGCGGGCAAAGCTGGCGGATCATCACCGTCCCCGTCCACTACCGGGCGCACCACATCCCCTATGTCTACGGGGCCAGCGACTACTCCCTCACGCTGACCGCCGGCACCCAGCAGGGCTTCCCGGCGATCGTGGTCATCGGGGTGGGCCTGGCGGGGATCGGCCATGACGTCGCGGGACTAGCTATTACGGTCCTTGCGTTGAGCATCGTCATGATTGTGGCCGCCGCTGGAATCGGCGCCGCGGCGATCCGCGCCAGCCTGCGCCCGCTCGCGGAAATCCGGGAGTCGGCGGAGGCAGCGGCGGAGGTCGGGCCGCCGCGCGAGGCGGAAGCCGGGGCGACCGGCCGCGAGTTCGGCCGCCTCGCCCGGGCCGTCACGACCATCACCAGCCGGGCCGCGGCGGCGCAACACGAACAGGCCGCGGCGGAGTCGGCCGCGCATGACGCCCGGGAGCGGATGCGCCGGGCCCTCGTGGCCAGCCTCCGGGATCTGCGTGAGCCCCTGGACATCATCGCCGGTTATGCCGAGTATTACCGGCAGCGAGGCAGACCCGGCGCTGGTGCGCACGAGGCCGGCGCGACCCGGTCCGGCGGCTCCGAAGCCGCCCCGTCCGAAGCCGGTGCCGCCGGGGCCGGTGCGGGCGGGGCCGGTGTGCCCGGCGCCATGATGCGGCGGGTGGCCGATGAAACGGCGCGGATGACGGCCACGGTCGACGCACTTAGCGAGGCGGCGGCGACGCCCGGCCCCAGCACACCGCAGCCAGGCTCGCCGGGCGACGGTGAGCCGAGGCCTTGCTCCAGCGCGTAGCGCACCAGCCGGATCCCGCGGCCGCCGCCCGGCGCTCAGTCCAGCCCCGCTCCAGCGCAGTAGCCGGAAGGGGCCCGCCTCCCAGCGTTTTAGTCCAGCCCTTGCTCCAGCGCAGCGCAGTAGCCGGAAGGGGCCCGCCGCCCGGCGCTCAGTCCAGGCCCTGCTCCAGCGCGTAGCGCACCAACTGTGCCTTGTTGTGCAGCTGGAGCTTGACCAGCGTGTTCTGCACGTGGTTCTGGACCGTCCGGGGCGACACCACCAGGCGCTCGGCGATCTGCGGGTAGGTCAGGCCGGTCGCGATCAGCTTCAGGATCTCGGTCTCCCGGGCGGTGAGCCGCGGGACGGCGGGCCCGGAGCGGGCAGGATCACCCTCCGCCGCGGCCCCGCCCACGGCCAGCCGCCGGTACTCGCCCAGGACCAGCCCGGCCAGCCCCGGGGTGAACACCGGGTCCCCCTTGGCCACCGACCGCACCGCGGCCAGCAGCTCGCTCAGCCGCGCCGACTTCATCAGGTAACCCGTTGCCCCGGCGGTCATCGCGTCGAGCACGTCCTGCCGTTCACCGCTCGCGGACAGCACCAGGATGCGGAGCGACGGGTCCAGCTTCAGCAGCCGCCCGATCAGCTCCGCACCGGGCAGGTCGGGCAGGTGCAGGTCGAGCAGCACGACCTGGGGCCGGGTGGCGGCGGCGACGCGCAGCGCCTGGGCGCCGTCGCCCGCGGTACCGGCCACGGCCAGGCCCGCTTCCTGAAGATCCCGGGCGACGCCGTCCCGCCAGATGGGGTGATCGTCAACGACCAGCACCCGAGGCGACCGCTCAGTCCCGCCTGACACGCAGTTCCACCTCGGTTCCCTGGCCGGGTGCGGACGTGATGCTGGCTTCCCCGCCAGCGTCCCGCAGCCGCCCGACGATCGCCTGGGCAACGCCGAGCCGGCCCGCTGTCGCCGCCTCGTCAAGGCGCCCGGGAGCGAACCCGAGGCCATCGTCGCGCACGGTCACCGTGACCGCCAGGCCGTCGTCCTCGACCAGCACCCACGCGTGCGCGCCCGGGCCGGCGTGGCGGGCCGCGTTGCCCAGTGCCTCCGCGGCCGCGGCCCCGAGCGCCCGCGCGGCGGGTTCGGCCAGCATGACCGGTAGCGCCGGGCAGGACACCGTCACCGCCGGCCCGCCGAGCGGATCGAGCAGCGCCCGCAGGTCCAGGCGGCCGCCCGGTGGACCGGTGATGGCTGGCCGGGAGACCAGGGAGCGCAGCGCGCTCTCCTGCTCGGCCGCCAGGCGGCCCAGCTCGGCGGCTTCCCCGCCGAGTTCCTGCCCCCGCCGGCTCACCAGCGCCAGCACCTGGAGCACCGAGTCATGGATGCCGCGGGCGATGCGCTCCCGTTCGGCGATGGCCGCCTCATGCCGGGCCGCGCTGGCGACGGCCGCCTCCGCCTCCAGCGCGAGCTGGACCACGTAGCCGCCCACCCCGCCGGCGATGAGCAGCAGGACGGTGCTGTTGAACGTGCTCTGCGGCAGCGCCCCCCGCTCGCCGAGGTCGGCCAGCGAGATCACCGCGCCGCCGGCCAGCCCGGCCAGTGGCCCACCGGCGACCGCGCAGGCGAGCACCGGCGCGCCGGCCCAGAACGCGGGCAGCGTGGGCGCGCCGCTGTTGATCAGCGAGGAAGATTCGACCAGGCGGGTGCTCAGCACCAGCGCCGCGGCCACCGCTACGTCGGCGGCGACCAGCCAGGCCAGCCACCCCGCGGCGCGGGGGTAGAGGTAGATCGTGACCGCGGTCCACCCGGCCATGATCGCCAGCATCAGGAATCCGGTGGCAGGGTGCCGGTAGCTGCCGTGGTCGCGGATGATCAGCGCGGTGGCGTAGCCGAGCGTGACGACCCGGTAGACGGCCACAACCCGCCACAATCGCCCGGTCACGACCGTGACAGTACGGCAGTGCGCTGCCCGCCGGCCACGCCACAGGTGCGCTAAGCGCGCTATCCCTGCCGTCCCCGGCGCCAAACCGGCTTGCGCTTGTCGAGGAACGCGCGCATCCCCTCGCGCGCGTCCGGCAGCTGGCTGGTGGCGGCCATCACCTCGATGGCGTAGGCGTACGCCTTGGGCTGGTCGAGATCGACCTGCGCGTAGAACGCCTGCTTGCCGATGCCCTTGCTCTCCGCCGACCCCCGGGTCACCCGCTCCAGCAGGTCCGCCGTGGCGGAGTCGAGCTGCGCGGCGGGCACGACCCGGTTGACCAGGCCCCAGTCGAGCGCCGTCCGCGCGTCGATGACGTCACCAGACAGGGCCATCTCCATGGCCCGCTTCCGGCCGGTGTTGCGGGCGATCGCCACCATCGGGGTGTGGCAGAACCAGCCACCCTTGCCCCCCGGCGCGGCGAAGCCTGCCTCCTCGCTGGCCACGGCGAGATCGGCGGTCGCGACGAGCTGGCAGCCCGCCGCCGTGGCCAGCCCGTGCACCCGCGCCACCACCGGCTGCGGCACCTGCTGGATCAGCGACATCAGCTCGGTGCAGGTCATCAGCAGGGAGCGGACCGAGGACAGGTCCGCGTCCGCGACGTCGGCGAAGTCGTGCCCGGCGCAGAACACCGGGCCGGCGCCAGCCAGCACGATGCCCAGCGCGTCGCTGTCGCCGATCTCGCGGAACGCGGCGATCAGCTCGCGCATGTGCGGCAGGGACAGCGCGTTGCGCCGCGCGGGCCGGTTCATCGTGACGGTGGCGAACTCGCCCGACCGCTCGACCAGGATGTGCTGGAACCCCATGGCGGTCTCCTTACTGCTTATCCCGAGCCTACGCGCGCCCCCGGCCGGTACTCCAAGGTCAGCCTAGTGTTGGACGATTGACAAGCGCTATCAAAGTGCTATCATATTGATAGGTGATCGGGTGGCCGACACCACTGCCACAGGAGGCATCCCGATGAACGGACCCAACGGCAACACCGCCGCGGAACGTCTGCGCAGGTGGTGGCTAACTCCCCAGCGACCTGGCCTGCAACGCCTGATCAACCCGTGGGAGTACCGCCACGTCAGCGTCTTTGGACTCATGCGTATTGCCGGTGGCAGTGTCGCGGGCGTCGCGGGCCTCATCTGCCTCTCCTACGGCGTCTTCGGGTGGGCAGCCTTCTTCCTGGTTCTGGCCGCGCTGAATCTCGCGGGTGGCGCCTGGTACCTCAGCATCGCCCGCTCCGCATCCGCCCGGGTCTGAGCCTGGTCAGGCTCCGGCATGAGCCGGCTCGTCCCCGGGCCGCCACGCTACCCGGCGGTAGGTCTACTTTGTGAGCATGCACTTCACCGCAGACCATGAGGCGTTCCGCCAGGCGGCCCGCGGCGTGCTGGAGCGGGAGGTCGTTCCGCACGCGCAGGAGTGGGAGGAGGCCGGGGCCTTCCCCGCGCACGAGCTGTTCAAGGCGCTGGACGCGGCCGGCCTGCTCGGCCTGGAGTACGACCCGGCCTACGGTGGCCAGGGTGCCGACCATTCCTACACGGTGATCCTGGGCGAGGAACTCGGCCGGATGGGCTGCGCCGGCGTCGCCATGGCCGTCGC
This sequence comes from uncultured Actinomycetes bacterium, assembly GCA_963703605.1. Lineage (GTDB taxonomy): Bacteria > Actinomycetota > Actinomycetes > Streptosporangiales > Streptosporangiaceae > DASXKD01. The sequence continues at coordinate 15,607 of CAVPFC010000001.1, forward strand.
GGTGCAGAACGACATGGCCACCCCCTCGCTGCACAGCCACGGCAGTCACGAGCTCAAGCAGCGTTACCTGGCCCCGGCCATGCGCGGCGAGATGGTCGCCGCGATCGCCGTGACCGAGCCGGACGCCGGCTCCGACGTGGCCGGCATCCGGACCAGGGCGGTCCGCGACGGCGACGACTGGGTGATCAACGGGTCGAAGCTCTACATCACCAACGGCACCCAGGCCGACTGGCTGTGCCTGCTGGCCCGGACCTCCGACGAGGGCGGCTACCGGGGAATGTCGCAGATCGTGTTCCCAACCTCCACCCCCGGCTTCGCGGTCAGCCGGAAGCTGCGCAAGCTCGGCAACAACTGCTCGGACACCGCGGAACTCTCCTTCACCGACGCCCGGGTCCCGGTGAGCAACACCATCGGCCGCCAGGACCGGGGCTTCCAGCAGCAGATGGCCCAGTTCCAGAACGAGCGGATGATCGCGGCCTACACGGCCGTGGGCGCCATGGACCGCGCCCTGTCGCTGACCGCCGCCTACCTGCGGGAGCGGCGCACCTTCGGCGAGCCGCTGCTATCCAGGCAGTACGTGCAGTTCCGGCTGGCCGAGCTGGCCGCCGAGGTGGACACGCTGCGCCACTACAACTACGCCTGCTGCGAGGCCTATCTCCGCGGCGAGGACACCACCCGGTTCGCCACCATCGCCAAGCTCAAGGCCGGCCGGCTGCAACGGGAGATCGCCGACACGTGCCTTCAGTTCCACGGCGGGTTCGGCTACATGGAGGAAAGCTGGGTGTCGCGCTACTTCCGGGACAGCCGCCTGCTGTCCATCGGCGGCGGAGCCGACGAGGTGATGCTCCAGATCCTGGCCCGCCTCGACGGCTTCACCGGCTGAGCCGATGACCGGGCCAGTCCTGCCGACCTCCGTCGACCCCCGCGACGAGGCGTTCCGCGCCAACACCGGCGAGATGCTCGGCCTGCTCACCGAGATCGACGGTCTGCTGCGGCAGGCGTCCCAGGGCGGCGGCCCGCGGGCGATCGAGCGGCACAGGGGCCGCGGCAAGCTCCTGATCAGGGAGCGCATCGCGCTGCTGCTCGACCCCGGCTCGCCGTTCCTCGAGCTGAGCCCGCTGGCCGGCTACCAGACCAACTACAACGTCGGCGGCGGCATGGTGCTGGGCATCGGCGTGGTCGCGGGCACCGAGTGCGTGATCCTCGGCAACGACCCGACCGACCTCGGCGGGGCGATGACCATGGTCAGCATCCGCAAGCTGATGCGCGCCCTGGAGATCGCCAGGGACAACCGGATGCCCTACATCCAGTTCGTCGAGTCGGCCGGTGGCGACCTGCGCGGCGGCGGCGGATCCGGCGAGGACCCGGACGCGGCGATGCGGCGCAACCTCACCCACTTCGCCGAGAGCGGCCGGATGTTCCACGACATCACCGAGCTGTCCGCGCGGGGCATTCCCACGATCTCCGTGGTATTCGGCAGCTCCACCGCGGGCGGCGCCTACCAGCCCGGGCTAGCGGACTACAACATCTTCGTCCGCGGCGGCGCCAAGGTCTTCCTCGGCGGCCCGCCGCTGGTCAAGGTGGCCACCGGCGAGGACTCCGACGACGAGGAACTGGGCGGCGCGCAGATGCACGCCGAGGTGAGCGGGCTGGCCGACTACCTGGCCGCCGACGAGCCCGAGGCGATCCGGATGGCCCGGGACGTGGTCGCGCACCTGCACTGGCGCAAGCAGGGCCCCGGCCCGGTCACCGCCGGCCCCGAGCCGCCCCGCTACGACGCCGAGGAACTGCTCGGGCTGATGCCCCGCGACCTGCGCGCCGCGGTGGACGCCAGAGAGGTCATCGCCCGGGTGGTGGACGGCAGCCGGTTCGAGGAGTTCAAGCCGCGCTACGGCCCCACCCTGGTCACCGGCTGGGCCGAGGTCCACGGGTTCGCGGTGGGCATCCTGGCCAACAACGGGGTGCTGTTCTCCGACTCCTCGCAGAAGGCGGCGCAGTTCATCCAGCTCTGCAACCAGACCAGCACGCCGCTGGTGTTCTTGCAGCACATCACCGGGTACATGGTGGGCCGCGACTACGAGCGCGGCGGCATCGTCAAGCACGGCAGCCAGATGATCAACGCCCTTTCCAACTCGACCGTGCCGCACGTCACGGTCATCATGGGCGCCAGCTACGGCGCCGGGAACTACGGCATGGGCGGGCGGGCGTTCGACACCCGGTTCGTGTTCCTGTGGCCGACCGCCAAGATCGCGATCATGGGCCCCAAGCAGATGGCCGGGGTCATGTCGATCGTCCGCCGGGAACGGGCCGCCCGGCGCGGCGAGGAAGTCAGCGAGGAGACCGAGGCCGCCATCACCGCGGCGGTGGAGCAGTACGCCGAGGCCGGGTCGCTGGCCCTGTACGCCACGGGGCGGGTGGCCGACGACGGCATCATCGACCCCAGGGACACCAGGACCGTGCTGGCCATGGCGCTGTCCGCCTGCCACAGCGGCCCGGTGCAGGGAGCCCGCGGATACGGGGTGTTCCGACTGTGATCACCACGCTGCTCATCGCCAACCGGGGCGAGATAGCCCGCCGCATCATCGCGACCGCGTCCGCCATGGGGATCCGGACGGTCGCGGTCTACGCCGACGGGGACGCCCGCGCGCCGCACGTCGCCGAGGCGGACCGGGCGGTGGCGCTGCCCGGGCGCACCGCCGCGGAGACCTACCTGAACATCGACGCGCTGCTGGCCGCGGCCGCCGCGGCCGGAGCCGACGCCGTCCACCCCGGCTACGGCTTCCTGTCCGAGCGGGCAGGGTTCGCCCGCGCGGTCACCGGAGCCGGGCTCACCTGGGTGGGCCCGCCGCCCGAGGTCATCGAGGTGATGGGGGACAAGCTGGCGGCCAAGCGGCTGATGGCCGACGTGGGCGTGCCGGTCCTGCCCACCTGGGAGATCGCGGGTGACGCGCTGCCCGGCCCGGACGGCCTGCCGCTGCCGGTGATCGTGAAGGCCGCGGCGGGCGGCGGCGGCAAGGGGATGCGGGTCGTCGCGGAGCCCGGCGAGCTGACCGAGGCCGTGGCGGCCGCGCGGCGCGAGGCGGGCGCGGCGTTCGGGGATGCCACGGTCTTCCTGGAGCGCTACCTCACCGAGGCCCGGCACGTGGAGATCCAGGTCCTGGCGGACACCCACGGCGGAGCGGTGCACTGTTTCGAGCGCGAGTGCTCGATCCAGCGCCGCCACCAGAAGATCATCGAGGAATGCCCTTCGCCCGCCCTCGCCGCGGAACTGCGCGGCAAGATGGGCGCCGCCGCGCTGGCCGCCGCGAAGGCCGTCGGGTACCTCGGGGCCGGCACCGTCGAGTTCATCCTGGAACCGTCCGGCGAGTTCTGGTTCCTGGAGATGAACACCCGCCTGCAGGTCGAGCACCCGGTCACCGAGGCGGTCACCGGCATCGACCTGGTCCGTGAGCAGCTTCTGGTGGCCCAGGGACTGCCGCTGTCGGTGACGCAGGCCGGCCTGGCGATGGACGGGCACGCGATCGAGGCCCGCCTGTACGCCGAGGACCCCGCCGCCGGGTTCCTGCCCGCGACCGGGACCCTGCTCGACTGGGCTCCGGCTGCCCGCCCGCCGTGCCGCTGGGACTCCGGCGTGGAGCGGGGCAGCGTGGTCGGCGTCGAGTTCGACCCGATGCTGGCCAAGGTCATCGCGCACGCGCCGACGCGGCGGGAGGCGGCGCTGGCCCTGGCCCTGGCCCTGGAGCGCACCCGGATCCGGGGCGTTACCACCAACAGAGATTTCCTCGTCGCCACGCTGCGGCACCGGGAATTCCTTTCCGGCCGCACCACCACCGCTTTTATCCAGCAGAACGCTGTACCCGTGGCCCGCCAGCCATCACCCGCGGAACTGCGTACAGCGGTGACCGGCGCGGCTCTCGCTGCGCAGGCGGAAGCCCTGGCGACGGCGCCGGTGCTGCGGACCCTGCCGGGTGGCTGGCGCAACAGCGTCATGCCGCCGGAGCGGGCCGGGTACCGGCACGGCCCGGACAGCGTGACGGTCAGCTACCAGCGCGGCCGTGATGGCCGCTTCGCCGTCACGGTCAGCGGCGTGCCGGCGGACGAGCCCGGGGCCGGTGCGCCGCCGCAGGCCCCGGCGCCGGACGAGGCGTCCAGCCCGGTCGAGGTCCTGAGCGTGGCAGGCGGCTGGATCGAGTTCGCGGACGGGGACCGGCGGCACCGGCTGCACGTGTTCCGGCACGGCGACCGGGTGTGGGTCCAGGGGCCGGACGGTGACGTGGAACTGCTCGCCGTGCCCCGCTTCGGCGAAGCGGGGCACGGCGAGAGCGTGACCGGTGGCCTGGCCGCCCCCATGCCGGGCACGGTCCTGGCGGTGCACGCCGCCGCCGGCGACTCCGTCGCCGGCGGCCAGCTGCTGATGATCGTGGAGGCCATGAAGATGGAGCACCGCATCACGGCGCCGCACGCCGGGGTGGTGCGCGAGGTCCGCGCCCAGCCCGGCCAGCAGGTCGCCGCCGGTGACCTGCTGGCCGTCATCGACGAGGCCAGCGCACCGTGACCGGCCCCATCCGGATCGCGAACTGCAGCGGGTTCTATGGTGACCGGTTGTCCGCGGCGCGGGAGATGGTCGAGGGCGGGCCCATCGACGTGCTGACCGGCGACTGGCTCGCCGAGCTGACCATGCTGGTGCTTGCGAAGAACATGCTGCGGGACCCGGCCACGGGCTACGCCCGGACGTTCGTGACCCAGATGGAACAGGTCATGGGCGAGTGCGCGGACCGGGGGATCAAGGTGGTGTCCAACGCGGGCGGGCTGTCCCCGCGGCGCTGCGCCGAGGCGGTGCGGGGCGTCGCGGGCAAGCTCGGCCTGGACCCGGTCATCGCCTACATCGAGGGCGACGACCTGATGCCCCGCCTGGCGGAGCTGCGGGGCGCCGGCATCGACCTCGCCAACACCGACACCGGCGAGCAGCTCGGTGACCGCCAGGTCATCACGGCCAACGCCTACCTGGGCGGGTGGGGCATCGCGGACGCCCTGGCCCGTGGCGCCGACATCGTGATCACCGGCCGGGTCACCGACGCCGCGCTGGTGGTGGGCCCGGCGGCGTGGCATCACGGCTGGCGGCGCGGCGACTGGGACGCGCTGGCCGGGGCCGTGGTGGCCGGCCACGTGATCGAGTGCGGGGCGCAGGCGACCGGCGGGAACTTCGCGTTCTTCACCGAGGTCCCCGGGCTCGAGCACCCGGGCTTCCCTATCGCCGAGGTGGCCGCCGACGGGTCGTCGGTGATCACCAAGCACCCCGGGCAGGGCGGGATGGTGTCGGTGGACACGGTGACCGCGCAGCTCCTGTACGAGATCGGCGGTCCGGCCTACCTCAACCCGGACGTCACGGCCCGGTTCGACAGCATCCGCCTGTCCGCCGACGGCCCGGACCGGGTGCGGATCTCCGGCGTGCGCGGTGATTCCCCGCCGGCCACGGCCAAGGTCGCGCTCAACTACTCCGGTGGCTGGCGGTCCACGCTGACCCTGTATCTCACCGGGCTCGACATCGAGGAGAAGGCCGCGCTGGTCGAGCGGGCGCTGTGGGCCGGGATCCCCGGCGGGCGCGAGGCCTTTGAGTCGGTTGACGTCACGCTGCTGCGCACCGACAAACCCGATCCGGCGAGCAACGCCGAGGCCATGGCGCAGCTCCGCATCACCGTCAAGTCCGCCGACGAGCGCACCGTGGGCCGCGCGTTCTCGGCACGGGTCACCGAGCTCGCCCTGGCGAACTACCCGGGCATGTTCGGGGACGGCCTCACCGGCGGGGCCCGCGCTTACGGGGTGTACTGGCCGACGGCGGTTCCCGCGGACCTCGTACCGCAAGAGGTTTGTCTTGGCCCCGACCGGGCCGTCGTGGCGCCGACCGTGCCGCCGGACCCACCGGAGGTCGCGGAGGTTCAGGTCGTCGCGGGCGGCGCGGCCGCGACGGACGAGGCCAGAGCGGGGGCGGGCGCAGGCCGGGGGCGGGCGCGGAGCGCGGGGGCGGGAAGGGCAGAGCGCGGGGGCGGCGGCGGCACAGCGCGGGCGCCGCTAGGGCGGGTGGCCGGTGCGCGGTCGGGTGACAAGGGCGGGAACGCCAACCTTGGCGTATGGGCGCGCAGCGACGCGGCGTACGCGTGGCTGGCCGGGTTCCTCACCGTGCCGCGCCTGAAGGAACTGCTGCCCGAGACCGCGCCGCTGCCGGTGCACCGCTACGAGCTGCCCAACCTCCGCGCGATCAACTTCGTCGTGGCCGGCCTGCTCGGCGAGGGCGTGGCGGCCAGCACCAGGCTGGACCCCCAGGCCAAGAGCCTGGGCGAGTGGCTGCGCGCCCGGGTCGTGGACATCCCGGTGGACCTGCTGCCCGGCCCCTCATGATCCTGAAGGATCCTCCAGAGGGGCTATGGAAGATCCTTCAGGATCATGGAAATAGCGAATGAGGGTGAGGGCGTGACCGAGGACCAGGCGGTGCGGTACGCGGTGAGCGGCGGCGTGGCGACGCTGACCATGGATCAGCCGCACAACCGCAACGCGATGACGCCCGCGCTGCTCGGCGGGCTGGCCGACGGCCTGGCCGCCGCCCTGGCGGAGAAGGCGGTCGGGGCCGTCGTGCTGACGCACACCGGCCCGGCGTTTTGCGCGGGCGCCGACCTGTCCGGCGGGGAGAAGCAGCGCACGCGGCGCAGCAAGACGGTGGGGCTGGCCGACGTCCTGGAGGACATCCAGGACGCGCCCAAGCCCGTGGTGGCCCGGATCGCCGGGCACTGCGTGGGCGGCGGGGTGGGGCTGGCGGCGGCCTGCGACATCTCCATCGCCGGCAGCGCGGCGCGGTTCGCCTTCACCGAGGTCCGGGTCGGGGTCGCGCCCGCCATCATCTCGGTGGTCTGCCTGCCCAAGATCCGGCGCGCGGACGCACTCGAACTGTTCCTCAGCGGTGAGCGGATCAGCGCCGCCCGGGCCGCCGAGGTGGGCCTGATCACCCGGGCCGTGCCCGAGGCCGACCTGGACGCCGAGGTCGCCGCCGTGCTGGCCAGGCTGCTGGCCGGCGGGCCGTCCGCGCTGGCCGCGGCGAAACGGCTCGTCTACACGATCGGCGGGATGGAGCGCGGCGCGGCGTTCGCCCGCACCACCGAGCTGTCCCAGAAGCTGTTCGCCTCGGCCGAGGCGGCGGAGGGCATGGCCGCGTTCCGGGAGAAGCGGCCGCCGTCCTGGGCCCCGTCCGCCGGGTCCTGACAAATTCTTTCCGGAATTTCTCCGGCCCGGTGTCCATCCCGGGCGTCCAGCTTCGTCGTCGGGGTGACCAACAAGTTCTGCGGCTCGCGGGCCGCGACCGAGGAGGGCACCATGATTCTGGTAAACAGCAAAGACGTCGTCGCCGGCCGCATCCAGGACATCCAGGCGCAGGCAGCCGCCGCCGGCCGCCGGCCGCACGGCCACCGTCCGCAGCGCGGCGTGCGGCGCACCCTGGCCGCGCTGCCCGGCGTCCGGGTCCTGGCCCGCGCGGCCTGACCCATACGGTGGAGGAACTGTGAAGTACATGCTGCTGGTCTGCGGGGACGGGTCCGTCGAGGACGACCCGGAGGAAGACGCACAGGTCGGCCGCGACGTCGGCGTCTGGGTCGAGGAGATGGAGCGGCGCGGGATCCGGCTGGACGGCCATGAGCTGGCGCCGGTCAGCGACGCCACCACGGTCCGTGTCCGCGGCGGCGAGCTGCTGATCTCCGATGGGCCGTTCGCCGAGACCAAGGAGCAGATCGCGGGCTACGACATCATCGACTGCGCGGACCTGGACGAGGCCATCGAGGTCGCGTCAAAGCACCCGGTCGCCAGGTTCGGGACCATCGAGGTGAGGCCGTTCTGGAACGAGTGACCGGCGGCACGGGCACCGCCGGTGACGGCGACGTCGCCGGCGCGGTCGCCGAGGCGTTCAGCCAGGAATGGGGGCGCGTCGTCGCGGCGCTGATCGGGATGACCGGCAACTGGGACCTGGCCGAGGAGTGCGCCCAGGACGCCTTCGCGCAGGCCCTGAAGACCTGGCCGCGGGACGGCGTCCCGCGGCGCCCGGGGGCCTGGCTCACCACGGTCGCGCGCAACCGGGCCCTGGACCGCCTCCGCCGCGGCGCGGCCGAGGCGGTCAAGCTGAGGGAGGCGGCCACCTTGGCGGTCCCTGACGACCCCGGCCCGGCCGGCGACGACGAGAGCGGCATCCGCGACGACCGGCTGCGGCTGATGTTCACCTGCTGCCACCCGGCGCTGTCGCTGGAGGCCCGGGTCGCGCTGACGTTGCGTACCCTGGCCGGGCTGACCACCGCGGAGATCGCCCGGGCGTTCCTGGTCCCCGAGCAGACGATGGCCAAGCGCCTGGTCCGGGCCAAGAACAAGATCCGCGACGCACGCATCCCGTACCGGGTCCCGCCCGCGCACCTGCTGCCCGAACGCACCGCCGGGGTGCTGGCCGTCCTGTACCTGCTGTTCAACGAGGGCTACTCGGCAAGCGCGGGCGCCGACCTGGTGCGCAAAGGCCTGTGCGCGGAGGCGATCCGGCTGGCCGGGGCGCTCACCCAGCTCATGCCCGACGAGCCCGAGGCACTCGCCCTGCTGGCGCTCATGTACTTCCATGACGCCCGGCGGATGACCCGCGTCGACGCGGCGGGCGACCTGATCCGGCTGGCGGACCAGGACCGTACCCGCTGGGACCAGGCCGAGATCGAAGAGGGGACCAGGATCCTCGACGCGGCCCTGCGGCGCGGCCGGGCCGGGCCGTACGGGGTGCAGGCGGCGATCGCCGCCTGCCACGCCACCGCCACCCGGGTGGCCGACACCGACTGGGCCCAGATCGCCCTGCTCTACGGGGAGCTGGCGCGGCTCGCCCCGACGCCGGTGGTGGAGCTGAACCGGGCGGTCGCCGTGGCCATGGCCGACGGCCCGGCCGCGGGGCTGGAGCTGGTCGCGGCCCTGGAGTCGGCTGGCGCGCTGCCGGGCTATCACCTGCTCCCCGCCACCCGCGCCGACCTGCTGGAGCGGCTCGGCCGCCGCGCCGAGGCCGCCGTCGGCTACGCCGAGGCCCTCGGCCTGGCCGCCACGGAGTCCGAACGCCGTTACCTCGCCCGGAAGGTCGCCGAGACCTCCGGCCAGCCTGGCCCGGCCTGAAGGGAACTACGGTGGCCTGGGGGCCGCCTTCGGCCGGGTGGCTCACATTCCGGCGAGCCCGGGCGTCTACCTGGTGTGATTGCACCGAGGAGACAGACCATGAGCACATCCGAGAACGAGAACGCGCGGCTGTTCGCCGCCATGCCGGCGGTGGATGAGGAGGCGAACGCGCGGCTGCACGCGCGGCTGGTCGCCGCGGCGGAGCGGGACGGCGTCCTCGACGTCGCCTACCGCACGATCGCCACGCCGGTCGGCGAGCTGCTGCTCGCCACGACCGGGCAGGGCCTGGTCCGGGTCGCCTACCCCGGCCAGGGACACGACGAGGTGCTGGCGTCGCTCGCGCAGGCCGTCAGCCCGCGCATCCTGCGCGCGCCGGGGCGGCTGGACCAGGTGAGCCGGCAGCTCGACGAGTACTTCGCCGGGCGGCGCACCGAGTTCGACCTGCCGCTGGACTTCCGGCTGGCGACCGGCTTCCGGCGCACCGTGCTGGCGCACCTGCCCGCGATCCCGTACGGGCATACCGAGAGCTACGCCGAGGTCGCGGCCGCCTCCGGGAGCCCGAAGGCGTTCCGCGCGGTCGGCACCGCCTGCGCGAAGAACCCGCTGCCCGTCGTGGTCCCGTGCCACCGGGTGGTGCATGCTGACGGAACCGCCGGCGCGTACGCCGGCGGCGCGGACGCCAAGCGCGCCCTGCTGGCCCTGGAGTCCGCGGCATGATGGCGCCCGCGGTACAGGGCCGCCAAGAGGCCGATCGCGGCACGACCGCGCTTCCGCCCGCCGACTGGGACCGGGTCGCCGCGGAGCTCAACGACATCGGCTGCGCGTTGCTGCCCCGGCTGCTGACGCCGGAGGAGTGCGCGCGGATCGCGGCGCTGTACGACGACCCGGCCCGGTTCCGGGCCACGATAAACATGGAGCGGTACCGGTTCGGCCGGGGCGAGTACAAGTACTTCGCCGAGCCGTTCCCCGAGCCGGTGCGGCGGCTGCGGGAACAGCTCTACCCGCGGCTGCTGCCCATCGCCCGCGACTGGGCGGCGAAGCTGCGCCGGCCCGACCGGTGGCCGGACACGCTGGCGGACTGGCTGGACGAGTGCCACCGGGCCGGGCAGGCCAGGCCCACCCCGATCCTGCTGCGCTACCGGGAGGGCGACTGGAACGCGCTGCACCGGGACCTGTACGGCGACAAGGTGTTCCCGCTGCAAGTGGTGATCAACCTCAACGAGCCGGGGCACCATCACACCGGCGGCGAGTTCCTCCTGGTCGAACAGCGGCCCCGGGCCCAGTCGCGCGGTACCGCGACGCTGATCCCGCACGGGCACGGGCTGGTGTTCACCACCCGCGACCGCCCCGTCCGCTCGGCCCGTGGCTGGTCCGCCGCCCCGGTCCGGCACGGCGTGTCGGCCATCAGATCCGGCCGCCGCCACACCCTAGGCCTGGTCTTCCACGACGCCGCCTAACCCTTGCCTTCAACCTGCTAACTTGGCATCATGCCAAGGGACGGACATCCGAAGAAGGAAGTCGCCGAGGCGTTACGCCGCGCCCGGCAGGAGGGTCTCATCGTCGCGGAGATCCACCGGGGTCATCGCTGGGGGCGAGGTCCGCTGCTTATGCGGTCTTTCGTTTGCGGTGTGGTCCACGCCGCGCAATCCGGGTACGCATGCCAAGCAGATCGTCCGGTTCGTGGCGCTGCATGCCGATCACACGGAGGAAGGGGGCGCGCCATGACGACATACCAGTTCCGGATCCGGCTGGACCGTGAGCCCGACGAGGCGGAGATCGACGCGCTGGGCGCTGTTTGCGATGACGCCGGGCTCAGCTACGGCAACGGCACGGGTGAGCTGGACTTTGACCGTGATGCCCCCTCTTTCGCCGATGCGATCTTCTCGGCGATCGCCGATGTCGAAGGCGCCACGGGACTGCGGGTTACCACGGTGGACGCCGACCCACTGGTATCGGTGCTCGACATCGCCGAGCGAACAGGGCGTAGCCGGGAGGCGGTGCGCCAGGCCATCACCGGCTTGCGCGCACGGCGGTTTCCGGCTCCCGCCAACGGCCAAGGAGCCAGGCACCGGCTTTGGCGGTGGAGCGAGGTTGCCGCGTTCTATGGCATCGACCGCGAGAGCACTCGTCAGGCCGCTCTGGTCGCTGATGCCGCCAACGGATGGCTGGCGCTGCGCCGCTCGGCACCCGGCCTGGCCCCCTCGGCCGATGCCGTCGCTGAGGCGGTCCGCGCCGCCTGAATTCTCCCGCCGGGGCCACATCGCCGTTCGGTTCGCGGGCCGCTGCCGGGTCAGTTCTTGCGGCCGGTGGCGGCGACCGAGATGCCCAGGCCGATCATGGCCAGGCCGCCCGCGCCGCCGACCAGTTCGAGCCGGCGTGGGGACCGGCCGAACCATGACCGGGCGGTGCTCGCCACGATGCTCCAGGCGCTGTCGGAGATCAGCGCGATCGTGAAGGACACCAGGCTCAGCACGAGCATCTGCGCCGGAACGTGGCCTGCGTGGCGGTTGACGAACCCGGGCAGCACCGCGGCGAACAGGATGACGGCCTTGGGGTTCGCCACGCCCACGACGAATCCCTCCAGCGCCGCCCTTGGCCCGCCCCGGGGCGCCTCCGCCTGCGCGAAGGCGGCCGCCAGGCCGCGGCGCTGCCGCACCGCGCGGATCCCGAGCCAGATCAGGTACCCAGCGCCGGCCAGCTTGACGATCGTGAACACCAGCGAGGACCGCTCCACCAGCGTGCCGACCCCCAGCGCCACGCAGACGGCCACCACCTCGACCCCTACCGCGTTGCCGACGACCGAGGCAGGCGCGGTGCGGCGGCCGTGGGCCAGGGCCCGCCCGACCACGAACAGCACGCTCGGGCCGGGGATCACGATGAGGACGAGGGACGCCACGGCAAACGCCAGCAACTGGCCGGTGGTCACCATGACGGGCACGCTAGCGCACGCGGCTCATTGCGCGGCGAGCAGCATCAGGGCCAGCAGGCCGAAGCAGACGTGGGCGGCGGCTACCGAGGTCAGCTCGGCGTGGTCGTAGGCGGGGGAGACCCCGACGACGCTGGCGCGCTCGAACGAGCCGCTCGCCGAGGTCTGGCTGGCGCTTGCGCACCACGGCCGCCGTCCCGGGCGCGGCGCCGCGCCCCGCCCCGGCTTAGGCTCTTTGTGCTTTACGCCTGCCGGGTGGTGCCCTGGCACCCGGGGCCGGCCTTTGCCCGGGGAACCGCCCGCGGCGGATCATGTCAGCACGCCGAGGTGAGGAGCAACGGATGGCGGCAGAACGTGGTTTCGTGCCGGACGATTTCGAGGTTCCCCTGGAACTGGTCGCCGGCGAGTTCCGGCTCGAACCGCTCGGGCCGCAGCACAACGAGAGCGACTACGCGGCGTGGACGTCGAGCATGGAGCACATCCGGGCCACGCCCGGCTACCCCGACGGGCGGTGGCCGTATCCGATGCCACCCGAGAAGAACTTGGTGGACCTGGAACGGCACGCCAGGGACTTCGCCAACCGGGCCGGGTTCACTTACACGGTGCTGGCCAGCGAGGACGGCCGCGTGATCGGCTGCGTCTACATCTACCCACTGGAATCGGGTGACGGCGCGGACGTCCGCTCCTGGGTCACCGCGGACCGGGCCGAGCTTGACGTGCCCCTTCATGACGCCGTCGCGTTGTGGCTGAAAAACGCCTGGCCGTTCGAGACGGTCAGCTATGCGCCCCGCTAGCCGGCGCGGACCTGATCTGGCCGTCAGCGGGTCACCCGGTCAGGTGCCCGCGTCGTAACGGTCGTGGTACTGGAACTCGGCGACGTGCCGCTGCCTGCCCAGCGGGGTCAGGTCGAGCCAGTTGTAGGTGTTGATCAGGTGATCCACGCCGCGGCCGTACGCCGAGTAGGTATGGAAGACGCGGTCACCGTCGCGCAGGAAGACGCTCGCCCCGAACGCGTCGGTCCCGGACCGGATGTACGGCGCCGTGCGCGCGAGGGTCGCGGCATCGGCGTAGTTGTACTCCAGCGGGGCGACGTCCTCGTCGAAGCTGGTGTGGAAGTCGTAGTTGAAGTCGCTGCCGGAGGAGGAGTACCAGGGCAGCGCCCAGCCCATCCGCTGGCGGTGCCGTTCGATGCTGGCCAGCGGCGCGCGTGACACCAGCGCCAGGGTGGTGTCGCAGTAGTGCAGGTGGGCCGGATGGCCGATGCTGTCCACCAGGAAGGAACAGGTCGGGCAGCCCTGATCCTCGCCGGGGAAGCCCGACTCCGCGTGCCGCCACATGAGGTGGTAGACGATCAGCTGGCGGCGCCCCTCGAACATGCCGGGCAGGCCCACCTCGCCGCCCGGCCCGGTGAGGACGTACTCCTTGGTGACCTCGACCATCGGCAGGGCGCGGCGGCTGGCGTTGAGCTCGTCCCTCGCGTGGGTTGCCGCCTTCTCCTTGGCCAGCAGTTGCTTGCGGGCGGCGAGCCACTCGTCGGCGGATACGACTCGCGGGCCATCCATCTCGTTCCTCCAGGCTGCGCTGCGGATCTTGGACATCTCACGGTGCCAGCCCGCGGCGGCCCGGTGACAGTGGCACGAATGTCAATTAGCATGCAATCCGTGCCACGCCACCGGGTCACGGCGCTCACCCTCGGCGGCGTCTCGCCCCTCGATCTGGGGGCGGTCTCCGAGGTCTTCGGCATCGATCACGAACTCGCGCCGGACTGGTACGAGTTCTCGGTGTGCGGTGATCTTCCCGGCCAGCGGGACACCCGGGGCGGCCTGCGGCTGATGGTGGACCGCGGCATAGAGGAGCTGGCGGTGGCGGACACGGTCATCGTGCTGCCGGTGGCCCGCTTCGTCTACGAGCGGCCCAGCGAGCAGGTCCTCGGGCCCCTGGTCGCCGCCTGGTCGCGCGGCTGCCGGATCGTGTCGGTGTGCCTCGGCACGTTCGTGCTGGCCGCAACGGGCCTGCTCGACGGGCGGCACGCCACCACGCACTGGCGGTTCTGCCGCGAGCTGTCCGCCGGCTATCCGCGGATCCACGTCGACCCCGGCGTGCTGTACGTCGACGAGGGCGACGTGCTGACCTCCGGCGGCGTGGCCGCGGGCATCGACCTGTGCCTGCACCTGGTCCGCAAGGACCACGGCGCGGAGGTCGCCAACAACCTGGCCCGCAGGCTGGTCGTCGGGCCGCACCGGGACGGGGGCCAGGCGCAGTTCATCGACCAGCCGGTGGCCGGCGCGTTCGACCGGCGTTTGGACCCCGCGCTGACCTGGGCGCTGGAGCATCTGCGCGAGAACCCGACGGTGGACCAGTTCGCCGCCATCGCGGCCATGAGCCGACGCACGTTCTACCGGGAGTTCCACGCGGCAACCGGCACCACGCCGCACCGGTGGCTCGTCGCGCAGCGGATCATCCTGGCCCGCCGGATCCTCGAGACGACCGACCTCGCCGTGGCCGAGGTCGCGCGCCGGGCCGGGTTCGAGGACACGTCGGTGTTCCGGCGGCACTTCACCAGCCAGGCCGGGCTCAGCCCGGCCGTCTACCGGCGCACGTTCGGGCGGCCAGAAGGCCGGCGCACCGGGTAGACCGCGGCATTTGCTAGCGGACCGGGGGTGGACCTCGACTCCACCTACCGTGGGCTGCCGGTCGAATAAAGGGCCAGGCGTATGGCGCAGCCAGCGCGGAAGCGGCAGCCTAGGGGAATGCCTGAAGAACCGCCGCCTGCCGCCGGGGAAGTTCCCGCCGCCGGGCTGCTCGGTGGCGCGGAACTGCTCGCCGCCGCGGTGGACATCATCGGCGCGGCGGCGGACGCCGGGGCCACCATGCGCCTGCTCGGCGGGATCGCGGTGTACCAGGTCGCGCCCTCGGCGCGGGCCGGCGCGCTGGCCCGGGCCTATCACGACTACGACGTGGTCGTCCCGCCCCGCCAGGGGGCCGCGGCGGCGCGGGTGTTCCGGGACGCCGGCTACGCCGAGGACCAGCACTTCAACGCGCTGCACGGTGCGCACCGGATGATCTTCGCCGCGCCGCGCGGCTTTGTGGTCGACGTGCTGGTGGGCACGTTCCAGATGTGCCACCGGCTCGACCTCGGCCGGGGCCTGCCGGGGGAGGGGCTCACCATCCACGCCGCCGACCTGCTCTTGACCAAGCTCCAGATCGTGCAGATCGAGGAGAAGGACCTGCTCGACGCAACCGCGCTGCTGCTCGACCTGCCTACCGACGGCGGGGCGGGCATCGACGTCGAGCGTTTCGTAGCCCCGCTGGCGGGCGACTGGGGTTTCTACCACACCGTGGAGCGGAACCTGCCCCGGCTCGTCGCGTTCGCAGGCGACCGGCTGGATGGCCAAGGGGCGCAGACCGTGGCGGCCTCGGCCAAGAGGCTCCAGCAGGCGATGGAGGCCGCCCCGAAGTCGCTGAAGTGGAAGATGCGGGCCAGGGTCGGCGAAAAGGTCACCTGGTACGAGCTCCCCGAAGAAACCGGCTGACCGCACCGCACCGCACCGCCTCGCCCGCCGCCGCCCGCCAGCGGGGTGCTCGCGTGCCAGGCGGGTGCTGCGTCTCGCTTACTGAGACAGCGCCAGCGACTTTTCATCCCTTCCGCACGCCCATACCGGGGCAAGCCAGACGTCAACCCGTGCGTTTCGAATGAAAAGTCGAAATGATCAAGGCCATCGCGGGCCGGTGAGCCGCCGCCCCGCCTTGTGGGGCGCCAGCTTTCGCCAACTGGGGGTTGACAAAGGTAGTGAGTGGTTACTAACTTAAGGGCATGAGCAACACCGGAGTACGGATGAGCGCCGAGGAGCGCCGCGAGGCGGTGGTCGAGGCGGCGGTCACCGAGTTCGCCGTCCGGGGCCTGGCCGGCACCTCGACCGAGGACGTCGCCCGGCGGGCCGGGATCAGCCAGCCCTACCTGTTCCGGCTGTTCCCGACCAAGAAGGCGCTGTTCCTCGCGCTCGTGGACCGCTGCTTCCAGCGCATCGCGGACGCGTTCACCGCAGCGGCGGGGGACAAGACCGGCGAGGAGGCCCTGGAGGCGATGGGCGACGAGTACGAGCGGCTGCTCGATGACCGGACCCTCCTGCTGTTGCAGATGCACACGTACGCGGCCTGCGAGGACCCCGACATCCGGGCCGCGGCCCGGGCCGGGTTCAAGGGGCTGTGGGCGCTGGTGGAGCGGGTATCCGGGCTGCCGTTCGACCGGGTCGTCTCCTTCTTCGCCATGGGCATGCTGATGAACGTGGCCGCGGCCATGGACCTGCCGGCCGTCGACGAGCGGTGGACGAGCTGGTGCCCGAGGACGCCCACGGACTGACCGTGTGCGGCCACCGGTACCGCCTTTTTTTTCGCCAAGTTAGATAGTGATCACTCACTTACAAAGGGAGCAGAGATGAACCCGAGACGGCGCACCGTGTGGACCTTCGTGGTCACGTCGGCCGCTCTGTTCATGGCGTCGCTGGACAACCTCGTGGTGACGACGGCGCTGCCGTCGATCCGGGAGCACCTGCACGCGTCGCTCGAAGGGCTGCAATGGACGGTCAACGCCTACACGCTGACGTTCGCCGTGCTGCTGCTCACCGGCGCCACGCTCGGTGAGCGGTACGGGCGCAAGCGGATGTTCGTGGCCGGTCTTGCCCTGTTCACCGCCGGCTCGGCCGCTGCCGCGCTCGCCCCCGGCATCAGCTGGCTGATCGCGGCCCGCGCAGTGCAGGGTGTCGGGGCAGCCGTCCTCGTCCCGCTGACTCTCACCCTGCTGTCCGCCGCCGTTCCGCCGCAACGCCGCGGCATGGCGCTGGGCGTCTGGGGCGCGGTGGGTGGCCTGGCCATCGCCATCGGGCCGCTGGTCGGCGGGGCGGTCGTCGAGGGCGCGTCCTGGCAGTGGATCTTCTGGCTGAACGTGCCCATCGGGATCGCGCTGCTGCCGGTCGCGTGGTCCCGGCTCACCGAGAGCCGCGGCCCGGCGACCCGGCTGGACATCCCCGGCCTGGTTCTGGCCAGCCTCGGGCTGCTCGGCATCGTCTTCGGCGTGGTGCGCGGCAACGCGCACGGCTGGACCAGCCTCACCGTGCTGCCGCCGATGGTCATCGGCGCCCTGCTCGTGGCCGCCTTCGCCGCCTGGGAGTTGCGCGCCCCCGAGCCCATGCTGCCGCTGTACCTGTTCCGCAGCCGCGGCTTCACGATGACCAACGTCGCGTCGCTGCTGATGTTCTTCGGCATGTTCGGCTCGATCTTCCTGCTGGCCCAGTTCCTCCAGGTGGTCCAGCACTACAGCCCACTCCAGGCCGGACTGCGCACGCTGCCGTGGACCGCCATGCCAGTGCTCGTGACCCCCATCGCCGGGGCGCTGTCGGACCGGATCGGCGGCCGGCCCCTGCTGGTGACCGGGCTGGCCATGCAGGCGATCGGCCTGGGCTGGCTGGCCATGATCATCACCCCGACGGTGGCGTACGCCACGCTGGTGCCCGCGTTCGTCGTCTCCGGCATCGGGATGTCGCTGTTCTTCGCGCCGGTCGCCAACGTGGTGCTCGGCTCGGTCCGCCGGGACCAGGAGGGCATCGCCTCGGGTGCGAACAACGCGATCCGCGAGCTCGGCGGCGTGTTCGGCATCGCGGTGCTCGGCGCGGTGTTCTCGGCGCGCGGCGGCTACACCAGCGGGACGGCATTCGTCGCCGGACTGTCGCCCGCGGTCTGGGTGGGCGCCGCCGCGGTGGCGGTCGCCGCGGCCGCGGCCCTGGCGCTGCCCCGGCTGCGCAGGCCGGCCGCCGTCCAGGCCATCGCGGACGCCGCTAGCACCAAGGCGGCCAGCACGGCGGCCGCCGGCACGACGGCCGCCAGCGCGGTCGCGGTCGCCGCGGACGGCGGTGCCGGGGAAACCGAGCTGGAACCGGCCCGGTGAGCTGACCGGACCGCCACCAGCCGTGGCCCGGGCCTCCCGCAACAGCGCGGAGGCCCGGGCTACGGCTTCGTCCGTCATATTCAGGCGACTTTGGCTTGGCGGGCAACCGGAGGCGCTTGTGGGGGCCTCTGGCGGATGTGATGCATCCCGGAGCAGTAAGGTCCCTGCGGTGAGCGCCAGCCGTGACGCCGAGTTCACCGAGTACGCCTCGGTGAGATTGCCCGCGCTGCGGCGGCTGGCGGTGGTGCTCTGCCAGGACTGGCAGCGAGCCGATGACCTGGTGCAAGCCACCATCACCAAGCTCTATGTGCACTGGGACAAAGCCAGGGCAGCCGATCACATCGATGCCTATGTGCGGGCTGTCCTGGTCCGCGAGTTCGTGCACGAGCGCCGGTCCAGCTGGGCCAAGCGGATAAGCCTGACCGGCAGGATGGCCGATCGGCCGGCCGGTGAAGTGGACCACGATGCGGTGCTGGACCTGCGGGGGGCGGTCGCCGCGTTGCCACCGCGGCAGCGCGCGGTCCTGGTACTGCGCTTCTACTGCGATCTGAACGTCGACCAGTCTGCCCAGGTCCTCAGCTGCTCACCGGGGACGGTGAAGAGCCAGACGGCCAAGGCGATCAGCACACTGCGCCGGGCGCTCGCCGCCGGGCATGGCGGCCAGCCGGATGTCACACCGGGCCCCAGCGGCTACAAGGAGGTGCCTGACCATGGTTGAGTCCCAGCTGCGTGAGCTGTACGAGCAGCTGGCCAGCGGCCAGCCACCGCCGTCGCGGGCCAATGTCGGCCTGGCCGTCAGCCGGGGCCGCAGCCGTTTCCGCCTGCGCCGGGCGGGCATCGCGAGCGTTCCGGTCGTCGCGGCAGCCGCGATCACTGGCGTGATACTCGCAGTGGCGGCCGCCCCTGGCATCCCGGCCGGGGTTGGCACAGCACCGTCGGTGCGCAGCAGCCCGCCACCGGCCCAACTCGTACAAGCACCCAGCCGGTTCGATCCCCTCATCCCGTATGCGTCCTTTGGCTGGCTGCCGCCGGGACAGGCGCTCATGTCGGGAGGCACCGGCCGGACCGAGATGTACATGGACGCCGGGCCGCACCCGGGCAAGGTTGTGTGGTCGCTGACCTTCTACTCGGCTGGCCGCTGCAAGCTGAGCGCCGCGCAGAAGGAGATGGACTGCACCTACAGCGCCAACGGCGGCCAGACAGTCTCGATCACCGGCCGCGCGCCGGCCGTGCACGGGCATCGTGCCTTCTGGGCCAGCGGGTATTTGATCTGGCAGTACGCCCGCGGCGGCTGGGCTTTGCTGACCTATGGTGCCCGCCTCGACGCGCTGAAGGTCGCAGCGCAGGTCCGGTATGGGGCCGGAGCCGCGCCGCCCATCGTGTTCCCGGCCCAGCTCACGGGCGTGCCGCACACATGGCAGGTCAGCAGCGTTGCCTACCGCCCGGACGCCGGGGTCCTGCGAGCCAGCCAGTATTCGCTCACCGCGGGCGCCGTCGCGCTCGCCGCTGGCAGCGGCGAGTTCCGCCCCAACGTTCCTGACCTAGACACGGACCCGGCCACCTCGCACAGCTCCTGCTACTTCTACCCGAACGGCCATTCCGTCCACAGGGTGATCGCCGGGTACCAGGTGGTCGTCGATCGCTGGCGCGGCATGCAGCAACTCTGCGCTGCCCACGCCGACGGGCTGGCCGTCTTCATCGACGACGCCGGCAGTCATCCCGCCATCGGCGTGATCGCCTTGTTCAGCCATCATCTGCGGCTGCTCGGCGCCAGCCCAGCAAACTGGACCAAGGTGCCGATCGGCTGACCAAGCACCCCAGCGAGGAGGTCCGCGGCTTCTCACGGCCCGGTTTGTATACCATCCGCCTCGCCGGGTTAGTGTGGCGGCCGGGCCCCGAAGGCCCGGTCCCGGACCACGACATCGCCAACTACGGAGCGCTGGGCGCAAGCCGTAGCGAGACGCCGGCTTGCCCGTTTGCGGAGCAATTGTCCGCCATGGTAGGCAGGGATCCTCGAGGGGGGAGCTTGAGGATGTCGATACCACGTCCGTTTTTGGCGGCCGCCGTCGCGGCCATCGCAATTCTGACCCTGCCGGCCGCGGCCAGCGCCGCATCGGGGCCTGGTGCCCCGAGGACGCCAGTGCGGGGGGTCAATAACCTGGTCGGCGTGACCTGCCCGACCACCAAGGCCTGTGTCACGGTCGGCAATGACAACAATTTCAACGGCAAGAGCGCGGTCATCAACGCCGCCACCGGTGCGGTCAAAGCGTGGTCCGGCGACCTGGCCAGTGCCTCGCTGAACGCCGTCGCCTGCCCGGGCACGACGTCGTGCGTGACGGTGGCCGACGACACGGTGGCGAGCCTCAAGGTGTCGACCGGAGCGATGAAGCAGACCGCGAAGCCGAAGGCGCCGACGGGCGGCATCGTGGCGATGGGCGCGGTCGCCTGCGCCGGCACCACGAAGTGCTACGCCGTTGGGTTCGAGGGCACCAGCATCGAGTCGACCAACGCGGTCGTGATCACCCTGTCGCCTGCCGGGAAGCTGCTCGCCGACAAGAAGAACACGGGCACCGGCATGGGGGCGATCGCGTGCCCATCTGGCAGCCTGTGCCTGGCGAGCGACGCTTCTCATAGCGGGGTGTCGATCCAGCTCCTGAAGGACGGCAAGCCCGGCACCTCGAAGCCGCTGCCCGCCAACACCTACGTCGAGGGGATCAGCTGCTTCAAGGCCAGCCTGTGCTACGCGCTCGGCGGGAACAGCAAATTGTCGCCGTCCCCGATTGACGAGCTGTTCCCGCTCAACCCGAAGAACGGGACGATCGGCACCATGGCGACGATCGGCGGCGGTTTCAGCGGCGGTACCGGTGCCAACGTCATCAGCTGCATCAGCGCCACTACGTGCCTGGTCGCCGGCTACACCGGCTCGGGGTCGACGGCGAAGGACGCCGTGGTGGCCGTCGTCAACGGCAAGCCCGGGGCCCCCGCCCACTACAAGGGCACCGACTTCCCCTTCGACAGCGTGGGTTGCGCGAGCACCAGCAGGTGCTACGCGGTCGGGTCCTCGTCCACCGGAGCGGTCGTGGTCAAGGTGAAGTCCTAGCGCATCCACACGCCCACCGCCGCGCGCCGGACAGTGATCGTTGTGGCAACGATCACTTTCTATGGTGATCAACGGCGCAACGATCACCAACGGTGGGCCGGGGAGCGGCGCGCAGGCGAGCGCGGGCCGCTGGGCCCTGGCTGGTTAGCCGGTGATCTCCTTGGCGCAGCGGTAGCCGCTGCGCAGGGCGCCCTCGATGTAGCCCTCGAAGTTCACCGAGGTGTGCTCGCCGGCGAAATGCAGGTTCCCGTGCCGCCTGCCCTGGATGCCGTTGAAGGAGGTGTACTGGCCGGTCTTGAGGTAGGAGTACGCGCCGCCGGTGTGCGGGTCACCTGCCGACCAGGCGTAGTACGTCTTGCCGTTGTAGGCCTGCCGCGCGCCGGGGAAGATCCGCTCGAAATCGTCGAGGAAGTCGCGGGCCATCCGGCCGGCGCCGGGCCCTGGTAGGTGGTGAGGCCGTAGCGCGGGCCGAGGTTGGCGCCCACCACGCCGCCCGGCAGCGCGATCAGGATCCCCGGCGTGCCCGGCTGGTCGACCGTGGTCTCCCAGCCGCCCTGGACGATGCCGTCGGTGTACAGGTTTCCGGTCCAGTGGTCGGCGTTCCAGACCCGGGTGGAGAACTGCATCTGGATCTTCGCGCTGGCGCCGAGCGGTTCGGTGCGGATGGCCATCAGCTGCCGCGGCGGCAGGCCGATACCGTGCAGATCCACCTCGCGCAGCTTGGTGAACGGCAGCGCGAGGACCACGTGATCGGCGGGCACGTCCCTGGTGGCCGCTCCGCTGGCGAACGTGCAGGTGTACCGGCCGTGACCACGGCTGCGCAGCCCGGTCAGCCGCTCGCCCAGGTGGACCGTGCCGTCGGGCAGCCGGTCGAGCAGCCCCGAGATGAGCTGGTCGTTGCCGCCGCGGATGTGCCACTTCTCGTCGGTGCCGGACAGCTGCGGGCTGCTCTTCGGCTGGCGCCCGCTCGGCGCGCTGTCGTAGAGGCCGAGCAGGTAGACGAGGTTGAGCGCGGACTCCTGGCCGTTCGGCCCGCCGTACTCGTCGAGCATGATGGACAGGCACAGCCGGCCGAAGTCGCCGTCGACGCCGCCGGGGACGTGGGCGTCGATCCACTCCGGCGCGGTCATGTGGTCCCACCGCCGGCCCCACGCGGTGTGCTTGTTGTACAGGGTGGGCCAGGGTGCCTTCTGGAACGCGGCGTCGTAGAACAGCCGCCAGCCCCACTCGTGCCAGTCCCGGTTCAGCGCGGCCTGCGGCCAGAACCGCCCGCCGAACCGGAACCGGTAGTCGTTCGCGTGGGTGTGCGGCGGGTAGGCGTTGACGTTGTCCAGGGCAAGGCCGAAGCGCGCCGCCAGCCGCCGGGTTGCCGTGTGCTCGCTGGAGATGAACTCGGCGTGCTGTTCGGTGTACTGCCCGGCGTCGAAGAAGTTCCGCAGGGTGAAGATGCGCCCGCCGGCCCGGTCGGCGTTGTACTCGTAGACCTCGCTGCGGATGCCGTGGGCGGCCCACAGCCGGTAGGCGCAGCCGAGCCCGGCGATGCCCGAGCCGATGATCACCACCCGGCGGTCCCGGCCGGGCGGCCGGCCGTGGGTTCAGCCAGCCGGCCGGAACGGTGGTGGCCAGGGCGGCGGCGCCCGCGCCACCGAGCACGGCCCGGCGGGACACGGCGCCAGGCTCGCCGTGCTGGCCGGTTGCGGCGGTTTCCGCCAGGATGTCGGCGGCCTCGTCGGCGCCGCAGCCGGTGCGGCGCGCGCAGGCCGCCACCGTCCGCGCCTGCCGCAGCGCGCGCGCCGCAGGTGAAGCACCCCAGTCCACAGCGACCTCCCACGGCACGCGTCCGGCGCCTATTAGTCCCTTTTGTGCCAGAAACCAGCCCGCGGAACAAGGGGTGCGCGGCCGGCCGACCGGTGATCCCCGCACCGCGTAGCGACTGGGCTGGGGAGCGCGGCGCGGGCGGGCGCCGGAGCGGCGTTGCCGCCGTGGGTCAGGACAGGGGCAGGGAGCGGAGTTCGGCGGCGATGCCGGCCCGGTCGTTGCTGGTGCGGATCTCGGGGCCGTCCGCGATCACCGACTGGATCGCGCTGCGGTATGACCGGGACAGTTGCGGCCAGCAGAGCTTGGCCAGCTCGAGTCCCTGGTACTGCTCGTTGGGCGAGCGCGAGTCGGCGATCGCCGCCAGGATCGTGGCGCCGTCGGCCAGCGACGGGTCGCCCTTCATCAGCCCGATCGCGAGGATCCTCAGCTCGGGGGAGCCGTTCGCGAACAGGGTCCTGACCTCCGCCGCCTCGAACTTCTCCTGGTGGGCGAGCGCCGCGGCCCGCTGCACCAGCAGGTCCTGGAGGTGTGCCTGGGCGTTCTCGAAGCGGGAGTCGCCGAGTTCCTGGCCGGCCACGGCGCAGGACTCGGCGAACCTGGCCAGCTCGGTGCGGTCGAGAACACGCGCGGCGTTCGGGGCGCCCAGTTCGGCGATCTCCCGGGTGAGCTGAAGCTCGTATCCGCCCGCGTTCGTTGACAGCCGTTCGACGCGGGAAATAACGAACGGGCTGATCAGCAGGACGGCGCCGATGACCAGCAGGGTGACAATGCCGGGGCCGCTGCTGGTGTAAATGACCCGTGCGGCGGCCGCGGCCAGCAAGGCCAGCCCGACCACGCCCAGCAGCAACGTCGCCCTGCGCCGGCTCATGCGCCACCTCCGCCAAACCTAGGCGAACACTACCCGGCAACCTACGGGCAAACCCACGCCCGCGCCTGCCCTTCCGCCACCAAGATCCCAGGCGGGTCACGCGCCAATCACGGCGGGTATTCCGGTGGGTCGGCTCCCGGCGGGCAGGCGCCGATCCCGGGCCCGCGCCGATCGGGGGAACGGGGCGGCCCTCCCGCGCGCCTGGAGTGGGCGGGCAACGGGATCAGCGCGGCGCCGAGGTTAGGGAGGCCTGGTCGCCCGCGTATCCCGGGCCCGTGCCAGCCGGGGACCGCGGGCGGGTGGCGAGGACCAGCAGGGCCAGCGCGATCAACGGCAGCAGGCTGAGGCCGGTGGTCAGGAACGCGGCGCCGCCGGGCGACAGGCCGGTCAGGTGCGTGAGGCGAAACAGCAGATGCCTCGATCCCGGCCAGCAGCGCCAGCCCGGCGCGCAGTAAGGCGCCCCGGGCGGTCACCGCGTCTCCCCTGAGGGCAGCTTCCCCGGCGCGAACCGCCCGGCGAGGAACTCCTCGAACGTGACGGTTCCGGTCGCCTCGTCCGGGGCAAGGTTGCCGCCGCGGCGGAAGCCCGCGAACGCACGCCCGGGCAGCGGAACCGGCAGCACCGGCCGGCGCCGCCCGCTCGCGTGCAGGTAGCTCGCGGCCAGGTCGCGGATGCCACGGACCCGCGGGCCGCCCATGTCCGGGGCCCGCCCGGCGGGTGGCTGCCCGGCCAGCCCCGCCAGGCGGCCGGCCACCTCGGCGGCGCTGACCGGCTGGAAGCGGAACCCGGCCGGCACCACCATGACCGGCGGGCGCGCCAGCATCCGGCACATGCTGAGGATGAGGTCGTGGAACTGGGTCGCGCGCAGGATCGTCCAGGGCAGGCCGGAGTCCTCGATCAGCCGCTCGCAAGCCAGCTTCGTCTTGTAGTAGCCCAGCGGCACCCGGTCCACCCCGACGATCGAGATGTAGACGAGGTGGGGCTCGCCAGAACGCCGTGCGGCGGCGATCAGGTTCCGCGCCGCCGCCTCGTCGCCGCGGAGCCCGCTGGCGCAATGGACGATCACGTCCATCCCGTCCACGGCCGCCGCCAGGCCGGTGTTGCGGCGCAGGTCGCCGGTGGCCCACGCGCCCGGGGCGGCGGACGGGGGCGGCGGCCGGCGGCTGAGCGAGCGCACCGTGTGCCCCGCCCCGGCCAGCCGGGGGACGAGCTCGCGGCCGAGGGTACCGGTGCTGCCAGTGACCAAGATCGCGGTCATGGTCCTCCCCGGGTCACGTCTTCGGCGTCGGTGGCGGAGCCGGGCAGCCGGTACGCCAGGCCGAACGGCCGCGGCCGCTGCGCTTCGAACTCCGCCGCCACGTCATGTGCCACGCCAGCAAGCGTGCCACGGTCTCCGGGCCGGCTTCCCCGGGCTGCCGGGGACGGCTGGGCACGGAAGCCGTCCGGCGCTGGCTGGCGGGCAGCCCGCCCTGCGTTGAGAATCCTGAATTCATGCCTTACGCCGGTCCGTGGCCCGCCCGGCGCCGCGAGGCCGGCCGGGTGACCCCATAGCAGGAGCTAGCTGGCCCGCAGCGAGGTGATCGCCTGGCCGATGAGGTAGCGCCATTCGTCGCGCACCTGGGGCTTGTCGGGCGGCGCGGCCTCGGCCACCGCGAGCCCGGCGCCGCCGAGCATCCAGAAGGCGTACGGGACCAGGCTGCCGAGCGCCCGGTCGCCGAGGTAGCCGGCCTCGACCAGGTCCAGGATGAAGCGCTCGACCAGCCCGTACGCGTAGTTCTTCTCGCACTCCCGCCAGCGGTGCCAGCCGAGCGCGGCCGGGCCCTCCAGCCACACCAGCCGCCCGTAGACCGGATCGCAGCAATGCGCCAGGTAGGCGTCGAGCGCGAGCAGCGCCGCGTCCCACGGGTCCGGCGCGGTCGCCGCGGCGAGCACCTCCGCGGTCACCCGCGCCTCCTGCACCTCGAGCACGGCCTCGAACAGGGCCTGCTTGCTGGCGAAGTGGTGGTACACGGCGCCACGGGTCACCCGGCTCGCCGACGCGACGTCCTCCAGGGACGTGCCGGCGTACCCGCGCTCGGCGAACAACGTGGTCGCCTCGTCGAGCAGCGCGGCCCGGGTGGCCTCCGAGTACAGCTCACGGCGGCTCTTGACCTCTGGCATGCGCTGAGTATAGTGACAAACGCAGAGTATGTGACAAGCGTGGAGTATGTGAACTCCGTACACGGCGTTCTTTTCCCCGGCGGTGCGCCGCAC
>CAVPFC010000002.1:0-38478 GCA_963703605.1 uncultured Actinomycetes bacterium
GCCACGCCCCCAACGCAATGGATAACTTGGGTGTTGGTCACCCTCCGTATCGGGTTCGGTGTCGTGGTGGTGTGTGGCGGCGCTGTGGCCGCGGGCGGTGATGCGGTGCCGGATGGTGATCTTCTCCGGGCCGATGAGGATGTCCTTGACGAGGAGCCGCAGGACCCGCTGGCGTTCTTCGACGGTGGCGGTGGTGGTGTTGCTGCGCAGCTGGGTGAGGAAACTTTCGAGGTCGTCGGCGAGCTTGAGGTAGGCGTCGCGGTCGGCTGCCTGGGCGTCGAGGGCGCCGATCTGTGCTTGCAGGCTGGCCTGGCGTGCGCGCAGGTGCGGCATCCGGGCGCGCAGTTCGTCGATGGTCAGCAGTTGCTCGGAGAACGCCTCGATCATCGCGGCGATCGAGGTGGCAGCCTTGGCTGCTTCGAGTTCGAGGCGGTTGCGCTGCCGGGTGACCGGGTCGGAGGTGCGGGCGGCATCGAGCCGCTTGCTGATCTCGGCGCGGATCAGGGCCGGGTCGGCGAGCAGGTGCGTGATGTGGTCCCAGACGACGGTGTCGAGGTAGTCGGCGCGGACCGGCTTGTTGCCGCAGACCCGGCCGCCTTCGTAGCGGTAGTCATCAGAGACGAGCAAGCCGCAGTGCTGTCATAGCTGCGGCTTGTCGGCATTGTCGTCGGTTCCTTCCTCAGCGGTGTTGGGGTTTGCTTCTTGATTTTTCAGCCAGGGCCGCCGGTTGTGCTGTCCGCGTGGCATCTGGTGCAGTGCCCGCAGGCGTTCGACTTCGGCGGGGCCGGCCCGCACCACGGTGCGCTTGATGGCCGGGTGGAGGTAGCCGGTGGCCCAGCCGCGGCGGACCCAGGAGTCGAGGGTGATTTGGGACATGGCCAGGTGGTCGGCCAGGTCGTGCAGCCACCATTCGTGCTGGGCCAGGGGCGGGCGGTGAGCACGGGCGGGGATGTGGGAGCGCTGGGCGCCCACCGCGCGCAGCAGGTCGCTGACGGCGTTGGTGGTGAAGGCCGGGCAGCGTTTGGGCGGCCGGAAGCCTTCGGTGTTGAGCTGGCCGGCGATCTGGGCGAGGGACAGCCCGGCAGCCGCCAGTTCGCGAGCCCGCTGGGCGAGCTGGGGGTAGTAGCTGAGCTGGGCCAGGCAGGCCACCGGGCGGCTGATCTGCGCGGTGGTGCGGTGCCCGCCCGCCCATACCACCTGCGACGTCCACCTTCTCGCTGGTGCCCAGGACCTCGACGCGGACTTGCCCGACCAGATGCCGGATCAGCTGTTTGCGGTCGGCGCTGGTGGTGGTGGGCGCGTGCCAGATGGCGGGGATGTCGGCGGCCAGAGCTCGGATCTGGGCACGCTCGGCCGGGGTGAGAGTGCGGGGGCGGGTGGCGGTGAACCGGTCGTACTCCTCGCCCAGGCGCGCACGCTCGGCCAGCGCGGCCTCCCAGTCTTTCTCCAGCTGGCGGGCCACCAGGCGGTTTTCGGGTTCGGTGAGCTGGTACTGGCGCCTGGCCCGGTCCGCGGCGAACTCGGCGCGTTCCAGGCGCTGCCGCCAGATCCGGTCCACCTGGGCACGCTGGGCCCCGGCCCGCCCGGCCGCGGCGAGGGAGACTTCCAGCGCGGCCGGGGCCAGCGCGTCCAGCAGCAGCCTGGTGACGTACTCATCCACGCACGAGCCGGCCAGCTGCTGGCACTGGCCGCCGCCATAATCGCTCTTCTCCCGGGCGCACACATAGACCGGGTGCAGCTTGCCGCCAGCTCCCCGCTGGTAGCCGACCGTCATCTTCTTGCCGCAGCGGCCGCAGGCCACCAGCCCGGCCAGCAGCGCCGGGCCGTTACGCGCCGCGCCCACGCTCTGGGACCGGGACCGGTTGGCCTCCATCCGCTGCCTGTTCTTCTCGTACTGCTCGACGCTGATATAAGCGGGCAGCAGCCCGGGCAGGAAGACGATCCAGTCCTCCCGCGCGGTCCGCACCCGCCCGGTGAACGGCCGCCCGGCTTGGCGCCGCCGCGGATCCACCCTGCTGCGGCCATAGGCGTAAATCCCAGCGTAAGCCGGGTTCCGGAGCATGTTCTGCACCATGACCCGGCTTGGCCGCCGCCACACCAGCTCCCCGCGCTCAAGGCCCTCCCGCACCCGCACCCCGACCTGGATGCGGTTGTCGGCCAGGAAACACAGCACCCCGTTCACCGTGCCCAGCCGGTCAAACAAGCCGAAGACTAGGCGGACCACCGCCCGGGCCTGCTCATCGGGATCCAGGGCCACCTCACCCGACGGGCGGCGCACGAAACCGGACGGCAGCGGCACGGCCAGCTCCCCCCGCCGGGCCTTGGCCAGCCGCCCCGACCACATCCGCTGCTTGATCAGATGCAGCTCGGCCTCACTGATGGTGCCCTTCAGCCCCAGCAGCAGCCGGTCATTATGCTCGGCCGGGTCGTATATCCCATCGGGATCCCCCAGCAGGGTCCCCGACAACGCACATAGCTCCAGCAGCTGATGCCATTCCCGGCCACTGCGCGCCAGCCGCGACATCTCGATGCCCAGCACGATGCCCACATGATCCAGCCCAACCTCCGACACCAGCCGCTGGAACCCCGGCCGGGCATCGGTTCCCGACGCCGAATGGCCCAGGTCCTCATCGATCACCAGCACCCGCGACGGCGCCCACCCCAGCCCAACCGCCCGCTCGGCCAGCCCATACTGCAGCCGGGTGGACTCCTGGTGATCTTGGACCTGCTGCGCGGTGGACTGACGCACATAGACAGCCGCCAGGCGATCACGGTGCCACGGTGAGACCTTGCCCTCCAGCCGCTCCCACGGCCTAGCCGGCGCGCTCATCCCGTTCACCCCCGCCCCCGCCCGTCAGGGCCACCGATGCCATCATCCGCTCGGCCAGCAGGCCCAGCAGGCACACCACCAGCGCCCGGTTCACCTCCGGAAACGCCTCCCAGCCCGGAACCCCGCCCAGCGGGGCCGCTAACTGGGGGGCGCCGCTGCATCTGC
Source organism: uncultured Actinomycetes bacterium (assembly GCA_963703605.1). Taxonomy (GTDB): domain Bacteria; phylum Actinomycetota; class Actinomycetes; order Streptosporangiales; family Streptosporangiaceae; genus DASXKD01. Next base: position 2,996 of record CAVPFC010000002.1, read on the forward strand.
TGACATTGCGGCCCACCTCCCTCACGGCCGCCGGCCCGGGCCTCCCGCAACCGCTCGATGGTCCCGGCCAGGGCCAGCAGGCCCTCAATCCCAATGACCGGGACATCCCCGGCCACGGATACGCCTATGTATGCAGTGCAGCTTGCTCCTTGAGAAGAGCTTCCGGATGGCCAAGAGCGACCTGCAGGCCCGGCCGATCTACCACCACCTGCGCGACTCCATCGAAGCCCACCTGACCATCGTCTTCGCCGCCATGGCGGTCAGCCGCTGGATCGAAGCACGGACCGGCTGGTCGATCCGCAAGTTCGTCAGAACCGCCCGCCGCTACCGCACCATCGAGATCCAGGCCGGCCCCCGCGTCATCACCGCCGCCAGCCCCTTGCCCGACGACCTCCGCCAGGCCCTCGACCAAATCCACGGGCGCTGAAGTAGGCTGTGTGCTGTTTCGGCTCAGCGACGGACCAGCTTCATGAGCGTCTTGTGCACCCTGCTCTTGGCTGTAGTGCGGGATGATTGCGTCATGAGATGCGCTGACTGCGGAGGCAAGCGCCCGCGTGGCGGCCACTGCCCCGCCTGCGATTACCGACCACCACCGCCAGCCGAGCCGGTCTTGTCAGAGGGGCGCATTGTCGGCTACCTCGGCGGGTACCGCGACAAGGACTCGTGGGGCAACCCGCGCCCGGAGGACAGGCACTGCATATGCCGGAAGAGCAAGAAGTAGCGGGCATCTGCCTGGGTCCGGTGAGGATCACCAAGCGGGGTGTCAGGGTCAGGATCGGCCCGCGCATCGCCCGGCTGCACCTTGGCGCTGGGGGTGCCGGGATCTCCACGCGTGCTGGCCCGTTCACCTGCTAGGCACAGCAAGGCCCCGGTCATCCCTCACGGGAGCCGGGACTTGTGCATATTCCGGTCAGGCGACCGTAGCCATGAGCCGCTTGTGCGCGTTGTTCTCGACAGCACCGTCGTATGCTGCGCGACATGCCAGGTGACCTGCGGGGGCTCTACAGCCGCTTCGTGATCGAGGAAGTCAAGGCCAGCACAACCGAGCCGTTCGCCTCCGCCGTGGAGGATGCCGGTGGTGGCGACTGGTCGGTCACGATCCGCCCAGCTGGCGCTGACGTAGGCAGGCGCATGATGGTCTGCCTGGCCGGGATGCCAGAAGACGACGCCGAATCCGTCCTTCGTGATGCGGCCCGACGGCTGCTCACCGACGCCGCCGTGAAGCGCCAGCCGTTCGTGATGCCGGTAGTTCCGGACGGCCGCTAACCCGGCCACGGACCGTGACCACGCAGCCGTGCGTCGCACTCGTACTCGGTGCGCTGTTGCTGCGCGATTCATGCCCGAATGGGTCAGCGCCCATCCGAATCCGGTCCGGCTAATCTCGATCGCGAGGACGCGTTCCTGGCCGGGCTTGCACGCCCAGCCGGAGCGGTGCATCATCCAGCCGAACGACGGCTTGATCCAGGTCATCCGGTCCCGGCTGAACGGCGGCACGAACGTGCCGGCGGCAACCGCCGCCCCACGCGCTGGCCGGCGACCCCAAGATTCCTCACAGGCAGCGGCCCGCTAGCCCGCACCTAGCCGGGCCGAAGTACGCACTAACGTGAGCCAAGTCAGGTTAGACCAGCACGAAGGGGTCGCTGCGGCGGATGGAGGCGATCTGGGCGCCGGGGCTGATCAGGGACGCGACGTACTGGAGGGTGTGGCCGGCCAGTGGGCCGCCGGGGCCGTTGCCGGGGACGGGTATGGGGAAGGCCTGGGTGCACTGATAGTCGGGGCCGGCGCCGGACAGTGTCCAGCCGTGGCTTTCGTCGAAGGCCTGGTGGAGGGTGCGGGGGGGCCAGGGCTGGGTGACGGTGGTCAGGTCGATGGCGCTGAGGGTGAGGGTGTAGGGGGCGCCGCAGCCGCCCAGAGCGCTGCCCGCGGCGGCCTGCAGGACGAGGTCGAAGCCGGGGCTGGCGGGGGCGTTGGGCGCGGTGTCGGGGACCGTGCTGCCGGTTTGGGCGGTGGCCAGGCTGGTCAGCGTGGCGTCGTTGGCGTTCACCGCGGTGGTCTCCGTTCTGTCGGCGGGCCGGTGCCGGGCCCGGGGGTTGCCCGGTGGTGATGCCGGCGGTCAGGTCCCGGGCGCGGTCGGCACGCGGGTGGCTGCCGGGCCGGCCGCGCCTGCGGTTCCAGATCTGGTCGTCGTTGCGGCCGGTGGGCACCGGCTGGTGCGGCCTGCTACAGGTGCACCGACGCCGACCCGGTGACGATCAACTGGAAGCTGACCGGCGGTTTGGTCATCGAACACTTGCCCGCAGACCGGGCCGCGATGGCCAGGACGCTCAACTGGGCAGTCCCGGTCCCGCCGATCTTGGCGTACGCCCCGGTGCCGCCCGACAACGTGATGGTGGCGTGCTCGGTTTCGGTGAGCAGGCAGGTCTTCGGGTTGAACTTTTGCTTGATGGTGCCCTTGTGCGTGAGCTTGAACGAGCCGGTGGGGAACACCAGCGTGTCCACGTTCCCGTTGCCCGAGTGGTCGACACCTCCGGCGGTGAACACGCCGCTGGCGATGGCGCTGAACGTGCCCGAGGCCGCGGACGTGGTCATGAGCTGGAAGTGCTCGGTGCCGGAGACGGCCGGCCGGGCGGCCGGTGATGCGCCAGCGGGCACGGCAAGCCACAAGACCGCCGCGGCGGTAAGGGCGGACGCTGCCGCCGTGGCGAAACAGGTGCTGCGCTTCATTGGTTTCCTCCTTAGAAGCGATGGGTCGCACGCCGGAGGGCGCGGGTGGGGTTCATGACGATCTCCCCGGGATTGGTGGTGCAGCGGCCCGGTGAACCGGGGCTGGTTCCACTGTTGGCCGCGGCGGGGATGGGCACCACACGGAATGACCCACGGAACAACCCACGAAATCGCGGCCGCGCTCCCCAGATGCTGGCGGCCAGGCCCGGGGCGCCGATCCCGGGCCGTCGCGGCGGCCAGCGCCGGCTGGGCCTGGTCACGGTAACGGCGGTTAAGCCGGACCGCCGGGCCTGCCGAAGGGCCCGCCCTGGGGATGGTGGCGGCGGGGCCGTGGTGCGTAGTGTGTGGGGCACGATCGTTTGGCTGAGGGTGTGCGAGGGGACGGTGGCAGGGCAGCCGGAGCTTTCGTTCGCCGGGCTGGTGCGGCAGCTGCGGGCCGGGGCCGGGCTGACCCAGGAGGAGCTGGCCCAGGCGGCGGGGCTGCCGGTGCGGACGCTGAGTGACCTGGAGCGGGGGGTCAGCCGCACCGCGCATAGGGACACCGCCGGGCTGCTGGCTGGGGCGCTGGGCCTGGCCGGGCCGGTGGCGGAGTTGTTTGTCGCGGCGGCCCGCGGCAAGGCCGCGGCGGACGGCGTGCTGGCCGCGGCATGCCTGGGGGTGGCGCCGGGAGCGTTCGCGGCGGTGGCGACCCGGGCGCTGCCGCGGGATATCGCCGCGTTCACTGGCCGGCAGGCCGAGCTGTCCCGGCTGCTGGAGGCGCTGGCCGCCACCGCGGCAGGCGGTGGGGTGGTGGGGATCCACGCGATTGACGGGATGGCCGGGGTGGGCAAGACCACCTTCGCAGTGCACGCAGCGCACCGGCTGACCGGGACGTTCCCCGATGGGCAGTTCTTCTTGCCGTTGCACGCCCACACCCCCGGCCGGTCGCCGGTGGACCCCGCCGACGCGCTGGCCAGCCTGCTACTGACCGCTGGAGTGGCCCCGGCGGCGATCCCGCCCGGGACTGAGGCCCGGGCGGGACGCTGGCGCGACTGGGTGTCAGCCCGGAAGATTCTGCTGCTCCTGGATGACGCGGCCAGCTATGAGCAGGTGCGGCCGCTGCTGCCGGGCATGGCGGGGAGCCTGGTGCTGGTGACCAGCCGACGCCGGCTGGCCGCGCTGCAGGACGCCACGGTGATCAGCCTCGACATCCTGCCGCCTGATCAGGCCGCGGCGCTGCTGGCCCGGCTGGCGGCCCGGCCCGGGCTGCGTGCCGCGGACGCCGCGGTGGGCGAGATCACCCGGCTGTGCGGGTACCTCCCGCTGGCCATCGGGATGATCGCCAGCCAGCTGCGCCACCACCCCGCCCGGACCACCGGCCACCTCGCCGCCGGCCTGGCACAGGCCCGGGACCGGCTAGCGGTGATGCGCGCGGAGAACCTATCGGTCGTCGCGGCGTTTGACCTGTCTTACGCCGACCTCACCGAAGACCAGCAGCGGCTGTTCCGCCACCTGGGCCTGGTCCCCGGCCCCAGCCTTGACGCCTGCGCCGCTGCCGCCCTCCACCACACCAGCCTCGATCACGCCCGCCGCCTGCTCGATGACCTGTATGACCAGCACCTGCTCACCGAGCCCGCCCCCGGCCGGTACCGGATGCACGACCTGATCCGCGCCCACGCGCGCACCCTGGCCGACCGCCTGGACCCCGGCGGTGACCGGGATCAGGCCACCGCCCGGCTGCTGGATTACTACCAGCACGCCGCCGCCCTGGCCGACGGCCTGCTGGCCCGCCAGCCCCGCGCTAGCCTCTCCCCGGCGGCCGGGACCAGGCCGGCCGCGGTTCCCGCCCTCGCTGATCGCGAGCAGGCCCTGGCCTGGGTCCGGGCCGAGCGCGCCAGCCTGTTCGACTGCCTGGACCACGCCACCGCAACCGGCCAGCATGCCCGCATCATCGCCCTCACCGCGGGTCTGGCCGGCCTGCTGAGCCACGACGGCCCGTGGGCCGAGGCCCTCACCCGCCATGCCACCGCCCTGCGCGCCGCGCATCACCTCGGCGACCGGCCCGGCCAGGCCCGCGCCCTCAGCGACCTCGGGCATGCGCGGTGGCTGACAGACGACTACCCGGGCGCGGCCCGCGACCTTCACAAGGCGCTGGGCATCTGCCGCGACCTCGGCGACCGGCTCGGCCAGGCCAACGCCCTCGCCGTCCTGGGTTACGTGTGGCGGACGACCGGGGACTACCCGGCCGCGGCCCGGGACCTGCAGGAGGCGCTGGGCCTCTGCCGCGACCTCGGCGAGCGGCGCGGGCAGGCCAACGCCCTCGTCTTCCTGGGGGACGTGCGGCGGCGGGCCGGGGACTACCCGGCCGCGGCCCGGGACCTGCAGGCGGCGCTGGGCCTCTCCCGCGACCTCGGCGACCGGCGCGGCCAGGCCAACGCCCTCAGCTTCCTGGCGGACGTGCGGCGGGACACCGGGGACTACCCGGCCGCGGCCCGGGATCTTCAGGAGGCGCTGGGCCTCTACCGTGACATCGACGACCCGGGCGGTGAGGTCGAAGCCCTGAACGTGGCCGGGGCGCTGCACCGGGTCGGCGGGGACCTGCGCCAGGCCGGATCCTGTCACCAGCAGGCCCTGGTCCTGGCCCGGGAGATCGGCAGCGCCTGGGATGAGGCTCACGCGCTGGCCGGCCTGGGCCGGTGCGCCTTGGCCGCCGACCACGCCGCCAAGGCAGAAGACATGCTCCGGCAAGCGCTGGAGATCTTCCAGCGGATCGGGGCGGCCGAGGCCGCCGAGGTTTCCGCCGAACTCCAAGCGCTCACCGATACGCGGCCGGCCGTGACCAAGGCGTGATTGCGCGCGGGACGCCGTGACCACTACCTGCCGCCCAGGCCACCGGCACGACGACACACCAGGGCCCGCCCCGGCCGGCCAAGCGACAACAACCTACCTGCCCTCCCACCGGTCAGCGATCCTTGATCGCAAGCCGCAGAATCACCAGGACTGCGCGACCACCGCGAACAGGCTGAACGACCGCTGAGCCGTGCCTAACAGCGGCCCGGGCTCGTCAACAACCCAAGTCGCCGAACACCCACGATGATCGCAGTGCTCAGGACTCAAGCCCCCGGCGCGCCCCCGCGCCGCATCACGATCGGCACCGGATTGCCCTCAGAGCCTGCGATCCAGGCCACGCGTAGCGCGGCGAGGAAGTCATGCGGCGGGCTCAGCACGCGAACGCCCTCTCCGCTGAGATCTGCGAACGCCGCATCCACATCGCCGGTCCACACGACGACCCCGGCCCCCGGCGGGCCGGTGCCGGCGGTCACGCCGCGCACCTCCCGCACAGCCTCGATCGTGGCCAGCCCGACAGTGAACCCGTCAGACGCAGCCCAACATGGACCGGCGTGCCCAGCTGCGGCGTGCGAAACGTCACGGTGAACCCAAGCAGGCCGCGGCAGAAGCCGGCAGCGGCCTCAACGTCCCCGGCATAGAAGTTGACCTGCCGGGTGCGGAACAACAAACCATCATGACATCAGCGACCGTCTTCAGCCGGCGGCAGCCACGCCGTGCTATCACCCGACCGGCCGGCACCGGCGACCGGCGCCCGCGCAGGACCCGGCGCAGAATTGCCAGTTAAGCGCGCCGTGGACAGGCATCCAGCAGAACACAACCGGCGTGCGTATCGGCGGCTCTTCGCGCGCTCGCCACCGGAGTGCCGACCACGCTCTGCGATCGGCGTCGTGACCTAACGATCATCTCAAGGCTGCCAGGCTGACCAGCAGTGGCCGACGGCTGAGCAAGCAAACTGCATGCTGTCCGTTAACGGGAGTCCAGCGGACAGTGAACTAGCCTCCCCTAGTTCTCACGGCCTGGGGGGGTCCCTAGTACCCAGATCCCAGCCGCCGCAAGCTCATGGCAGTAAGCGTGCGCCGCGCCTGGCGGCACCGGGTGTGCGCCGCATTTCCGTGGGTGTTCCCGTGGGTCGTTCCGTGTGGTGCCTGCCCCCGCGGCCGTCAACAGTGGATTCAGCCCCGCAGGCGGAGGGGCCCGGAGCTTAAATATCGGGGCGTTCCCCGATGTTGGTGGCGCCCGCGGTCCCCTACCGTGGCTGCGTCAAACCTGCAGGAAGCGAGGTGGATCACCATGAGGCAGCCGCGGCTGCGCACAGTCCTGATCGCCACCGGGGCCACGATCGCCCTGGTCGCGGGCAGCACCGCCGCCTACGCCGCTGTCGCTGGCGGCCCGGTGGACAGTTCGGGGGTGATCCATGGCTGCTGGACCAACGCCGCGATCAACGGCACCCATGTGTTCGTGCTGCAAGACGCCGGCACGAACTGCCCGAAGGGCACGACAGCGATCAGCTGGAACCAGCAGGGCCCGGCTGGCGCCACCGGACCCCAGGGCCAGGCGGGTACGGCCGGGGCTACGGGGCCGGCTGGCCCGGCGGGCGCGGCGGGTTCTGAGGGGCCGAAGGGTGACACCGGCGCCCAGGGGCCAGCGGGCCCGGCGGGCGCCACCGGCGCCACCGGCCCGGCCGGCCCGGTGGGGCCCACGGGAGCGGACGGCAGCACGGTGCTCAACGGCACCGGCGCCCCGGCCGATACTCTCGGCCATGCTGGTGACTTCTACCTCGACACCGCCGCTGACGTGCTGTATGGGCCGAAAGCCAGCGGCGCCTGGCCGGCCACCGGAACCGGCCTCCTCGGCGCTGCCGGGCCGGCGGGTGCGACGGGGCCAGCCGGGCCGGCGGGCTCTAAGGGTGACACCGGCGCCCAGGGCCCAGCGGGCCCGCCAGGTCCCGCGGGGCCGCCTGGGCCCGCGGGCCCAGCCCTGTCCTCGGTCGACGGCCTCAGTGGCCTGCCGTGCACGAACCTCGGTTTTCCTGGGACAACCGGCGTGAGCTATGCCAGCAACGACGTTATTACAATCACCTGCCATTTGATTGTTACGCTCGTCGGGGTCGGCGCTCAGCCATATGGGCTTGCGCCCGGAGAAGGCGGCATGTTTGTCGCCAACACCGGCTCAGGCACCGTGAGCCAGGTCTCTGGGGGCCAGAACTTCCCGTTCTACTCCCTCGGCAGCAACAGTGAGCCGGATGCGCTGGCGTGGGACGGCACGCACCTGTGGGTCGCTGACTTCCTCGGGAACAACGTCACCGAACTCAATGGCAACCGGTCGGTGGCCGGGACCTTCGCCGTCGGCGCGAACCCGGATGCGATCGCCTACGACGGCACGCACATGTGGGTGGCCAACTACAGCTCCAACAACGTCACCGAGCTCAACCCAGACGGGTCGGTGGCCGGAACCTTCGCCGTCGGCACGAACCCGGGTGCGATCGCCTACGACGGCACCCGCATGTGGGTGGCCAACTACGGCTCCAACAACGTCACCGAGCTCAACCCGGACGGGTCGGTGGCCGGCACCTTCGCCGTCGGCACCCAGCCGGACGCCATCGCCTACGACGGCACGCACATGTGGGTGGCCAACTACAGCTCCAACAACGTCACCGAGCTCAACCCAGACGGGTCGGTAGCCGGGACCTTCGCCGTCGGCACCCAGCCGGACGCCATCGCCTACGACGGCACCCGCATGTGGGTGGCCAACTACGGCTCCAACAACATCACCGAGCTCAACGCTGACGGATCGGTGGCCAAGACGTTCTATGCCGGACAGAACCCGGCAGCGCTCGCGTTCGACGGCAAACACATGTGGGCCACCGACGCCCCCCCGGGACAGAACGGCACGGTAATCGAGTTCTAACATCGCCACCGGCTCATCGCCGGAGCCCAAGCAGCCGGCTCCACGCCCACCGGCACGTAGCGGGCCTGGTACCCCGGTCACCGGGGGCCCAGGCCCGCTACGCAACAGAGCGAGAGTCCGTAACCGTGCACCCAGCAGACAGCGGACACCCGCCCGCGGCGAGTCCTCTGTTACGCGTCACTCGCTATGAACACGCGGCGTCACCTATTTTGAACACGGCCGAGACCGTAATCTCTTGCTCGGCGGCGACAGCTTCGTGAACATGGCGTCTGGCAGGGTCTGCCTGGGTGGCAGCCTTCAAGCTGGGATATTGGCTGTCACGGAGAGTGAACCAAACGGCAGCGCGACAGCCAGATGATCGCCTGCCGATTCTGCGTGCCGGTCGCTGACGGTCTCGTCGTCGCACACGGCGCACCTATCGCCCGGTTCTGTTCTGTGCCGACTTGTCCGAATGGGGCTGTGTGCGCCTGGCTGGCCGTCACGCCCGTCGGCGCCGGATCAAGGTGGCATCCGGCGCTGGCGTGACAATCAGGACGGACGCCGGGGTCGCTGGTGTTCCTGCTCATTGAGCGGTCTGGCGCGGCTCGTGGTTCTGCGGACGCATGATTCGGCGGCGTGCGCCCCTCCGTTCGGGCCTGCCGATCTGGGCGATGGCGTAGTCGCCGCTGGCGTGCATCCTGTGCACCTCGCGGGCCTGGGGACTGGTGTGGATCGTTCAGGCCATCACGATGAGCCCGGATCGCAGGTTGATCGGGCTGGAGTTCGGGAGTGTGGATGGCTGCGGCGGGACCGGCGTGTAGCTGATCTGGATCCCGAAGGATCCCGGTGATGTCGTGGTCGTAGCGGTGAATCTGGCGGTGAAGGCGACCCCTGTGCTCGCCAGCTGCCACCCGCCGTGGTTGTTGTTGAGGGAGGGGTTCCACCAGGACAGGGTGCCCGTTCCGGTCACCTTGCCCTGGGTGGCGGAGGACTTGGTGTAGCTGCTGTCGGTGCCGGCCAGCCGCCAGTTGCCTTTGCTGACCAGCGTGATGCCGCCGTGGTAGGTGCCGGTATGCCCGATAACGGCGAAGTCGACGCTGACCGTGCCGGTGCCGGGGACTTTGTAGCTGCCCGTGCCGGCGGCCTTCAGGCCGCTGACGGTCACCACCAGCGGCCTTGTGCTGGCCGATGCGCCGCAGTCCGCGGTGCCGGCGTAGCTGGCGGTGATGGTGTAGGCACCGGCCCGCCAGCCTGAGGTGCTGACGGATGCCCCGGTGGCCGTGCCGGTGCCGTCGGTGGTCGCCGGCTCCAGCGGGTAGGTCCGGGGGGCGCCCGTCTTGGGGTTGGCGTTCAGCGTGAAGCTCACCGGCTGGCCGACCTGGCACGCGCTGGCCGGGCTCGACAGGGTCGCTACGGGCGTGAAGCTGGCGCCGCGGGCGATCGACTGCGGGCCGGTGTAGGCCAGCGCCGTCGCGGCCGGGGTCACCGTCACCGTGCCGCCCGCGTAGCTGATCACGTAGTTCGGGTCGGCGGCGCCGGTGCAGTCGCTCGGGTAGGTGCCCACCGGGCTGGACGCGGTCGCGTTGGTCGAGCAGACCGGCGCCGGGTGCAGCGACCCGGGGCCGTCGCCGTTGACGAACCCGCTGTACAAGGGGGTGATCGCCGGCGGTGCTTGCCCGTAGGTCATCGACCCGCTGGACGCGGTGACCGTCAGCGGCACCGGGTTCACCGTCTGCCCGCCGGCCAGGCTCCCCGTCGAGCCGGGGTAGCTGCTGTCACCGGAGTAGCTGGCCGTAATGGCGTGGGTTCCGGCCGATACGGGCGTGGTGGCGCAGGTGGCGCTGTAGGTGCTGCCGCTGACCTGGGTCAGCGGCTGGGTGCCGCACCCGGAGATGGAGGTGGCAGCGCCGTCTTCGTAGAAGGCGACCGTGCCGCCGCCGTCGGTGGGCGCGACCGTGGCCGTGAAGGTCACCGGCTGGCCGTAGGCGCTGGGATCGGCCGAGGACGACAGCACCACCGGCGGGGGGTAGGCCGATTCGGCGGCACCCATGTCGCAGCTGGTCTCGGCCGGATCATCCGGGCGGGTATTGCCGTTCTGGTCGGTGACCGGGCACAGGCCGGCCGGGACGGCGTCAATGCCCGGGCTGCCCTGGGCCAGGTACAGGGAGAAATTGGCTTCTTGCCGTATGCCGGGGTTGGCATTCTGCAGGTCGCCGGTATGGTAAACCCGCAGTCCGTGCCGGACTCCATGTTGTAGCCCTGATCAACAAGGAAGGCCGCGCAGTTAGTGCCCTGGCTCGCCAGGACGCTCCCCAAGATACTTGCCTTGCCGGCAATCTCGTTGCCGCTGCCGCTGCCGGCGGAGTCGTTCCAGAAGGTGCTGAAGCTGATGTTCGTCGTGCCGTGCTGGGATTCGATGGCTCCCCCGGCGCCGGCGTGGTTCATCATAAAGGAGCTGTTCGTGATGGTCGTGCTCGTGCTCGTGCTCGCCCAGATGGCGCCTCCGCCCCCGTTATCGGCGCGGTTCTGATAGAAGCTGCTGGCTGAAATGCTCATCGTGCCGCCGTTGGCGATTGCGCCGCCAGAGAGGGGGAGGCTCGCTGTGGGCCCGGCGAAGTTGGAATTGAAGAGGCTGCTCGTGATGGTCATCGTGCCAGCGTTGTTTACCGCCCCGCCGTAGGCGTCCCAGGTGCGATTTAGCGTGAAGGTGCTGCCGGTGATGCTCATCGTCGCGCCGGAGGAATTGTCCAGCGCGCCGCCATATCTGCCGCTGCTGTTATTCTGGAACGTGCCGCCGTAGATGTTCGCAGTCCCGGCATTGTACAGCGCGCCGCCATCTCCAGAGGTGGAGCCATTCTGAACGGAGAGGTCCGTCATCTTCAAGGTGACGCCGCTTGCCACGTTCAGCACGCTCATCGCGGATCCGCCGTCGAGGGTGACCTGCGCACCGGCGGCGTTGATGAACATGCTCCCGGTGATATCCAGGGTGCTGGTGAGGCTGATCGTCCCGCTGCAGGCGAAGAGGATCATGTCGTCGGCGTTGTCGCTGTTCGCCTGGGCGACGGCAGCACGCAGATGACTGTCATCACAGGTGCTTACCGTCAGGACGGTGGCGGCACGCACTGGCTGGGCCAGCCCGGCCGCGGCTATGACCAGGCAGACCGGCAGCGCCAGGGCCAGGCGCACCCGGGCCCGGATGCGCGCACTCCCCGAACGGATCATCTTTCCCCCAGGTCCAGGTTGACGTCGCCGGCGTGCCAGGGCCGAGTACCGCATGTGAGTCTCCTTCCAGGCCCGCCGCCGCGCCGCCGGGCCACACCGAGTACTGGGCCGGCGCGCGGTGGCCGGCCAGGGGCGATACCACCGCGGCCGGGCGAGGCGGTGCCCGCCGCAGTGCTGCCAGGCAGGGTGCCGCCTGTATCCGGGCCCGTCACCCCCCGCCGCGAGGGGCGGCGGGATCACCCGGGCCGGGGCGGGCCGCCGGGACGCCGGCGGTACGCTCAGGAGACTGCTGCGGCCTTCGCACCCGCGGCGACCGGCCGGGGGGCGGGGGACGCGGCAAGGGTGCGCACGGCTTGCAGCAGGCCAAGGAAAAGAACCGCGAACGCGGTGATCACGAGGGCTTTGGTGCCGGTTGCGAAGCCGGCTCCCTCGCCGAGCGCGCCGGCGACGATCGCTGCGCCGGCCCACCGGGGCGCTCCCGCTTTGACGGCCGCGAGCCCGAGCAGGGCGAGACCGATGTCGCCGGTGACCGCCAGCGGCCCGAGCGCCGAGATGGCGCGCCGAATGGATGCGGTCCAGCACGGCCGTCGCCTGGATCGGGTCAAGGCCGCCGACGATGGCAGGCCCGGCGGCGGCGACGCCGTTCTCGAACAGGACGGCGAGCAGGCCGAAGACGCCGAGCACGCCGCCGGCCAGCGCCAGGCGCGGGGCGCGGGGGGCAAGCGCGAGGGCCAGCCAGATGACGCCGGCGATGAGCAGGGCGACAGCGATCGAGCTGAGCGCCATGCCGGTGATCATCGCCGTGCGGTGGCCGGTGAGCGCGGCCACCTGGCTGGCCGCGTCGTCGGACAGGGTCGGCTGGGCGAGTGTGCCGGCGATCACGACGATCGGCGCGGCGAGCAGGGCGACCGCTCCCGCGGTCATGCTCTTCGAAAACATTGGATCTCCTCCTGATGGGTTTGACGTGGGGTTTCAGGCTCGCGGCCCGGCCCGCGCCGTCACAAGCCGGCGGTCCTCCGGCCTGGTTCCGGTTTTCCTCCGCTCTGACGGAGGTCAGCCCGCTTGACGGGCCGCGGCGATGTGCCGGCCTGCCGGTGGCGCAGGCTGGGACCGGGGCGGTGTTAGCCGGTGAGGCCGAGCTGGCGCAGCATGGCGGCGTCGTCGCGGCAGGCCCAGTGCTCGGCGATCTGGCCGTCCTCGATGCGGAAGATGTGGATCTGCTGGACCGAGAAACTGCGCCCGGTGGGCGCGTGGCCCAGGAACTCGCCGGTGTGGGTGCCCCGGGTGGTGCAGCGCAGCGCGACGCGGTCGCTGTCGCCGAAGGCGTCTTCGACGTCGTAGGCCAGGTCCGGGAAGGCACCGCGCAGCCAGCGCACGACCGGCCTGATGGCCTCAGGCCCGGTTCCGGGGTCAGGCCCGGCCACCGGCGGCCCGGTCTGAAGGCCGTGATCGACGCAGCCCGGCGCGATCAGCTCGCCGGCCAGGTCGAGGCGGCCGGCGCCGAACAGCTCGGTCTGCGCCCGGGCGCACAGATCGACATGGGCAGCCGTCGTGGTCATCGGCCCGCTCCCGGGCCGGGATCCGCTGGGCGTGTAGGGTCCTTCTCTGTTCATAACGCCTCTCCTTGGTTGATCGTAGAGTAACTTGATCTAATAAGGTGATACTCTTACCAAGTGATGGCTGTCAAGAGGGACTACGACTCCCGCCGCCGCCAGCGGCAGGCCGCCCAGACCCGCGCCGACATCCTCGCCGCGGCCCTGCGCCTGTTCGCCGAGCGCGGCTACGCCGCCACCACCATCGAAGCGATCGCCGCGCAGGCGGAAGCCTCCGAAGCCACCGTCTACGCCGGGTTCGGCTCCAAACGGGGACTCCTGCTGGCCTTCCAGCAGCAGATGCAGGACAACGCCGGCCGCGACGAGCGAGTCCGCGACTTCCACGCCGCCGCCGGCAACCCGGCCGAGCAGATCGCCATCGCCGTCCGCATCAGCCTCAGCTTCCCGGCCCGCCACGGCGACACCCTCGCCGTCTTGCTGTCCGCCCGCGGCACCGACCCCGACATCGACGATTTCCTGCACCGCGGCCTGGTGCAAGAACACCGCGGCGCCTGGAGCATGGTCGCATCCGAGCTGGCCAGCCACCGCGCACTGCGCCCCGGGCTGACCGAGCAGGAAGCCGGCGACCTCGCCGCCGCGCTGACCCGGCCCGAGATCTACCGCATCCTGTCCAGCGAGTCCGGCTGGTCCCACGACCGGATCACCGAAGAACTGACCACCGCCGTGCGCACCGCCCTGCTGGGCTGACCCACTCCCCACACTCCCCAGCGACAAAGATGACCAATGCCGCTGTACGCGTACCAGGTCGCCTGCACCCCGCAGTCGCTGGCCGCCCAGATCAAGCAGCCGCACGACAGGATCGAAGCAGCCCGGCCGCCGCTCGAGGCCATAGGGATCAAGATCCTGGTATGGGGCTACCCGCCCGGCGAATACGACGTCCTGATCGTCACCGAGGCACCCGACGACACCACCGCCGCCAGCGTCGCCCTGGCCGTCACCGCCGGCGGCGCCATCAAATCATCGCGCACCACCCGGCTGCTGACCGGCCAGGAACGGATCGAGGCCCTGCGCAAGGCGCAAGGATCCCACTACCAGCCGGCCCAGTAGCCACCCCGACCCGTCACCACCAGCTTCACGCAACCGCCGCAGCCCCAGCAAACCCCCGATCGCCGCCAGGTCACGCTCACGCAGCCTCCCCACCAAGCCCACCGGCCGCTTCCACCCAAATCCATCCACCGCAAGCTGGCGTGCAAAGGCACAGAAACCTTAGCTATGGCGCCCCGCCGCCTCTGACCCAGGTCACTCCAGGCCGCGCAGATCGGCTACGTGCGCTTCCTGTCTGACGCTTCTAGTCACAGAAAGTAACTGAAGTGAGGGTTGTCGTAGGCTAACCGATCCAAGCGATGTCGAAGATTCGGATCAGTTCGGTGGCATCGTCGACGTGGAACGACACCAAGCCGTAGCTATCACCGAAGGTGGCCTGACGCTCTGCTGGATCATCCCCGGGCGCCGTCAGATCGGCGTCCCACGGCTCTTCAACCAAGGCCACTACGCGCTGTACAAGGGCATCGAATGCGACCGGCGGTAAGCCGTTGAGCTGCACGAGCGCAGCGCCGTCGAACTCGACCCGGTAGGTCATCCGCCCGCGCGCCGCCGAGCCGCCGCGACCCGTTCGTCCCAGTCCGGGACGACCTCCTCGATTGGCGTTCCGTCGCGCCGCCCGGTACGTACCGCTTCTCGCATGGCCTGCAACCTGGCCTCATAGCCCGGATCGGAGTACGCGACCGCGCGCAGCCGCCATAGCCGCAGCAGCTGGTGCAGCTCGCGGTAGTGCTCTGGGCGCCGGGCACCTGTTACCGCAGCGTCGTACTCGGCGAGGAACTGCTCGTGGAACTGACTGGGCAGGATGCGCAGGATCTCGACTGGGTCGTCCGGGTCGTACTCATGCGCCGACTGTGCCGTCACGGTTCCATCCTCCCCCAACGAGCCGACAGCGTGACCGAAGGACGGCCAGCGTGTCAGTCAGCCTTGAGGCCGCGAACGAAGGCGCGCCACTCGGCGGCCGGGATCAGCAGGCCTGGGCCAGCTGGGTCTTTGGAGTCCCGCACGGCCACTGTGCCGGGCAGGTTGGTGGCGACTTCAACGCAGGCGCCGTTTTGGCTGCTGTAGCTGCTCTTGCGCCACTTGGCGCGGGACAGGTTGGTCGAAGTCATCCCGCGCACCTCCTTCAGTACCGCGTCAGGTCATGGCGTCGGCAGCTTGCTGGACCAAGCGCACTGACCCTGGGAGGCAGGGAGAAGTTGATCTCCCAATTCCTCCCAAACAGCCTGACAGCCCCATCCGAACGGACGGGATAGGGCCTGTCTTGGAATCTCTGATCTGGGCTTTTACCTGGTGGGCGATACTGGGATCGAACCAGTGACCTCCTCGGTGTGAACGAGGCGCTCTCCCGCTGAGCCAATCGCCCGGGCATGGGCGGCAGCGCCGCCCGCAGCCACCACAGAGTAGCGTATCCGCGCCGTAGCCGGGCCGCGCGCGGCGTGACCTGGCGGCGCGGGGCGGGCCCGGGAGCGATTCAGGCCGCTCCCCCGCATATGCCGGAAGACTCGCGATAAACCTCGCTATTTCCCTTTGGTCCAGATATCTCTCGATTCTAGTTAACACGGAAAGAACTACTACCCATATTTCAGGTGCATACACCGCCTGCGTTCCGGAAGAGGGTATGCTTTCTCGTCTCGGACATAGCATCCCTGTCCGTCATGAGGGGCGAATCATGGTGGCGCCAGACGCCGTCAAGTTTTACGGGAGGCAATGTTGAGACCAGGAACTTGCCACGTTCTTGCTGGTCAGACGGGTCAGGAGCGCGTCCGGGCGAGCCACCACGTGACTTGAGACGGACAGTGTTTGCCCAGGTCAAGTCCGGTTTGTTGGCCGGTGACCGAGGTTAGGGGCGGCGGCTTTCGCGGAATCCTCTCGGTAGCGGATCTCATCCGGACACCTCACTCCCCGCGCAGTAGTGCTGGACGCGGTTCCCGGAGTTCCCGGGGCCGGACAAAACAGAGGTTTAGCCAAATAATGAATACCAGCGCCATCGTCGCAGCGGAGCTTGGCCTGAGGCTCGTTGTTCCCGAGCACGGCGGAGTTCCCCTGACGGCAAGTCTGAATTACCGGCGTGACGATCCGTTCGCTATCCGGATGGCGTTCCACGTTGGCACCGACGACCCGGTGGAGTGGATCTTCGCGCGCGACCTGCTCGCGGCAGGACTCGACCGGGCAGCGGGGGACGGGGATGTCCGGGTATGGCCGAGCTCAGCGGCGCACCGGGATGTGCTTAACATCTCGCTGTCGTCGCCGTTCGGCCAGGCCCACTTCGAGGCGCCGCTCACGGCCCTGACGGGGTTCCTGCTCCGGACGTTCGAGGTCGTCCCGGCGGGCCGGGAAGCCGAGTACATCGACATCGAGGGCGAGCTGCACGACCTGCTCCGGTGGAGCTGAGCCCTGACAGGCCGGGCCGGCCACGGGACGGGGCCGGCCCGGCCTGTCAGCTAGCGCAGGCCGCCGCAGTGCGCGGCGGCCACGTCGACCAGGGAGGGCAGCAGCGCGTCCACCGCGGCGATCTGCTCGGCGACCTCCCGGTCGACCGCCATCATCGGCACCCGTTCCCGCACGGCGGCGTGCACGGCCCGCAACGGCTCGGCAGGCACCGCGACGTCGGCCCGCAGGTCGATCCCCTGCGCGGCACAACACACCTCCACCGCCAGGCATGCCCGCACGTTGCCGACGACCTCGCGGAGCTTCCGCACGGCCGTCCACCCCATCGACACGTGGTCTTCCTGCTTGCCGGACGTGGGGATCGTGTCCACGCTGGCCGGGTGCGCGAGCACCTTGTTCTCGCTGACCAGCGATGCCGCCGTGTACTGGGCCAGCATGAACCCGGAGTTGGTGCCCGCGTCCGGGGCCAGGAACGGCGGCAGGCCCCGGGAGAACGCCGGGTCGAGCATCCGGTCCACCCGGCGCTCGCTGATGCTGGCCAGCTCCGCGAGCGCCATCGCCAGCATGTCGGCGGCGAACGCGAGCGGCTGGCCGTGGAAGTTGCCGCTGATCATCACCTCGCCGTCCCTGGCGACCACGGGGTTGTCGACCACGGAGCGAAGCTCGATCTCAAGCACGCCGCGGGCGTAGGCCAGGACGTCGCGCACCGCCCCGTGCACCTGCGGCGCGCAGCGCAGGCTGTACGCGTCCTGCACGGCGTGCCTGCTGTCCCGGTGGCTGGCCATGAGCGGGGACCCGGCCACCAGCGCCCGCAGGTTCGCGGCGCTGTCGAGCTGGCCGGGATGCGGGCGCAACGCCTGGACCCGCTCGTCGTAAGGCCGGGCGTGGCCGAGCAGCGCCTCGACCGAGAGCGCGCAGGCCAGGTCCGCGGCCCGGACCAGCACACCCGCGTCGACGACCGAGAACGCGAGCAGCGCCTGCATCGGCTCGGTGCCGTTGACCAGCGAAAGCCCTTCCTTGGGCGCCAGTTCGAGCGGCTCCATCCCGTGCTCGGCCAGCACCTCGGCGGCTGGCCGGCCCGCCGCCGGGTCCCCCGGGCCACGCAGCCGACCCTCCCCGATCAGCGGCTGCGCCAGGTGCGCGAGCTGGGCCAGGTCCCCCGACGCACCCACAGAACCCTTTCCGGGCACGACCGGCAGCAGATTGCGGTTGAGCATTTCGATCAGCCGCGCAGGCAGATCAGGCCGGACACCGGAGTACCCCGCCGCCAGCGTTCGGGCCCGCAAGAGAAGCAGAGCGCGAACGGCGGGATCGTCGAGCGGCTCACCCACGCCGGCGGCGTGCGAGCGGACAATGGCGCCTTGCAGGCGGGCGAGGTCGCGGGCGCCCACCCGGGTGTCCGCGAGCGCCCCGAAGCCGGTGTTGACGCCGTAGACGGGCGCGTCGCCCTGGATGGCTGCGGCGACCACGGCCCGGCTCGGCTCCATGACGGCCGCCACGCCGTCGGACAGTTCGGCGGTCGCGGTACCACGTGCGACGTCCACCACGTCTTCGACCGTGAGAGCGTCGCCGTTGACGATCACTTTTCGCATGAGGGACAGCCTGCCATCAGCAGGCCCGTGCCGGCTCCCCCCTAGCGAGGGAGCAGTCAGCTCTCCAGGGACCAGCCGAACGTGGCGGCCAGCCCCTCGGCACCGGCCGGGGTGACCTGGACCGCGCGGCGCCGGGCTCCCCGCTCGATCCAGCCGAGTCCCAGCAACCGTGCGGTGATGGCTGCCCCGAGCGCCCCGTTCAGGTGTGGTTTTCGCTCCGTCCAGTCCAGGCAGGCGCCGGCGAAGCGCCGCCGGGTCCGTTCCAATGCACCCATATTCAGGCCAAACGACTTGAGCGTGCGCAACCCTGCCGCCGTCACGTCGAACCGGTCGGGAAGACGGTCCGCCTGCGGCGCGACGAGGAGCTTGCGGGCCAGCAGCGCGTCGAGCAGCGCCACCCCGGCCCGCCCGGCGAGGTGGTCGTAGCAGGTCCGCGCCTCGGCGAGCGCGGTGGCGTCCTGGGACTGGCGCAGGCTGTGCACCGGCAGGGCCGGGCTGAGCCGCGCGATGGCCTCCATGACCGCGGCGACCTCCGGCCCGGCGAGCCGGTAGTAGCGGTGCCTGCCCTGCCTGACCACGGTGACCATGCCCCCGCCGAGCAGGCGGGCCAGGTGCGCGCTGGCCGTGGGCGGGCTGACCCCGGCGATCCGGGCGAGTTCCCCGGCGGCGAGCGGCCGGTCGTCCAGCAGGGCGGTGAGCATGGCGGCGCGGGTCGGCTCGGCCAGCAGCGAGGCGGCGGGCACGACGTCCACGTCGCGGGCGGTGTACTCGGCACGTGCACGCATATTTCGACGCTAACCCAACAATCCTTCGCCCAGGATCGAAGGATGAGCGAAGACAGTGTTAGCCCCGCCGCGGCCGGAACCGAGGTGCGCGAACGATCCGGCGAATCCGGCAATCCCGGGCAGCTTGTCGTGGACGGCGTCGAGGCGTGCCTGGCGCTGGCGCGGACCTGGCACGCCTGGGACGGCAGGCCGATAGCCAGGATCATCGACGGCGTGCCCAGCACCTGGACGCCGTACAAGGCGGTGCGCCGGATCACCGATCACCTGATCGATCACCTGCACCAGGTGGAGGCGTTGCTGGCCGGGGCCGAGCCGGTGCCCGACACGTGGCACGGCCGGCTGATGACGTTCGACGCCGACTGGAGCCGGTTCACCGAGGTGGACTTCGACGAGGCGTGTTCCCGGCTGCGCCGGCTCGCCCGGTGGTACGTGCTGCGTTACCAGGCCGCCGGGGAGGCGTCCTGGGACGAGCCCCGATCCGGCGACTGGACGCTGCGCGAGATCGCCGAGCACGTCGCCGGGGTGACCTTCTACGCCGAGCAGGTCGGATCCCTGGCTGACCAGTAGCCCAAACCCTGATGTCCCAGCCGAGCTACCTGTGGGACGACCAGAAGGGCTTCAACGGCCTCGGGCAGGACGCGTTCGCGGGCAAGCTGCGCAACACCCAACTCGAACGCCTCGAAGAGGCGGCCAAGCGCCTCGCCGACGCCGAGGATGCGGTGCGCGACGACGACGAGGTCCGAGTCGACCTGCCGGACACGTCGGTGCCCGCCAGGGGGCGCTGATCGTGGCCAGCCACGATGCGCCGTTCCTGCGGGAAATCGGCATTACCCGCTGGCTCCGTTTGGACGGCGAGCTGACCGAGGCCGCTCTAGTCGCGGCTCCCCCGGAGGTGGTTGCGGATCGCGCTCCGCTCTAGTCGCGGCTCCTCGCCCGCGCTAGTTGCGGATCCCGCCTCGCGCGAACGCAACTACCGGGATCGTGTATGCGTTCAGCAACGTGTAGCCCCACCCCGTTCGTACGCATCCGCCCGGCCTCGTCACCGCCCGGGCGGATGGAGCCGGTGCCGTATCCGCCTCTGAGCCGGGAAGAAGGAGACATCCGTGGCACATCACGGCGGGACCACGCGCGGGGATATGGAGGTGCCAGGCGCGGGCGGGCCCGGCAGGCGCACGCACCGGCGCCGCTGGCTGGCGGTCGTGACGGCGCTGACCACGCTGGCCGCCGCCGGCTGCGGGGGCTCGTCCTCGTCGTCGCCCTCGTCTTCACCTTCGCCTTCGTCGTCGCAGTCTGGTCCGGCCCCGCTCAAGGCCATCCCGACGGCCCCCGCCGTCGCCGGTGAAACCCGCGGGACCGGCAGCCGGTCGGACGTCACCGGCGGCGCGCTGTTCGGCGGCAACATCAGCCTGGTGCCCGAAGAGGCCCAGCTGGGCCGCAAGCTCGCGATCGTCCGCGAGTACTACAAACTCGGCGAGAGCTTCCCCAAGCCGGTAGACAGCCGCCTCATGGCGTCCGGGAGCACGCTTCTGGTCAGCCTCGACACCCCGCCGGGCGGCCCGACGTATGCGTCGATCGCCGCCGGGTACCAGGACGGCACGATCACCGCCTTCCTCGAGGCGATGAACCGGGCCGCGATCCGGCACCACCTGGCCGCCATCTACTTCAGCTTCGAGCACGAGCCGAACGCGCGGGTGCAGCACCTCGGCCTGGGTTCCCCGGCGCAGTTCATCCAGGCCTGGGATCACGTTCACGCGCTGGCCCAGTTGCTGCACCTGAACTGGACCGACGGCGGCCGAATCCACTGGGTCTGGATCTTGTCGTATCAGACGTTCATCCCGCTGTCCCAGCGGCCGCCGCGGGCGCTGCACGGCGCTACCGCCGCCGAGTTCTGGCCGGGGAGCACCGAGGTCGACGTGATCGCCGCCGACGGCTACGAGGGCTACGGCTGCCCGAGGCAGCAGCCGGGGCAGGTGCGGACCGCGGGGTTCCTGTTCGGCCCGGCCATCAGGTTCGCGCACCAGCACGGCGGGCTGCCGGTGTTCATCACCGAATGGGGCGCCACCTCCTTCCCGGCGGCCCAGTGGCAAGCCTTGTTCATCCGGCAGATGCAGGCCTTTATCGCGGCCAACCCCGAGATCGCCGCCGTGCTCTACTGGAACAGCCCGAGCCGCCACCCGGACTGCAACTTCGCCATCAACGCCCATCCGGGGTCGGTCGCCGCGATGGTCAGGATCGCCAGGTCCCGCGCCCTGCAAGGCCACCTCGGGTAGGCTCGCCGGCCCAGGCGAGCCCGGGGCCGCGCCCGCCGCGGAGTTACGATGTGCCGGATGAGCACCGCAGACGCACCGGCCAGCACGACCGGGTTTCCGAACGGTCAACAGCCCGATGGCCAGCGGGACGCGGTCATCCACACCGAGGACCTGACCAAGGTCTACCCGGGGACCGACTTCGCCGCGGTCGACAAGCTCAACCTCGACATCAAGACGGGCGAGATCTTCGGCCTCCTCGGCCCCAACGGCGCGGGCAAGACGACGACCGCCGGGATGCTCACCACGCGGGTCGTGCCGACCTCCGGGCGGGCGTTCCTCGGCGGGATCGACGTCGCGGCGCATCCCGCGCTGGCCAAGCAGCTCAGCGGCATCGTGTCCCAGCAGAACACGCTGGACCGGCAGCTCACCGTCTGGGAGAACCTGTACTTCCACGGCCGGCTGTTCGGCATGGGCGCCAGGCGGTCCCGGCAGGTCGCCGACGAGCTGCTGGAGCAGTTCCAGCTCTCCAAGTGGGCCAAGGCCTCGGTGTACGCGCTGTCCGGCGGGATGGCGCAGCGGCTGATGGTGGCCCGGGCGATCTTCCACCGGCCTTCGGTGCTGTTCCTCGACGAGCCGACGGCCGGGCTGGACCCGCAGAGCCGGCTGGCCCTGTGGGACCTGCTCGGGGAGTTGCACCGCGACGGCCAGACGATCATGCTGACCACGCACTACATGGAGGAGGCGGACCGGCTCTGCGACCGGGTCGCCATCATGGATCACGGCAAGATCCTGGCCCTGGACACCCCGGCCGCGCTGAAGCAGAGCATCGGCGCCGACACGGTCGTCACGGTGCGGACCACCGGCGATGTGGGCCAGCTCGCCGAACTGCTGGCTCGCGACGTCGAGGGCGTCACCCGCACCCGCCGCCTGGACGACGGCGTCGAGCTGCACGTCCAGGGCAGCGACCGGCTCGTCCCGCGGGTCGCCGCGGCAGCCGAGCGCGGCGGGTTCGACCTGCTCGACCTGTCGGTCTCCGAGCCAAGCTTGGAGACGGTGTTCATCAACCTCACCGGCAAGGAGCTGCGGGACTGATGGGCAACTGGCAAGTGGTCCGGGGCCGATGGGCAAGGAGCGGGATTGATGGCTGTATCTGAGGTCACGGAAGCGCCGGCCCGGCGGATCGGCGGCGGGCCCACCCGCTCGGTCGCGGCCGCGAGCTGGACCGCGCTGGGCGCGCTGCTGCTGCGGGACGTGGTGGTGTTGCGCAAGGACC
The DNA here is from genome assembly GCA_963703605.1 of uncultured Actinomycetes bacterium. Taxonomy (GTDB): domain Bacteria; phylum Actinomycetota; class Actinomycetes; order Streptosporangiales; family Streptosporangiaceae; genus DASXKD01. The sequence continues at coordinate 25,601 of CAVPFC010000002.1, forward strand.
TGCGGGTGTTCGTGCTGCGCACCCTCATCCAGCCGTTCCTGCTGTGTTTTGTGTTCCTCTACGTCTTCCCGAAGATCGGGCAGGGCATCGGCGGCCGTAACCCGGCCGAGCAGTCGGCGTTCGCGACCATCCTTGTGCCCGGGGTAATCGGGATCTCGGTCATGTTCCAGGGGGTCCAGTCGATCGCGCTGGCGATGGCCCAGGAATTCGGCTTCACCCGGGAGATCGAGGACCGGGTCCAGGCGCCGTGCCCGATCTGGCTGGTCGCAGTGGCGAAGGTCCTGTCCGGCGCGGCGCAGGGCGTCTTGTCGGCGATCCTCGTATTGCCGATTGCATCTGTGGTGCACGCACCGGGCGTGGAAGCGCACCTAAGCCTGCACTGGTGGATCATCGTCACGTTCGTGCCGCTCGCGTGCGTGGCGATGGCCGGGCTCGGCCTGGTCCTCGGCACCAGCTTCGAGCCGCGCAACATCGGCCTGATGTTCGGGTTCATCATCCTGCCGATCACGTTCCTGGGCGGGACGTATTACTCGTGGACCAAGCTCGCGCCGGTGACCGTCGGCGGCTGGCACTGGCTCCAGACGCTCGTGCTGATCAACCCGCTGATCTACGTCAACGAGGGCATGCGGGCCGCGTTCACCGAGGCACCGCACATGCACCTGTACGTCATCTACCCCGTGGTGTTCGCCTTCGGGGCCGTGTTCCTGGCGATCGGCCTCCGCAACTTCCGCCGCCGCGTCCTCTCCTAGGCCCGCACGCCCAGGCCGCCCTGACCGGGAGCCGCGCCGCTGGTCAGCCGGCGGTGTCGGGCGGAAAGTCGGCCGGGTAGGGCTCCGCGAAGTCGGCGGAGCGGCTGACCGCGCGCCATTTGCGGTCTTCGGCCAGGAGCTGCTCGTCGAGCCGGATCGAGGCCTCGGCCGCGGTGACGCCGAGCGGCAGGTGGTATGGGATGTCGCGGCGCTTGGCCACCTGGACGAGGATCTGGGCCGCGCGTACGGGGTCGCCCGCGGGGCCTTCGGGGTTGTGGCGCAGGCGGGTGTTGACCGCACCGACGGTCTCGGCGTAGGCCTCGGGGATGTCTCGGATGATCATCGAGGAGCCTGCCCAGTCGGTCTTGAAGCCGCTTGGCTCGACGACGATGACCTTGACGCCGAACGGCGCGGTCTCGGCCTGGAGCACGCGGCTGAAGCCGTCGATGGCGAACTTGGCGGCCTGGTAGGAGGCGATGCCGGGCGAGCCGCCGACGCGCCCGCCGACGGAGGAGAATTGCATGATCAGGCCGCCGCCCTGTTCGCGGAGCACGGGGATGGCCGCCTTGGAGACGTTGTAGACGCCCCAGAAGTTGGTCTCGAACTGGGCGCGGAAGTCGGCGTCGGTGGCGGTCTCGATGGGCGACACGTTCGCGTAGCCGGCGTTGTTGACGATCACGTCGAGGCGGCCGAAGTGGTCACGGGCCTCGGCGATGGCCGCGGCGGCGGCGGCCGGGTCGGTGACGTCGAGCGCGATGGGGTGGATGCCGTCGCCGTACTCGGCGCTGAGGTCGGCGAGCTGCTCGGGGCGGCGGGCGGTCGCGGCGACGAGGTCGCCGGCCTCGAGCGCGGCGCGCACGAGGGCGCGGCCGAAGCCGCGCGAGGAACCTGTGACGAACCAGACTTGTTTCATGCCAGTTAGTACAACATGGTTTCGTTAATAACGCAACTCGGTTGTGCTATGTTCGGTTCATGGCGGTGCCGGACTTCCAGCGGGCGCGCAGCGCCGCGGCCAAGCAGCTGCGCGAGTCCGCGATCCTGGACGCGGCGCGCGCGCTGGGGGCTGAGCGGGGCATCCGGCAGATCACGCTGACCGACATCGGCGAGGCGGTCGGCATGCACAAGTCGGCGATGCTGCGCTACTTCGAGACGCGCGAAGAGATCTTCCTGCGGCTGACCGCGGACGGGTGGCGCGAGTGGTCGGCGGCGCTGCGCGCGGGGCTCGAGGAACTCGCGGCCCCGGCGCCGGCCGCCGTGGCTACGGTGTTCGCGAGCACGCTGGCGGCCCGCGGGCTGTTCTGCGACCTGCTGGCGCAAGCGCCACTCAACCTGGAACGCCACGTTTCGCTGGACGCGGTACGCGCCTTCAAGCTCGTCACCCTGGCCGAGGTCGACGCGATCGTGACGGTGGTGCGGCGCCTGCTGCCCCGGCTGACCGAGCGCGACGGCGTCGACCTCATCGCGGCCGCGACCGCGATGGCGGGCGCGTTCTGGCAGATGGCCACCCCCGGGCCCGAGGTCGCCGCGCTCTACCGCAGCGACCCCCGGCTCGCCCACGCCGTCGTCGACGTCGAACCGCGCGTCGCCCGCCTGCTGAAGGCCATCCTGGCGGGAATGCTCACCTAGTCCAAGCCGCCCGGCGCCGGGCCTGACCGCGGCGCCAGACCTCTGGTTCAAGGAACCGCAGCGCCCCGCGGGCCATGTGCGCCGTTCAACGCCGGCTTGGCCACTCGCGCCGGGGCGGAGCGGCCGAGACGATCGTCACTTGCGCGTATCCGGTGGCGCCGGCCGCGCGGCACAGTCAGGCCGACGGCAGCCAGGCCGACTGTTGCGGGCTGCGGTGACTGCTGCAGGGGCGTGCCTCATTGTCGGCCTCCTGACGCTCCGGTGTTCCCGGTGCCCCGCCAGGTTCCGCCGAGGGGAACGGCCCGTCCCTCCCCGAGGCACAACCCAACGCTCGCGCGGCCGCCCTGGTCATGTCAAGGTGAATCTGTTCGTTTCGCGTGGGAATATGTTCGAAAATGGTGGCATTCAAGAGGGGTCTGCCCTCCTAAACCCGGATGTATGCGCTCTAACGTCCAGCGCCATTTCTGAATCGTTACCCTGATGCGAGTGCCTTCCAGGAAGCGGAGTCCTCGCAACCGCAAGGTTCACCGCCAAGGCCTCAGCGGCAACCCGCAGCGTCGCGCCGAGCAGTTGCGGCAGGAGGAGCGGTGGGCGGCCGCGGGGCAATCGGCAGCACTCCTTGAGCTGGCCTATCGCCTGGCCGGTGGCGCGCCTGCGGAACCGTGGTGGCGGGAATCTCACGGCCGCATCCTTGCCCGGGCCCGCGCCCTGGCCTGGCCGTCTCGCCTGGTCGACCTTGAGACGCAAGCCTGCGAGATGGTGGGCGATGAGTTCTACGAGCGCCTTCAGTCGTCGGCGACCGGCCTTCATCCGGCCCAGTGGCTGTGTGCCCTCGCGGAGCAGGCCGGGGTGGCGCTGCGCACGGCACTGGCCCACGGCACCGATGACTGGCGGGGGCTGTGGGCACTGCTGTGCGGGCTGGCCCTGACGGCGCCCCGGACGCCCGACGACGCGATGAGCGAGACCGCCCTGAGGATTCGTGAGGAGTTCCCCGACATCAAGGATCCGCTCCAGACCGCGCTGGCCGAGGTGGACAAGGCTGCCAATCTGCTGGCGAGCCGCGGGCTGGAGCCCGGCCCCGGCTGCCCGCCCGATGGTCCCTGGCCGGCCGGGGAGACCCTGGTTGCCCGGGACGCGTACGGCAGCCGTTTCCTGCTCACGGCCCCGTTCAGCTACGACGGGGGCGCGCCGGATCACTGGTATGCCTGGGACGTCGATACTTGCTGGATCGACGTCGTAGTCGGCGCGGGAGCGTTCGGCTCGGCCGAGGACGCGCTGCGTGAGTGGCGCGACGCCGTCGGCCCCACGGCCGCCGCCGCGGCGCTGTCGCCGTGCCCGCCAGGGACGCCCGCCCGGCTGCTGGCGTCCAGCCTGCAGACCGGGGTCCTCGCGGACATGCTCCAGGGACACGAACCTCGCGAACTCATCCGCGAGTATTACCGGCACCGGCGCCGGGCCCGCGACCTCGCCGTTTTCGCGGACGCCGACGCGGGCTCGGCCCCGTTTGACGCCGGTCAGGCGCACGATGCGTTCCTGGACTGGCACGCCGCACGGCACGATGACCTCCCTGCGGCGTCGGCCGAGACCGCGGGCACCATCCTTGCCCAGTGGGGACCACATGAGGCTCTGGACGAGCGTTCCTTCTACGCCTGCTCGCCGCACCGGATTGAGATGGCGGCGCACCTGATCCGCCATGGCTATCTCGCCGACGACGCCAACCTTGCGCTCCGGCTGCTGCCGGAGTGGACCGAGTGGTGCATCAGGCAGAGCGGACTCGACGATGATCTCGCTGCCCGGTCGCGCGAAGCGGCCCGCTCGGCGGCCTCGACGCTCGTTGGTGACGAGGATGAGGAACCGGCCGCAGATGACGATGAGGCGCCATTCCGCCGTCAGGAGTGAACCGCGACCGCACCGGCGACTTTGGTGCCGACCCGCATCGCGTTGACAAGCCACTGGATGAGCCCTTCGACGGCTATCACGCAGCGCGACGCGGGACCTACCGCATCATCTGCCGCGTCAACGAGGACAAGCACACCGTAAAGATCCACTCCAGCCGGCACCGGAGACGGGCATACTGCACCTGACCGGCGAAGCGTGTTCCGCACGATGGGCATGCGCGACTTCCGCTGCCGTGTGTCCTCCTGAGAGCCCGGCGGACGATGGGCCTATGGGGGCGGGAAGAGCGCCGACAATGACCGTCTGTGCGGGTAGAGCCAGGCCCTGAGGCCGGCAACGTGGTCGCTCTTCCCGCCTCAAGCCAGCCTGCCAGGTGACCGGAGACGGCGGCAAGGGCGTGGCAGCGTTCAGCCCCGCATCCGGGCCCTGGCCCGTGTCGGCGACGCCTGAAGAATGACCCCGTGTCGGCCCTTCATGCCGCTTCGAGATCGGTCTCTGGGAAGTCGTCTCCGACGAAGAGCAGGGGCTCGTTTGCCAGCCGCGCGACCGCGTAGGTAAGACAGTCGCCGAAGTTGAGCCGGGCCTTGTGCCTGCCCTTGCCGAACCGGAGGTAGGCGTCTACGGCTTCCCGCCAATGCCGTTCACCGAACGGGATCTCGTCGATGCTGAGCTCGTTAAGCAGGCGGATGACAAGATCACGCGAGTCCTGGCCCAGCCGCGCCGCCAGAACCACTCCCGTCTCGGCGAGGGTCGGGGTGCCGATTCCCGCCGAAGACGCGCCCGCCAGCTTGGCGATGAGCTCCTCATAACCAGGTTCGGCAAAGGTGATGGCGACCAGCGCCGAGGTGTCGACGATCACACGCCCTCCGGCCCGTAGCCGAGGATCTCATCCTCTTCGCTCTTGCTGAGCCGACGGCCGAGCTGATCTTCCGGTATCCGGGGCCACACCTCTTGTTCAAGGAACCGCAGCGCGTGCGCGTGCCGGTCGCCGGAGCTGATCCGGTAAGCCAGACGCTGGCGCCGCTCGGCGAGCGCCTGGCGGATGGCCTCCGTCTTGGATTCACCGGTCATCCGCGCCACCTCAGCGGCAAGCCGCTCCACCTCGTCGTTCTTGATGTTCAGCGCCATCTCCACAGTTTACACCAAATTTCTACCATGGTGTACAACTCTCCTAGCGGGGATCGTACGGACGACTCTCGTTCTCCGAGGTGCCTCTAGCCAGGACGGCGGATCAGCCGGGTGACCAGCCGACGTCGCGCCCGGCGAGGGCGAGCACGTGGTCCAGCGGCGGTGCGTCGCCGGGCACCTCTCGCGACGGCCCGAACGCCACGTCCGGGCCCGCGGGTGCGTCCGGGCTGGCGAACATCGCCAGGAAGCTCCGCGCGGCCTCGACCAGTTCCGGCTCTACGTCGTAGGGCTGCCCCAGGGCGCTGGCGACGTCCCAGCCGTGCACGACCAACTCATCGGTGGCGACCAGGCCGACGACCTCAGCGGGGCTGTCCCCACCGGCGATCCTCGTCATCCCGGTCCACGCGCCAGGCTGGCGCCATGCCTCGGCGAGCGCGGCGAGGTCGCGCGGTATCCGGGTCCGCCAGTCATCACCCAGCCGGGACGCGTCCCCGGCCCCGGCTCGTTCGTTGTGCTCATTCCTGTCCTTGTTCGCGGCCGCCGTGAAGGCGAGCGCCAGCCCGCCGACGTGTTCGACCAGGTCACCGACCGTGTAAGCCGGGCACGGCGTCGGCTTGCCGAGCTCATCGTCTTTGACGGAGGCGACCAGATCAGCCAGCCGCCGGGCCGCTGGCCCGAGATCCACTGTGTCCATGTTGCCCATGATTCCCACAACGAGGTTGGTCCGTGGATGCCATCGGTCAGGTCGAGCCGAGTTTGCTCGCCGGCCAGGATCGGCTACAGTGCTCTACGCGTGCCATCCTGGTGGGGAGCGTTCTGCTAGCTTCAGTGGGTGGCCATGCGGACGTGGCTCAGTTGGTAGAGCATCACCTTGCCAAGGTGAGGGTCGCGGGTTCGAATCCCGTCGTCCGCTCGGAGGCGTCGGACGCCGTAACGCGGTGCCGATGGCCAGCACGGCTCCCGGTAACCTCTGGTCAGGGTTCCCAGGGTCCGGGCACGGCGGAGTGGCCGAGTGGCCTAGGCAAGGGCCTGCAAAGCCCTGTACGCGGGTTCGATTCCCGCCTCCGCCTCGAGGGCGGCTAGCTCAGTGGGAGAGCGCTACCTTGACACGGTAGAGGTCACTGGTTCAATCCCAGTGTCGCCCACCAGTCTCAGCAGGCGAGAAGGCCAGATTCGAACACAGGATCTGGCCTTCTTGATCGTTTGTCACCCATTTGTCACCGGGACGCGCCGCCCCTCTGTGACACGGAGCGGCCGCCGACGGCACGGAAATGACCCCGGATTGCCGCGTTCGAAACGACTCCGTATTGGCCGCTGGACGCATTGCCGCCGAGCCCGGCGAGGCACGCCAGCCAGTCCCGGCTAGCTAGTTGTACGCTGGTGTACGGCGACGTACAATACGATCATGACCACCATGAGCGCGTCAGAGGCCCGTGCCGCGCTCCCTGAGCTGCTCAACCGCGTCGAAGACGGCGAGGAAGTCACGATCACGCGGCACGGCCGGCCCGTGGCGGTCCTTGTCCGGCCCGACGCGCTGCGCGTTCGCCGTGCGGAAACAGCACTGGATGACGCCGCGCGGATCCACGACCTGCTGGCCGAAGCCGCCGCCGCTCCCCTGCCCGAAGGCAGCGGCCTAACCGAGCAGCGCGCCGAGGAACTGATCGCCGAGATCCGGGCCAGCCGCGACACCCGGTGATGGACTGCTTCGACGCGGACGCGGTCATCTACGCCGCCGTTCCTGGGCACCGACTCGGCCACCGGGTGGCCGCCTTGTTCAGGAACGCTGGATCCGGTGCGCTGGCTGGCGCCGGCTCGGTCCTCCTGCTTCCCGAGGTGCTCGGCACGCCACTGTGCGACGGTTCACCTGATGAGGTCCGCACTCTGGCCGGTCTGCTGGGCCGACTGGACCTGCGGCCAGTCGACCGGGCCACCGCCGAACTCGCGACCGGCCTGTCCAGCCGCTACCGGCTCCGGGCGGCCGACGCCACCCACCTCGCGACCGCCGTGGGTCTCGGCGCCGACCGGTTCATCACCAACAACCAGCGCGACTTCCCCACCACTATCACGGAGATCCGCATCACCTACCCCGCCGATCTCCCCGATCCTGCTACTTGAACGTCTGATGTGTCTCTATCTGGTCCAAAGCATGCCGGCCAGCATCAGTGCGCAGAACATCGGTGGCGGGCCCCCATGCAAGGCCCGCCACCGATTTGCTCTGCGGATCTTGATCAGTTCTGGCGGTGCTCCTTCCTGGCCGATGCCTCAGCCGGTGGTCTGCGAGGTCGGTGAGCGTCCCCGGCCCGGTGCGCTGCCTGCCAGGGCTGGGGAGCGCCAGGCGGCCTCACAGCGGAGGTGAACGCTGGTGACCGGGGCCTCGCCATCTGGGACGCGGCCTCACCTGTGCCAGTCCGATTTGGTCGGGAAGCGCGGGCTGGTCAGGCGGAGTGCCGCGGAAGTGATCGCCCGGAGGGAACGTGGGCGGTGCGGGTGGACGCGGCCACGCCGGTGGAGCGCTGAAATTGGCCGCCATCAGTGCGCTGAACTCGTCGTGCAGCCACTGAGGGTCGGCGCAGATCAGTTCCGCGAACTTCGCGTCCACCTCGTACGTGGTCAGCCGGTCCACGTCGATCACACTCCCAGGAACCCGTGGTAGCGTCACCAGGTCATTGACCGATATAGTATTTCTATAGCGCACACTGCAGAAAACTGTCAAGAGCCTCGCCGGATCGGGCGGCTGTTGGTTGTTTGGGAAGGCGGCACCTGTGGCGGCGGACCGGCTCGACGACCCCGACTATCCGGCCTACACCACCGGGCGGGCCGCCGAGGCACTCGGCGTGCAGCAGGCGTTCCTGCGCGCACTGGACGCCGCGGGCGCCGTGATCCCGCAGCGCTCCGCTGGCGGGCACCGCCGGTATACCCGCCATCAGCTTGCCTTCGCCCAGCGCATCAGGGAACTGTTCGACCAGGGCCACAGCCTGGCGTCGGCCCTGCGCATCCTGGGCCTGCAAGACGACATCCTCGGCCTGCAAGCTGACCTCACCGCCGAGCGCACCCGGACCGTCAGCCTCCGGCGCCAGCTCCGCCGGGAGCAGGATCATGACAAGGACCCCCCCGGAGACCGTTGCGCCGAAGGCTAGGCCGCCTGCGTTGACATCACGGCGATCACTGCCGGAGTCCGACGCTCCCCTGGACGGCGCGGCGGGAGCCGGTGCCAACCAGCCCTACCGCGTCGGGGGTGAAGCTGAGCCGTGCCTGGCGGGGCCAGAGCCCGCGGGTTGTGCCAGTACCCTGGCCCTGCCGCCCTGCCAGATTGGGGTGCCAGGGACTGTCCTTGCCTCGGCCCAGGTGCGGGCTGCCCGCGCCGACAAAACCCGGAGGCATGTCTGTCGGCGCGGGCAGCAGTACGCCTGACCGCCTGCTGACTCCTCGGGCGGATTGACCGACGCGCGGCCCGGGGCGCTGAGCGGTCTTCGCCTGCGCCCCGTCGGCGGCCGGGAACCGCCTGGTGGTCAGGCCGGGCTTATCTGCTTGGCGTCCTGGCTGGTGATGGCGACCTTGCGCGGCTTGGCCGCCTCGTGCACCGGGATGGCCAGGGTCAGCACGCCGGCAGTGTAGTCGGCTTCGATGTTGTCGGCGTCGAGGGTGTCGCCGAGGAACACCTGCCGGGTGAAGGTTCCGGCCGGGCGCTCGGCGACGAGCAGTTCCACGTCGCCGTTCATGCCCGGCCTGGTGGCGTGGACGGCCAGCACGTTCTGCTCCACGGTCAGGTCGATCGCATCGAGGGTGGTGCCGGGCAGGTCCAGCTTGATGTAGAAGGTGTCGCCCTTGCGGAAGGCGTCCATCGGCATGGCCGTGGGCCGGGCTACGGTGCCGAACATCTGCTGGGTGAGCCGGTCGAGGTCGCGGAACGGGTCGGTGCGCATCAACATGGCGAGTTGCCCCCTTCCTGGGCTGACGGTTTCATGGCCACTGGTGGGCGCCCGGCTATCTATATAACATGGCAGCAATCTCTTGACAAGAGGTTCCTCAGGTTTCCTACTCTTCTAATGAGAACAAGGCGCTGACGAGCGCATGCGGATGGAGATGTGGCATGGAGCACGCGCGGCCCGGGCGAGACATGGGCGATCCCTACGCGGTGCTCGGGGTGAGGTCAGACGCCTCCCAGCGGGACATCGCGCGTGCCTACCGCCGGGCGGTGCAGCACGCGCACCCCGATGCCCAGCCACACGATCCCCAGGCTGCGGCCCGCTTCCGGGCACTGACCGACGCCTACGAGCTGCTCGGCCATCCTGACCGCCGGGCTGACTATGACCGGGGGCGGCTGGCGGCCGAACCCAGCCGCCAGCCGCCCCGGCCCGGGCGCACGGGCGCGAGCCCTCGGCGGCCAGGCTCGCCTTTCCTGGGCCCGCCGTCCAGCCAGCTGATCTGGGCCGGGCCGGTCCATGTCGAGCCACCCGCCACGACCACCAGCTCGCATGGGCGCAGCGCACCGGCGGAAGAGTTTGAAGACCCGATCGTCATCCTCGGGGTGCGTCCTGGCCAAGTGTGGGGCGTGTGGTGACCACGCCATGGACAGAGCCGGGCCGCGGGCTGTTCAGCATCGCGGTCGCCGCCGAGCTGACCGGCCTGCACCCGCAGACGCTGCGCATCTACGAACGCGAGGGGCTCCTTGATCCGGCGCGCAGCCCCGGCGGGACCCGCCGCTATAGCGCCGACGACATCGGCCGGCTGCACCAGATCATGGCCCTGACCACCGACGGGCTGAATATCGCCGGCGTCCGAAGGGTGCTGGAACTTCAGGAAGAAACCCGCCGGCTGCAAGCCGAGATCGACCGGCTAAAAGCCGCGGCCCGCAAGGCCAGCCAGGAGCCGTAACCGGAGGCCAGCAGCACCGGGCCGGCCTGCGGCAGTTGATCAAGGTCGCGCCGATCCCGGCAGAGGCAGCGCCGCCGGTGGACCTCAGGCTGATCCCGGGCGACGCATCATATGGACCCGCGCTGTCGTACCAGAGTGCCCGGAGCTGATCTCGACCTGATCGCAGAGCTGATACACGACCCAAAGCCCGCGGCCGCCTCCGGGCGCATCGGGGGCATGCCGGGCCATGCCCGCCTGCGGGTCGGTGGTCTGGCCTTGGTCAGGTGCATGTGCGGGTTCTTCGCAAACCCATCCTCCAGGTTCACCACCGTGTTGTACTCGCCCGACCAGGGCGGCGCGTTCCCCGCCACGTAGTACAGGCTGTCGTTTTTGTAATTCAGGTCGTTGCGCACGTAGGCTTCGAAGGCCGTCAGGAAGCAGTCTTCGATATTGGCATTGCTGTAATCGAAGCTGGTATTGGTGGCGCCGGCGTCCAACTGGTAGCCGAAGAAGCGCGAATCCAGGCGCGACGTCATCATGTGCTGGTCGCGCATCAATTCCGTGCTGAAGGGACCCAGCGGCACGCTTCATTGAGATTTAATACATATCAATAAATATATCATCGCCATGCAATCCCAACAAAGATGTTATTGGAATCTTTAATAGATAGGCCGCTTACGGCAACATTACAAGCAGCAAGCCAATCGATAGTCAGAAACATTGTTCTGAATTCAAAGCAATTGTGTTGCAAAAAAGCGGCTTATCCGTGTGGCGCACCGCGCGGATGCTCCGCTTTGAGCCGGTCGTGCCTGCCCGGGCAGATTTCGATCCCCCCGTCCATACAAAGCCGGTCAGAGGGCACCACGGGTGGTCCTGCCTTCAATCCGTGCCGCTGCGGCCGTGGCAACCACCCGCGAGTCGAAGAAAAGCCGGGGCACTCGGTCGCTGGCAAAACCGTTTCCATCAAAGCAGTTATGGCGATACTCAGGGGCGATAAGCGAGCCGGGTCCGAAAAATCCGCAGGATCTTCTTGCGTAAACGGGACAAACCCCCCGTCTCTTACGATAATATAGACGGCAGGGAGGTTTTGGTTTCCAGGTGCATCACCTCGTTCAGGGCCATTCACCCTCGTCACTCACCTCTGAGGTCACAACCCGATGTCTCCGCCGCTGGCAGCCACCGAAAAACAGAACGACGCCAAGACCAAGGTCCGACGCAAGAAAACAATGACACCAGCACAGCTCAGGGCGAACAGGGCCAACGCCCGTCTCAGTCGCGGGCCGGTCACTAAGGCGGGGAAGGATCGCTCACGATTGAGTGCATGCAAACATAATCTTCGATCAGAGCTCCCGATCCTTCCGGGCGAGAACAGTGAAGAACTGAACCGGAGACTGGATGTCTGGCCCGGTCTCCTCGGCGCCGAGGGCGAGATCGAAGAGGCGGTCGCCACCCGGGCGGTACACACGTTCTGGCGCCTCGAGCGTGCCGATCTCTCCGAGGACGCCGCGGCCGAGCGGGTCATACTTGCCATCGACAAGGAACTGGAGGAGCGGGACGCGGAAGAGGTCCGCCAGCTCGAGGCCCAGCTCGACAGTCATGACGACCCCCAAGGCGTGGTCCGAAAGCTCAAACGATCACCCGCGACGAACGACGGAGAGGGGCTTGGGGCTTCGGGGTTGGGGGTTGGGGAAACTCAATTCGGATTTCGAGCTTCGGATTTCGAGCTTCCCCGAAGGGGCGTTGGGGTTTCGGGCTTGGGGGTTGGGGTAATGATCGACCCCATAACGGCCGTTCCGAACGATCCCATAACGGCGGAAATGACCGACCCCATTGTGGTTGCGACGACCGATTCCGCCTCGGTGAAGACGTCCGACCCCATTTCACCCGTGACGTCCGACCCCATTTCACGTCTGTCAAACGGATGTCTTCCCCCAATCCCCAATCCCCACGCCCCGAGCCCCGTTCGGCCGGTCGTAACGGCATGCGATAGCGACCCAACCGATTGGCGGACGCACGAGGACGGCACGCCGTGTCTGGACTCGACCCGGATCTGGAAGGATGTCTTGCCGGTCGCCGGGGTCGAGGTGGCGGCCGAGGCGCCCATCACGGCCGACGACCGCGTCGAGCCTGCGACCGCGACCACCCCGACGGAGCCGGCAGCGCCGCCGGTTGTGGAGACCGCGGAGGGACCCGGATCGATGGGGGACGAGGGCGACTCGACCGGCGAGGGAGAGGCTGGCTCCATCGGCGAGCAAGGTGGCTGCCGCTTGGGGGGTAGCCGCCGGGCCGCTCGGGCATGCGAATGAGGGGCGAACGGTTTACAAAACGAACCCGAGAAAAGGACCCGTGGCATCGGCTCAAGTGATTAATAAGACAGGGAGTTCGGGCGATGCTCGGCCGTCGGTGACAGGATGAACCAAAAGGTGCTTCGAGCGGCGGCCAACTCGGGCCGGGAGGGCTTCGGACGAGGAGTCACTACAGTGCGGGGAGGCTGGCTCCATCGGCGAGCAAGGTGGCTGCCCCTCGGGGGGTTGCCGCAAGGCCGCTCGGGCGTGCGAACAAGGGGGCGAACGGTTCACAAATCGAACCCGAGAACAGGACCCGTGGCATCGGCTCAAGTAATTA
>CAVPFC010000003.1:0-136442 GCA_963703605.1 uncultured Actinomycetes bacterium
TTCGGCGATGTCGAACAGGTTTCGACTTAACCGTCGTACCGCCAGAGGAGGTGAGGAGCCCCGGCCTCCGGCCTGGCACCGGCGCGCGCCGCGGGCGACCCGTATGGCAGCACCACCACCCACCACCGTGCAGAAGCTCGGGGCCGAGTTCCTCGGCACCGCCTTCCTCGTCTACGTCGGCGCCGGCTCTGCCGCAGCGACCGGCGTCATCGCGGCGGGGACCAAGGTTCCCTTCTCGATGGCGCAGCTCGGGATCATCTCGTTCGCGTTCATGTTCGTCATCGTCGGCGCGGTCTACGCGATCGGGCACATCTCCGGCGGCCACATCAACCCGGCCGTCACGCTGTCGCTGGCCGTTCGCGGCAAGTTCCCCTGGCGCGAGCTGCCCGGGTACTGGGCCGCCCAGGTGGCCGGCGCGATCACCGGGGCGGCCGCCATCTTCCTCACCCTGGGCCGGACGGCCACGGTCGCCGCCGGCGGCGGGGTGACCTCCTACAACCCCGCGACCATGGGATTCGGGCGGGGCATGCTGATCGAGGGGATCGGCACGTTCATGCTCGTCTTCGTCATCTTCGGCGTCATCGATCACCGCGCGGTGCCGGGCTGGGCGCCGATGGCGATCGGCGCCATCGTCTTCGCCATCATCATCATCCTGGGCCCGGCCACCGGTGCCGCCATCAACCCGGCCCGCTACCTCGGCGCCGTCTTCATGCTGAAGGCGTTCGGCGGGAAGGTGCTGTGGTCGCAGGTACCCGCGTACGTCATCGGGGAGCTCGCCGGCGGCGTGCTCGGCGGCCTCGCCTGGGCAGCGATCGGCAGGGTCCGCTCCGACGCGGCCATGACCAGCCTCGCACCGTCAGAGAGGGGGACCGAGAAGATCCCGGAAGGCGCGTCATGAAGAAGCTCATCAACGCACCCGACAGCGTGGTCACCGACGCGCTGGCCGGGGTCGCCGCGGCGCACCCGTCGCTCGCGGTCGACATCGAGAACAAGGTCATCACCCGGGCCGGCGGCCCGCGGCCGGCAAGGTGGGCCTGGTGTCCGGCGGCGGGTCCGGCCACGAGCCGCTGCACGGCGGGTTCGTCGGGTACGGGATGCTGGACGCCGCCTGCCCGGGTGAGGTGTTCACCTCGCCGGTCCCCGACCAGATGCTGGCCGCGACCAAGGCCGTCAACGGCGGCGCGGGCGTGCTGCACATCGTGAAGAACTACACCGGTGACGTGCTCAACTTCCAGATGGCCGCGGAACTGGCGGAGGACGAGGGCATCGAGGTCGTCGCGGTGGTGACCAACGACGACGTCGCAGTGCAGGACTCGCTCTTTACCGCCGGCCGCCGGGGCGTCGGCGGCACCGTCTTCGTGGAGAAGATCGCCGGTGCGCTCGCCGAGGAGGGGCCGGCCTGGACAAGGTCGCCGCCGTGGCGCGGGAGGTCAACGAACGGTCCCGGTCCCTGGGGGTGGCGCTGACCTCGTGCACGATCCCCGCCGTGGGCAAGCCCACCTTCGACCTGGCCGAGTCCGAGATCGAGATGGGCATCGGCATCCACGGTGAGCCCGGGCGCACCCGGGCTCCGCTCGGCAGCGCGCACGAGATCACCGCCGCGGCGCTCGACGCCATCGGGGCGGACATGCCGCTGTCCGGCGACCTGCTGGTGATGGTCAACGGCATGGGCGGCACGCCGCTGCTCGAGCTGTACGTGGTCTTCGACGAGGTGCGCAAGTACCTGGAGGGGCAGGGTGCGCGGATCGCCAGGAACCTGGTGGGCAACTACATCACCAGCCTGGAGATGCAGGGCTTCTCGATAACGGTCTGCAAGCTCACCGACACGCTCAGCCGCTTGTGGGACGCGCCGGTGGATACGCCCGCGCTGCGGTGGGGACGCTAGCGTCATCGTTCCCAGAACGTAGGAGAAACCCATGCAAGCTGATGTCTTCCGGGCCTGGATCACGGTTGCCGCCAGGACCGTCGAGGAACAGCGCGACCATCTCACCCAGCTTGACGCGGCGATCGGCGACGCCGACCACGGCGTCAACCTGGCCCGCGGGTTCACCGCCGTGCTCAGCGCCCTGGAGGCAGCCACCCCGGCGACTCCGGGTGCGGTCCTTACGCTGACGGGGTCAACCCTGATCTCGAAGGTCGGCGGTGCTTCCGGCCCGCTCTACGGGGTGGCGTTCCGCCGTGCGGGCAAGGCGCTCGGGCATGCCCCGGACGTGGACCTGCCCGCGCTGGCCGGCGCGCTCGAAGCGGCGCTGGCAGCTGTCCAGCAACTCGGGGCGGCCCGGGAGGGTGACAAGACGATGGTGGACGCGCTGGCCCCGGCGTCGGGGGCCTTCAGCAAGGCGATCTCGGAGGGGGCGTCGCCCGCCGACGCCCTCTTCGCGCTGGCCGAGGCCGCCCAGGCGGGCGCGGCGGCCACCATATCGATGCAGGCGCTCAAGGGCCGGGCGAGTTACCTGGGTCCGCGCAGCGTCGGGCACGAAGATCCCGGGGCGGCTTCGACCGCGCTGATCCTTGGCGCCCTCCGCGACGCGGCGCTGGCGGGCCGATGACCCTGACCCGCCACTATCAAGGCCTTCCCGTGTCGGAAGGGCTGGCCGCCGGCCTCCTTTACCAGGTCGGTACGCCGGTCCCGCCGGACGGCGCGGCAGCCTCCCCCGCCAGCGGGCCGCGAGCCGGGGCGACGCCGGAGCACGTGCGGGACGCGTTCGCCGCGGTGGCGCGGGAGCGGTCCGAGCTCGCGGCGCAGCTACGTGAAAGCGGGCGGGCCGACCAGGCGGAGATCGTGACCATAGGCGCGCTGATCGCGGCCGATCCCGCCTTGGTAGAACCGGCGATCGCCGGCACGGCTGCGGGCGCCGACGCGAGAGCCGCGGTAAGGAATGCGGCCGAGGCCCAGGCGGCGGCGCTGGCCGCGCTGGCCAACGCGGACCTGGCCGCCCGGGCGGACGATGTGCGCCAGGTGGCCACCGCCGTCCTTGCCCACCTTGCCGGGGACAGCGCCCCGCCGCCGCCCGCCACGGGCTTCATCCTTGTCCAGCGCGAGGTGGACCCGGCGGACATGATCCGTTTCGCCGAGGCCGGCCTGGTGGGCGCCGTCTCGGTGTCCGGCAGCGCCAGCTCGCACGCCGCGATCATCGCCCGCGGCCTCGGCCTGCCGATGCTCGCGGGCGCCGACCCGGCGGTCCTCGTGGCGCCCGCCGGGCACCCGGCGATCCTGGACGCCGAAGGCGGCCGGCTCATCGTCGACCCGGCGCCGGAGGAACTGGCCGCGATTGGCGGGCCAGGCGCGCCGGGGGCAGCCGGCGCCGCGGAGGCAACGCGGGCCGCCGGTAACACCTGGGCCGCGGGAATCACGCCGCCCACTCAAACCGCAGGCGCCGCGCAGGCCACGCCGACAGCCAGGACCGCCCCGGCCGCCGCGGCCACACAGGCCGCTACTTCCCCCCCTGCCGCAAACACCCAGCCCGCGCAAGCCGCCGACACCGCCCAGTCCCCCGGCGCCACACCAGCAACTGCCGCCGCGGGCGCCACCGGAACTAGTGGCGTCGCTGGTGCTGGCTGGCGCGATGGCGGGAGCGCAGGCCTGGACCCGGCCGTGACGCCGCGGACCGCGGCCGGCGAGGAGGTCACCCTGTTGTGCAACGTGGCCTCCGCGCCGGAGACCCGGCTCGGCCTGGCCCGGGGGGCCGCCGGGGTGGGCCTGTTGCGCACCGAGATCCCGTTTACCAAGGCAACCGGCTGGCCCACCGAGGCCGAGCATGCCGCCGCGCTGGATCCGGTGCTCGGCCTGCTCGCCGGCCGGCCGGCGGTGGTGCGGCTGCTCGACTTCTCCGGCGACAAGGTCCCCCCGTTCCTGGCCGGCGGCCAGGCGGGCCACCCCGGCCAGGCGGGCCTGGCCGCGTTGCTGGCGCATCCGCGCGCCCTGGGCGATCAGCTCCGCGCGGTGCTGCGGACCGGCCGGGACACCCGGCTAGCCGTCATGGTGCCGATGGTGACCAGCCGGGACGAGCTGGCCCAGGTGAAGGCCAGCCTCGCGGACGCCGCCGCGGAGGTCGGCAGCGTAATGCCTGAATTCGGGATGATGGTGGAGGTCGCTTCCACCGCGGCCGCAGCCGAACGGTTCGCACCGAGCGTGGACTTCTTCTCGATCGGCACCAACGACCTGACCAGCGAGGTGCTGGGCATGGACCGCGCCGACCCCCGGATGCGGCCGGCGCTGGCGGCCGACCCGCGGGTCCTGGGGCTGATCGCGCACGTGGTGACCGTCGCCGGGGCGGCCGGGGTGAAGGTCTCGGTCTGCGGCGACGCGGCCGCGGACCCGGCCGTGCTGCCGCTGCTCCTGGGCCTCGGGGTGCGCACGTTCAGCGTGGGCGCGGCGCGCCTGCCGCAGGTGGCCGGCTGGATCGCCCGCGCCGGCGCGGCTGACGGCGCCGCGGCCGGCCAGGCGCTGCGCGGGGCTACCGCCGACCAGGCCCGGGTGGCCGCGCCATGAGCTCAGCCCAGCACCGACAGCACCGCGCCGCCGCCGCGGGACGCGCCCAGATCCCTGGAGATGGACCGGGCCGCCTCCTGGACGGCGCGCACCAGCTCGTCTCGGCAGTCCAGGGCCAGCAGCCGGTCCGCGGCGCCGACCACGCCGATCGCCCCGGCCACCACACCGTCGCGGCCCAGCACCGGCGCCGCGATCCCCGCGTCCCCGACGGTGGCCTCCTGGTCCTCGACGGCGTAGCCCTGCTTGCGCACCTGGGCGAGCGCGCGGCTGAGTGCGGAGCGGGACGTCTTCGTCCGCCCGGTCAGCGGGACCCGGTCACCGGTCATCAGGGCCGCGCGCGCGGCCTCGGGGAGATGCGCCGCGATGGCGTGCCCGAGGGCGCAGGCGTGCCACGGGATCGCGGCGCCCACCTCCAGGATCTGCACCGTGTTGTCCGGGCGGAACACGTGGTGCAGCACGATGACCCGCGACCCGGACAGGCTGGCGACCCAGACGGCCTCCTTGGCCCGCTGGGCGAGGGATTCCGCCCACAGCAGCGAACGGGCACGCAGCTCGGAGCCGTCCAGAAAGGCGTTGCCGAGCAGCAGGACGGCAGGGCCGAGGCTGTACTTGCCGGTGTCCGGATCCTGGGCGACCAGATCGTGCCTTTCCAGCGTGCGCAGGAGCCCGTGCACCGTGGGTTTGGCCAGGCCGACCCGGTCCGCGATCTCGGTGACACCGAGGCGGGGGGTGCCCGAGCCGAGGACGGCCAGGATCCGGGCTGCGCGCTCCACCGATTGGATCATGACGCCCTTTCAGCAATGTCGAACAGGATTCAGGATATGCCATGAGCCTCGACGCCAGAGTAGGGATCGTCCTCGTGTCACACAGCGCCGCGCTGGCCGAGGGTGCCGCGGAACTGGCCGCCCAGGTCAGCGGGGGCAGCGTGGCCATTATCCCGGCCGGCGGCACCGATGACGGCAGGCTCGGCACCAGCGCGGCCAAGGTGGAGCGGGCGGTGAAGCTTGCCGACGGCGGGGCAGGCGTCGTGATCGTGCCGGACCTGGGCAGCGCCGTCCTCACCGTCCGGGCGCTGCTCGAATCGGGAGATCTGCCCACCCCGGTCGAGATCGCTGACGCCCCGTTCGTCGAGGGCGCGGTGGCCGCGACCGTGGCCGCGGCCGGGGGCGGGGACATCACGGCGGTGCTCGCCGGGGCACGGGAGGCGCGCCATGCCCGCAAACTATGAGGCGGCGATCACCCTGGCCGGCGACCTGCACGCGCGTCCCGCGGGCGCCCTGGCCGTTGCGGCGGCGCGCTTCTCCTCGGCGGTGTCGCTGACCGTCGGCGCCAGCAGCGCGGACGCCAAGAGCGTGCTGGGGGTCATGGGCCTGGGCGCGACCCGCGGTCAGCAGGTCACCGTGACGGCCGAGGGGCCCGACGCGCGGGAGGCCGTCGCCGCCATCGTCGCGATCCTGGCCGAGGCAACCCGGGTCGGCGCGTAACGCCGCGGCCAGCGGCCAGCGCGCGCTTCTATGGCGCGCGGTTGGTGGCGATCTGCTCGTAGTCGGTGAAGACCACGGGGCCGTCCACGAGCTCGGGACCGTAGACGGCCTCGAACTGCCGCACCGCGTCCGAACTGCCATGTGCCTGGTGCGCGGCCTCATCGGCGAACTCGAAGAGGTGCACGAACCTGGTGGGGTCGTCCTTTTGCTGCCAGGCGGTGTACATCCGGCTGCCCGGCTCGTTCTGCGCCACGTACGCCACGAACTCGGCGATCGCGGCCTTGACCTTCTCGACCGCCGACGCCCTGACCTGGTAATGGGCGGTCTGGTAGATGGGCACAGCGTCCTCCTCGGCGGTAGCGGCCTGCGAGCCATCATTAAACACTGATGTTTAATATCACGGGGCCACGGTAAGGTCAACAAGGTGGTTGAAGATCAGGTCTTGGACCGGACATACGCGGCGCTGGCGGACCCGACGCGCCGGGCCCTGCTCGTCGCGCTGCGCGGCAAAGACGCCCGGATCACCGATCTGGCCGCGCCGCTGCCCATGACGTTCGCGGGCGTCTCCCGGCACATCGGCGTCCTGGAGTCGGCCGGGCTGGTCCAGCGGGTTGTCCGCGGCCGCGAGCACTGGCTGTCGATCCGCCCGGAGGGGCTTGCCGTCGCCGGGCAGTGGATCAGCGAGCAGGAGGCGTTCTGGTCGAAACGCGCCGACGCGCTGTCCGCCCGGCTGGAGCGCAAGAAGGACACAGGTGGCTGACACACCGGCCCTGGCCGCGGTGGTCCGGCGGGTGCTGCCAGCATCCCCCGCCGCCGTCTACGCCGAATGGCTCGACCCCGCCGCGCTCCAGGACTGGATGTGCCCGCGGCCGGCGCGGTGCCGCAGCGTCGAATCGGACCCCCGGGTCGGTGGGCGGCTCCGGATCGACATCGAGGACGGCGGGGTGGAGTTCTGGGTCAGCGGCGAGTACCTGGTGCTTGACCCGCCCCGCCGGCTGAGCTTCACCTGGAGCTGTTCCACCTGGCCCGACCCCAGCCTGCGCAGCGTGGTGAACGTGCTGCTGGAACCGTGGGACGGCGGGCAGACCCTCATGACGATCGAGCACACGCTGCTGCCGCCCGGCCTCGTCGGCCAGCACCGGCGGGGCTGGGCAGCCATCGCGCGCCAGTTCGCCGCCGAGCTGGCCGCCCCGGCCGGTCGCCCGCCCCCGTAGCGCCTCCGGCACATCCGCCCGAACCGGGGCAGGTGAGGCCAGATCCGAAACCCCGCCACCGCGGATCGGGCCTCCCGCCTGACCATCGAGTGCGCCGTCGCCTATGATCAGCCCGGGCTACCCGGTCGCGGGAGCCTGTTTGATTCGTCGCATCAGGAGAAAGCACATGGCGCAAGGCACTGTCAAGTGGTTCAACGCCGACAAGGGCTACGGTTTCATCGCACCGGACGACGGCACCGATGACGTCTTTGTTCATCACTCCGCAATCCAGGCTGACGGTTACCGCAGCCTTCAGGAGAACCAGCGGGTCGAGTACACGGCCGGCCGTGGTCCCAAGGGCCCGCAGGCGGAGCAGGTCCAGCCGCTCTAGGCTCTCGTTCAGCCGCGCTGGCTGCCCAGCCTGTATCGGCGGCCTGCCTGTTCAGGCCTGCCGCCGTGGGTATCTACGCGGCTGAGCGATGTTACAACTTAGTGAGCTTCGCGCACGGGAGCGGGATTCGGCGTTGTTGCGGGCGGAAGTCCACAAGCACCGCGTGGTCCTCCACGCCGAGTATGACGCCGAGCCCGTACTTGTCGTGGGTCACCTGATCGTCGACGGCGTACGTCTCGGGCGGGGGCGCCGGGGCCGGAGGCGGGAACGGGCTGCCGGGCAGGTGGCGCCGGACCGCGGCGCGGGAAGCCTTCATACCTACTATCATGCGCCTCCCCTGGTCAGGTCGGGGAGGGCAACAGGCTGTCGGCCGCACGGATCATGGCCTGGGGCCGCGTTTTTTTGAGGTGCACCTGAATCAGTGAGGCGGTCGTCAGCGGGACTCCCGGGGATCGTCTGCCGCGCGGCGGAACAGCTGGACCGAGGCGAGCGGGACGAACCCGGCCGCCAGGAGCGCCCGAACGCTGGCCGCGTTACCCGGCGCGACCGCCGCCAGGACGAGCTGGCCGGACGGGACCGTGCTCAGCGCGTCACGCACCAGTTCCGCGCCGCGGCCCTGCCCCCGGCGCGCCGGTTCCAGCTCGAAGCCCAGTTCGGTGAGCCCGGCGATCCCCCGGCTGACCACCGCCAGCGCGGTGCGCTCCCGGCCGGGATAGCCCAGCGGCCGGGGCTCGTCCCGGATCCGGGCGGCGAACGCAGCCCGGCGATGCGCGCCCAGGTCGGGGCGGTCCACCAGCCGCGGCGGCTCGCCCACAACGCCGCTGCCGCGGCCGGCCAGCACAATGTCCAGGCTGTCGATCCAGCCGTCCGGCCCGGCCAGCGCCACGATCAGCCGCGGATCGTGCGCGCCGCCGAAACCATCGGCGCCCAGCCCGGCCAGCCGCTCGTCGGTCACATCCGGCGCCACGGCAAAGACCGCGTGCCCGGTGAACGCGATGACGGCCTCCAGCCCCGGGCGCCACGGCGGCACCCGCCGCCAGCCACCGTCCGGCGCCGGGAACCGCCCGGCCGCGGCGGCGGTGATCAGCCCGGCCAGCGGATGGGCCATCAGCGCGGCCCGCGCGGGCTCAGCGGCACGGGCTGCCGGGCGAGGACCTTCCGCAGGGCGGTGGTGATCGAGTGCAGCTCGCCGTCGCTGAGGCCCGCGGCGAATTCGTGCTCGATGCCGGCGAGGTAGTGCGGGGCGGCGGCCCGGTAGCGGGCCAGGCCGTCCGCGGTCAGCACCGCGAACGCGGAGCGCCCGTCGTCCGGGTTGCCGTCCCGGCGCACCAGCCCGGCGGTCACCAGCTCGCCGACGATCCGGCTGACCCGGGTCCGGCTGAGCACCACCCGCTCGGCCAGCTCGCTCATGGTGAGCCGCGTGCCCGGCGCGGCGGCAAGCTCAACCAGAACGTCGTACCAGCTCAGCGGCAGCCCGGACGCCTGCTGTAGCGCCTGGTCCAGCCGCGGGACCAGGGCGGCGTGCGCCCGCAGCAGCGCCGCCCACGCGCCGTCAGCCAACCGCGCCCTCTCCTCGCCCACGGCGCCGATGCTACTCCGTTTGCGTGCGCCCGCACGTTTATGTAATGTACGTGCGCACGCACATATATAGCTCACGAGGAGTCACCCATGCCCACTTCCGGCCCAACCTCGCCACCGCCGACGCCGGCACCGGCCGGCTGGCCGCACACGCCGCTGCCCGGGAAGCCGCCAAGGGATTCTGAACGCAAGCTGCGGGAGTAGCTTTGGACCCATGGCGCATGGGAGTCGTGGCTGATGCACGTCGTCGGCGTGGTGCTGCACCCGCAGCGGGATTCCGCCGAAGCGGTGGGCGCGATCCTGGACTGGGCCGCACGCAGGGGCGTCCAGGTCCTGGGCATCGCATCGGAGATCGCCCGGCTGAACTGCGCCGCCACCGCGGTCACGCCCGAAGAACTCGGCCAGCGCTGCGACCTGCTGGTCAGCCTCGGCGGCGACGGGACGATGCTGCGCGCCATGCGGCTGGCCGACCGGCAGCGCGCCCCGGTGCTCGGGGTGAACCTCGGCAAGCTCGGCTTCCTGGCCGAGGTGGACGTGCCCGACCTGCCCGCCGCGCTGACCGCCATCGACGAGCACCGGTACACGGTCGAGCCGCGGCTCGCCGTGGACGCGGTCGTCGCTGACCAGGTCGTCACCGCGTTCAACGATGTCGCCGTCGTCCGCTACCCGGGCGAGCCGTCCGCCGCCGTCGCGGTCCGGGCCGCCGGGCACCCGTTCGTCAGCTACGCGGCCGACGCGGTCGTGGTGGCCACCCCGACCGGCTCCACCGCCTACAGCTTTTCGGCCGGCGGCCCCATCGTCAGCCCCGCGGTCGAGGCGCTGCTGGTCACCCCCGCGGCGCCGCACTCGGCCTACAACCGCGGCCTGGTGCTCTCGGTCTCCGACAGCCTGGCGCTGGAGATCCTGCCCGGCAGCGGCCCGCTCGCGATCGAGGTCGACGGGCACGTCGCCGCGCAGGTCAGCCCGGGAGACCAGATCCAGCTCCAGCCGCGTCCCGGCGCCGCGCATGTCGTCCGGCTCGGCCACACGACGTTTTACGAGCGAGCCCGGCGCAAGCTGCGGCTGACCGACTCCGCGGAGGTCCCCGCCTGGCCCGCGCCTACCTAGCCCGCCTGGCGCCGCCTCCGCGGGGGCGGCGCCAGGCGGTACGGCCGATGGCGTCGGTTACAGGTTGAACGCCGCGGTCATCGTCGTGGCGGTCGCGGCCTTGCCCAGCTTGGGCAGGCCGAGCAACTGCTCCGCGGTGCCGAGCAGGGAGTAGTGGTTGAACAGCGTCGCGGACTTGGTACCGGCCTTGGTGCTCGGGCTGATCACCAGCGCGGCGACGTGGCAGCTCACGTCCTTGGTGTTGGTGGCGCAGTGCTCGCCGCCGGCGTAGCTGCCGTTCTCGCCCTCATCCCAGACGATGAACACCGCGGTCGAGCCGTTCTTGTACTCGGGGCTGCTGAAGATCTTGGGCAGGTTGGCCGACAGCCATTTGTTACCGTCGGCGACCGTCCCGTCGTGCATGTCGTCGATCAGGTTCGGGGTGATGAACGAGAAGGCGGGCAGCTTGCCCGCGGCCAGGTCGCTGGCAAGCTTGGTGTAGGGCACGTCGAACTTGGCGCAGCCCTTGAGCTTGGTGTAGTACGGCGGCGGGTCGTGC
This sequence comes from uncultured Actinomycetes bacterium, assembly GCA_963703605.1. Lineage (GTDB taxonomy): Bacteria > Actinomycetota > Actinomycetes > Streptosporangiales > Streptosporangiaceae > DASXKD01. The sequence continues at coordinate 10,784 of CAVPFC010000003.1, forward strand.
CGCACCGCGTACTCGCCCGAGTCCGTCTTGGCGCAGTTCCCGGGCATCGACTCCTCGTACGCCCGCCAGGTCTCCCCCTGGGAGAAGATGCTGTGCGCCGTGGTGGTACAGCCGGGGACCGGGTCGCAGTCGGCGTCGAACTTCGCGATGGACGAGTAGCCAAGCCCCGATGTCGCGCTCATGTAGTTGGGCAGGCTGGGGTGGCTGACGTTGTGGTAGTTGGTGGCCAGCCCGCAGTGGCTAGCCAGCGAGTTGATATACGGGGCCTGCTTCGAGCCGATGATGGTGGAGTAGCTCTGGTTTTCCATCCAAACCCAGATCACGTGCTTGTAGGCCGGCGCCGATGCCACCTTGCCACACGGGCTACTGGCGGCGGCCGGGGGCATCACGGCCGCTGCGCCAGCGGAAGCGGTGACCGTGGCGGTGGTGCCGAGCACCACGGCGACGGCCGCCATTAGGGCACCCATTCTGGTCCGCATGAAACCTCCAGGTATTTGCGGGGATGGTGCTCAGTGTCGCGCCATATCCCCAGGTCGGGGAACCATCCCGCAATGACCCTTACCTGCCGATCATGGGTCATTTACCTCGGCGCCGCTCACCGTTGGCGCAGCCCACCTGGAACCGGCCGCGGTGAACCAGCGGGCCGCTCCGCCCGTGTTGGAAATGAGGGACCACTGCGGCCGACTGCTCCGCCGGATGCGCCATGGACGGCGCGGAGAAACGTCCAACAGTGAGGGGATTTCAGCATGCCTGGTGCAATCAGCCCGTGGGAGATCACGGCCGCCAGTGAGACGACCATCACCACCCACACCACCCGCTCGCCCGCTCTGGCCGATGACCCGGCGGTGCGCGCCGTGACGGTAATAGGCCTGGTCGCGGTCGGCATCGTCCACGCCCTGGAGATCCCGGGCCAGGTCAGCGGCGCGGTCTGGCTGACCATCGGGTTCTGCCTGCTCGCGGTCGTCGCACCGGCCGCCGGGCTGTGGCTGCTTATCCGGCCTTCGCTGCTCGCGTGGGAGTTCGCCGGGCTGGTCAGCGGGATGGCCGCGGCCGGTTACGTGCTGACCCGGAGCGTCCCGGTGCCCGGCGATGCCGGAGACGTCGGCAACTGGCTGGAGCCGCTGGGCGTGGCCGCCCTGATCACCGAGGGCGTCATCGTCATCATTGCCGTGCTCATCCTGGGCGGCATCTACCGGGCCAGCCACGCCAGCCGTCCGTGGGTGCGCGCCCGCGCCCTCGCCCCGGCCCGGCCGTAACGCGCAGCCGGACGGGGGGCGGGGGCGGGCGCGAAGCGCGGGGGCGGGAGAGGCAGAGCCGCGGTGCGAGTATTGCCTGGTGCCCACGCCTTATTCCGCCCTGTCCCACCTGGAGTGCTCCCGCTGCGGCGCCGAACACGACGCCGCGCGGGTGCAGGGCCTGTGCCGGTGCGGCTCGCCGCTGCTCGCGCGCTACGACACCGAGCGGGCCGCCGCGCAGACCGGCCGCGCCGCGATAGCGGCCCGGCCGCCGGACCTGTGGCGGTATCACGAGCTGCTGCCGGTCTCGGCCGCCGGGCACGTGGTGAGCCTGGGCGAGGGCATGACGCCGTTGCTGCCGATGCACGCGCTGGGCAAGGCGCTGGGGGTACCGCGGCTGCTGATGAAGGACGAGGGCATGATCCCCACCGGCAGCTTCAAGGCGCGGGGCGCCGCCGTCGGCGTCTCCCGGGCCGCCGAACTCGGCGTCGTCGGCGTGGCCATGGGGACCAACGGGAACGCGGGAGCGGCCTGGGCGGCCTACGCGGCGCGGGCCGGGATACGCAGCCTCATCGTCATGCCCTCCGGCGCGCCGGAGATCAGCTACGCCGAGTGCGCGGCCACCGGCGCCGAGGTGTACCTGATCGACGGGGTCATCGGGGACGCGGCCCGGGCCGTGGCCGCGGCGGTACCGGACCGGGCCGGGTACCAGGATGTGTCGACGCTCAAGGAGCCCTACCGGATCGAGGGAAAGAAGACGATGGGCTACGAGATCGCCGAGCAGCTCGGCTGGCGGCTGCCCGGCGTGATCGTGTACCCCACCGGCGGCGGGGTGGGAATCATCGGCATCTACAAGGCGCTGCGTGAGCTCGCCGAGCTCGGCTGGGTCACCGGGGACCTGCCCCGGCTGGTGGCGGTCCAGGCCAGCGGCTGCGCGCCGATCGTGGCGGCGTTCGCCCGCGGCGCCGATCACAGCGAGCCCTGGCCGGACCCGCACACGGTCGCCTTCGGCATCACGGTGCCCAAGGCGCTCGGCGACTTCCTCGTGCTCGACGCCGTCTACGCCACCGGCGGGACCGCCATCGCGGTCGACGACGAGGCGCTGCTGGCCGACCAGCGCGAGGTCGCGCGGCTGGAGGGCAGCCTGATCTGCCCGGAGGGGGCGGCCTGCGTGACCGCGGTCCGCCGGCTGCGCGAGTCGGGCTGGCTGTCCGAACAGGACGAGGTGGTCGTGCTGAACACCGGCACCGGGCTCAAATACCCGGGCACGCTGCGGGCGGCGGTCAGGCGGCGGTGGCCAGGATGAGGCTGTGGCCCAGGTTCCCTTCCGGGATGAAGCGGTGCCACAGCGGGGTGAACCCGTCGTCCCGGAGCCAGCGCAGGTACGCGCCGGTGTCGCCGTGGTCCCAGAACATGTCGGCGCCCAGGTGGTGCTCGGTTCCGGTCCACCAGGCGGCGCCCACGATCGCCAGCAGGTAGCCGCCCGGGCGCAGCCAGCCGCGAATGCGGGGCAACAGCGCCCGCTGGTCGGCCAGCGGCACATGGATCAGGGAGTAGAAGGCGGTCACCGCGTCGACGCTCGCCGGGCGCAGCTGGAACTCGGCCATGTCGGCGCGCACGAAGCTGGCCGCGGGGACGAGCGCGCGGGCCCTGCCGAGCTGGACCGGCGAGAAGTCGACGCCGAGCACGGTCAGTCCGTGGCGGGTCAGCGCCAGCGTGCCCGGGATGCCGGCCCCGCAGCCGAGGTCCACCACCCGGGCCCGCTCGGGGATCAGCCCGGCAAGCTCGGCGACCCAGCCCAGGTAACGGCCCAGGTCCTCGTCGGTGGATGGGTGCGCGGCGCCGTCGTCGGCCCGGTAGGCGCGCGAGATCGCGTCGTAGCCGCGGCGCACCAGCGCGCGCTGCCTGGCCCTGGCCGCCTCGTCCTCCGGCAGCCTGCTGGAATGCGTCACGCGGCCAACCTACGTGACCCGGCTCGGCGGTAACCTCTGGGTACTATCCACCAGCAAATGAGGAGCGACCGGCATGGGTCTCTTCCAGAGGGCTCACGACATAGTGGCGGCCAAGACCAACAAGGCGCTCGACGCCGCCGAGAAGCCCGACGAGATGCTCGATCTGTCCTACGAGCAGATGCTTGACCAGCTCACCCAGGTCCGCCGGGGCCTGGTGGCGATCGCCGCGTCGCGCAAGCAGATCGAGCTGCAAGAACAGCAGCTTCAGCACACGGTGGACCACCTCCAGGACCAGGCCAAGGCGGCGCTGGCCCAGGGCAACGAGGACCTGGCCAGGGAGGCCCTGTCCCGCAAGGCCACCGCGCAGGCCCAGATCGACTCCCTGGAGCCGCAGCGCCAGCAGCTCGGCGAGGAGGAGCAGAAGCTCGAGCAGACCCTCGCCGCGTTGCAGCAGCGGGTGAACTCCTTCCGCTCGCAGAAGGAGGTGCTGAAGGCTCAGTACACCGCGGCCCAGGCCGAGACCTCGGTGAACGAGAGCGTCACGGGGATCTCCAAGAGCTTCAGCGACGAGGGCGCGTCGCTTCAGCGGGCCCAGGACAAGATCGCCACGATGCAGGCCCGCGCGGGGGCGATGGACGAGCTGATCCAGTCCGGGGTGCTCGAGGACGTGGGCGGCAACACCGACGACATCCAGGAGGAGCTGGACAAGGCCGGGACGAACGCCGAGGTGGACAAGGAGCTTGCCTCGCTCAAGGCCGAGCTCGGCGCCGGCTCAGCCCCGCCGGAGATCACCGCGGGCTGAGCCCGCGCCACCGGGTCAGGGCACCACGGTGACCGGCCACCGGCCGGCCCGCACCAGCCGCACCGCCAGCGAGCCGACCAGCCGGTGGCCCGCGTGCTTGGACGCGCCCACCACGACGGCGTCGGCGCGTATCTCGTCGGCGATCCGGCGGATCTCGGTGAACGGGTCACCCTCGGTGGCGACGACGTTGAGGGTGATGCCCATCTCCGCCGAAAACTCGCGGGCGCGGCGGCGCATGTCCTCGGCGATCTCGGTGAACGCCTCGCGCCGGGCGGCGGACAGGGCGGCCCCGCCCGCCGTCGCCGCGCCGAGCCCGGCCAGCGGTTCCACGTAGACGACGGTCACCGTGGCTCCCTGCCGGCGGGCCAGGCCCGCGGCGTACCAGGCCGCTCGCAGCGACGTGGTCGAGCCGTCGACGCCCACCAGGATCGCCTTGGGCCCGTCGGTGCCGAGCTCGAACGTGCCCTTTCCGGCTTCGGTCACAGCGGCAGTGTATGACCGGGCGCGTCACGCCGCGATGACGGTCAGTACGTAGTACCCGAGCGCCGCGAAGACCACGACCGGGACCAGGACGATGGTCAGCAGCACCGCTTGCAGCCGCCCGTGCCGGTCGGTCCCGATGATGCGCCGCCCTCCGTCACGCCGGCCGCGACGTCGTTGCAGCGGGCCCGGAACGTCGGCGGGTAGTACCAGCGCATGGGCTTCCCGCCCGCGACGTGCCGCTCGGCGAACCACAGCTGCACGCCGTCGAACACCTTGCGCAGCGGCCTGCGGCCGAAGAAGAGCGACGCGGCGAAACCCATCACCTTCTTGTCCCAGTTCAGCGTGTCGATCGACGCGGTCCGCTGCCACCATGACGCGTGCGGGCCCAGCGCGGTGACCGTGTTGTGCAGCAGCGCGATGTCGTGCCGGATGGCCGCGTCCAGGAAGTACACGACGGCGAACCCGGGAGCGCCGTAGATCGGTGCCCACAAAAAGAGCGCGTACGGGATCTGCCACAGCGACAGCTCGCGCTTGCTCTTCAGGTTCGGGATGCGCAGGAAGCCCTCGATCCGGTCCAGCCGGTTCACCGGCCGGGCGGCGTACCTGATCCGGTGCCTGCGGTAGTGGTTCCAGACGAGCTGCTGGGCGATGGCGCCGCCGTAGAAGCCCTCGGCGACGTCCCGGATGTCGTGGCGCAGGTTGGCGTCGGAGATGAACGAGTGCCACCACGCCGTCATGTGCCCATTCCACTCGAACACCGCGTAGTACAGGCCGGTGATGTCGAGGGAGCCGATGTGCGCGAACAGCAGCGCGGCGATGAGCGACAGGAGGATGAGACCGAGCCACCTGATCGGGTGCCGGAACGGGCTGACCAGCGGCGGCGGCCGCTGTATCTTTCCCGCCCCCGCGCTCTGCTTCTCCCGCCCCCGTCCTGCGCCCGTCCCCGTCCTGCGCCCGCCCCCGCTCTGCTTTACGGTGCCGGGCTGCCCCGGCGCGACGGGCGCCCCGAGATCTGGTATGTCCGGCATGTCGCACATTGTGCAGCAATCCTGGCGGCCCGGACCAACCGGGCGGCCCGCACCGCGCGGTCCCCTCCGGCGCGTGTCACCATGGCGACGTGAAACGGACCGGGCCCGCGGACACCAGGCAGCAGTGGAACGCGAACGCCGCGGCGTGGACGGAGCTGTCCCGGGGGGGCTTCGACCGCTACCGGGACCTGGTGAACACCCCCGCGTTCTTCGGCCTGCTTCCGCCGGTGGCGGGGCTGCTGTGCCTGGACCTTGGCTGCGGTGAGGGCCACAACACCCGCCTGCTCGCGGCGCGGGGCGCCCGGATCGTCGCCCTCGACGTCGCCGAGGCGTTCATCGCGGCCGCGGCCGGAGCGGACCGGACGGGGATTCGCTACGTCCTCGGCGACGGGGCCCTGCTCCCCTTCGGCGGGCCGAGCTTCGACGCCGTCACCGCGTTCATGAGCCTGATGGACGTCGCGGATCCCGAGCGGGTGCTGCGCGAGGTCGCCCGGGTGCTGCGGCCCGGCGGGTTCGTGCAGTTCTCCGTCCTGCACCCGGTCATGTCCGCACCGATTGGGCGCTGGGTGGCGGACGAGTCGGGCGTGCGCGAGGCGCGGGCCATCGGCGACTACTTCTACCAGGGCCCGCTCACCGAAACCTGGACCTTCGGCGCGGCGGCGCCGCAACTGCGCGACCGGTACCCGCCGTTCACGATCACCTACGCGCGGCGCACCTTCACCGGATGGCTGACCGCGGTCCTCGCGGCCGGCCTGGTCATCGAGGCGATCGACGAGCCGTTTGCCGCCGAGCAGACGGCCGCCGCCCACCCGGAGGTCGCGGACACCAGGATCGCGCCCTACTTCCTCGTGATCCGCGCCCGCAAGCCGTGACCCCGTCGGCCCTGGCCGCCGTCACTCGGGGCGGCGCAGGGCCTTGCGGGGATGCGCGCCGTCGACGTAGCCGACGAACGGCGGGTAGATGTTGTAGCCGAGCAGCTCCTGGAGCCGTTCCGGGAGCTCGCGGACGACGCCGCGTGGCACGGCGAGGCAGTGGTTCTCCTGCGGGCGCAGCCAGGCCGCGGCGTACTCGAGGATCACGCCCAGGCGCGGCCGGCCGGTCTGATTGGCCCCGCCGCCATGCCACAGGCTGCCGAGGTAGAACATGGCCGAGCCCGGGGTCATCGCGGCCGTCAGGACCGGGTCCCCGGCGGCCGGCTGGCGCCCGGGTTCCCAGCGGTGGCTGCCGGGGACGAACCTGGTGGCGCCGTTCTCGGCGGTGAACTCGTCCAGCGGCCACATGGTGTTGACCACGACCGGCGGGTGGGGCTCCGGCAGCGGATAGATCGCGTCGTCGCGGTGCAGCATCTGAGCCTGTTCCCCGGGCCCGATCCGGATGCCCACCGGCGCGCTGAGCTGATAGTGCCCGAGAACCTCGTCGAGCACCTCCAGCAGAAGCGGATGAATAGCGGCCCGGTCGAACGTCCGGGTCTTGGCGAAAAGGGCATACACGCGCTGGGTGGCGAACCCTTCGAACGCGTTGCGGCCCGTCGGCGTCATATCAAGGACACGGGCAAGATCCGCGCGGGCGGCCTGGAGCTCGCCGTCGCCCATCATGCCGGTCACGACCACGTAGCCGTCGCTGAGCAGCAGCCGCGCCACGTCCTGGCCGGTGGACGTCGCGCCCGGGATCGAGGTCATCATCCCGAGCCTAGACGACGCCGGCGCGGCCGCGGCGCGCGCGCAAAGGCATTTATCTATAACGGCTGGCCGGTGCCCATTGTGTGATCCAGCGGTAAACCAGCGTGGCGGTGCGGCGCGTCCGGCGGAAATGTGCGACTGTGTTTCCCATGGGAGGGAATGCGCGCCTCCGGCGGCCTCCGGTTGCCGTCGTGGCGGCGGCGCTTGTCGTGGTGGGCCTGATCGCGGCATGGATAGGCCAGCGCGCCGAGGCCGTGGCGTCCGGCCAGCCCCGGGTGGCGTGGAAGCTGTCCCCGGCGTCCAACACCGTGACGATCCGGCTGACCGCCGGAAACGGCCCGGACGCCCGCCGGGTCCTGGCCCGCAGCCAGATCGTCGTCGCCCAGGACGGGAAGCTGCACCCCGTCAGGGGGTCGATGGGGGGCGGGAAGGTCCGGCTGGCGGTGCCGGCCGGCCAGCAGAGCCAGTTCGTGGTGCTGGTGAAGGGCCCGCAGCCGTCGCGCCGGACGCTGGTCGTCACCGCCCCGCCGCCGCTGCGGGTCGTCTCGTCCCGCAGCGACTCGGCCGGGCTGCTGGTCCGGGCGTCGAGCCCGCTGCGCCGCAGGCCGCGCGGGGCGCTGTGCGGCGCGGACAAGATCAGCTTCCCGTCCTCGGCCGAGGAGGCGGTGGCCAAGAGCCCCACCCGGTGCCGGGCCCGGCTGAGGCTGGTCGCCGACGACGGCGAGCAGGCAGTGCTGCCGGTGAGCATCCCTTCGCTGCCAGAGATCCCGCTCTACTCGTTCGCCAGCCCGGCCAACCGGGCGATCTATATCACCGTGGACGACGGCTGGACCCCGAGCCCGCAGGTCCTCCAGATCATGCGCGCGACCCACCTGCCGGTCACCGCGTTCCTCATCCAGCAGGCCGCGCAGCAGAACCTGCCCTACTGGCGGGCCTTTGTCGCGGCTGGCGGGACGGTCGGCGACCACACCGTCTCGCACCCGAACCTCACCAAGCTGCCGCTGGGCCAGGCCACCGTCCAGTGGGGGCAGGACCGCCGGGTCCTGGGCAAGTGGCTCGGCCAGACTCCGGTGATGGGGCGCCCTCCGTACGGGGCCTTCGACCCGGCCGTGGAGGCGGCGGCCTACCAGGGCGGGCTGAAGGTCCTGGCCGGCTGGAGCGCCACCGTGGACAGCGACGGCATCCAGACCTGGGACGGCAGGCCGCTGGAGGCCGGCGAGATCGTGCTGCTGCACTGGATTCCCGGCCTCGGGCCGCAAATGGTCAAGCTGCTCAAGGTCATCCACCATCTGCACCTGAACCCCACGCCGCTGACCCCGGCCAGCTTCGCCGGCCAGACGCCGCAGGTGAAATCGCTCGCCGGCGACTAGGGCTGGCTCGCCGGCGACTCGGGCTGGCTCGCCGGCGACTCGCGCTGGCTCGCCGGCGCGGCGCACCTGGGCCGGAACGAAAGGCCAAGCCCGTAGCCGGTCAGCTGGTGCTGCCAGGGGACCGCGGCGCCGGCGTAAAGCTGGAAAATAAGGTTGTGACGAACCGGCGCGCCCCCGCGAACGACCCAGACCGGAGTCAGCCCGAGACCGGCGGCCCGGTCGAGCTTGTCGCGGACCTGGACCGGCCGGGAGCTTGGGTGCTGCTGATCGGCGGCGTGCCACAGTCACATGTCGATCTTGACGACCCGCGGCACCTGGATATGGAGTACGTGCGGCGGCTGGGGCACCTGATCGACCTGGCCGGGCCGGACGGCGAACCGCTGCGGGTGCTGCACCTCGGCGGCGGCGGCCTGACCCTGGCCCGCTACGTGGCCGCGACCCGCCCCGGCTCGCGCCAGCTTGCGGTCGAGGCCAGCGCGGAAGTGGCCGACCTGGTCCGGCGGCGGCTGCCCCTGGACCGGCGCCGCGGGCCAGGAGCCGGGCAGATCCGGGTCCGGATCGCCGACGCCAGGGCCGTGCTCGAGCAGGTCCGGGCCGGCTCGTTCGACGTGCTGATATGCGACGCGTTCGACGGCCCGCAGACCCCGGCGCACCTGACGTCGGTGGAGTTCACCGCCGCGGCGGCCCGGGCGCTGGCGCCGGCCGGGATCTACGCGGTCAACGTCGGCGACGGGCCGCCGCTGACGCATGCCCGCGGCCGGGTGGCCACGGTGTGCTCGGTCTTCGCGCACACCTGCCTGATCGCGGAGGCCGCGGTGCTGCGCGGCCGGACGTTCGGCAACCTGGTGATCGCCGCGTCGGGCCGGGAGCTTCCGCTCGCCGGGCTGATCCGCCGCGCCGCGGGCGACCCGTTCCCGGCGCGGGTGGTGGCCGGCGAGGCACTGGACCGGTTCGTCGCGGGCGCCAAGCCGATCACGGATGCGCTCGCCGTGCCGTCCCCGGTCATGCCACCCGAGGTGTTCGCCTGACCGGCGCTGAGCGGGTGTCCCGCCGGGTATAGCCACAGGCGGTATCCGCGGCACGCCCGGGGATTTGCCGGCCCCTGGCGAGACGCGGACAATAATGACGGCGGGTCAACCCGGGCACCGGCGACGGCCCCGGCAACACGGACGGCGCTCCGTGCCGCACCGAGGACAGAGGGGACGTGATGGCAACACCGCCGATGGTTCCCGCGGGCTGGTATACCGATCCGGCCGGCCGGCACGAGTATCGCTACTGGGACGGAACGTCCTGGACCCCGGGGGTGGCGGACGGCGGAGTCACGGCGACCGACCCACTCGGTCCCCCGCCCGTACCGATGCAGCAGGCCGCCGGCTACGCCCCGGCACAGCCGGCCGAGGCGGGGTACGCCACGGCACAGCCGGCCGCGGCCGAGGCCGCGCCGGAACAGGGCGCCGCCGGCGGATACCCGCCCGGGCAAGCCACCCCGGTCGGATACTCCCCCGGGCAAGCCGCCCCCGGCGGATACCCGCCGGGCCAGCAGGCCGCGGCCGGATTCATCCCGGCACAACAGGCCGCGGCTGGGGCCGCGCCGGGACAAACCGCCGGCGGATTCTCGCCGGTGTCGCCGCTGCCGGCGGACACCGCGCCGGTGCCGCCGCTCCCCGCCGGTCTCGCGCCGGTCCCCGGCATGGCCGCTCCCGCCCCACCGCGCCGGCGGCGCAGGTGGGTCGCCGCGGTGGTCGCGGCCGCGGCGGTCGTGGTGCTGCTCATCGGCCTGGTGATCTGGGCGCCGTGGAAGAGTCCCCCGCTGCTGCGGCCGACCGGGCTTGCGGCGGGCGCGCTGACCGTCGACTCGGTCGCGTTCCACTGGTCGAACCCGCCGACGGGCCCGCTCCCCGACAAGTACCTGATCCTGCACAACGGCACGGTCATCGGCACGGTTCCCGGGAGCGTCACGACGTACCAGGCCAACGGCCTCGCCCCCGACACCCCTTACCAGTACCGGATAGTGGCGGAGCGGGGCGGCAAGCGCTCGGCCATGTCGGTCCTTCTCGTGGTGCGCACCGCCGTCCCGCCCGTCTCGGCGGCTCGCTGGCAGGGCCCATGGACCGTCACCGGCAAGATCACCCGTGGCGCCAGCACGATCCACGGCGCCAAGAAGTGGACTAACACGTGGGAGGCCACCCCGGGCTGCGCCGCCGGGCCGTGCACCGTGCGCCTCGCGGTGTCCCTGAACGGGCACAACTTCAAGGTGACGATGGCCCGCGCCGGCTCCGGCGCCGTGTACCGGGGGCGGACCCACGCGCACGTGTTCCCCTGCGGCCTGGGGTCCACCTCGTTCCCCATCAAGTCCAGCCTGGCGATCCGGATCAAGCTCAGCGGGGCGAACGTGGACAACGGGGCGTGGCTGGCCACCGGATGGACCGGCACCATGGCCGTGGCCTCCCCTTACACCGCGTCCGGCAACTACTACTGCCCCGCCGCTCATCAGACGATCTCGCTCTCCGGAGGCCCCTGATCGAGCAGGCAAACATAAAGGTGCGTCCCGCGCGGCCGGGGGACGACGCCGCGCTCGCCGAGCTGGACGCGGCCGCGTGGTCGGCGGAATCGGGGTTTCCGTCGGTGTTCTCCGCCGGCCATGGCGCGCGTTTCTTCAACGCCGACAACCCGCCGGGCGCTCATCTGGTCGCTGAGGCGGCGGGCAGCGTGGTCGGCTACGTCCGGCTCAAGCCGGCGACACACCTGCCCGAGAACGCTCACGTCATCCAGGTGCAGGGCCTGGCGGTGCATCCGGCTGCCCGGCGGCGTGGCATCGCGGAAATGCTCCTGACGGCGGCCGAACAGCGGGTCCGTGACCGGGGCATGCGGAAGCTGAGCCTGCGCGTGCTGAGCACCAACCGGGCGGCCATCAGCCTGTACGAACGGCTTGGCTTCGCCCGGGAGGGCGACCTCCGCGACGAGTTCTTCATCAACGGCAGCTACGTCGACGACATCCTGATGGCCAAGCACCTCGGCCCCCCGGCCTGACGGCGCCGGGTGCGGTAATACGCCGGCGCCACTCGGCCGCCGTGACCGCGGCCGCCGTCCGTATCCCCTGGCCGGGGTCGCTGGTTGATCGAAAACACTAGCGTACCGTTACTTAGCTGCACGACACGCATCGAACACATGTTTGACAGCCGCCATCCGGTACGGCAGGGTTGTCGTCGCGATCCCCGCGCGCGAGGGGCACCGACCGCCCGGCGCGCACACCCGCACAGCTCACCCCGATGATGGAGGACGATCCCGTGGGCCAGAAGACTGTCCGGTTCAGCGACCTCAGTGGCCAGCTCATCCTGGATGACCACGAACCGGCGCGCATCGTGATACAGGAACATCCCGAGCTCGCGGACAGCCCGGTCGAGATCGAGGCGCTCATCGGCGAGGCCAGGGCGATGGAGGACGCGGCCGTGCCCGTGGCCATCGTCGATATCTACTTCCCCGGCGACGACCAGCCCCGCCGGGTGGCCCTGGAGGCCGGCACCTTCGACGAGCTGGCCACTGACAAGCCGATGAGCGAGCTTCTTGCCGCCGCCCGCCCGGCCAAGCGCGCCCCGCGATCCAACGGTGCACCAGCGCCCCGCGATGAGCGCGTCAACTACGCCACCCTGGAAAACGCGGGCAAGCCGCACAAGGGCAAGATCACCGACACGGAAAAGGAACTGGTCCGGGCGCACCTCGACGAGATCAACGAACGGCTCGCCGCGCAGAACCTGCGGACGATCAGCCCCACCGACCCCGAGCACATCGAGCGCTACGGCCTCGACGGGCTGGCCGGGGCACGCGAAGCCGAGGAGCAGGTCAGCAACGCCGCATAACGCGCGGGCCGGGTGGCTCAGCCTGCTCGCGGATCTTCGATCAGCTTCGCCACGGCCCGGCCCGCGATGCTAGCCCGGGGGCCGAGCCCCCGGACCCCCACGGGCCCGGTACCGGCCCACGGGCAGCTTCGGTCTGGGGTGTGTGCTGGACGGGCTGGCCACGGCTTTCTGGCCGTTAATTTTGCCTAACGGCTGGCGCGTGGCTGCCGGTCGCGTGACGCGGGTCAGGCGGGATAGGTAAGCCCGGCGGGGTTGGCCTCGGGCAGCATGCCGGAATCGATGACCGCGCGCACCGAGGGGCGGAGGAGGTCGATGACCTCCTCCACGCCCTGCTCCCCCAGCGCGGACAGGCCGCCGGTCCAGGCGCGCTCGTCGGTGTATTCCTCGATCGCATCCAGGACGGCCCGCCCCGCGTCGGTCAGCGCCGGGGCCTGGCCCGGCGCGAGCAGGCCCCGGCCGCGCAACGCCTCGCCCGCGGCGGCCCAGTCCTCGTCCGGCCAGCCGCGTGCCTGGCGGATCACCGCCTCGGGGAAGCGGCCGTCCGCGACCTGCAGCAGGTGCGCCTCCAGCCCGCTGATCCCGGCGGTGACCAGCGCGGCGACGTGCCCGTCCCCACGGTGCTCGCGCAGCGTGGTCGCCACTTGCCAGAGCCTGCCGACGCCGTCGCCGGGCAGCGGGAGCGCCGCGTTGGCGGCGAACAGCGGCCGGCCGGTGGGATCCGCGCCGGCCGCCACCGGGCCGAGCAGGCCGGCCGCCCGGTCGCAGGCCTCGGGGTCGGCTCCCACCTTCCGCAGCGCCGTGGTGCTGACCGCGGCGCGGGTTTCCAGGCAGGCCTGCGGCGTGGTCCTCGACCACGAATCGGGCAGCGCCTTGGCCACCATGGCCGGGCAGAACCCCGCGAACATCGCCACCACCGGGCCCGCGGGCACCGGCCCGAGCGGCGCGGCACGGAACGCGAAGTAGGTCATCCAGAAGCCACGCAGGCCCAGCGCCATCCCGGCGGGCCGGACTCCGTCGGCGAAGTAGGTGACGTCGTGCAGGGTTTCCAGCGTGGCCCACAGTCGGCGGGCGGGATGCGTGCGCACGGCCGGAGTCTAAACGAGCCGGCGAACCCTGCTCGCTGACCCTCGGTCAGCTTCGCCGCGGCCTGCCTTCCAGCACCTATTCCTTCTGCTCCGGCTGCGTGGCGAAGCCGGCCAGGACGGTGGTGATGTTGGTGTCGGCGGCCGCCTTGTCGACGCCGAGCCCGGTGAGCAGGCCGGCGCCGTCTTCGAGTTCCAGCAGCGCGAGCAGGATGTGCTCGGTCCCGACATAGTTGTGGCCCCGCCGCAGGGCCTCCCGCACGGTGAGCTCCAGCACCTTCTTCGCCCGCTGGCTGAACGGGATGAGCGGCGGCACCTCGCCGGCCGCGGGGGGCAGCGCCGCCGTGACGGCCTGCCGGACCGCGTCCAGCGAGACGCCCTGCGCGACGATCGCCACCCCGGCCAGTCCCTCCGGCTCGGTCAGCAGCCCAAGGATCAGGTGTTCCGGGCCGATCTGGTCGTTGCCCGCGGCACGGGCCTCGTTCTGCGCGGCCACCACCACGTTCCGCGCCCGCTGGGTGAACCGGCCGAACCCCTGGTTGGGGTCGAGGTCGGCCGGCTGGCCGGGGTCCTTGGGAACGAAGCGCTTCTGGGCCGCCTGCTTGGTGACCCCCAGGCTCGCGCCGATCGCCGTCCAGGACGCGCCCGAGCGCCGTGCTTGGTCCACGAAGTGGCCGATCAGGTGGTCGGCGACATCGCTCAGATGATCGGCGACGAGGACCGCGTCGGTGAGCTGGTCGAGAGGGTCAGCGTGCGCCTTCTTGATGGCCTCGATGAGGTCGTCGAGCCGGACTGGGTTGCTGATGGGTACCGGGTTCGTCATAGCGTCAACCTAAGGTTGACGCCTGCTATTTGTCAACTCGCGGTTGACGCATCGCGCGTGGCAGCATGGGCGGGTGCCCGAGGACCTCAGCCAGCTCGCGCTTCCCCAGCGGGGTCACTTTGACCTCGGTACCGGCTTCCACGGCGACCTGTGGCTGGATCTCGACGCCATGTTCCTATGGCCGGCCCGGCTCCGGCCCGCCGCCCAGGAGCTGGCCGGTCACCTGCGCCAGTACCGGCCCGCCGCGGTCTGCGGGCCGCTGGCGGGCGGCGCGTTCCTGGCCCAGATGGTGGCCGGGATCCTCGATGCCGCCTTCCTGCCCGCCTACCCCGGGCCCGGTCCGCCGGCCGGCTACCGGCTGCCCCGCACGGCGCGCGACCAGATCGCGGGCTGGCGGGTGGCCGTGGTGGACGACGCGGTCAACGCCGGCACCGCGGTGCGGGCGAGCTGCGCGGAACTACGCGCGGCCGGGGCGGTCCCCGTGGCGGTGGCGGCCCTGCTCGCCCTCGGCCAGGCCGGCCCGTTCGTCACCGGGACGCTCGGCCTGCCGTTTCACGCCCTCGCGGACCTGTCGAGCCAGGTGTGGCCCGCCGGCGCCTGCGCCCTGTGCGCCGCGGGAACCCCGCTCGCCCAGCCGCCGGGCTGACCCGCGACGAGACCTGCCTGGGCTGGCAAGGAGCGCGCCGGGCACAGCGCCGGCTGCTTGACGTACCGCTGCGGCATGATCGAGGGTGACGTCAACCCACGGCAGAGAGGGTGTCCGGTGATCGGCAGGCTGACCTCGGTGGTGTTTGATTGTGCCGACCCGCACACGCTGGCGCGGTTCTACTCCGAACTGCTCGGCTGGCCGGTCATCAGGGTGGACGGCGACTGGGTCGATATCGGCGACGGCCGGTCCAGGCTGAGCTTCCAGCACGCCCCCGACCACCAGCCGCCGAACTGGCCCGATCCCGGGTTCCCGCAGCAGGTCCACCTGGACGTGGCCGTCGAGGACATCGAGGAGGCGCAGCGGCGGGTCCTGGCGATGGGCGGCCGGCTGTTGTCGACCGAGGAGCCCGGCTTCCGGGTCTACGCCGACCCGGCTGGCCATCCGTTCTGCCTCGAATGGAAGTAGCCATGGTGTCGGGCTGCCCGGTGCACGAGGGGTTCGATCCCCTGTCCCCCGAGTTCCTGGCCGATCCGTACGCGGTCCTGGCCGGGCTGCCGCTGGCCGAGGCGCCGGTCTTCTTCGCCCCGTCGATCGGCTACTACGTGATCACCCGGTACGCCGATATCGAGCAGGTGTTCCGGGACCCGGCCAGCTATTCCGCCGCGGTAGCCCAGGCCCCGCTGGTGCCGCTCGTGCCCGAGGCCCAGGAGATCCTGCTGGCGGGCGGCCACCGGCCGCAACCGTCGATGGTGAGCCTGGACGAGCCGGCGCACGCCCGGCTGCGCAAGCCCGCGGCCCGCGCGTTCAGTGTGAAGCGGATCAACGCCATGATCCCGGCGATCGCGGCGACCACGGCCCGGCTGCTGGACGCGGTGGCCGGCCAGCCCGAGTTCGATCTCGTCGCGGCGCTGGCGTTCCCGCTGCCCGCCAACATCGTCTTCTCGCTGATGGGGGTGCCGGAGCGGGACTACCCGCGGCTCAAGCTCTGGTGCGGCTCCCGGGCGGCGCTGGGCTGGGGCCGCCCCGCGGCCGGCGACCAGGTGGAGATCGCCACCAGCATGGCCGCGTACCGGCGGTACCTGCGTGACCTGGTGGACAGTAGGGCCAGCGCGCGCAGCGACGATCTGACCAGCGACCTGCTTGCCATCCACGACGAGGACCCGGAGCGGCTCACCCTGGACGAGATCTCCTCGATCTTGTTCTCGCTGTCGTTCGCCGGGCACGAGACCACCACCGGCCTGATCGGCAACACCGTCCGCCGGCTTCTGGAAGAGCCCGGCCGCTGGGCCCGCGTCGCGGAACGGCCGGAACTGATCCAGGCGGCGGTGGAGGAGACGCTGCGCTACGACCCGTCGGTGCCGGTATGGCGCCGGGTGACCACCCGGCCGGTCACCCTCGGCGGGGTGGATCTGCCCGAGGGGGCCAGGCTGTTCCTGTGGCTCGCGGCCGGCGGGCGGGACCCGTCGGTGTTTCCCCGCCCGGACGACTTTGACCTCGACCGGGCCAACGCGAGCCAGCACCTCGCGTTCGGGCTCGGGCTGCATTACTGCCTCGGCGCCAACTTCGGCAAGCTGGAGACCCGGCTAGTGCTGGAGGAACTGGCCCGCCGCTACCCGCGCCTGCGCCTCGCCGAAGGACAGCGGTTCACCTTCCACCCCAACATCTCCTTCCGCGGCCCCCAGGCGCTCCGCGTCCGGACCGGCCCGGGCTGACCGCGGCGTCCGGCCACCCACGGCCGGCCTCGGTCAGGCGCGGCGGCGCCGCTGCTTGCGGCTGTGCCAGGCTTCGGTCTTGGCGGCGAAGGCCGCCCAATCCCCGAGTAGACCTTGCCGTAGATGTCCTTGCCGACCCGCTTGTCGGCCATGATCAGCAGCGTCAGCGCGTCTTCCACCCCGCGCCGTCCCCTTGGAACAGGGCCGTCCCGGCGGCGGACGCCGGGTCAGTTGTCTCGCGCAGCGGGTTAGCGTATTTCGCACGCTTGCGGCTGATCTTCTCGGTGAAGCTCTCCACCCCCTTGGTGCGCGCCTCAATTGGATGACCTCGAGGTTCGCCTCCGCGAGCAGGTCGACGACGAGCGCACGCAGCGGCCGGTCAGCGCCTCGCAGGTGCCGCGGATGTTCCGGTAACGGTTGCCCCACTCTTCCGGGCTCAGCTCGGTCACACCTGGCTCCTCCCAGGGCACGGCGCCGGGCGGCCCGTCACGATCCGCTCCTCAGCCGGCGCAGCAGTTCCTGCTGGCGCCGGATCTCCGCGCGGACCAGGCCGGCGATGCGCTGCACCGTGACCTGCGGGTCGTCGTCGCCGAACAGCTCGCCGAGCCCGGCCGAGGCGAGCCGGGCGATCTCCGTCCGCACCTCGGCGAGCTGCCGGCGGGCCAGCTCGATGGCGGCCCTCAGCTCGGATACCTCGCCCGGTGGCGGTTGCCGGGCCGGATCCGGGGGGCCCGCCTGCCATTCCCGGGCCAGCGCCTCAAGCCGCGACGTGTCGCCCGCGGCGTAGGCCGCGTTGACCCTGATGGTGAACTCCTCCCGGCGCAGCCGGTCCGCATCGCTGGTGGCCAGGTCGGGGTGGCACAGCTTGATCAGCGTCCGGTAGAGCGCACGGACCACGTCCGAGGGGCGCGGCCGGGGCGGCGCACCAGCGCTCATGCCGGTCCGCTCCACGGTGCCCGCGCGGACAGCCCGGCACCGCGGATCGTCTGGCCGGGGGGCGCACCGCCGGGGGTCACATCACGGAGTTTAGGCAACCCGGGCACGCGCTCGCGCCGCCGCTACCGGCTGGCCCGGGTGCTCGCGCCGGCCTGCCGCGGGCGGTGGCCCGCTGCCCGCGGCGTCATCTCGATTGCCTTCTACGTAAAAACGTAATACCGTACTTTCATGGAAGCCAACGAGCTCTCCACCGAGGGGAGCCTTGCGGACCGGGACCGCGAGCGCGGCGACCCGGACCGCGATGATCCGGGCGGCGACGACCTCGCGGTACGGATGAGCGAGCTCGAGCGCCGGGTCGCGCTCCTGGAGGACGGCCGCGGCCCCGGGCAGCCGCCGCGCCCGGTCGTGGACCCCGACACGTTCTGGGCGCTTGCCCGGCTGGCAGAGCGGACCGGTCCTGAGTTCGAGCGGGACGGGGTGGCGGGCAGCCTGCTGTACGCGGGCCGCGCGACGACCCCGGGCGGCGGGGAGCTGATCTGGCAGGCCGAGCACCCGCTGCCCGGCGTGCTGGCCGAGGGCTGGGAGGATGCCGCCGCCGTGCTGGCCGCGCTCGGCAACCCGGTCCGGCTCGAGATCGTCCGCCGGATCCTGCTGGGCGGGGAGACGGTGCAGCAACTACAGGAGATACCCGAGCTCGCCACCTCCGGCCAGCTCTACCACCACCTGCGCGACCTACAGTCCGCCGGCCTGGTCACCCAGCGCCGCCGCGGCCGTTACGGCGTGGCCCCGGACAAGGTGATCCCGGCCCTGGTCATCATCGCCGCCGCGGCGAACATGGCGGCGGTCCCCGCCGCGCACGAGGACCCGCGGTGAGCGAGACGGCGGTGAGCCGCCGCCGGGTGCCCTGGGCGGATGTGGCCTGCCTCGGCGGGCTGTTCGCCGGCTGGATCTACTACCTCGCGCTCATCCCGCTGATCCCCTCGCTGATCGGCACCCATCCGGTTCTGCTGGAGGCGCTGAGCGGCTCGCTGCCGGCCCAGATCGCCGCCGGGGCGTTCGCCAGAATCGGCCGCGCGTCGCTGGTCCTCGCGCTGATCGCGCCCATCATCGGCATGATGGCGTTCGACCCGTTCTGGTGGTGGGCCGGGCGCCGGTACGGCGACCGGGTCACTCGGGCCATGGCGGCGCGGAGCCCCCGGACCGCGCGCAGCGTCGGCCGGGGCGTTCGGCTGTTCCGCCGCTTCGGCGGCTGGACCATCGTCTTCGCCTACTACCTGCCCGTGCCGAACACCATCCTGTACGCGGCCGCGGGGTGGGCCGGCTTCGGCCTGCTCCGGTTCATCGTGCTCGATCTCGTCGGCACGATGCTGTACACAACCCTGGGCGTCGGGCTCGGGTACGCGCTCGGCCACCGGGCAGCGGCCGTCGCCGGGCTCATCTCCCGGTACTCGATCGTGGCCACGGTGGCGCTGGTCCTGGCGCTGATCCTCGTCGCCTGGTGGCGGAACCGCGGCGGCGCGGCGGCGGACGCCGGCCTGGAACCCGGCGATGGCACGGTGCCGGCGTTCGCGGTTGAGGCCGGCCGGGAACCGGACAGCCACGCGGCGGCGCAGGTTGAGGCGCGGCTGCGCCCGCTGGTCGCCGACGGCACCGCGCCGGGCCTTGTCTACGCGGTGGTCACGCCCGCCGGCCAGGGCACCGGGCAGCTGTTCCGCTCCGGCGGCCAGCCGCTGGGGCCGCACGCGATGCTGGAGATCGGTTCGGTGACCAAGGTCTTCACCGCGCTGCTGCTCGCAGACATGGCCGAATGGAGCGAGGTGGAACTGGACGACCCGATCGCGCGCCATCTGCCCCCGGCCGTGGCGCGGGCCTGCCCGGCCGCGGACCGGATCACGCTCCGCCAGCTCGCAACGCACACCTCCGGGCTGCCCCGGCTCCCCCGCAACCTGCTCCCGATGGCGTTGCGCCATCCGGGGGACCCATACGCCCGCTACTCGGCCGAGCACATGTACCGCGCGTTGCGCCGGGCACGCGGTGCGGCACCGGCCGGATACAGCTACTCCAACTACGGCTTCGGCCTGCTCGGCCACCTGCTCAGCCGGGCCGCGGGACGCCCGTACGCCGAGCTGCTCGCCGAACGGGTCACCGGGCCGCTCGGCCTTACCGAGACCTGCGCGGGCGTGCCGGCCGGCCACGTCGCGGCGGCCGGGCACCGCGGCGGCCGCCCGGCGGGCCCGTGGCACCTGGACGCCCTGGCCGGCGCGGGCGCGCTCAGCTCCACCGCGTCCGACCTGGCCCGCTTCCTGAGCGCGAACCTGCACCCGGAGGCGACGCCGATCCGCGCCGCGATCGAAGTCACGCAGGGCCCGGCCAGCGGCGGGCGGACCGGGCTCGGCTGGCACATCAGCGGCCCACCGGAGCGGCCGGTCCTCTGGCATAACGGCGCGACCGGCGGCTTCAGCGCGATGCTCGCCCTGGACCGCCACGCGGGCTGCGCCGTCGCCGCGGTGGCCACCTCGTCACCCACCCGCGGCCTCCCGCTCGACGGCGCGGTCCTCGCCGCGCTCGGCGCACTGACCGGCGCCGAGACCACGGCCGGAGCGCCCGCGTGACCGGCACCCCGTTCGACCGCGCCAGCGCCGGCCCGGATCCACCCTGGCGCACGATCGGCGAGCTGGCGGAAGACGCCGCGAACTTGTTCGCAGACACCGAGTTCCTCCGGTTCCCGGACGGGCTGGGGCCAGCCACCCGGGAGGCGTTTGGAATCAACCGTGGACACGGGACCTCGCTGACGTTCCACGAGGTGAACGCCTACAGCAACCGGCTCGCGCGGGTGCTGGCCGGCCACGGGGTGCGGCCGGGCGACCGCGTGGCGATCATGATGGACAACGTCGCCGGCTGGCCGCTGAGCTGGCTGGCGGTCCTCAAGGCCGGCGCGATCGCGGTCCCGGTCAACGCGCGGTACCAGGTATCCGACCTGGCGTTCGTGCTGGCCGACTCCGGCGCGGTCCTGGTGCTGACCGATCCGGAGCGGGCCGGCCTGGTCCGCGCCGCCGCGCGGACGGGCGCGCTCCGCGAGGTGCGCACGCTGCCGGAACTGGCGGGCGAGCTGGCGGCGGCGGCCGGCCCAGCGACAGCCGACCCGGCGACCGCGGTCCCGGCGCCCGCGCGGGAGCCGCCCGGGATCGCCAACTTCCAGTACACGTCGGGCACCACGGGCTTCCCGAAGGCGTGCATGCTCTCGCACGAGTACTGGCTCAGGACGGCGTGGCTGACCGCGGTCGCGGCCGAACTGCGGGCCGGTGACGTCATGCTCATGGCGCAGGCGTTCTCCTACATGGACCCGCAGTGGGCGACGGTGATGTGCCTGATGGGCGGCTGCCCGCTGGTCGTGCTGCCCCGGTTCTCCGCCTCCGGGTTCTGGAACGCGGTCCGTGCGCAGGGCGCGACCCTGACCTACGTGCTTGGCGCGATGCCGGTGCTGCTGTTCAAGCAGCCGCCGGGCCCGCTGGACACCGCGCACCGGATGCGGCTGGTGCTGTGTTCCGGCATCGTCCTTGAGCTGCACCGGCAGTTCGAGGAGCGCTGGGGGGCGCCCTGGCGCGAACTCTACGGGTCGACCGAGAGCGGCCTCGACCTTGCCGTCCCGCCCGGCGCGGCGCAGACCGTCGGCAGCGGCGCGATGGGCCGGCCGCCGCCCGGCAAGCAGGTCCGGATCGCGGACGAGACCGGCCGGGCGCTGCCCGACGGCGGCATCGGTGAGATCGTCATCCGGGGCAAGCCGATGATGCACGGCTACTGGAATCACCCCGAGGACACCGAGCGGGCGTTCCGCGGCGGCTGGTACCACTCCGGCGACCTGGGCTACCGCGACGGCGAGGGCTGGATTCACCACGCGGGCCGGCTGAAGGACATCATCCGCCGGGGCGGCGAGAACATCTCCGCGGCCGAGGTGGAGAACGTTCTGGCGCTGCACCCGGCGGTGTCGGCGGTCGCGCTGGTCGGCATTCCCGACGAGTTGTTCGGCGAGCTGCCGAAGGCGTTCGTCCAGCTCAAGCCCGGGCACGACGCGAGCACGCAGACCGCCGTGAGCCTGCTCGACCACGTCCGCGGGAAGCTGGCGCGGTTCAAGGTCCCCGCCTACCTCGAGTTCGTGGCAGGCTTCCCCATGACCCCGTCGGCGCGGATCCGCAAGCGCGAGCTCCTCGAACTGGGCCGCGACCAGCGCACGGGCGTTTTCGACGCTGCGGCGAACTCGTGGGTGTGACGGGCCGCGGCGGCCCGGACACCGGCTATCCCACCGCTACGTCAGCCCGGGTGCCCGGCTGGCTGGCGCACCGGCGCGGCCCGCCCCGCGGTCACCGGCAGCTGCAGGGGCCCGCGGATGATCGTGCCGCCGCGCCGCCGGACCGGCCCGGCCTGTGCCAGGTGAGGCATCCGCTCGGCCAGCATCTGGATCGCGATGGTGGCTTCGAGGCGGGCCAGCGGCTGCCCCAGGCAGTAGTGGATGCCGCTGGAGAACGCCAGGTGCTCGGGCCCGGGCTCGCGGTGGAGGCGGAACGCGCCCGGGTCGTCGTAGATCTCAGGATCACGGTTTGCGGCGGCGATCAGCGTCACCACCCTCTCGCCTTTGGCCACGGGCTGGCCCTCGACCTCGGCCGGTTCGAGGGCGATCCGGTCGGTGAACTGGACCGGCGGGTCGAACCGCAGCGTCTCCTCGACCGCCTTGGCCGCCAGCTCCTGCGGGGCGTCGCACACGTCCCGCCACTGGCCAGGATGGGCGAGCAGCGCCAGCATGCAGTTGCTGATCAGGTTGACCGTGGTCTCGAAGCCGGCGATCAGCAGTAGCACGCACACCGGCATCATCTCCTCCGGCTTCACTTGGTCCCCGCTGGCGGTGACCAGGCGGCTGATGATGTCGTCCGCGGGCTCGCGGCGGCGCAACACGATGAGGTCCTCGAACAGCTTGTGCAGCTTGACCCCGTTGGCCTGGAGTTCGCTGGCGTGCCGCAGCGACTTGATGCCATCAAGCGCGCTGCCGATGGCCGCGCCGTAGCGGGCGAAGTCACCGGCGTCCGCGTCCGGCACGCCGAGCAGGTCGGTGATGACCGCGATCGGCAGCGGCGCGGAGAACGCGGGCACCAGGTCGAACTCGCCCGCCGCGGCCGCGCGGTCCAGCAGGCCGGCCACCGTGCGCTCGATCCTTTGCCGGTAGGACGCGACCGCCTTCGGGCTGAACGCGGGCTGTACCAGCCGGCGCAGCCTGGTGTGGTCCGGCGGGTTCATGCCCAGGAACGATATGTCGTCGCCCGGCAGCGGCTGCACGCCGAACCGGCGGCTGCGCAGCACCGAGTGGCACACCCGGTGGCTGGCGGTCACCCAGTCGCCGTCCACCCGGGCCGGCACCAGCGTGCCGCGCTCCCGGATGCGCTCATAGATGGGGTACGGGTTGGCCCGCCCATCGCGCAGGTGCAGCCGCGCCACCAGGTCGCGGCGGACGTAGCCGGAGTAGGCGATGTGGGCCCGCTCGCCGTACAGCCGGGCAGCGAACGCCAGCGCCGCACCGATCTCGCTCATGATGTCTGTTTCGGGCTGGCCCGGCGGGGGCTGGGCCGGGGTTCTCCGGTGCCGCGCAGCAACGTGCGGAGCGCGAGGCCGGGCGCGTCGAGGGGCGCCAGCCGGCCCACCTGGACCGACGTGGCGGCCACGTAGACGACCGAGTAGAGCATCTGTCCCAGCCACCAATCCGGCAGGTCGGCGGCCAGGAAGCCGAGCTCCTGCGCCCGGCGCAGCACGGCCAGGCTGCGCTCCTCCACCGCCAGCCAGCGCTCGTCCAGGTCCTTCATGTGGTCGAACGCCGGGGTCCGCCACAAGAACGCGAGCTGCGGCCCGATCGGGATCAGCGCCGCGACCAGGGCGTGCAGCCCGCCGTCGGCGTGCCCGGCCGCGGTGGCCTCGTTCAGCGCCTGCTCGAGCAGGTCGAGGGCCCGGTGCCCGACCGCGTACAGCAGGTCGTCGCGGGTGGCGTAGTGCTTGTGCAGCGTGGTGCGCCCGATCCCGGCCGCCGCGGCCACCTCGGCCAGCGACGCCGCCGGATCCGCCACCAGCACCTCCGCCGCCACATCCAGCAGCGGCCGTGCTCCCCGCCGTGTCACGGCCGCCATGGCCAAGCTGTGAACACTCATGTTCGCCACCATACAATTACATTCGTATTCGAGCAACAGTGCCCGTAATCGGCAGCAGGCGATCACGGACATGTGGGCGGTCAAGGCCGACGTGGCGTTCGCCGAGGCCATCGCATCCATGCCAGACTGGGACGATCCCGGGAGCTGAGCCACGTAACGCATCTGTTCGCGACGCAAATGTCCAGGTCAGGACCAACATGGCAGCCTAGGTGGTCGGTAGGGTTGATGTTCAGAGAAGCCGCCTGGGGCGCCGAATCCGGCCACATCGAGGTGACCGTCCAGCAGGACGTCGCGGTGGTCACGCTAAACCGCCCGGAGAAGCTCAACGCTCTCACCGCGGGCATGCGCCGGGAGCTTGCCGCGATCCTGCGTCATTTCGGCGCCGGCGCGGAGGTGCGCGGGATCGTGCTCACCGGGGCCGGCCGGGCGTTCTCGGCCGGCGAAGACCTGCGGGCCGCGGCGGAACTGCCGCCCGGCGGGCTGATCGATGAGATCGAGCTGTTCCACGACATCACCAGGGCGGCGCTGCAAACGCAGGTGCCGGTGGTGGCCGCGATCAACGGGATCGCGGTGGGCGGCGCCTGCGAGATGACGCTGTGCTTCGACGCGCGCATCGGAACCCTGGCGGCGGAGTGCTTCTTTCCGGAGAGCAGCATCGGCCTGACCATCTCCAACGCTTCGAGCGTGCTGCTGCCACGGCTGGCCGGCCACGCGGCGTTGCGCCTGGTCCTGAGTTCGGCCCGGCTCAGCGCCGACGAGGCCCTCGCGGCCGGCCTGCTCGACCAGATCGTCGGCCGGGACGGCCTGCTGGACGCGGCCATCCAGCTCGTGCACGGGTGGACCCGGCCCGGGGCGCCCACGGCGGCGCACCTGAAGCTGCTGCGGCCACCGCTCACGGTGATCGAACAGGCCTTCGCGGCCGAGACCGAGGCCGCGCGCGGCGTGGAGCAGGCCGGCCTTTCCCAGGCCGGGATCAGCCGGTTCCTCGGCCGGCACGACGACGCCCGGTCATGACGTCCGCGGGCGGCGGTGCCCCGGTCAGAACGGTATGAACGGCAGGCGGATGCCGGCCTTCTCGGCCACGACCGTGGCGCCCGGCGGGGCCTCGGCCCTGAGCTGATCGGCGAGTTCCTGCGCCTCGTCCTCGTTGTTGGCGCCGACCAGCAGGAACCTCCAGCGCCGCACGACCGCCCGGCCTTCGTCGTGCAGCTTGGCGGCCATCGCGACCGCGTCATGGTGCGTGGGGAACTCGACCCGGGCCTGCCACTCGGCGGACCCGGCGGCCAGGGATTCGGCGGTTTCGGCGTCCTCGAGGCGCTCGTGCTCGGCCTGCCGCTCGGCGTCGGTCCGCGGCAGCGCCACGTCCGGGCTCTCCCACTCCTCCTCGATCGGGTGCCAGCGGTGCAGGGCGAACTCCGCGCCGATGCCGCGGGCTGCCAGCACGCCGCGGGCTACCTCCTCGGCCTGCCTGGCTGCGTTCTCGGTGCCCGCGTACAGGAAGATCTGCGAGTCGCCCGCGCCCACGGCGATGTTCCGGCCGAGACTGCGCTGGATGTCCTCTTCGACCCGGTGCTCGGAAACCGACCGCCGCGCCTCCTCGGCGGCCGCCGGGTCGCCGAACGATATCGTCACGCGCCAGTCACTGCTGTCTGTCACGGCGCGACTCTAGCCGACGGCGGCGGCCCGTGCAGCGCGGCGGGCCGGGTCTAGCCGTGGCCTAGCCGTTGCTCGTGGGGCGGCGGGCGTCGATCTGCCGTTCGGCATCGGCCAGGACGCGCCACACGACGTAGCCGAACCGGACGTCGCAGTCGTGGCTGACCTGCCCTGACCTGGCGTTGTGCGCGAGTTCAGTCAGCGCGGTGCGCAGCGGTATCACCGGCTGGTCAGCTTCGCGGGGTGCCGCCGAGCGGCCAGCCTCGCCCCAGAGGTAGATCTCGGAGTATTCGGCGGGCTCGGGCGCGCTCAGCGTCACCGTCACCGTGCTACTCGCCCCGTTCTTGTGGTGCAGGATCAGGTTGCTGACGTCGGCCGGGCCGCCCTCGGCGATGACCGAAGTCACCGGGCCCAGGCTGGCCCACAACAGGGAGACCACGTGCGGGCCGAGATCCCACAGGGCGCCCTTGTCCCGCCGCCACGGGGTGTCGAACGGGCTGGACGGCTGCAACGCGGTACCCAGCCAGATCGCGGCGGCCCCGGCCCAGCCGCCGCGCGCGGTGACGTCGGCCAGCCAGGCCCGCACGCCCGCCTGGAACCGTGCGGTGAAGAACACCACGGACGCGACCTGCGCCTGCTCCACGGCGCTGACCAGGGTGCTGGCGGCGGCGGCCGAGATCGCGATGGGTTTCTCCAGGAGCAGGTGCTTGCCCGCGGCCGCGGCCCGGGCGGCGATACCGGCCTGCACGTCCGGCGGCACGGCGAAGGCGACCCCGTCGAGGCCGTCCAGGAACGCTTCGATGTCGTGATGCGCCGGGACCGCGTAGGCGGCCGCCAGGTCCGCCGCGGCGTCCTGGTTGCGGCCCCAGACCGCGGCGAACTCGATGCCGTCGGTGGACGCGAGCGCGGGGGCATGCGCGATCCGTGCCCAGTAGCCGGTGCCGGCCAGCCCGAACCTCAGCGGCCGCTGCCCGGTCATCGCAGATCCCGTCCCGCTCGCCGCACCGGTCCACCTCCCGCCCGTGCCGCGCGACCCGCTTGGCACCCAGTGGTGGAAGGGTAGCGTCACTCTGCCCTTCCCGCCCCGGCCGGCGCCCGCCCCGCCCTTCCCGGCGCCCGCGCTGGCGGGGGGACGGTGGCCTAGGGGGACTGGTGGTTGTGCACGAGCGGTTCGCCGTCCTGTGGCTTGCCCGGCGGGACCGGCCCGGCGGGCCGCGCGGCCTGTTCCGGGGAGGTGCGCACGTCGCGGCCCTGGGGGGCGAGCGGCTCCTGCCTCCCCCGGGCCACGGCGACCATGCCCAGCACCGCGGCCAGCGGGGCGACGAGCGCGACGAAGTCGGAGGCGGCGAGGCTGCCGAGCGCAACCAGGGCCGCGGCGAAGCCGGCGACGAGCACGGCGACCGCCACCAGCCCCCAGCCGTGCAGGAACAGCCGCAGCGTGAACGGCGGCGCGGGGGTCATGTCCGGCACCGCGGTGATCGGCTTGGTGCCCCGCCGCTCGGTCATGCCGTCCCGCACCCGCACCATGATCGTCATGCTCCCCGGCTGGTCGGCGACAAGCAGGAGTTCGTCGGGGTGGGACGGGTCGGGCGCCTGGGACACCGCGCCGCCGCCGACCGCCCAGGACACCACCTTCCGGCCGGCCAACGGCCGCACCCGGTACCGGGCCTGCTCGCCGGCCACCACGCTGTCCGGTCCGTCGATGACCACCGGCGGTGGCCCCGTGCCGTTGGCCCGTTCCGGCCCCTCGGCGGGACCGTTGCTCCGGTCCGCCGGGGCAGCCGGATCCGCCTCGGTCACGATGAACTGGCGGCGGGCCAGTCGCTCGGCGAGACGGATCTGGCGCACGTGCACGTTCCAGGCCATGGCCACGACCGCGCCGGCCAGGCCGGCCGCGCCGAGGCCCAGCAGCGCGGCGACCGTGGGGTGGCTGGCCTCAGCCGCTGCGACCGCGAACATGCCGCCTCCAGTCCGGGTGTCTTTCCTGTGCCATGTTGATATTCAAACATAAAATCGAACGAGCAGAAACCCCGTCCCCACCCGCGCGGGCGAACCGGCCCGCGAAGGGATCATCATTGGGAGGAGCACCCGGGACGAGGATCGGCGGCCGCATGAGCCAGGCACCGTACGCCGCGCGGGCGGCCGTGCGCGGGCCCAGCGGCCGTGCCGGCGCGCCGGTGCCCGCGTCCCGGCTGGCCAGGAGGCTGTTTCCGCTGCTGGCCACCGTCGGCCTGATCGCCTTCGGGATGCTCTCCACCACCTGGTGGGGCCCGGGGCTGCTCGGCAGGCCGGGCTGGTCGCTCCCGGATGACCTGTGGGCGACGCTGGCCGCCGCGCAGCGGTTGCTGCACGGGAACCTGGCCGGGCTGTACACGCCGCCGACCCAGCTGGTCACGTTTCCCGGGGCGGTGGTGATCCTGCTCCCCCTCGTGGCGGTCACCGACGCGGCGGGGTTCTCCCTTCAGGCGCAGAACGCGCACAACCTGCACCCCGCCGTCTGGCTGGTCGCCGGGCCCTACGAGATCGCCATGTCGGCCGTGGCGCTGTTCGCCGCCGACGCGCTCGCCGAGCGCATGGGCGCCGACCGGGTCAAGCGCGCGGTGCTGGCCGGCGCGAGCGTGGTGGCGCTGTGGAGCGTCGCGGTGCGCTGGGGCCACCTGGAGGACGCCGTGGCGGTGGGCCTGCTGCTGTACGCGATCCTGTCGCTGGCGGACGCGAAGACCGCGCGGGCCGCGTGGCTCACCGGCGCCGCCATCGCCATCCAGCCGCTCGTGCTGCTCGCCTTGCCGGTGGTTGTGGTGACCGTGCAGCCGCGGCGCCTGGCCGGCTTCCTCGCCCGGGCGGTGGCCCCCGCCGCGGTGCTGCTCGGCGCCGCCGCAGCGGCGAACTGGACGGCCACCATCCACTCGGTGACCAGCCAGCCCAACTCGGTGACGGTCAACCAGCCGACCCCCTGGTCGTACCTCGCCCCGCACGCGGGTACCGGAGGGGTGGCCGCCGGGCCGTCCCGGCTCCTGGCCATCCTGGTGGCCTGCGGGTGCGCGCTGATCGTCGCGCGGCGGTGGCGCACCGTGCGCGGCTCGCCGGAGTGGAGCCCGGACATGATCGCCGACGTGCTGTGGTGGACGGCGCTCGCGCTGGCGCTGCGCTCGGTGTTCGAGCCGGTGATGGTGGCCTACTACCTGTGGCCCCCGCTGGCGGTGGCGCTCATCGCGGCGTCGCGGGAGCTATCCAGCCTCGTCCGGACCTCGATCGCCGCCGTCGCGCTCACCCTGCTCTGCCAGCTCACCTGGCACAGCCCGTGGACCTGGTGGACGCCGATGATCGCCGTGCTTGGCCTGACCCTGTTCTTCGCCCGCACCCCGGCCGGTATCCGGCCGGCCGCCACCGTCGCAGACCGTGGCTGACTGGCAGTCCCGCAGCTTCTGGATGTCGCGGCGGCCCTACGAGCCGGGGCCGCGCCTGGACGGCGACCGGGCCGCCGATGTGGCCATCATCGGCGCCGGGTTCACCGGGCTCTGGTCGGCAATCCAGCTCAAGGAGGCCGACCCGGCCGTCGACGTCGTGGTCGTGGAACGCGACATCGCCGGCTACGGGGCGAGCGGCCGCAACGGCGGGTTCGCCATGACCATGGTGGGCCGCAACGTGCACGACCTGGTGCGCAAGGTCGGCGCCGGCCGGGCCAGGGCCACCCACCTGGCCATGCGGCAGACCCTGCGCGACCTCGAGAGCTTCTGCGCCGCCGAGGGCATCGACGCCGACATCACCCACCCGGGGGTGCTGACCGTATCGAACGGCCCGGAGCAGGACGTGCGCATCCGGCAGGACCTGGCCGCGGCCGAGCGGCTCGGCCTCGACGACTTCGAGCCGCTGTCGCCGGCCCACTGCCAGGACCTTGTCCGCAGCGAACGGCTGAGAACGGGCCACTTCGAGAGCGACTCGCTGCTGGTGGACCCGGCCGCGCTCGCCTGGGGCCTGCGCCGGGCCGCCGAACGGCGGGGCGTGCACGTCTTCGAGCACACACCGGTGGATGACGTGGCCGAGATCCGGGGCCGCGGCGTCTTTGTGCGCACCCGGTTCGGGACGGTCCGCGCCGACCGGGCCCTGATCGCGACCAACGCCTACGCCCACGCCATCCCGGCCCTGCGGCGGTTCATCTTCACCATCTACGCCTACATCATCGTGACCGAGCCGCTGACGCCCACGCAGTGGGCGCGCGTCGGCTGGGAACGGCGCATGGGCGTCGAGGACAAGCGCATCTACCCGCATTTCCACCGGCCCACCCCGGACGGGCGCATCCTGTGGGGCGGCCGCGACGCGCCGTTCTCGGCCGAGGGCCCCAACCCCCGCCGGGAGAACGACCCGCGCATCTTCCGCAGGCTGGAGGAGACCTTCCGGTGGACCTTCCCCCAGCTAAATGACGTGGCCATCGACCGGGGCTGGGCCGGCCCGGTCTGCGGCACGATCAACTGCTTCGCCTCGGCCGGGTTCCTGGGCCGCTCCGAGCGCCTGGCCTACGCCCTCGGCTACGCCGGCCACGGCGTGGGCCCCTCGCACCTGGTCGGCAGGATCACCCGCGACCTGCTGCTCGGCACCCGCAGCGACGTGCTTGACCTGCCCATGGTGAGCAAGCGCCCGGTGCCGCTGCCGCCGGGCCCGCTGCGCGGCGGGATGCTCGGCCTGGCCGAGCGAGTGCTCCAACGCGCCGACGACCAGGGCAGCGACGCATCGCCCCTGGTCCGGCTGGCGCTGCGGGTCCTCCAGTAGCTCGGGGGGCGCCGAGGGGAGGGCGGGAAAAGCAGAGCGCGGGGACGGGCGCGAAGCGCGGGGGCGGGAAAGGTAGAGCGCTGGTCAGGTGCCCGGCCGGTAGCATCCGGTGTCGTGACTGACGCTGGCGTAACCCGCAGGTTCAACGTCCGGGTCCCGGTGCGGGACGGCATCGCCCTGTCGGCCGACCTGGTCCTGCCCGAGGCGCTGCCAGCCCCGGCGGTGGTGACGCGGACCCCGTACGGCAAGGCGGGTGAACGGCAGTCGCGGCGTGGGACCGTGTTCGCCAAGGCGGGTTACGCGTCGGTTCAGGTCGATGTCCGAGGCCGTGGTGACTCCGAAGGCGTCTTCCAGCCGTACCGCAACGACGGCCCGGACGGGGCGGACGTGATCGCCTGGGCCGCGGCCCAGGACTGGTGCACCGGCGACGTGGCCACCTACGGGGGCAGCTACGGCGGGCGCATCCAGTGGCTGACCGCGCTGGAGCAGCCGGCCGCGCTGCGCGCCATGGTGTGCGCCGTGACGCCCAGCGACCCGTTCGTGGAGTGGCCGACCGGGCTGCCCACGCCCATGCACATCAACTGGTTCCGGCTCACCGACGCCCGGATGCCCCAGTACCTGAACGATGTCGACTGGATGGCCGTGTACCGGCACCGGCCGCTGGTGACCATGGACGAGGCGGCCGGGTTCGTCTCGCCCGGCTGGCGCGAGGAGCTGCGGCACCGCACCCTGGACGAGTGGTGGGAGCCGGTCCGCTACCAGCACCGCATCGGCGAGGTCGACGTGCCGGTGCTGCACATCTCCGGCTGGTACGACGACGAGGAGATCGGCACACCGGCCAACTTCGCCGCGATGGCCGCCGCGGGGCGGGCCGGCCAGCGGCTGCTGATGGGCCCGTGGGGGCACGCCGTGAACACGACCCGGACCCTCGGTGAGGTCGACTTCGGGCCGGACGCGCTCATCGACCTCGACGGCTACATCACCGCCTTCCTTGACGAGCACGTCAAGGGCACCAGGCCGCAGCCGCCGCCCGCGCCGGTCCGGATCTTCGTCATGGGCGCCAACGAGTGGCGCGACGAACAGGCCTGGCCGCCGGCCGGTGCCCGGCCGACCGTGTTCCATTTCTCCAGCGACGGGCACGCCAACAGCCGGTTCGGCGACGGCCGGCTGGCCGCCTCGCCGGTCACCGGCGACCAGCCGCCGGACGAGTGGACGCACGACCCCGAGCGGCCGGTGCCGTTCATCACCGAGCAGAGCAGCGCGCAGACTCGGCGGCCCGGACGACTACCACGGCGTGGAAAGCCGGGGCGACGTGCTGGTGTTCACCAGTGACCCGCTGGCAGAGCCGCTGGAGATCATCGGGCCGGTCACGGTGATCGCCCACGTCGGCACCTCGGCGGCGGACACCGACATCACGGCCAAGCTGCTGGACGTGCACCCCGGCGGCTTCACCCAGCGGCTGTGCGACGGGATCGTCCGGCTGCGTTACCGGGACGGGTTCGCGGCCGAGCGCGACGTCACCCCCGGTGAGACGTACGAGGTGACGATCCGCCTGTGGGACACCTGTGTGCGGCTGCCGGCCGGGCACCGGCTCCGGGTCGAGATCGCGTCATCGGCCTTCCCGAAGTTCGACGTCAACCTCGGCACCGGCGGCGACAGGATCACCGAGACCGAGGGCGTCCGGGCCACCAACCGGTTCTGGCACACCCCGGCCCGCCCGTCGCGGCTCATCCTGGGCGGGGACCCATCAGCGCATTCGTGACCGGCAGCGGAAGGCCGGCGCCGGCCTGGCGCCGGCGCCGGCCCCTCGCGCGGGTTCAGCCCCAGGCGCCGGCGACCTGCCTGGTGGTGACGTTGAGGCGGTTGTACAGGTTGGTCACCGCGATCGTGAGCACGATCGCGGCCAGTTGCTTCTCGTCGAACTGAGCGGCGGCGGCGTCCCAGATCTCGTCGGGCACCGGGTCCGGCCGGTCGGCCAGCCGGGTGGCGGCCTCGGCCAGCGCCAGCGCGGCCCGCTCGGCGTCGCTGAAGTACGGCGTCTCCCGCCAGGCCGCGACCGCGCCAAGGCGCTCCGCGGTCTCGCCCGCCTTGAGGGCGCCCTTGACGCCGGCGTCGACGCAGGGACTGCACCCGTTGATCTGGCTGGCCCGCAGGTGGACAAGCTGGAGGATGGCCGGGTCCGTGCCCTCGGCGTACGCGGCCTTGCCCAGCGCCTGGACCGGCTCGAACGCGCCCAGGACCATCGCGGGGTTCTTCATCCGTGCTTGCATGAGTTGCGCTCCTTGGGGAGGTGGTGCTCCGGAATTCAGCGATCCGGCCGGTCGCGGTCACACCGGCCGGGTTTCGCCTGTCACTGATATGACAGGCAGCGACGGAGGAACGTGACCGATGGATGAGCACGACTGGCTGGCGAAGCGGTTCGAGGAACACCGCACCCATCTGCGGGCGGTGGCCTACCGGATGCTCGGCTCGCCCAGCGACGCGGACGACGCGGTCCAGGAGGCCTGGCTGCGGCTCAGCCGCGCGGACACCAGCGACGTGGTGAACCTCGGCGGCTGGCTGACCACGATCGTGGCCAGGGTGTCGCTGAACATGCTCCAGTCACGCAAGGCACGGCGCGAGGAACTCGTTGGTGCGCGGCTGCCCGAGGAGATCGGCCCGGACGCGGCCGGGCCCGAGCACGAGGCCGTCCTGGCCGACTCGGTGGGCCTCGCGCTGCTGGTGGTGCTGGACACGCTCACCCCCGCCGAACGGCTGGCCTTCGTCCTGCACGACATGTTCGCGATGCCGTTCGAGGAGATCGCCCCCATCGTCGAGCGCTCCCCCGCCGCGACCCGCAAGCTGGCCAGCCGGGCACGCCTGCGGGTCCAGGGCGCCGACACGGCTCCCGACACCGACATGGCCCGCCAGCGGGAGATCGTCCAAGCCTTCCTGGCCGCCTCGCGCAACGGCGACCTCGGCGCGCTGGTCGCGATGCTCGACCCCGGCGTCGTGCTCCGGGCCGACCAGACCGCGGCGCGGATGGGCGCCGAGGCGGAGCTGCGCGGCGCGGCGCCGGTGGCCGGCTTCTTCTCCGGGCGCGCCCGGGGCGCGCAGGTGGCGCTCGTCGACGGGGTGGCTGGCCTGGTATGGGCCCCGGGCGGGCGGCCGCGTGTCGTCTTCGGGTTCACCATCAGCCACGGCAAGGTCAGCGAGATCATCCTCCGCGGCGATCGTGCCCTGCTGCGCGGGCTCGACGTGGTGTTCCTCGGGAGCTGAGCCGTGCCCCGCGTCGCCGGGCCGCGGCGTTAGTCCCCCGGCACGCCGTGCGCGGCGGGCTCGCGCCACAGGTCGGTGATGGCCACCCCGAGCTCGGCCAGCATCCGCCGCAACAGCGGCAGGGAAAGGCCCATGACCGTGCCCGGGTCACCGTCGATGCCGTCGACGAACGGCGCGCCCAGCCCCTCGATGCTGAACGCCCCGGCCAGGGCCATCGGTTCGCCGCTGGCCACGTAGGCGGCCACCTCGGCCTCGCTGGGCGTGCCGAACCGGACCGCCGCGCGCGCCACGTCACGCACCCGGCGGCCGTCGGCGGCGATGAGGCAGTGCCCGGTGAACAGCGTCGCCTCCCGCCCGGACAGCCGCCGCCACATCTCGGCCGCCTGCTCCGCCGAGGCCGGCTTGCCGAACGTCCGGTGATCGAGCTCCAGCAGCGAGTCGCAGCCGAGCACCAGCTCACCCGGGCAGCGGCCCGCCACCTCGGTGGCCTTGCGCTCGGCGAGGAGCACCACGACCGTGGCGGTGTCCAGGCCCGCCTCGGTGGTCTCATCGACTCCGCTGATCGCGACCCGCGGGTCTATGCCGGCGTCCCGCAGCACACGCAGCCGCCCGGCCGATCCCGAGGCGAGCACGAGGGTTACCGGGGCGGCTGGCGTCATCCGGTCAGGGTAACAACGGGTAGCGTTCCTGGGGTGACCGATGCGACGTGGCTGGACGCCACCGCGCAAGCCGATCTTGTCCGGTCCGGCGAGGTGAGCCCCGCAGACCTGGTAGAGGCGGCGATAGCGCGGATCGAGATGCTCAATCCGCGCCTGGACGCGGTGATCCGGACCCGCTTCGACCAGGCGCGCGAGCGCGCCGCGGGCGCGCTGCCCGACGGCCCGTTCCGCGGCGTGCCGATCCTGCTGAAGGACCTGGGCTGCCTGGTGGCGGGCGAGCCGACGGCGTTCGGCCTGGGGCCGTTGCGGGACGTGGCCTGGCCCGTGACGTCTTACCTCGCCGAGCAGTTCCTCGCGGCCGGTTTCATCCCGCTGGGCCGGACCAACGTGCCCGAGCTCGGCACGACGGTAACCACCGAGCCGCTCAGCTTCCCGCCCGCCCGCAACCCCTGGGACACCGGCCGCTCTACCGGCGGCTCCTCGGGCGGGTCGGCGGCCGCGGTGGCCAGCGGCATGGTGGCGGTCGCGCACGCCAACGACGGCGGCGGATCCATCCGCATCCCGGCGAGCGAGTGCGGCCTGGTAGGGCTCAAGCCGACCCGCGGGCGGGTGAGCCAGGGCCCGCTGATCGGGGAGAGCTGGGCCGGCGGCACCATCGACGGTGCCGTGACGCGGACCGTCCGCGACGCGGCCGCCGTGCTCGACGTGATCAGCGCGCGCATGCCCGGTGAGCCGTACTACGCGCCGCCGCTGCCGGGCCCGCTCAGCCAGGAGGTCGGCGCCGATCCGGGCCGGCTGCGCATCGGCATGCTCGGCCGCCCTGGCGCGGAGTACTACCTGGACGACCCGGAGTGCCGGGAGGCGGTGGCGGGCGCGGCGCGGCTGCTTGAGTCCCTGGGCCACCACGTGGAGGAGTCCGCGCCGTCGGTCATGTTCGAGCCGGACTTGGCCGTGCACTTCAACACGATCATCGCCGCGGACACCGCGGCGACGTTCCTGGCGTTCGAGGCGGTGCTCGGCCGCGCCATCGCCGACAGCGAGATCGAGCCGCGCAACGCCTACTACCGGCAGGCTGGCCAGGACCTCACCGCGGTCGCGTACCTACAGGCCAGGTACTGGTTCGGCATCTGGGCCCGGCGGATGGCGGGCTGGTGGGCCGATCATGATCTGCTGCTGACCCCCACTCTCGGCGCGCCACCGCCCGAGCTCGGCTGGTTCACCGCCGCCGGGCCGCAGCAGGAAGGCCCGCGGATCGCGAGCTTCATCCCGTACACCGCGCAGTTCAACATGACCGGCCAGCCCGCGGTGAGCCTCCCGCTGCACTGGACGCCGGGCGGCCTGCCGGTCGGCGTCCAGCTTGTCGCGGCCTACGGCCGGGAGGATCTGCTCGTCCGGGTGGCCAGCCAGCTGGAGCAGGCGGCACCCTGGGCGGACCGGCACCCGGAGCTGGCCTAGGCACTGCCGGGTGTGGTGACGAAGTCGATCAGCTCCTCCACCCGGCCGAGGAACTCCGGTTCCAGGTCCGTGAAGGACGTCACCGAGCGCAGGATGCGCTGCCAGGCCGCCGGGGTGTCGTCCGGCCAGCCCAGGGCGGCCAGCACGCCTTCCTTCCACGGTGAGCCCGGCGGAACCGCGCGGCCAGCCGGCGATGCCCAGCACGGCCGGCTTGACCGCCGCCCAGACGTCGATGAAGGGGTGCCCGGCCACCAGCACGTACGGGGAGCGCACCTGCGCGGCTATCCGGCTCTCCTTCGACCCGTCCACCAGATGGTCGACGAGGACGCCGAGCCTGCGCACCGGGGCGGGCCCGAACTCGGCGACGATCGCGGGCAGATCGTCGATGCCGCCCAGGTACTCCACGACCACGCCGACGTCGCGCAGGTCGTCACCCCAGACCTTCTCCACCAGCTCGGCGTCGTGACGGCCTTCGACGTAGATGCGGCTGGCCCGGGCCACCTTGGCCCGGCCGCCGGGAGCGGCTACCGATCCCGATGCCGTGCGCCCCATGGGCAGGCCGCCGGTGCGCGCGCCCGGCGCGGCCGCCGGGGGCGGCCTGACCAGCGTGACCGGCTCACCCTCCAGGAGAAATCCCGCTGGCCGGAGCGGGAACACCCGTTGCCGGCCGTGCCGGTCCTCGAGCGTGACCACGTCCTTCTCGCAGAAGACCACCGCCCCGCAGAACTGGCCGGCGGCGTCCTCGACGACCAGCCCGCGCTCGGCCGGCACCTGCTGCGGCTGAGCCCGGGCCGGGCCCCGTCGCGCGGCGAGCACATCCGGGCCGTATTCCCTGCTCCGCACCGGTTTGGCCATCCACGGGAAGATACCGCGCGGGGCGGCGCCGCCGCGGTTGCCATGCCGGGCCGGCCCAAGCCGGTCAGGGTCCAGGCCGGGGCCGGGCCCGGACCGGGGCCGGGCCGGGCCGGCCAGATCGCCAGGTCAGTGACGGCGGATGGTGGCCAGCCAGGCGTGTGCCCGGCCGCCGGGCGAATACCGACCTGACGTGGAACTCGTCCGCGGTGATGTCGGCCACGGTCCAGCCGTCGGCGAAGGCGGCGATGAGCTCGTCCTTGCGCACCCGGCGCGGGCCCTCGGTGCCCGGCTGGAGGTCGCTGAAGCACATCAGGTAGCAGGTGCCGCCGGGCCGCAGCACCGACGCGAGGCTGACGACGTACCGGGCCCGCCCCGGGTCGTCGAAGACGTGGAACAGCCCGCTGTCGATGACCGTGCCGAAGGTCAGGCCGAGCTGGCCGAGGTCCAGCGCGTCGCCGACCTCGAAGCGGGCGCTCAGGCCCCGCTCGGCCGCCTTGGCCCGGGCCCGCGCGATGGCGGCCGGCGACACGTCAACGCCGACCGCGTCGGCGCCGTGGGCGGCGGCCAGCAGCGTGTGCTCCCCGGTGCCACAGCCCGCGTCGAGAACCTGGCCGGACAGCAGCCCCTCCTCGGCCAGGCGCACGAACGCCGGCTGCGGCCGGCCGATATCCCACGGCGGCGGCGTGTCCGCCAGGTACGACGTGTCCCACTCCGGGTGCGTCACAGCGGTTCTCCGGTATCCGGTCCGGCCGGCTTGGTGGCGGCCGCGATGAGGTGGTTGCTGAAGCCGACGAGCGAGGGCTCGGTCTCGGTTGCCCGCGCGGCGAACAGGATATGCGCGCGGCGCCGCGGATCGGCCCACTCCCGGCGCAGCGGCCAGCCCGGGCCCTCTACGCCGTAGACGGCAAGGCCGGTGAAACCGGCCCGTGCCACCTCCTCCCCCAGGCCGTCCGGGGTGTGGAAGTAGGCCGTGGTGAAGCACTCGGGCCTGCCGACCGGATCGGGGTTGCGGTGCTGTCCGTCGCGCAGGTCCCGCTCCACCAGCGGCCGGAAATCCGGGTCGTCCAGCCAGTCGTGATACAGCCCGTCCAGCAGGGACGCGTACCGGCAGACCGCCACGGCCAGCAGGCGGCCGCCGGGCCGCAGCACCCGCAAGGCCTCGCCGAGGGCCCGCGCGCGATCCGCCGCGCCGGTCAGGTGGTACAGCGGCCCGAACAGCAGCACCGCGTCCTGCGAACCGTCCGGCTCGGCCAGTTCCCGCGCGTCGCCCAGGGCCGCGGTGAAGCCGGCCGCCGGATCCCGGCCGGCCGCCTCGCGCGCCTGCTCCACGTGCAGCGGTACCGGGTCCACCAGGTGCACCCGGTACCCGCGCTGGGCCAGCGGCGTGGCATAGGTGCCCGGGCCGCCGCCGACATCGAGCACGTCCGCCGGCGGCGCGGGCAGCAGCCGCTCCAGCAGTTCCAGTGACCTGACGAACTCCAGGGACGGCTTCCCGCCGGGGAACAGGCGGGAGCGCTCGTAACCAGTGCCGTAGTGACTCTCGATCGCCGGATCGATCATGGCTCCATGCTGCCCCGGATTCCCCGGCGGGGCGACCGGGATTCAGCCCGCCCCAAGGCGGGCGTAAGGCTGGCGTGCGGCCGCGCGACCGGGCACCATCTATGCAGCAGGCCGGCCGTGCGCAAACCGCTGGAGTGGAGGGGATCAGGAATGCCGACTGTGCAGGCGAACGGCATCGATATCTACTACGAGGTGCAGGGCGAGGGCGAGCCCATGGTGCTCATCCCCTACCTCGCGGCCGACCAGGCCTGCTACGCGTTCCAGGTAGCGGACTACGCCAAGCACTTCACCTGCTTCACCGTGGACAACCGCGGCGCCGGCCTGTCCGGCAAGCCGCCGGGCGACTACACCACCGAACTGCTCGCCGACGACGTCGCCGCGTTCATGCAGGCGGCCGGCATTGACCGGGCGCACATCTCCGGGCTGTCGCTGGGCGCCGCGGCCGGCATGTGGCTGGCGGCCAAGTACCCGGACCGGGTGAAGACGCTGTCCCTGCACAGCGCCTGGCCCCGCACCGATCCGTTCCTGACCGCGATCGTCGAGGGCTGGCGGATCATGGCGGAAGGCCTGGGCGACGTGACCGAGATGGTGATCAAGGGGATCTTCCCGTTCTGCTTCACCCCCGAGCTGTACGCGGCCCGCCCCGAGTACATCGACTCGCTCGCCGATTTCGTGCGCAGCCGCCCGATGCCGCCGGTCGACGCGTTCTTCCGCCAGTCGGCGGCGGTGCTGGGCCACGACGCGCTCGACGTGCTCGGCCAGATCCAGGCGCCGGCGCAGATCACCTTCGGGCGGCACGACATCGTCACGTCGACCCGGTTCGCCGACCCGCTCATGGCCGGGATCCCCGGTTCCGAGCTGGTCATCTTCGAGGACTGCGCGCACGCCCCGATCTATGAGAACGTGACGGAGTTCAACGAGCGCACGCTGGCGTTCCTCCAGCGCCATTCCGGGTAGGCCCGGCCCGGGGCCGGACGACCGGACCGGCACAGTAGAGCCGCCCCCGGCTCAGAGATCCGGGATACCGAGATCGAGGTTGGGTTGCTCGATGCCGCCGTCGACCTCGATGATCTTCCCGGTGATGTACCCGCCCGCCGGCGAGGCGAGGAACACCACGGCGGCGGCGATCTCCTGCGGGTCGCCGATCCGGCCGAGCGGCGTCGCCCGCTCCATCTGCCCGCGCAGCGTGTCGTCGCTGACCACGATGTCGAGCGCGGACGTGGCCGCGGCGCCGACGGCGATCGCGTTGACCCTGATCCGCGGGGCCAGGTCGGCGGCGGCCAGCCGGGTGTAGTGCGACAGGGCCGCCTTGGCGGTCCCGTAGGCGAGGTAGCCGCGCCCGGCGACCCGGCCGACCGCCGAGGAGATGTTGACCACGGCGCCGGTCTCCGGCCTCCCGGCACTCCCGCCCCCCGCGCCGGCAGCGCCCGCCGGTGCCGGTGCCGGTGCCGGTGCCGCGCGCGGCGAGCAGGTGCGGGACCGCCGCCTGGGTCAGCCGGTGCGCGACCGCGACGTTGAAGCTGAACGCGTCCACCAGGTGCCGCGGCTTGGTCGCCAGGAACGGTCGCGGCATCGCGCCGCCGACGTTGTTGACCACGATGTCCAGCCGCCCGAACTCCGCGGCCGCTGCGTCCGCCAGGCCCGCGGCCGCGTCCAGGTCGCTCAGGTCGGCGGGCACCACCAGGGCCTTGCGCCCGGCCGCCTCGATCTCCCGCGCGACGCCCGCGAGCTGGTCCTCGCTCCGCGCCGAGATCACCACGTCCGCGCCGGCCTGGGCCAGCGCAATGGCGGCGGCCGCACCGATGCCACGGCCGGCCCGGTCACGACGGCCACCCGGCCGGTGACCCGGAAGAGATCAAGAATCATCGGCATGCCTTCGCCGGCTCGGCGCCCAGGCGGCCCGGTCGCTGCCCCGTCAGCCGTGGATGATGACCTGCCGGATGACATCGCCGCGGCCGAGCGCGGCCAGGCCCTCGTCGAGGTCGTCGAGCTCGAGCCGCTGGGTGATCATGCCTTCCAGGTCCAGGCGGCCCGCCCGCCACAGGCCGAGCAGCCGGTTGTAGTCGCGCCGGACGTCGGCCTCCCCGTAGAGGGAGGAGAGCATCTTCTTGCCGTCGAAGAGCAGCTCGAACGGGGTGAACTCGACCTGCTGGTCGGCCCGGCCGGCCCCGACGATGACGACGGTGCCGCCACGCCGTGCCGCCGACCACGCGGCCCGGATCGTGCCGGGGGTGCCGACCACCTCGAACGCGTAGTCGAAGCCCTCCCCGCCGGTGAGCTCGGCGGAAAGCTCGCCCAGCTTGTCCGGGTGGACCGCGTGGGTGGCGCCGAACCGCCGCGCCACCTCGTGCTTGGACTCGACCGGGTCCACCCCGACGATCACCGCGGCACCGGACAAGCGGGCCCCCTGGATCGCCGAGATGCCGACGCCACCGCAGCCGACGACCGCGACGCTCGCGCCGGGCTCGACCTTGGCGGTGTTGATCACCGCGCCGACGCCGGTCATCACGCCGCAGCCGACCAGCGCGGCGACCTCGTACGGCACGTCGTCGGCTATCTTTACCGCGCCCTCTTGCGGCACCACCATCTCCTCGGCGAACGCGCCGCAGCCGGCCATGCCGAACGCGGGTGTCTCGCCGACCTTGAACCGGGGCTCGATGTAGGCCGCGATGACGTGGGTCATGCACATGTACGGCTGGCCGCGCAGGCACGAGGCGCAGGCACCGCACGGCGGCAGCCAGCTGGCGATGACCTTGTCCCCGACGGCGAGGCCGGTGACGCCCTCACCCACCGCGACCACGTCCCCGGCCGCCTCGTGCCCGAGAATGGCCGGCATCGGCTGGGGCAGCCCGCCATTGCGGGCCGACAGGTCCGAGTGGCACACCCCGGCCGCCCGTACCCGGATCCGGACCTGGCCGGGCCCCGGGCCGACGGCCACGACGTCATCGCGGAGATCCATTTTCTCGGCGTCGATCGAATGGAGTACAGCGGCCCGCACGACCCACCTCCGGCCTGGAGAATCTCTGCGAACAAAGTAGAACAGGTTTCAGTAAGGTTCCGCAAGACGGCCCGGCGCCAACCGAGCAAGCGTTAGGGAGGTTGGCCCCGGGCCTGCGATAATGAGTTCGTGACAGCGTCCAGGAAGGGCCAGGCTCCGGCCCGGGCCGCGGACGGCGCCTTGGGCGGGGCGGCGGGGTCGGGGCTAGCACCGCGGTCGCAGCGGCGCGCCCACATGGTCTCCCTCGCCGGTGAGCTCTTCGCGGAGAAGGGCTACCGCGCCACCACGGTACGCGAGATCGCGGACGCCGCCGGGATATTGTCCGGAAGCCTGTACCACCACTTCGACTCCAAGGAGTCGATCGGCGACGAGATCCTGTCCAGCTTCATCAACGAGGTGCTGGCCAACTACCGCGCGGCCGTCGCCTCGGCGCAGACCCCCCGGGCCGCGATCGAGCAGATCGTGCGCTCGACCAGCCATACCCTTTCGCAGCACCGGGCGGCCCTGGCGATGCTCCAGCACGACTGGAGCTTCTTCGCCACCCACCCCCGGTTCGCATACCTGCCCAAGGCCCTGCGCGAGATCGAGCGGATCTGGCTCACCCAGCTCGAGGCGGGCAAGCAGGCCGGCCTGTTCCGGCCGGACCTGGACGCGAAGCTCACCTACCGGCTGCTCCGCGACGTGCTGTGGATTCCCGAGCAGTGGCGCCGCACCCGCGGCTACAACACCGACCAGGTGGTGGACGGCTTCCTGCACATCCTCTTCGACGGCATCGCCGCCGCCCCCAGCCGGTGACCCGGCTGTTAGGCTCTCACCAAGCAAGCGTTTGGTTGACCCGAGCCCGGGAGGAACCATGGGCCGGCTCGACGGCAAGGTCGCCCTGATCACGGGCGGCGCCCGGGGCATGGGTAAGTCGCACGTGCGCCACTTCGTCGCCGAAGGCGCGCGGGTCGTGTTCGGCGACGTGCTCGACGACAAGGGCGAGAAGGTGGCCGCCGGCCTGGACGAGCGGTCCTGCCGCTACGTCCATCACGACGTGACCAGCGAGACCGACTGGGCCGCCGCCGTCGCCACGGCGCTGGACGCCTTCGGCAAGCTCGACGTCCTGGTCAACAACGCGGGCATCCTGAAGTTCGCGGCGATCGCCGACATGCCCCTGGCGGACTTCCGGCGGATCCTCGAGGTCAACGCCGTCGGCTGCTGGCTCGGCATGAAGACGGCGATCGAGCCGATGCGGGCCGCGGGCGGCGGCTCGATCGTGAACATCTCCTCGATCGAGGGCTTCGCCGGGGCCGCCGGGCTGTCGGCCTACAGCGCCAGCAAGTTCGCGGTCCGCGGCATGACCAAGGCCGCCGCCCGGGAACTCGGCCAGTTCGGCATCCGGGTCAACTCGGTCCACCCCGGCGGGGTGATCACCAGCATGATCCTCAGCCAGGCCGAGGCCGCGGGCCAGACCGACCCCGAGGCGTTCCTGCGCGCGATGCCGCTGTCCCGGTTCGCCGAAGCCGGCCGAGATCTCCAGGCTGGTGGCGTTCCTGGCCTCGGACGAGTCGTCCTACTCGACCGGCAGCGAGTTCGTCGCCGACGGCGGCCTGCTGTCCGGGCCCGGGTACTGAGACGAAGGAGCTCCACCATGGACGACAGCGCTGAGCCTGGCGGGCCGCGTGGCGATCGTGACCGGCGCGGGGAACGGGCTGGGCCGGGCGGAGGCGCTCGCGCTCGCCGCGGCCGGTGCCCGTTTGATTCTCAACGACCTGGCGGGTGATGACGTACAGGCCACGGCTGACGAGATCGTGGCAGGCGGCGGGCAGGCCGCGGTCATCGCGGGTGACATCGGCGAATGGTCCACCGGCCAGCGACCTGGTGACCGCCGCACTGGACAGCTACGGGCAGCTGGACATCGTGGTCAACAACGCCGGGGTGCTCCGGGACCGGATGGTGTTCACGATGTCCGAGCAGGAGTGGGACCAGGTCATCCGGGTGCACCTGCGCGGCCACTTCGTGACCACCCGCTTCGCCACGGCCCACTGGCGCGAGCGGAGCAAGGCGGCCGGCGCCCCGGTCTACGCCCGGATCGTGAACACCTCGTCCGAGGCGTTCCTGCTCGGCTCCGCCGGCCAGCCCAACTACGCCGCGGCCAAGGCCGGGATCGCCGCGCTCACCGTGACCACGGCGCGCAGTTGCGCCCGGTACGGGGTGCGCGCCAACGCGATCTGCCCGCGGGCCAGGACCGCGATGACCGCGGACCTGATGGGCGCGCCGCCGGACGGCGCGGTGGACCCGCTGGCCCCGCGGCACGTCGCGCCGCTGGTCGTGTACCTGTCCAGCCCGGCGGCGGCCGGGCATCAACGGCGAGGTGTTCGTGGTGCACGGCGGCGTCGCCGCGGTCATGGACCCGCCCCGGGTCCGGGCCACGGTGCTGGCCGCCGACCACGGCTCGCCCGACGGCATGTGGACGCTGGACTCGGTGCACCGGGCCCTGGCACCGATGTTCGCCGCCCCGGCCGAAGCACCGCCCGGGGCCCGCCGCCGGCGGGCTTCGCCTGCGAGGACACGCTTTCCCTGGCCACCGAGACCATCGGCTTCCCCGGCGCCGGGCCGGCGGGAGCGGGGCATCCTGATGAAGCAGCGTGACCGGGTCGCGATGACGGCCGATGAGGTGGCCGACCTGCTGGCCGCGTCCCGCAAGCTCCAGCTCGCGACGATCAACCCCGACGGGACGCCGCACCTGGTGACGATGTTCTACGTCATGCTCGGCGGCCGGATCGCGTTCTGGACCTACCGCGCCTCGCAGAAGGCGCGCAACCTGGCCCGCGATCCCCGGCTGACCTGCCTGGTCGAGACCGGGGAGGACTACTTCGAGCTGCGCGGGGTGCAGGTGGTGGGCCTGGCCCGGCTGGTCGAGGAGCCGGCCGGGGTGCTGGAGATCGGCCGCGCCGTAGCCGGAGGCTTGGCCGGCGTGCCCGCCGATGCGGTGGACGACTACGTCGCGCACGCCGCCCGTAAGCGAGTCGGCTACGTGGTCGACCCGGTGAAGCTCATCTCCTGGGACCACAGCAAGCTCCTGCCCGCACCCCCGTCGGCATGATCATGGGACGGAGCGGATGCGCCAGACGCAGAGCGCGCCGGCCACGCCACGCGATCCACCGCCCGGCGGCCCGCTGGGTGGGCTCGGCGGCGATGCCGGAGACGCCGCCGGCGCTCCCGGCCGCCGCGCCAGGCTCCCGCGCGGCCACCGCCTCCCGCCCCGGCAGCGGGCGGGCATCGCCGAAGCCGGCGCCTCGGTCATGGCGCGTCAACCCCCGGCCGGGCGCTACATCATCTCGTCGGTGAACGGCAGCAGCACGGTCTTGACCTCGGTGTAGGACTCGATCGCGGTGCGCCCGCCCTCGCGGCCGAGCCCGGACTGCTGGTAGCCGCCGAACGCCACGTGCGGCT
Source organism: uncultured Actinomycetes bacterium (assembly GCA_963703605.1). Classification (GTDB taxonomy): domain Bacteria; phylum Actinomycetota; class Actinomycetes; order Streptosporangiales; family Streptosporangiaceae; genus DASXKD01. The sequence continues at coordinate 55,220 of CAVPFC010000003.1, forward strand.
CGAGCTGGTAGCCGTTGATGCCGACGGTGCCGGCCCGGATGGCCTTGGTCATCCGGATCGCCCGCTTGATGTCGCTGGTCCAGACCGTGGCGGCGAGCCCGTACTGGGTGTCGTTGGCGATCCGGAGCGCCTCGTCCTCGTCGCTGAACGGGATGACCGACAGCACCGGCCCGAAGATCTCCTCCCGGGCGATGCTCATGTCGTTGGACACGTCGGTGAACAGCGTGGGCGCGACGAAGTTGCCGGCCGCGAGGTCACCTTCGCCACGGGTGCCGCCGCTGACCAGCCGGGCACCGGCCGCCTGGCCCTCGGCGATCAGCCCGAGTACCCGGTCCAGCTGCCGGGTGTTGATCAGCGGCGACGAGGTGACCGCGGGGTCGAACGGGTTGCCGTAGCTGACCATCCCGCCGATCACCTCAGCCATGGCGAGGAACTCGTCGGCGACGTCCCGGTGCACCAGCGCCCGGGTCTGCGCCAGGCAGACCTGCCCGGACAGCCCGAGGGTGACGGTGCCCATGGTGATCGCCGCGGCCGTGGACACGTCCGCGTCGGCGAACACCAGGGCCGGGCTCTTGCCGCCCAGCTCCAGGCTGACCCGCTTGAACCCGTCCGCCGACGCCGCGACGATCTTGCGGCCGACGGCCCGGCTGCCGGTGAACGACAGCTTGTTGACCATGGGGTGGTTGATCAGCGCGTCGCCGGTCGGCTCGCCGGGGCCGGTCACGATGTTCAGCACCCCGGCCGGCAGGCCGGCCTCCTGCATCAGCGCGGCAAGGCGCAGCACCGCGAACGTCGCGTACTCCGACGGCTTGGCCACGATCGTGCAGCCGGCCGCGAGCGCCGGGGCGGCCTTCTGCGCGAACAGCAGCAGCGGCGCGTTCCACGGGATGATCGCACCGACCACGCCGACCGGCTCGCGCAGCGTCATGACCAGGTGGTCGCCGCCCTGATACGGCGGCAGCGTCTCGCCGGCCAGCTTGTCCACCCACCCCGCGTGGTGGTCGAACACGTCGGCGACGAAGTTCGCCGACATCCCGTAGACCGAGCCGAAGCTCAGCGGCACGCTGTTGTCCAGCGCCTGGAGCGCGAGCAGTTCGTCGCCGTGCTCGCGGACCAGGTCGGCTACCCGGCGCAGCACCCGCATGCGCTCACCGGCCCGGGTCTTCGGCCACGGCCCCTCGTCGAAGGCCCGGCGCGCCGCACGGACGGCCGCGTCGACGTCCTCCGGCCCGGCGATCGGGAAGGACGCCACCTCCTCGCCGGTGGCGGGGTGGCTGTGGCTCCAGGCCTCACCCGACCGGGCCGCGGCCCATTCCCCGTCGATCAGGATGCGCCCCTCGGACAGGCCGATCTCATCGCGATGCGGCTTGATCGATGCAACCATGGCCAGCTCCTAGTAGAACACGTTCTAGTCGCTGCGAGCGTACACCGGACCCTGCACCCTCGCCAGGTGGGCACCTCGCCCGGGCGCAGGGGTGTGCGTGTGTTCAGGGGCTGGCGTGCGGCCCGCCGCCGGCATGGCTAGCGGCCTTGTTCACCGACCTTCGGCCGGGCTGGTGCCGGGGCGTCCGCGCGGATGAGTGCCGGGGCATGCGGTACCGCGACCCGGTTCAGCCGCGGCGCGATTACGTCCTTGCGCCGCGCGACGATCCGGTAGGCGAAGGACACGTTGCTCGTGCCGCCGCCGGCTTCGCGTACGGCGAAGCCGGCCGCGGTCTTGCCCTCGACGATCAGGCCCTTGCACTGGCCCTCGGCCTGGAGGAACACGTGGTATTCGCCCACGTCGACGGTCTGGGCGAACTCGGGGTCGATCCGGACGGAGGCCGAGCCGCGGGACAGCCGCGCCGAGCCGAAGTCCTCGAACCAGCACTCGGGGCTTTCCATGCAGTACAGCGTCAGGTGCCCGTTGCCGTCCTCGGCCGGGACCACGGCCGACTTCGTGCCGGTCGCGCCGATGTTGCCGAAGCCGTAGAAGGCCCAGTTGCCCGAGGAGTCCGCCGTCCGGCCCACCACTCCCGCCTGCGACGCGACCACGACCTGGCCGTACACCCCATTGCCGGAGTGGCTGACACCGACGACGGCGTAGTTGTTGGGGCTGTTGCCAAAGACCCCGTAGCCGCTGGTGCTTGCCCCGTAGACCGCGGTCCCGGTGTCCGCCGATCCCTGTACTGCGTTACCGGAGACCGCGGCCCCGGACACGCCAGTTCCGTCGTCGGCCTCGCCGTAGACGCCGGTCCCGCCCGAGTGGACGACGCCCTGGACCCCCGTACCGGTGCTGGTAGAGCCGTATACTCCGATGCCGCTGGGCGCCTTCCCGTACACCCCCCAGCCGGACCCGCCCTGCGAACCGTAGACCCCGATTCCCGATCCGCTCGTGCCGTTGTTCACGCCGCGCACCCCCGCGGACAAATCGCCCGGCGACGTGCTGGTGATGGTGCCCCGCACCGCCGCCGCGCCCTGGGCGGTCGACCCGCTGGATCCGCTCACCCCGATCCCCTTGTGCGCGGTTCCCTTGACGGCCTCTCCCTTTCCGGTGTTGGTGGCGGTGACGGCTGGTTTGCTGGTCGAGCTGGTGAACGACGCCGGGCCCGAGGTAGCCGCGCTCGCCGCACCTGCGGGCTCGATCAGCATGGCGCCCACGACTCCCGCCGCTCCCGCGGCGGCCGTCCTGACCATGCCCCGGCGCGTCAGCCCGGGAGGGCGCGGATCGCCGCCCGCCAGATCACCGGCAACCGGGCCCGCCGCCGGTGCGGTGGACCCTGCCTCGAGGCGCTCGATCCGGGCTTGCTGCTCTTCCAGCCGCGCCAAGAGCTCGCCGATCGTGGGTGTTGCCATGGGTGGTTCCTTCCCGAGCATCGTTACCGGTTTCCTTGGCCACACATCATTCAGGCCTTACAGGCTTGAGGGACGAGGGTCTCTGGTGATACGCCGGAAATGTATGACTTCGGTCACCTTTGCCGGTTGAGGAAGGCGGGCCACTCGCCGCCGCCGTGCAGGAGCAGCGCGGCGCCGCTGACGTAGCCCGCCAGCGGGGAGGCCAGGAACAGGCAGGCGTCCGCGACATCGCCCGGAGTGGCCAGCCGGCCGAGCGGAATGGTTCCGGCGACCGCTTCGGTCCCGCCCACATCGTCGAAGTGCGCGGCGCTGGCCGACTCAGTCGCAACCGGCCCGGCCACGATGGCGTTCACCCGGACCCTGGGCGCCCACTCGACCGCGAGGCTGGCGGCCAGGTGGTGCAGGCCGGCCTTGGCCGCGCCGTAGGCGGCGGTGCCGGGCGACGGCCGCACCCCGCTGACGCTACCGATCATGATGATCGACCCGCCCTCGGGCTGGCCCTGCATGACCGCGTTGGCGCTCTGCGCCACGTGCAGCGGCGCGATCAGGTTCAGCTCAATGACCTTGGCGTGAAACCGGGGCGACGCGGTGGCGGCCGCCGCGTACGGCGACCCGCCCGCGTTGCTGACCACCACGTCCACCCGGCCGAAGCGGCCGGCCGCGTACTGGACGAGCCGCTGGGCCTCCGCCGGGTCACGGACGTCCGCGCGGGCGAAGACGGCGCCCCGCCCGTCCGCCGCCGGCAGCGGGGCCGCATCGGATGGCTCGGTCCGGCCGCAGACAACCACCTGGGCGCCCGCCCGCAGGAACGCCCGGGCGATGCCCGCGCCGATGCCCCTGGTGCCCCCGGTGACGATCACCGTCCGGCCCGCGTAATCGACGGCACGCATGTGCCACATGTTAGGCTTGCGACCCAAGCAAACGCTAGGTTGCGTGCTTGGCGTACGCCGAGCCGGCTCGACCTGCTCGCTGATCTCTGATCAGCTTCGCCGAAGGGCCGCGGTGCTAGCCCGGGGGCCGAGCCCCCCGGAACCCCCGCAATTGGCGGTTGCGGTGCGGTTGTTTGGCTTCTGTCCGTGATGACTGCGAGGCGCGGTATGGGGATCGACCTGCGCAGCGGCGGCGGCATCGCCGAGGTTGTCCTGGACTTCCCGCCGGTCAACGCGCCGCCGGTGCAGGGCTGGTTCGACCTGGCCGGCGCCGTTGCCGCCGCGGGTGCCGACCCGGCCACGCGCGCGGTGATCCTGGCCGCCGAGGGCCGCGGTTTCTGCGCGGGCGTGGACATCAAGCAGATGCAGCGCACCCCCGGCCACGAGGCGCTGGTGGGTGCCAACCGGGGCTGCTTCGCCGCGTTCGCCGCGGTCTACGACTGCGCGGTGCCGGTGATCGCCGCGGTGCAGGGCTTCTGCCTCGGCGGCGGGGTCGGCCTGGCCGGCAGCGCCGACCTCGTCGTCGCGGCCGAGGACGCCTATTTCGGCCTGCCCGAGGTCGACCGCGGGGCGCTCGGCGCGGCGACGCACCTGTCCCGGCTGGTGCCGCAGCAGCTGATGCGCACGATGGTGTACACCTGCCGGACGGTCACCGCGCGGCAGTTGCTGGGCTTTGGCACCGTGCTGGACGTGGTGCCGCCGGCCGAACTGCGGGCGGCCGCGCGCGCCGTCGCCGCCGAGATCGCCGCCAAGGACCCGGCCGTCATCCGGCTGGCCAAGCAGTCCCTGAACGGCATCGACCCGGTCGACGTCAAGCGCTCCTACCGGTACGAGCAGGGCTTCACCTTCGAGCTCAACCTCACCGGCGTGTCCGACGCCGCCCGCCAGGCGTTCGTCGACGGGCAGCGCTGATGGCCGCGGCCGTCATGAACGCGGACGACGTGGCCGGCGAGCTGCGCTCCGGCATGACCATCGGGATCGGCGGCTGGGGATCGCGGCGCAAACCGATGGCGCTGGTGCGGGCCATCCTCCGGTCCGGGCTGACCGGGCTGGAGGTCGTCTCCTACGGGGGGCCGGACGTCGGGCTGCTGATCGCCGGCGGTCATGTCCGCCGGGTCGTCTGCGGCTTCGTCTCGCTCGACACGATCCCGCTCGAACCGCATTTCCGGCTGGCCCGCCAGCAGGGAAGGGTCGAGCTCACCGAGCTCGACGAGGGGATGCTGCACTGGGGCCTGCTCGCGGCCGCGCACCGGCTGCCGTTCCTGCCGATCCGCGCGGGCCTGGGCTCGGACGTCATGCGGGTGAACCCGGGGCTGCGCACCGTCCGCTCCCCCTACGCCGACGGCGAGGACCTGGTGGCCATGCCCGCGCTGCGGCTCGACGCCGCGCTGATCCACCTGAACCGCGCCGACGCGGCGGGCAACGGCCAGTACCTCGGCCCGGATCCCTACTTCGACGACCTGTTCTGCCTGGCCGCCGACCGGGCGTATCTGTCCTGCGAGCGGATCGTGCCGGCCGCGGGCCTGCTGGACTCCGGGCCGCCGCAGAGCCTGCTGGTCAACCGCGCCATGGTGCACGGCGTGATCGAGGCTCCCGGCGGCGCGCACTTCACCAGCTGCGTCCCGGACTACGGCCGCGACGAAGCCTTCCAGGCCCGCTACGCGGCCGCCGCGGCGGACCCGGAGCAGTGGGAGCGCTTCCGCGCCGAGTACCTGTCCGGCGACGAGGCCAGCTATCAGCAGGCAGTACGCCGCTTCGCAGTCAGCCGGGCGGCCGCAACCGAGCCTGCGGCGGCGTCATGAGGAGCGCGCGCATGCCCGAACGCACGGGTACGCGCCCCCGGCTCTCCATCAGCGCGTGGATCTGTTCACCGTATCTGCGAACAGATTCACGGGATCATGGAAGTACCTCCGGTACCCCATGATGACGGCGGAGGGGGCGGCCGGGGACCGGCCAGGAAGCGGGGCGAGCCGGGCCGAGGTGTGCGTGGTGGCGTGCGCGGAGGCGTGGCGGGGAGACGGCGCGATCCTGGCCAGCCCGATGGGCCTGATCCCCACGCTGGGCGCGCGGCTGGCCCAGCTCACGTTCGCCCCGGACCTGCTGGTCACCGACGGCGAGGCCATGCTGCTCGCGCCCGGGGACCGGGCGGCGGGCGCCGCCGGGAGCGTCGTCGAGGGGTGGCTGCCCTATCGCGGCGTGTTCACGATGGTGGCGGCGGGCCGCCGGCACATGATGATGGGGGCGGCCCAGCTCGACCGGTTCGGCAACCAGAACATCTCGGCCATCGGCGACTGGGCCAGGCCCAAGGCCCAGCTGCTCGGCGTGCGCGGCGCGCCCGGCAACACGATCAACCATCCGGTCAGCTACTGGGTGCCCCGGCACTCGCCGCGGGTCTTCGTCGAGCGCGCCGACGTGGTGTGCGGCATCGGCCACGACCGCGCGGCGGCCCTCGGCCCAGTGGCCGCCCGGTTTCACCGGCTGCGCGTGGTGGTGACCAACCTGGCGGTGCTCGACTTCGGCGGCCCGGATCACGCCCTGCGGCTGCGCTCGGTCCATCCGGGCGTCTGCGCCGGCGACGTGACCGCCGCGACCGGGTTTGCGCTGGCGGTCCCCGCCGAGGTCCCGGTGACCCGGCTGCCCACAGACGCCGAGCTGGCCTTGATCCGCGACCGCCTCGACCCGGCCGGGCGGCGGGACGGCGAGCTGCCGTGATCCGCGGCCGGCCCGGCCGGGTGCCCCGGGAGACGGGTTGATCCGGACCCGGCTGACCGAGCTGCTCGGCATCTCCTGCCCGATCGTGGCGACCGGGATGGGTTACGTGTCCGGGCCCGCCCTGGTGTCGGCGGTTTCTGAGGCGGGCGGATTCGGCATCATCGCCTCGGCGACGATGAGCCACGGCGATCTGCGTAAAGCAATAAAACAGGTCAGGGAGCGCACTGCGGCGCCTTTCGGGGTGAACCTGCGCGCCGACGCCGCCGACGCCCGGGAGCGGGCCGAGCTGATCATCGCCGAGCGGGTGCCGGCCGCCTCGTTCGCGCAGGCACCCACGGCCGAGCTGGTCGGCATGCTACGGGACGCCGGGGTGATCACGATCGCGTCGGTCGGCGCGCGCAGGCACGCGGAGAAGGTGGCCGCCTGGGGCGTCGACGCGATGATCGCCACCGGGGCCGAGGGCGGCGGGCACGTCGGCGCCGTGCCGACCAGCCTGCTGATCCCGCAGGTCGTGGACGCGGTGGACGTCCCGGTCATCGCGGCGGGCGGGTTCTTCGACGGCCGCGGCCTGGCCGCCGCGCTGGCCTACGGCGCCGCGGGGATCGCGATGGGGACCCGGTTCCTGCTGACCAGCGACAGCCCGGTGGCCGACGCCGTCAAGCAGGTCTACCTCGCCAGCGACGTCACCGGCACGGTGGTCACCAGCCGGGCCGACGGGGTGCCGCACCGGCTGTTGCGGACTGACCTGGTGGACCGGCTGGAGGGGGCGGGCCGGGTCAGCGGCCTGGTGCGTTCGGCCCGCAGCGCCGCCGCGTTCCGCCGCGCGTCGGGGCTGAGCTGGGCGGACCTGATCCGCGAGGGCCGCGCGGCACGGCGCGGCACCGGCCTGACCTGGACTCAGACGCTCCTGGCCGCGAACACCCCGGTGCTGCTGCGCAGGGCGATGGCCGACGGCCGTCCCGAGGCCGGCCTCATGCCGTCCGGCCAGGTGGCCGGCCTGATCGGCGACCTGCCGTCCTGCGCTGACCTGATCGCCCGGATCATGACCGAAGCCGAGCAGCGCCTGTGCGAGCTGGGCAAGCTCACCGGCCCGGTCTAGCCGGCGAGCCGGCCGGGCGCCCACCAGGCACGGGCACGGGTGAAGATCACCGGAAGGCTGGCCCCGGCGGCCCGCCTCCCGCACACTTGATCAATGGACCAAAGATGATCACCGCCGCCGGTGTGATCGACACCTTCCTGGTCCTGCTGATCGGCATCGGCCCGAAGCTCGCGCTCGTTCCGTTCTTGAGCATCACCGGCTCGCTTGACGCCGCGACCAAGGCGCGGGTGCAACGCAAGATGCTGGTCACGGCGGCGTCGGTGGCCCTCGTGCTGGTCCTGCTCGGCGAGCTGCTGCGCCGGCTGCTGCACTTCACCGTGGGGTCGCTGACGATCGCGGGCGGCGTGATCCTGCTCGTTCTCTCGGTGGGGATGGTGCTCGGGCAGCCTGGCAACGGTGACCACCTGGCCGCGGGCAAGGACCCCATGCAGCTGGCGCAGGTCCCGCTGGCCGTGCCCTACCTGCTCAACCCCGTGGGCATCGTCGGCCTGGTGACGATCTCCAGCGAGGCGGACTCGCTTCCCGTCCTGGCCGTGGAGATCGCGATCCTCGCGTTCGTCCTGCTGATAGACGTCGTCGTGTTCCGCTTCGCCAACCAGGTCAGCGCCAAGCTGGACGAAAACCGGATGCTGGTCACCGAGAAGGTCTTCGGCTTTCTCATCGCCGCCATCGCGGTGCAGCTGATCCTCGACGGCCTGGCCTCGGCCGGGGTGATCGGCCCGGTCAGCCACTGAGCACCCCGGCCCGCCGGGCTCTGGAGTCAGAGGCGCTCGATGATGGTGACGTTGGCCTGGCCGCCGCCCTCGCACATGGTGACCATGCCGTACCGGCCGCCGGTGCGGGCCAGGGCGTGCAGCAGCGTGGTGAGCAGCCGCGCGCCGGTGGCGCCGAGCGGGTGGCCGAGCGCGATCGCGCCGCCGACGACGTTGACCTTGCCCAGGTCCGCCCCGGTCTCCCGCTGCCAGGCCAGCACCACCGGGGCGAACGCCTCGTTGATCTCGATGAGGTCGAGCTCGTCCAGGCTCATCCCGGCCCGGGCCAGCGCGTGGGCGGTCGCCGCGATCGGGGCGGTGAGCATCATGACCGGGTCGTCGCCGCGCGCCGACAGGTGCCGGATCCGGGCCAGCGGGCGCAGCCGATGGGCGTGCACCGCGTCCTCCGACGCGACAAGCAGCGCGGCCGCGGCGTCGGCGATCTGGCTGGACAGCGCCGCGGTGATCAGCCCGCCGTCGCGCAACGGCGGCAGCGCGGCCATCTTCGCCAGCGACGTGTCCGGGCGCGGGCACTCGTCGGCCGCCACGTCGCCGTAGGGCACGATCTCGGCGCCGAACGCCCCAGAGGCCGCCGCCGCGATCGCGCGCTCGTGGCTGGCCAGCGCGTACTCCTCCATCTCGGCGCGGCCGATCCCCCACTTCTCGGCGATCATGTCGGCGGCGCGGAACTGGGAGATCTCCTGGTCGCCGTACCTGGCCCGCCAGCCGTCCGACCCGGAGAACGGATCGGCGAACCCGAGCGCCTGCCCGGCGGTCATCGCCGCCGCGATCGGGATCATGCTCATGTTCTGCACCCCGCCGGCCAGCACGAGGCCGGCGGTGCCGCTGAGCACCGCCTGGGCGGCGAAGTGGACCGCCTGCTGGGACGAACCGCACTGCCGGTCCACCGTGACGCCCGGCACGGCCTCGGGCAGCCCGGCGGCCAGCCACGCCGTTCGGGCGACGTCACCGGCCTGCGGGCCGATCGTGTCCACGCAGCCGAACACGACGTCGTCGACGGCCAGCGGATCCACGCCCGTGCGGGCCAGCAGCGCCGCGATGACGTGCGCCCCGAGGTCGGCCGGGTGCGCCCCGGCCAGGCCGCCGCCGCGACGGCCGACCGGGGTCCGGACGGCATCGACCAGGTACGCCTCGGCCACCGGGGCTCCCCTCGGTTACACTTCTAGAACACGTTCTAGTTATACCCGGCGGGCCGGCCCAGTCAGCACTCACAGCCAGCGGAGCGCGCGGATGCACCTCACCTACACGCCGGAGCAGGAACGCCTCCGCCAGGAACTGCGCGACTACTTCGCCGCCCTGATGACGGCGGACGTCCGGGCGGCGCTCGCGACCACCGACGGCGAGTACGGCAACGGCGAGGCGTACCGGGAGGTGGTCCGGCGGCTCGGCCGCGACGGCTGGCTGGCGCTGAGCTGGCCGCCCGAGTACGGCGGGCGCGGGGCCACGGCGCTCGAACAGCTCATCTTCACCGACGAGGCGGCCATCGCCGGGGCGCCGGTCCCGTTCCTCAGCATCAACACCGTCGGCCCGACGATCATGCGGTTCGGCACGGCCGAGCAGAAGGAGCGCTACCTGCCCCGGATAGCGGCCGGGGAGATCCACTTCTCCATCGGCTACTCCGAGCCGGAGGCGGGCACCGACCTGGCCGCGCTGCGCACCCGTGCCGTCCGGGACGGGGACTCCTACGTCGTCAACGGGCACAAGATGTGGACCAGCCTGATCCAGTACGCGGACTACGTGTGGCTGGCCTGCCGGACCGACCCGGAGGCGCCGCGGCACAAGGGCCTGTCCATCCTGATCGTGCCGACCGGCGCCGAAGGTTTCTCCTGGACCCCGGTGCATACGGTAGCCGGGACGACCACCAGCGCCACCTACTACTCCGACGTCCGCGTGCCCGCCTCCGCCCTGGTCGGGGAGGAGAACGGGGGCTGGCCGCTGATCACCAACCAGCTCAACCACGAGCGGGTGGCGCTCACCTCGGCCGCCCCGGTCCGCAAGGCGCTGGCCGACGTGACCGACTGGGCCCGGGCCACCAAGCTGGCCAGCGGCCAGCGCGTCATCGACGCCGAGTGGGTCCAGCTCAACCTGGCCCGGGTGCACGCCAAGTCCGAGTTCCTCAAGCTGGTCAACTGGCGGATCGCCGCCGAGGCGGGCCAGGGGCTCGGCCCGGCCGCGGCCTCGGCCACCAAGGTCTTCGGCACCGAGTTCGCCATCGAGGCCTACCGGCTGCTGATGGAGGTGCTCGGCGCGAACGCCCACGTCCGCGACGGGTCGGCCGGGGCCGTGCTGTCCGGCCGGATCGAGCGGATGCACCGTTCCGCGCTGATCCTCACCTTCGGGGGCGGCACGAACGAGGTGCAGCGCGACATCATCGCCGCCGCGGCGCTGGGCCTGCCCATCAGCCGCCGCTGAGGTCCGGGAGAGAGCAATGGATTTTGTGCAATACGAAGCCGACCGGGAACTCGCCTCCCTCAGCCGGAAGATTCTCGCCGACCAGCTGACGCCCGAACGGCTGGCCGCGGCCGAAAGTGACGGCGGGATCGACCGGGCGCTGTGGGCCGACCTGGCCGCGGCCGGGATCCTGTCCGCCGCGCTGCCCGAATCGCTGGGCGGCGCCGGGCTTGGGCTGCTCGCGCACTGCGCCGTTCTGGCCGAAGTCGGGCGCGAGGTGGCGCCGGTTCCCTACCTCCCCTCGATCGTGCTCGGGGCCGGCGCGCTGGCCCGGTTCGGCACCGTGGAACAGCAGCAGCGGTGGGCCGCCCCGGCCGGCCGCGGCGAACTGATCCTGGCCGCCGCGCTGGCGGAAGAGGACGGCGACGACCCCCGGGCGCCGTCGGCCAGCGCCGAACCGATGCGGGACGCCGGTGGGGGGTGGCGGCTGTCCGGGGTGAAGACCGCGGTGCTCGCGGCGCCGCTGGCCGGGCTGCTGCTCGTGCCCGCGGCAACGCCAGCGGGCGTGGCGGTGTTTCTCGTCGACCCGGCCGGCGCCGGTGTCACGGTACAACGGCAGCGGGTCACCGGCGGCACCACGGGGCGGGTGGAACTGGACGGGGTGCGGGTGGGCGAGGACCGGGTGCTCGGCGGCCCGGCGGCCGGCCCCAAGGTCACCGGCTGGCTGGTGGCGCACGGCACGGTCGGGCTGTGCGCGGTGCAGTATGGCGTCGCCGCGCGGGCGCTGGAGCTGACCGCGGCGTACGCAGCGGGCCGGGTGCAGTTCGGCAAGCCGATCGGCGCGTTCCAGGCGGTGGCGCAGCGCCTTGCCGACGCGTACATCGACGTCGAGGCGATCCGGCTGACGATGTGGCAGGCCGCGTGGCGGCTGTCGGCGGGCCTGCCGTGCGACACCGAGGTCGCGACCGCCAAGTTCTGGGCCGCGGACGCGGGTTACCGGGTCGCCCACACCGCCGTGCACGTGCACGGCGGCGTGGGCATCGACGTGGACTACCCGGTGCACCGCTACTTCACCGCCGCCACCGGCAACGAGTTCACGCTCGGCGGGGCCACCGCCCAGCTCCGCCGCATCGGCGCGGCGCTGGCCAGCGGGGGCTGAGCAGCGCAGAATTCACCGGCGGAGAAGCTCGGTGATCCGCTCCAGGTGGTGCAGGTCGGCGCCCACCGAGAACGTGGTGAGGACCGTGTCCTGCCAGCGGCCGATCTCGTCGGCGATCTTGGCCCAGGGGCCGATCAGCGCGACGTCCTCGACCATCGCCGTGGGCACGGCGGCGATCGCGCCCGCCTTGTCGCCGGCCAGGTAGCGGTCCTGGATGACGGCGGCCTGCGCCTCGTAGCCCATCCGGGCGAACACCTCGTGGTGGTAGTTGACGCCGCGAGCGCCCATGCCGCCGATGTACAGGGCGAGCGAGGGCCGGAGCCGGTCGGCCGCCCGCTCCACGTCGTCGTCCACGATGATCCGCATCGGGCCGCCCACCACGTCGAAGGTGGCGCTGGTGTGCCGGGCCCCGGGACGGGCGAAGCCCTCGGCGAGGGCGGCCGCGTAGAAGCCGTTCATGCTGGGCGAGAAGAAGATCGTGTTCCAGCCGTCGGCGATCTCGGCCGCCAGCGCGACGTTCTTGGGGCCCTCCGCACCGAGGTAGACCGGGATGCTGGCCCGGTACGGGTGCAGGATCGACCGCAGCGGCTTGCCGAGCCCGGTCCCGCCGGGAAACGGCAGCTGGTAGTGCTTGCCGTGATAGACGACCGGCTGCTCGCGCGCGATGATCGCGCGCAGGATCTCGACGTACTCCCTGGTGCGCTCCAGCGGGCGCGGGTACGGCTGGCCGTACCAGCCCTCGACCACCTGCGGGTTGCTGGTGCCGATCCCGATGATGATCCGGCCCTGGGTGAGGTGGTCCATGGTCATCGCGGCCATGGCCAGGGTGGCCGGCGGGCGGGCGGAAAGCTGGGACACGGCCGTGCCCAGGTGCACGTGCGAGGTGCGCGATCCCCACCAGGCCAGCGGGGTCCAGGCGTCGCTGCCGTAGGCCTCCGCGGTCCACACCTGGTCGAAGCGCAGCCGCTCCGCCGCCGCGAACACCTCGGGCGCGTCCCGCGGCGGGCCGGTGCTCCAGTAGCCGACGGTGGTCGCGATCTTCACCTCGGGCCCCTCTCCCGGCCTCGTCAGCGCAGGCCGTCGAGCCGGGCCAGCACCTCGCCGGTCTCGCGCACCAGGGCCGCCATGACCTCGGCCACCGGGCGGACCTCGTTCATCCGGCCGACGATCTGGCCCACCGGCATCGGCACCACATCGGGCTGGCCGGACCGCATCAGCCGCTGGTGTGCCTCGCTCACCAGGAGGTTTTGCAGCGGCATCGGCAGCGGCTCGGGTGCGCCAGGCTCCTCCCACGCCTGGGTCCAGCGATTGCGCAGCAGCCGCGCGGGCTTGCCGCTGTAGACCCGGGACCGCACGGTGTCCGACGAGGTGGCGGCCAGCAGCGCGGTGCGCACCGCGGGCGTGGCCGCGCTCGGCGCGTACTCCTCGGTGGTCAGCCAGGCAGAGCCCATCCAGGCACCGACCGCGCCGAGGGCGAGCGCAGCGGCGATCTGGCGGCCGCAGCCGATCCCCCCGGCGGCGAGCACCGGCACCTGCGGGCCGACCGCGTCGACGACCTCCGGGATCAGCACCATGCTGGCGATCTCGCCGGTGTGGCCGCCGGCCTCGTAGCCCTGGGCCACGACGATGTCCACGCCGTTCGCCACGTGGCTGCGGGCGTGCGCGGCCTTCCCGGCCAGCGCGGCCACCAGCATGCCGTGCTCGTGCGCGCGGGTGATCACGTCGGGCGGCGGCGGGCCGAGCGCGTTGGCGATCAGCCGGGCGGGGTGAGCCAGGGCGACCTCCACGTGCTGCCGCGCGACCGAGTGCAGCCAGCCGAGCACCCCGTCGCCGCCCGGCTCGCCGTCGCCGTCGGGCAGCGGCGGCACGCCGAGCTTGAGCAGCGTGTCCTCGACGAACTCCCGGTGCGCCGCCGGGATCAGCCCGCCCAGCTCGGCGGGGGCGCCCTCGGTGGGCACGCGGGCGGGCATCACCACGTCGACCCCGTAAGGCTTGCCGCCGGTGTTGGCGTCCATCCAGTCCAGCGCGGCATCCAGGTCGGCCGGGTCGTTGAACCGGACGCAGCCGAGCACGCCGAGCCCGCCCGCCCGGCTGATGGCGGCGGCGACGTGCTCGGACGGGGTGAAGCCGACGATCGGGTGCTCGATGCCGAGCAGCGGGCACAGGGCCGTTCTCATGGGCTGTCCAGTCTCATGGGCCCTCCGCCGGGTGCTCCGTGCTCGCCCGTCTGCCCCGTGCCCGCCGGATGGCCGGCGGCGTGGCGGTGCGCCCACGCGTAGTCGGGCTTGCCCGCGGGGCCCCGCTGGATGACGTCCACCAGCCAGATGCTGCGCGGCACCTTGTAGCCGGCGACCCGGCCGCGGACGTGCGCCTCGATCGCGGGCAGGTCGGCGGCCTGGCCTTCGCGCAGTTGCACGAGCGCGGCGACACGCTGCCCGAGCAGGTCGTCGGGAACCCCGATCACCAGCGCGTCGAAGACGTCGGGGCACGACTTCAGCGCGCTCTCCACCTCCTCGGGAAAGACCTTCTCCCCGCCGGTATTCACGCACGTGTTGCCACGGCCCAGCAGCGTGACCGTGCCGTCGGCCTCGACGCGGGCCATGTCGCCCGGTACGGCGTACCGCTTCCCGTCCACCTCGGCCAGCATCGCCGCGGTCTTGGCCGGGTCCTTGTAGTACCCGAGCGGCACGTGCCCGCCCCTGGCGATCCGCCCGACCTGCCCCGGCGGGGCCGGCTTGCCCTCGTCGTCCAGCACGATGACGTCCGGCCCGGGCTTGACCGTCGGCCCGCCGCGCTGCTCCGCGCCCGCGGTCACCATGCCGAGGCCGGTGAAGCCGGTCTCGGTGGAGCCGATCGCGTCGGTGATGAAGACGTTGGGCAGCGCGGCGGCGAAGGCGTCCTTGACCACCGGGGAGAACAGCGCGCCGCTGGAGGAGAGGGCGAACAGCGACGAGGCGTCATGGTCGCCGTCGTGGTAGGCCTCGATCAGCGGCCGGCCCATCGCATCGCCGACGATGAACAGCAGGTTGGCCTTGTGCCGTTCGACCAGCCGCCAGACCTCGTGCGGATCGAACCGGGGTGGCAGCACGATGGTGTCCCCGCCGAACAGCGCCGCCAGCACGGCCACCTGCGCGGCGCCGTGGATCAGCGGCGCCGCGGTGAGCCGGACCAGCCCCGTCGCCGACTCCAGGCCCCTGCGGGACTGCTCCCACTCGTCGGCCAGCGGGACCCCGGTCACGAAGTCGATCCCCCCGGCGAGCGTGCGCCAGATGTCCTCGTGGCGCCACATGACGCCCTTCGGGTACCCGGTGGTCCCCCCGGTGTAGATGATGTAGATGTCGTCGCTGCTGCGCGGCGGGAAGTCGCGCGCGGGCGAGGTGGCCGCCAGCGCCGCCCCGTAATCGGCCGCGCCGCCGGTGCCCGCGCCGCTGCCGTCCTCGATCACCACGGTGCCGCGCAGCCCGGGGGCGCAGGCCGCCGCGGCCCGGGGCGCGTACTGCCGGTCGCACACCAGCGCAACCAGATCGGCGTCGGAGAACATGTACTGCAACTCGTTCTCGGTGTACCTGTAGTTGATGTTGATCGCGACGGCGCGGAGCTTGCACGCCGCGAGGATCGTCTCGGCCGCCTCGATGGAGTTGTGCGCGTACAGCCCGACGTGATCCCCTGCCGTGACCCCCAGACCGGCGAGATGGTGAGCGAGCCGGTTGGTGCGCTCGTCAAGCTCGCGGTAGGTCACCTGCCGCTCGCCGGACACCAGCGCGGTGCGGTCGCCGAACACGTCGGCGGCATGCTCGAAGAGGTCCGCGAAGTTGAGGGCCATGGGTACGAAACTAGAACGTGTTACTGTTGCGGCGCAACCACGGGAGGGCGGCTGGCGATGAGCACCGGGGACACCGAGCCGCCACACGCGCTGATCGAGCGCCGGGGGCACGTGCTGATCGTGACGATGAACCGCCCGCAGGCCCGCAACGCGCTCAGCGGCCCGATGCTGGCGCTGCTGCGCCAGGCCTGGGACGAGGTGGACAGCGACCCCGGGATCCGGGTCTGCGTGCTGACCGGGGCCGGCGGCGCGTTCTGCGCCGGGGCGGACCTGAAGGCGATGAGCCGGTCGCACCCGGGCGATCAGGCGCGGACCGGGGACTTCGACCCGTCGGTGATCGAGCCGCTGCTCAAAGGCCGCCGCCTGACCAAGCCGCTGATCGCCGCCGTCGAGGGGCCCGCGGTCGCGGGCGGGGCCGAGATCCTCCAGGCCACCGACATCCGGGTGGCCGGCGAGAGCGCCAGGTTCGGCGTCTCCGAGGCGCGCTGGGGGCTGTTCCCGCTGGGCGGGTCGGCGGTGCGGCTGCCGCGGCAGCTCCCCTACACGGTCGCGGCGGACCTGCTGCTGACCGGGCGGCACATCACCGCGGCGCAGGCGCTGGAGATCGGCCTGATCGGCTACGTCGTGCCGGACGGCCACGCGCTGGCCAAGGCCCTGGAGATCGCCGAGACGATCGCGGCGAACGGCCCGGTCGCCGTGCGCGCGATCCTGCGCACGATCCGGGAGACCGAGGGCATGGCCGAGGACGATGCGTTCAGGGTCGAGGCCCAGATCGGCATGGCCGTGTTCCGCAGCGAGGATGCCAAGGAGGGCCCGCGCGCCTTCACCGAGAAGCGCAAGCCCGAGTTCCGCGACCGCTGACCTGCCCCCGGCCGGCCGGCGCCGTGGTGCGCCTTGCGGTCAGATCGCGCGGTCCCGGCCGGCCCAGTAGGGGTCGCGCAGCCGGCGCTTGTAGAGCTTGCCGTTCGGGTCGCGGGGCAGTTCGGCGACATAGTCGATGCTGCGGGGCAGCTTGAACCGCGCCACCCGGCCGTCGAGGAAGGCCAGCAGCTCCTTGGTCAGCTCCGGCCCGGGCTCCGCGCCAGGGACCGGCTCGACCACGGCCTTGACCTCCTCGCCCCAGTCATCGTGCGGGATGCCGAACACGGCGACGTCGGCGACCGCCGGGTGGCAGGCAAGCTCGGACTCGATCTCGGCCGGGTAGATGTTCACCCCGCCGGAGATGATCACGTCGCTGCCCCGGTCGCAGAGGAAGAGGTAGCCGTCGTCGTCCAGGTAGCCGATGTCCCCGACGGTGAACAGGTCACCCGCCCGCGCCGCCCGGGTCTTGTCCTCGTCCTTGTGGTAGGCGAAGCTCGACGTGCCCATCCGCATGTAGACCAGGCCCTGCTGGCCGGCCGGGACCTCGTGGTGCGCCTCGTCGAGCACCTGCACCTGCGAGCCCAGCCAGGGCAGGCCGACCGACCCCGGCTTGCGCAGCCACTGCTCCGAGGTGATGACCGTCCCGCCGCCCTCGGTGGCCGCGTAGTACTCCACGATGACCGGCCCGAGCCATTCGATCATCCGCCGCTTGATCTCCGGCGGGCAGGGCGCGGCGCTGTGGATCACCGCCCGCAGCGAGCTGGTGTCGTAGCTGGCGCGCCCCGCATCGGGCAGCGCGAGCAGCCGCCGGAACTGGGTCGGCACCGTGTGCGTGTGGGTCACCCGGTGCCGCTCGATGAGCCGGAGCGAGTCCTCGGGATCCCACCCGTCCATCAGCACCACGGGATGGCCGAGCTGGATCGAGATCGTGGCGAAGTTGAGCACGGCGGTGTGGTACAGCGGCGAGCCGCACAGGTGGACGTGGCCGTCGAACGGGGCCAGCCCGAACAGGCCGAAGAACCAGGCCGCCATCATCCCCGCCACCTCGTCCGGGTCGGCTCCGGTGAGCGGCCGGCGCACCCCCTTGGGCCGGCCGAGGTACCCGAGGTGTACATCATCGGCGCGCCGTGCGTCCGCGGCTGCGGGCGCTCGTCCGGCCCGCCGGCGCCCAGCCGGCTCAGCGGCTCGAAGCCCGGCACCTGGCCTACCGCGAACCGGTGCTTGACCCCGGCGAGGTCGGCCGCCACCACCGCGGCGTCGGCGAAACGCTCGCCGGAGATGAACGCGGCGGCGCCGCTGTCGCCGAGTATGTAGGCGACCTCGGCCGCGACCTGATGCCAGTTGACCGGCACGACGTACAGGCCGGTCTCGATCGCCGCGAAGTACACCGCGAGCGCGGCGACGCTGTTGGGCAGCAGCGCGGCCACCGCGTCCCCCGGGCGAAGGCCGAGCGCCTGGAGCCCCCGGCCGTACCGGTCGGCCTCGCGGGCCAGTTCCGCGTAGGTCACGGCCGCCCCGCCGGGCGCGATCACGGCGGTCCGGTCCGGCGATTCCGCTGCGATGGCCCACAGGCCGATGGCGTTCACTCGCAACAATCTAGAACGTGTTCTATGGCGGAACAAGCGACTCCGCACGCCCGCGGCACGCCTATTGCCTGTGCCAGCCGCAACATGTTTCACTTCCCTACGTGACCGAGCCGTTGCGGGCGCCGCTGGAGATCGGGTTCGACTACACCCGGTCCCTTGGCCCGACCTTGAGCCAGTTCATGACGGCGCTGGCCGGCCTGCGCATCCTCGGCTCGCGCGGCGCGGACGGCCGGGTGCACGCCCCGCCGTTCGAGTACGACCCGGTGACGTTCGCCCCGCCGGCCGAGCTGGTGGAGGTCGGCCCGGAGGGCACGGTCACCACCTGGTCCTGGACCGGCGAGCCGCTGGAGGGGCAGCCCCTGCCGCACCCGTTCGCCTGGGCGCTGATCCGGCTCGACGGCGCCGACACGGCCATGCTGCACGCCGTGGACGCCGGCGCGCCCGCCGCGATGCGCACCGGCATGCGGGTCCGGCCCCGGTGGGCGGCCAGCCCGGCCGGGCACATCCGCGACATCACCTGCTTCGAGCCGTGTCCCCCTGCGACGGCGGCATCGGCCCCGGAACAAGATCAAGCAGCGGAACAAGAACCGGTGACGATGATCACCACGCCGATCCGGCTGCACTACGAGCACACGGCCTCGCGCGGGGAGAGCGACTTCCTGCGCGCGCTGGCCGGCGGGCGGCTGCTCGGCCAGCGCTGCCCGGTGTGCGGCAAGGTGTACATCCCGCCGCGGGGCGCCTGCCCCACCGACGGGGTCCCCACGACGGATGACGTCGAGCTGCCCGACACCGGCGTCGTGACCACGTTCTGCGTGGTCAACGTGCCCTTCCCCGGGCAGCGGGTGAAGCCGCCTTACGTGGCGGCGGCGGTGCTGCTGGACGGCGCCGACATCCCGTTCCAGCACCTCATCCTGGGCTGCGCGGCCAGCGAGGTGCGCATGGGCATGCGGGTCAAGGCCGTCTGGAAACCCCGCGAGGACTGGGGCACGACCGCGGAGAACATCGAGTACTTCCAGCCCACCGGCGAGCCGGACGCGCCCTATGAGTCCTATGCCCATCACCTGTAGGCGCACCTGGGCAGGTAAGGGACCTCCGGGATTTCCAGGTCCAGCCTCCCGAAGCCAGCGAAGCGCCCGCGAGGGAGGCAGACAATGAGAGATGTCGCCGTTGTCGGGTTCGCCCAGTCGCCCGTCGAGCGCCGGGGCGACGGCACGACCAGCGGGGTGGAGATGCTCGTGCCGGTCTTCCACGAGGCGCTGGCCGCTACCGGGCTGGCCAAACAGGACATCGGCTTCTGGTGCTCGGGGTCCTCGGATTACCTGGCCGGCCGGGCGTTCTCGTTCGTCCAGGCGGTCGACGCGATCGGCGCCTTCCCGCCGATCATGGAATCGCACGTGGAGATGGACGGCGCCTGGGCGCTCTACGAGGCCTGGGTGAAGATCCTCACCGGCGACGCTGACACCGCGCTGGCGTACGGTTTCGGCAAGTCGTCGGCGGGAGAGCTGCGGCGCGTGCTGTCCCTCCAGCTCGACCCGTACCTGCTCGCGCCGCTGTGGCCCGACTCGGTGAGCATCGCCGCGTTGCAGGCCAGGCTCGGCATCGAGGCCGGGCTCTGGACCGAGAAGGACATGGCGCAGGTTGCCGTCCGCAGCCGCGCGGCGGCACGTTCAAACCCGCAGGCGCAGCTTTACGGAGAGGTGTGGGCTGAGGATTTGCTGGAGGAGCCCTACCTCGCGGATCCGCTCCGTTCACACGACTGTGCGCCGATCGGTGACGGTGCCGCCGCGGTCATCTTGGCGAGTGCCGAGCGGGCGGGTGAGCTCTGCGAGCGGCCGGCCTGGATCACCGGGTTCGAGCACCGGATCGACCCGGCGCCGCTCGGAACCCGGGATCTGACCACGGCGCCGTCCGCGGCGGACGCGGGGCGCGCGGCGGGCGCCGGCCGGGTCGACGTGGCGGAACTGCACGCGCCGTTCACCCACCAGGAGATCCTGTTGCGCGGCGCGCTCGGCCTGGGCGACGGCGTGCGGGTCAACCCGTCCGGCGGGGTGCTGTGCGGCAACCCCATGTTCGCCGCGGGCCTGGCCCGGATCGGGATGGCGGCACGCGAGATCTTCGCCGGCCGGGCCGGCCGGGCGCTCGGCCACGCCACCAGCGGCCCCGCCCTCCAGCAGAACCTCGTCTGCGTCATGGAGGCCCGGCAATGAGATACCCCTGCGAACCTCGGGCAACTCCGCAGGGGTGCCGCAGGCGCCGGGCCACACCGCTTCTTGGCGCGCCTCCGGCACGACCGAGCGCAGGCCAGCCTCCCGAAGCCAGCGCCCATTTTCGGCGCGCCTCCGGCCGACGTCCCCGAGGAGGCAGACAAGTGACGAGTAACCCGGCAGCGGTCCTCGGGGTGGGGCAGACCCTGCACCGGTCCCGGCGCCAGGACGTGTCTATCGCCGGGCTGTGCCGGGAGGCGGTGGACCGCGCCCTGGCGGACGCGGGCCTCGCCCTCGGGGACGTGGACGCGGTCGTGGTCGGCAAGGCCCCGGACCTGTTCGAGGGCGTGATGATGCCCGAGCTGTACCTGGCCGAGGCGCTCGGCGCCGCCGGCAAGCCACTGCTGCGGGTGCACACGGCGGGCTCGGTCGGCGGCGCGACCGGGAACGTCGCTGCCAGCCTCATCCAGGCGGGTGTGCACCGCCGGGTGCTGGCGGTCGCGTTCGAGAAGCAGTCGGAGTCCAACGCGATGTGGGCGCTGTCGATCAGCCCGCCGTTCAGCATGCCGGTGCTGGCCGGCGCGGGCGGGTACTTCGCGCCGCACATCCGCGCCTACATCCGCCGCAGCGGCGCCCCCGAGCACGTCGGCGCGATGGTCGCGGTCAAGGACCGGCGCAACGGCGCGCTCAACCCGTTCGCGCACCTGCGCCAGCCCGACATCACGCTGGACTCGGTGCGCGCCTCCCCCATGCTGTGGGACCCGGTCCGCTACGACGAGACCTGCCCGTCCTCGGACGGCGCCTGCGCGGTGATCATCGGCGACCGGGCGGCGGCCGAGGCGGCGCAGGCCAGCGGCCGGCCGGTCGCCTGGATCCGGGCGACCGCGATGCGCACGGAGCCGACCATGTTCTCCGGCAAGGACCACGTCAACCCGAGGGCCGGGGCCGACTGCGCCGCCGCGCTGTGGCGCCAGGCCGGCATCACCAGCCCCATCGACGAGATCGACGTGGCCGAGATCTACGTCCCGTTCTCCTGGTTCGAGCCGATGTGGCTGGAGAACCTCGGCTTCGCCGGGCCGGGCGAGGGCTGGCGGCTCACCGAGGCGGGCGAGACGGCGATCGGCGGGCGGCTGCCGGTCAACCCGTCCGGCGGGGTGCTCTGCTCCAACCCGATCGGGGCGTCCGGGCTGCTGCGGTTCGCCGAGGCCGCGTTGCAGGTCATGGGCAAGGCCGGGGCGCATCAGGTGCCCGGGGCCGCCGTGGCGCTCGGCCATGCCTACGGCGGGGGCTCGCAGTACTTCCAGATGTGGGTGGTGGCGGCCACCCCTTCGTAGGGCGGCCGCCACCATACTTCAACCGGCTAGCCGTTCTTCGCGGTCGGCAGCGTCACCTCCCACAGGCCGCGGCCGAACGTGCCGACGAACAGCGTGGTGTCCGAGCCGTTGATCTTCAGGTCCATGTCCGGGGTGGCCGGGAGGCCGGAGCCCACCCGGAACCACTGGAGCGGCGTCGGCGGCGCGTGGCCGCCGCCGGCCGGCGGAACCCTGGCCCAGAACACGCCGAGGTCGGTGGCCACGTACATGGCGCTGCTGGTGTGGTCGAAGATGACGTCCTCGATCGGCGCGTTCGGCAGGATGCCGCTCACGCTGGTCCAGGTCGCACCGCCGTCGGTGGTCTCGTACAGGTGCGAGCCGTCGTCCCCGGCGCGGAACCCCGAGAACGCGACCCAGGCCCGGTCCGCGTTCCCCGGGTCTACCACGATCGAGTTCACCCACAGTTGCGGCAGCCCGGTCATCTGCGTCCAGGTCTGGCCGGCGTCGGCTGTCTTCCACAGGTACCCGGTGTCGGTGCCGGCGTAGATCGTGCTCGCGTACCCGTTCGGGTCCGGATTGGTCGCCGCCGGCGCTATCGCCGAGATCGTCGCGTAGGTGTTGGCGTAGACCGGATCCTGCTCCTGCTCGTTGGGGGGTGGCAGGCCGGGCAGGTCGTTCGGGTCCGACGGGCTGATCTGCGTCCACGTGGCGCCCCGGTCGGTGGACCGGGCGAGCACGTTCCCGCCGAGGTAGAGCACCGACGAGTTGGTGGGGTCGATCACCAGGGGAGCGTCGGCGGTGAACCGCGTCGCCGCGGGCAGGTGGCGGCCGAACCGCAGCGTGGTCTGGGTACCGTCGCTGTTGTCCTGGACGCCGCCGCAGTTCCCGTTCTGCGAGCACTGGTAGTAGATCTTGTCGTTGGTCTGGTCGATCGCCACATAATGCCCGTCGCCGCCGCCGTAGGCGTTGAACTGGCTGGTGTCGGCCGGCGACGGGTCGGTCGGCGTCCAGGTCCGCGCGCTTCCGTTGTCCTGCATGCCGGTGACCAGCCGGCTGTCGTTATCCGCGGCGACCGCGATGTGGTAGGTCTGGTTCCACGGCTCGTAGGTCGCGTGCACCCACGACTGGCTGGTCGTGCCGTCGCTGTCGGTGTGGTAGATGCCGCCGTCGTTGCCGAGGTAGATCCGCTCGGCCGACTGGTCGCTCGTGTTGATCGTGCTCGGGTCCCAGGCCATCGTGTGCTGGTCGGCGTGCACGCCGCCGATGCTGGACCAGGTCTGCCCGCCGTCGAACGACTGGCGCAGGCTGACATCGGCCACGAAGACGTGGTTCTCGTTGCCGGGATCGACCCAGATACGGCCGAACCACCACTGGTACTCGCTCTCGTTGTTGGCGTGCCCGGCGGTCTGGAACGTGTTGCCGCCGTCGTTGGAGACGAAGAACCCCTTGTCGAACCCGTTGGTGTCGCCGCTGATGACGTAGACCCGGTTCGGGTCGGTCGGGGCGACCGCGACGCCGATCCGGCCGAGGCTCGGGTCCGAGGCCAGCCCGGTCTGGGCCCGGTCGTAGCTGGGCAGCGGCGTGGTGATGTCCTGCAGCCGGGTCCAGGTGGCCCCGTCGTCGTCGGAGCGGTACAGGCCAGAGCCGACGCCGCCGTACGTCCGCGCCCCCGGATCACGGTGGTGATCCCACAGCGCCGCGTAGACGCGGTTGGGGTTGGCCGGGTCGAGCGCGATGTCGATGCCGCCGGTGGTGGCGTTGGGCGGCGCCAGCGCGAGCTGCCAGGTCTTGCCGCCGTCGGTCGTGTGGTAGATGCCGCGCTGCGGGGAAGACGTGTAGATCGAGCCCGCGGCGGCGACCCAGACCTCGTTCGGGTTGTCGGGGTTGACCACGATCTTGCCGGTCGCCGCGCTGTCCGTCAGCCCGACGTTCTGCCAGGTCTGCCCGCCGTCGGTGGACTTGTAGACGCCGTTGCCGAAGTAGGTCATGCCGCCCCCGGCCGGGTTCGCCTCGCCGGTCCCGGCCCACAGCGTTCCGTCGGGGCCGATGGCGAGCGCGCCCATCGTCTGGGTGTAGTCGGATGGCCAGACGGAGGTGAAGGTCATGCCCTCGTCGGTGCTTTTCCAGATGCCACCGCCGGCCGCGGCGACGTAGATCGTATCCGGGCTGCTGGGGTCGACCACGAGGTCAACCACCCGGCCGCCGACGTTGGTCGGGCCGATCGGCTGCCAGGGCGTCGTGTCCGGGGCCGGGATCGCGGCGGCCTGCCGGGCCGCCTGGTGCAGCTCGGCCATGGTGATCCGGTGGCCCGAGCTCTCCTTCGCGTAGTAGGCGAACCACGGGTTCCCTCCGTCGTCGCCGCCATCACCGCCGCTGTCGGCCCGGGCGGCGGTGACTCCGGGATGGCCGGGGTGGCCGCCGGTGGCGAGGTTCGCTATGCCAACGGCGGCGGCCGCGGCCACGAGCAGGCCGACCACCGCCAGCAAGGCGACTTGCTTCCTGGTGCCTAGCAATCGTCGCAAGGTGACGTGCTCCTTCCGGGGGCTCAGCGCCACTTGACCGGCCGCGGCCCCGAGCCGCGCGTCCCGGCGGGCGGTCCCCGGACGATCGTCCGGCGCAGGCCACGCCCATGTCATCGGGCAAGTGTCGAAACGCGCCGCCGCCTGATTGGGCAAATGTCCGGCCGCCGCCCGGACGGACGGCCGTCACGCAGAGAAGCCCCGCGATCCCGGTCGGTGTAACGCCTACGGGGACGGCGACGGTACAAACAGTGGGGTATTTGGTCAACCCTGGTTCAAGCGCGCTGATCAGGCCGCCGAACAGGGAGGAGCATGGCTGTGGTGTTCGCGTCGCTCCAAGAGCTGGTCGAGGAGCTGGCCCAGCGGCTGAACGCCCCGGCGGTGATCGAGGACGACGAGCTGCGGATGGTTGCCTACTCCCCCCACGGCGTCCTCATCGATGACATCCGCCGCGACTCGATCCTGGTCAAGCACGCACCGGCCGCCGTCTCGGACTGGTTCCCGCGGTATGGCCTGGCGGCCGCGCCCGGCCCGGTGCGCATCCCGGGCGACCACGCCCGGGGAATCCTGGGCCGGCTGTGCGTGCCGGTGAACTATCGCGGCACCCGGCTCGGCTATCTGTGGCTGATCGACGATGACCAGCGGCTGGGCAGTACCCAGGTGCGGACCGCGGCGCGCGCCGCCGACCAGGCCGGCCTGCTGATGTTCGGCGACATACTCGGTGAGCGGATGGCCAGTCGGGTGCTCGCCCATCTGCTCTCGCCAGTGGACGAGCTGCGCGCCGACGCGATGCGGCACATCGACGACAGTGGCCTGCTCGGCCTGCGCGGGCCGGTGGTCGCGGTGGTCGTGCGGACCGCGGGCGCGGCGGCCCAGCTGTCGCAGTCCACGCTCGCCGAGAGCCTGCGGGACGTCACCAGGGAACGATCGGCGTGCGCCGTCATCGGCCTGGCCAACCCCGACCACGGCGTGCTTGTCGCGCATGACCACGGGGTCGCGGACGGCCGCGACCTGGCCGCCGCCGCCCGCGCCAGCCTGCTGCTGCGGCTGCGGGCCGACGAGGCGGAGGCGCCGGTGGTGGCCGGGATCGGCGACCCCTCGGTCCTCGCCGACGCCCGCGTCTCCTACCGCCAGGCGAAGCAGGCCGCGCGGATCGCCGCGGCCGTCGGCCGGGCCGGCCCCGTCGCACGCTGGCACGACCTCGGCGGGTACCGCACCCTGGCCCAGCTGCCGATGGACGGCGAGGCGGCGGCCAGCCTCGACCCGCGCCTTGCCGCGCTGCTCGACCAGGCTGACGACCCGATGGTCACGACCGTGGAGACCTACCTGGACCTGGCCGGCGACGCGAAGGCGAGCGCCGAGCGGCTCAGCCTGCACCGCGGCACGCTGTACTACCGGCTGCAGAAGGCGGAACAAATGGCCGGCGTCGACCTGCGGAACGGAGATGACCGGCTGGCCCTGCACCTGGGCTTCAAGCTCGCCAGGCTCATCGGGCTGTACCCGAAACAGCGATAGGTGACCGGCAGCTACTCAGCGATAGGTGACGGGCAGCGACTTCATCCCGTTGAGCCAGCCGGACCGCAGCCGCTCGGGCTGCCCGGCCAGCGTGATGCCCGGCATGCCGTCGGCGATCGCGTTGAACATCAGCTCGATCTCCAGCCGGGCCAGGTTCACGCCGAGGCAGTAGTGCGTGCCGGTGCCGCCGAAGCCCAGCTGCGGGTTGGGGTCGCGCATGACGTCGAACCGCTCGGGCGCGTCGAACACGTCCTCGTCGAAGTTGGCCGACCGGTAGAACAGGCCGACCCGCTCGCCCGCCTTGATCTGCTGGCCGCCGAGCGTGGCGTCGGCCATCGCGGTGCGCTGGAACACGGTCACCGGGGTGGCCCACCGGACGATCTCGTCGACCGCCGTCTGCGGCCGCCCGGCCCGGTACAGCTCCCACTGATCGGGGTGTTCCAGGAAGGCCAGCATGCCGTGCGAGATCGCGTTGCGGGTGGTCTCGTTGCCGGCCACGGCCAGCAGGATGACGAAGAAGCCGAACTCGTCCGAGGACAGCATGCCGCCGTCGAGCTGCGCGTTGACCAGCTTGGTGACGATGTCGTCGCGGGGGCAGCCGCGCCGGTCCTCGGCCATCGTCATGGCGTAACCGACTAGTTCCGCGGCGGCGGCCTGGTGAATCGCCGCCGTAGTCCGGATCGTCGTAGCCGATCATCTCGTTCGACCAGGCGAAGATCTTGCCCCGGTCCTCCTGGGGAATGCCGAGCAGCTCGGCGATCGCCTGGAGCGGAAGCTCGGCGGCCACGTCGGTGACGAAGTCGCCGGTGCCGTCGGCCACCGCGGTCTGCACGATGCGCTCGGCGCGGGCGGTGAGCGCCTCGCGCAGGCTGGCGATCGCCCGGGGCGTGAAGCCCCGCGACACGATGCCGCGCAGCTTGGTGTGCTGGGGCGGGTCGATGTTGAGCATGATGAGCCGCTGCATCCCCAGCGATTCGCCGGTGACGGTCTGCGCGTGCCGGATGATCGCGGTCTTCTCCTCGCTGGAGTAGACCTCGCTGTTGCGGGACACCTCGAGCACGTCCGCGTGCTTGCTGACCACCCAGTAGCCCTCGTCGTCGAAGCCCGAGGTGCCGCGCGGCTGCGCGTTCCACCAGACCGGCGCGGTCCGCCGGAGCTCGGCGAACTCCGCCACGGGCATCCGGCTGACGTAGAGGTCGGGGTCGGTGAAGTCGAAGCCCTCGGGGATGTTCGGCTCGCCCATCGCTGCCTCCGCTGTAACGCGTTCTTCTCGATTGAACCATGCGGGCCGGTGAACCGGGAACGACTCGGTCGCGCCGAAATCAGAACACGTTCTAGTATGGGACGGGCGTCCGGAGGGAGAGGATCTGCGGTGGGAACTGCGGTGATCGTCGAGGCGGTCCGGACGCCGATCGGCAAGCGCGGCGGCGTCCTGGCGGGCCTGCACGCCGCCGAGATTCTGGGCGGCGCCCAGACCGCGCTGCTTGACCGGGCGGGCCTCGACCCGGCCCAGGTCGAGCAGGTCGCCGGTGGGTGCGTCACCCAGGCGGGCGAGCAGTCGAGCAACATCACCCGGACCGCCTGGCTGCACGCGGGACTGCCCTACCAGACCGGCTGCCAGACCCTGGACGCCCAGTGCGGTTCGGCGCAGCAGGCCGCGCACCTGGTCGCCGGGCTTATCGCGGCCGGTGCGATCGAGGCGGGCGTCGCCTGCGGGGTGGAGGCGATGAGCCGGGTGCCGCTGGGCGCCAACAGGGGCACGGACTGCGGCACGCCCCGCCCGCCCACCTGGGACATCGACCTGCCGAACCAGTTCGTGGCGGCGGAGCGGATCGCGCAGCGGCGCAGCCTGTCCCGCGCCGAAGTCGACGCCTTTGGCGTGCGCTCGCAGACCCTGGCCCAGGCCGCCTGGTCGCAGGGCCGGTTCGACCGCGAGGTCGTGCCGGTCAAGGCGCCGGTCCTCGGCGACAACCACCAGCCGACCGGGGAGACCCGCACCGTGGAGCGGGACGAGGGCCTGCGCGAGACCAGCCTCGACGGCCTGGCCAAGCTGCGCCCCGTGCTGGCGGACGGCGTGCACACCGCCGGCACCTCGTCCCAGATCTCCGACGGCGCGGCCGCGGTCCTGCTGCTGGACTCCGGCCGGGCCCGGGCGCTCGGCCTCCGGCCGCGCGCCCGGATTGTGGCCCAGTGCCTCGTCGGCGCCGAGCCGTACTACCACCTGGACGGCCCCATCGCGGCCACCGAACGGGTGCTGTCCCGCAGCGGCATGACCCTCGGTGATATCGACCTGTTCGAGGTCAACGAGGCGTTCGCCGCGGTGGTGCTGTCCTGGCTGAGCGTGTACCGGCCGGATCCCGGCAAGGTCAACGTCAACGGCGGCGCCATCGCGCTGGGCCACCCGGTCGGCAGCACCGGCGCCCGGCTGCTCACCACCGCCCTGCACGAACTGGAGCGCCGCGACGCGGCCACCGCACTGATCACCATGTGCGCCGGCGGCGCCATGTCCACCGCGACGATCATCGAACGCCGCTGAGCCGAATTTCCCGGCGCCGCCGCCGCTCCGGGCCGGGCCCTGGGCGCCGGCCACCGCGAAATACGGCAGCGCCGTTACCGTCGGCCGACGGTAACGGCGCTTGGGGCACTCCGCGGTTGTTACCGCGCGGAGAACCGCCGCGTCTCGCCGAGAGCGGCCAGGCCAACGACCGCGATCAGCGCGCCCGCGATGACGTTGCTCCAGAACATGGGGGTTGCGATGGCGAACTTTTCGTTCAGGATGAACGGGGAGACGATCAGCCAGAAGCCGGCCAGCAGCGTGCCAACCTCCAGGCCGGAGAATCCCCGGCTGCCCGAGACCGCGAAGAGCCCAAGCGCGACGACCGCCAGGCCCACGATCAGGTTGCTCGCGGCGGCGTTGTTCCCGCCGTGCTGGAGGACCAGGAACCACGGTGAGATGGCCACCCAGAGCCCGGTAAGGATGCCAACCGTCCCGGTGACCTGCGCAAGCAGGCTCCGCGAGCTCGCCGGTGCGAGGTAGTCATCCGAAATTACCGTCATCACCTGGCGAGTGGCGGTGCCGTTCGACGTGACCGGCTCAGTCATGTGCGTTGCCATGACCTTTCTCCTTTCATTGGTGCGGTTACCACGGCGCATCAGCGGACGATCCGGAGGGCGAGCCGCGGCGGGCAGCCGCGGCGGACCAGCTTGGCGACCTGGTGCCAGTCGACGTGGTCGGCGTCGACGTCGGCCAGCGGCCGGGGGATCCCCAGGCGTGTCAGCTGTGTCACCCGCCATTCGTGCACGAGGACCTCGTCGTCATCGATGGCCTCGTGGCGGAGGATCGCTCCGGTCTTTTCCATCGTCTATCCCTCCAGCCAGGCTGGCTGCGTCCGACGGCTTCACGATCTCCCGCGGGGGGCTGCCCGGGCATCGTGGCCAGCCTCCATCCGCGGCATGCAGCTACCGGGGGCTCAGGGATTGCAGCTAGCCGCAATGCGCGCGCTGGCGGCGTGCGGCGAAACTTGCTGTGGTGACTACCCCGGCTCCGGGGCCGGCCCGGCGATGGGCAGGGTGACGAGCAGGGACGTTCCCTTGCCGGCCGGGCTGTCGATGTGCATGGTCCCGCCCAGCGCCTCGACGCGGTCGTCGATGCCGATCAGCCCGGACCCGCGCGCCGGGTCCGCCCCGCCGGCACCGTCGTCGCGGACCCGCAGATGCAGCGCGTCGTCGCGCACGTCGACGTCGACGTACGCCACCGAGGCACGCGCGTGCTTGGCCACGTTGGCGAGCGCCTCCGCGACAACGTAGTAGCCGGCGACCTCGACCGGCTCCGGCAGCCGGCCGCTGGCCGACACGCTCAGCTCGACCGGGATCGCGGAGCGCCGGGCGAGCGTCTTGAGCGCCGGGACCAGGCCGCCCTGGGACAGGATCGCCGGGTGGATTCCCCTCGATATCTCCTGGAGTTCGGTGAGGACCTCGGCCAGCCCGTCGACCGCCTGCGACAGCGAGTCGTCCAGTTCCGGCAGGCCGGCCGGCACCCGTTTCTGGGCGCTGCGCAGCCTGAGCGCGAGCGAGACCAGGCGCTGCTGTACGCCGTCGTGCAGGTCGCGCTCGAGGAGGCGGCGGGCACGGTCAAAGGCGGCAACGATGCGCGCGCGCGAGGCCAGGAGCTCCGCGCGGCCCTCGGTGTTCGCGATCGCGGTCGCCGCGAGCTCGGTGAAGTCGGCGATGCGCTGCTCGGCGCCCGTGGGGAAGGGGCCGCGACGTGACGAGGCGACGATCGCGCCCCACAGGTGCCCCCGTACGTGGATCGGGCTGGCCACCGAGGAGCGGAGCCCCTCTTCGCGGGCACGGTCGGCAAGCCCGCCCTCCAGCGCGCCGAAGTTATCGACGCGGGCCGGCTGGCCGGTGCGGAAGACCGCTTCTACCGCCAGCGGGGGCTCAACGGGGAAGCGGCCCGTCAGGGGCTCGTTGGTGCCCAGGCCGGCGAGGATCGTCGCGGTCGCGTCCGGCTCGAAACGCGCGATGACGGTGACGTCGGCGTCAAGAAGATCGCTTACCTCGCTGGCGACCTCCGTGAAGACATCGGCGGGCGCGGCTGACTGCGCCACAAGCATCGCCACGCGCCGCAGGGCCGCGTGCTCGTCGGCGATCTGGTGCAGCTCCGCGATGGCCGCACCCACGAGCGCGACCAGGCCGGCGATGTGCCATTCACTGCCGGCGGGCAGCCGCCCCGGCTCCGCCGCCGCGGCGACGGCAACCCCCCACAACCTGCCTTCGAGCGTGATCGGCGCCGCGATGGCCGACCGGGCGCCCAGCTGCCGGAACCGTGCCGCGGCTGAGCCCGCGGGTCCTTCGAACCGGTCCGTCCGCACCGGCTCACCGTTGCGCAGCACCGACGCCGTCCCGTCGTCGCCCGTGATCGTCAGCTGCGTGCCGAGCGGGACGTCCATGCCGGGCAGGCCCCACCACCCGGCCACGGCCGCGGTTCCGTCTGGCTCGTAGCGGAACACACCCGCGGCATCGGCGCCGACAAGCTGCCCGACCTCACGGGCGATGGCGGAGAACATCTCGGGTTCCGAGGCGTTCCGCGCGACCAGGGCCGTCACGCGGCGCAGCGCGTTCGCGGCATCGATGAACTCCGGCAGGGGCGCCGCGGACGGCACCGGGTGACCGCCGGCGGCCGGCCGGTCCGCCATCTCAGCGGCCCCCGCGCGGCGGCGGAGCGATCATTGTTACGTGACGCAAACGCGCGTGGTCCTCGCCGACGATGATGTCCTCCTCCGTGAGGGGATCGCAAGCCTGCTCCAGCACTCCAGCTTCCTCGTCATCGGCCAGGCGGGCGATGCCGCCGAGCTCATCGAGCTGGTGCGCGAGCGCAAGCCCGACCTCATAGTCGTTGATATCCGGATGCCGCCCAACCACTCAACCGAGGGCCTGGCAGCGGCGCACGCTATCCGCCGGGATTTCCCGCAGACCGCCATCCTCGTGCTGTCGGCACACGCCGAGGTCGAACACGCGATGGAGCTCCTCGCCAGCGGCCAGGGCATCGGCTATCTCCTGAAGAGCCGCGTCACCGACGTGGATGAGTTCATCGACGCGCTCGAGCGGATAGCGCGCGGGGGCGTTGTCGTTGACCCCGGTCTCGTGCAGGAACTCGTGGCCGCCCGGCACCGCGACGACCCGCTTGCCGCGCTGTCCCCGCGGGAGCATGAGGTACTCGCGCTGATGGCCGAGGGCCGGTCCAACGCGGGCATCGCCCGGCAGCTATGGGTCACCGAAGGCACCGTCGAAAAACACGTGCGCAGCATCCTGATCAAGCTGCGAGTGCCGGAGACCGACGATGACCACCGTCGCGTGCGCGCCGTCATTACCTTCCTTGAGGCGCGCTAGGGGCCGCGGGGCCAGCGGAACCTCCGCCCACGAGCGCCAAGATCGCGTCCGCGCACAGGGCTGACTTCGGCAGGAAACCCGCGGCCGGGGACGCCTCGATCAGGTCGGCGAATTCTTCCTCGGCGTGAGCGGAGATCAGAATGAGGAACCCCGCCGCGCTGCCGGCCTCGTCCGCGAGCAGCCGCGCGAGATCGCAACCGCTGCTGCCGCCGAGGTCGATATCGACAAGCGTGACGTCCGGGCGCAGCTCGATGGCGTGGCGGACCGCCTCCTCGCACGTCCCGACGCCGCCGACGACCGTCATTCCCTCCTGCTCCAGGAGGGCGCGAGCCGCCTGGCGGAAGCTCGCACTGTCGTCGATGATCAAGCAGCGCAATCCCACAAGAGCCAGCATGGCGGGCCCACGTGCGCCGGTGCATTGCAGCTAGCAGCAATTTCCGCAGTCCAGGCAGCATCCATCAGCATTGCGAAGGCCGGCGGCACCGCCCCGGCAGGGCGGCTCCCGGCGGAGCCGCCCCACCCCCAGAGTCTGGGCTCGCCGCCGCTCAGTGGTCGCCGTGGTGGTAGACGCCGAACACGTTGCCGGCCGGGTCGCGGAACGCGCCGGTCTGCATGTGGTCGTCCACGGCCATCGGGCCGTAGACCCGGGCGCCGCCGAGCGACTCGGCCTTGATCAGCGTCGCCTCCACGTCGGGGACGCTCGCGTAGATCGTGGCCCAGTGGGTTTCCTCGCTGGACCCGAGGCCGCCCTGGATCCCCCGGCCGGCCCCGGTGTCGGCCATACCGTAGGCCGCGTGGCCGTGCTCGGCGACCGTCCAGCCGAACAGCTCGGTGTAGAACCGCTGGGTCCGCCCGGCGTCCGAGCCCAGCACCTCGAACCAGTCGACCGGCTCGCCGGTCCCGGCGGACGGCCCGGGCTGCTGCTCGGCCTGCGCCGGGTCGGCGGCCTGCACGAGCCCGACCAGCAGGCCGTCCGGGTCGTTGAACATGGCGATCGTCACCGCGCCGCCGAAGTCGGTGACCGGCATGGCCGTCTTCGCGCCCAGCGACTCGGCCTTGTCGAGGGCGGCCTGGAGGTCCTCGGCCTCGACGTAGAAGGTCGACCACGGCTCGCCGGTCTGGCTCTTGCCGATCCCGCCGTTGATGCCGCCGCCGCCGTTGGTGTCGATCAGCGTGTAGCCGCCGCCCCCGAACGACTTCAGGTCCCAGCCGAACAGGCCGGAGTAGAAGGCGACCAGGGGCGCGTCATCCGGCCCGCCTATCTCGAAGTGCACTACCGCGTTCCCCATCGTGAATCCCTCCGTCGCAGTAACGTGGCCGCTCCCGCAGACGCTAGTGGACGGCTCGGACAGTCCCGGTGGCCCGCCCCACTGATCCACGCCCGGCACCACTCCAGCGTGCGCTCCAGCTCAAGTCACCGGAAAATCCGCTGGGATTCGCTGACATTGCGCCGGAACTGGGTAATCCTGGACGCATAGGGCCAGGGGGGCTCGGGGGTGATCAGTAAAGGAGAAGCAAAGGCATGGGAAAAATCCCCACGCCGGCGGTTTTGGCTGGCAAGACCGGGCTTTCCCGCCGCCAGATGCTGGTTTCCGGCACGCTGGCAACCGTGCCACTGCTGGCCGCCGCGGATGCGCATAAGGCCGCCGCATCCAGATCGGGCAACGGCTTCCGGCTGACCACGACTTCAGATCTCAACACTGTTCTGGCCAAATCATCGCTGCCGTCGTTTACCCACCTCACGGCGGGCCAAGGTGACGTGACGGTCAGCCCGCACCACAGCTTCCAGCCCTTCCTGGGAGTGGGGGCGGCACTGACCGACTCCGCTGCCTACGTGCTGACTCACTACATGACCAATTCGCAGCGGCACGCTCTGCTCAAAGACCTGTTCTCACCTTCCCGGCGAAACTGGCAGATGCTGCGGGTGTGCATGGGCTCCCCCGATTTCCGGTCTGAATCGGTGGGATATACCTACGATGACGGATCCCCCGACCCTTCGCTGTCAAGGTTCTCTATCGCCAAGGACGAGAGGTTCATCACACCGGTCATCCAGGAGATTCTGGCGATCAACCCGCACGTCAACATCCTCGCCGCGCCCTGGACCCCGCCGGAATGGATGCTGGCCAGCGGGTCATTCGAGAGCGGCGGTTGCACCTTCGATAAAAAGTACCTGGACGCCTACGCGAACTACTTTGTGAAATTCATCAAGGCATATGCGGCGCTGGGCATCCCCATCTGGGCGGTCACGGCCCAGAACGAGCCCGTCAAAGGGTGGTTCATGGCGCTCAGCGAGTCCCAGGAGAGCGATTTCATCGGATCTCACCTGGGACCCGCCCTGGCCTCGGCCGGCCTCGGGAACGTGAAGATCTTCGCCATGGACGACATGTGGGACAACGCCTCCTACGGCCACGCCGTCTACAAGAACTCCACGGCGCACCCATATGTCGCGGGCATCGCCTACCACGGGTACTACGGCGGCCCCAAGGCCATGAGCAAGGCCTACGGCGAGCAGCACTTGACGGAGTGGCGGTCGAAGGTTGACGAGTCGCTGAACATCACCATGGCCGGGATGGCGGGCGGTTATGTCGCCGACGGGGTAAGTAACTGGGCACGGTCGGTGATTCTGTGGAACCTTGCGCTGGACCAGAACGGCGAGCCGAACCAGAACAAGCCGGGCCGGCGCCCCGTGGTCACCGTGCATAAGAGCACCGGGAAGGCAACGCCGAACACCGAGTATTACGCGCTGGCACACCTGTCCATGTTTGCCCAGCCAGGCGCCAAACGGTGCTGGTCACCGTCCTATGGCCCGCCGTACATCGCTCAGGCGACCTACCCGTCCGACATAACTACCACGGCCCTCATCAACCCGGACAAGTCCGTGGTCCTCTACATCTACAACGGGGCCGACACCACAAAGACTTTCAAGATCATCGATGCCAGGACCCAGACCGGGTTCACCGCGAAGATGACCTCGGGCGAGCTGTCCACGTTCGTATGGTGAGGACCCACCCCCGGCCCCTCCCGGCGGCGCCGCGCGACGGTCACGGGTGCTGGCTGCTGACCGACACCACCTCGCCGGTCAGGTAGGACGCGTAGTCGCTGGCCAGAAAGACGATGACGGTGGCGACCTCCCACGGCTGGGCGGCCCGGCCGAACGCCTCGCGCCCGGCCAGCTCATCGAGCAACTCCTCGCTGGTGACCTTGGCCAGGAACGGGTGGCTGGCCAGGCTCGGCGCCACGGCGTTGACGCGGATGCCGTGCCCGGCCACGTCCAGCGCCGCGCACCGGGTCAGCGCCATCACCCCGGCCTTGGCCGCCGCGTAGTGCGCCTGCCCGGCTTGCGCGCGCCAGCCGAGCACCGACGCGTTGTTGACCACGGCGCCGCCGTGGCCCTGCGCCACCATCTGCCGCAGCGCGGCCCTGGTGCAGCGGAACGTGCCGGTCAGCGTGACGTCCAGCACCCGCAGCCACTGCTCGTCGGTCATCTCGAGGACCGAGCTGGTGCCGCCGAGCCCGGCGTTGTTCACCATCACGTCGATCCGCCCGAACCGCGCCACCACCCCGGCGATCAGCGCTCCGACCTGGTCCTCGTCGGTCACGTCGCACTCTTGCGACCACACCCGGTCGCCGAACTCCCCCGTCAGCCCGCCTCGGGCCTCCGCGAGCCGCCGCGCGTGACTGTCGCTGACCACCACCACGGCGCCCTCTTCCAGGCAGCGCCGCGCCGTGGCCGAACCGATGCCGGTGCCAGCGGCGGCGGTGATCACCACCACCTTGCCCGCCAGCAGGTCCCGCCCGGCCGGCGGCAGTCTGCTACCTGCCCCCCTCGCGGGACGTCGTGCCGGAGGCGCGCCAGCAAGCGGAGCGCTGGCTTCGGGGGGCTGGTCCTCGGCCGGCTGGGCGGGGACGTCGCCCAGATTCATGTTCGCGCCTGGCGGGGCAGGCCGAGCGCCCGCTCGGCGATGATGCCGCGCTGGATCTCGTCGGACCCGCCGTAGATCGTGTCCGCGCGGCTGAACAGGAACAGCCGCTGCCAGTCGTCGAGGTCGTAAGGCGCGCCGCGGGCCACCATCGACCGGGCGCCGAGCACCTCCATGGCCAGCTCCCCGAGCTCCTGGTGCCACCGGGACCAGAGCAGCTTGAGCACCGACGGCTCGGCGCCCGTCGCCGCGGCCGGGTCCACCGCCAGCGTGCGCAGCGCGTGCGCGCGCATCACCTCCAGGCCGATCCACGCCCGGGCCAGCTTGTCCCGAAGCAGCGGATCGGCCGCCGCCCCGGTCCGCTTGGCCTCCGCGACCAGGCGGCCCAGCTCACGCTCGAACCCGATCTGCTGGCCGAGCGTGGCCGCGCCTCGCTCGATGCCCAGCGTGGCCCGGGCGACCCGCCAGCCGTCACCTACCTCCCCGACCACCAGGCCGCGCTCGGTGCGGGCGCCGTCGAAGAACACCTCGTTGAACTCGGCCGTGCCGGTGAGCTGCCGGATCGGCCGGACCGTGATGCCGGGCTGGCGCATCGGGACGAGCAGGTAGGACAGGCCCCGGCCGCGCCGCGAGCCCGGCTCGGTGCGGGCCAGCACGAAACACCAGTCCGCCTCGGCGGCCAGCGACGTCCACACCTTCTGCCCGGTGATCACCCAGTCGCCCCCACCCGCCTCCCCTTCCCCCTTCTCCAGGGCCGCGGTCGTGGCCACCGCCGCCAGGTCCGACCCCGCGCCCGGCTCGGAGTAGCCCTGGCACCACAGCTCCTCGACCGCCGCGATCGGGGGCAGGAACCTGCGCTTCTGCTCCGGCGTGCCGAACGCGATCAGCGTCGGCCCGAGCAGTTCCTCACCCAGGTAGCCGACCCTGGCTGGTGCGCCGCTCCGGGCGTACTCCTCATAGAAGATGACCTGCTGCGCCAGCGTCGCGTCGTGGCCGCCGTACTCGGCCGGCCAGCCCAGGCAGGTCCACCCGGCCGCGGCGAGGTGCCGGTTCCAGGCCACCCGCTCGTCGTGAGCCTCGTGCTCACGGCCCGGCCCGCCCGCGCCGCGCAGCCCCGCGAAACGCCCGCTGAGGTTCTCGGTCAGCCAGTCCCGGATCCGGCGGCGGAACCCCTCGTCCTGCGGGCTGAGCTGCACTCCGTCCCCCTTTGGGGCAGACCCGCGGGCCCGCGGGGGGGATACGGGCCCGCGGGAGCACTTGTCTGGCCAGCGACTGCCGCCGCGCGTAGGCTCAGCCTACCAAGCACTTGCTTCGCCAAGCAGAGCGAAGGAGACAAGTGGAGCAGACCGTCCCGGCCGCGCTGGCCAGCGCGGCACGGGAGTTCGGCGAGGCACCTGCGCTGGCCGAGCCGGGCGGACCGCGGTTCAGCTACCGCGAGCTGCACGAACGCGCCATGGCGATCGCCAGCATGCTTTACGCCGACGGCGTGGTACCCGGGGACCGGGTGGCTATCTGGTCCCCCAACACTCATCACTGGGTGCTCGGTGCGCTCGGCACGCTCTGCGCCGGGGCCAGGCTGGTCCCGGTCAACACCAGGTTCACCGGGCCCGAGGCGCTCGACGTGATCGACCGAAGCGGCGCGTCCGTGCTGATCGTCGCCGGCCCGTTTCTCGGCACCGACCGGCTCGCCGCGCTGCGCTCCGCCGCCGGGTCGCCGGACGCCCGCGCGCGGCATGAGCGCGGCTGCCTGGGCCGGCTGCGCCGCATCGTTCAGGTGCCCACCGGGGAGGGCCAGGCGGTCGCGGACGGGGCGGTCGGCTGGGCCGAGTTCGAGGAGCGGGCCGCGGCCGTCCCGGCCGACGTGGCCCGCGCGGCCGGTGCGCGCGCCGCGGCGGTGCGCCCCACGGATATCAGCGACATCCTGTTCACCTCGGGCACCAGCGGCCGTAGCAAGGGCGTGCTGAGCGCGCACCGTCAGTCGCTGGCCGTGGCCCGGGCCTGGGCCGAGTGCGGGCAGCTCACCGGGGCCGACCGCTATCTCGTGGTGAACCCGTTCTTCCACAGCTTCGGCTTGAAGGCGGGCATCCTGGCCTGCCTGGTCAGTGGCGCCACGGTGGTCCCGCAACTCGTGTACGACCCCGGGCGGGCGATGTCGCTGGTCGAGTCCGAACGGATCACCGTGTTCCCGGGGCCGCCCACGATCTACCAGACGATCCTCGATCACCCGGAGCGCGCCGCCCGCGACCTGTCCAGCCTGCGGCTCGCGGTCACCGGCGCGGCGACCGTGCCGGTCGCCCTCGTCGAGCGGATGCGCCGCGAGCTGAGCTTCGACACGGTGCTTACCGCCTACGGGCTGACCGAGGCCGTGGTGGCGACGATGTGCCGCCCGGGCGACGACCCGCGGACGGTGGCCACCACGTCGGGACGGGCCGCGGCCGGCTTCGAGGTGCGGATAGCCGGGCCCGGCAGCACCGAGGCCAAGCCCGGCGAACCCGGCGAGATCCTGCTCCGCGGGCCGAACCTGATGCTGGGCTACACCGGCGACCCGGCCGCGACCCGCGCGGCGATCGACGCCGATGGCTGGCTGCACACCGGCGACGTCGGCCGCCTGGACGACGGCGGCTACCTGACCATCACCGACCGGCTCAAGGACATGTACATCTGCGGCGGCTTCAACGTCTACCCGGCCGAGGTCGAGCAGGTGCTTGCCCGGCTCGACGGCGTCGCCGAGTCGGCCGTGATCGGGGTACCCGACGTCAGGCTCGGCGAGGTGGGCCGGGCGTACGTGGTGGCCCGTCCCGGGCACGCCCCGGACACCGAGGAGCTGCTGGCCTTCTGCCGGGAACGGCTGGCCAACTACAAGGTGCCCCGGCAGGTGGTGTTCCGCGACGCCCTGCCCCGCAACGCCTCGGGCAAGGTACTCAAGCGACAGCTGCGGGAGGAACCAGCGTGACCAACGAAGATCCGGTGCTGTACTCCGAGCGCGGGCCGGTCGCGGTGGTGACGCTCAACCGGCCGCGGTACCGCAACGCGCAGAACTCGGCCATGACCTACGCCCTGGACGCGGCCTTCGCCCGGGCGGTGAACGCGCCCGGGGTGGCGGTGATCGTGCTGGCCGGCGCCGGCGAGCACTTCTGCGCGGGACACGACATCGGCACGCCGGGCCGGGACGTGGACGTCTCCTTCGACCGCCAGGCCGTGCTGTGGTGGGATCACGTGGGCCGGGCCGGCGCCGACGCCAGGTACGCCCGCGAGATGGAGGTCTACCTCGGCATGTGCCGCCGCTGGCGGGAGATGCCGAAGCCCGCGATCGCGATGGTCCAGGGTGCCTGCATCGCCGGCGGTCTCATGCTCGCCTGGTCCTGTGACCTGATCGTCGCCGCGCAGGACGCGTTCTTCGCCGATCCCGTGGTCCGGATGGGGATCCCGGGCGTGGAGTACTTCGCCCATCCGTGGGTACTCGGGCCCCGCTTCGCGAAGGAAGCCCTGTTCACCGGCAACAGGTTCGGCGCCCAGCGGGCCTACGAGCTGGGCATGGTGAACCGCGTGGTGCCGCGGGAGGAACTGGCGGAGACCACGTTCGCGCTGGCGGAGCAGATCGCCACGATGCCTCCGTTTGGCCTGGCTCTTGCCAAACGCGCGGTGAACCAGTGCGAAGACCTGATGGGGATGCGGCCGGGCATGGACGCGGTCTTCGGCCTGCATCATCTGGCGCACGCGCACAACGCCGAGACCTCAGGTGACTCCCTGGCCGGCCTGGACGCGCGGGCAATGAGGGACAAGGCGGGCGGGTGAGACGCACTTTGCCCACCTCCGGCGGTTCCTCGGCTCAGCCTCCCGAAGCCAGCGAAGCGCCCGCGAGGGAGGCAGACAATTGAGCTTCCGGGCCGAGGTGCGGGACTGGCTGGCCGCGCACGTGCCCGCCGAGCCGCTGCCGTCGGTGGACACCGCCGCCGGCTTCGCCGCGCACCGGGACTGGGAGCGCGAGCTGGCGGCCGCGCGGCTCTCGGCGGTGTCCTGGCCACCCGAGTATGGGGGGCGCGGCGCGCCACTGCTTGACTGGCTGGTCTTCGAGGAGGAGTACTACGCCGCGGCCGCGCCGGCGCGGGTCGGCCAGAACGGCCTGTTCCTGCTGGCACCGACGTTGTTCGCGCACGGCACGGCGGAGCAGCGGGACCGGCTGCTGCCGCCGATGGCCCGCGGCGACGAGGTCTGGGCGCAGGCGTGGTCGGAGCCCGACGCCGGCAGCGACCTGGCCGCGATCCGGGCCAGCGCACGGCGGGCCGAGGGGGGCTGGCTGCTGTCCGGGACCAAGACGTGGAGCACCCGGGCGGCGTTCGCGGACCGGGCGTTCGGGCTGTTCCGCTCGGACCCCGGCGAGCAGCGGCACCGCGGCCTGACCTACCTGATGTTCGATCTGCGCGCCGAGGGGGTCACGGTGCGCCCGATCCGCCAGCTCGGCGGCGGGACCGGCTTCGCCGAGATCTTCCTGGATGGCGTGTTCGTCCCCGACGCCGACGTGATCGGCGCGCCGGGCGAGGGCTGGCGGATCGCGATGAGCACCGCGAGCCACGAGCGGGGCCTGTCGCTGCGCAGCCCGGGCCGGTTCACCGCGGCCGCCGCCCGCCTGGTGGAGCTGTGGCAGCGGGCCGGGGACCCGGGCGACACGGCGCTACGGGACCGGGTGGTGGACGCGTGGATCGGCGCGCGGGCGTACCGGCTGCACACCCATCGTACGGCGGAGCGGCTCGCCGCGGGTGGCACGCTGGGCGCGGAGGCAAGCCTGGGCAAGGTGTTCTGGTCCGAGCTCGACGTTGCCCTGCACGAGGCCGCGCTGGATCTGCTGGGGCCGCGGGCCGAGGTGGACGGGCTCGGCGGGCCGGACGGGCGGTGGCTCGACGGATACCTGTTCGCGCTGGCCGGCCCGATCTACGCGGGCACGAACGAGATCCAGCGGACCGTGATCGCCGAGCGGCTCCTCGGGCTGCCGCGATGACGCTCACCCGCTCGGCCGAGCAGGAGCAGTTCGCCGCGTCCCTGCACGACATGCTCGCGGCCGCCGACGTGCCCGGCGCCGCGCGGGACTGGGCGGACGGGGACCCGGCGGGCGCCCTGGCGCTGTGGCGCAAGCTCGCCGAGGCGGGTGTCACCGCGCTGGCGGTGCCGGAACGCTGGGGCGGCCTCGGGCCGGCCCGCTGGACATCGTGGTCGCCTGCGAGGAACTCGGGCACCACGCGCTGCCGGGGCCGGTGGCCGAGTCGGTGGCCGTGGTTCCGTGGCTGATCGCCGCGCTGGCCGGGGACGCCCCCGGCGACGAGCTGGCCGCCCGGTGGCTGCCGGGCCTGGCCGCCGGGGACCTGATCGCCACGCTGGCCCTGCCGCCGTGGCTGCCATACGCCGCCGACGCCGACGCCGCGGGCCTCTGCATGCTCGGCACGGGCGGAGAGATCTGGCTGGCCGAGCCGGGTGCCCGGCATCGCTCCGTGGACCCGGCCCGGTCGCTGTTCGAGGTCAGCGGGCGTCAGGTGCTGGCCCGTGGTCCCGCCGCGGCCGCGGCGATCGCCGGGGCGCTCGACCTCGGCGCGCTGGCCTGCGCCGCGCAACTGCTCGGCGCGGGCCGCGCCCTGCTGGCGGCCGGCGTGCGCCACGCCGGCCAGCGGATCCAGTTCGGCCGGCCGGTGGGCGCGTTTCAGGCGGTCAAGCACCAGCTCGCGGACGTGGCGATCGCCCTGGAGTTCGCCGGGCCGCTGCTCGACGCTGCCGCGGCCGCCCTCGCGGCTGGCGACCGCGGCGCGGCCAGGGACGTCTCGGCCGCGAAGGTGGCCTGCACCGACGCGGCGTACCGCGCCGCCCGGACCGCGCTCCAGGTGCACGGCGCGATCGGCTACACCCAGGAACACGACCTGCATCTGTGGCTGACGAAGGTGCGCGCGCTGGCCGCGACCTGGGGCAGCCAGGCCGAACACCGCGCCCGCGTCATGGCCGGCCTCACCGGCCGCCGGGACCGGGGGCTGGCCGGCGCGGACGTGCCATGGACCTGACCGCCGAGCAGCGCGACCTGCGTGCCGCGGTGCGCGGGCTGCTGGACCGGCACCGGGCCCGGGCGGCGGCCGCGCCGGAGCCGGCCACCGGCGGGACCGAAGGCCGCGGCTACGACCGGGCGCTCTGGCGGCGGCTGTGCGCCGAGATCGGCGTCGCCGGGCTGGCCATCCCGCAGGGCTACGGCGGCGCCGGGGCCGGCCCGGTGGAGACCCACATCGTGCTGGAGGAACTCGGCCGCGACCTCACCCCGTCCCCTATGCTCGGCTCGCCGGTCCTGGCCGCCCAGGCCCTGCTGGCCTCCGGCGACGCCGCGGCGTGCGGGCGCCTGCTGCCGGGCATCGCCGCCGGGACCGCGATCGCGGGCCTGGCCTGGACGCGCGAGGACGGTCACTGGGATCCCGGCGAGGTGGCGTACGAGGCGAAGCCCGCTGCCCCGGCCGCTCCCGGCCGGGCGCTGACCGCTTCCCCTGCCACCAGCCCGCCACCCCCTTCCCCCACCGGTACCTGGCTTCTCACGGGTGCGGCGCACCACGTGCTCGACGGCGATGCCGCCGACGTGCTGCTGGCCGCCGCGCAGACGCCGGACGGGGTCGCGCTGTTCGAGGTGGATCCGTGGCAACCCGGCGTCACCCGCCGCGCGGTGACCACCATGGACAGCACCCGCCGCCTGGCGGTCGTCCGCCTGGACGAAGCCGCCGGCCGACTCGTCGGCGGCGCGGGCCGGCCGGGCTGCCCGGCCCTGGCGCGTGCCCGGGACCTTGCCTGCGTCGCACTCACCGCCGAGCAGGCCGGTGCGGCCGCCCGCGCCCTGGACCTGACCGTCGCCTACACCAAGGTGCGGGTCCAGTTCGGCCGGCCCATCGGCACCTTCCAGGCGCTCCAGCACCGGATGGCCGACCTGCACGTGCTGGTGGAGTCGGCCCGGTCGATGTCCTACGCGGCCGCATCAGCAGCGGCGGCATCAGCAGCGACGGCGTCAGCAGCGGCCGGGGACGCCGCGGACCTCGGGCCGCGCGCGGCCGCGGCCAAGGCCTACTGCTCCGAGGCGCTGACCCGGG
The DNA here is from genome assembly GCA_963703605.1 of uncultured Actinomycetes bacterium. Lineage (GTDB taxonomy): Bacteria > Actinomycetota > Actinomycetes > Streptosporangiales > Streptosporangiaceae > DASXKD01. Next base: position 97,851 of record CAVPFC010000003.1, read on the forward strand.
TGGCCGGCCAGATGATCCAGTTGCACGGCGCCATCGGGATCACCTGGGAGCACGATGCCCACCGCTACTTCAAACGCGCGCACGGCACCAGCCAGCTCTTCGGCTCCCCCGCCCAGCACATCGCCCAGGTCGCCGCAGCAGTACTCGACTGACCAGGCCCAGCCGGGCTAGATGTACTCCCCGAACTCGCGCAGCAGGGCGGACTTGGACTTGGCGCCGATGACCTGCCTGACCACCTCGCCGCCGTGGAACAGGTTCAGCGTCGGGATCAGCAGGATCCCGTACTTCTGCGCGGTCTTCGGGTTCTCGTCGACGTTGAGCTTCACCACGTCGACCTGGCCGGCGCGCTCGGCCGCGATCGCATCGAGCACCGGGCCGACCTGACGGCACGGGCCGCACCACTCGGCCCAGTACTCCACGATGACCGGCCGGGGCCCGCCCAGCATGTCGGCCTCGAAACTCTCGTCGGTCACCACTTTGGCTGTGCTCATGGCCTGGCTCCTTCTGCTGTTCCGGTGGTCATGGCGGGCGGGGCCGCCTCGCCGAGGTGCAGGGTCACGCAGTCGTCGCGGTCGCCGTGCGCGCACACCCGCACCAGCCGGCGCAGCCGGCACTGAAGCTGGGCAAGCTCGGCGATCTGCTCGCCGATCGCCGCGAGCTTCGCCTCGGCGGCCCGGACGATGTCGTCGGCGGACCGGCCGTCCCCGGAACCCAGCAGCTCGCCGATCTCCCCCAGGGTGAACCCGAGCTGCCTGGCCCGGCGGATGAAGGCCAGCCGCCGCTTGTCGTCCTCGGTGTACTCGCGGAACCCGGTGCCCGCCCGGTCCGGCAGCGCCAGCAGCCCGCGGCGCTGGTAGAACCGCACCGTCTCGACGCCGACGCCTTCCCCGGCGGCGAGCTTCCCGATCGTCAGCCCAGCCATGTTCCGCAAGCTAGCAGCCGTACCACGGTACGGAGTCAAGCCGGCCGCCGGGCGCAGGCACCCTTCCCACTTCTTGTGACTCGTAAATTACAATCAGCTACTGATTCCTTTGGGGGCAGAGTGAACCTTGCGTGGGCGGCGGCCGGCGCGGCAGCGGGGCTGCTGGCCGGCGTCGCGGTACGCGCCCTGGTCTTCCGGCTGGCCGTGCCCGCCGGGACCCCGGACCGCGCGGCCTGCCCCGGCTGCGATGAGCACCTGCGTTCCTGGTCCGCGCTGTGGTGCCCGCACTGCGGCCGCGGCCTGGGCGCCCCGGCGGTGTATGAGCTGGCCACCGCGGCGGTGCTGGCGCTGTTGTTCGGCCGCTTCGGCGGCCGGCCCATCACGCCCGCGCTCGGTTTCCTCGGCGCGCTGGGCGTGGCCCTGGCCGCGATCGACCTCGCGGTCCAGCGGCTGCCCGACCGGCTCACCCTGCCCGCCTACCCGGCCATGATCGTCTTGCTTGCCGTGGCCGCCCTGGCCGGGCATGACCTGGCCGCGCTGGGGCACGCGCTGCTCGGCGGCCTGGTCATGGCGGCCGGTTACCTGCTGCTGGGGCTGGCCCGGCCCGGGCAGCTCGGCGGCGGCGACATCAAGCTGGCCGGCCTGGCCGGCCTGGTGCTCGGCTGGCTCGGCTGGTACACCCTGCTGCTCGGCGCGGCCCTGGGCTTCGTGCTGGCCGCCGTGGCCAGCCTGGTGCTGCTGGCCGCCCGCCGGGTCACCCTGCGCAGCGCGATCAGCTTCGGCCCCTACCTCCTGGCCGGCACCCTGGTCGCGATCCTCCTCACCGGCCCGGTGGGTTCCTAGTCCGCGCGGCATGCCCCGGGGGGCCGGTACCGGCCCCGGGGGCGCGGGGTGCCCTGGTCAGGCGCCTGACCGGGCGGTGTGTGCGAGCAGGGGGACGAGGTACTGGGCGTCGGGGCTGCCCAGGCCGGTGACCGGGTCCCAGCCGGGTCCGGCGTTGTAGCCGACGAAGACGGCGGTGGGCCACAGCACCGAGTTGTCGCCGGTGACCACGTCGTGGAAGGCGCGGTGCTGGGCGGGCCGCGGGCGATGGCGTAGAGGGCGGGGTTGACGAAGCCCAGGTGCCGGCGGGCCGGGCTGCAGAGTTCCGCGGCGGACGAACACCGTGCCCGCCGGGTCGCGGGTGACCTGCCGCCAGGCCGGGCTGAGACGGAGCTGGCCGGCCAGCCCGGTGGCCGCGGGGATCAGCACGCAGGTCACGCTCAGCCGCCGGAGCACACCGGGGCCGCCCGAGCGGCTGGTGAGGATCCGCTGCTCGGCGCGGACTGCCCGGCGCCCGTACAGGTCGTTGCGTGAGTCGATGCTGACCGGCACGCCGGGCCGTTCCAGGATGACGATGCCGCCGAGCAGGTAGGAGTTGAACAGGCGGCAGCCGGACGGCAGGGCCCGGACCGCGGCGATCGGGTAGATCGTCGCGCCCACGTGCGGCAGGCCGGTCACGGCCCGCACCGCCAGGGCACCCACGCCCGCGGCTGGCGCGGAGCCACCAAGCCGCCGGGCGAGCAGCAGGATCGCGGCGCAGGCCGCCATCACCAGCGCGCTGCCGAGCAGCGCGACGCAGGCCAGCCCGCCCGCCCGGTATCCGGCCGCCAGCAGCACGTCGAAGGCCCAGGAGTTCGGGGCCCACGGCCGGCCGCGGGCCCACCAGGAGAAGCTGTCCACCGCCGGGATGTGCCCGGTGCGGAGGATCACCTGGCCGGTCCTGATCTCCCAGAACGTGTCCGACTCGGACAGGTAGCGCGCCCGGATCAGCGCGACGGGGAGCGCGGCGGCCCAGGCGGTCAGCCACGCCGAGTGGGCGCGCGGCCACGCCAGGGGGACGCGCAAAGAGGGCGCCCTGGCACCGGCATCATGACGGCGGCCCGGGCTGGCCACCAGGTGGGTTCGCACGCCAGGGCTAGAACAGGCCGGGCAGCAGCGCCGCGGTGTGCTCCCGGTAGCCGCGGTAGCCGGGCAGCGCCCGGAGCAGCAACTGTTCCTCGCGCAACGCGCGGTACGCCTGCAGGGCGATGAAGGCGGACCAGACGGCCAGCGCCGCCGCGGTCCCGGCGAGGACGGCGAGCCCGAGCGAGGACACGATCTCGCCGGTGTACAGCGGGTGGCGTATCCACCGGTACGGGCCCGCGTCGGCCAGGTCCCTGGCCTGCGCGAGCACGGACACGTTCGGGCCCAGCGACCGCAGCGACCAGACCGCCCAGGCGGTGCCGGCCGCGACCAGGACGTTGCCGGCCCACAGCCGCGCCGTGCCGGGCGAGGCGGAGCCGAGCAGCGGGAACACGAACGGCATCATCATCGCGGTCACCGCCGCGGCGTGCGCGGTCACCGACCGGCTGGTGGCCCGGGCCGGACCGCGCCGCAGGTAGCACCAGATGATGAGCAGGTAGAACAGGCATACCAGCGCCGTGCTGAGCCAGCGCAGCCCGGCCGGGCCGCTGCCGCGGCCGAGCGTGGCCGCATCGACCAGCAGAAACAGGACCGCCGTCGGGACCATGACCAGCTTGCCGAGGTCCGGGCGGCGGATCCGGCGCGCGGTGAGGGTCATGGCTAGATGCTCCCCGAGAACAGCGAGTGCATGATCGAGATGACCCCGGGCCCGATGACGAGTATGAACAGCGCCGGGAACAGGCAGCCGATCAGCGGGAAGAGGATCTTCACCGGCACCTGCTGTGCCTTTTCCTCGGCCCGCTGGCGGCGCCGCAGCCGCATCTCCTTGGCCTGCACCCGCATGACCTCGGCGATCGGGATGCCCAGCTCGCCGGCCTGGACTATGGCCGACACGAAGGCGCGCAGTTCGGCGACCGTCGTCCGGTCCGCCATGGACCGCAGCGCCTGGGTGCGGGACTTGCCGATCTGTATCTCCTGCAGGACGCGGGAGAACTCGGCGGCCACCGGGCCCTTGGCGTTGCGTGCCACCCTGGCCATGGCGGCGTCGAAACCAAGGCCGGCCTCGACGCAGATGGTGAGCATGTCCATGGCGTCCGGCAGCGCCGTCTGGATCTTCGCCTGCCGCTTGACCGCCGTGTTGTACAGCAGCAGGTCGGGCAGGTAGAGCCCGGCCAGCCCGCCGAGGACGGCCGCCACCACGCCGAGGGCCGGGTTGTGCAGCGCGTACAGTGCACCGAGCCCGCCGAGCAGGAGCAGCCCGAGCGACTTCACCGCCAGGAGGCGGTCGGGGTCCCAGGCCTTCGGGTTGCCCGCGGTGTCGAGCCTGCGCTGCAGGGTCGCGATGCTGCCCGAAGGCGACAGGCGCAGCCCCAGCTCGCGCAGCCAGCCGGGCGGCGGGGAAAGCTGCTTCTCCTCCGCAGGGCCGTGCTGTGCGTACCGCTGCTCGATCACGGCGGCCGCGCTGGCGATGCCCTCACTCTTCGATCTGGCCGGTGCCACCGCCAGCACCAGCAGCAGAATCGCCAGCCCGAGCGCGCCGAGCCCGGTCGCCAGCAGCGTGCTCGCCGACACCGTCAGACCTCCACCTTGATCATCGCCCGCATCCAGAAGGCGCCCGCGATCATCATCGCGATAGCGAAGACGAGCATGACGATCCCGACCGTCGTGGTGTAGAGCACGCTGATGTAGCTGCGCCGGACCAGGAACAGCCAGCCGGCCACGAAGATCGGCAGCCCGACCAGGATGTAGGCCGACAGCCGCCCCTCGGCGGACAGCGCCCGGACGTGGCGGCGCAGCTGGGCCCGTTCGCGCATGGTTTCCACGGTGTTGCCGAGCACCTCGGCGAGGTTGCCGCCGACCTCGCGCTGGATGCGGATCGCGATCACCGTCCAGCGCAGGTCGGCCGACTCCATCCGGTCCGCGACCTGGTCCAGCGTGTCCTCGATTTCGACGCCGATGCGGGACTCCGCGAGCGCGCGGGCGAACTCAGCGGACACCGGCTGGGTGCCCTCCCGCACCGCCGCGTCGAGGCCCTGCGCCAGCGAGAACCCCGAGCGCAGCGAGCCGGCCAGGAACTGCAGGATGTCGGGTAGCTGGTCGGCGAACTTGGCCCGGCGCCGGCCGATCTTGACGGTCAGGCCGAAGCGCATGACCAGCCAGCCGGCCAGGCCGCCGACGATCGCGCCGACGACCGGGCTGCCGGTGAGCACGGTCAGCGCGAGCGCGAGCCCCACACTCAGGCCCGTGCCCGCCAGCACCCACTCGGCCGGGCCCCAGCCGATTCCGGCGAGGTCGAGCCGCAGCGCCAGCCGTGGCCCGAGCTCGCCCAGCCGGAGCACCGGTGCCACCCAGCGGCCCGCCACGCGGGCCAGGAGGCCGTTGGCGTGGGGAGACGCGTGCCGGAGCCCGTAGCGCTCGATCCTGTCGGCCAGGCGCTTGCTCCGGTCATCGGGGCGCATCGCGCCGATGACCACCGCCCCGGCCAGGAAGAGTGCCAGGAAAACGCAGGCCATGGCCACGATCAGCGCCACCGGCCAGCGGTGCGTGTCGCCGCTCGTGACGCCGTGGGTCAGCCACCAGAAGACGTGCTTGGTCATACCACGGTCTCCTGCAAGCCCATGGCCTGCGGCGAGATGCGAACGCCGCGGTCGGCCAGCGATTCGATCACCCGGGGCCGCAGGCCCGTGCTGCGCAGCTCACCCCGGTACGCGCCCTGCTCGTCGACCCCGGCACGGAAGTCGAAGAGGTAGACGTCTTGCAGCGTGATGATGTCCCCCTCCATGCCTTCGACCTCGGTGATGTGCGTGATGCGGCGGGTGCCGTCCTTCAGCCGGGCCTGGTGCACGATCAGGTTGATCGCCGACGCCATCTGCTCCCGGATGGCGCGCTGAGGCAGCTCGACGCCCCCCATCAGCACCATCGTCTCCAGGCGGGACAGCGCGTCCCGGGGCCCGTTCGAGTGCACCGTGGTGATGGAGCCGTCGTGGCCGGTGTTCATGGCCTGGAGCATGTCCAGCGCGGCACCGTCGCGGACCTCGCCGATGATGATCCGGTCCGGCCGCATTCGCAGCGAGTTGCGCACCAGGTCGCGGATGGTGATCGCGCCCCGCCCCTCCAGGTTGGGCGGGCGGGACTCCAGCCGGAGCACGTGCTGCTGCCGGAGCTGCAACTCGGCCGCGTCCTCGATGGTGATGATCCGCTCGTCGTCGGGGACGAAGGAGGACAGCACGTTCAGCGTGGTGGTCTTGCCGGAGCCGGTGCCGCCGCTGATCAGGACGTTCAGCCGTCCGCGCACGCAGGCCCGCAGGAACTCGGCCGTCGGCGCGGTCAGCGTGCCGAACCCGATGAGGTCGGAGACCAGGAAGGGATCGGCGGCGAACTTGCGGATGGTCAGCACCGAGCCGTCTATCGCCAGCGGCGGGACCACCGCGTTGACCCTGCTGCCGTCGGGCAGCCGGGCGTCCACCATCGGGCTGGCCTCGTCCACGCGGCGTCCCACCCGGGCCACGATCTTGTCGATGGTGCGGCGCAGATGGCTCTCGTCCGCGAAGGCCGCGGCCACCGGGTACAGGCGGCCGATGCGCTCGACATAGACCTGGTCGTGGCCGTTGACCATGATCTCGGATACCTCTGGGTCGCGCAGGTAGGGTTCGAGCGGCCCGTAGCCGAGGATCTCGTCCGCCACCTCCAGCGCGACCCGCTGCCGGTCCGCCGCCGTCATCGGGGTCTGGTCGCGGTCCAGCACCGTCTGCAAGGTCTCATTGACGCGCTGCTCGAGCTCGCGCTCGTTGAGGTTCGCGTCGTAGAGCTTCGGCCCGAGCGTCTCCAGCAGCGCGTCGTGGACATTGCGCCGGACGTCCGCGAACGGGTCGGCACGGCGGGCGCTCTGGTACTGCCCAGCATGCGTGGGGCGGACGGGCCGTCCCGGAGCCGCCTGCCGGGCCAGCCGCTCGGACAGGCTCACGCCGGCCCCCGCTTCTCCCGGCGCCGCCCGCGTCGCGGCGCGGGTGGCGGCAGCAAGCGCTGCCGCGCGAGCCCGGTGATGGCCTTGCTCACCGGGTTCCTGGGCTTGGCGATGGTGATGGGCGTGCCCTTGTTAACCGCGATCTGGACCGCACGGTCGGCGGGGATCCGCGCGGTGACCGGCGTGCCGATCACCCGCTCCACGTCCTCCTCGCTCAGCCGCAGCTTGGGTTCCGCCCGGTTGAGGACGATCGACCGGATATTCGCGGGATAGGAGAGCATGTCGAGCACGTCGAGCACGACGCGCAGGTTCTTCAGCGATGGCACGTCGGGGTTGGTGACCAGCACGTGGTGCGCGGACGCGTCCAGCGCGGTCAGCACGTGCTCGTTGAGCTGCGGTGGGGTATCCACCACGACGTAGTCGAACATGGTGCGCAGCACCGCCAGCAGCTCCCCCACCAGCGACGGCGGGATCTTCTCCGCGTCGCCTGGGGTGACCGGCGCCAGCAGCGTTTCCAGGCCTGGCCGGTAGCGGGTCAGCAGTGACGCGGCGCCGGTGGTGTCGATGTGGCCGGTCATCGACACCGCGTCGGCGATGGTCCGCGCCGGATCGAGCAGCAGGCTTATCGCGACGTCGCCCGAGGCCAGGTCGAGGTCCACCAAGCAGACCTGGTTGGTGCCCCGCTGGGCGAGCGCCACGCCGAGGTTGATGGCCAGCATGGTCTTGCCGACGCCGCCCTTGGCGGTGAAGACGGTGATGACCTTGCCGTCCGTCGTCCGGCCGCCCTGTTCGGTCGTGGTCGCCGCCAGGATGCGCCAGGACACGTCGCGGGACCGGCGGCAGGCGGCGGCCAGCGCGGGGTGGTCGCCGGCGGCACCACCTCGCGCACACCCGATTGCAGCGCCTGGTTCAGCAGGGCCACGTCCGCTTGCTCCCGCACCAGGATCACGCCGACCGCCGGGCGGACCATCCGCAGCGCCGACGCGAACCCCAGCGCCTCGTCGGTCCCGGTTTGCGGCCCGATCACCACCAGGGTCTCGGCGGGGTCGCTGTCGAGCAGCCGTGCCGCCGCGCCGAGGTCGTCGGCGGTGCGTACCTCACTGCCGAGATCGGCCATCAGATCCGCGGCATCGGCGGCCGGTTCACAAAGGATAGGCATGATGTTCGCTCACTTCCGCCGCTTCGAGGTCGGGGATGGGCTTGGGCTAGGGACTTGGAGGCTCGGGGCCGGGCTGGGCGTCACGAGCGGGAACTTGAGGGTCGGCCGGGGTTTCACGGTCACTTTGGGCCGGGCGTTCAGCAGGTTCCCGACGTCCGCGATGGTCCGGGAGGTCGGCGTGAGCAGCGCGAGGTAGGGCAGGCCGGACTCGGTGAGCTGAATGAGCCGCTCCGCGTTGGCCTGGCTGACGGCCAGGGTCACGAGCGTGCCGGTTCCGCTGGAGCTTGAGGAGGAACTGCTTGACCCAAGTGCGGTGGTCGACGGCGAGCCAGTGGCGCTGGGGGCCGTCGACGTCCCGACCGACAGCACCAGCACCTTGGTCAGCACCATTCGCGTTCGGGTGCTGCCGCTGACCTGCACATGAGCCCCGGCGCACCCCGGCTGCGCCGAGACCTGGCTGCTGCTGACCGTGTCGAACACCGCCACCTCAGAGCCGGAATGCAGGGCGCCCGCCACGACCTCCGGCAGGCAGAAGTCGATCGTCACCGCCATGAGCCCCGGCGGAATAGCCAGCCCGCTGACTAGCTGGGCGGGCGCGACCAGCATCGGGCGCAGCAGCAACTGGCCGGGCTGGAGCGCCGCGCTCAGCACGAGGGCGGACAGGGCGGCGGGGACCGAGCTGAGCGCGTTCGCGGGCACCGACGACGCGGGCAGGCTCTCGCTGGCCAGCGCCCCGTCGCGAAGTGCGGTGTCAACGGGCGTCCCGGACGGGATCTTTTTCTGCGCGACGAGCACGCTGACCGGCTTCATCCCCGCGAGGGCGCGGGCGTTGGCCTTCTTGACGTAGGCGAGCACGCCCGCGGTGCCGACCACGGCAAGGACCAGCGCCAGCACGATGATCAGTAGCCGTCGTTTCATGCCTTCCCATCCCCTTGTCCGCCTGCCTAGCCGGTGAGCCCGATAACCGCGGCGCCCAGGTACGTGCCGCCCTCGTTGATCCCGCCGGTGGCCGGGATGATCTGCTTCGTGAAGTAGCCGTCGATGCACTTGTAGCTGCAGCTGTTGTTGCTGGAATTCAGCCAGTCCGACGCGGAGAAGCCGGGCAGGCTGTAGCCGGTGACGACGAAGGCGGCGAAGCCTTTCAGCGTGGCCACGGCGTTCGAGCCGGAGCCGGTGACCGTCGTGTAGACCGGGACGAACATCGCCGTGCGGCTGGACTGGGAGTTCGCCAGCCCGGTCTGGCAGGTCGAGTTGACCGACGCGCCGGTCTTGACCAAGAACGTGGGGCTGTCGGTGTAGATCCCGCAGCTTCCCGTCTGGTCCACCGCGTAGCCGAAGACGCCCGCCGTGTCCCAGCCAAACGGCTCGCCGGAGCAGCCGCCGCCGCCGCCGAAGTTCTCCAGGTTGAGCTGGTGGTCGTAGGAGGACGACGGCACGGTCGGCGGGGTGGGCGCGTAGTTCGTCCCCGAGCTCGTGTACGAATTCCAGGAGCAGGCCGAGATTCCGATCGCGAGGGTGTTCGCGGCCGACGGGCCGCCCCACGCCGCCTGCGCGCATGCCTTCACGGTCGTGCCCGAATAGCTGGAGTTGCCCAGCAGGGTCTGGGCAAAGGAGGGTGGCAGCACCGTCGAGCCGCTCGGGAGCAGGGTGGAGGTATGCACATCGACGTAGCCCAGGCCGGTGGACGGGGCTGACGGGCAGTCGGTCAGCGCGCCCGTGCTGGCCGGGCAGGCGCCGAGAGTGCCGGATCCGCAGACCTGGCTCACCGCCGCCTTTCCGCCGGTCAGCTTCGAAGCGTTCTCGTCGGCGTACTGGGCGGCCAGGCTGGCGGCGCAGGTGCCGAGGGCGCAGCTCTTGGCCACCGCGAGCGCCGCCGCGTCCGCGCCGTTCTGCAGTTCCGCGCGCTCCTGGTAGAGCTGGCCCACGTCGATCACCATGGCGCCCAGGCCCAGCAGCACGCCGCCAGCGAGCAGCACGGCGACCAGCACGCCTACGGCACCCCGTTCGTCGCGCCTCAGCAGCCGCAGCAGCGGGCGGGCGAGGCCGGGTATCAGGTCTCGCATGGCATGTCCCCCGTGGCGGTGAGCGGGAGGGTTGACCCGAAGGTCGCGGTGCCGACCATCGCCGCGAACGCCCCCACCGGCGTGATGAACGAGAAGGTATAGGTGACCGTCACCACCGCGTCCACGCCCGTCCCGGCGTTGACCGGGCAGGTCGAGGTCACCGTGACGGTCACCGGGCTCAGCCCGGTGGCGGCCGTCTGCGCGCGGGTGATCACCGTCGCGCTGGGCACGCCGAGGGCGGCGAGCCGGGCGCCCTCGCGGGCCGCCTGGGTGAGCGTGATCTGGGCGTTGAGCGCCCGCCCGAAGTCGATGATGCCGAAGAGGATCAGCAGCAACAGCGGCAGCAGCAGCGCGAACTCCACCGCCGCCGCACCGCGGTCGCGTGCGCCGGTCGCGGCCTGCCGCCGCTGCATAGCTGCTCCCCTCAGCAGCCGGTGATCCTTGCGCGGGTGGTTGCCCTCAGCCCTGCTCCACCGCACTTGCCCCCCGGTCGTCCTGGTACGGCGGCCTGGCGACGAGATTCTGGATGGACACGATGAACGTGCGCATCTGAGAGCTCCTCCACCAGGTCGGCAGATCCTGTAGTTACTGTTAGTCAGAAGATCATTACCCGCTGTAGCTGAGTTTTACCGCTCCCTCCTGCTAATTGGCGAGCGGCTACCGGAACGGCCGGTGCGCCGGCGGACCCAGCCGACGGGGGCGCGGGCCTGCCCGGCCCCCGCGGCCGCGGTCGTCTCCTCTGCTGGGTCCCGGCTCAGATGGCGTTGGCGACCTTGTTGAAGACGCTGGTCAGGTTGGTCCCGATCAGCGTGACCGCGGTCACGATCACCGCGGCGATGAGCGCGACGAGCAAGCCGTACTCCACCGCGCTTGCCCCCCGGTCGTCCCTGGACAGCGTTCTGGCGACGAGATTCTGGATGTAGACGACGTACTTAAGCATGTGTGGGCTCCTCCCCCGAGTCGGCCCCGGTTGTGTAATAACTCTCAGTTAATAGAATATTACCTTCTGTAGCCGAATTTGCCATCCTCTACCTGGCCCGAACAGGGCCGAACGTCCTGAGGATCCGCGGGCCAGGGGGACCGTGACCAGGGCCGAACGGACGGTACGAAGGGCCCGGCTGGCAGCTAGCCGCCAGCCGGCGGAGGGTGAGGTCACGCATGCGGGATCAGCGACAGGGCAGTACCGGGCTGGACTCGCGGCCCGCTGGGCGCGACCAGGTGCCCGCCCGGGCAGCCGGGGCCCGCGGGGATTCGGCCCTGCTCTGGCTGGCCGCGCTCGCCGCGCTGAGCATGGTGGTGAGCCTGCTGTACAGCCGGTACCTGTTCGCCGACAGCTACTACGACCTGTACGCCGGGCGGTACATCCTGCGGCACGGGATGCCGCACCGGAACGTGGTCACCGTGGCGTCTCACGGCGCCCCATGGATCGACCAGCAATGGCTCGCGCACGTCATCTACTACGCCGCCTGGGCGGCCGGCGGCTACCCGGCCCTTGCCGTGCTGTGCTCGCTGCTCGTCACGTCCGGCTTCGCCGTGCTCGGCCTGCTGATGCTCAGCCGCGGCGTCCCGCCGACCCGGATGTTTCTGTGGACCGCCGCCGCCATCATCGTCTACCTGGGCAACATCGTGATCCGCGCGCAGAGCTTCGCCGACCCGCTGTTCGCGCTCGCGCTGTTCCTGGTCGTTGCCGACAGCCGCGCGCCCCGGCTGCGGGCGCGCACCTGGCTGGCCGTCCCGGTGCTGGTGCTCTGGGCGAATACGCACGGTTCTGTCGTCGTAGGCGCAGCGATGGTCATGCTTTACGCCGGCTGGCGGGCTGTCCTGGCGCCGCGGCGAACCGGATACCGGGCTGCCCTCGGCTACCTGGCCCTCGGTGCGGCCGCGGCGGGCAGCGTCATCTGCACGCCGTACGGCACCGGGGTGATCCATTACTACAAGGCGGTCAACAGCGTGACGCCCGCGCTGAGCCGCTACGTCACCGAGTGGGAGCGCCCGGACCCGCTGTACCTGGTCAGCATCGGCTTCTTCGCCCTGCTCGTGGCCGTGTTGATCGCGCTGGTGATCGCCTGGCGCCGGGGCACCAGGCCCGACCCCGTGCTGGCCGCGATCGCCCTGGGCACGCTGGTCCTGGCGCTGACCGCGATCCGCAACCAGACGTTCTTCGGCTTCGCCGGCAGCCTGCTGGCCGCCGACACGCTGGCCCGCAGCAACTTCGCCCGGGCGCCCGCGCTCAGCCCCGCCTTCAGCCGGGTCACCGCGGCGGCCCTCGCGGCCGCGGCGCTGATCGGGGTGGCCCTGATCGCGGCGGAACCGGGCGGCAAGTTCGAGAGCCTGGTCCCGGTGCGCGCCATCGACGCGGCGGCGGCGCTGGCGGCCCGCGACCCCGGCGCCCGCGTCCTCGCCGACGAGTGGTCCAGCCCGCCGCTGCTGTGGCTGCACCCCGGGCTGTTCGGCCGGGTCGGTTTCGACGCCCGGCTGGAGCAGTACTCGGTTGCCCAGCTCAACGCCTACGCCACGTTTCTCTCCGCCCGCGCGCCCGGCTGGCAGCGGCTGCTGCGCGGGTACCGCATCGTCGTCGTGTCCCGCCAGCACCACGACGGGCTGGCGGGCGCGCTGGCCCGGCTGCCCGGCTGGCGAGTGGCCTACGCCGACCGCCACGGCCTCGTCCTGGAGCGCACACCCGGCTGAACCGGAACCGCAGGGCCCGCTGAACCGGAACCGAACCCCCGCAACGGCGCCGCCTACGCCGACCGCCACGGCCTCGTCCTGGAGCGCACACCCGGCTGAACCGGAACCGCAGGGCCCGCTGAACCGGAACCGAACCCCCGCAACGGCGCCGCCTGCGCCGACCGCCACGGCCTCGTCCTGGAGCGCACACCCGGCTGAACCGGAACCGCAGGGCCCGCTGAACCGGAACCGAGCGTCCGCAACGGCGCCGCCTACGCGGACCGCCACGGCCTCGTCCTGGAGCGCACACCCGGCTGAACCGGAACCGCAGGGCCCGCTGAACCGGAACCGAACCCCCGCAACGGCGCCGCCTACGCCGACCGCCACGGCCTCGTCCTAGAGCGCACACCCGGCTGAAGCTACAGCGCGGCGCGCGCCGTCCCCGGCCCGCCGGGGGGCGCCGCGCCGGTGCCCGCCAGCTCCCGGACCACCTCGAACGCCTCGGCGGGGTGCGCCTGGCAGTACCGCGCCCAGTACAGCGCGGTGGAGGTGACCTGGTCGGGGTCTAGGTAATCGCGCACCTCGGGCTCGGCGGAGTACACCCCGGCCGCCGCGAGCTTGGCGGGGATCTGATCGCCGATCTCGACAAAGTGCGTCGGCCGGAAGTCGATCGTCGCCGACGGCGACTGGAAGCAGTAGACGCGGGCGATCTGGCGCGTCGCCATCATCGCGGCGTGGTGGGCGTTCCGGTGATCGGGCTCGGAGTCGTGCACCGAATGGGTGTAGAGCACCGTGGGCCGGGCCTGCGCCACCGCCTTCTCGATCGCGGCGCTGGTGGGGGTGACCCCCGGGTCGAGATCGGGGCCCACGAGATCGTCGGCGTCCAGCCTGGTGCCGATGACCGGAGCCAGCGACGGGGGCGTGCCCTCGCCGTCTCGCCCGGCGGCCGCGGGCGCGGCCCGGGACAGCGTCAGGATCGTCACGGGTACGCCGGCCGCCTGATGGGCCAGCAGCGCGCCGGCGGCGCCGATCTCCACGTCGCCGGGATGCGCCCCGATCGCCAGCACGCTCTCCGCCGGTGCGGCCGGTGCCTGCCTGCGCTGTGCGATCAGCGCGGCGACCCGGGCGGCGAAGTCCGGCCCGGTGATGGGCTTGTGGATGAAGTCGGTGCCGGTATGCCGCAGCGCGGTGACGGCCCGGTCCACCGTCGGGTGCGCGGTGACCACCACCACGGGCAGGCCGGGCACCAGCCGGCGTGCCCGTTCGAGAAACTCCAGTCCGCTCATCCGTGGCATCTCGACGTCGGTGATCACCAGGTCCCAGGGCTCGGCCTCGATCTGCCGCAGCCCGGTCACCGGGTCGAGCACGTGCTGGATGTAGAAGTCGCGCGACTGGAGCACCTTGGTCGCCCACAGGCCGAAGACCCGGTCGTCGTCGATAATCAGGACCCGCCCCGCCGTGGGCCCGGCGTCACCCATGCCAGCAGGATATCAGCCGCTACTACTAACTGCGTTCATTCAATTACACATAGTGCACGGTCGCGGGCCACCGGCCGGCGCTAGATCCAGTCGGCGTGGCGGGGCCAAGCGAGCATGGTGTCGGCGACCTCGGGCGGGCGATCCGCGGGCTCGGCCGCGGTCACGCCGTAGCGGCCGCGGTAGAACAGCAGCGGCCGGCCGGGGCCGCAGGCGCCGAGCCCGGTGACCCGGCCAAGCACGACGTGGTGATCCCCGGCCTCGTGCACCGCCTCGACGGTGCATCCCACCCAGGTCAGCGCGCCGGTCAGGATCGGTGCGCCCGATGGCGACGGCGACCAGGCCACGCCGGCGAACTTGTCGGCCCCGCTGGTCCCGAACACCCGGGCCAGCTCCTCCTGGCCCGCGGCGAGCACGTTCGCGCAGAAGTGCCCGGCCCCGGCGATGCGCGGCCAGGTGGCCGAGGACCGGCTGGGGCAGAACAGGACCAGCGGCGGGTCCAGCGAAAGGGCGGCGAACGACTGGCAGGCGAACCCCGCGGGCCGCCCCCGGTCCAGCGTCGTGATGACGGTGACGCCGGTGCAGAAGTGGCCGAGCACCTGCCGGAACCGCCGCGGTTCCGGCTCGAACGCCGCGATCGTGGCCGCAGTGGTCTCAGCTGTCACCGGTCACCTCAGCCGTCACCAATCACCGGCCAGCTCAGCCCGGGTGGGCCGAATCGGTATCAGGAAGGGTAAAACTGTGCCCCCACAGGCTGATCGCGGTGGTCTCGCGGGTCACCCAGGTCGCGTCGTCCACGCGCAGGCCGCCGGTGCCGTACTCGATGTCGAACCCGCCGGGCGTGCGGATGTAGCAGGAGACCATCTGGTCGTTGGCGTGCCGGCCGAGGGTGCCGCTGACCTGGGCGCCGCGGCGGGCGCACCGCTCCATCGCCCGGCCGACGTCGTCGAGCGTGGCGACCTCGACCATCAGGTGCACGATCCCGCTCGGCGCGGGGAACGGGGCCAGCGCCAGCGAGTGGTGCCGCGGGTTGCTGCCGAGGAACCGCATCCACAGCGGCGGGCCGGGCGGCTGGCCGAGCAGCTCGGGCGCCAGGCGGATCGAGTCCCGCAACCGGAAGCCGATCACCTGGGTGTAGAAGCGGAGCGCGTCCTCGCCGGTCACCGGCAGCACGACGTGGCCGAGCCCCTGGTCACCGGTGACGAACCGGTTTCCGTACGGGCTGACCGCGGGCCGGTGCTCGAGCGCCGTCCCCCAGAAGAACTCCAGGGTGTTGCCCGCCGGGTCGTCGAACCGCATCAGCTCCGCCACCCGGCGGTCGGCGCATTCGGCGTCGGTCCCGGTCTTGACCGCGACGTCGGCCTCCATCAGCAGCTCCGCCACCCGCTCGAGCATGGGCCGGTCGGCCGTTTCCCAGCCGGAGGCCAGCAGCCGGTCGGTCTCCCCTGGCAGGATCACCAGCCTGGCCGGGAACTCATCCATGCGCAGGTACAGCGCGCCGGGCTCGGGACCGCGGCCCTCGACCATCCCCAGCACCCTGGTGCCGAACTCGCGCCAGGCCTTGACGTCCGGCGACTCGATGCGCAGGTATCCCAGGGTCAAGTTCCGCGGCATCGCTCATCCCTTTCCGAGGAAGCCGAGCACGAGCTCGTTGAACTCGTCGAACTTCTCCAGCTGCGCCCAGTGCCCGCACCCGCCGAACACGTGGAGCTGGGCCCGCCGGATGAGCTTGAGCGCGACCAGCGCGCCGTCGAGCGGGTTGACCCGGTCCTCCCGGCCCCAGATCAGCAGCACCCGGTTGCGCAGCCGGTGCGCCTCGCGCCACAGCAGCCCCTCCTCGGCGCTGGCCGGGTCGAAGAACGAGGCGCCCAGCGAGGCCATCGCGGCCAGCGCCTCGGGATCGCTGGCCGCGGCGAACCGCTCCTCCACCAGCTCGTCGGTGATCAGCCGCTGGTCGAACACGAGCGTGCGCAGGAAGGCGGCGAGCTTCTCCTTGCTGGGGCCGGGCGGCGCCGCGAACTCCATCAGCCGCTTGACGCCCTCGGTCGGGTCCGGGGCGAACACGTTGAGGCTCAGGCCACCGGGGCCCATCAGCACCAGCCGCCCCGCGCGGTCGGGGTACCGCAGCGCGAACCGGACCGCCGTGCCGCCGCCCAGCGAGTTGCCGACCAGGTGCACCCGGTCGACGCCGAGCTCGTCGAGCAGGCGTGCCACCGCGTCGGCGGCGAACGTGAAGTAGCTGCCGGTCACGGCCGGCTTGGCGGACCGGCCGAACCCCGGCTGGTCGATCAGCAGCGTGCGGAACCGGCCAGCGAACACCGGCAGGTTGGGGCCGAAGTTGCTCCACCCGGACGCGCCGGGCCCGCCGCCGTGCAGCAGCACCACCGGGGTACCGGCCGCGCTCCCGTCGCCGGTGCCCGGGCCGGACTCGTGATAGTGCAGGCCAGCGCCGAACCGGCTCGTCGTGGCGAAGTCCACGGGTGCGACGGTCATTACGCTGCTCCTTCAGCTCCCGTACCACGATCGCCACGACGCCGGCGTAACGCAGGAAAGGCACATCGCGGCGTCACAGCATCGCGTCGGGCGGCACGTCGAGGCCGAACTCGCCGCGGCCGAACGCCGACAGCGCGCGCTCCGGGTCGTTGATGGCGTGCACCCGCCCGGCGTGCGCATCGCGCCAGAACCGCTGGATCGGCGTACCGGTCTTCAGCGCCCGGCCGCCGGAGTTCTCGAACAGCAGGTCCACCGCGCGGATCGCCTGGCCGGTGCCGCGCACCTGGTCGCGCCGGACCCGCAGCCGCAGCGGAACCCGGATCTTCTCCCCGGCCCGGGCAAGCTCCATCAGCTCGGTCATGTTCCGCTCCACGGCCAGCCAGGCCGCGTCCAGCTCGGCCGCGGCCTCGGCGATCCGCACCTGCCCGAACGGGTCCTCGGCCGCCTTCTGGCCGACGTAGGCGGCGCGCACCCGCTCGCGCTGGTAAGCCACGTGCGCCTCGTAGGCGCCCGTCGCCATCCCGATGATCGGCGTCGTGATCGAGTACGAGAACAGCGACCCGTAGGGCAGCCGGTACAGCGGCGCCTGGTTCACCGCGTGCCCGGGGCAGGCGCAGCGGGTGACGTCGGTGAAGCTGAGCGACCGGTGCTCGGGCACGAACACACCGTCCACGACGATGTCGTTGCTGCCGGTGCCGCGCAGCCCGACGGTGTCCCAGACGTCATCGATCTCGTAGTCGCTGACGGGCAGCAGGAAGGTGCGGAAGTCGACGGGCTTGCCCTCCGCGTCCAGCACGATCCCGCCCAGCAGCACCCAGGTGGCGTGGTCGCACCCGGAGGAGAAGCTCCAGCGGCCGGTCAGCCGGTGCCCGCCGGCCACCTGCTCGGCCCGGCCGGTCGGCGCGTAGGAGGACGACGCCCTGACCGCGGGATCGGCGGCCCAGACCTCCTCCTGTGCCGGCGGCGGGAACAGGGCCAGCTGCCAGGCGTGCACGCCGAGAACCGAGGCGACCCACCCGGTCGACCCGCAGGCACTGGCGATCAGCCGGACGGCGGTCAGGAACGTGATCGGCTCGGCCTCCAGGCCGCCGAACCTGGCGGGCTGGAGCAGCCGGAAGAACCCGGTTTCCTCGATCGCCTTGACCGAGTCGGCGGGCACCACCCGGGCGTCCTCGGTCTCCTGCGCCCGCTCCCGCAGCACCGGCAGCAGGTCGCGTACCCCATCGATCACGGACGACCCGCCTTCGCGCGTCATTCTCTGGCCTCCCTCGCGGGCGCTTCGCTGGCTTCGGGAGGCATCGGGGGTTCCGGGGGTGTCCCCCGGGCTAGCAGAGTCTCGGCGCCGGGGCGTCGCATCGCGGAGCGTTGCGGCGTTCGGCCCGCCGCCTGCGGCGCTTGGGCGCGGCCTGAGGCTGGCTGAGGATGTGTCATTCGAGATCCCTTCACGCCTCGGCCCAAGCCAGGTTCAGCATCGCCACTAGACTAGAACATGTTCTAGTCTAGTGGTAAGCCACGAGCACGGAGGACGCGGATGAACGGCTCCGACGGCGTCCGGATCATCGAGCAGGGCACCCCGCCGGCCAGGTTCGCCCGCGGCTGGCATTGCCTGGGTCTCGCGGCCCGGTTCCGGGACTCCGGCCCGCACGCGGTGCAGGCGTTCGGCACCAAGCTGGTGGTGTTCGCGGACTCGACGGGCGCCCTGCACGTGCTCGACGGCTACTGCCGGCACATGGGCGGCGACCTGACCCGCGGCACGATCAAGGGCGACGCCGTCGCCTGCCCGTTCCACGACTGGCGCTGGGGCGGGAACGGCCGGTGCGTCGCGATCCCCTACGCCCGCAGGGTCCCGCCCGCCGCGCGCACCCGGTCCTGGCTCACCCTGGAGCAGAACCAGCAGCTGTTCGTCTGGCACGACCCGCAGGGGAACCCGCCGCCCGAACACGTGGCGATCCCCCGCATCGAGGGCGCGTTCTCGTCCGGGTGGAGCAACTGGACCTGGGACTCGATCCTGGTCGAGGGGGCGAACTGCCGCGAGATCATCGACAACGTGGCCGACATGGCGCACTTCTTCTACATCCACTTCGCCTTTCCGACCTACTTCAAGAACGTGTTCGAGGGGCACATCGCCTCGCAGTACCTGCGCACCAGGTCGCGGCCGGACGTCGGCGACGGCTCGAACTATGCCGCCGCGGCGGAGACGACGCTGCGCTCGCAGGCCTCCTACTTCGGCCCGTCGTACATGATCGACGAGCTCTCGCACGACTACCACGGCGCGACCATCGACAGCGTCCTGATCAACTGCCACTACCCGGTCACGCCGACCTCGTTCATGCTCCAGTGGGGCGTGATCGTCAAGCTCCCGGCCGGCCTGGCCGACGCCCAGGCGGACCGGGTTGCGGCCAAGTTCGCCAAGTTCATCGGCCTGGGCTTCGAGCAGGACGTGGAGATCTGGAAGCACAAGGCCCGGGTGGACAACCCGCTGCTGTGCGCCGAGGACGGCGCGGTGTACCAGTTGCGCCGCTGGTACGAGCAGTTCTACACCGACGTCGAGGACATCGCGCCGGACATGGTCGCGCGCTACGAGTTCGAGGTGGACACCACCCGGGCCGTGGCGGGGTGGGAGGCCGAGGTCGCGGAGAACCTCGCCCGGCAGCAGGCCCAGGCCCATTGACCAGCCCCCGGCAGGCGCCCGCACCGGCCCGGCCCCAGCAGGGCGGCTGGCCGGATGAGCGGCGGGCCAGCTACCGGCGGGTCGAGTGCGCTCGCTGCGGCGCGGCGGTGCAGGTCGCCAAGTTCAGCGCGCAGCAGACCAGCGTGCAGTGGAGCCCGGCGTCCGTGCTGGCCTGCGCCGAGTTCGCCGCCCGGGCCGCCGGCGGCGAGCCGTCGGCGCTCATCGACACCTGCGCCAGCCTCCGCGACAGCATCGACCACGCCGTCCGCCAAGGCCACCTGGAAGTATCGCCGCCGTGAGCGCACAGCCCGCGCTCATCGACACCTGCGCCAGCCTCCGAGACAGCATCGACCACGCCGTCCGCCAAGGCCACGTCGAGGTGTCGCCGCCGTGACGCGCCCCCTGTGGAAACCGATGATCCGTTCAGATTTTCGCCCCCATAGGGTCCAAAATCTGAACGGCTGTTGGTTTTCCACAGACCGGCGGCCGCCGTGACCGGGCCGCGCGCCTATCACCAGGTGCCGGTCGCCGAGGTCATCGCCGAGACGCACGAGGCGTGCTCCCTCGTGCTGGCCGTCCCGCCGGAACTGGCTGGCGCGTTCGCCTACCTGCCCGGCCAGTTCCTCACCGTGCGGGTTCCGGATGGCGCGGGCGGCTCGGTGGCCCGGTGCTACTCGCTGTCCAGCTCACCGCACGCCGGGGATCCGCCCACGATCACGGTCAAGCGGATCGCCGACGGTTACGCCTCCAACTGGATCGCCGACAACGTGCGGCCCGGCACCGTGCTCGACCTGCTGCCGCCCGCCGGGACGTTCAGCCCGCAGTCGCTGTCCGGTGACTTCCTGCTGTTCGCCGCGGGCAGCGGGATCACCCCCGTCATGTCGATCGTCAAGTCGGCCCTGGCGACCGGGCAGGGCCGGATCGTGCTGATCTACGCCAACCGCGACGAACGCTCGGTGATCTTCGGGCCCGAGCTGCGCAGGCTGGCCGCGACGGCGGAGGACCGGCTGCTGGTGGTGCACCGGCTCGACTCGCTGCACGGCACCCCGACGGCGGCCGCGCTGGTGGCGCTGGCCCGCCCCTTCGCCGGAGCCGAGGCGTTCGTCTGTGGGCCCGACCCGTACCTGGCCGTGGTCCGGCAGGCACTCGGCCAGCTCGGCGTGCCCGCCAAGCGCGTGCACGTCGAGCGGTTCCTGTCCCTGGAGGAGAACCCGTTCGAGGCCTCCGAGCCGGCCGGCGGCGTGCCGGCGACCCTGGAGGTCAGCCTGGACGGCGAGATCCGCCGGCTGGCCTGGCCGGCGGGCACCCGGATGCTCGACGTGCTCATCGATCAGGGCCTGGCCGCGCCGTTCTCCTGCCGCCAGGGCATCTGCGGCGCGTGCGCCTGCCAGCTCACCGCCGGCCAGGTGGAGATGGCCCACAACGAGGTGCTCGAACCCGAGGACGTCGCCGACGGCTACATCCTGGCCTGCCAGTCCGTCGCGCTGACCGCCGAGGTCAGCATCACCTACTGATAATCAGCGGGCGGCGTCCCCGGCGGCCGCGCTGTCCCCGACGGCACCGGCGGTTGCCGCATGACCGCCGGCCCGGCGGCCCGAGAACACGCAGTCGGCCAGCGACAGCCCGCTCACGTAGGAGTGCGAGCAAAGGCCGACCGCGGTGCGGCCCGCCGCGTACAGCCCGGGTATCGCCGACCCGTCGGCCCGGCACACCTGCCCACTGCCCTCCGCGACCACCAGCCCGCCCAGGGTCAGCATGGGCGCGGGGTAAGCCAGCCGGGGCCGCACCGAGCAGTCGATGAGCGAAAACGGCGCCCGCTCCTGCGCCCGGACCAACTCGGCCGCCTTGCCCAGCGGATCACCGCCGCTGAGGGCCGCCGGGCCATCTTCCGCCTGCGCGCTTGCGTGCGCCGCGTTGCGGGCCACGGTGTTGTACGCCGCCACCGTCGCTTCGAGGCCGGCCGGGTCTACGCCGGCGCGGGCGGCCACCCCGGCTACCGTGGGCGCGCTGACCCGGGCGGCGGTGAGCAGGTACCAGGCCTGGAACCGCTGGAACCACAGGGCCGGGCCGCGCAGCTGCCGGCGGGCCAGGGCCAGCGTCGCCCGGTCCACGAACAGCCACGCCTGCCCCTTGCCCCTGGTCATGATCGCGTCGCCGATCGCGGCGCCGTAGCGGGACTCGTCGCACAGCCGCTGCCCGGCCCGGTCCACCAGCACGCCGGTCAGCAGCGCCGAGGGCGGGCTGAGGAAGCGCCACACCGAGACCCGGTCCAGGAACGCCGTCGCCCCGCCGGCCGCCACGCCCAGCCGAATCCCGCTGCCGTCGTCGCCGGGCGTGCCGAGCGGCAGGCCACCCCGGTAGCCCGGCGCGTGCTCGCGCAGCATGGGCCGGTTGGCGACGAACCCGCCGGCCGCCAGCACCACGCCGCGGCGGGCCACGACCCGCAGCGGCCGGCCGTACCGCCGCTCCAGCCAGGCAACAGGCCGGTGCAGCAGCCGTCCAAACTTAGGCGCGTACACCCACGGCTTGGCCGACCAGCGGTGCAGTATCCGGTGCGCGGCCCGCACCCAGGCCGGCCCGCCGAGCAGGGTCCGGCAGTCCACCCCCGTCACCCGGCCCGCGGGATCGGTGACGAGCCCGGACGCGGCGGTCTGCCGCAAAACCCGCGCGCCGCTGCGATCGACGGCTCGTGCCAGCCTGGCGTAAAGCACCTTTCCTGAAGTGCCGCGCCCGTGCACCCTGTGCCCGCGGGGCGCGGGCGGTGCGATGTCGCGCGCGGACAGTTCGCTGCCGGAGTAGTAGAGGTAGTGCCGGTTCGAGGGGTAGGAGGTCTTGTCCGGGCACAGGCTGCCCCGGAACGGCACCCCATGCGACTCCAGCCAGGCAAGCATCCCCGGGCTGCCCGCGCAGAACTCGCGCAGGGTACCCGGCGACACGGCGTCCCCGACCTCGGCGCTCAGGTAGGCAAACATCGCATCGGGCGAGTCGTCCACGCCCGCCTCGCGCTGCCACGGCGTGCCGCCGCCGGCGTAGATCACGCCGCCGGACAGGGCCGTGGCCCCGCCGCCGCCGAACCGGTCGAGCACGACCACGTCGCAGCCGGCCGCCGCCGCCTCCAGCGCGGCGCACGCGCCCGCCGCGCCGAAACCGACCACGACCACGTCGGCCTCGATGTCGGGAGTCTGCGGCACCGCCACCTCCACGGGCTGGGTCACTCCGCGCTCTGCTTCTCCCGCCCCCGCGCTCCGCGCCCGCCCCCGCGCTGGGCCGTTCAAAACTATAACGTGTTCTAGTATGAGGGCCGGGGAGGTGCCATGCCACAAGAGGCAACAGAGCAGGCCGGCACCGGCGCGGACCAGGCTGCGTTCGACGTCGTGGTGGTGGGCAGCGGCGCCGCCGGGATGACCGCCGCGCTCGCGGCCGCACACCACGGCCTGGACGTTGTCGTGATCGAGAAGACCGGCCGGTTCGGCGGCTCCACCGCGCGCTCCGGCGGCGGGCTCTGGGTTCCCGGCAACGAGGTGCTGCGCCGGGCCGGTGTCGCCGACACCCCCGAGCAGGCCGCCGCCTACCTGGCCCACGTCGTGGACGGCTGCGTTACGGGCGCAAGGCAGAAGGCGCTGCTCGACCACGGCCCGGCCATGCTCGGCTTCGTCCGCGCCAACACCCCCGTCGACTTCGCCTGGGTGCCGAACTACGCCGACTACTATCCCGAGGCCCCCGGCGGCCTGGCCAAGGGCCGCAGCATCGAGCCCGTGCCGCTGAACGAGCGGGTACTCGGCGCCGAACTGGCGCACCTCAACCCGCCCTACCTCCCGGCTCCGCCCGGGGTGACCATCACCCAGCGCGACTACCGCTGGCTGAGCCTGGGTCCCCGGCATCCCCGGGCCATGCTCGCGGCCGCGAAGGTAGCCGGCCGGCTGGCCCGGGCGCGGCTGCTCCGGCAGCGCACGCTCAGCCTCGGCCAGGCGCTGGCCGCGGGACTGCGGGCGGGGCTGCTGGCCAAGGGCGTCCCGGTCTGGCTGGACACCCCGATGACCGGCCTGCACGTGGTGGACGGCCGGGTCGCCGGGGTCGGGGTGACCCGCGACGGCGCGGCGGGCCTCGTCCTGGCCCGCCGGGGCGTGGTGCTGGCGGCGGGTGGTTTCGAGCGCAACGAGCAGATGCGGCAGCGCTACCAGCGCCCGCCGATCGGCGTCGACTGGACCACCGGGGCGGCCGGCAACACCGGTGACGCGATCGCCGCGGGCGAGGCCGCCGGGGCGGCGCTCGACCTGATGGACGACGCCTGGTGGGGCCCGGCCGTGCCGCTGCCGTCGGGCCCGTTCTTCTGCCTCGCCGAGCGCAGCCTGCCCGGCTGCATCCTGGTCAACGGCGCCGCGCAGCGCTTCGTGAACGAGTCCGCGCCCTACGTCGACGCCGTGCACGCCATGTACGCCGGGCACTCCCCCGCCGCGCCGCACATCCCGTCCTGGCTGATCGCCGACCAGCGCTACCGCGACAGCTACGTGTTCGCCGGCCTGCCGCCGGGCAAACGGCTGCCGCGGCGCTGGTACGCCGTCGGCGCGGTCCACCAGGCGCCGACGATCGCGGAACTGGCGGGGCAGGTCGGCCTGGACGCGGCGGCGCTGGCCACGACGGTAGCCAGGTTCAACCAGTTCGCCGCGGCGGGCAAGGACGCCGACTTTCACCGCGGCGACTCGGCCTACGACCGGTACTACGGCGACCCGCGGCGCCGGCCCAACCCGAACCTCGCGCCGCTGGCGAAGCCGCCGTTCTACGCCATCAAGATCGTGCCGGGTGACCTCGGCACCAAGGGCGGCCTGCGCACCGACGAGCGGGCCCGGGTGCTGCGCGCCGACGGCACCCCGATACCCGGGCCTCTACGCGGCGGGCAACACCAGCGCCGCCGTGATGGGGCACAGCTACGCCGGCGCGGGCGCGACGATCGGCCCGGCCATGACGTTCGGCTACATCGCTGCCCTGGACCTCGCCGGCCCGCGCTGACCGCTTACAAGCTTTACGCATGCGCCGTGGTGCCCGGCCGCCCCGCCGCGCCGGCCGCCGTGCTCAGCGAGGTGTTACCGAGGTGGGCAGGGAGGCGAATCCCCGGACGTTGACCGAGTGGACCCGCCTGACCCCGGCCGGGTCGATCTCGTAGTCGGGCCGGACCCGCGCCACAAGCTGTTCCAGCGCGACTCTGGCCTCGAGCCGCCCCAGCGGGGCGCCAAGGCAGAAGTGCCGTCCGCTGCCGAAGCTGATGAGCTTGCTCGTGTCCCGCCCCAGGTCGTAGCGGTCCGGATCGGGGAACACCCGGTCGTCCCGGTTGGCGGACCCGGGCAGCAGCAGGACCTGCGCCCCGGCGGGAACTCGCCCGCCGTGCAGGTCCAGCTCCCTGGCCGCCAGCCGGGCCACGACCTGGGCGGGGTTGTCGTAGCGCAGGGTCTCTTCGATCCAGCCGGCGATGTTGCCACCGAACGCGGCGGCCCGCTGGGCCGGGTTGCGCCACGCCCAGTACCACGCGCTGCCGAGCAGGTGCGTGGTGGTCTCGATGCCGGCGCCGACCAGCAGGAACAAGAACGCCACGAGTTCCGCATCGGTCAGCGGGGCACCGACGGTGTCGGCGTCCACCAGCGCCGAGATGAGGTCTTGAGCGGGAGCGCGGCGCCGCTCGGCTATCAGGCTCAGGAAGTACTCGGTGATCGACATGCCCGCCTCCACCGCCGCCGGCGGGATGTCACGCATGCCTTCCTCGCGGTGCAGCATCTGATCGACCAGCCTGCGCACCTGCCCGCGGTCGTCCTCGGCCACGCCGATCAGCTCGGAGATCACGTCAAGGGGCAGCGCCGCGGCCAGGCCGGTCATGAAGTCGAAGCTGCCGCGGTCCACCGCCTCATCCACATACCGGCCGGCGATCTCACGGATCCGCGGCTCCAGCGCGGCCACCCGGCGGGGCGTGAACCCGCGCGATATCAGGCCCCGCATCGCGGTGTGCCGGGGCGGGTCCATGGCGAGGAACGAGATGAAGTTCGCCGCGTTCGGCCCCCACATCGACGGCTCGACCATGACCCCGTTCGCGTTGGAGAACGCCTCGAAGTCCCGGAACCCGGCAGCCACGTCGTCGTACCGCGACAGCACCCAGAAACCGAGCTCGTCGTTCCGGTAGACGGGCGCCTCGGCGCGCAGCCGCGCGTACACCGGATACGGGTCGTTGTGGAACTCATAGTCGTAGGGGCTGAAGGACAAGCTCATGGCGAGCCCCCTTTCGGGTCAGCCGGGGCCGAGTATCAGGCCGCTGGTGGGGACGCCGGTGCCGGCCGTGACCAGGACCGGGCCGTCGCCGCCGACCTGGTTGACCGCGGTGCCGCGCACCTGGCGGACCGCCTCGGCGATGCCGTTCATGCCGTGGATGTAGCCCTCGCCGAGCTGGCCGCCGTGCGGGTTGAGCGGCAGCACCCCGTCAAGCTCGATCGCCCCGCCGGCGATGAAATGCCTGGCCTCGCCGCGCGGGCAGAACCCAAGCTCCTCCAGTTGCAGCAGGACGTAGGGCGTGAAGTGGTCGTACAGCACGGCGGCCCGGATGTCCCGCGGGCCGATCCCCGCCTGCCGCCACAGTTGCCTGGCCACGACGCCCATCTCGGGCAGGCCGAGTTCGCCCGAGTAATAGCTGGTCATCGTGAACTGGCCGGGGCTGCTGCCCTGCGCGGCGGCGCGGATCACGGCCGGCCGCTGCCGCAGGTCACGTGCCCGGTCGGCGCTGGTCACCACGATCGCGACGGCGCCGTCGCTCTCCTGGCAGCAGTCCAGCAGGCGCAGCGGCTCCACGATCCACCGCGACGCCTGGTGCTCGGCGAGCGTCACCGGGCGCCGGTAGAACCAGGCCTTCGGGTTGGTCGCGGCGTGCCTGCGGTCCGCGACCGTGACCCGGCCGAAATCCTCGCTGGTCGCGCCGTAGTCGTGCATGTAGCGCCGGGCGATCATCGCCACGGTCGCGGCCGGCGTGGACAGCCCCATCGGGTAGTGCCAGCCGTTGTCCACCCCGGCGGACGTCGCCGCCTGCACCGCCGCCCGGGACACCTGGCCGAACCGGTGGCCGGACCGCTCGTTCAGCGCCCGGTAGCAGATCACCACCTCGGCGATCCCGGTCGCTACCGCCATCGCCGCCTGGAGCACGCAGCCGCAGGCCGCACCGCCGCCGTAGCCCACCTGGCTGAAGAACCGCAGGTCCCCGGCGCCGAGCTCGCGGGCGAGCGCGATCTCGGCGGTGCTGTCCATGGTGAAGGTGACCAGCCCGTCCACCTCGGACGGGCTGAGCCCGGCGTCGGCCAGCGCCGCCGACGCCGCCTCGGCGGCCAGCCGCAGCTCGCTGCGCCCGGAGTCCTTGGAGAACTCGGTCGCCCCGATTCCGGCGATCGCCGCCGCGCCGGAGATCACTGCGTTTCTCCGTTGCGGCGGATTCGGACCCGCCCCGTCACGTGATCGCCGAGACTGCACCGGCCAACCACCTCGACCACGCAATCGCCGTTTCCTGGCTCGGCCACCCGCCCGGAGAACGTGAGCGTGTCGCCCGCGTAGCAGGGCACGCCGAGCCGGATCGCGATGGCGCGCACCAGCGCCTGCGGGCCCGCCCAGTCGGTGACGTAGCGCTCCACGAGGCCTGTCGTGGTCAGGATGTTGACGAAGATGTCCTTCCCGCCCCGCTGCACCGCCTGGTCGCGATCGTGATGCACGTCCTGGAAGTCCCTGGTCGCGATCGCGGTGCTGATCACCAGCGTCGGGGTAACGTCCAGCACCAGTTCCGGCAGGACCTCGCCCCTGTCGAAGTCAGCTACCTCCGTTGACTGGCCTCGTGGCACGTCGGGTTGATCCTCCCGCCAGGCAGGGAGCGTCAGCTCGTCGTCGATCCGGACGAACTCGGCCCGGACCGGCATGCCGATCCGCGCCCGTTCCGGCCCGACACCGAGCAGCTCACCCATGATCCGGACGCCCTCGGGGAGCTGAACGAGCGCGACGACGAACGGGGCCTGCCGCCCGGGCACCGGGGGGTGATGGTGCACGACGTAGCTGTAGACCTCCCCGGTCCCGGCGGCGACGATGTACTCCGGCTTGCCGGCGCCGCAGGCCGGGCACATCGGTCCCGGCGGGTGCCGGAGCA
The DNA here is from genome assembly GCA_963703605.1 of uncultured Actinomycetes bacterium. Lineage (GTDB taxonomy): Bacteria > Actinomycetota > Actinomycetes > Streptosporangiales > Streptosporangiaceae > DASXKD01. Next base: position 125,364 of record CAVPFC010000003.1, read on the forward strand.
CGCCGCACTCGCCGCAGCGCTGGATCCGCAGCTCGTGCCGGGCGGTGCCGGCCCAGAAGAACTCGGTGTCCCGGGAGACCGCCGGGCGCAGCGCCTCGCCCGGGGGCGGCTGCGCAGTGCGCGGCCGGAACTTCAGCACCCGGAACAGCATCGACGCGACCGCCTCGGTCCCCGCATACCAGGTGCTCCGGGTGGTGACGAACCAGCCCTCGCCGAGCGCGGTCCGCTTCGGCCCGGTCACGTCCTCCAGGCTGGCGCGGACCGTGAGTTGCTCGCCGTGCCGCAGGTATCGGTGGTACTCCTGCTCGCTGTTGGTGGCCACGATGGAGGTGAACCCGGCCGCGTCGAGCGCCGCCAGCATCTGGCCGAGCGGGTCGGCGGAATCGCCGTCGTCGTCTCCCGTTTGCAGTCCGCGCATCGTCCAGACCTGGGTCATCGCGGGCGGCGCCACCAGGCCGCCGTGCACCGAGCGGGCGGCGAGCTCCGCGTCGAGGTAGATGGGGTTGGTGTCGCCCATCGCCTGCACCCAGTGGCGGATCATCGGCAGGTTCACCGGATCCGGTGCGGAACGTGACCCGCCCTCCCCCGCCGCCGCGACCCGGGCAGCTACCTCCCGGATAGCCACCTCGGCGTCGTCTGTTGTCATGACGATCCTCACGTTCACCTGGGGACCGTGTGACGCCGCGCTCGATATGACGCCACAACGAATTAGAACACGTTACATCTGGGGACGGCCAGCGTGCCCGGCGGGCGGCCGACGGGCGCTGAGTGGCACCCGGGCCCGAACCCCGTGGCTGACGTGTGCGTCAGCCCACCGTTGATAAGCTGTCATTACAAGGACCGCGCTACCAACCGGGGGGCGAGCGGATCGCGGGCCGGAGTTGGCGGCACGGCCCCTGTCTGCCGCGACGAGGAGGGGGTATTCATGGCAGCAGCGAGAACAGGTATCACCGCCACGGCGAGCGCGGCCACCGACACCGAGTTCAGTTCGGCGGCTCAGCGCGAACGCCGTCAGCGGATCCTGGACGCCACGCTGGCACTCGCGTCCAAGGGCGGATACGAAGCCGTGCAGATGCGCGCCGTGGCCGACCGAGCAGGCGTGGCACTCGGAACGCTGTACCGGTACTTCCCCTCCAAGATCCACTTGCTCGTATCCGGCTTGGCCCGCGAGTTCGAGCGAAACCAGGAAAAGCTCGACCGCACGCCGATCCCTGGCGACACGCCGTATGACCGGATGGTGTACGTGCTGTCCCGGATAACTCGGACCATGCAGCGAGAGCCGATGCTCACCGAGGCGATGACCCGGGCGTTCATGTTCGCGGACCCCAGCGCGGCGGCCGAGGTCAACATGGTGGCCCGGTTGATGGAGCACATGTTCACCAGCGCCATGCACGACGGCGAGCCGACCGCCGACGAAATAGCGATTGCCCGGGTGATCGGCGATGTCTGGCTATCCGCCCTGGTCGCCTGGGTGACCCGGCGCGCATCAGCCAACGACGTGAGCAGCCAGCTCGAACTCGCCGCCCGCCTCCTGCTTCGCTGACGCCCCCCCCAACGCGCGCTCCCGACCGCACAGCTCACTCGGGACAATCGCACAGCTCACCCGGGATAGCTGCTGGGGTAGGTGCTGTAACTGCGCCCGCTCGGCGTGGTCCACACCAGAACGCCGGGACGGGACTGTTCCAGCGTCCAGCCCGGGGCCTGCTTGGCCTGATGGTGCCTGCGGCACAACGGCGCCAGGTTGCACTCACAGGTTCGCCCGCCGCGGTGGTACGGGATGGCGTGATCAAGGTCGCACTGCCGCGCCGGCCGCCCACAACCTGGATACGCGCACACCTGCTGCCGCACCCGGATCAGATGCTGCAACGAGGGCGGCGGCCGGTAGCCGGCGGACTCCCGCCGGTGGGTGCATTCACCGGTTTCCAGCCACTCCAGCGAGATGCCTGCCACCCAGGCACCAGGGTCCGCCGGCGGTGGACCAGCACCTCCGCCGGGCGGCCCACGCTGGCCCCGGCCCGAACGGGCGCAGCCGTGGGCGACCGGGCGGCCGTCCTGCCCGGTCACGGTGAGGCACCAGCGGGTCCGTGGATGGGCGCCCAGCACCGCACCGAGGTGCCGGCAGTCATCGGCGGTCAGCGGGCCGAACCCGCTCACGTCCCCGGGCGACTGGGACAAGCCGATCCACGTACTCAGCGGCATCGTCAGATTGATCGTGCCAGTCACGGCGGGGGTATCCGCCGAGCCCAGGGCGCTTGAGTCAGGTGCGGCAGGCGGCAGCAGGGAGGTCACGGGCTGGCCGGTGGGTGAGAGCGGGGAGGTCACGGGCTGGCCGGTGGGTGAGAGCGGGGAGGTCACGGGCTGGCCGGTGGGTGAGAGCAGGGAGGTCATGGGCTGGCCGCTGAGCAGCGCAAGGAAGACCCGGGCGCGGAGCTGGTCCATGGTTCCCGTCAGCCCCGCCGCGTGCAGCGCCCGGGCCAGCTCCGTGAGATGCTGATCCGCGAGAAGTGCCCGGGTCGGCGGCAGGTCACGGCCCGCGAGTGCGGCGGTACCGGCATGCTCGGCCCAGCGTTCCACCCGCGCTTCTTGCTCTGCCCTTTCCTGCCGCCTGCGCACGGCGGAGGGGTCCGCGGCAAACACGGCCCGGCGAGTAGCCGCACGGACCCGCGTGGTTGTCTGGTCCGCCGCCCGGGTCAGCACCCGTTCCTCCACCCCGGCAAGGTGCTCATCGCTGAGACCGGCGACCTCCTCGGCGATCACACTCGCCCGCGGCAGGTCAATCGCACCGGCCGCAAGCGCACGGCCCGTCAGCGGCAGCCGCCGCAAGGTCATGGCCAGATCCAGCAACTGGTCCGCGGCCCGCCCCGTCAGCCTCAGCGCCGCCGCGACCTCGGCGTCGGCGTGCTCGGCCAGCCCCGCCTGCCCGGCCGCCTGCTGAGCCAGCCGGCGGGACATCAGCTCCCCCGCGGCCGACAGCTCCAGCCAGGCGGACCACGACTGCAACCGCCGCCCCGCCCGCAGCACGCCGACAAGCTCGTCGTCGGTCAGCCGGCCCAGGCCCGCCGCGCACGTATCCCCGGCCAGCCCCGCCAGTACCGGACCCGGTGGCAGGCTGTCGGCCACGCCACCGGCCGCGAACCCGGTCCCATCCCCCGTGGCCCGGTTCCACCACCCGGCCGCGATCGGCTCCGGCCGGGCAGGCTCCGCGGTGGCCGCCAGGTACTCGTCCAGCAGCGCGCCAGGCAGATCCGCGAGCCACGCATGCTCCCCGTCGGGCGGCCCGGCGAGTGGGTCGGGCTCCAGGCCGCCCAGCTCGTCGTCCGGCGGCACCTCGCACTCGCCGGCGGCCTCCAGGGCCGCGATCTCGGCCTCCCAGTCCGCGTCCTGCACATCCCACGCCCCCAACCGGACCCGGGCCAGCAGCGCCTCCCGAAGGCCATCACCCGCCGGGGCAGGCCGAGGCGCCGCCGCGGGACCAATCGCTGGTACGGGCACCTGGCTCACCTCCCCGATCCGGGTTGCTGACCTTCAGATCCGACGCTAGCAGAGGGTACCGACAAAGCTAGGCGACACTAAGATCGAACTAATGATCGAGCCAGCGTCCGAGTCACCACAACACACCCGGTCCAAGATCCGAACAGCCACCGGCAACGCCCCCAAGCCCGGCAGCACTACCGGCTGGGCGCACACCCGCCAAACGCTCCCCGGTACCGAAGGGCCTCCCACCGCAAGGATTTGTAACGTGTTCTAGTTGCGAGCCTAGGAAGAAGCCTGTTACAGACGTCATCGTGACCGATCTTCCGGCATTCCGGGCGGACGTGGCCCGGTCGGTACGGCTGTTCCGGGCGTTCCGTACCGAGCAGGCGGCCCCGTCCGCGTACTACGCCGGCCTCGCCCGGGACACCGTCCGCCAGGTAGGCCGCTACCTGGACCTGAACGGCCGGTTCGTGGTCGACGTGGGCGGCGGCCCAGGCTTCTTCGTGCGGGAGTTCCGCAACGCGGGCGCCGTGGCCCTGTGCCTCGACACCGACACCGGGGAGCTTGCCGCCCTGGGCGGCGCCGGGCGGGGCAGCGCCGTCGGCAGCGCGCTGTCCCTCCCGCTCGCATCCGGCACGGTCGACGTGTGTTTCTCGTCCAACGTGCTGGAACACGTCGGAGACTGGCGGGCCATGCTGGCGGAGATGGTCCGGGTGACCAGGCCCGGCGGCATCGTCTTCGTCGCCTTCACCAACTGGCTGTCACCCTGGGGCGGGCATGAGACCTCGCCCTGGCACTACCTCGGCGGGGAGCGAGCGGCGCGCCGCTATCAGCGCAGGTACGGCAGGCCGCCGAAGAACCGCTTCGGCCACAGCCTCTACCCGGTCTCGGTGGCTGGTGCCCTCGGCTGGGCGCGGTCGGTCCCGGACGCCGTGCTGGTCGACGCCGTGCCCCGGTACCTGCCGGGCTGGACGAGGCCACTGCTGCGGGTTCCGGTGGCGCGCGAGTTCTTCACCTGGAACCTGCTTCTGGTCCTGCGCAAGGAATCCCGGGGCGAGGCGGCGCCGCGCTAGAGCGCGGGGCCCAGGGCCGGCTCGGGTTCTTCCGCGTCGGACTTCTCCGGCTGCCCGCGGCGCTTGAGCCAGATGAGAACGATCCCCGCGACGAGCAGGACGAGACCGAGCACCCCCGCGAGCATCGGGCCGAGGTCCTGGAACCAGAAGAGCTCGTTGCGGCCGGTCGAGTCGAGGCCCACCGAGACGTGGAGGCTCTGCGGCGTCATGACGATGTCGCCGTCGAACAGCAACAGGCGGTGCTTGCCGGTGCTGTCCTGGAGGTATTGCTTCTGGTTCTGGGTGGTGTACAGCAGGCCGCCGGTCGCCGGATCGACCCAGTAGGTGTTCGTCGCCGCGTAGTACATGGGCAGCGTCACCAGGGACTGGCCCAGGCCGACCAGCGTCCCCGGGATCTTCTGGGAGCCCGCCTGGGTGGGTGCGACGTGCTCGACGAACCGGTAGACGGTGATGCCGTCGAGCGTGCCCGTGCCCTCGTAGCGGAACGGCATGGGCCGGTTGAGGGTGGTGTCGAACACCTGGTACGTGCGCTTCTGTGTGCCGATCGGGAACACGTACCCCGAGAACCCGGTCTGACGGATCGTGCTGTTGCCGTTGACGCTGGCCCCGCAGCAGTCGACAAGCACACCCGTGCGGCGGTTGAAGGCGGCCCGCCGGGTGGAGACCGCAAACTCCTTCTTGTTCGTCACGTCGTACAGGTAGGTGAATTCGTTCCACACCGCGGTGGACGAGTTGCCCGCCTTGGCGTCGCCCTTCACCGTGTCGGTAACCCGGATCGTCGCCCCCGTCACGTTTCGCACCAGGGCCGGGCTGAAGTAAGCGACGTTCTTCGCCAGCAGGGTGGTCTTGACGTACTCGTTGAGCGGAAACTTGATCAGCTGGCCGCCCACATAAGTGCGCACCAGCACCGCCGCGACGACGAGAAAAGCTCCCAGCCCGGCGAGGGTGAGCCCGATGGTGCGACGCATGGCTCCTCCTGGATACGGCTGGCCTTATCCCTGACGCCGGCATTGGCCGCTGGCACCCAGCACCAAGCCGTCAGCGATCGAGGCGCATAACTGTAACAAGTTCTACCACCGCAAGGCGGTCATAACCATCGTTGCGCCGCCCCGCCGCCAATGATTTGTCCCGGTCGTCACAACAACATCAAACATGCATTACGCAGCCTGCGCCCGCACCTCCAACGTCCCCGCGCCGCCAATCCGGCCCAATCAGAAGACGACTGCCTCCGTGGCCTGCGTGAAGGGTCGGCGACGATCAGGGCCGCGACCAGCCTGGCGACGACCAGCAGGCAGATGACCTGGGGGGCCGTGTTGGTCAGCAGGGTGACCAGGGAGCCGGACGCCCCGGCGGTCAGCAGGCGCTGGCCGGCTACCGCGGAAAGTGCCGCGGCCAGCAGCAGGCCGGCGACCAGCCAGGGGCGGGACAGTTCGAGCCAGACGCGGTGCCGTCGCCGGTAGGTGACGGCCACCGTGAACAGGGCGGTGGCCACGGCAAGGATGGCAGCCCCCGGATAACCGCCGAGCCAAAGCCCGGCGAGCACCAGGCCGCTAGCGGCGGCGGCCCAGGTCAGCGTCGCGGCGAAGCCCGGCCGCGGGGCCCGGCGCAACGCCCGGTCCGGGGCCGGGCCCTGGCGCGAGTCCAGGCCCGCTTGCGAGTCCAGGCCAGGCAGCGAGCCCGGGTTGTTGCGGACTCCCTGGTCGCCGGGCGAGAGTTCAGGCGCCGCCGGTCCCCCCGGCTCGCGTGCCCGAGTGCCGGCCTGCTCCGCAGTACGCCGAGACCCCGGCACGCGGAACCAGCGTGCTGCGCGGCGGAAGCCGGGGATGCGGCGCCAGGCCGGGGCGGGAGGCCAGAGCGCCACGAGGGCGACCAGGGCCAGGGTGGCCAGGCCACCGAGGATGGCGGCGCGGTAGAGGGCGTTGGGCGCGAAGGTCAGGGTTACGGCTCCAGCGGTCCCGGCGGGCAGCAGCCAGGCCTGCTTCCAGCCGTCGATCCGGACCGGCCGCAACGCCCGGCTCCCCAGCCTCGCCTGCCAGCCCGGGTTGAAGTTCTCGTTGACGACCAGATAGGACCTGGTGGGCGCGGATACCCTCAGCACCCGCCGCGCCGACGTCCACGACCGGACCGCCGCGGGGGCCGCCGCGGACGAAACCCGGGGTGCCCCGCTGCCGGCCAGTGGGCCGTTGGTGCGGGCCAGGACGACGTCCTGGACGTCGAACGCGTCTCTGGCCGGCTCGGCGACACGGTTGACGCCGGGGGTGACCGGGACATCGGAGCAGGCCGCGAACGACATGGGCCGGCCGGTCAGCAGGTCGGTGAAGGTGCCGGTGACCTGGGTCGGCACGAGTTTGCCGTTCAGGTCGATGACCGGGCCCAGGCCGCAGTGCAGCCGGAACGGGCCCGCCGGGGTGCTCAGCTCGGGGACGCCCGGGATCACCACGTTGGTGATCTGCAACGGCGACTGCACCGCGGTGAACAGGAAGGTCAGCTTGTTCGTGCGCAGCGGCGCGAAACGCAGCACCCCCGAGGAGCCGACCAGGCCGCCGCGGGCCTGGCCCCCGGACCCGGCGAGCTGAACCTGAAGCGGGCCCGACGCGCCGGGCGGGCGCTGGATCGTCACGGTGCGCACCGTCAGCGGGCGGCGCCAGGCGATCGTGAGTACCGGGTGCGCGTCGGTGGGGCTGGCGATCCAGGTGGTGGCCGGGTTCCCGTCAAAGGCCGACCTGGGCTGGTCCTGCGGGTCCCGCGTGTACCGCGACGAGGCGCTGACCCGCGCCTGGCCCGGCGCCAGCTCCAGGTACTTGGCGACCAGCGCCGGTGACATCAGCACCGTGGACCCGCGCAGCGTGGCCCGGCCGGCCGCCGCCGCGGAGAACTCCTGATCGAAGCCGTACTGCTCCTCGGTGGTCGTGGCCAGCGCCGGGAGCACACCCACCGGCGCGTGGTGAGCATGCACGACGACGGCTGCGGCTGGGCCTTGGTGAGCACCACGGCAGCCGGGTCGCCGCCCGGCACCCGGGGCGCCATGATCGCGCGGCTGGCGCGTACCCCGGGCACGACGATCTCCTTGATGCCCACCTGCGTGCCGATCACCGGCTGCGGCGCCGTGGCCAGGCCGGTCACGGTGATCCGCAGCCAGCCGGTCGCGCCGCGCGGCACCCGCAGCGGCTGGAGGGCGCCGGTTCGGAGTCCTGCACGGTGTGCTCGGGACACGGCTGTCGGTCGGTGCGGCCTCCGACGACGGGCGTGTGGCGGTGGAGATCCGTGGCCACTCGGCCGAGATCGTCGGCGCCGAGCTCGCCGGCTTTGCCGACCACCTGGAGGTGACATCGCCCGACGACGTCCGCGACCACCTCGCCCACCTGGGTGCCCGCCTCACGGATCGCTACGGACCCGGGAAGCCCCGACGTGGGGGAACCGGGTTGACGCCGTCGGCGACAGCGCGACGACGGGTCTCAGCCGGCGGCGTCGCGTACGTCGAGCGCCGGCGGGCACGGGCCGCAATCCGGCTTCGTCCTCGTGGGTCTGACCCTGGACCAGCTGGCTCCGGCTGATGGCCACGACCCCGGCCACCAAGGCGGCCAGCGCGGCCGGCCTCGACGACGACGGCGAAGGGCGACGAGCTGGAGGTGCTCCTGGAAGATGAACACGCCGAGCAGGCTGGCGACGAGGGGATCGACGATGGTGAACCCCGGTTGCGAGGCGGCCAGCGGCCCGGCCTGGAAGGCGTGCGTGGAGAGCAGGATCGACGACGCCCCCACGGCGACGAGCACGTAGGGCGACCAGGTCATGAAGATGTTGAAGCCGGCGCCGGTGTGCGAGCTGAGCTCCTTGATCACCGCGGCCACGAATCCCCACGAGATCCCGGTCGCCACTCCGAGCGTCGCCGCCTTTCGGGCCGGTGACGGGGGCGCGCCGCGACGCATGGGGGTGAACGCCACGACGGTGGCCACGAGGGCCAGGCCGAGGGCGGAGATCCCCGCGAACCACCACGAGGCTGCCGGCGCGTGCAGGTGCCCACCGGAGGGGCTCGCCGTGAAGAGAAAGACACCGAGACCCGCCGCCATGGCGGCCGCCGCCAACCAGTCATGACGCGCCACTCGGCGGTCCCGATGACCGCCATGTAGGCGAACACGAAGAGCAGCTCGGTGGCCAGGATCGGCTGGACGAGGGCGAGATCACCGAAGTGCAGCGCGGCCACCTGAAAGACGAAGCCCAGGATCATGCTGGCGATGCCGGCCAGCCAGATGGGCTGGCGCACGACGTAGAGGAGCAGACGTGGGCTCAGACGCTCGCCACCGGGTGCAGTGGCGGCTCCCAGCCGCTGGCACACCGACGAGGTGGCCGTGCAGAAGCTCGCGGCCAGCGCCAGTATCACCGCCTTCACCATGAGCCGGCTCCGTGGGCCATCGTCGTTCCCCTGACGGTTCCCCCCGAACTTGCATGCTATTTGGTCCGGCGGGGTGGTCAGGGTCGAGGGGAGATCAGCAGGAGTCGACTGTCGCTCCTGACGATCCCCGCCATGCGAAGCGGTCACGAACGCCGCTCACGGGCGCCTCGGGGCCCACCAGGCGCCGGCCTGTCCTGATGAGCAACTCACCCAGGTGGCGACTGACCATGTGGTTGGCGATGCGGCGGTGGACCGGCCGGGCGCCGCGGGCCTCGCGCGACGCCCGAGCTCGACGAGCCGCGTTCGGCCAACTCGTGACGACGCTCCTCCGCCAGGCACTGCATCATCCACGGGTGCATCACGGCCTCCTGGGGCTCGGAACGCCAGCGCCGAGCCGGCCGATCTTCCGTATTTCTTGATTATACGGATATATACCTATATAGTCAAATCACTATGCCATCGCTGGACAGTGCCCCGGGAGCCCAATTCGGGCCGAGGGTGACGGTGCGCGCATCGGCCCCGGTCGAGCTGTGCTGGGTTCTGCACGCGGCGACCCAGGGCCGACTTCCGCGACGGGCACCCCGCCCTGCACGCCCTTTTCGACGAACACCCCGAGCTGCTCGAGCGGGCAGCCGACATTCTGGACCGACGATGCTTCCGAGGCCTCGGGTTCCTCGAGCTCCTCGTCCTCGCCCACGACGGCGGACGAGCTCTTCGCCGCTGATCCGGCCGCACTGTTCTCGAAGCTGAAGGGTGTCAGGTTCGACGTGCCGACGAATCTGGCCCTGGCCTCGGAGAGCGAAAGCGACCGGCACGTCGTGTTCGACCGGCTGGCCCGGCTGCGACGCGCCCCTCGGCTTCGCCAGGACTACGTCGAACTGCTCGAGGCGGTGTGGACGGCGATCGGCCCGGCGTGGCAACAAGTAGGGCGACGCGCCGTCGAGCAGGTCTGCGCCGACAAACGCGACCAGCTCGCCCGGGGAGCGCAGTGGAACGAGGTCACCCGCACCGACTGCGACATCGGTGACGTGCTGTCGCACCTCGTTGCCGGGCTCGGCCCCGACGGAGAGCTCGTCGTCGTCCCTGCGTACTTCACGCACAAGAGCCTGCTCTTCGACCTGCCCGGTCTCGTCGTGGTGGGCGTGCGCGCCGATCCGTCGGGCGCCGAGAGCCGGGCTCGGACCCAAGCCGCTGGCGCGCCGTCTCAAGACGCTCGCCGACCCCACCCGCCTGGGCATCGTCGACCACCTCGTGAGCGGCCCGAGCACGGTGACCGAGCTGGCCCGTCATTTCGGGATCGCCCAGCCCACGGCGTCGAACCACGTCAAGCTCCTCCGCGACGCCGGGCTGGTCATCGAGGCTCGCGTCGGCAACGCGACGCCAGCTGACGCTCGACCCCGCCACCGTCGAGGAGCTGCTCGAGCACCTCCGGGCGACCCTGGCGCCGAGCGCCGCCGGCTCCTCGCACTGAGCCCGACTCCTGCCTGCCGCCAGATCCCCGATTGGCAGCCGGTCAGGGCTGGAAAAGCCGCTTGCCCGGGAAATAAAGATAGATAAAACTATCTTTATATAGGTGGGCCGGGGAGCCGGCCCGGAGGAGGTTGACCCATGGCCATCGCACTGGTGACAGGGGCGTCGAGGGGACTGGGACGGGCACTGGCCCGGGAGCTGGCCCGACGGGGTTGGTCGCTCGTGCGTCGACGCCCGCGACGGCGCCGCACTCGCCGAGGCCGAGCGGACGATCGCTGGCCCACATCGCACCCGGCGCGTCGCTCGTCGCGATCGCCGGCGACGTCACCGACGCCGGCCACCGACGGGCCCTGGTGGCAGCGGCCGGAGCGCTGGGCGGCCTCGACCTCGTCGTCAACAACGCCAGCACCCTGGGCGCCACCCCCCTCCCGAGCCTCGTCGGCCTACCCCCTCGACGACCTGACCCAGCGTCCTCGAGGTCAACGTGGTGGCGCCGCTCGCCCTGGTGCAACAGGCCGATGCCGCTGTTGCGCGCCTCGGCGCGGCGCGCCGTGCTGAACATCACGTCGGACGCGTCGGTCGAGGCGTACGAAGGGTGGGGAGGCTACGGGTTGTCCAAGGCCGCCCTCGACCACATGAGCGCGGTCATGGCCGTCGAGGAGCCGTCCATCG
>CAVPFC010000004.1:0-43213 GCA_963703605.1 uncultured Actinomycetes bacterium
GCCGACCTGGCGCTGCCGGGCGCGGGAGTAGAACGCGCCCGATTGCGCCACGCCCGGCGCGGCCAAGACCAGCGGCGGGCTCGGCACCGAACAGGCCCCGTCGAGCCGGCTGAGCACCTGCTGGCCGGGCAGCACGCCGCGGGCGACCAGTTCGAGCGCGCCGGCCCGGCGGCGGCCACCGCGGCAAGCCCGCCCGCGCCAGCGGTCAGCGCACGGCGGCGGGTCCACCGGCGCCCCGGCGCCGTCTCGCCGGGGCGCGCTCCGGCCAGGCCCGGCCCGGCCCCGCTCACCCGCGGCCCGCCGCTCACGCCCTGGCCCTGGCCATGGCATGCCAGCCGACGGCCAGGGCGATCGCCATCACGGCCAGCCCGGCGGCGTCGATGTCACCGGCCCGGAACAGCGCCGGCGCGGGCCCGCGCTGACTGACCCAGCACAGCGCCCCGCCGAGGAAGGCGGTCATGGCGGCCACCGCCGCCCGTCCCGTCCACGCCTCATAACGGAGGATCCGGGGCGAGGCCTCGATCCGGCGCACCAGCGTGACGGCGCCGATGGCAATACCGAGCAGCGCCGCCGGGCTGATCACCATCCAGGCCAGCTCGGCGGCCGGGAAGGACGCGAGGGCGGCGGGGTGGGCCCAGTAGGAGGTGACCGACAGCGTGGCCGCCCAGCCGAACGCGGCGACCCCGCCGGGCGCCAGGCCCTGGTGCGGCCACCAGTGCCCGCCGGTGCCCGGCCAGCCGTTGCCGAAATGACGGGCGCCGGCGACCAGGACGAGCGCCCCGGCGGCGGCCAGCGCGGCCGGTCCGCGCAGCCGCTGGGCCTGGCCACGGCGGGCGGCCCGGATCGCCGCCAGGCCCGCGGGGACGGCGGCGAGCAGCGCCAGCACGGCCAGCAACACCAGGGAGCCGGACATGACCAGCATCGCGACCGTGGTGGCCGTGGTCGCCGGCGGCGCCCACTGCCAGCCGACCGCGAGCTGCGCCCACATGGTCGTGCCGAACGTCAGGAACACGGCGAGCGAGCAGGTCAGCGTGCCCAGGCAGGCGCGGGCCGTCGCGGCCGGGCCGGCGCCCGGGAGATCGGCAAGCCCCGCGGTGGCGAGCCGGGCGGCCAGGCCGCAGCGGGCCACGTTCGCGCCGCGGCGCCAGGCCCGGGGCTGCTCGGCCAGCTCCGCGAGAAGCAATTCCGCGAACTCGGCGCCGTAACGCTCTCGCCAGCTCGGGGGGTACCAGCGAAGCAGGCGGCGCACGCGGCGGCCGGGATCGCGCTCAGGCCCGGCGCCTTTCATGATCCGTTCAGTTTTTGGCCCGCCGGGGGGCGAAAATCCGAACGGATCACGAATTCGGGCGAGTCTGCGGCCCGGCCGGGAGGGCGCGTCGCCGGGGGCGGTCACGTTGCGCCCCAGCTTCCGGCGAGCCGGTCAAGTCCCACGTCGGCGACGTGGCGCTGGGCCCGCAGATGCGCCTGGAGCGCCTGCGCGCCCGCGGCGCTGAGCCGGTAGGGGCGGCGCCGGTCGTCGCTCGCCACCGCCTCGATGAGGCCCTGGCCCTCCAGCCTGGTCAGCACCTCGTACAGGGTGCCCGGAGCCAGCCGGATCCCGGCGAACGCCTCGATGTCCTTGGTGAGCGCGTAGCCGTGCTTCGCGCCGTCGGCGAGGCTGGACAGGATCAGGGTGGCCGGGCCGGCGGACCGGCCCAGGGTGGACAGCGGCACGGGATCGTTAGCCACGACCGCGATCGTATACCGGGTTCCGGTGTATCGGCAACCGGTATACCGGCTACCGGGCTATCGCCGGAACTTTATGCCATGGTGGGCGCCACCACGACAAAAGAGTGTCGCGGTGGCGTCCATGACGACAAACGCCGCGGCGGGCGCATTGCGTGGAGAGGACGCGCGACAGGAGCGGCGGGACGTTCCTAAGCTCAGGGCTATGAATGGCGCCCAGGCTCTGCTCCGCACGCTGGCCGACTGCGGGGTGACCGTGTGCTTCGCCAACCCGGGAACCTCGGAGATGCATCTCGTCGCGGGCCTGGACGGCCTCCCGGAACTGCGCGGCGTGCTGTGCCTGTTCGAGGGGGTGGCGACCGGCGCGGCGGACGGTTACGGCAGGATGGCGGGCCTGCGCCGCGGCCCTGCTGCACCTGGGGCCCGGCCTGGCGAACGGGCTGGCCAACCTCCACAACGCGCGGCGGGCGGGCACGCCGCTCGTGGTCGTGGTCGGCGACCACGCCAGCTACCACAAGCGCTTCGACGCGCCGCTGGAGTCCGACATCGACGCGCTGGCCGGGGCGGTGTCCGGCTGGGTCCGGCGGCCGGCGCGGGCCGCCGACGTCGGCGCGGACGCCGCCGAGGCGGTCGCCGCGGCGATGACGCCGCCGGGCCGGGTCGCCACGCTGATCCTGCCCGCCGACGTGTCCTGGTCCGAGGGCGCCAGCCCCGCCCCGCCGGCCACCGTCCGGGCGGCCGCTCCGGTTCCCGCCGAAACGGTCGCCGCGGCCGCGGCCGTGCTGCGCCGCGGCGAGCCGTGCGTGATCCTGCTGGGCGGCGCGGCAATGCGGCGGCCCGGCCTGGAGGCGGCGAGCCGCCTCGCGGTTGCCACGTCCGCGCGGCTGGTCGGCGAGACGTTCCCGGCCCGGCACGAGCGCGGCGCGGGCATCCCGCCCGTCGACCGGCTGGCCTACCTGCCCGAGTTCGCGGCCGCGCAGCTAGCGGGCACCCGGCACCTGATCCTGGCCGGGGCGCGCCCGCCGGTGACCTTCTTCGCCTACCCCGGCCTGGAAAGCTCGCTGGTCCCGGCCGGTTGCGAGGTGCACGTGCTCGCCGCGCCGGGCGACGACGTGGCCGGTGCGCTCGCGGCCCTGGCCGAGGAGGCCGCGCCGGACGCCAAGCCCCGGCCGCAGCAGCCGGAGCGCCCGGCGCTGCCGGACGGCCAGCTCACCGCGGAAAGCGCGGCCCAGGTCATCGGCGCGCTGCTGCCCGAGGGGGCGATCGTCTCCGACGAGGCGAACACCTCGGGCCTGTGGCTGCCCGGGGCCACCGCGGGGGCGCCCCCGCACGACTGGCTGACGCTCACCGGCGGCGCCATCGGCCAGGGGCTTCCGGTGGCCGCCGGGGCGGCGCTGGCCTGCCCGGGCCGGCCCGTGCTCGCCCTGGAGGCCGACGGCAGCGCGATGTACACGATCTCCGCGCTGTGGACCCACGCCAGGGAGCGGCTCGACATCACCACGGTCATCTTCAGCAACCGCAGCTACGCGATCCTGGGCATGGAGCTGGACCGGGTCACGGCCGGCGCCGGGGCGGCGGCCCGCGGGCTGCTCGACCTGTCCCGGCCCGGCCTCGATTTCACCGCGCTCGCCGCCGGGATGGGCGTGCCAGCCAGCCGCGCCACGACCGCCGCGGAATTCGCCGCGCAGCTGGGCAGCGCGCTGGCCGAGCCGGGCCCGCACCTGATCGAGGCCGTCGTCCCGGTGCCCTGGTGACCCCGGCGCCTGCGTAAGGCCCGGTGAAACCCCGGCCCGGAAGCGTGCCCCGCGCGCGGCCGCGGCGGGACAGGGGCCGTAGCCGCCGGCCCGGTTTAGGGCGTGTCCCGCAAACCCCCTGCCCGCTGCGCGGCGCCCGGGGGGTGTCTCGCTGCGTTGTCGTCGTCGCCCATAGAACCACTATGGGCTCCTCCTCCGCCTTGCGAATACGATCCCCCCGGAACCGCCGCTCGCGACGGCAAAGATCTACGGGGCACGCCCTAGCACGCCTCGGCGGTCAGCTCGGTCACCAGCTCGGGGGGCAGGCCGTGCGTTTCGTGCAGGTACGCCAGGTCCGCCTCGGTCAGCGGCCGGCCCGGCTCCCGCTGCGCCAGGACCTTGCGGCCGCGGCTCAGCAGGTCCGCGAACCGGCGTTCCTCGTCGCGGAGCACGCCGGTGACGACCTCGCTGCCGGTGTCCTGCCCGAACTGTCCCAGCGTGTGCTCGACCAGCGAGGTGGGCAGGTCGCCGAGCGTCCCGCCGCCGTCGGTGCGCCACAGCGTGGTGAGCGCGCGCCGCAGCAGCCGCCGCAGCACGTAGCCCCGGCCGGTGTTGGACGGCCGGACGCCGTCGCCGATGATCACGATGCTCGCGCGCAGGTGGTCGGTGAGCAGCCGCAGCGATCGCTGGTCCGGCTGCCACAGCCCGGGCAGCGTGCTGAGCCAGGGGCCGAACACGTCGGTGCCGAACACCGAGCGCTGGCCCTGCAGGACCATCAGCAGCCGCTCCAGGCCCATCCCGGTGTCCACGCTGCACTGCGGCAGCGGCTCGAGGCTCCCGTCGGGGTGCCGCCGGTAGCGCATGGTCACGTGGTTCCACAGTTCCATCCAGCGCTCGTCGCTGCCCGGCGTACCCTGTGGCTGCCCCGTCCCGGTCCACACGAAGATCTCCGAGTCCGGGCCGCACGGTCCGGTCGGGCCGTTCGACCACCAGTTGTCGCCGGTGGTCAGCTCGACCGGTACGCCGAGTTCCGTCCAGGTCTGGAGCGACGCCGTGTCCGGTCCGGTCTGGCCGTCACCGCCGAACACGGTCGCGTACAGCCGGCCGGGACTGAGGCCGAACACGTCGACCAGCAGGCGGTAGCCCCAGCGCAGGCTCTGCGGCCCGGTGTAGTCGCCGAGCGACCAGGAGCCGAGCATCTGGAACACGGTCAGATGGCGGTCGTCGCCGACCTCGTCAAGGTCGGTGGTGCGCAGGCAGCGCTGCACCCCGGTCAGCCGCCTGCCCTGTGGGTGAGGCCGGCCTTCGAGGTAGCTGGTCAGCGGGTGCATCCCCGCGCTGGTGAACAGCACTGGGCCGCCGTCCGGCGGCACCAGCGAGCTGCCGTTCAGCAGCCCATGGCCCCGGTGCGCGAAGAAGCCGAGGAAGCTGCTCGTCGTCTCGGTCACGTTCATGACGGTTCATTCCTTTCGGGTTACGGGGACCGGAAAGGAACCGCTGGCACGGCCGGGGAGACAAAGATCAGAGAACCACGCTGGCGGACCGTTTCCGGTCGCCAACGGTGTGCGTGAATGCGGTCAGGCGGCGGCGGCCGGCGAGCTGATAGCTCGCGCGGCGGCGCTGGTACGGCTGACCGTCATGGCTTCACTATAGGCGCGGCGGCCGGCCGGGCCCAACGTGATTTCCGCCGCCCCGATCGCGGGCGGCCCGCACGGCGGCTGCCCGGGGTCAGGTGAGCTCGCGGAGGTACTGGGGCAGCATCCGGTGCCAGGTTGGCCAGTCGTGCGCCCAGTCCGGGCCCCAGTTGTCCACCCGGTTGGGGACGCCCCTGGCACCCAGGGCCGCGGCCAGGTTCCACGACTCGCCGATGTCCTCCCAGTCGCCCTCCCCGGCGGCGAGAATCGCCCGCCGCTGGCGGAGCCGGTCGAGTTGCGGCCCCTCCAGGCCCGCCAGGAACTGCAACGGCGCGGCGAAGTACAGGTCCTGGCTCCACGCCCCGTCGTAGAACCGCTCGATCCGGTAGGTGCCGCTCATGCCGACGGCCGCCGCGAAGGCGTCGGGGTAGCGGCACAGCATGGCCATCGCGTTGAACGCGCCGATCGACGCGCCGCAGGCGATCACGTCCAGGGCGTGGCCGCCCAGGTCGGCGTGGATCGCGGGTACCACCTCCCACCGGACGCACTCATGGAACTGGTTGAGCAGCCACATCCGGTGCTCGACCGAGCCGGTCTTGCGCACCATCGCCTGCCCGGCGACGCTGTCGACCGAGTAGAGCTTGACCCGGCCCTCGGCCAGCAGCGGCCCGCAGGCGGCGACCAGGCCGAACCGTTCGATCTCCTCGGCGTCACCGCCGGCCGACGGGAGGACCAGAACGGGCACGCCGAACGCGCCCCAGCGCACCACGGTGATCTCGGCCTGGACGCGGTCGGAGTACCAGCGTTCGGCGACCTTCAGCCGGTCACTCATAGAAGAACTTCTGCGGGCCCGGAAATATCCATGACAGTCCCTCCCGTAGCCGGTCGCGCCAATTTTCCCAGCTATGCCCGTCGCGGGCCTCCACGTAACGGACGGTCATCCCGGCGGACTCGAACGTGGGCACCATGGACCTGTTCCGGATGATCAGCGGCTCGTAGACGCCGCAGCTCACGAACAGCCGGTCGGCGACCCAGCGCGGCGCGGCCCGGTATCGGTTGACGAACCGCACCACCGGCTCGAACGCGGGCCCGCCGCCGTGATCGTGGCCGATGTCGGTGAACACGAACGAGCCGGACTGGAGCAGCAGCGACCCGAAGACGTCCGGGTAGCGGTAGGCGGTGGCCAGCGAGGCGACGGCGCCGAAGCTCGCGCCCATGAGGCACCGCGCGGACGGCGTGCCGGCCAGCGGGAACTCAGCCTCGAGCTGGGGCAGCAGCTCGGCGGTCAGGTAGCGAGCGTGCGCGGCGGAGTTGGCGTACTCGGTCAGCCGGTCGCCGGGGTCGGTGAACGCCGCGACCACCTCGGCCACGTCCAGCCGGTGGATCAGGTTGTCCAGCACGGTGCTGGCCGCCGCGTACCTGAGGTAGTCGCTGCCGTCGTGCACGATCAGCAGCGGGTACCGGTTCCCGCGCCGGAAGCGGGCGGGCAGGTAGAGCGTCACCTTGGCGTCGCGGCGCAGTGCACGGCTCGGCACCACGAGCTCGGCCAGGGATCCGGGACGGGAGTCCGGGTCCGGCCGGGTCCAGTCGGGCACCTCGTATCCGTGCGCGAAGCACACCGAGGAACTGCCCAGCGGGCTGTGCGCGAGGTGCGGGTTCAGCGGGTCGTTGACGCGTTCGGAGCGCCCGTACCGCGACATCTCGAACTGGTACTCGACCCTGGACCCGTCGGGCAGCTCGAGCACGAGGTACCACAGGTCGGTGCCGGCCAGCCGGCGCAGCGGGATGCGGCCGGGCAGCCCGAAGATCTGGTGGACCAGGTGGACCTGTTCCGCGGCGCCACGGAACAGGAACGTGCACCGGGTGCCCTCCACGATAGGCACCTGGTACCGGGCCAGGAACCGGTCGACGACGGCAGGCTCCAGCGGCCTGCGCTCCCGGAGCCTGTTGATGGCGAGCTTGCTGCGGACCGCCGCCTGCCCGCCGGCCGTGGTCAGGCTGCCTCCAGGGCGGTGACCCGGCCGTCGTTCGCGAGCACCCGGGTACCCGGCGGCCAGCTGCTCATGCCGTTGTCGATGTCCATCCGGGTGCCGTTGTCCAGCAGGACGCAGCGGGCGGGCGCGAACCTGCGGGCGAACACGGCCATTCGTGGCGCGTTATCCAGCAGCAGCCGGGCCCGGGCATGTGGCAGCGGCACCATGTCGCGCACGATCGACAGCCCGCTGCCGTAGACCTCGGGTTGCCCGGGACCGTGCGCGGAGCGGTCGTGGAACAGCACGATCCGCTCGGCCAGCGCCATGGCTCCCGCGGACCAGGCGATCACGGGTGAGCGCACCGCCGCCGCGACGTTGAACAGGTGCAGCACATCGGCCAGCACGCCCACGTGGCCACCGGCCACGACCAGGGCGGTCGCGCCGTCCAGGACCTCGGCCACCTCGGCGCGGTGCTGGGCGATGGCAGGGCGGTTGTGCGGCTGGAGCTCTGCGTAGAACTCCAGCCGGACCTGGCTGACCCGGTGCAGGTGCGCCGCGTCGAGTTCCCGGACGGCGGCCAGGCTTTCGGCCAGCACGCTGGCCCGCAGCTGGTCGCTGCCGCTGCGCCGCTGCACCGCGTAGACGGCTTGCAGCACGTGGTCCAGCCGCAGCAGGTACAGCGCCTGGAGTTCGTCCAGGATCGCGCGCACGGCCTGCTCGCCCGCGGCGAACCCCGGGTCGCGCTCGGCCACGTCGAGCCAGCGCCGGTACAGGCCGAGGTTCACATCACGGGACCCGAGCAGCTTGCTCAGCTCGGCGTCGTCGGCCTCGCGCTCCTGCCAGCCGGCGGTGATCGTGGCGATCGGTTCTCCCTGGGGGAGCGAGCCGGTGACCGCGTCGAGCGTGGGCCTGCGCTGCGGGCCCAGCAGGGTCACCTTCACTGGGCGTGCACGTGCAGCGTGCGGCCCACGGCGTCGAGCATGCCGCGCAGCGTGTCGTAGTCCGGGTGGCGCATCCGCACGTAGGCGTTGGCCATGTAACCGGCCGCGACGGGCTGGGTGGGCGTGCCCGGATCGGGCAGGTGCGCGTCGATCACCCAGTCGCCGAACTGCTGTTGCAGCTCATCGACACCGGAGTAGCCGGTGATGCTGCCGTCCCGGTCGGGGCGCAGCGCGACCATCCCGCTGGCGTAGCGCCGCGACGGCGTGGCATCCGTTGCCCCGTGCACGATCGCGTTCGCCCAGGCGCGGTAGATGTCCATGTCGTTTCCGGCGGAGTACAGGTCCCAGGCCCCGACGCCGGGCGGGCGGCAGCCGATCTCGGAGAACTTCAGCCCCTTCGGGCCGAAGAACCACTCCATGTGCGTCGCCGACGTGCCGATGCCCAGCGCGGCGATCACCCGGCGGCCCATGTCCCGCAGCTCGCCGTACTCCGGCGCGGTGTCGACACGGTTGGTCGAGATGAACTGCGGCGAGATCCACCGGGTCCGCATCGCCTCGAGCACGTTCGGGTAGTAGTGCGACACGAAGTCCACCGCCACCCCGGCGTTGATCGCGATCGTGTCGTAGAAGCCCTCGTGGCCCTCGACGAACTCCTCCACCGCGATCGAGTCGACGCCCTGGCCGCCGAACACGCCCAGCGCGTGTTCGAGGCCCGCGGCGTCGTCGGCCCGCACCGTGTCCAGCGCACCGGCGCCGCTGCGCGGCTTGAGGATGAGCGGATAGCCGTGCTGCCCCGCGAAGGCCTGCACCTCGGCGGCGCTGCTCACCGCGGCCGATGCGGCGGTCGGCACCCCCGCCTCGCGCAGCGCCTGCTTCATCGACGGCTTGTCGCGGCACAGCCAGGCCGTGTGCACCGACGTCCCGGGGATCGTGCAGGCCTCCCTGACCTGCGCCGTGGGCAGCGTGTGCGCCTCGATCGTGGCCTCGATCCGGTCCACCCACAGCCTGTCCTGCACCCAGCGAACCGCGGCCGTCATCGCCGCGACGTCGGTGACCGACGGCACCCGCTCGTAGTGGTGCAGCCAGCCCTTCAGCTGGCCGTCGAGGGCGTCAATGGGGTACTCGCCGATCCCGATCACCGTGGCGCCCGCCTCGGCCAGCGCGCGGGCGAACTCACGCTGGTTGGCCGGGAAGAACGGCTCGACGAACACGACGTTCATGACCGAAGCCTAACCGCGCCGGCCGCGCCTGGGCCGGGTGCGGCCCGCGGCCGTCGCCTGACATTCCCGGGGCGGCTGCCGGGCCGGTACGCACCCTTCGCGGGGTGGCTTAGCTGCGGTCTAGGCCTCCTGACGGCCACAGGCTCACCTGCTGGGCCAAGGCGGAGCGGAACCCCGGGGCACCGAGGGGGGGAGACGGCGCTGCCGGGGCCCGCCCATGGCCCGGCTCGCTGCTGCCCTTGGGGCATCTCGCGGCCGGGCTCCCCAACAGCATGCCCGGGTCGAACCGGGATGCAAAGGAAAATTCCCACGTTCTCAGCCGAGAGCATCATCTTGCCGGCGGGCTTCGGGGAGCCGCGGCGGGCAACTGGCGAGACCGAATCGTGGCATTCACTGAGCCGTAGGGGCAAAATGGCCAGGTGGCATCCGCTCGGTCCACTGTGTCTGGAATGCTGCCGCTGCGCGACACGGATCCGCGCGAGGTGGGTGCATACCGGCTGCTCGGCCGCCTCGGGGAAGGCGGTCAGGGTGTCGTGTTCCTGGCCATCAGTCCTGCTGGAAGCCGGGCGGCGGTCAAGCTTCTGCCGCCCACCACGGACCCCCAGGTCCGGAGCCGCTTCCTGAAGGAGGTTGCCGCCGCGCAGCGGCTCGCCCGGTTCTGCACCGCGCAAGTCCTGGATGCGGGCATCTTCGAACGGCGGCCGTTCATCGTCAGCGAATACGTCTTCGGGCCATCGCTGGTGGAGGTCATCGAGCAACTCGGGCCCCGCGGCGGCGCGGCGCTCGAGCGCATCGCCATCGCGACGCTGACCGCGCTGGGCGCGGTGCATGCCGCCGGCATGGTGCACCGCGACTTCAAACCCGGCAACGTCCTGCTCGGGCCCGACGGGCCAGTGGTGATCGACTTCGGGCTGGCGGCCGTGCCAGGCATGACCACCACGGGCGCCTCTGGCCAGGTCGCCATCGGAACTCCTGCGTTCATGGCCCCCGAGCAGCTGGCCGGGACTCGAGTGACCGCGGCGGCCGACATGTGGTCGTGGGGCGTCACGATGGCGTTCACGGGTACCGGTGAGCTGCCCTTCAAGGGTGAGTCGCTGACGGCCACGGCGTACGCCATTCTTCATTCCGAGCCAAATGTGGGCAGGCTTCCCGAACCACTTGGCTCGCTGGTCTATCGCTGCCTCAGCAAGGACGCAGCCGCCAGGCCGTCGGCCCGCGGCGCGCTCAGTGAGCTGGTGGCCGCCGGCGCGCAGCTCGTTGGCCCTATGCCGCCGACGGCGTCCGCTCTCGGCGCGGACGATAAGACTCCAAGCCCAGAGCAGGCTGCTAAGGCGCCGCCCGAGCCGCGGGCCGGTGACGGCGAAGGCCGGACCGGCGGCGGCCCGGCGTCCAGGCTACGGTGGCGGCGGCGCGAAAACGGCCGCCCATCGTGGCACTGGGGGGCGGCTGCGCTGCTTGCCGGGATGATCCTGCTAGGTGCCGGTGGGCTTGCGCTTGTTCTTTCCCAGCGAAGCCCATCGCCGGAGCGGCCGACGGGTCACGACGCGCCGATCAGCCCATTCGCCCATGAGGCGGCGGCGCGAGCGCGGGCGGTGAGCTGGATACTGCACCAGGCCAGCCCCGCCGCGTTCGTGGCCTGCGATGAAGTGGTATGCGGAGACCTGGCCCACAGCTTCCCGAACCTGATACCTATCGGGCCTGGGTCGAACGATCTCCTGGGCTCCAGCCTGGTGGTGGCCACCGCCGCGGTCCGGAATCAGTTCGGCAACCGTCTGGACGTCTGGGCGCCGGCCGTCCTCGCGAGCTTCGGCACGGGAAACGCCCGGATCGACATCAGGTGGGCCTATCCCGGCGGCGTCACGGCGTATCGCCGCGCCCTGCCAGGGTCGCTGCGCGCACGAAAAGCTATCGACGCCCTGCTGCTGACCAACACCAATGTCAGGCTGTCCCCCACAGCGAAGGCACAGCTCCGCACCGGCCAGGTCGACCCCACGCTGCCGGATCTCCTCAGCATCATGGCCCATACCCATCCGCTGCACATCTTGGACTTCGCCAGCCAGTCGCCCGGCGGCGGGCCTGCCAGCCTCATGCGGTGGATGGACTTGGCGACGACCGTCCGGGGGGCACACCTCAGGCGGGTGGCGTATCTCGGCTGGATGCAGTCGTTCTTCAGCGGGCAGCGGGCCGAGTATCACCCTGACTGGGTGCAACAGGTCAGGCTGCCCAACGGCCAAGCCGTGCTGCGGATCGGGTATGGCGCGCCGGGCTTGCTCGGGTAGCCGAGGGCAAACCAGACAGAGCCCGGCAGGCGGCCGGCCGCGTGGCCGGGGCGACCTTGCGCTCCCCTCCTGAACTGCGCAAGGACGCCGCCGGTCCGCAGCGCCTGTGGGTTCACCGCTTCGGTCACCGGTGCTGCCCATCCAGGTTCCAGGTCCGCCGTCCTGACTCCCGCCAGATGCCGACAGCTGCCCCCAGATCCTCGGTACGTCTAGGAAGAAACAGGAAGCTATCGACTCACTTCGGTACTCTAGGGCAGCACAGATAGGAAGTAAAGAGCAAAGATCAAATTGGATAAGAAGAGAGGTGCAGATCCTTGCCCCTTGTTGCGGCAGGCACGGGCTAGACTCTTCTAACTTCTTCGGATAAGGATGGTCCTGTGGCCGGTGGCGGGGGACCAGCGCTGGCTTGCGGGAAGGACGGTCACATGGCCGGTGAGGACTGGCAGCGGCTCGCCGACTACGTCGTCGCACGCCGGGTCGAGCTAGGCATGCGGGACAGGCGGGCCTTTGCCGAGGCGACCGGGGTGACCGAGCGGACGCTGGGGAAGCTCGAGAACGGCCAGCGCGTCTCCCCGAGCACCCTCGGCATGGTCGAGAACCGGCTCGGCTGGGAGCCGGGTTCGTGCCGGCGGATACTGGCAGGCGGGGAGCCCAACGTGGGGCCGCAGGACCCCGGGCAAGCCGAGTATCAAGACCCGACGCTGTGGCACATCGCGAGCACCCCCGGGCTGCCCCCCGACGTGGTTCGCGGCCTGGTCGCCCTCGCCCGGAACTGGCGGCAGGGCAACGAAGGCACCGGCGAGTAGGCGGCGATCCGGTTGACCGCGGGCCGTCCGGCCGTCTGCCTCTCCGGATAGAAGGTCTGGCCGGCCGGGCGGTGAGGTGGGTATGTTCCGGGCATGGTGATCGCCGCGTTTGTCGCGCCGTATCTGCTCGACGCGACCCGGCGGTTCGTTGACGCGGCGGCGAGCCTGCCGGACGTCGAGCTGGCCCTGATCACCTGCGAGCCGGAGGAGCGCGTGCCCGGTGAGCTGCGCCGCGCGATCGCCGGGCACTGGCGGGTCGACGACCCGCTCGACGCCGGGCAGATCGCGGTGGCCGTCGAGGGCCTGAGCGGGCACCTGGGCAAGGTGCAGCGGCTGCTTGCCGTGCTGGAACAGCTCCAGGTGCCGCTCGGCCAGGTGCGGGAGCACCTGGGCATCGCGGGCATGGACGCGGCGACCGCGGCCAACTTCCGCGACAAGGCGCAGATGAAATCGGTGCTGCGGGCCGCTGGTGTGCCGTGCGCGCGGTACCGGCTGGCCGACTCCGCCGGGGCGGCCACGGCCTTCGCGGCCGAGGCCGGGTTCCCTCTGGTGGTCAAGCCCCCGGCCGGTGCCGGGGCGAAGAGCACGTTCCGCCTCGATGATGCCGAGGACCTGCGCGTGTGGCTGGAGGCGGCCCCGCCCGCGCCGGACCGGCTGGCCATGATGGAGGAGTTCCTCACCGGCGAGGAGGGCTCGTACGACAGCGTGATGATCGACGGCCGGATCGTCTGGGACTCGATTTCGAGGTACTACCCGACGCCGCTGGAGGTACTGCGCAACCCGTGGATCCAGTGGGCCGTGCTGCTCCCGCGGGACATAGGCGGGCCCGAGTACGCCGGCATCCGCGAGCTCGCCCCCGTGGCGCTGCGGGCGCTCGGGCTGGCAACCGGGTTCACGCACATGGAGTGGTTCCGGCGCCCGGACGGGTCGGTGGCGGTCTCCGAGGTCGCGGCCCGGCCGCCCGGTGGCCAGATCACCTCCATGCTGTGTTACGCCCACGACTTCGACTTCTACCGCGGCTGGGCCGGGCTCATGGTCTACGGCAGCTTCCCGCCCCCGGAGCGATCCTGGGCGGCTGGCACCGCCTTCCTGCGCGGGCAGGGAACCGGGCAGGTGCGGACGGTGCACGGCCTGGACCGGCTGCCGGCCGAGGTGAGCTCGCTGGTGGTCGAGTCCCGGCTGCCCGCGCCGGGCCAGATGTCCTCGGCCAGCTACGAGGGCGACGGCTATGTCATCGTCCGGCACCCGGACACCGGCGTCGTCGCCGACGCGTTGCGGCAACTGGTCACCGGCGTGCGCGTGGAACTGGGATGACACCGCAGGCGCCGGGCCGAACGCCGCAACGCTCCGCGATGCGGCGCCCCGGCGCCGAGACTCTGCTAGCCGGGGGGACGCCCCCCGGACCCCCGGTGCCTCCCGAAGCCAGCGAAGCGCCCGCGAGGGAGGCAGACAAGCGCAGATGAACGTCATCATGCTCTCGCCCGGCTACCCGGCCGAGATGGCGCACTTCAGCCGCGGGCTGGCCGAGTCCGGAGCCACGGTCATCGGCGTCGGCGACCAGCCACCGCCAGCCGTTCCGCACCTTGCCAGGGAGGCGCTGGCACACTACGTGCACGTTGGCTCCCTGGCGGACGCGGAGGCCGTCGCCGGCACGGTCCGCGCGGTGGCGCGGCACGTGCGGGTCGACCGGGTGGAGTGCCTGTGGGAGCCGTACATGATGCTCGCCGCGCGCATGCGGGAGGCGCTCGGCCTGCCCGGGCTGACGCCGGAGCAGACGGTGCCGTTCCGGGACAAGGAGCGGATGAAGGAGGTGCTCGGCGCCGCGGGCCTGCGCGTGCCGGGGCACCAGAGCGCGCGCACGGTCGCCGGGGTGTGGACCGCCGCGGAACGCCTCGGCTTCCCGCTCATCGTCAAGCCGATCGCCGGGGCCGGTTCGGCCGACACCTACCGGGCCGAGTCGGCCGCCGAGCTCGACGCCATCATGCCGATGCTCCGGCACGTGCCCGAGGTCCTCGTCGAGGAGTTCATCGACGCCGAGGAGTTCACCTACGACACGATCTGCGCGGGCGGGCAGGTGCTGTTCGAGAACATCTGCCAGTACCACCCTCGGCCGCTGGTCACCAAGATGCACGAGTGGGTCAGCCCGGTAACCATGGCGTTGCGGGATCTGGACGCGCCGGGGCTGGCCGGCGGGCGTGAGCTCGGCGCGGCCGTGCTGCGGGTGCTCGGGTTCTCCGACGGGTTCACGCACATGGAGTGGTACCGCAAGCCCGGCGGCGAGGTGGTGTTCGGCGAGATCGGCGCCCGGCCGCCGGGAGCCCGCACGGTCGACGTGATGAACTACGCCACCGACAACGACCTGTACTTCGGCTGGGCGGAAGCCATCACCCAGGGGCGGATGTCCCGGGCGGTGACCAAGCACTACAACGCCGCGAGCGTCTTCAAGCGGGCCAGCGGCGCCTGCCGGATCACCCATTACGAGGGCCTGGACCGGCTGCTGGCGGACTACGGGGAGCACGTGGCCGCGGTCGACCTGCTGCCGGTCGGCGCGCCGCGGCGGGACTGGCGGGCCACCACGACCGCCGACGGGATGGTTATCGTCCGCCACGCCGGGCTGCCGGAGGCGCTGGAGATCGCCCAGCGGTTCGCCGCCGACCTGCACCTGTACGCAGCCTGACGCGGCGCCGCGCGAGTTTGGCGGGCCCGGCATGTTGAGGCGGTGCCGCCCGCGCGGGTAGCGTCCGGGACCATGACCTCAGGCGGGCCTTCGGATGAGCAGCTCATGGCGGCGGTGGGGCGGGCCCTGCCAGGGGCCCGGTCCGCACTGGAGCGGCTGGTCCGGATCCCCTCGGTATCGGCTGACCCGGCCGCGGCGCCGTACCTGCGGGCCAGCGCCGAGGCGGTCGCCGCCCTGCTGCGGAAGGCCGGCCTGCCAGAGGTGGAGGTGCTCGCCGTCGAGGGCGGCCAGCCCGCGGTGCTGGGGCGGCGCCCGGCGCCGCCCGGTGCTCCCACGGTCCTGCTGTACGCGCACCATGACGTGCAGCCGGTGGGCGAGGAGGCGAACTGGGACAGTGACCCGTTCGAGCCGGTGGAGCGGGATGGGCGGCTGTACGGCCGGGGCACCGCCGACGACAAGGCGGGTGTCGCCGTGCACCTCGCGGCGCTTGCCGCGCATGGCAGCGAGCTGCCCGTCGGGGTGACGGTGCTCGTCGAGGGCGAGGAGGAGATCGGGTCGCCGACGGTGTCCCGCTTTCTCGCCGAGTACGGCGGCCGGGCCCGGGGCGACGTGCTGGTGCTCGCCGACTCGGCGAACTGGACGCCGGACGTGCCCGCGCTGACCACCTCGCTGCGCGGGGGCGTCAACGTCACGGTGGAGGTGCGCACGCTCAGCCATGGGGTGCACAGCGGCCAGTACGGCGGGCCGGTCCCCGACGCGCTGACCGCGCTGTGCCGGCTGCTGGCCACGCTGCACGACGAGCAGGGGGACGTGGCGGTGGCGGGGCTCACCGGCGGCCCGGCCGGCCCGGTCGACCTGGCCGAGGCGCAACTGCGGGCCGACGCCGGGGTGCTCGGCGAGGTGCGGCTGACCGGCACCGGCAGCCTCACCCAGCGGCTGTGGGCCCGGCCCGCGATCGCGGTCATCGGCATCGACGCGCCCGCGGTGGACGCCGCGGCCAACACGCTCGTCCCGGCCGCGCGGGCCAAGGTGAGCATGCGGGTGGCACCGGGCGACGACGCGGCGCGAGCGTGCGCCGCGCTGGCCGCGCACCTGCGGTCGCACGCACCGTGGGGCGCGCAGGTCACGGTGCATCCGGGCCGGGCGATTGCTCCCTACGCCGTGCGCACCGGGGGAGCGGCTTACCTGGCGGCCCACGCGGCCCTCGCCGAGGCGTGGGGGACGCCCGCGGTCGACATCGGCGCCGGCGGGTCCATCGGGTTCGTCACCGCCTACGCGGAGCTCGTTCCGGACGCTGAGATCCTCATCACCGGCGTGGAGGATCCCGGCACCCGGGCGCACGGCGCGAACGAGGGGCTGCACCTGCGCGTCTTCGAGCGGGCCTGCGTGGCCGAGGCGCTGCTGCTGCGCAACCTCGCCGACGTCGGCGAGCGCCGCTGACCGGCCGCCGCGGCCCGGCCGGCCCGGCCTGCGCGGCCCGGCACCCGGCGGTCACACTGGCATGATGGACCAGGCGCATGAGGCAGCCGAGACCGACAAGTATCGGTGGCTGGAGGACGTGACCGGGCCGGCGGCGCTGGACTGGGCCCGGGAGCGCAACGCGGAGACGCTCGCCGAGCTGTCCGGCGGCGCCCGGTTCGCCGAGCTGCAAAACCAGATCCGCCAGGTACTCGACGCCGACGACCGCATCCCGTACGTCCGGAGCCGCGGCGGCTACCTGTACAACTTCTGGCAGGACGCGGCACACCCCCGGGGCCTGTGGCGGCGCACCACGCTGGAGGAGTACCGGCGGCCCCAGCCCGGCTGGGAGGTCCTCATCGACGTCGATGCGCTGGCCGCGCAGGAGGACGAGAACTGGGTCTGGCAGGGCGCGAGCGTGCTGCGGCCGGGCGGCCACCGGCTCGCCCTGGTCCAGCTTTCCCGCGGCGGCGCGGACGCCAGCGTGGTCCGCGAGTTCGACATCGCCGGGCGCGGGTTCGTCCCCGGCGGGTTCACCCTCGCCGAGGCCAAAACCGACGTCGGGTGGATCGACGCAGACCGGATCTACGTAGGCACCGACTTCGGCCCCGGGTCGCTGACCGCGTCCGGCTACCCGCGGCTGGTGAAGGAGTGGCACCGGGGCACCCCGCTGGCCGAGGCCATCGTGGTCTACGAGGGCAAACCGGACGACGTGGCGGTGGGGGCGTTCCACGATCCGGAGGAAGGCTTCGAACGCGACTTCGTCGTCCGCGACATCGAGTTCTACCGCAGCGAGTGGCGGCTGCGCACGGCCGGGGGAGATCTGGTCCTGGTGCCCGCGCCCGAGGACGCCAGCCTCGGCCTGCACCGGGAGTGGCTGCTGATCCGCACCCGGTCGCCGTGGGCCACCGGCGGCGCCAGCTACCCGGCCGGGGCGCTGCTGGCCGCGCGGTTCGACGCCTTCCTGGCCGGCGAGGCGGAGCTGACCGTGCTGTTCGAGCCGGACGCGCACACCTCGCTGAGCTACTACGCGTGGACCCGGCACCACCTGATCCTGAACATGCTGCACGACGTGCGCAGCGAGCTGGCGGTGCTCACCCCCGGGGACGGCGGGTGGCAGCGGTCCGGCCTGGCCGGCGTGCCGGAGTTCGCGCAGACCGACATCGTGGACGCCGACCCCTACGACAGCGACGAGTACATGCTCTCGTCCAGCGGGTTCACCGAGCCGGCCACGCTGCGCTACGGGCAGGTCGGCGGCCCGGTGGAAACGCTGAAGCAGGCGCCGGCGTTCTTCGACGCCACCGGCATGTCCGTCCGGCAGTTCTTCGCCACCTCGGCGGACAGCACCGCGGTGCCCTACTTCGTGGTCGGTCCGGAGCGGCCGGGCCCCGGCCCGACGCTGCTCACCGGCTACGGCGGGTTCGAGGTCTCGCTCACCCCGTCCTACAGCGGCATCATCGGCCGCGGCTGGCTGGCCCGCGGCGGCACCTACGTGGTGGCCAACCTCCGCGGCGGCGGCGAGTACGGGCCGCAGTGGCACACGTCGGCGATCAAGGAGCACCGGCACCGGGTCTACGAGGACTTCGCCGCGGTGGCCACGGACCTGGTGAGCCGGGGCATCACCACCCGCGGCCAGCTTGGCATCGAGGGCGGCAGCAACGGCGGCCTGCTGATGGGCGTGATGCTGACCCGCTACCCGGAGCTGTTCGGCGCGATCGTCAGCCAGGTGCCGCTGCTCGACATGCGGCGCTATAACGAACTGCTGGCCGGGGCGTCCTGGATGGCCGAGTACGGCGACCCGCGAGAGCCGGCCGACTGGGCCTACCTGCGGCCGTTCTCCCCGTACCAGAACGCCTCGGCGGGCAAGCGCTACCCGCCGGTGCTGTTCATCACGTCCACCAGGGACGACCGGGTGCACCCGGGGCACGCCAGGAAGATGGTGGCGCTGCTGCGCGAGCAGGGCCACGAGGTCCGCTACTACGAGAACATCGAGGGCGGCCACGGCGCGGCTGCCGACAACGAACAGCGCGCCCTGAAGTGGGCGCTCGTGCTTGAGTTCCTGTGGCGGAAGCTGGCGCCGGGCGAGCCCGCGCCCGGCGCCCCGGCCGGCGGCTGAGCGGCACTTTACGGCCCAAGAACATGCATTACGCTGCGCCGTGGCAAGCGCGCTCCTGCGGCCAGACAGATTA
The DNA here is from genome assembly GCA_963703605.1 of uncultured Actinomycetes bacterium. Classification (GTDB taxonomy): domain Bacteria; phylum Actinomycetota; class Actinomycetes; order Streptosporangiales; family Streptosporangiaceae; genus DASXKD01. The sequence continues at coordinate 18,636 of CAVPFC010000004.1, forward strand.
CAGCCAGCCCGCGCGGACCAGGGCCGGCCCGTCGCCCACGGCAACGCCGGCGGCTACCTCGCCGGGGGGCGGGTTGCCCAGCTCGCCCGAGTGCACCCGGCCGAGCAGCCTGCGGGCGGTGTCCACGATCTCCGGCGCGGCGGCGGCCAGGTCCCCGGCGTCATCGGGGCCGGCCGTGCCGGGCGGGAAACCGGCCGAGTCCAGCAGCGCATCCAGGTCTGTCAGCTTGCCGGCCAGCCAGCCCAGCGGGTCGGCGGACAGTTCCGGGACGAAGACCCGGCGGCCGGGGTTCCAGCCGTTGAACGCCGGATGGTGATGGGTGCGGTCGAAGCTGCCCGGTGGGCCGGCCACCGACTCCAGCAGGTCGGCGCGCCAGACCGGGGTGCCCACCTCGATCGGCTGCGCCGAGTAGACCGACCCCTTCAGCTCGCCCCGGCCGAGCACCCGCAGCTCGACCCGGACGCCGTGCTCGGCTCCCTCCTGGCCCTTGCCCGGGTTGGGGTCGACGAAGTACAGGTCCCCGAGCACCACGCCGACACGTTCGAATCCGAAGACGTAGAGCACCCAGGCCCCTCTCAAAGATCATCTTCAATGTAGCCGGGCCCGTCCTGGCGGAAGTACTCACGGTCCTCCGCCTCCATCGCGGCGACGTCCGCCTCGGCGGCCCGCTTGATCCCCTCGAGCTTCACGTCAGACCGCCGCCGTCGCCGCCGCCGCGTGGGCATGACAAAGCGGCGCAGCCAGCCGCTGTCGTTGGAGCTGTTAACGAGCCAGGAAAGGAATCCCATTACCAACTCCTCGGTGGGTCCAAGGGTGGCGTTCCCCGCGGCCGGCCGGTTCATGCGCGCGGCCCGGCTGCCTGGGACGGCGCGGCCCGGGCGCTGCCGTCCGGGAACTGTCGGACCCTCGTGGCAGGCTGCGGTCAACGCAAAACCGATACCAGGGAGGGGCCGTGTCCGGTTCGTTCACCATAACGCCACGCGGGCCGTTCTCACTGGCGGAGGCCGCGGCGTTCGGGTTCGGCCAGCGCGGCGGCTCGTCCTTTGACGGGGTCATGCGGCTGGCCTTCTGCCTGGACGGTTACCAGCACCAGGCCGGGGTCGAGGTCCGGCAGGACGCCGCCGGCGTGCACGGGACGGTGCACGGGCCCGGCGCCGCCGACACCGGCACGGTGGCCCGGCAGGTCGCCCGGGTGCTCTCCCTTGATCACGACGGGACCGAGTTCATCCGCGCCGGCGCGCGCGACCCGGTCATCGGCGCGTTGCAGTCGGTGGCCCCGGGGCTGCGCCCGCCGCTGTTCTACTCGCCCTACGAGGCGGCCGCCTGGGCCGTGCTGAGCGCCCGGCGGCCGGCCCGGCTGATGATGGGGGTGCGGGAGCGGCTCAGCCACGCCCACGGCGCGGTCTTCGACCTGGCGGGCCAGCGGCACGCGGCGCTGCCGGTACCGGAGCGGCTGCTCGCCGTCGGCTCGTTCCCCGGCATCGCGCCGGCCCGCATGGAGCGGTTGCACGGCGTCGCGCGGGCGGCGCTCGACGGCCTGCTGGACGCCGGCCGCCTGAAGGAGCTCGGTCCGGAGGGCGCCGCGGCGCAGGTGCGGGCGATCGACGGCATCGGGCCGTTTTACAGCGCGCTCATCGTGATCCGTGGCACCGGGTTCGCCGACGTGCTGCCCGCCGCCGAGCCCCGCCTGCTGTCCCTGGTGGCCCGGCTGTACCGGCTTCCCGGGCCGCCGGCGCCGGAGCAGCTCGACGCGCTGGCAGAGGCCTGGAAGCCGCTGCGGACCTGGGCCGCCGTGCTTATCCGGGCCGCGGCGCAGCGCCTCTTCGACGCCGAGTGAGCGGCCCAGGCTGACTCAGCCTGCTCGCCGGTCTTCGACCGGCTTCGCCGTGGCCTGGCCGCGTGCTGGCCCAGGGGGGCCGAGCCCCCCTGGAACCCCCGCGATTGGTGGTTGCGGTCGGCGGCCCGGGTTCTGGCTCGGGGTGGGCTGAGGTCTTGGAACCGCCGCCCGATTCGGTGGAGGCTTACCTCTCGGCTTCTCTCCAGGAGGCCACCGTTGGCGCGTGCGGAATTTCTGGGGGCGTGTCGATTTTGGCGGTGCCTGGTCGGCGCACCAGTAGAGGCGGGCCAGACAGGGCCGCCGGTGTGCCGAGGAGGCATCATGAGGAAGATCGTCGCGGGCCTGTTCATCTCGGTGGACGGCGTCGTGGAGGCGCCGGAGACCTTTACCGGCCCCTACTTCAGCCCGGAGGTCGGGGGGTACGTCGGGTCGCTGATCGCGGCGGGGGACACGCTGCTGCTGGGCCGGGTCACCTACGAGAAGTTCGCCAAGGCGTTCAGCGGCGACACCACGGGTGACCCGATGGCGGCCACGATGAACAACTTCCCGAAGGTCGTCGTGTCCACCACGATGGACCGGGCCGACTGGCAGAACACGACCCTGATCAGCACCGGCGTCGCCGCCGGGATCGCCAGGCTCAAGGAGCAGCCCGGCAAGAACATCAACGTCAGCGGCAGCGGCACGCTGGTCACCTGGCTGCTGCGGGAGGGCCTGCTGGACGAGCTCAACCTGCTCGTCTTCCCCGTCGTCGCGGGCAGCGGCCAGCGCCTGTTCGCGGCGGGCGGCGATCAGGTCCCGCTGAAGCTGGCCGGGTCCCAGACGTTCGGCAGCGGCGTCATGCAGCTCAGTTATCAGCGGCCGGCGCGTGACCGGGGAGGGCCGGGGCGGCCCGCGTGGCGCCGTCGCGGCGCGACCGTCCCCGGCCCCCGCTCGCGGCTATCCCGCGGGCGGTGCTGGCGCGGTGACCCGCGCGTGGGCGAGCACCGAGAGCTCGATCGGCCGCAGCGAGTCGGCCCGCTGCCAGAGCGCTGGGCCGACCGTGTCGCGCTGGTGCACGTGCTCGGCCGGCCCGAAGCCGCGCCCCGCCAGCAGCGCGGACACCTCAGTGGGGGTGAAGAAGGTGAGCCAGGGTTCGCCGCGTTCGGCGGCGGCCGGGCCGACCAGTTCGGCGTAGCAGTTTCCCGCTGCGTCGCGCATGCCGGCAGGCAGCATGTAGTCGGCGATGAGCTCGGTGCCGGGCGCCATCGTGCCGATCGCCGTCAGCGCCCGGCCGATCGCGTCGCGGCTGAGGTACACGGTGACGCCCAGCCAGGCGACCAGGGCGGGCTGGGCGTGGTCGAACCCGCTGGCCGCCAGCGCCCCCGCAAGAGAACCGGTGGCCAGGTCCGCGGGCACGAACGTGACGTTGGGCGGGACCGGGATCCGCGCGGCCGCCAGGGCGCCGCGTTTCCACCGCTGGGTCACGGGGTGATCGACCTCGAAGACCCGGATCCGGCCGGCCAGCCCGGGCCGGTAGCCGAAGGTGTCCAGCCCGGCGCCGAGGACGACGTACTGCCGGATACCGTCCGCGACGGCGCGGGCGAGCCGGTCCTCGGCGTACCGGCTCCGGCAGACCACCTGCGCCCTGGCCCCCGAAAGCACCGGGTGGCTGGCGTGGTCCTTGTGGTACCCGATGAGTTCGCCGGCCAGGTCACCCAGCAGCGCCGAAGCAAGAACGTCGGAGAAGATGAACGGGGGCGCATCGACAAGCAGGTGTGCGGCGCGCGCGGCCGCCGCCATGAGCGCGGTCTGGCTCGGCCCAGTGAAGACTGTCACGCCAGTTAAAGTAATGGCCAACAAGGCCATCTTAGCACAAAAAGAAAAATACCGTAAGCCCATTTGAATTACAATTAGATTGCTTCTGCGGATAGCGTGCAATTGTTTTACTGGCGCCATGAGCGCCCGGCACGGGCGGGTCCAGTAGCCGGCGCCGCCGGTGTCCGGCCCGCACCGAACCATCTACACCAGGTGCCGAGCCGCCGCCCGTCGCAGCGACGGCCCTTTGGGTGAAAGAGCGGGCGTAGCGTTGCGGTCGCCAGCCAACCGCAACACGCGCCTCGGGCCGACGGCGGGAACCGCCACCAGTGTCCGGCCAGCCCGCGGTCACCCGGGGGGCCGTCGCCGGTCCGAGAGCGGCCGCAGAGGCCGGAGCCAGTGGCGCGTCACCCGGGCGGCCGTAGCCGGTCCGTAAGCGGCCGCAGAGGCGGAATCCGTGGCGGCCCCACCCGGGCGGCCGTAGCCGGTCCGAAGCGCCCGCAGGGGCGGCGCGGTTTACCAAGAGCCATTGACCGCGCTAGCGTCCCTCCCATGCCCACGCGCGCCATCGGGCGGGCAGGCATCCACAAGGGGGGTTTTGAGTCATGAGCGTGATCATCACCGCGAAGCTCCAGGGCGACACGGCCAAGTTCCGCCAGTCGCTGACCGAACGGGCCGCCGAGTACAAGAAAATCGCCGACGAAGCCCGCGCTGCGGGCGCGATCCACCACCGGTTCGGGATCGGTGACGGCTTCGTTTACGTCGTCGACGAGTGGGGGAGCCCCGATCAGTTCCAGCAGTTCTTCGCCAATCCCGAGCTGCAGGAGTTCATCGGGTCGGCCGGCGCGTCCCCGGCGCCGCCGGAGGTCACCGTCTGCGAGGCTGTCACCTCAGCGGACCAGTTCTAGGCTGCGGGCGCTCGCGGCGTAACGCGCATCCCCGGCCCGGCCGGTGCCCTGACCGCTGGGCGCAGGCCGGGCCGGGCCGCGTGAGAGGAAATCTTCAGGTTGTCAGCGAAGACAAAGACTGCTGCCAGCACGTCTTCAGGTTTCTTCCAGGTAAGCGATCGACAGTGTGATGGACACGATCGATACGCAAGAGGGAGCCGATCGCCAATGACCACGACCTACGATCCGCCTGCGGCGGCGGAGCCGGGCCCGATACCACCGTACTCGCCTTGGCCGGGATCGGCAGGTCCCGGTGGCCCCGACGGCCCCGGCGGCTACGGGGGCTGGGGCCAGGGCCCGGGCAAGCGCGGCCGGGGGTTCCGGCACCCCATCATGCTGGCCGGTACCGCGCTGGTGTTCGGGCTGGGCTCGTTCTTCGCGGTGAAGGCCTCCGGGATCGCCTCGGGCAACACCGTGCTGACCACCCCCCAGATCGCCGCGCAGATCGACCCGGGCCTGGTTGACATCAACACCAACCTGGCCCTCCAGGGCGGCGAGGCGGCCGGCACCGGGCAGGTGCTGACGTCCAACGGCGAGGTGCTGACCAACAACCACGTCATCGACGGGGCCACCTCGATCCGGGCCACCGACATCGGCAACGGCCGGACCTACACCGCCAAGGTCGTCGGCTACGACCGGACCAAGGACATCGCCGTCATCCAGTTGCAGGGCGCCTCCGGGCTGCAGACCGTGAACACCGGTAACTCCTCCAGCGTCGCGGTCGGCCAGAAGGTCGTCGCGCTGGGCAACGCGCTGGGCAAGGGCGGCACACCGTCGGTGGCCGTCGGCCACGTCACCAACCTGAACGCGTCGATCACCGCCTCGGACGCCTCGGCGGGCACCTCGGAGCACCTGACCGGGCTCATCGGCCACAACGCGCCGATCCAGCCGGGTGACTCGGGTGGCCCGCTGGTCAACACGGCCGGGCAGGTCGTCGGCATCGACACCGCTGCCTCCTCCGGATTCCAGTTCCAGTCGTCCCAGCAGAGGGCGACCCAGGCCTTCTCGATCCCCATCAACGAGGCGCTGAGCCTCGCCGGGCAGATCGAGGCGGGCCAGGCCTCGTCCACGGTGCACATCGGCGCCACCGGGCTGCTCGGCGTCGCGATCTACTCGCAGGGCAGCGCCGCGCAGAACGGCATCCAGGCCGGCAGCGGCGCCGCGGTCGAGCAGGTCGTCCAGGGCACGCCCGCCGCCAACGCCGGCATCACCGCGGGCAGCGTGATCACCTCCGCCGCGGGGCAGCGGGTGACCTCCCCGTCCGCGCTGCAGACGGCGCTCGGGGTGCACCACCCGGGTGACAGCATCAGCGTCGGCTGGACCGATGCCTCCGGCCAGGCGCACACCGCGCAGGTGACCCTCGCCAACGGCCCGGCTGCCTGAACAACGAGCGTGCCGGCCGCTCCCTGGTCCGCGACTGCGGCCAGAGGCGCGGCCGGTACGCTTTTCTGCCATGCCAGTCAGTAGCCCGACGATCCTCGCTACCTCGGGTGGCCTGCGCCCCGACCCCCGCACCGACGTCGCCTTCGCCCCGCTCGTGCGCTACGCCTTCGAGCTGGCCGGGGTGACCGGGCGCGCGCCGCGGCTGTGCCATGTCGGCACCGCGGGCGGTGACCAGCGCTGGTTCCAGGCGATGCTCAATGACGCCGGCCGGGCGGCCGGGATCACCGTGTCGCACCTGAACCTGTTCTCGATGCCGAACACCGACGACATGACCGGGCTGCTGCTGGACCAGGACGTGGTCTGGGCCGGCGGCGGGAGCGTCGCGAACCTGCTGGCGCTGTGGCGGCTGCACGGCCTGGACGAGAGTTTCCGCCAGGCGTGGCAGGCGGGTGTGGTGCTGAGCGGCGTCTCCGCGGGCTCCATCTGCTGGCATGTCGGCGGGACCACGGATTCGTTCGGCCCGGATCTGCGGCCTGTGACCAACGGCCTGGCGTTCCTGCCGTTCTCCAACGGGGTCCACTACGACTCCGAGGAGCAGCGCCGCCCGCTGTTTCAGCGTTTGGTGGCCGAGGGGACGTTGCCCGGCGGGTTCGCCACCGATGACGGGACGGGCCTTGTCTACCACGGCACCGAGCTGGCCGAAACCGTGACCGAGGTGCGCGGCAAGGGCACCTACCGGGTCACCCGGGAGGACGGCCGGGCGCACGAGGAACGGATCGAGCCGCGGGTGCTGCCCGGCGCCCGGTGATGTAGCGCACGCCGGGCCGCGAATCGCCGAAACTACCGTGCGGGTGTAGGCACCGAGCAACCGGTCTGGCATTATCGGATACAAATGAGCAGATCGAATTCCCGCCGTTTCCCCGTGACCGTCAGTCGTCTTCCGGTCATTCGCTGCCAGATTTGCCGGCGTACTATGGCGTCCCGGCCTGGCCAGGCGAGTGCCGTATTGACTGAGCACTACCGCCGGGAACATCCCGAAGTGCTCGACGCCGCGGCCAATCGGCCGGATTAACGCGAACTGCGCCGCCGGTGGCCGGGTGCCGGACGGTTAGGCCGGGCACGTCACCGTCCACGCGGTAGCGCTTATCTCTACCGGCGGCCCGCCGGCCAGTTCGCGCAGCCGTGCGCGCAGCCGGTCGCGCGCCGGTTCGGAGAGCGACTGCACGTATTCGCCGGCCGGGCCGACGCCGAGGGTGAACGGCTCCCACCACTGCTCGAACGAGGGATGACTGGTCCGCACCGTGATCGTCGTGGCGTGCGCCCCGGCCAGGCCGGCCTGGGCGAACAGGCTCACCAGGTGTCCCTCGCGGACCCCGGCCAGGCCCGACTCGTCCGGCGCCGACGGGTCGAGTTCGTGCGCGGCCTGCCACACGAGCGCGACCGGGCTCCGGCCGCCAAAGTGATCCCATACGCACGCCGCCACGATCCCGTCCGGCCCGGTGACCCGCGCCATCTCCCGCAGCCCCGCGACGGGGTCGGTCATGAAGTGCACGGAGAGCTGCGCCAGCGCCGCGCCGAAGGCGCCGTCGGGGAAGGGAATCCGCTCCGCGCCGGACAGCCGGATGTCCACCCCGGGCAGGCGCTCCCGCGCGGCCGCGACGAACGAGCGCGACGGATCCACGGCGCAGACCGCCTCGCTGCCCAGCCGGCCCACCAGCTCGGCGGTCAGCGCCCCAGGCCCGCAGCCGACGTCGAGCGCCCGCTGGCCCCGGCGGATCCCGGCCGCATCGGCGAACGCCACCGCGAGCGGCTCCGAGTAACGGTTCATGAGGCGGCCGTAGACGTCGGCGCCGACTTCGAAGCTCACGCTGCGAACCTACGCCGGGAGGCGGTGCGCGGTCCGGCGATAGGTGCTGGCCCGGCCGTCCCGGGCGTCTTAGTTGAGCACCCGCCTGGTGAAGGTCCGGGTGCCGAGGTAACCGAAGATCACCGTCCCGCCGACCAGGACCAGCAGGATGGCCCACATCGGCATGTGCGCTATCCCCGGGGTGAGCACCGCCCGCAGCCCTTCGGACATGTACACCATCGGGTTGACCAGCACGGCGATCTGGAGCCAGCGGATGTGGTGCAGCGCCGCCCACGGGTAGTAGACGCAGCCCAGCATCGTCGCCGGGCCGGCCCGGCAGCCCGGCCGCCGCTGGCAGGCCGTCAGGCACGGCGCCTTCGTAACGCACAGTAATGACCGTCTCCGCACCGGTGCCCTGCTTGAGCTCGTCGACCGTGCCACGCGCCAGGACTTCGCCGTGGTCCACCACGGCTATCCGGTCGCAGAGCGCCTCGGCCTCCTCCATGTAGTGCGTGGTGAGCAGGATGGTCTGGCCCTGGTCGTGCAGCAGCCGGAGGATGTCCCAGAGGTTCACCCGGGTCTGCGGGTCGAGCCCGGCGGTCGGCTCGTCGAGGAACAGCACCTCGGGCCGGTGCACCAGCGCCCGGGCGATCAGCAGCCGCCGGGCCTGCCCGCCGGACAGGTCGGTGGCGATCGCCTTGCGCCGGTCGCCAAGCCCGAACGCGTCGATCAGTTGCGCCGCCCGCCGCCCGGCCTCCCGGGGCCCCAGGCCGAAGAACCGGCTGCGGAACTCCAGGTTCTCCGCGACCGTGAGCTGCATGTCGAGGGTGTTGTTCTGGGTGACCACGCCGATCCGGCGCTTGACGCCGACCGGGTCGGCCACCACGTCGATGCCGGCCACCCAGGCCCGGCCCCCGGTGGGCACCACGAGCGTGGTCAGCATGCCGATCGTGGTGGACTTGCCCGCCCCGTTGGGGCCGAGCAGGCCGAACAGTTCGCCGGCGGCCACATCCAGGTCGATGCCGCGGACGGCGGGCACGTCACCGCGGGAGGTCTTGTACGTCTTGCGCAGATCCTCGGTGCGGATCGTCGCCCCGGTGGCCGGTACCGTGTCCGCCGCCGGGGGTGCCTGCGTGACGTTCTGCGTCACTTACCGCGCTCCTCTCGAACCAGCTTGCCGAAGTGCTCGATCGTGTCCACCAGAAACTTCCGGATGACCGGCTCGTCGGCCGGGTCCACGAAGCCGAACGCGTCGTGCCACTTGGGCGCGACCTGCGCTATCGACTCCGGTAGTCAAATCATTTGAGCTCAAAGTAATTGGTGGGCGCGGCTGGCCCGGCGGGGGAGGCCGGCCGGGTCAGCCGACGTCGTGGGCTTCCCGGTCGTCGGCGACGATGATGCCCATGCTGTCGGCAAGCAGGCGGGCCAGGGCGCCGAGCTGGGCCGTGGTGATGATGGCGCCGCGCAGCGACACGGTGTCGGTGGTGATGCCCAGCTCCGCGTCGCGGAGGTCCACCCGGTCCAGCGTCATCCGCGCGAAGGTGGTGCCGGCCAGCCGGGAGCGCGGGAACGCGGTATCGGTGAGGGTGGCGCCGCTGAAGTCCACCTCCCGCAGCAGGCAGTCGTCGAAGGTCACCTCGGTGAGGACGGCGTCGCGGAAGTTCACCGAGTCGAGCTTGCAGCCCTGAAAGGTGACCCGGCGGAGCTGCGCCCCGAACGCCTCGACGCCCGCGGCCGCGCTCGCCACGATGACCGAGTCCGTCCAGCTCGTTTCGGCGAGGTCCGTTCCGGTCAGCCGCACGTCGCGCAGCCACACGTCGCTGAACCGGGACCGCCGGAGCATGCCGCCCTGGAACGACGCGCGGGTGAAGGCGCATTCCAGGAAGCGGCTGTCGGCCGCGTCGGGAGCGTCGAAGGTGATCCCGTCGAAGTGGGCGCAGTCGTGGGTCCCGCCCAGCGTGAGGCCGCCCCGGTGCGGCTCAAGCGCGTCTGCGAACGGCAGGTCGGCCAGCTCCAGCCATGGCATGGCTACCAGTGTGCCGGGCGCGCCGTCCGCGCCCGGCACGGCCCGGGTCAGCAGCGCCCGTTGGCGCGCAGGATGCGCAGGGCCTCCACCGTGACGTGACCCCGCCATTCCCGTTCCGCGGCCGGTGACCAGGCCAGCCAGTTGAACATCCAGCCGCCGTCGGCACGCTGGGCCCCCGCCATGTGGTCGAGGTTCGCCTCGATCACCGCGGGGTCGAACAGCGGGCGCGCGACCGAGCCGGGCAGCGGCGCGAAGTCCAGCGGGAAGTGGACCTCGCCCTCGGTGGCCGGGTCCAGCGCCACCAGCTTCTCCTCGAAGATCATCGGCCCGATCCGCGCCACGGCGGCACGGGCCCGGTCCCGGTCGGGCACGTGCTGGAGGAACCAGAGCAGCGCGCGCATGTCGTAGGGGCCGATGCTGCCGAGCTGGCCGATCCGGGACCAGAGCAGGTCCGTGGCCTGGTCCAGCCACGGGTGCGCGGTGCCTCCGGCGTACAGCGTGCCGGCCAGCAGCCCGGTGGTGATCAGCGAGGCGGGCCGGCCCTCTTCGGGCACCATCCAGGGCGCGTGCGGCCAGTCCTTGCTCGCCTCGGTCACGGATACCACGCCGCCGCCGTCCGGGGCGTTCGCGGCGAGCCATTCGCAGACGCCCTGGGCGAGCGCGGCATCCCACGCGCCGTCCTCCAGCAGGGCCCGCAGCGCGAAGTCGGCGGCCAGCGGCTGGCTGCCGGGGCTGCGGGTGTCGGGTTCCAGCGCGTGGCCGAACCCGCCGTCGGGGTTGCGGTAGGCGGCCACCGCGTCGCGGACCGGGCCGGCCTCGCCGCCGGCGAACAGCCGCTCGAACCGGCGCGTCTCGAGCACGCGGGCGTTGGCGGCGAGGAACCGTTCCGCCGCCTCGATGTCTGGTGAGGTCATGCGCAAAGCACAGCACGGCGCCCGCGGGCCCGTCTTGAACGAAACGGACACGCCGGTGCGAGACTGGTTGGGTGGACTGGAGCCCGGGATACCGAGAGGTGGCGCCGCCCGTGGCGTTGCGCCCGTCGGTGTCCTGCCTGTGGGTCGCGGTCGTCCCGCCCGGCGAGTACCGGTCCACCGTGGTGCTGCCCGACGCCTGCGTGGACCTCATCTGGGAGCTGGGCAAGGGCGCGTACGTGGCCGGGCCCGACACCGGCCCCGCGCCCGCCATCTCGCCCCCGGGCACGATCATGGCCGCGGTACGGTTCGCTCCCGGCGCGGGCGGGCCGGCGCTGGGCATGCCGATGTCCGCGCTGCTCAACCAGCGGGTCGACGCGGCTGATCTGGGCTCAAGGGGGGCCGGCGCGCTGGCGCGCCTGCTGCCCGGTTCGCTGGAACCGCAGAAGGCGCTGCGCGTGCTCACCGAGCTGGCCGGCGCGATGGCGGCGGACGGGCCCGCCGACCCGCTGGCGGCGCAGGCGGCCCGCCTGCTCCGCCGCCCGCCGGTCCGGGCCGAGCTGGTCGCCGATCACCTCGGCGTGAGCGAGCGCCAGCTGCGCCGCCGCTGCCAGGCCAGCGTGGGCTACGGCCCGGCGACGCTGCGCCGGGTACTGCGGTTCCGCCGCTTCGTGTCCTGGGCCGACGCGGGACAAGGGACCGGCGCGGCACAAGCGGACGGCGCGGCTGGTGGCGGCGGAGACCTGCCCGATCGCGGAGACCTAGCGGGGGTGGCCTTCGAGCTGGGCTACGCCGACCAGGCCCACCTCACCAGGGAGTGCGCCCGGCTGGCCGGGCTGACCCCCGCCGCCCTGGTCGCCGCCCGCCGCGCCGCCACATGATCATTGGTTGCCGGCGGCAGCGGCCGCCGGCCAGCCCGCCTTGACGGTGTCATCAAGGCTGCTTACGAAAGCCTTCGCCCGCGTCGGTGGTTGTGCGGGGGACGGCCCGCGCCTCGGGGTCACCGCACGCCCGGGCCTGGCGGGCGTAGCAGACGAGCCGCGTGGCAAGGGCCTTGGGCGTGGCCGCCGGAGTTAGTCTGCCTTCATGGGTACTTCGCCGTTGTCCCCCGATGACATTCGCGCCGCCGCTGGCGCACACCATGAGCTGGGCCCCGACTACGGCGACGCGGTCGTGGCCTCGTTCCTTGACAGAGTTGACCGGGAAATAGCCGCACGTGTCGACGAGCGCCTGGCGGCGAGCCGGCCCCGGCCACGCCCGCCGGCGGAGCCGGAGAACCGCCGTACCCTGCTGAAGGGCTTCGCGATCGGCGTCGCCACCAGCGTGGCCTTCGTCCTGTTCGTAGCCGGGGCCAGGCCGGGGCATCATGCGCTTCTCCTGCTGCCCGTCCTCATGGTGGCCGGTGGCGCTGGCGCACTCTGGGCCCGCATGTACCGGGCGCTCCGCCGGGCTCAGGTGCAGCAGGGATCCCCCGCCGCGTTCGGCGGCGACTACCGCCGCTGACCTGACGGCCACGGACCGGCCGGGCGCCCTGGCCTGCGGGCTGACGCCGCTTTAGTTACGGTCTGGCGCGGTCACGCCCTCACCAGGCCGGCTTGGTCATCCGCGGCCCCTGCTGCGCCGCAGGAAGCGGCCCGCCCGGGAATAGGTCCCCAGCAGGGCCAGGCCCAGCAGCCCGCAGGCCACAACAAGCCCGATGAGCGCCCCGCCGCCGGGGTCCGGGTCAGGGCTCGGCGTGCCGGCTTGCGGGCCGGTCGCGACGATCACCACGGTCATGACCAGCCCGACAACGAAGACCGTCGTCAGCGCCGTTCCGGTCAGCAACCAGGTCCACATGACCAGGCCATGCAAGGCCGCGGCGGCCCGCCCGCGTGGGGTCTGGTGCGCGCGGACCACCGCACGCACCGTCCCGAAGCTGGAGATGGCGGCCTCGGCTGCCTCGGTCTCGGTCAGCCCGGCCGCCAGCCCGGCGGCCACGCCCTCGAGCAGGTGATCTTCCGCCTCGGCCAGGATGCGGCTGGTCTCCTCGGGCCGGGTGCGCAGGCCGGCCCGCAGCTGGCGCAGGTAGTCCTCGAGCGGCCCGGTCATGCCGGCCACCCCACCACTGCCAGATCCAGGTTCCCCTTCAGCTTCTCCTTCTCCATACCTAGTAACACTATGCTTTGTAACAAGAGGTATCAAGGCATCGGCCGCTTAGCCACGCGACACCGCCAGCGCCACGGATACGAGTGGCCGGCACCTTGCGTAAAGCAAGAAAGGCGGCACCGGGGACGGGCCGGCCCGCGTTGCCCTACTCGGGCCAGGGAATGCCCGCCATGTCGGCGGCGGCGCGCAGTCCCCGGGTCGCGCCCGGCGGCACGGGCGGCAGGATCAGGCAGTGGCAGCCGATGCAGATCGAGCCGGAGTCGGCCAGGCGGTTGTTGCCGACCATGAGCGTGCGCTCCGGGGAGACCCCGAGCCGGTCGCAGGCGAGCTGGAACGGCTCCGGCGCGGGCTTGGCGATGCCGATGTCACAGGACAGGACGAAGGTGGAGATGAAGGCGTCCAGGCCGGTGGCGGCGTACCCGGTGTCGATGCTCCAGCCGGTGTTGCTGACGATCCCGATGGGCATGCCCGCGCCGTTGAACGCCTTCAGCACGGGCGGGGTGTCCGGGTAGGGGACCATCGTCATCGGGCTGGTCTTCCACTCGTCGTACATCAGCTCGGCGAGGCCCGGCGCGATCTCCTCGAACGGCGCGTAACCGGCCACGTAGGCCTCGCGGTGGTCGGACCGGGACAGGTTCCGGCGCAGCCGCTTCTCCGCCATCAGCGAGCGGCTGTGTTCCCGGGACCGGCGCCAGTACCTGGCCGCCTCCTCCTCGGAGATGTCCACACCGGACCGAGCGGCCAGCGCGCGCACCATGGCCACCGGGGACGTGCGGTGGGTCAGCGTGCCACCGTTGTCGAACAGGACTGCGTCGAAGCGCATCGGGTCTCCACTCATTTCATGGCCTCCCTCGCGGGCGCTTCGCTGGCTTCGGGAGGCGTGTCCTCGCCGCCGGGACACCGCTGCGGCGCTTCGCGTCCTCGCGGCGTTCGGCCCGGCGGCTGCGGCGTGACGCTCCTGTTGTTGACCAAGGTTTCCCCTCATCCGTAGTACCGGGCGCCGATGTCGAGGTGGTTGAGCACAAGCGCGCCCACGACGAGGGCGACCAGGATCACGTAGCCCCAGACGTCGACCGCGGTGGTCTTGTGCACGCGCAGCGATCCGCGCTTTTTGTTAGCGCCGAACCCGCGCGCGTCGGCGACCATCGCCATCGTCGTGGTGCCGCGCAGGGTGCCGATGAGCAGCGGCACCGTGACCAGCACCACGCACCGGCCCAGCCGTTTGACGTAGTCGGGCCACTTGGTGACCTGATGCCAGCGTGGCCGCGACATGTCGTAGCCGCGCAATTCGACCGCGCGCAGCACCAGAGTGGTCCGGGAGATCATCTCCGGCAGGAACCGGAGCGCCGCCGTGATCGCGAAGCCCACGTGCGGCGGCGCCTTGAACCGCTCAAAAGCCCAGGTGAAGTCCCCAACGTCGGTGCTGATCAGGATCAGCATGGAGGTTGACACGGTGACCAGTACCCGGGCCGTTTGCTCGAAGCCGAAGATCATGCCGTAGGTGGTGATACCGGGGGAGCCGAGCCAGGCCAGGGTCCATGGGAACTTGTAGATGAAGTGGATGGGCGGGGGCGGCAGGTAGTACATGCCCTGCCCCCAGAATCCGGCTATCGCGGGCCCGATGATCATCACCATCAGGACCCGTATCTTCGCCCGGGACGGCTTCAGCCAGAACCACGGCAGGATGGTCAGGCCGAACACGACGAGCATGGCCTTCCAGGTGAACAGGATGCTCAGGATTCCCATGGCGACCGGGTAGAGCACCTTGAGCCGCGGGTCGAGCTTGTGCAGCGGCGTGTCCTTGGCCTCGTAGGTGACCAGCGTGCGCAGCCCGGACAGGCCGACGAGCTTGAGGAAGGCGACCGGCAGCAGCATCGGGACGGCGAAGATCAGCAGGTAGGCGATGACCGTCTCGGCGAACAGCGAGTGCATCATGGCCGCAACACCTCTGTGCCGCCTGGCGCGGCCCGCGCCGCGTCCGGCCGGTGCGCCAGTACCGCGGCGGCCAGTTCGTCCACATCGAGCAGGACATCGCTGGTGGCGGGCCCGAGCAGGTCGAACTGCAACCGGGCCAGGGGCGGCGCCAGCACCCCCCAGCGGGCCAGCTCACCGCAGCGGGCAAACACCTTGCTGGTCGGCCCGTCCATCTGGACCTGGCCCTCGCCGAGCAGGACGATCCGGGCCGCGCGGGCGGCGAGCCCGCGGATGTCGTGGGTGACGGTGACGATGGTGATCCCGGTCCGGGCCCGGACCCGGTCAAGGAGCTGGAGGAACGCCCGCATGTGGTCGGCGTCCTGGCCGGTGGTCGGTTCGTCGAGGACGAGCACGCCGGGGGCACCGACCAGGAGCGCCGCCAGCGCCAGCCGCTGCCTGCCGCCCTGGCTCAGCTCCCACGGGCTGTCCTCCTCCCGCCCGCTGAACCCGAAGAACTCGATCGCCTCCGGTACGTCGAGCACCGGGTCCTTGGGCCGGGCGCGGAACCGGAAGCCGAACTCGAGTTCCTTCAGCACCGTGGTCTCGAACAGCATGTCGTCGGCCGCCTGCAGCAGCAGCGCCACCTGCGCCGCGTGCTCGAAGACCTTGCCGGGGCGGATCTGCTGGCCGCGGAACCGGACCACCCCACTGCTCGGCTTGCCGAGCCCGACCGTCAGCCCGGTCAGCGTCGACTTGCCCGACCCGTTCGCGCCGATCATCGCCACCCATTCGCCCTCGTGCACGGCGAGGCTGACGTCGTTGACCGCGCGCTTGCCGTCGAACTCGACGCTGACGCCCTCCCAGGACAGCACCGGCGGGCTGCCGCCAGTCACCGCGCCATTGAGGTGGCCTGGCGGCAGCGCGCCGGTCACCCCGGCGGCGCCACGTTGCGCGGCGGCGGCCGCCAGGGCCGTCTGGAACCAGGTGTCCCTCAGGGCGTCGGCCGCCTCCTCGACTGACAGCGGAAGCCGGGAGCCGAAGGCCTCCGGAACCGCGTGCGCCAGCCGGATCATGTCCGGAATGCCGACGCCGGTGGCCAGCCACGGACCGCGCTCCGCCCACGCGATGCGCGGTGGCTGGTCGAGGACCACGCGCCCGTCATCCATCAGCACCACCCGGTCGGCCCACGGCGCGACCTCGTCGACCCGGTGCTCGATGATGATGACGCCGGTGCTGCGGTCCCGGGCCAGCCGTTGCAGCGTGCTGAGCACCTCCTGCGCCCCGACCGGGTCGAGGTCGGACAGCGGCTCGTCGAGCACCAGGATCCTGGGCTGCATGGCCAGCGTCGCGGCGATCGCGGTCCGCTGCTTCTGGCCGCCGGACAGCGTGATCACCGCGGCCCTGCGCATCCCGGCCATCCCGGTCACGTCCAGGCACCACTCCACCCGCGCCGCGATCTCCGGCTGCGGCAGGGCCAGGTTCTCCGGGCCGAACGCCACCTCCGACTGCACGGTCTGGTTGATCAGCTGCTGGTTCGGGTTCTGGAACACCATGCCGACGAGCTGGGACGCCTCGTGCGGCTGCATCCCGCTCAGCGCGACGTCACCGAACATGACCCGGCCGCGCAGCTCGCCGTGCACCCGCGACGGGATCAGCCCGCACAGCGCCAGTGCCAGCGTGGACTTGCCGCAGCCCGAGGCGCCGGTGACCAGCACCACCTCACCCGGCGCCACGTCGAGATTGACGTGCCGCAGCGCCGCGCGGGTGGCGCCAACGTACGCGAACGACACGTCGTCAGCGTGCAGCTGACCGGCAGGAGCCGCAGAGCTCACGCCCGGGATGCCGTTCGGCCTGACGGCCCG
The DNA here is from genome assembly GCA_963703605.1 of uncultured Actinomycetes bacterium. Classification (GTDB taxonomy): domain Bacteria; phylum Actinomycetota; class Actinomycetes; order Streptosporangiales; family Streptosporangiaceae; genus DASXKD01. The sequence continues at coordinate 35,301 of CAVPFC010000004.1, forward strand.
GGCTGCTCGCGCGCGGGCGGATCTCCCGCCGCCGCGTGCGATGCCGCTGGGCCTGGTGGGCCCGGCTGCTCGCGCGCGGGCGCATCTCCCGCCGGCCGCCTCTCTCGCTTCTTATCCTCGCGACGGACGTCCGCCAGCCACATGACCACGCTGGCCACGAACACGAACGTCGCGGAGAGCGCCACGACCGTCCCGGCATTCAGGTAGTAGTGCGAGTTGCCGAACAGCGTGCCGGTGTCGCCGCCAACGTTGTTATGGGTCGCCAGCAGGTAGGCGGCGTCCGCGAACAGGAGCAGGGACAGGATCCCGAAGACGAGCGCGGCGCGCCTCAAGCCGCTCATGCCAGCCCTCCCTCCGTACGGCCGCGGTCCGGATCCAGCAGCGCGGTCGCCTGGCCGCCGGGCGCTCCCGCGGCGGATCCGGCCGCCGCGCCACCGTCCGGCGCCGGCACCCCGGCGCCGCCGGGGACCGCCGCCTGACCGTCAGCCGGTTCGGCGAACGGATCGACCGTCGTCCGGGCGCGTTTGGCGCCGAGAGAGGGCACGACGGATACGGCGACGCGATGGGCCAGAATCGCGCTAACCGCACCCTCGATGGCGTTGAAGAACCCGTTCGACCAGGTGTCGTTCCACATCTGCAACCAGGTGTAGTACGTCGCGTTGAGGTACGGGTCGAACGTCCAGTCGGTGAGGAACGCGTTCGGCCCGCCGCGCAGCAGGCCGATAAAGAAGCCGTCCACCACCATGGACAGCTTGCTCGCTCCCGAGGCGAACACCCCGCCGCGGCGAGCCACGATGTACATGTCGCAGAAGATGCCCTGGGTGAGGCCGTCGGTCCAGTCAAGCGCGCCGTGGCCGCTGCCGAACAGCAGCTGCGCCAGCAGGAAGTTGACGAACACCATGGCCGTCACGCAGCCGGGCTTTCGCACCAGGGCCACGCCGACCAGCAGCAGGAACAGATAGGGCAGGTCTTGGATCTGGGAGAAGTCGGCGCCCGGGATCGGGTTGAGCAGCGGCCCGATCAGCTGATCACCGATGATGTTGTCGTAGACCTCGAGCAGCACGCCGAGCGCCGCCACGATGAGGATGTCCTGCGTGGTCCAGCGCGCCCACTTGGGTGACTTCAGCGCGGCCCACAGGACGATGCCGATGCAGATGATGCAGACGGCCCAGACGCCCCAGTAGAAGACCCCGTTCCATCCCGGGGACAGCCGGATGGTGGAGTTGGCAACCATTGCGGTGGTGCCCATGTGCGGCCCCTCCAGACACGCGCGCGATCAGTGGGGGTGATCCCCGTGCCTGCTCGCGTGCTGGCCCCTTCGGCCAGGCCTCAGGCTGGGTAGAGGTGCTCACCGAGTGAGACACTCCCGGCGGGACACCGCCCACAACGGGCAGATGCGGGGTATCTGTACGGACGACATGCGCACCATGGCCGCACTCCTATTCAATGTCGGCCGATGACGCGCTGACAACGACGCCACGTGGTTCTTCACTGAGAGTTCACCGGGTGATCTGTGGATAGGGTCGGGGCGTGAGCGGGCGAGCTGTGCTGGTGACCGGGGCGTCCCGGGGGATCGGGCGGGCGATCGCGACGGCGTTCGCCGGCCTGGGCGACCGGGTAGCGGTCCACCATCGTGATTCGGCGCCTCGCGCGGCCGCCGTCGTGGCCGGGCTGCCCGGGAGCGGGCACGCCGCGGTGCAGGCCGACCTGGCCGACCCCGAGGCGGTCCGGCGGGCGGTCGACGCGGCCTGCGCGGCGCTGGGCGGCCTTGACGTCCTGGTCAACAACGCCGGGGTCTTCACCCCGCACCCGATCACCGAGGTGTCCTACGCCGAGTGGCAGGCGGCCTGGCAGGCGACGCTCGGGGTCAACCTGGTCGGCGCGGCCAACGTGACCTGGTGCGCGGTCCAGCACATGATCGCCGGGGGCGGCGGGCGCATCGTCAACGTGTCGTCCCGCGGCGCGTTCCGGGGCGAGCCGGGCCAGCCCGCCTACGGGGCCAGCAAGGCGGGCCTGAACGCGTTCGGCCAGTCGCTGGCCAGGGCGCTCGCGCCGTACGGCATCGCGGTGGCCTCGGTGGCACCCGGCTACGTGGACACCGACATGGCCGCCGGCGTGCTCGCCGGCCCGCAGGGGGACGCGGTCCGGGCGCAGAGCCCGTTCGGCCGGGTGGCGCGGCCCGAGGAGATCGCGGCGGCCGTGGTGTACCTTGCCTCGCCGGAAGCCGAATGGGCCAGCGGCAGCATCATCGACCTCAACGGCGCTTCCTATCTGCGTACCTAGCGAAGCACCGTGGTCTCGCCGGCCCCGAACCCTCCTTGCCGGCGCGTGCACCCTCTTTGCCTGCCTCGCGCACCCCTTGCCCATCCCGCGTACCCTCCTTGCCCGTCCCGCGCACCCCCCTCGCTTCGGCGGCGTGGGCATGTGATGCCGAGGCGACTAGCATTGATTACTGCGCTATGAACACGGTCGCGGACCCGTCAGAGCCGTGGCCGCCGTGAGTGTTCGGGCTGGCGAGGGTCAGTTCCTGATCTCTGCTCATTCGTCTCCTGCGAAAGAACATCAGCGTCGACCGCTCCCGCGGGCCTGATCTACGACCGGCCGGCCGCGATGAGTGAAGGACTTCCGCGAACACCGCTCGGCTGGGGGTCGGTGGCCTGTAGGGTTTGTGCGCGACAGGTCTTATCGTTTAAAGGTTCGCTGACGTTATGTGGTGGTGTTGGTACGTCACGTGGATCGCGGGGGGCCCGTTTCCGGGACGGAGCGGCATGAGTTCCCGCGTGGTGCTCCTTGCAGCCGCGGTCGTCGTTGTGGTCGCTGTCGCGTTCTCCATCGCTCGGGTCGTTCCGCAATCTCCGGCCGCCCTCGGCCGTGCACGCGACGTTGCCGTCCAGCCTGGCCTGTTACCTGGGCGTCTATACAGTCTGCCGGGAAGTGGGACAAGCTAGGCGGGCCTCATCTTTATGGAAAGGCTAAAGCGACATTGCGTAAGCAAATGGTAAAGCTAGTAGCTGGCGGGCCATTCGAATGGTTTGCAAGAGAGTTCTACTATGCATATGTCGATCATATACCCGGTCCGCTTCTGCCAGCCGATGTGGTCCGGGCGCGAAATTATGATCGGCAGACGATCGAGATTGCTGCAAAAGCGTTGGCGGGCGCTGGTAACAGTATTGATGCCGGTGCTAATGCGGGTCACATTCTCAAATCATTGACGAAGCTGTCCCCGATGGGATCGCATTGGGCGTTCGAGCCAATTCCTCGCTTCGCCGCGCGACTACGTGAGAAATTTCCGAATGTCACAGTGGAACAACTGGCGCTGTCTGACCACAACGGAGTCGAAGATTTCAACTTTCTCCCAGAAGATCCTGCATACAGCAGTCTGCTCAAACGACCCGACCTGGAAGCTGGGATGGAGGTCCAGTCGCTTCACGTAGACGTGCGCAGACTTGACGACTGCATACCGCTCGGCCTACCTATAGCATTTATCAAGATAGACGTCGAGGGCGCAGAAGCTGCCGTTCTCCGCGGAGCCGCTCAGCTCCTTGGCAAATTTAAGCCCGTTGTCGTGTTCGAGTGCGGGGCCATGAAGCTCGGAGACTGCATATCGACCCTGGAACGGGCAGGGCTCCAGATCTCGCTTCTCGCTGACTACATGAATGGAAGAAGACGGACTTCAGACGAAGTGAAAAGAATAGGCTGCGAGCGTGGAGAATTCTACTATGTTGCGAGCCCAGACCACGCTGCGGAGACGACAGCATAAGCTGCGCCGCGCTGGTGGTGAGGGCCTATGAGGCTGGCAGTGGCAGCCGACGCAGATGGAGCCGGAGTCCGGGACGGAGCGGCATGAGTTCCCGCGTGGTGCTCCTTGCAGCCGCGGTCATCGTTGTGGTCGCTGTCGCGTTCTCCATCGCTCGGGTCGTTCCGCAATCCCGGCCGCCCTCGGCCGTGCACGCGACGTTGCCGTCCAGCCTGGCCTCTTACCTGGGCGTCTATGAGGCCGGGTCGCCACATGTCTACCAGCCAATCGTGAACTTCGCCAAGGCGGCAAGGAGGCAGCCGAACCTGGTCGGGTACTACAGTGGCTGGGCGGAGCCCTTCGCGGCATCGTTCGCGCGGCAACTCCGCAGCCACGGCGCTGTCACACTTGTGCAGATTGATCCCTCATTCGCGTCAGTTTCGGCAATTGCCGCTGGTGACTACGATGCCTATCTGCGATCGTACGCGGACAGCGTCCGCGACTTCGGCCATGCGGTCGTCATCGGCTTCGGCCACGAGATGAACGCCTCCTGGTACCCCTGGGGTTACCGGCACGTCCGGCCAGCGACATTTGTGGCAGCGTGGCGGAATATCGTGAACATATTCCGCGGCCAGGGTACCGACAATGTCACCTGGCTATGGACAATCAATGCCGACACCGCGCCGGTAACACCTTGGTGGCCCGGTGCCCAGTATGTCACCTGGGTTGGCATAGACGGCTATTACTTCCGCCCCTCCGATACCTTCGCCAGCGTATTCGGCCGCACCATTGACCAGGTGCGGGCGTTCACCGGCAAGCCGGTGCTGTTGTCCGAGACTGCGGTGGGCCCCCGGGCCGGCCAGTTCGCCAAGATCGGAGACTTGTTCAAGGGGATGCGCAAGTACAAGACGCTCGGGCTGGTTTGGTTCGACATAGACCAGAATAACGGAGTCTACCACCAGGACTGGCGGATCGAAAACAGCCCCCTGGCCGAAGCGGCGTTCCGGCGGGAAGTGCGCAGGGAGCTGACGCAGAAAAATACCTGACGGCGTTACGCCCGGCTCTGCGGGTACTCAGGATCCCGGACACCGAGCGTCCCAGCAAAGCGGCCATCGCGTGCCGATCCAGGGCCGCTGGGCGGAGCGTCGGCCCATGCGGGCGAAGAATGGTGCGGCTCGACGCCGGCGGACCGCGCGAGCGACAGCAGGACTGCCATTCCCTCCCCTGAGCGCGTTTGCTTCCTGGCGGCATGTTCACGGCCGCTTCCCACCGGGGCTGGTGCGGGGACGTGCAGATACGGCCGCGGCACCTGCCCGGGCAGACGGCCTGCCTCCCCGTCGGCGTGTGAGTCTCTGGATAGTGACGGTGTTCCCACGGGACTGCCGACGGCAACGTGGAGTGGCCCGCGGCGGTGACGGCCGTAACCAACTGCTGCGCGAGCCACCGCGGGACTGGTGACCAGTCCTTCGAGGATGAGCACAGCCAGCAGGGCGAGCGTCAGCCCTCTCATGCCATCTGAATACCCACCCGCCACGGCAGCGGCAACTTCCGTGGCTGCGGCGGCTGTCAGGACAACGGCGGCGCGTTTAATCCGGCCAGTCGCCCGGCATACCGCGATGTAATGGACCTTTGGAATGTTTGGCCAGTAGCCGATAAGCAGCAGCAGCAGCGGCACCGTGGCCGCGCGCACATAACTGGGGCCGAACATGCTCAGCGCGAGGTGGGCGCCCAGGCCGAGGGCCGTTATTCCTATCACGCCGACCAAAAACGACACCCCCAAGGAGAACCGTAGCTTCCGGGCGATTTTCTGGGGGTCAGCAGACGCGACCGCAAAGAGAACGGTCGCGAGGTGCGTTGGTACGATATACAGGAAGCCAGTCAAGGTCCAGGCCGCGTAGAACGCCGCGTTCGCCGTTGGTGACACAATCACCGTGACTAGTACCGGCATCAGCGACCGCGGTACCGCGATGGCCAGGTTAAGCCAGCTGTGGGCGACTGCTGTCCCGCCAAGGCCCCGCAGGACATGCCAGTCGGGCCGGGGCAGGACGGCCGTCCCGGCGAATCGCAACTGCAGCGCGACGAGCAGCAGCGAGAGCGCCGTCGCCGCGACCCAGGAGAGGGTGATGCCAATACCAAGCTGGTCGTGGAGGACAAATGCGACAGCGGGCAAGATCGCCAGCTTGGCAACTGCGAATACCAGGTTGCGCGACAATTGCAGCCCGCCGCGCAACAGGCCAATAGTAGCCTGGTCGAACACAAGGCTGACGCCGGTCAGCAGGACTCCGGTCGTGAATAGCGCTGCCTGGCCCAGTGTGCGGCTCATATTCTGGAAGTGCGTGCTGATGTGCGGGGCCACAAGGACGAACATCAGCCCGAGCACCAGTGACCCGAGGCCGGACGTGAGGAGCGCGGCGGAGATCAGGCCGGCGCGGGGCCTGCGGCGGGGGAGTTCGCCGATCAGGACGGTGCCGAGGCCAAGCATGCCGACGATGCCAAGCAGCGTCATGGCTGACACGGAAGCCGAGCCGTATCCCACTGCACGCTGGCTGAACATCCGGGCCGCGACCGCCCAGTAGGCGAACCCCAGGACAGAGGTCACGCCTGTCGTGGCCGCGAGGGTGCTTGCGCTGTCCAGCAGGTCGCGGTTCCTGTGCCAGGCAGCCTGAACGTCCATCCGCGCAGGACGGTCACGCCCGACGGTCGGCAGCCCTGCCCCGGCAGGCCCGCCGGCGTCAGATCTGGCCCGCGAGCTGGTCACGATCGGCGCGGCCAATCGCCAGTGGTCACGTACCGGTACGGCCGCGTCAGGTCCGGCAACCGGTACAGCCGCGCCGCGACGGTATAACCGCCGGTGACCGGGATCGTTCGCTGCCACGTCTGGCTGTCGCTGAGCGTAAGGTTCCAGGTCACGCTCAGATGGCCCTGACGGAGCAGTACCAATCGGTACCGTGTTGTGCTGCCCTGATGGTTGCCGACGCCGAGCGTGGCGGTGCCAGGGTCTTGGACGCGCTTCGCCAGCCACAGCTGCGTAAAGCCTGGATAATGCTGTCTTGCGGCGCTGGCGACGGAAAGCCCCACCGCACCAGCGGCAATCACCGTGGCAGCGCCGAAAGCCACAGCATGCCGGGTGCTCAGGCGTGGTGTGCCTGGCTGTCGGCTCGGCGGTGGGCGCCGCCCGGTCCGGCGCAGGTCAAGCAGCAGCGCGTCGCCCACGAGCGTAGCGCCGGCGAGCAACCCGGCCCAGGCGGCGCGGTGCAACGGAATTCTTGCCATGCTGATGGCTACTCCGCCGAGGACGAGCAGCCCGAGTGACAAGCCGGCGGCAACGGCGACCCGCTCCAGGCCCACCACGCGGGGGCTGAGGATTACCTCGGCCCAGACGTAGCCAGGGGAGACCGCCAGCGCGAGGCCGAGGGTGATCATTACGGCGGCAGGCGCGCCCAGCACGGCCGAGCCACTGTAGGCCACCGCCACCGCGGCCGTAAGGGCAATGTCTGCCTGCCTAGGGCGCATGCTCGGCTCCGCCCAGATCGTAGATGACGATGTTCCCGCTGTCGTATACGCGGGCGACCCCGGGGATGTGGCTGAATTTGGCGAGGTCACGGACCGGAAGCGGATGCGTGTACTTGCCGGCATCGGGATCGACTGGAAAGTACTTGCCATCGGCGGGCAGCGAGCGAGCCAGCCGCCAGTCGACGAGAACGTAGCGGACCGCCTGAGCCTGCGCCCGCAGGGCGTCTGACCGGGTGTAGACGGGTGACGTGTACAGGTACGCGACATCGCGAAGCGGGTTCTGATCGCCGTAGCTGCCGAGCACCGGATAGTTGCCCAAGTCGGTAGCGAAGCGACTTATTGCCCGTGTGACTCCGCCATTGCTTCGCTCTACGAGCTGCGCGGCCGCGACTACGAGTTGCAACCGCGGGTGCGCATCATGACCGACGAAATCACCAGTGGAGCCGACATTCTCGGGGCGCTGGTGATGGGGCATCCTTACCAGTCGTGGTGGTGCGGAACCGATCTCGATATCGAGGAGGCGCGCCGCTTGGTCCCGCACCAGAACGCTACGACCATGCAGGTTGCCATTTCGGTGGTTGCCGCTTGCATGTGGATGATCGAGAATCCACGCCGCGGCCTCTCGGTGCCTGACGATTTACCCCATGACTATGTCTTGGATATC
>CAVPFC010000005.1:0-182283 GCA_963703605.1 uncultured Actinomycetes bacterium
CGAGCATTCTGTGGGCAACGTGCACTCCCGTCAACCAGGGCCGTGGCCCTGGACCCGGTGCCTGCGGCAGCTCCTTGGCGCGCGGGTGCCCGCCATTGCAGAACCGTGCTTGGGAGTGCCGGCGAAATTAGGCGGAGCGGCGCAGTTGCGTCGGTTCGGTCCGCATCTGCTTTTTGAGGAGACGACGGTCGCGGCGGCTCATGCCGGCGAACTGGCTGCCCGGATTGTCGCTGCGGTTCGCGGTGGAGTCTGCCTCGCTCGCGGCTGTCTCGTCTTCCTCCGCGTCTGACTCTTCGGGCTCGTCTTCGCGGACGGCGGGGGTCGGCTTGCGGGCGGTGCTCGGTACGGACTGCGGACGGCTGACGGATTGTCGGATTCGTCTTCGCTCGATTTGCGGCGGAGAGGCGTCGCTCGCTTCGGAGTGCGTCGCTTGAGGGCTTTGACAGTTTCACGCTCGGCCGGCTTGCCGCTCTTCTTTGTTGAGCCGGAGCGGTTGAACTTGAACAGAGCCCACGGCCGGAACGATTGGAGCACGGCCAGCGAGCGGGACGGTCGGATTGCCGGCGGATCGACGCAGACATAGACGACGTGCCGCGCGTGAAGAGGCGCGCTGGCGAACGCGCAGACGACGAACAAGAGTGCCACGCCGCACTCGATCAGGCGTGCCTGCGGCGTGGGCCAGGGCAAGGGGCGGGCAAGCACAATCGCGTCGACGCCGCCGCCCAGCACGAACGTCAGCCAGGCGAGCGTCAGGCTCACACGGCAATCGCGCAGTCTCGCGCACGCAATAGCCGTGCACGAAGATGCCGCAGCAGGCGGTCGGGATCAACCAGAGCAGCGTCGCCTTATGGGCGAATTGAGCTGTCCAGAGCCAGCCGGCCGTGTGCATTCCAGGCGGCGGCAAGCTGGGTCTGCATGCCGAACGCAGCGACGAACGCCAAGAGGGCACAGAACACCCAACCTCGATAGCGGCCGTTGAAGTCCTGCAGGCTCTGCGAGCGGGCCCAACTGATCAAAAGGGCCAGCTGGCCGGCCAGCAACAGTCCGACGGCGGCGAATCCCCGCACGAGCCGGGCCGCGTCCAAGCCGAACAACAGCACGAAGCCGGGACCAAGCTGTTGTCCGTAATTCGCGGCCGCCCAGCCGCCGCCCAGGATGACTGCGCCGGCCAGCGCGGCACACAGCACGATCGCGGCCATTTTCCAGTAGCGGGCGGAAATCACTTTCCGCAGGGGAAAGTGGGACGGGCTGCGACGCTTTTGTTTGACTTTGGCGGGAGCGGCGCGTCGAGGTGCGGGTTCAGCGACCGTCTCGAGCGAGACGGTTTCGGCACCGGTGGCCAGACGCCGCCGTCGACGCTCATCGAGCGAACGCGAACCGGCAAAACCCGTCATGGGGCACGCCAATCTCGGCACCGCGAGTCGCCCAAGGGCCGGGATCTCGGTGGAGAATCCCTTCTCCGGTGCCGCACGTCTTCAACATCGGCCCAAGCTGCCGGTGCACGCGGCGGGAATGGTGAAGTTCGTCTGCGAAGCGAAGAGGTCGCCCGTCGCCCGCGGAAAAAACGCGCTGATCGGACGCCCCGATTGAGAAGAGAACGGCGCGTCCGGTCGCGCGCACGATGGGGACGCGATTTTCGGTTGTGCCAATTTGGCATACGTGGATTGTGTCAAAAAGTGCCATGGCTTTTGTGCTGCCAATATGGCATTAGGACGGGACTGCTACTCGCCCGATTTCAATTCAATTCTGACCGATTTCTCTGGAAGCAAGTTATTTGCGCGTATCGATTTGCGATCATTGTCTGTTTTCGCATCATTCGCGCCGTTCGATTGGTATAGCCCTTGCTTTTTAGAAGGGTGAGCGATGGCGCCGTCGGTCGAAATGACCCGGGCCGCCGACCAAGAAAGGGAGGATCACAAGATGAGCCGAATGAGAACTGTCTGGAATCCCTGGCGTGACATGAATCGCCTTAGGGTTGAGTTGGATCAGTTGTCGAACGGGAATTGGTGGCCGCATGTTCGCAGCGGCGCGAGCTTTCCCGCCATCAATGCGCTGCAGAACGAGCAAGGCCTCACTCTGACGGCCGAGCTGCCGGGCATCGATGCGTCCCAGTTGGAAGTGCACGTCGACAAGAACTCGGTGACGATCACCGGTCAGCGAGCGGCTCGACTGATGTAAACCTTGTCGGACGAACTAACATTCTGTATCTTGCCATAGTAATCTGTGTAAAGTTGCCTGAGTCCTCCAATTACGCTTTCGTTATAGTGTCCGCTTGGGGCGGTGTGAGACGGCACCAACAGCTCCCGGCAGTGGAATACTTGGTTGTTTCCAATGAATTTGATGTCTGTGATTGCGAAAGGAGCCAACGAGGGCAGAATGTATCCTGAAGCTTTAAAGGATTCCGGCAACAGAAGTGTGCTATGCGCCAATTGGTCGCGGATTACGTACAATCTGGGTAAGGAATCTAGCAGCCAGTGGAAATAGGCACTTCCCCAGTTGTCAATGATCCAGAGCGCCTTGCTATCGAGTCTTTGTCTAGTTTTAAAGGCGTAATTGCAAAGAAAAAACCTTGAGAGATTAGTGAAATTTGCCCAACGAATGAATTGATTCCTGTAACCGAAGGACTCTGCCAGAATGCGGCCGGCGCTGAACACAATGCCGTCAGAGCTGACATTGACGTGATTGAGTTCCAGCAATTGTGTTACCGGAATTAACTTGTTGAGCTCATGTGCAAACAAGGTTTTATCCTGCTCATCGAAGTTTGCGGGCAACCTCCGTACTGACAGGGTTTCGTCGCAAAGCATTTGCGCCGGCTCGGTCGCGATTTCGAGGGGTAACATTTTTCAGGGAATATTAAGTAGCAGAAGCGACAGCCAACGTTGTTGTGGTGGGCGTCCCGGAAAGGCAGCTCAATCGTCAATTTTGTAGAAGTAGTGATTGGCGCTCTTGTATTCTTCGAAATCCATAGCGGAACCCTATCTTCTGAATATACTCGTCGTAGTTCATTGAGTATGTCTTGGCGCGGAAGGCACATTATCTAAATCGATACGTATCTCCATGACAATCCTCAATCTAGGGTCTCAAAAAGGCGGCAAACGATGTCCACCGCTAAACCAGATTATCGACCGCTATTTGACCTGATAAAGGAATATCTTCGGATTGGTTTGAACGCGCCGTCCCACAAACGTTCGGCAAACGAGGTTGCGGCAGCCGGAGCACCGGAGCTGGTGCTAAGCCGGAGCAATCGGTTTGTGACAAGCTGTCACATTCACTTTAGGCGTCCTCCAGCAGTTGGAGTGTTCAATGACCTCGGGTCTTTTTGGCCCACTCATTGAGAGGAGTGTGCGGTCGCGTGCCGCAGGGATGGTCGAAATCTCGGGGACGTGGGCTATCGTTTTGACGAGGCACTGGTTTCGCAAATCGGTGCGTGGTGTTTTGAATTGTTTCAGCTCTTCGACGTGCCTCCGCGGCGAAATGAGCGTTGTTGGACCGGGTCCCCGCGCAACCTCCGGCTTTACTTTTCTCCGCACCAAGGCAAAGAGACGGTTGGCTTGCGAACTAATCCGAAGATATTCCTTAAGCAGCCTGAATTGCGGTCGATAATCTGGTTTAGCGATCGGCATCGTTTGCCGGCTTTAGAATTCAAACTGGTGGTATATGGAGATACGATTTGGAATATCGTTCTCCTGGCGCTTTAGCAACGGCCGTTTTGAAAGCAAGGACGTCTTCATGATATATAGGAGACCGTACACTAGTAGGAGAAAAAACATCGTGTGCACATTAGTATCTGGTTCTGACGAATTAGTTATCGAGGCCGGTCGTGCGGAACGCCAGTACTGGTATGATCTTTGGCGTTACCGGGAACTGTTTCACATTTTGGCGTGGCGCGACCTGGCCGTGCGATACAAACAGACAGTCATCGGCGTGGCCTGGGCCTTGATTCGTCCGGTGCTGATGATGGCTGGTTTTTACGGTGGTTTTTGGGAGGATCGCCAAGCTTCCATCTGAAGGCGCAGCCCCCTATGCCATCCTGGTTTTTGCCGCGATGCTTCCTTGGCAATTCTTCTCGGCGGCCCTGAGCGAGTCGAGCAACAGCCTCATCTCAAACGCTAATCTTATCTCCAAAATCTATTTTCCCCGCCTCATTGTGCCTGCGGCTTCGGTCATTACGGGTTTGGTGGACCTTCTGATTTCCTTCTCGATCTTGGTGGCGATGATGGCTTGGTACAAGTACTGGCCGGACTGGCGAATCCTGTCCCTGCCGCTGTTCATGGCGCTAGCTTTCGGAGCGGCCATCGGGGCGGGATTGTGGTTGTGCGCGTTGAATGTTGAATACCGCGACTTCCGTTTCATTGTGCCGTTCATCGTACAGTTCGGGCTGTATATTTCCCCGGTGGGTTTCAGCAGCTCTATTGTTCCGGAACAGTGGCGGCTTTTGTACTCCCTGAATCCCATGGTGGGCGTGATTGACGGGTTTCGCTGGGCGATACTCAGGGGCGATGCCCCGCTTATTTTGGCCTGGCCTGCTGGTTTCAATTGCGCTGACCTTCATCCTTTGCTTCTCCGGCACCTGGTATTTCCGAAAAATGGAGCGTACTTTTGCCGATGTTATCTAGTGGTTGCGTTGAAACGAAGGACTCCGAAAGCGCGGGTTATTCAAGTTTTTTGCAAGACTGCCGTTAAGTAAATTCTAATGTCTGACTGGATCATCAAAGTCGAAAATCTTGGGAAACGGTACCGTCTCCGGCACCAGCAAGAGCGCCAGCACCACGTCACTCTTCGCGACGTCATTACCGACCGCTTTAAGCGCCCGTTTCGCTCGCCCGGTGCGGTGCCTCCTGGCCACTGAGGACTTCTGGGCGCTTAAGGATGTCTCCTTTGCAAATCAAGAAGGGTGAGGTGCGTGGGGATCATTGGCCGGAACGGCGCAGGAAAATCCACCCTGCTGAAGATTTTGAGCCGGATCACGGCCCCAGCGAAGGGCGGGTGCGTCTAACGAGGTCGCGTCGCCAGCCTGCTGGAGGTTGGGACCGGTTTCCATCCGGAATTGACCGGGCCGTGAGAACATTTATCTTAACGGTGCAATTCTCGGCATGACCAAAGCGCGAGATTCGACCGGAAGTTCGATGAAATAGTCGCGTTTTCGGAAGTTGAGAAGTTTCTGGATACGCCGGTCAAGACGGTACTCCACCGGCATGTATGTGCGGCTGGCTTTCGCTGTCGCCGCCCATCTCGAGCCGGAGATTCTCGTTGTCGACGAGGTGTTGGCGGTAGGAGACGCCGGATTCCAGAAGAAATGTCTTGGTAAGATGCACGATGTCGCCGCCGGGGGCCGCACGGTCTTGTTCGTCAGCCACACCATGCAGGCCGTTTCACTCCTGTGCAGCCGAGGGATGCTTCTTCGCGCAGGCTCCCTGGCATACGTTGGGGGCGTGAAAGAAACCATCGACCTGTACCTGTCCACGTTTGTCAAGGCAAGCGGCAGCGATGAACTACCGGATCGGAGGCCAGGCAGTGGCGAGTATCGATACACCCTCGCTAGTCCAGCGCGAGAGTACTTTGGCGGAGCAGAGGAAAAAACCTTCCATTTTGAAATCCAGCGCCGCAGCAAGCTGGTCGGCAAGATGTGGCTCTCAGCGTTTGTCGTGGATTCAACCGGCGTGGTAGTAACTCAAAGTGATTCGCGATTGGTGGGCGCTCTTTTCGGCGATTTTGAACGGCTTGCAGGTCAGTTTCGGTTAAGGTCGCCATGGTTGAAGCCCGGGAGCTACCGTTTAGATTTATTTATCTGTGCACACGGGATTGTGGACGCCTGGGAGGGTGCCTGCTCATTTACTATTTCTCCGGTAATGCCCTACCAAAACTCTGTCTCCGAAGACGGCGTGAAGGCGGGTGTGGTCTTCGGTGATTTTGACTGGCAAACAGACCAACCTGCTGAACAGCCCGCGTTTGCTCCGCAAATGAGCCCACTGCCCGACGAGGAGGGCACGGACTCCGACAAAATGGCTACGGCTTAGCATGGCAAGCCATGCGCAAACTCGCCAGCGGACTTCAATTCAAGCACACCGGAGACGACGACTTTAACGAAATCAAATTCAAATGAAGAACACCAAGGCGATCGTCAGCATCGCAATCGGGGAAAAGTACTACAACAACTGGAAGAAGTTCTGCGAGCCTGGCTGGAAACAATACGCGGACAAATACGGGTTCGATTTAGTCTGTCTGGAAAGTCCGTTAGATACTTCCGAACGGGCGAGCGCTCGCTCAGTCTCGTGGCAAAAATGCCTCATTTTGGGTCAGGATTTTGCAGGGAGCTACGATCAAATCGTTTGGATAGATTCCGACATCATGATCAACGCCTGCGCTCCGGATATCACGGCAGGAGTGCCACTAGACAAAGTCGGCGGCGTCGAAGACACGATGTATTCCCACCTGGTGTTTCTGAAACGCGCTTACAAGCTTTGGCCCGGCGCCGTCATCAACCATACGCCCCAGGAATATTACAGCAAGTACGGCCTACCGGCCGATTGCGATAGAGTATTGAACGCCGGAGTGATGGTGCTCTCGCCGCGTTTTCATCGCACCATTTTGGAGCACGTATACTATGCCTATGAAGAGAAGGGCGGCCGCGAATGGCACATGGAAATGCGTCCTCTCTCTTATGAGTTGGTGAAAGCGGGCGCGGTCTATTGGATAGATTCGCGCTTCAATCTGATGTGGCCGGTTGAAGAGATAGTGTATTATCCGTTTCTGCTGCCGCCACCGCCGGCCAAAGGACTCAAGGCTCGGATTGAACGAAAGATCCAGACCATCGCGAACTCCTCTTCCTTGCGGAAGCTCCGTGCCGCCTGCCTCAACGCGACCTTTCAGTCCAGCTATTTTCTGCATCTCGGGGGAATGAAGACCGACGAAATGCAGATGGTGAACCAGCGCGCTACTTCTTGGTGGGATATTTTAACTTGAGACACGTTCCCTTCCGCGGTCGGAAAAAGGCACGCCAGCGGTCCCGGACATTGGAATAGCTTTTACCTAAGACTACGACGTTCAAATCTCCGGCTGTCTAATGGAACTATAGTGCGTGCTCAATGAGCCAACTGGCTGCGAGATAGAGGTTGGTTGTGACGCTTGAACGTTCGCCGTCGAGTCAGCCGTAGGCGTTGGGGTTGGAGATGCCGATGCAGTGAATATCAGCACCCAATCCGACCAAGGAGGGACTCACACGAAGGTCACAAAGGTCAGAGGACTAATAAATCGTATTCACGGCCGCGATTCGAAACGCCTGTAGGGGACTCACAACAGGCAGCATCTTCCGCACCTCGGTCTTGCCTTTCGACGTTGTTTTCTGGAAGGCTCCTTGCGATGCCGGTCCTTGATCTTGGCTTTACTCACAGCTCCTACAATAATCGTCCGATGCAACGCCAGGATTAAGCGGAAAATGCGAGGATTTTAGCCCCGGTCTTCCTGCGCTCCCCCGAGCTGGATGAAGCGGAACTGGAGTTTCTAGAGGCTGTCAATTATTAAGCGGAAGACAACAATCCGCTGATCTTTTTGAAATGTGGCGGCAGTGCATCAGGGGCGGGGAGGGATGCCGACAAGTCTCTCCCCGTGCGAGACTCTTCCGTCACGGCGGCGGCCCGATCAGAGGTGAACGCTGAACGCAGAACGGTGTTGGTCCGCGATGATCAAAGACCGAGGACGAGTTCGAGAAACGAGGACGATTTCAGAACGAGAAGAGGAGTGACGAGGACGAGTCAGAGGCGCTGTCAAACCACGCACGTTTGAAAGAAATGTTGCTCCCTTCGCCCTCGGAACAAGCGGTTGATCACTGTCACGGCCTTGACAAAGCTACCGCTGGATGACGTGCCTTGCTCGAAAAAAGTGGCCTCCCCATCTTGCGCGCCCAGCCCCATATTGAATGCCCGCACTCGCGAATTAAGCACAGCGTTCTCTTTTAGAACCGCGAAGGCTGGCGAAGGTTCGAACGCGAAAACCTTCCCAGTTTTTCCGATGATTCCGGCGGCATAGACACTCAGAGACCAAAGTGCGACCCGACATCCAGGAAAACGTCGCCCGGACGGAGATTGGCTGGAGCGCGCGGGCCAAGTACGGCTCACACTTTTGGTGGAGTGCCGCCCAGCTTTTGACACTGAGTCTCAGCCACTTTCCGTTGAAATGGGAAGGGGCTTCTTCGGCATAAATGGCTACGCCGAAACGAACATGCTGGATTTGTCGTCGAGTTTGGATGGTCTGGGTCCGGAACCAGCCCCACCTCCTCAAATTTTTTTATCGGGCTTTCTTGCTTATTCTGGTATTTATAGTTCGCCTAGCGGAATTTCATCCAGCCGACTGATATTTCTTCACCGCCCGAAGTTGCCGTCGATACTATGGTTTGATCCAGTAGGCATTGCCCGCCGCTCTTCTTGAGAACCTGGCTACGGCTTAGCATGGCAAGCCATGCGCAAACTCGCCAGCGGACTTCAATTCAAGCACACCGGAGACGACGACTTTAACGAAATCAAATTCAAATGAAGAACACCAAGGCGATCGTCAGCATTGCAATCGGGGAAAAGTACTACAACAACTGGAAGAAGTTCTGCGAGGCCAACTGGAAACAATACGCGGACAAATACGGGTTCGATTTATTCTGCCTGGAACGTCCGTTGGATACTTCCGAACGGGCGCGCACGCGTTCAGTGGCGTGGCAAAAATGCCTGATCTTGGGTCAGGATTTTGCAGGTCGCTACGATAGAATCGTTTGGCTAGATTCCGACATAATGTTCAACAACGCCTGCGCTCCCGACATCACCGTGGGGGTGCCATTAGACAAAGTTGGCGCTGTCGAAGACCTGACTTTTTCTCACCTGGCGTTTTTGAAACGCGCTTTCAAGCTTTGGCCCGAAGCCGTCATCAACTATACGCCGCAGGAATACTATAGCACTTGGGGCCTGCCGGGCGATTGTGATAAGTTCTTCAACCCCGGAGTGATGGTGCTCTCGCCCCAGTTTCATCGCACGATTCTGGAACACGCATATTATGCCTATGAAGAAAAGGGCGGTCTCGAATGGCACGTGGAACAGCGCCCTCTCTGCTATGAGTTGCTGAAAGCGGGCATAGTGCATTGGATAGATCCGCGCTTCAATATTGTTTTGGAGTTTGAGGAGATCGCGCAGTATCCGTTTTTGCGGCCCCCGCCCGCGCCAAAAGGACTTCGGGCTCGGATCGAACAAAAGATTCAGACCGTCGTGAACTCCTCCTCCTTGCGGACGCTCCGCGCCGCCGCCCTCAACACGCTCTTTCAGTCTAGTTTTTGTCTGCATTTTTCAGGGAATAGGATCGAAGAGATGCAGATGGTGAGACAGCGGCCCACTTTATGGTGGGATATTCTGACCTGAGAGCGGTTCATAGCTGGTCACGCCACCGGTGGTTAAGCCTCCTGATAACCTTGGCTCGGACCCATAGACGTCGTCATATCTGAACCCCTCCGCATCTAGCGTTTTCCTTTACGTTCCCTTAAATCGCTCCGTCGTAACGGCATTTGAAACATTCCACCATGAAGAGGCGCTAGGATTGAGCAGCGCCATGTCGTCGATCTTCCCTCCGAAATGCAGGAAATAGCTGGACTGATAGATCGTGTTCACAGCCGCGATTCGAAACGTCTGTAGGGGATCCACAACAGGCAGCATCTTGCGCACCTTTCGTTCAATGCGAGCTAACAGTCCTTTCGGATCAGGCGGTGCGGGTGGCGCCAATACTGGTCCTGTCGGTGGTCACGGTGATGTTCAACGACGAGGAGCGGACCAAGGCGGTGAGCATCTGGGCGGCCGCCAACTTCCTCGCGCTGCCGATCGGGCCGATCCTCGGCGGCTGGCTGCTATCCAACTACTGGTGGGGCTGGGTGTTCCTGATGAACCTGCCGGTGGTCGTGATCGGGCTGATCGCGGTCGCGACGCTGGTGCCCGAGTCGCGCGCGACGCAGCGCCCCGGCCTGGACCCCGTGGGCATGCTGGCCTCCTGCTGCGGCCTGGCCGTGCTCATCTACGGCTTCATCGCGGCCGGCCAGTACGGCTGGTCCTCGCCCACCGCGATCGCGGCCATAGCCGCCGGAGCGCTCATCCTGGCCGGGTTCGTCGCCTGGGAACTGCGGCTGACCCGGCGGCCGGGCGGCCAGCCGCTGGTGGACCTCGGGCTGTTCCGCTCGGCCAGGTTCACCTGGGGCACCATCCTCCAGGCCTTCGGCGTCTTCGCGCTGTTCGGCCTGCTGTTCGCGGCACCGCAGTTCTTCCAGGCCGTCCTCGGCGTGACCGCGATGGGCAGCGGCATCCGGCTGCTGCCGATGATGGGCGGGCTGGCCCTCAGCGCCGGCCTGGCCGACCGGGTCGCCCGGCGGGCCACCGCCAAGCTCACGGTCGCGCTCGGCTTCGCCATCCTGACCGCCGGCCTGGTCCTCGGCGCCACCATGACGTCAGCCAGCGGGGAAGGGTTCATCGCGATCTGGACCGCGGTCGCCGGGCTCGGCTTCGGGCTGGCCCTGGCCACCGCGGCGTCGGCCGCCCTGGTGGACCTGCCCAAGGAGCGCGCCGGGGTAGGTTCCGCGGTCATGCAGGCGGTGCAGAAGACCGGTGCCCCGCTGGCGTCCGCCATCCTCGGCAGCGTGCTCATCGCCGGCTACCAGGCCCAGCTTCACCTGGCCGGCCTGCCGGCCGCCGCGGCGAACGCGGTGCACAGCAGCGTGTTCGCGGGGCTGGCGGTGGCGCACAAGCTCGGCTCGCCGGCGCTGGCCGACTCGGTACGCTCCGCCTTCGTGCACGGCATCGACTCGATGCTGTGGGTCAGCGCGGGGCTGGCCGTGGCCGGCATCATCCTGGCGCTCGCCTTCCTGCCCTGGCGCGCCACCGCGGCCGCAACGCCCGCCGCTGCTACCGGGCCCGGCGCCGAAGGAGCACAATCAGCACATGAGCGCGTTGCCTGAACCAGCGAGCCCTGGGCCGGGCCACGATACCGGCCCGGGAGACAATGGCCAGGACCACCGCGGGCGCGGTGGTCCTGCGGCCACCCGGCTGGGGCTGCGCGAGCGAAAGAAGGCCAAGACCCGCGCCGCCATCAGGGACCATGCGCTCCGGCTGATCCGGGAACAGGGCTACGACGCCACCACGGTCGAGCAGATCGCCGACGCCGCCGAGGTCTCGCCCAGCACGTTCTTCCGCTACTTCCCGACCAAGGAAGACGTCGTCCTCCAGGACGACCTTGACCTGCTCTGGATCGACGCCCTCCGCGCCCAGCCTCCCGAGCTGAGCCCCATCACCGCGATGCGCACGGCCCTGCGGGAGTCCTTCGCCGCCATGTCCGTGGACGACATGACGGTGCTGCGGGAGACGATGGACCTCGCCGCCATTCCCGCGATCCGCGCCCGCATGCTGGACGAGCTCGCCCGGACAACCGAGCTGCTGGCAAGCGCCATAGCCGAGCGTGCCGGCCGGTCACCCGATGACTTCGCCGTTCAAACGGTCGCGGGCGCGGTCCTGGGGGTGGCCATGGCCGCCTGGTTCAGCGCGCCGGACGACATCGAAGCCTTCGCGGACAGATATGAACGCGGGCTGGCCCTGCTGGAGGCCGGCCTCCCGTTGTAACCCGGAAGACCGGCCGTCCACCTTACGACTCGGCGCCGAACGCCTGGATCTCCGCCTTCTCCGTCTCGGTCAGCTCACGGGGCACGTCGCCCTTGGCGACCTTGGCCGCCTGGACCTGGTGCCGGATGCCGTCTACCACCTCGGCGTTGGCGAGCGTCGTCACGTCGCCGACCTCGGTGAAGTTCGACACCGCGGCGATGACCCGCCGCATGATCTTGCCGGACCGGGTCTTGGGCATGTCCGGCACGATCCACACGTTCTTCGGCCGGGCGATCTTCCCGATCTCCATCTCGATCGCCCCGGTCACCTTGGCGGCCATCGCGTCGCTGGCTTCGTTGCCCGGTTTGAGGGAGACGTAGAGCTCCACCATCCGGCCCCGGATGTCATCGATCACCGGCACCGCGGCGGCCTCGGCCACCTCCGGCACGGTCAGCGCGGCGGATTCGATCTCCTTGGTGCCCAGCCGGTGACCGGCCACGTTGATGACGTCGTCGATCCGGCCAAGGATCCGGATGTAGCCGTCCGCCGACCGGAGCGCGCCGTCACCGCACAGGAACGGCCAGTCGTGCCAGTCCTTGCTGTCGGGTTTGACGTTGTACTTCCGGAAGTACACCTCGAGGAATCGCTCGGGCTGCCCCCAGATGGTCTGCATGATGCCCGGCCACGGATACCGGATACAGATGTTGCCGGCCTTGCCGCTGCCGGGGGGGATCTCGTTCCGCTCCTCGTCGTAGATCACCGGGAAGATGCCGAGCGCGCCGGGGCCGCAACTGCCCGGTTTCATCGGCTGGAGCGCCGGCAGGGTGGTACCCAGGAAACCGCCGGTTTCGGTCATCCACCAGGTGTCGGTGACGACCGCCTCCCCCTTGCCGACCTCGGTGTAGTACCAGCGCCACACCTCGGGCTCGATCGGCTCGCCCACGGTCGTCATGGACTTGAACCGGTAGTTGTACTTCCTCGGCTCCTCGGGACCGACCTTGCGGAGCATCCGGATGGCGGTGGGCGAGGTGTGGAAGATGTTCACCCCGAGCTTTTCGGCGATCCGCCAGGGCCGCCCGCCGTCGGGGTAGTTGGGCACGCCCTCGTAGATCACCGTCGTGGTCCCCAGCGCCAGCGGGCCGTAGACGATGTAGGAGTGCCCGGTTATCCAGCCGATGTCGGCCATGCACCAGTACACGTCGTCCGGATGGATGTCGAGGTAGTTCCTGGACGTTCCGGACACGTAGGACATGTATCCGCCGGTGGAGTGCTGAGCGCCCTTGGGGCGGCCGGTGGTCCCGCTGGTGTACATGAGGAACAACGGCGCCTCGGCGGGCATGGGCACCGGTGGCACCGTCGCGCCGCTGTGGGTGGGCAGCCGCTCGTCGACGAAGAAGTCCCGGCCGTCCACCATGGGGGTCGGCGAGGTGTACTCGCCGGGCAGCCGCCGCCAGACGAGGACCTTGTCGACCTGCTGGCCCTGCCGGGCCGCCTCGGCCACCGCCTCGTCGGCCTTGACCTTGTGGTTGGTGATCGATCCGGCCCGGTAATAGCCGTCCATCGTGATCAGGACCCGGCTGCCGGAGTCGGCGATACGGGTCCCGCACGCCTGGCCGCTGAAGCCGCCGAACACCTGTGAGTGGACGACGCCGAGCCGGGCGCAGGCCAGCATCGTGACCGCGGCCTCGGGAACCATCGGCATGTGCAGCGTCACCCGGTCGCCAGCGGACAGGCCAGCGAAGTCACGCAGCAGCGCGGCGAACTCGTTGACCTGGCGAAGCAGCTCACCGTAGCTGATGTGCAGCGTCTCGTCGGACTCCAGCTCGGGAACGAAGATGATCGCCGTCTTGTCCGGGCTGGCCGCCGCGTGCCGGTCCACGCAGTTGTAGGAGGCATTCAGCTTGCCGCCGCCGAACCATTTCCAGAAGGGGGCGTCGCTCGTGTCGAGGACCGTGTGCCAGCGCTCGTCCCAGTCCAGCAGGTCCGCGTACTCCGTGAAGCAGTCCGGGTACTTGTCCTCCGCGAAGCGCTCCAGGATGGCCGGGTCGTTCGCGTTGGCCTGGCGTACGAACGACTCCGGCGGGTAGAGGAGGTCCTCCTCGCGCCAGTGCACGGCAATTTGTGTCTCAGAGACCTCTGCCTCAGGGGTTTCTGTCACGTCGTACCTCCTGCTGGAAGATGGCTGCTCGGGAGCGGCTGGGTGTGGGTTGCCCCCCGCCTGCGCACTCGGGCAGCGGTCGCCGGGGACTGCCTCGATGCGATGGGAGGAGTAAGGGATCCCGGCGGCGCCGTTGCGGTGTGTCGCGTGGCGGCGAGCCTGATGACTCCCATGTCATGCCGCGCCGACCCACCCCTCACCTGCTGGGAGAGGCTCAATCGTACCGCCGTGGAACGGGCCCGGAACAGGCCCACCTTTGCCGCGGAACCGCCGCCGGGGCAAATCGGGGCAGGGCGAAGGTTGACACGGTGGACCGCGGGCTCCTAAGTTACTGCGAAGTCCAGCTCCAGGCTGGCTGCCGGGAGGGCCTGCCTGCCCTCCCCGGGCCTGCCGGGGACATAGCTTGGACGGGGAAGGGCCCGGGCACTCAGTAGACAACGGGGCCGGTCCCGTGGCCGACGGGGTGGACTCCGGTCCGAAGAGAAGGCCCGGGCCCTCAACATTCGTGCGCGGTCGGGCGTGCCTTGCAGGTCTATGCCGTAACCTGCATGGACGCCCATTCGGCCTTTCACGTACAAGGCAGGCAGGGGAATGTGACCGCTATGGAGGGCCGGGAAGAGGCCACCGACCGCGTCGCCGTGATCATGCCCACCTACAACGAGCGCGCCAACATCGAATCGACGGCGGGCCGGGTCCGGCGTGCGGTGCCCGATGCCGACCTGCTGGTGGTGGACGACAACAGCCCGGACGGCACGGGCGAGCTCGCCGACAAGCTCGCCGCCGAAGACCCGCAGATCCACGTGCTGCACCGCGACCGCAAGGCCGGCCTCGGCGCCGCCTACATCGCGGGGTTCCGCTGGGCTCTGGAGCACGGCTACAACGTGGTCGTCGAGATGGACGCCGACGGCTCGCACCTGCCCGAGGAACTGCCCCGGCTGCTGGGCGCGCTGGCGGACGCCGATCTCGTGCTCGGCTCCCGTTACGTTCCCGGCGGCACGGTGGTCAACTGGCCGAAGTCACGGGAGCTGCTGTCCCGCGGCGGCAACACCTACGCGCGGCTGATGCTCGGCATCTCGCTGAAGGACTCCACCGGGGGTTACCGCGCCTACCGGGCCAGCACGCTGCGCAAGATCGCGCTGGACGAGGTCGAGTCCCAGGGCTACTGCTTCCAGATCGACCTGGCGATGCGCGCCATCCGCGCCGGGCTCAAGGTCACCGAGGTGCCGATCACGTTTGTCGAGCGGGTGCACGGCACCAGCAAGATGAGCCGGGCGGTCGTCGCCGAGGCGCTGTGGCGGGTCACCGTGTGGGGCGTCACCGGGCGCCGCCGCGGATCCCGCGGGGCCAAGCGAATCTGACCAGCCACCAAAAGGCCCGCCCCGGCGCACGCGGAAATGTCGGCTAACGAGCTCGGCGTAACGGCGTAAGGCGACAGCATCTGCCCGGGGGCCGAGCCCCCGGAACCCCCGCAACTTGTGGTTGCGGCTAGCGGTTCGGCTGCTGTTCCAGAGCGGACCGCCTGATGGCAGGCCGGATTTCAGAACTTAAGCGCTCTTGCGGGAGCGCTCCTTGACGTCCCCGTCGCGCTCTCCCCTGATCAGGGCGAGCCGCTCGGCGAGCACCTGCTCCAGGTCCGCGATGGACCTGCGCTCGCGCAGCATGTCCCAGTGGCTGCGCGGCGGCTTGACCTTCTTCGGCGCCGGGAGATCCCCGGTCGAGGTGAACGACAGCGCACCGCAGATGCGGCATTCCCAGGTGGCGGGAACTTCGGCCTCGGCGGCGAACGGCACGGTAAAGTGGTGGCCCTTCGGGCAGTCGAAAGCTATCTCCTGGCGTGGCGCCAGGTCCGTGTTACGGTCGTTCTCATAGCTCGTCGCTCCGAGCCGGGTGCCGCGTAGTGCGCGTTCGGCCATTTGGTGTTGCCTCCCAGGCGGTCAGCCTTCCCCGACGTCAACGCTGGCTACCCGGACAAGATTCCCCACCGCGGGTAAAGCCAACCCTCGGGCCCGCCTGAGTCAGCGCGGGTGCCACTGGTTGCGCGCGGTGAGCACCTCGCGCAACGCCACGGTCTCGTCGGTCATGATGCCGTCCACGCCGAGGTCGAGCAGGCGCTCCATGACCGGCCGGTCGTTGATCGTCCACACGTGAACCTGAAGGCCCAGCGCCTGGGCGCGGCTGACGAACGACGAGGTCGCCACCGTGATCGGCACCTGGACGCAGCGCACCCCGGTGCGCGCCAGGTACTCGGTGAGCAGCCCGGGGCTGCGCCGGCGCGCCCGCCCGGGCCGGCCGGGACCGGCCGGGTCGTGCCGTCCCCTGGGCCCGCCGAACCGCACCACCGCGGTGCCGAACGGCGACGCGGCCATGCACACCGGACGGCCCAGCGCCCGGCGGGTGGCCCGCAGCCGGCTCGCCGAGAACGAGACAACGCAGACCCGGTCCCAGGCGTTCGTCCGCCGCAGCACCTCCGGCAGCGGGGCGATCGCCGCGGCGTCCTTCACGTCGAGGTTGAACCGGACATCGGGCCAGGCGCCGAGCAGGTCTTCCAGCCGGGGGATCGGCTCGGTGCCGTCGATCAGCGCGCCGGACACCTCATCGTGGCTGAGCTGGGACACCCGGCCCGGCATGCCGGTGACCCGGTCCAGGGTCCGGTCGTGGAAGGCGACCAGGACCCCGTCGGCGGTCGCCTGGAGGTCGGTCTCCAGGTACCGGTAGCCCAGCCCCACCGCGTGCTCGAAGGCACGCCAGGAGTTCTCCGGGGCGTGCGCCGCGCCGCCCCGGTGCGCGAACGCCAGCGGGCGCGGGTTGTCCAGGTAGGCCGTCAGGGGAGCCGTCGCCATAGCAGCGAGTATGCGCTACGCAAACGGCCAGCGTGGCAACAGGGCGCAATCGCATGATGAACGGGAAGTGACGCGCCCCAGGTTAGGGGACCGGCCGCGGGGCCTGCGGGACCTGGCCGGCGTCCAGCTGGGCCAGCGCGGGCTCGATGTAGCGGCGCCGGATCCGGTACTCCACCACGAACGTCATGATGGGCACCGTGCCGGCCAGCAGCACGGCGATCGTCGGCCCGGTGGCCAGCCGCAGCCTGCGGGTGAGCGGGTAGGAGACGATCAAGTAGATGATGTAGAGAAACCCGTGCAGCGTGCCGACGGCGTTGACGGCGGCGCCGTCGCTGGTCCAGATCTGGAGCACCGCGAGGGTGCACAGCACGATCAGGATCACGCCGGTCACGTAGGCCATCACCCGGTAGAGGGTGACGTTGAGGCGCACGCGCGCCACCTCCTTGGTGTTCTTCAGCCGGGGCCGCGATCACCGCGGCGGCCCGGTTATCTCAGCCCGTGCCACTTGCCGTGGCCCTTGACTTCCTTGTGCAGCCGGGCCAGGTAGGCGTTGTACGCGGCGAGTTCCGCGGCCTCCTCGGGCGTCGCACCGTCCTCGCCGCCCGCGCTGGCCGCCGCGCCGCCGGCCCCCGCCACGGCTCCGGCCGGGTAGGCCCCGGCGGGGAGGGGTACCTCGGGCGCCTCGGCCGCCGAGCCGCCCGGCTCCCGGAACTCGTCCCGGATCGTCTTCACCCAGAACACCACGCCGAAGACCGCGAAGATCGGCCACTCGAAGGTATACGCCCAGCTCAAACCGTTGCCGCCGAGGGCGCGGCGCAGCTGCCAGTCGCCCAGCCAGAGCATGCCCCAGAACGCGAAGAACGCGAACAGGTGCCAAGCGAGCCATCTGGGGCTGATCAGGAAGCGCCACCGCGGGGCCTGGGAACCGGCCATGCGCCCGAGTCTAACCGGCACGGCGCCACGCCCGGCTGGGGGAATGGCGGCAGCGGCAGGCCCTGGTGATAATGGAGCATGTCCCTGACGGATCTGTTCCGGCCCGGGAGCGGCCTGGCGCGGCGCCTGCCCGCCAGCCCGGACGATCTGCACGGCCCCGAGCAGGGCGTCGTGGTCCTGCCCCGGCACCTGTCCCCGCCGGGCCTGCGCGAGTTCGACGTGACCGACGACTGGCACCGGCGCAGCCTGTACGGGATCGTGCTCACCCAGGGCCGGCGCAACGACATGGCCCGCTTCGTCAACGCCCGGCTGCTCCGCGAGGACTGGCCGGTGCTGTGCGGCTCGCTCGACCCCAAGATCCGCCGCGGCTGCGAGCGCTGGCTGAACCTGGCGAGCTAGGGACCGCAACCCGGCCCGGGCGGCGCAAAAGCGGTTACATTGCGGCAGTGGAGGCTAAGCCCGCTCTTGATGTCGCGAGCCTGTCCGCGATCGATGTGCACGTGCACGCCGAGGTGTCCAGCGCCGGGCACCATTCCCTGTCCAGCGACCTGGAGCAGGCGTCCGCCGTCTACTTCAGGACCGGGGAGCGGCGCAAGCCGGCCCTGCCGGAGATCGCCGCCTACTACCGCGAGCGCGCCATGGCCTGCGTGGTGTTCCCGGTGGACGCCGAGGCCGCCACCGGTCAGCCGCCGGTGCCGAACGAGGAGGTGGCGGAGGCCGCGGCCGCCAACCCCGACGTGCTGATCCCGTTCGCGTCGATCGACCCGGCCCGGGGCGCCGCGGGCGTGGCGATGGCCCGGCGGCTGGTCACCGCGCACGGCGTCCGCGGGTTCAAGTTCCACCCCAGCGTGCAGGCGTTCTACCCGAACGACCGGTCGGCGTACCCGCTGTACGCGGCGATCGAGGAACTCGGCGTGCCCGCGCTGTTCCACACCGGCCAGACCGGCATCGGCGCGGGCCTGGCCGGCGGCGGGGGAGTACGGCTGAAGTACTCCAACCCGATGTACCTCGACGACGTGGCGGCCGACTTCCCCGGGATGCCGATGATCCTGGCGCACCCGTCGTTCCCGTGGCAGGAGGAGGCGCTGGCGGTCGCGCTGCACAAGCGGCAGGTCTACATCGACCTGTCCGGGTGGTCGCCGAAGTACTTCCCGCCGATCCTGGTGCAGTACGCCAACTCGCTGCTGGCCGACAAGGTGCTGTTCGGCTCCGACTTCCCGTTGCTCACCCCGGACCGCTGGCTCGCGGACTTCGCCAAGCTGGACATCAAGCCCGCGGTCAGGGAAAAGATTTTGAAGCTTAACGCCAGCAGGCTGCTCGGCCTGGTCACCGGCTGAAAGGGGTCCCGGGGTTGCGCAACAACGGTGTGGGCTCGTGGATAGCCCGGCGCGCCCGCCGGACCCCGGAGCGGGTGGCCGTCATGCACGGCGAGGACGTGGCGACCTACGCGCAGCTGGATGACCGGGTCACCCGGCTGGCCCACGGCCTGCGCGGCCTCGGGGTTCGCCGCGGCGACCGGGTCGCCTACCTCGGCCCCAACCATCCCGCGTTCCTGGAGACGCTGTTCGCGGCCGGGACCCTGGGTGCCATCCTGGTCCCGCTGAACACGCGGCTCGCCGTGCCGGAACTGGCCGGCCACCTGTCCGGCTCGCTCCCGCGGGTGCTGATCTACGGCCCGGCGCAGGCCGTCGCCGTGGCGGAGTTGCGGGCCGGCCCCGGAGTACCCGACGTCGTCGCGCTGCCAGGTTCCCCAGGGCCGGCGGACCGCGGGCACGGCTACGAGGAACTGCTGGCCGGGGGAGCGGACTGGACGATCGACGAGCCGGTCGGCCTGGACGACCCGTTCCTGATCATGTACACGTCCGGGACGACCGGCGGGGCCAAGGGTGCCACGCTGACGCACGGCAACATCACCTGGAACGCGCTCAACGTCGTGGTCGACGCCGACTTCCGGCAGGACGAGGTGGCCCTCGTGGTGGCCCCGCTGTTCCACACCGCGGCGCTGAACATGCTCTGCCTGCCGGCCCTGCTCAAGGGGGGCGCGGTGCTGATCGAGCCGGGTTTCGAGCCGGGCCGGGCGCTGGAGCTGATCGGCCGGCACCGGGTCACCTCGCTGTTCGGGGTGCCCGCGATCTACGACGCGATGGCCGCGCACCCGGCGTGGGCCGCGGCGGACCTGTCCAGCCTGCGGATGCTGCTGTGCGGCGGCGCGCCGGTGCCCGATGCCACGATCCGCACCTACACCGGGCGCGGGCTGGCGTTCATCCAGGGATACGGGATGACCGAGGCGTCGCCGGGCGCGCTGCTGCTCGATGCCGCGCACGTGCAGGCCAAGGCGGGATCGGCGGGGGTGCCGCACTTCTTCACCGAGGTCCGGGTGGCGCGCCCCGACCTGTCCGAGGCCGCGCCGGGGGAGACCGGGGAGATCCTGGTGGCCGGCCCGAACGTGATGCGCGGCTACTGGAACCAGCCGGAGGCGACGGCCGCCGCACTGGCCAGCGGGACTGAGGAGACCTGGCTGCGGTCCGGCGACGCCGGGATCGCCGATGCCGACGGCTACGTGTTCGTGGTGGACCGGATGAAGGACATGATCATCTCGGGCGGGGAGAACGTCTACCCGGCCGAGGTGGAGAACGCGCTGCGGGAGCACCCGGCGATCGCCGACTGCGGCGTGATCGGAGTCCCGGACGCCCGGTGGGGCGAGGTGGGCCGTGCCGTGGTTGTGCTGCGCCCCGGGGCGCAGGCCAGCGAGGACGAGCTGCTGGGCTTCCTGGACGGCCGGATCGCCCGGTACAAGATCCCCAAGTCGGTCCGGTACGCCGGCGAGCTGCCGCGCACCGGAACCGGCAAGATCCTCAAGAAGCAGCTCCGCGAGACGCACGGGAGGCGGTGAGGCGTGGCAGCCGAGCAGGAGGTGCTGGCGGAACAGCCATTGAGCGGGTCGTGGCCGCACTGGCGGGCGCGGCGCCCGCCCACCGAACTGGTTCACCTGGACAGCGCGGCGGCCGGGCGTGCCTCGGCCGCCACGCTGGCCGCCGCGGCGGCGCACGCCGAACTGGCCCGCAATTCGCTGCCCGCCGGCAGCTCCCCGCTCCGGCTGCTGGAACCCGGGGAAGCGAACATCGCCGGGCGGGTGGGGCTGGCCACCGCGGTGCGGGAGTACCTCGCCGACGGCCCGGCGCGGGTGCGGCGGCGGCTGGCGGATGTCGGGCGGCTGACCCGTGCGGCCCTGGCGGGCGTGCCGGGCTGGCAGGTCGCCGACCCGGCCGGGGTGCCGTCGGCGATCACCGCGCTGCGCCCGGCGGCCGGGCAGGACGTTTCCGCCGTCCGGGCCCGGCTGCTGACCGGCCACGGGATCGTCACCACCGCCGAGCACCCCGCCCGGGCGCCGCGCGAGATGACCGGCCCGCTGCTGCGGATCAGCCCGCACGTCGACTGCACGGGCGCGGACCTGGCCCTGCTCCGGGCGGCGCTGGCCGGCCTGCCCGGGAGTGGCTGATGCAACGGCGCGGCGCTGTGTCGCCGGAAACCCTTGCCGCCCAGGCGCTCGGCGAGACCGATCCGGCCACGGGCGGCCTGGCCCCGGTGATCAACCTGTCGACGAACTACGAGCAGCAGCCGGACGGCAGCTACCGGCAGGACCGGGTCTACACCCGCGCCGACAACCCGACGTCCGAGCACGCCGAGCAGCTGCTGGCGGCGCTGGAGGGCGGCGGGTGCGGGTGCGCGCTGTTCGGCTCCGGGATGGCGGCCGCGACCGCGGTGTTCCAGGCGCTGCTGCCGGGCGACCACGTGCTGGTCTCCCGGGTCCTGTACTGGGGGGTGCGGAAGTGGCTGGCCGAGTTCGCGCTGACCTGGGGCCTGGACGTGGAGTTCACCGACACCACCGATCTCGCCGCGGTGGCGGCGGCGATCCGGCCGGGCCGGACCCGGCTGCTGTGGGCCGAGACGCCGGCGAACCCGATGTGGGAGGTCACCGACCTGGCGGCCGTCTGCGACCTCGCGCACCGGGCCGGGGTCCGGGTGGCCGTGGACAACACCGTGCCGACGCCGGTGCTGACCCGGCCGTTCGAGCACGGCGCTGACCTGGTGGTGCACTCGGCGACCAAGTATCTCAACGGGCACGGCGACGTGTTGGCCGGCGCCGTGCTGGCCGCCCGCCAGGACCCGTTCTGGGAGCGGATCCGGTCCTGGCGCCGCAGCGCCGGGGCGATGCCCGGGCCGTTCGAGGCGTGGCTGCTGCAACGCGGCATGCGCACGCTGTTCCTGCGGGTGCGGCGCGCCTCGGACAACGCGATGGCGATCGCCGCACACTTCGACGGGCATCCCGCGCTGTCGGCCGTCCTGTACCCTGGGCTGGCCGGTCACCCGGGCCACCAGATCGCCGCCCGCCAGATGGACGGCGGGTTCGGCGGGATGCTGTCCATCCGGCTGGCCGGCGGGGCCGGGCACGCTCAGGCGGTGCTGCGTGAGGTGCGGGTGTTCAAGCGGGCCACGTCCCTGGGCGGGGTGGAAAGCCTGATCGAGCACCGGAAGGCCAGCGAGGGGCCGTCCTCCCCGGTCCCGGACGATCTGCTGCGCCTGTCCGCCGGCATCGAGGATCCGGGAGACTTGATCGCCGACCTGGAAGCGGCGCTCGAGGCGGCGGGCGAGGAGGCCGGGACGGGCCGGGAGGGCGGCCGGTGACCGGCCTGGAGGCTCGGGTGACGGCCGCGCTGGAACGCAGCGTGCTGCCCTCGGTCATCGCCCGCGGCGCCGCCGTCCGCGTCGCCGCCGCCGAGGCCGGCCTGGTCACCCTGGAGGTGACCGGGTCGCCGGGCGCGGTGTTCCCGCTGGCGGGCCGCATCGAGGCGGTGATTCGCGCCGCCGTGCCGGAGGTCACCGGGGTGCGGCTGGTCACCCCCGGCGCCGGGCCGCTCGCACCGCCGGGCGCCGGCGACGGCCTCGCCGGGGCCGCCCAGCGGATCCTGGACGCTGAGGTCAACCCGGCGATCGCCGCGCACCGCGGCCACGTGACGGTCGAGGGCGCGGCGGAGGGCTGGGTCCGGATCCGGCTCGACGGCGGCTGCCAGGGCTGCAGCCTGGCCGAGGTGACCCTCCGCCAGGGCATCGAGCCGCTGCTACGGGCCCGCCTGCCCGGCATGACCGGCCTGACCGACGTCACCGACCACGAAGCGGGGACCGAGCCGTTCTTCTCCCCGGCCAAACGGTGACGGCTGCCGCGGTGACGCCTGCCGCGGCGCGGCGGGTGCTGCTGCTGATGCCGGCGCGCAGCTACCGGGCGGCGGACTTCCTGCGCGCCGCCGTCCGGATGGACCTGGACGTCGTGGTCGGCAGCGACGGCGCGCTGCCGGTGGGCGGCCGCCCGGTCATCCGGGTCAGCCCGGCCGACCCCGGCGGGAGCGCGCGCCGGATCCTGGACCGCGCCGGGCCGATCGGCGCGGTGATCGCCGCCGACACCCCGATGCTCGTCCTCGCGGCCGAACTGGCGGAGCGGATGGGCCTGCCGCACAACCCGGCCGCCGCGGTGCGGAACGCCACCGACAAGACGCGGCAGCGGCAGCGATGGGCCGCGGCCGGGATAGCCCAGCCCGCGTTCCGGATCGTGCCCGCCGCGGCCGGCGACGACGCGATCCGCGCGGCCGCGATCTGTGAAGCCGCGCGGGCGACCGGGTTCCCGTGTGTGGTCAAGGCGGTCTCGCTGGGCGCCAGCCAGGGCATCCTGCGCGCCGACGGCCCCGCCGCCGCGGTGGCCGCGGCCCGCCGGATCCGGCGCATCCTGGCTGCCGCCGGGCGCCCGAACGGCGAGCCGCTGCTGATCGAGGAGTATCTGCCCGGCCCGGAGGTGAGCGTCGACGGCCTGCTGACCGGCGGCGACCTGACGCCGACCGTTATCTTCGACAAGCCTGCCACGCCCGGCGGCCCCACCTTCGAGGAAACCCTGCTGGTCACCCCCTCCCGGCTGCCCGGGCCCGTGCTCGCCGCGGCCGTCCGCACCGCCGGGCAGGCCGCCCGCGCGCTGGGGCTGGCCAGCGGCCCCATCCACGCCGAGCTGCGCATCGATGACCGCGGCGCGCAGGCCAGGCCCGCCATGCTCGAACTGGCCGCCCGCTGCATCGGCGGCCTGTGTTCCCGGGCGCTGGTGTTCCCCGGCGGGAAGAGCCTGGAAGAGCTGGTGCTGGCCAACGCGCTCGGCTGGCCGATTCCCGCGGCCGGCCACCGGCCGGGCCGGCCGTCCGGCGTCTTCATGCTTCCCGTGCCGCGCCCGGGCGTGCTGCGCTCGGTGGCGGGCCGGGAGCAGGCCACCGCCGTACCCGGGATCACCGGGCTGACCATCACCATCCCGCCCGGGCAGCGCGTTGCCCCGCTTCCGGAAGGAGACCGGTACCTGGGCTTCATCTTCGCCGAGGCCGGCACGCGGGACGACGTCCAGTGGGCGCTCACCGCCGCCGCCGCCCGGCTGCGCGTGACCATCGACTCACCGGGGTCTGCCCGGTACGGGTTATGGCCACATCGCGATGTCGAAGGGTCGTAGCCGACCGGGATCGGCTTGCCGACCTTGCTGGTCGCGAGCTGGACTGGGGTGACCGCGGCCGTCTACCAAGCGCCGGCACCCTTGTGCGAAGGTAATTGCATGCGGAAATACGTCATCATGGGCGTTCCCGGCAGCGGGAAGAGCACGCAGGCCAGCATTCTCGCGGCCGATCTCGACCTGATCCACATCAGCGTCGGCGACATCTTCCGCTGGAACGTGCAGAATCACACCAAGATGGGCGCCCAGGTACGGCGGATCATGGCTGCCGGGGAACTGGTCGGCGACGACCTGGCCGAGGCGGTGACCGCGGAACGGCTCGCCCAGCACGACTGGAACTACGGGTTCGTCATCGACGGGTTCCCGCGCAACCCCAGGCAGGCGGAGTTCTTCCTGGAGAGCTACGACATCGACGGGGTCATCCACCTGGACATGCCCGACTCCGAGGTGCGCCGCCGGGTGCTGGCCCGCCGGCTGTGCGCCAACTGCGGCGTCGACTACAACCTGATCCAGAGCCGCCCGGCTACCGAGGGCGTCTGCGACCTGTGCGGGGGCAACCTGATCACCCGCGAGGACGACACCGAGGAAGCCCTGGTGGTGCGGCTGCGCGAGTACCACGAGAAGACCGACCCGGTGCTCGAGCTGTTCCGGCGCAAGGAGTACGTGGCGGTCATCGACGCGACGCCGAGCCCGGACGAGATCCAGCAGGCGATCCGCGACAAGCTTGGGCTGCCGCCGTACAAGCCGTGAGCCCCGCACTGGCCGTCGCGCCTGGGCCGGCCCTCGCGCCGTGGCTGGCCGTCGCGGCGACACTGGCCATCGCGCCGGGGGAGCCGCCGTGCGGGTGCTGATCGCGCCCGACTCGTTCAAGGGCAGCGCCAGCGCCGCGGCCGTGGCCGCCGCGCTGGCGGCCGGCTGGCTCGCGGTCCGGCCGGGCGACGAGGTGACCCGGCTACCGCTCGCCGACGGCGGCGAGGGCACCCTGGACGTGCTGGCCGGCGCGGTCGCCGGGGCCCGCTGGCGCCGCACCCGGGTGACCGGGCCTGGCGGCGCCCCGGTGCACTGCCGCTGGCTCCAGCTTCCCGGCGAGGTCGCGGTGGTGGAGCTTGCCCAGGCCAGCGGGCTGCCGCTGCTCGACCACCCCGACCCGATGGGCGCGCACACGATCGGCCTCGGCGAGGTCCTGGCCCGCGCGCTGGACTGCGGTGCCACCCGGCTCCTCGTGGGGCTGGGCGGCTCGGCCTCCACCGATGGCGGCACCGGGGCGCTCACCGCGCTCGGCGCCCGGTTCCTGGACGCCGCCGGGTGGCCGCTGCGCCCGGGCGGCGGAGCGCTGGCGGGCCTGGCCGGGGCGGACCTGAGGGGGCTCCGGCCGCCCCCGCCGGGCGGGGTGACCTGCCTGGCCGACGTGGCCGCCCCGCTGCTCGGCCCGGACGGGGCAGCGGCCGTGTTCGGCCCGCAGAAGGGCGCGGACGCCGCCCAGATCGCCCGCCTGGAAGCGGGGCTGGCCCGGCTCGCGGAGGTGCTCGGCGGCGACCCGGCCGCGCCGGGCGCCGGCGCCGCGGGCGGCACGGGGTACGGGCTGGCCGCCGCCTGGGGAGCGGGCTTTGCCCCGGGAGCGGCGGAACTGGCCCGCCTGGCCGGCCTGGACCTGGCGCTGGCCGGGGCGGACCTGGTCATCACCGGGGAGGGCCGGTTCGACCCGACCTCGCTCACCGGCAAAACCACCGGCACCGTGCTCGCCGCCGCCGCGGCGGCCGGGGTACCCGCGGCGCTGGTCGCCGGGCAGGCCGGCGGCGCCCTGCCGGACGGGGTCGAGGCCGTCACGCTGGCCGCCCTGGCCGGCGGCGCCGCCCCGGCCCTGGCCAGCCCCCGCCGCTGGCTCGCGGCGGCCGCCAGCCGCCTCGCCGAGTCCGCAGCCCAATGAGCAGACCGTCCGTGCCGGGCCAGCCACCCGCCCGCGCCACCTGGGCCGCCCGCTTGGCCTGGCCTACGCCGGCCCGCCCTATCCGGTCGAGGCGCGGCTGTACTGGCCGTCAGCTCGATTCCGGCGCCCGGCGGGCTGCTCGATTCCGGTGAGCCACACCGAGGCATGGGCGGGCTCGAAGGCACGGTGGACGGTGTCGATCAGGTCGCCTTGGGCGGCGTCCAGGTCGACGGTCTGGCGCAGCCGCGCAGCAACCGGCGCTACCCGCCGCCACCGCGAGATCGTGCTCATAGGAGTGCCCGCCCCCCTCGGCCGGCTGAACGCGGATGAGTCAACGTTACGGGCGGGGCGTTCCAGGATCGTTACGGATCCTGGAGCGGCCGGTTGCCATGATCACGATTGGCGGACGCCGCGGACCAGCCTCCGGGTGCCGGGCTTATCTGGTTGCCGTGTGCGGCGGGCCGGTCGAGGCTGGTGGGTATGGGCTTCTTCGATGATGTGCCGTTGCCCGAGCCGGAGCCGCCGCGGTCGCGGCCGAGCCGGCCTTGGGAGCTGCCGAGGACGCAGTTCCCCGGCGTAGTCGCGGCCGGGCCGCTGCTGCTCGGCCGCACCGATCAGGCCGCGGTGGCGATCACGTCTCTTGCGGCGTACCCCACGGGGTTCGAGATCTTTCTGACCAGCCGCATCCGGCTGAGCCCGGAGGGCGGGCCCGGTGTGCCAAGGGAGAACATCGGGCCGTGGCGGTCGCTCCGGTTCGGGCTGCTGCTCGCCGACGGCACCAAGATCGTCGCCGACCGCGGCGGCCACCCCGAACGGGATGCCGAGCCCGCCGGGCCGATTCTGGTGCCGCAGGCGTTCGGCGGCGGTCGCGGCCTTGGGTTCTCCCGGTGGTGGGCCTGGCCGCTGCCGCCGGACGGGCCGGTGGAGTTCGTCTGCGAATGGCCGACGTTCGGCATCGGCGAGTCTCGCGTCACCCTCGACGCGCGGTTGATCCTGGACGCGGCGCGGCACAGCATCCACCTCTGGCCAGAGGACGAAGGATAGGCCGCCGGGGGGCGCCGGGGCACGTGAGGCCGGGGGACGCCTCACGCGCCCGGCGCCGGGGGATTCAGCACCCGATACAGGTGCCCGCCGCGTAGTAGCCCCACATGGCAAACTAGACGTAGCCCTGGGAGATTAAGTATGCCTTCGGGGCGCAGGCACATGAGCAACCGCCGCGCTTGCCACGTGCAAAGCATGGGTGACCGGCGCCGCGCCCCCGGCCTGGTCATCACCGAGGCCAGCCGCCCCGTTGCGGCCTATTCGCCGCGAGTCCGGCCCGCCGGAAAGTTCCGCACTCGTGCTGGAGACTTATCGGGCATGGGGAGACACCAGGCTGGAGTATCCGTGGCGGGCGCTGACGACGGCACCGATCCGCGGGAACTCCGGTTTCGCCGCCTCTACCAGGCCAACTTCAGCCCGGTCCAGGCCTACGCGGTGAACCGGCTGGGGATGGCCGACGACGTGCCTGACGTGGTCGCGGAGGTCTTCACGACCGCGTGGCGGCGGCTGGGCGACATCCCGCCGCCGCCGGCGGACCGGTTCTGGCTCTACGGCACGGCGCGGCGGGTCATCGCCCGGCGGCACCGGAGCGCCAGCCGCCTGCGCAACCTGCTCGGCCGCCTCGCGGCCGAACGGTATCCCGCGGCGCAGCAGCCGACCTGGGGGCAGGACCCGGCCCAGGAACGCGTGCTCGCGGCGCTCGGGGAGCTGAAGGCCGCCGACCGTGAGGCGCTGCTGCTGGTGCACTGGGAACAGCTCAGCTACGCCGAAGCCGGACAGGCGCTCGGCTGCTCGGCGAACGCCGTGGGCATCCGGGTGCACAAGGCGAAGACCAAGCTGCG
Organism: uncultured Actinomycetes bacterium; assembly: GCA_963703605.1. Classification (GTDB taxonomy): domain Bacteria; phylum Actinomycetota; class Actinomycetes; order Streptosporangiales; family Streptosporangiaceae; genus DASXKD01. The sequence continues at coordinate 27,880 of CAVPFC010000005.1, forward strand.
CGCGCTGCTCGATCCCGGAACCGTGGCCGGGCGGCCCGTTCCCGCCGGTACCAGGCCGAACGGAGTCACCGATGGATCTTGACACGATGCTCGCCGACGCCGCCCCGGCCCGGCACGTGGCCCTCGACGGCCCGGGCTCCCCGGCCGCGATCGGCCTGTACGAGGGGATCGTCGCGCAGCCACCGGCGGCCCACCCGGCGCGGCGCTCCCGCTTCGCCGTCCCCGCCCTGATCGCCGCGGCCGCGGCGGCCGCGATCGCGGCGCTCGTGCTCCCCGGCTCTCCCGGGCCCGCCAGGCCGGGCCACGGCGGTGGCCCGCCGAGGACGAACCTGGCCGCCTGGTCGGTGGCCAGGCAACCGGATGGCCTCGTGCTGGTCACCATCCGGGAGCTGCGGGATCCGGGGGGGCTGCGGCGCATGCTGCACGCCGACGGCGTACCGGCGAACGTGCGGTTCGTGCCGCACAACTTCATGGCCACGACCTCACCCAGCGCGATTCCCCGGGCCTGCCGTGCTCCGCACCTGTCGAACCGGGCCAACGCCCTCCTTCAGGGCAAGATCACCCCGGTGTGGCCGTTGCTGCGGCCCGGCGTGTCGACCGGCATTGCCAGGAACAGCCAGCCAGGCGTGGTGCTCGCCATTCGCCCGTCGGCCATCCCACCCGGCATCGGCATCTACCTGGCGGCGTGGGCGGCGCGCCCCGGCACCAGCAACGGCCCCTATCTCACCATGCAAACCGACCTGGTCCAGGTCAGCCCGCAGTGCACCGGCAGGTAAGCCCGTAACCCCAGCCCGACAAGGAGAACGCCGTGCCCCGTCCCTCGCTTCGTGTCCCCGTCGCGGCAGTAGCGCTGGCTGCGCCGTTAATGCTGGCAGCGTCGCTGACCTCGGCGGCGGCTCCGGCCAGCGGGGCGGCGCGGGCCGCCAGCCACCCCGCCGCGGCCGGCTACCAGGTGCTGGTCACCACCAGTGCGGGCGGCCCGCATCCGGCGGCCGTGCTGCCCGCCCGGGGGAGCGGCCCGGCCGCCCCGGCGATGATGCTGCGCCTGCGCGGCAGGTACGTGCCGGTCGCGGCGCCCGGCTCCGGCTCCTTCGCGGTGAGCGCGCTTGCCCACGCCGCGCGCCCGGGGCCGGCGGCTCCGGCCGTCACGCCCCGCGGGTCGTCCTGACGGTTAAGGGCACCAACCTGGCCGGCCAGCCGGACACCGGTGACATGCTGCTGGTCGGCAACGTCGACAACGTCAACGCTCCCGGGGCCGGTTTCGGCTTCTTCCGGAACGGCACCGCCAAGTTCCGGGTCCCCCCGGGGACCTACTGGGCGGTTGCCGCCTTCGCCCACACGTCCGGCACCAGGATGGGTGGCCTGCGGCTGGATCTGCTGCCGCAGTTCAAGGTCGCGGGGAACACGACCATGCAGACCAAGGCCACGGCCGCCACCGAGAAGGTCACCATGTCCACGCCGCGGCCGTCGGCCGTCAAGAGCCTGTCGCTGACGTTCGTGCGCGGCGCGCCGCACGCCGGGACCGCGTCGTCGAAGGTGAACAGCCTGCTCGAAGGAGAGAGCGGCGCCGGGCTGTGGGTCAACCCGGTCAGCACGCCCCCGAGCCACGGCACGCTGCGGGTATTCACCTCGGCACAGCTCACCTCGCCTGCCGGGCAGGCGGTCCCCTATGCGTACACGCTGAACTTCGCCAACCCGCCCGGGACGGTCCCGGCCCAGCACTTCGTGGCCCGCCCGGCCGGTCTGGCCACCGTCCCGGAACGCTACGTTCAGGACCAGCGCTCGGTGGCGGCCTGGCAAACCTACGACGCCACCCGCTACCAGGCCGAGACGAGCTTCGTGGGTTCCCTGGTCCTTCCACTGCGGCTGCCGGCACGGCAGGTGCAGTACATCTCCGCCAGCCCGCCCATGTTCACGCAGAGCTTCTACTCCGAATACCGGACCATCTCGACCGGGGAGACCCCCGGCGGGCAGACCGACGCCTTCCGCCTGCGGCACCCGGGCCAGCAGCCGGCCCAGGTCTGGGGGGCCTACCCGCTGCACCCCGGCACCAACGTCAGCCCCCCGCACACCGGGCCGTTCGTGGTGCGATCCTCGGCCGCGCGCTCCGGGAACACGCTCAACTTGGACGTCACCCCCTTCACCGACAACCAGCCCGGTCACGCCAGCGCCGGCCTCGCCGTCCCGTTCCCCGGTAAGCACAACGACGTGAGCGGCCGCTACGCCGTCTACCAGAACGGGACAAAGGTCGCTGGCGGCAACGCGGTGCGGGCCACCGGCGGCTTCGGCGACGTCCAGGTCAGCGCGGCACTGGCTGCCAAGCCCGCCCTGATCAAATTCGTGCTCGGCGTCTCCCGGGCCAGCGCGCCATACCGCCTGTCCGCCACGAGCAACGACGTCTGGACCTGGCACTCACGGCCGGACCCCGGCGCCCACATCCCGGCGCCGTGGCTGTGCAGCTTCGCCGCGGTAGCGTCCCGGCACTGCGCGGTGCAGCCGATGGTCACGCTCGGCTACAGCGTGGCCGCGCTCGGCGCGGACGGCGCCACCAAGCCCGGCCATCAGGCGATCACCCTCACCGCGGGCCACATCCAGCTGGCCCCGCGGATCCCGGTCGGCAAGGCCGGCGTCCAGGTGTCGTTCAACGGCGGTAAGACCTGGAAGCAGGCCCAGGTCGCGTCCCTCGGCGGCGGCCGGTTCCGGGCCACCTTCACCGCCCCGGCCTCGGCCCAGGTGAGCCTGCGCAGCACCGCGCGCGACTCGGCAGGGAACGGCCTGACCGAAACCATCCTTGGCGCCTACCAGACGGCGGCGTAACGTCGGCCGGTCAAGCGGGTGGGGCCGGCGCCGGGACGCGCAGGCCCAACCCGTCACCCGTCGCCGGAGCGCCGCAACGCCGACCGTTAACCTGGGCGACGTGCGGGAGATCGCGGTGTTCAGCGGAAGCGCCCATCCCGAGCTGGCCGCGGAGATCTGCGCGGCGCTCGGGGAACCCCTGCTCCCGGTGCGGCTGCGCCGGTTCGCCGATGACTGCCTGGAGGTCCAGCTCCAGTCCAACTGCCGCGAGCGGGACGTGTTCCTCCTCCAGCCGCTGTCAGCCCCGGTGCAGGAGCACCTGGTCGAGCTGCTGCTCATGCTGGACGCCGCGCGCGGCGCCTCAGCCGCACGCGTCACCGCGGTGATCCCGCATTACGCCTACGCCCGGTCGGACAAAAAGCACATGCCGCGGATATCAATCGGCGGGCGGCTCGTGGCCGACCTGCTGGTCACCGCCGGGGCCAACCGGGTGCTGACGATGACCCTGCACGCCAGCCAGGTGCACGGGTTCTTCTCGGTGCCGGTCGACCACCTGCACGCGCTGCGGGAGCTGGCCGGTCACTTCCACGGTGAGGATCTGGCCAATACGGTGGTCGTGTCGCCCGACCTCGGCAACGCCAAGACCGCGGCCGACTTCGCCGCGAGACTGGGCTTGCCGGTGGCGGCCGGCGCCAAGGAACGGCTCGACGACGAGCACGTCAGCATCACCTCGATCATCGGCGACGTCGAGGGCAGGCCCGTGATCGTGCTCGACGACGAGATCGCCCGGGGAACGACCATCATCGAACTGGTGGACCGGCTCAGGGAGCACAACGTCACCTCGGTGCGGATCGCCTGCACCCACGGGCTGTTCGCCGGCGATTCGCTGGAGCGGATCGCCGCCGTCCCCGAGGTGCAGGAGATCGTCTGCACCAACACGGTCCCGGTGCCCGGCGCCGGGGTCACGGGCAAACTCCACGTCCTGTCGGTCGCCCCCGCGCTGGCCGAGGCGATCCGCCGGATCCACTGGGGCGAGTCCGTCAGCGCCCTGTTCGGCCAGCACTGAGCAAGGCCCAGCCATTGGGACCACTTGCCCGGGGTGAATTGCCCCGATAATGGCGATCAGGCGGCAACAAATGGCTTGGGAAGGGGTCCCATGCGGAGCTGGCGTAACAGACTTGGGATTGGCACCGCCGCCGTCCAACGGGCCGGTGGCGGTTCTGGCCAGCAACGACGTTTGGGTACAGAGCCTCTCCGGCTGCTCGCCCTCGGGGAGCGGCTTCAGCTGCACGATCCAGCTGAACCACTGGGACGGGGCCACCTGGACCGCCTACACGCTGCCGGTCTAGCGGCCGGCGTCAGGGGTAGACGGCCTTGGCCGCGGTGGCGGCGTAGGTCACGGTGTAGGCGGGCCTGCCGGACAGCGTGCCGAACTTGCCGCTGCGGCCGTGATAGAGCAGCACGGAGAAGGACTTCCCGCGTGGGCTGAACCCGTTACCGGGGCTGACCTTCAGCGTCCCGGCGAGCGTCGCCCGGCCGCCGACGGCGAGCTGGCCGAACTTGGTGCCCGGTGCGGTACCGGTGATGACCGAGGTCAGCATGCCCGTCCTGGTCTGCCGGTAGGCCCCGGAGATCTTGAGGACGCCGCCCGTGGTGCTCGGGCTCAGCGTGCCGCCGTTGCGCACCGAGCCGATGATGGCACCGGAACCGGACAGGGTCCCGCCGTTGATGTGGATCTGCTGGGCCGCGGACAGCGCCCCGCCCGCGAGCTGGGTCGCCCCGGCGGTCTGCTGGTAGCTGAGCGTGCCGATGGCCAGGGTGCCGCCGGTGACCCTGACCGTGCCGGTGTTGCCGAAGGCCAGGTTGGTGGCGGTCGCGGTGCCGGTCCCGGCCGCCACCGTGAGCATTCCGCCGTTGCTGAAGTGGTCGGGTTTCACGCAGCAGACCGACCCGCCGACCGTGGTGCCCCGCTGCATCGTCAAGGTGCCCAGGTTGCTGAGCGTGGTGGCCCCGCTAAGTTCCACCTCGCCGGGCCCTTGCAGGGTAGTGGCGCCGTGCAGGGCCAGCGCGGTCGGGACGGTGCCTGGCGAGGTGAGGGTCTTGGTCGCCGTTCCGCTGATCGTGGTGGTGATCGTGGCGGCGACGTCGAGGTTGCCGTCGATGGTCCCGCCGTTCCACCGGAAGCTACCCGTGCCGGTGAAGCTGCCGGGCCCCGTGAACCCGGCGCCGCCGGTCAGCAGCACGGCGGTGCCCGCCCCGATCGACAGGTTGCTGGCGAGGGTCATCTGCGCGCCCTGGTCGAACTCGGCCGTGCCGCCGCCGCTGATGTGGACCCCGGGGCTGAACTCGCCCGGGCCCACGGTCACGCGCAGCGTGCTGCCCGCGCCGACCGACACCGGTCCCTGGTCGTCGAAGTTCATCCAGTCCAGGTGGGCCTTGCCGGACCCGGAGGCAGGCACGGTCAGCGTCCCGGTGCTGAGGAACTCATCCGGCGACACGCAGCACGCGCTCGCCCCGACGGCGGCGCCCGGTTTCAGCGTGAACGCGCCGGAGGAGCTGATGTTCGCGGCGAAGGCCTCCAGCGGCCCGGAGCCCTGGACGGTAGTGGGCCCATGGAAGGCGAGCAGGGCCGGGGTGCTGCCCGGCGACATCAGGATCTTCTTGGCGGTCCCGCTGACCGTGGTATGGATGGTCTTGGCCACGCTGAGGTTGCCGTCGATGGTCCCGCCGGTCCACGAGAACGCCCCGCCGCCGGTGAAGCTGCCCGGGCCGAAGAACTCCGCGTTCTGAGTCAGCACCATCTTGCTGCGGGCCGCGATGGACACGCCGGAGGCGAGGGTGATCGCGGCGCCCTGGTCGAATTGCAGCGTGCCGCCGCCGCTGAGGCCCGCCCCCGCGCTGAACTCGCCCGGCCCGCCGGTCACGTCCAGCAGGCTGCCCGCGCCGACCGACAGCGACCCCTGATCGCTGAAGTCCATGTCGGCCACGCTGGCCACCGCCGACGCCGAGGCCGGCACCGCGACCGTTCCGGTGTTGATGAATTGATCGGGCGTTACGCAGCACACCGTCGCCCGGACCACCGCGCCCGGCTCGAGGGTCAGGGTGCCCGAGTTCGTGATGGCGGGCCCCGAATCCTGAATCGACAGCAGCCCCGGGCCAGCGATGTCGGTGTTGCCGCCGAACGTCATCGGCGCCTGGCTGTCCTCCTCGCCCGCGCCGCTGAACGACGCGTCCCCCGCCACCGTCAGCGGTGCGGCGAGGGTGCTGAAGCTCTGGCTGACGCTCCAGGAGAAGTTGCCCGCCACCGTGACGTCCCCGCCGGACAGCGATGCGTCGGTCAGCGTGAGGTCCTGCAGCTGTGTCCCGCCCGGCACGCCCGTAACGGAGGGCCTGGCCTGCGACTGGGTGGGGGCGATCGTGACGCTGTCGCCGTTGCCCGGGACCGACATGCTGGCCCAGTTCTGGGCGTCGGTCCAGCTCGTGCCGTCGCCGTCGCCGGTCCACGTCTGGCTGGACGACGCGCTGGCCGCGGCGGGCGCCAGCACGAGCATGCCCACGGCCAGGACGCCGGGGAGGCAGGCCGCAGCGAGTCTGCGGCGGGCGGGTCCGGGCATGGTCACCTCTCAGGGGCCGAGGGCGAGATTTATCAGTCCATGGTGCAGGGTTTACTAATCGATTACTAGTCCGGCAGTGCATCCATCTTCGGCGGTTGCGGACCGTCCGGTGGCGCCGGGCCTGGTGCGGGCCGGGCCTGATGCGAGCCGGCCCGGGCGTCAGCTCGCCTCGATGGCGCGGATCACCTGCTCGGGGGTGAGCGGCAGGTCCCTGACCCGCACGCCCACGGCGTCGGCCAGCGCGTTGCCGATCGCCGCCGCCACCGGCCCCTGGGCCAGCTCGCCCGCGCCGGTCGCGGGCTCCGCCGAGGGCACGATCCGCACCGCCACCTCGGGGACCTCGGTGAACCGCAGCACCGGGTAGGTGTCCCAGTTCACCGACGTGATCCGGGCCCGGTCGAACGTCACCCGTTCCCGGGTCGCCCAGCTCGTGCTCTGCACCGCGCCGCCTTCGACCTGGTTGATGACCCCGTCGGGGTTGATGACCGTGCCCACGTCAACGGCCAGCCACAGCCGGCGCACCTGCACGTCGGACTCCGCCTCCACCTCGGCGACCGCGGCGCAGTACCCGGCGAGCCCCTTGTACCTGGCGTAGCCGAGGCCGTAGCCGGTGCCCTCGGCCCGCGGCCAGGCGGCCCAGTCGCAGAGGCTGGCCACCTCCTCGACCACCCGGACCGCCCGGGGATCGGTCAGGTGGGCCAGCCGGAAGTCCACCGGGTCGGCCCCGGCGCACTCGGCCAGCTCGTCCATGAACGACTCGATAGCGAACACGTTGAGGAAGGCGCCGAGCGAGCGCAGCGACGAGGTCCGGATCGGCATGGTGAGCAGCCGGTGCCGGACGACCTCCAGGTCGGGGATGTCGTACCCGGGCACCGCGTTGCGGGTGGAGCCCATCGCCCCGGTCGGCGGGCCGTCCGGGGCCGGCGACATCGGCCGCCCGCCCGCCAGGTGGGACAGCGCCAGCAGCCGTGGCTCGCCGCCCCGGCCGGGGCGGCCGATGAACCCGTTGCTCCACACGTCCTGCCGCCAGGTCACGATCTTGCCCTGATCGTCCAGCCCGGCGGACAGCCGGGCCAGCATGGCCGGGCCGAACGGCGCCCAGCCCATCTCGTCCTCGCGGGTCCACAGCACGCGGACCGGCCGCCCGGGCACGGCCCGGGCCAGCAGCACCGCGTCCAGGGCGGCGTCGTCGGCGCCGTTGTGGCCGTAGGTGCCCGCGCCCTCGACGTGGTTGACGGTTACCTGGCCGGCGCCCAGGCCCAGCCCGGCCGCGATCGCGTCGCGCAGCGGGAAGGGGCCCTGGCTGTGGCTCCACACCGTCACCCGGTCATCCTCCCAGCGGGCGATCGCGCAGCTCGGCGCCATCGACGCATGGGCCAGGAAGGGGCGGGTGTACTCGGCCGTCCGGGTCACGGCGGCCGACGAGACGGCGGCCGCGTCCTGGCGGGACTCCACGGCGACCGCCTCGGACGGCGCCGACAGCAGGAAGCCCTTGAGGTCGCCGGCGTCGGGCAGCGACTCGGTGATCTCCCACCGGGCGGACTGGGCCAGCAGGCGGGCGGCCTGGAGCGCGGCCCGGTCGGTGGGCGCGATGGCGCCCAGGAACGAGCCGTCCCGCACGATCGTCACGCCGGCCGGCAGGGCCGGGTCGCCGAGGCCGGTCAGCTCGGCCACCACGGCCGGCGGCCGGACCACGCGGCCGTAGCACATCCCGGGCAGGACGAGGTCGTGCAGGAACCTGGGCCGCCCGGCGACCTTGTCCGGCAGGTCGAGCCGCGGGGCGCTGCGGCCGGCCACCGACCACCTGTCCGCGGGCTTCACCGGCACCGGCGGGCCGGCGTCGCGGTCCAGCAGCCCGGGGGTGGCCAGCGACCAGTAGGTCAGCCCGGTCGGCTGCCCGCCGGCTTCGATCCGCCCGTCGGCGACCGTCAGCGCCGCGACGCCGGTGCCCAGCTTCTCCGCCGCGGCGGCCAGCAGCACCGCGCGTGCCTGCGCGCAGGCCTGGCGCAGCGCGGAGCCGGAGTGCTGGATGGACAGGCTGCCCGAGGTGACCCCCTCGTCGGGGCTGCTGCCGGTGCTGACCGGTGCCACCGTCACCCGGGCCAGCGCCACGTCGAGTTCTTCGGCCGCGATCTGGGCCAGCGCCGTCCACACCCCCTGGCCGTACTCGACCTTGCCGGAGAACACGGTGACCGTGCCCCCGGCGGGGAACGAGAGCCAGGACGCGAGCCTCGGGTTGGCGGCGAGGCTGACGGGCAGCTCCGCGGCGGCCTGCGCCGGGGCAGGGGCCTGCGGCGAGGGCCCGGCGGCCGGTGCCGGGATCGCGTCCGGGGCTTGCCCGGCGGCCGTCACCGGGCGGCCCCGGACTGCCGCCGGGCCGCCGCCTTCAGCACCGCGGTCACGATCCTGCGCTGGGTGCCGCACCGGCACAGGTTGCCCTCCAGCGCCTCCCGCACCTCCTGCTCGGTCGGGGCTGGATTGGCGCTCAGCAGCGCCGTCGCGGTCATGATCATGCCTGAGGTGCAGTAGCCGCACTGGGCGGCCTGCTCGTCCAGGAACGCCTGCTGCACCGCGCTGAGCGTGCCGCCGTCGAGGAGGCCTTCGACGGTGGTCACCTGGGTTCCCTCGGCGGACCAGGCCGGGCAGTCGCAGGACGGCCTGGCCTTGCCGTCGATGATCACGAAGCACGCACCGCACAGCCCGAGGCCACAGCCGAACCGCGGCCCGGCCAGCCCGAGATCGTGACGCAGCAGGTCAAGCAGCGGCGTACTGGGGTCGCAGCGCAGCGTGCGGCCGGTACCGTTCACGGTCAAGTGCAGTTCGTGCTGCTCCATTCGCTCTCCATGGCAGCCGGGCCGGTGCATACCCAAGATCTTGTACCCGGCTGCTTGCCCAGGGGTCGTTCGTGAGAGTATGCATTCGATTGCAGATTCTAGCCGGGCGATTACCCCAGGAGGCCGTGTGGACGAGCGGGTGGCTATGGCGATCTCACACTGGGCGCCGCGATTCACCATGAACGGGGTTACCGCGGGCGATTTCGAGCGGATCACCAGCGGCCTTGACTCGTGGGATGGCTGGTGCGCGGCTTGGAGCACCGTAGGTGCCGAGCACGAGCGACTGGGCCGCGACGCCGTCCTGCGCAACCAGGACCTGTCGGCCGGCGCGCACCTGGCCCGGGCGGCGGTCTACTACCACTTCGCCAAGTTCCTGTTCGTCAACGACCTGGACCAGATGCGCGAGGCGCACGGCAAGGCGGTCCGCTGCCTGACCGACGCGCTGCCCTACCTCGACCCGCCGGGCAGGCGGGTCGAGATCGGCTTCGACGGCTCGGCCATTGTCGGCATCCTGCGCGAGCCGCGCGGGCGGGGCCCCCATCCAGTGATGATCATGATTCCCGGCCTGGACTCGACCAAGGAGGAGCTGCGCAGCACCGAGGAGCTGTTCCTGGAGCGGGGCATCGCCACGTTCAGCGTGGACGGCCCGGGCCAGGGCGAGGCCGAGTACGACCTGGCGATCCGCGGCGACTGGGAGGTCCCCGGCGGCGCGATCATCGACCACCTGATCGCCGAGCCGTCCCTCGACCCGAGCCGGATCGGGGTCTGGGGGGTAAGCCTCGGTGGCTACTACGCACCCCGGGTGGCCAGCGGCGACGAGCGGGTGCAGGCCTGCATCGCGCTGGCCGGCCCGTTCACGTTCGCCGACAACTGGGACAATCTGCCGATCCTCACCAGGGAGGCGTTCCGGGTCAGGTCCAAGTCGCCGGACCTGGAGACCGCCCGCGCGAAGGCCGGTGAGCTGACCATGACCGGGCGGGCGGAGCAGATCCGCTGCCCGCTGCTGGCCGTCATGGGCAAGCTCGACCGGCTCATCCCGTGGCAGCAGGCGCAGCACCTGGTGGACGAGGCGGGCGGGCAGGCGGAGCTGCTGCTGCTGGAAAAGGGCAACCACGGGTGCGCCAACCTGGCCCCGTTCCACCGCTACCTGACCGCGGACTGGGCGGCCGAGAAGCTGGGCGCCCGGGTACCCGCACGGGGATGACCCGGCGATGATCATGACGGCGCGGACCGCGAGCGCGGCCGGGCTGCGGCTGATCGCCCACACCGACCTCGGCGGCCACGGGGACGGCATGCAGGTCATCCGGTACGGCGACGCCCTCTACGTGGGCCACACCGGGACGACCGGGGCGGGCACCTCGGTGCTCGACGTCACCGACCCGTCCCGGCCGGTCCTGGTCACCCAGTGGCCCGCCCCGCCGGGCAGCCACACCCACAAGGTGCAGGTGGCCGGGGGGCTGCTGCTGGTAAACCACGAGAAGTTCCCCTACCAGGCACCGGATACCGGCCCGGTGTCCGCCGGGCTGGCCGTGTACCGGCTGGACGACCCGCTGCGGCCCACCGAGCTCGCGTTCTGGCGCAGCGGCGGCCGGGGCGTGCACCGGGTCGTCTGGACCGGCGGCCGGTACGCCCACATGTCGGCCACTCCCGAGCACTTCGCCGACCGCATCTGGGTGGTGGTCGACCTGGCCGACCCGGCGCACCCGGCCGAGGCGGCCCGCTGGTGGTGGCCCGGGCAGCGCGACGACGAGCGGCCGGGCTGGCCCGCGGGGGAGCGCTACGCGGCGCATCACGCCCTCATCGCGGGGGACCGGGCCTACCTCGGCTACGACGACGGGGGCATGGTGGTGCTCGACGTGGCCGACATGACCCGGCCGCACCAGGCGGGCCACCTCCAGTGGGGCGGCGGGTCCACGCACACCTGCCTGCCGCTGCCCGGGCGTGGCCTGGTTGTCGCCACCGACGAGCAGGTCCGCGACGGGCCGCACGCCCCCCGCCGGTCCATCCGGGTCCTGGCTGTCTCCGGCGCCGGCCCGCGGGTGCTGGCCGAGTGCCCGCACCCGGCGGGCTTCGACGGCCTGCCGCTCCGGTTCGGCGCGCACAACCTGCACGAGAACCAGGCCGGCTCCTACACCAGCGAGCGGGTCGTGTTCGCGACCTACTTCAGCGCCGGGGTGCGCGTGTACGACCTGGCGGACCCCGAGCACCCCACCGAGGTAGCGCACTGGATCCCGCAGGCCCCGCCCGGCCAGCAGGCCGCCCAGATCAACGACCTGTTCGTGGACGCCGGCGGGCTGGTCTGGGCCACCGACCGGATCACCGGCGGCCTCTACGTCCTGGAGCCCGAGCCGGCCCTCGCCGCGCTCATGGCGGACGCGCGAGCCTAGCGGCCTGCGGTAACCGCTTCCGCCGCCGGCCCGGTCCCGGTTCGCGATGGGTGCTTGCCCTAAGGAAGGGTGAGGATGCGGGGGCCGTCGTGGGTGATGGCAACCGTGTGCTCGGCGTGCGCCGCACGGGTGCCGTCCACCGTCTTAAGGGCCCACCCGTCCGGCGCCACCTGGTAGGCACTGCCGCCGCCGGCCATCAGCATCGGCTCGATGGCGAGCACCAGGCCGTGCCGCAGCCGCATGCCGCGGCCCGGCTTGCCCTCGTTGGGCACGTGCGGGTCCTCGTGCATGTGGCGGCCGATGCCGTGGCCGCCGAAGCCGGCCGGCACCCCGTACCCGGCGGCGCGCGCCAGCGTGCCGATCGCGGCCGAGATGTCGCCGAGGCGGCCGCCCTCGCACGCCGCCGCGATGCCCGCCGCCAGCGCCTTCTCCGTGGTCTCGATGAGCAGCTCGTCGGCCGGCTCGGCGGTGCCCACGATGAAGCTGATCGCGGCGTCGCCGGCCCACCCGTCCAGGGTGGCGCCGAAATCGATGCTGGCCAGGTCGCCGTCCCGCAGCCGGTAGCCGTCGGGGATGCCGTGCACGATCACGTCGTTGACCGACGCGCAGATCACCGCGGGAAACGGTGTGGGGGCGAACGACGGGTGGTAGTTCAGGAACGGCGACGTGGCCCCCGCCTTGCGCAGCACCTCGTGCGCCACCTCGTCGAGGGCGGCCAGGGATACCCCGGCGGCCGCCTCGCCGCGCACCGCGGCGAGCGCCTGGGCGACGACACGTCCCGCCTCCCGCATGTTGTCAAGCGCGGCGTCGCTCTTGATCTCGATCACGCCGGGCTACTCCTCGGCCCTGCCGCCCAGATGGCGGGCGAGAAATCGTTCTGCCGCCGCGTAGAACCTCAGCCGGTTCGCGGGCTTGGCGAATCCGTGACCTTCGTCGGGGAACAGCATGTATTCATAATCGATCCCGGCGGCGCGCAGCGCGGCCACGATCTGCTCGGACTCCGCCTGCTTCACCCGCGGGTCGTTGGCGCCCTGCGCGATGAGCAGCGGGGTGTGGATGCTCGACGCGCGGGACAGCGGGGACCGGGACCACAGGAACTCGGCGTCGGTTTCCGGGTTCCCCACCCGCTGGTGGAACAGGGCGATCTGCGGCTGCCAGTACGGCGGGATCGTCTCGATCAGCGTCTTCAGGTTCGACGGGCCGACGATGTCCACCGCGCACCGGTACAGGTCCGGGGTGAACGTGACGCCCGCCAGCGCCGCGTAGCCGCCGTAGGAGCCGCCGAAGATCGCCACCCGGGCCGGGTCCGCCCAGCCCTGGCCGACCGCGTACGCCACCGCGTCGGTGAGGTCGTCCTGCATGGCGGCGCCCCACTCCCGGTCGCCCGCGTTGACGAACGCCTTGCCGTACCCGGTCGAGCCGCGGAAGTTGACCTGCACGCACAGGTAACCGCGGTTGGCCAGCCACTGCGCCTCCGCGTCGAAGCCCCACGTGTCCCGCGCCCACGGCCCGCCGTGCACGTTGAGCACCATCGGCAGCCCGGCCCGGCCCGCGCCGGGCGGGAAGGTGACGTACCCGTGGATGGTCAGCCCGTCCCGCGCGGTGTAGGAGAAGGGCTCCATCGGGGCCAGCTCGTAGCGGGCCAGCTCCGGCTGGTGATCGAACAGGAACCGGCCCTCCCGGCGCTGCCGGTCGTAGAGGTAGAAGGGCACCGGGCCGGCGTCGTTGGTGAACGCGACCAGCCACACCATGTCGCTGTGATCCTGCGCGACGATCTCCGGGTCGCCCGGGTGCAGCGCGCGCACGGCCGCGACGTCCGCCGCCACGGACTCGTCGAGCACCCGGTACTCCATCCGCTCCTTTTCCCAGCTGACGATCTGCGGCTCCCGCGTGTCCGGGTGGACCCGGACGCCGCTCACGTCCGCGTCGGGGTCGGCGGCCAGCACCTCTTCCGTGCCGGTGCGCATGTCGATCCGGACCAGCCGGCCGGTGTCGGCGCCGACCGAGCTCAGCGCCAGCATCGAGAAGCCGTCGGCGGTGATCGCCATCGGCGAGCTGGTCAGCGCGTCCTCGGGGGGCAGCGTCTGGAGGACCCGCCAGTCGCCGTCGGCGCCGTCCCTGACCTTGACCACCATGGTGCCGTCCGGCTCCAGCTCGACACCGGCGCGCATCACCAGTTCGGTGTCGGCGACCCAGCCCGCGAAGCCCGGGTTCTCGACCTCCTTGGCCAGGCTGCCGGTGACCAGATCGAGCCGGTACACGTCGTGCAGCGTCGGGTTGTCGAGGTTGAGCCCCACCAGGACCTCGCTGGGGTGCTTCTTCTCCGTGGCCAGGATCTGCGCCTGCACTCCCTCGAACGGCGTCAGGTCCCGGTGCTGCATCGTGCGCAGGTCCACGTCGTACAGACGCCAGTTCTCATCGCCGCCGGTGTCCTGGAGATAGAGCAGGTGGTAGCCGTCGTGGGCCCACCGGAAGACCCGGATGCCCCGGTCGGTGTCGCCGGTTACCACCTGGGCCGAATCCCAGTCGACCCCGTCGGGGCCCACTGGGGCGATCCAGACGTTGAGCACGCCGTTGTGCGGCGCGATCCACGCCAGGCTGGCCCCGTTGGGAGAGATGCGAGGACTGACACGTTCCGGGTTCCCGAACAGGACACGCCGTGGGATGAGTTCTGCCATGCGCTCATGCCTACCACGGCCGATGGCCTGACCAGTACTATCTCCAGGGTGACCCGCCCCGTGACGAGTCCGCCCGGTGCGCGTGGCCCGCTGGTTATCCGGGGCGGCTATGTGGTCACGATGGACCCGGGCACCGGGGACGTTCCCGGCGGGGATGTGCTGGTCAGCGACGGGCTGATCGCCGCGGTGGGGCCGTCGCTCGACGTGCCGCCGGGCTGCGCCGAGCTCGACGCGACCGGCCAGGTGGTGGCACCTGGCCTGGTGGATACACATTGGCATATGTGGAACACCCTGCTCCGCGGCATGTCCGGGACGGGGCCGGGGTACTTCCGGCTGATGGCACGGGCGGGCCGGGCGTTCGGCGCCGAGGACATCTACCACGGCACGCTGCTCGCCTGCGCGGAGGCCATCAGCTCCGGCATCACCACGGTGCACGACTGGTGCCACAACGTGCGCGGGCCCGGGCATGCGGAGGCGGGGCTGCGCGCGCTGGGCGAGGCCGGGCTGCGCGGCCGGTTCTCCTACGGGTACTCCGCCGGGCACGCGAACGACCAGCCCATGGACACCGGCGGCCTGGCCCGGCTGCACCGGGACTGGGCCAGCTACGCGAACCCCGCGCTGCTGACGCTGGGCATGGCGTGGCGGGGGACCGGGGGCAGCGACCCGGCCATGCGGCTGCGGCCGGAGGTCTACCGGCCCGAGATCGAGGCCGCCCGGAGCCTGGGCATCCCGGTGACCGTGCACGCCTGCGGCCCGCGCTCGGCGGCGGGCCAGATCGAGGCGATCGCCGCCGCCGGGCTGCTCGGGCCCGACCTTCAGGTGGTCCACGCCAACTGCGCCACCGCCGCGGAGATCGCCGCGCTGGCGCAGGCCGGTGCCCCGGTGAGCATGTCGCCGTTCAGCGAGATGCTGATCGGCTACGGGCTGCCGCGGACCACCGAACTGCTCGCCGCCGGGGTACCGGTGGGGCTGTCGGTGGACACCACGGCGCTGACCGGCAACGCCGACATGTTCGCGATCATGAAGCTGACCCAGGGCGTCGCCAACGCCCTGGCCGGGGACGAGTTCGCGCTGACCGCGCGGCGCACGCTGGGCCTGGCGACCCTCGACGGTGCCCGCTCGCTCGGGCTGGACCGCGTGACCGGCTCGCTCACCCCCGGCAAGCGGGCCGACCTCATCGCGGTGTCGGCCGACGGGGCCAACCTCGGCGTGCTCACCGACCCGGTGCAGTTGCTGGTCACCGCCGCTCAGCCGGCCAACGTGGACACGGTGATCGTGGACGGGCGGATCCTCAAGCGCGGGGGAGCGCTGACCATCCTGGAGGAGGCCCGGGTTCGCGCGGGTGCGCGGCAGGCGCTCAGCGGGGTTCTGGCTCGCGCTGGGTGAGCGTCGCGGTGAGCGCGGCCGGGCGGGCCAGCGTCTGGTAGACGACGCAGTAGCGCTCGGTCAGCCGCAGCAGCGTGGCGAGCTCGTCGGCGCCGGCCTCGGTGTCGAGGTCGAAGCTGAGCCGGATCGACGTGAAGCCGACCGGCGCGTCCCTGGCCACCGCGAGGGTACCCCGGAAGTCCAGGTCACCTTCGGCACGGACGGTTCCGCCGGCCAGCGTTATGCCCAATGATGTCGCCACCGCCCGCAGCGTGACGCCGGCGCACGCGACGAGCGCCTGGAGCAGCATGTCCCCCGAGCAGGCCAGCGAGCCGTCCCCGCCGGTGGCCGGGTGCAGGCCGGCGACGGCCAGCGCCCGCCCGGTCTCCACCGAGCAGCTGATGCTCTCGGTGCCCAGCTCGCCACGCGCCCGCAGGGTGATCATGGCGGCGTCCGGGTCCTCGCGGTAGGCGTCCTTCAGCGGCTGCTGCACCGCGCGCAGTGCCTCGGCGTCCACGGCCGTCCTCCTCGCCAGCGCCGCACGGCGCTACCTGAACTGCTACCTGAACTCTAAGGACGCGCGAAGCGCATGGTGTTCCTGGTGCCCGGATAGCCCGACAGCTGCGTCTCGACGACGTCCCCATCGGCCAGCAGGCGGGGCGGCACCTCGGCGATGCCGATGCCCTGGGAGGTCCCCATGCTGATCAGGTCCCCGGGCTGGAGCGTGACGAACGAGGAGGCGAAGGCGACGACCTCGGCCGGGGCGTGGATCCAGTCCGTCGCCGGGAAGTGCTGCCGCTGCTCCCCGTTGACCCGGCAGACGACGCTGACGGCGGAGAAGTCGGCCAGCTCATCGGCCGTCACGACGACCGGGCCCAGCGGCGCGAAGTTGTCGACCGCCTTGAGCGCGACGGTGACGGTCTCCAGGTCGTGCTCCGGCCTGGGCAAGATCTTGGCGGTCATGTCGTTGATGACGGTGTAGCCGCCGATGCACTCCGCGGCCGCCGCCGGGGAAACGTTCCGGGCCACCGCGCCGATCACGATCCCGACCTCCGCCTCGAAGTCGACGTGCCGGAGCCGGGGCGGCACGCGAATGTCGTCGAACGCGCCGGTGACGCTGCTGGGCGCCTTCGCGAACAGCACCGGGTCCGGAGCCTTGCCGATGCCCTCCTGGGTGGCCAGCGCACGGTAGTTGTAGCTGACCCCGAGTACCTTCTCCGGGCCCGGGATGAACGGGCCGATGCACAGCTGGCCGAGGCCGTCCGGCAGGCGCGCCGAGCCGTCGTCCAGCTCGGCGGCCAGCTCCACCGCCCCGCGCACCGCCGGCCAGCAGGCCAGCAGCGCCCGGCCGTCGGTGCAGACGGCCTCGATGAACGGCTCGCTCAGCCCGTGCAGCCGGCCCCGCTGGCGGAGCCGGCGCAGCGCCCCCAGCAGCGGCAGCACCGCGCCGTCGCCGCCCACCACCGCGCCAAGGCTCCACCCGGCTCCGTCGGCGTAGCGCACCAGCTGCATGTCAGGCCCTTCCTTCTTCCGGATCCGCGGTGGCGGCCTCCGCGGTTGCGGGCTCCGCGGCGGCGCCCAGGAACACATCCCGCAGGTCAGCCCGCCCGATCAGGTCGGCCGGGCGCCCCTCCATCCGGGGATGGCCGGCCACGAGCACGTGCGCCCAGTCGGCGACGTCCAGCGCCTCGAAGACCTTCTGCTCCACGAGCAGCACGCCCATACCGCTGTCCGCGAGCCGCCGGACGTGGCCCGCGAGTACCTCTTTCGCCAGGTCGGGGGCCAGGTTGGCGCTTGGCTCGTCGAGGATGAGCAGGCTCGGCTTGAGCATCAGCGTGCGGGCGACCGCGAGCATCTTGCGCTCCCCGCCGGACAGGCGCCCGGCGATCCGCTCCCGCATCCGGGCCAGCGCCGGGAACACCTCGAGCACCTGCTCGGTCTGGGTGGCCAGTTCCTGGCGGTCCAGCAGGTAGCCGCCCATCATGAGGTTCTCGGCGACGGTCAGCGCGTCGAACACGTCGCGGGTCTGCGGGACGTAGCCCATGCCCATCCTGGTGCGCCGGTCGGCGCGCAGCCGGGCCAGGTCGGTGCCGCCCAGCGAGACGGTGCCCGCGAGCGCCGGGATCTCGCCGATGACCGCCTTGAGCAGGGTGCTCTTGCCTGCCCCGTTGGGCCCGATCACCGCGACGACCTCGGACCGCCCCACCTGGATCGTGACCCCCTCGATGACGGGAACGCCGCCGTACCCAGCGGCGAGCCCGCGCAACTCCAGCAGCGGCTCCGGCCGGTCAGCCGATGAGGTAGGCATCGAGAACCTCTCGTCGCGACCTGAGCTCCGCCATGGTCCCGGTGGACACGGTGCGGCCCTGCGCCATGACCACGACCGGGTCGCAGAGCCGTTCGACCACGGGCAGCGAGTGCTCGACCATGAGCATGGTCAGTCCCTCGGCCGACAGCTCCCGCAGGTACTCCTCGATCCGCCGGACCAGCACCGGGTTCACCCCGGCCATCGGCTCGTCCAGCAGGAGCAGCCGCGGCCTGGCCATCAGCGCCCGGGCGATCTCCAGCAGCCGTTTCTGGCCGCCGCTCAGGTTCCCGGCGTACTCGTCCTGTTTCTCGGCCAGCTCGAACCGGCGCAGCAGGTCACGGCCGCGGCCGACCGCGGCGGCCTGTTCCTCACGCCAGTACCGCTTGCCGAGCAGCGCGCCGCGCAGCGACTCACCGCGCATGGGCTGGCCGACCAGGAGGTTCTCAAGGACCGTCAGCCGGTCGAAGACACCGGCGATCTGGAAGGTGCGGACCAGGCCCTGGCGGGCCAGCTGGTACGGGGGCTTGCCCTCGATATGGCTGCCGTCGAACACGACCGACCCGGCCGTGGGGCGGATGGCGCCGGCGATCATGCCGAGCACCGTGGACTTCCCGGCGCCGTTGGGCCCGATCAGGCCGGTGATCCCGCCGGCGGGCACGGTGAACGACGTGTCGTCGACGGCGCGGACGCCGCCGTAATCCTTGCGCAGGCCGCGGACCTCGAGCAGGGCGGCGCCCTCGATGCCTGCCGTCAACCAGATCTCCCTGCCGGGAAGCGCCTGCGCCGCTCCGGGATCACGCCCCGCGGCCAGAACCAGAGGAAGACGAGCAGCAGCAACCCGACGGCCATCCACTGGAGCGCGCCCACCAGGGCCGGGTTGCCGAACTGGGGCAGGAAGCGCGCGGCCTCGAGGAAGCCGACCGGGACCAGGAGCGCCCCGAGCAGGGCGCCCATGTTGTTCCCGGAACCGCCGATGATCACCGCCGCGAAGAACGAGAACGTCTCGGGGAACAGCCAGCTCGACGGGGACCAGGCGGAGATGAGGATCACCAGGACCGCCCCGCTGGCGGCCGCCAGCGCCCCGCCCGCCATGAATATCATCATCCGGAGCCACACCACGTTCTTGCCGAGCGCGGCGGCCACCTGCTCGTTGTCGCGCATGGCCCGCAGCGTGCGGCCCAGCGGCGACGACGTGATGCGGTGCACGAACCAGTACGCCACCAGGCACGCCGCCACGGTGACGCCGACGAAGAACCACTGGTAGCCGATCCCGTACGGCGACACGTGCAGGACCGAGGCCAGCGGCTTCGGGACGAGGGACAGGCCGTTGGGCCCGTTGACCAGCCCCACGTCGTTGGTCGCCACGAGCGTGGCGGCCAGGGATACCACCAGCATGACGATCGCCTGGTAGTCGTTGCGCAGCCGGCGCAGGCTGAACGCCCCGACCACCAGCGCGAGCAGCGCGCCGACCACGGCGGCGGCCAGGATCGGCAGCGGGAACGGCCAGTGCGCCCCGCCCACGTACTGCTGGAACCCGGTCTTGGTGGCCGGGCCGAGGGTGACCACGGCCGCTGTATACGCGCCCGCGGCCTGGAACACGATGAAGGCGAAGTTCAGCACGCCGCTGACGCCGAGCTGAAGGTTGAGCGCCCAGCAGGCCATGATGTCGACGCCCGCGTAGATCAGGACCGTGGAGACGTAGAGCTGCCAGGCCAGGCTCACGCGGCAACCACCTCCTTCTGGGACGCGACCTCGGAGAAGATGCCCTGGGGCCGGACCAGCAGGACCACGACGAGGATGACGAACGCGACGAGCTCCTTGTACTCGGGGCTGATGATCGCGGCCGACATCTCGCTGGCCACGCCGATCACCAGGGCGCCGACCATCGCGCCGTACGGGCTGCCGACGCCGCCGAGGACGGCAGCGGTCAGGATCAGGATGATGAACTGGCCGCCGGTGCCGAAGTCGAAGCTGGTGATGTTAGCCACCAGCGCCACCCCGCCGATGCCGCAGAGGAACCCGGACACCAGCCACACCACGTCGACGACGAGGTCGGTGCGGATGCCGCAGCTGCGCGCCAGGGCCGCGTCGTTGGCGGTGGCCCGCATCGCGCGGCCGAGCTTGGTGTGCCGCAGCAGCAGGTGCACCCCGAGCATGGCCGCGACGGCGACCCCGATGATCACGATCTGGATCGTGGTGAAGATGAACGGCCCCAGCTTGTGCGGCGCCCCCTGCGAGACGTTCAGGCTGTAGAAGTTCGCGCCCCAGATCGCCTGCATCCCGTTGGACATCAGCAGGCTGACGGCGATCGACACGATGATCATCCCGAACAGCCTGGTGCCGCGCCGGATGAACGGCGCGTAGATCAGCCGGTTGAGGCCGGCCGAGAAGACCGCCCCGAACGCCCCGCCCGCAAGCAGCGCCGCCCACAGGCCCAGATGCGCCAGCGTGACGAGATAGCCGACGAACGCCGCGGCGGTCATCGTGTCGCCGTAGGCGAGGTTGAAGATGTTGGTCGCGCCGAACTGAAGCGTGAAGCCGACCGCGGCGATGGCCAGGATCGAGGCGGTGATCACGCCGAACCCCAGCGACGCCCAGATGACGCTCCCGCCCGCCGCCGTGATCACGCCGCCCCGCCCGCTGCCAGCCTCGACCCCACCGCCCCGCCTAACCGGCTCACCGGCCGCTGAGCGCGGCGATCTGGGCCGCGGTGACGACGTCGGCCAGCTTGATCTTCCCTGGCCCGAGGTACCCAGCGACCTCGAAGGCGCCGGTGGAGTTGTGATACCTGTTGAACACCGCCGGGCCGCTGGCCCCGATGTACTGGATCCGCTTCCCGGCGGCCAGGGCCGCTTCGCCGGCCGCGAACGTGTGCACGACCACCTTGCCGGGCCCCGGGTTGCTCACCGCCGTTATCTCGGCGTTGTACTTGCTTGTGCTGGTGGACTTCGCGGCGATCATCGCCAGTGCCATGATGTTGACCGAGTCGTAGTAGCCCATGGCGTACGGGTCGGTGGTATAGACGGCCAGGTTGGCGGGCGAGGCGGCCTTGCTGGCGTACAGCGCGGTTTTGAACGTGCTGTACGCGGGGCCCGACGGCGGCGCGTAGGGCTGCACGCCGACCTGGTACTTCCGCAGCAGCGAACTGCCGACCGCCTTCACCACGGCCTGCACCCAGTTCGCCTCCAGGGAGGTCTCCGTGCCGACGACGGGGATCAGCTTGCCGCCGTTGAGCTGGGCGACCTCGGACAGGAAGGTGGCCGCGGTCGCCGGGTCCTCCTCGGTGAAGATGACCTGCGGCTTGGCGGCCAGCATGTTCTCCACCTCGGTCCGGTACGACGGCTGGTCCAGCGCGACAGCCTGGTTGTTGACGACCTTGCCACCGAGCAACGCCACCGCGCGCAGCAGCGTCGGCACGTCGGACTGGGAGCCGACGTCGTTGCCGAAGATCGCCGCGGCGCGCGTCCACCCCTGCTTGTGCGCGTAGATCGCCATGGCGTAGCCCTTGACGTCGTCGGCGGGGGACAGGCGCCAGAAGTACGGCGCGGTCGAGTGGTCGAACGCCGCCTGGCCGGTGTCGGCCATCATCGGGATGTGCGACCGGTTGAGGATCGGCACGGTCGCGAGCGCCTCGTCCGAACTCGGGCCGATGACCCCGGCCAGGTTCGGCGTCGTGGCGATCATCTGGTTCGCGGCCGCGACCGCGTCGGCCGGGTCCCCGTGGGTGTCAACGCCCCGGCAGGAGGTCTTGTGACCGAGGATGCCGCCCTCGTGGTTGATCACGCCCACGGTGGCGTCGCACGCCACCAGCATCTCGGGGCCGAACGCGGCATCAGGCCCCGAGAACGGGTTGAACTCGGCGAACACCAGCTTCCCCGAGGAGCCGGAGCCGGAGCCGGAACTGGACCCCGACCCGGCGGGCCGCCCGAGCAGGCTGCCAGGACGGCACTGAAGACACAAAGTGAACTTATCGTCACGAAACGCCGTTTCGCACTCATGACACCACTAGCTCCCTGATCGCTGACCTCAATGGAGCCCCGTTGACGGCCTCCGCCCGAGGTCACGCCTCGCCCGGGAACTGGCCCGGGCCGCTGAGCGGCAACTGGTCGGGGCGGTACAGCCCCGGCGCGAGGATCGTGAGCGGGCCCACCGCGCGGATGGCCTTCGCCGCGGTCACCGGGTAGGAGTCCCCGAACCAGTTGCCCCGGGCCTCTGTCTCGACCGTGGAATCGCCCTCCACGACGACCTTGGCGCCCTCGGCGACCGGGTCGACGGGGTCGAGGCAGAAGACGCCGTACATCTCGATCTCGATCCGCGGCTGCCCGCCCGAGATGCCCAGGGACCGCTTGTGGAAGCCGGCGTTGTGGCCCGCCTCCACCTTGCGGCCCGCGTGCTCCCGCGGGATCGAGGAGACGTACGGCTCGTGCATGTTCTCGATGCGCTCGAGCTTGATCTCCAGCGCGTCGGCAATGAGCGCGACCGACTCGTGCAGGGGATTGCTGTCGGTGTCCTCGACCTCGCCCGGAGGCAGCCCGATGCCGCATTCCTCGTGCACGCCCGCGCCCCAGTCCCGCATCTCCGCGACCCGCTGGGCGAACACCCGGTCGATGCGGACACAGCTTGTACCCCACACCACCGGGAGCACGTCGAGCAGGAACCCCGGGTTCCACCCGGCGCCGACGACCCGGGCGCCGCCGGCCAGCGCGCGCCGGTGCAGCCGGGCGGCGCCTTCCCCGCCGAGCGCGGCGACCGGGTGGATCATCCCGGTAAGCGTGATCACATCCTTGCCCCGCTCCGCGAAATGGCCGAGGTGCCCGGCGACCGCAGGCGGGTCGCCAAGGCCGCAGTAGAACACTAGGTCCACATCGGGCCGGGCGAGCACCGATTCGAGGTCGGTCGTGGCGTTGACGCCGGCCGGCGCCATCCCGGCCAGCTTCCCGATGTCCACGCCGTCCTTGGCCGGGTCGGTCACCACCGCGGCCACGACGTCGACGCCCGGGAACGCGGCACAGCCCTTGATCATCTCGCGGCCGATCCGCCCGGTGCCGAAGACCGCCGCCCGCACCGGCCCGGCGCGGCCGGTCACGCCGTCTCCAGGGTGAGGCCAAGTTCGTCCATGAGCTTGTGCAGGTAGGTCACGTCCTCGGGGGGCAGCGGGAGCAGCGGCTTGCGGCACTCGCCGGCCGGGAAGCCCATCCGGTCCAGCGCGGCCTTGTAGACCTGGATGAAGTCGGGCCGCTCGTCCAGGCGCCCGAACATCGGCTTGTGCGAGGTGATGTTGACCAGCGGGAGGATCGAGAACCAGTGCTCCCGGGCCTTGTCGATGTCCCCGGACCTGGCCAGGTCCCACAGCTTCAGGCAGTGCCGCGGCATGAAGTTCCCGACCCCGGCCACCCAGCCGTCGGCTCCGGCGACGATCGCCTCGAAGCTGCCGTAGTCCTCGCCGTAGATCAGCGAGACCTGCTCGGGCACCAGCAGCCGCAGGTCGTGGATCCGCGACGGATCCCCGTGCGAGTCCTTGATCATCTTGGCGGTGCCCTCGTGCGCCAGCGTGGCGAGCCCGTGCAGGCTGATCGAGACCCCGGACGCGCCCGGGTTGTTGTAGACCAGCAGCGGGATGTCCACGGCCGCGGCCAGGTCGCGGAAGTAGCCGAGCAGCTCGCGCTCGGGTGGCCCGGAGTAGTAGGGGGACACGCTCATCACGCCGGCGGCCCCGGCCGCCTGGGCGTGCCGGGCCAGTTCGATGGCCGTCCGGGTGGAGGTGTGCATGACCCCGACGTACACGGGCACCCTGCCGTCCGCCCACTCCACGAAGCTCGTGGACAGGCGCTTGCGCTCGTCGATGTCGAGCGTGGAGAACTCCCCGCACGTGCCGGTCGCGATCAGCGCGTGCGCGCCGCCCGCGATGACCCAGTCCACCTGCTGCCGGGTCCGGTCGTAGTCGATCTCCCCGTCCGGCCCGAAGCAGGTGATGCACGCGGGAATCACGCCGATCACCGGCGCCATGTCGCCTCCTCGCCCGGCCGGATCCCGGCAAAGCTGGCAGCGCCGGTTCCGGCATAGCTCGCAACGTGGTGTTAGGTATTGCAGAACGGTATTAGTTGATACCTATTAACGGAGAAAGATAAGATCCCGGCTTGGACCGCGTCAAGGGGGAGCCTGGCGGCACAGGGAGCCAACAACGCATGGACTCAAACGTCGGGAAGCACGACGCCCCAGGCGCCGGCGCCGGTCGTGACGTTGCCGGGCCGGACCAGCGCTACCAGGTGCAAAGCGTCGGGCGTGCGCTCGACATCGTCGCGTTCGTGGCCGACGGCCCCGAGGACGGCCTGCCGGTCGCGGACATCAGCAGGATGCTGGGCATCTCGAAGAGCAGCACGCTGGCGACCGTGCGGACGCTGGTCGCGCACGGCTACCTGCGGCCGGTCGAGCCCGGCCCGCGGTACCGGCTCGGCATGAGCCTGATCAGGCTCGGCGACCTTACCGCCCGGCAGTTCCCGATCGCGGAGATCTGCACCCCGGTGCTGCGGGAGATCGCGCAGCGGACCAGGCTCACCGCCCGCGCCGCCGTGGCGGACGAGGGATTCCCGCTGTTCGTGAACCGGGTCGACGGCCCGGGCACGATCCGGTTCCACACCCCGCTCGGGCGCCGCGAACCGGCCCACGCGACGGCCGCGGGCAAGGCCATCCTGTCCACCCTGGCCCGCGAGGACGTCCGCGCGATGTTCCGCAAGGCGGGCCTGCCCAGCCATACCGAGAACACCATCACCAGCGTCGACAGGCTGCTCAGGGACCTGGACGGCACCCGCGACCGGGGCTACGCCGTGGACGACGAGGAGGACGTGATGGGCGTCGTCTGCGTCGGCGCGGCGTTCTTCAGCCACGCGGGGGCGTGCGCCGGGGCGCTCAGCATCACCGGCCTCAAGGCCGACATGCCCGCGGACCGGATCGCGGACCTGGGCGTCACCATGCGCAGGTACGCCGACAATATCTCGGTCCTGGTCGGCGGCCGCCGGTACGCCGACCTGCGCCTCGGGCACCCCGACGGGAACTCCCCGGCCTGAGCCCGGCCCGCGCGTTGCTACGGCCTGGCCCAGAACCGGTCGGTGGCCAGCCCTCTGCCCCCCTGCCAGAGCTCGAACCCGGCCTCGATGTTCTCCAGCCACCAGCCCGGCCGGATCCAGCCGCGCTTCTCGCCGCGGCCGATGAAGGGCTGGAGCCGCAGCCGGTGGACGCGCAGGACCGGCTGCACCCGCCGGAACTGGATGTAGTTCCAGCAGTCGCCGAGGTGGCAGGCGCGCCAGTGCTCCAGGTACCAGCGGGCGTGATCGATGTGCACCACCGGTGTTCGCGCCGGCACGCCGATCCGGCGCGCGCTGAGCCAGATCATCAGCTCCGCGCCGCGCGCCTGCCCGGTGCTCATCGGGTGCCTGCCGAACCAGATGTCCAACGCCGCGTCCCACCGCCCGTGCGGCACCTGGGTGGTGTCCCAGGTGGCCTGCGGGCGCCGCAGCGCTTGGACCCGGCGGGGCAGGCCGCTGTCCGCCGAGCAGGTGCCCCAGCTGCACCCGCGCAGGATGAACGGGTAGGCCTGCGGTTTGGCGTGCCAGGTGGGCACGGGGGAGCGGGTGACGGTGAAGTTGGGCCACCGGCCGCGGACAACCAGGCATTCCCGGTGGCCGCCGAAGTTGTCGTTCTTGACCACGAACTGCGCGCCCCGCGAGGTCGTCACGGCGACGTGCTGGTAGCGGTGGCAGAGCCGGGCCCACCCGGGGTGCGCCGCGGTGGCCGCGCGGGCCGGTGCCGCGGCGATGGGCGCCGCCACCAGCAGCGCCGCGGCAAGGGCCAGGCAGGCCGCCGCCCGCGCGGCGCGCGGGCCGGGCGGGTACCTCACTGGGTAGGCTCCTTCCCGGGGAACGCCCCAGCCTTCACACCTTGTGATGTCGAACTTACGGATAGTAACAGCTCCGTGGGCCTGCCCTCACGCGGGTGCCGCCGCTTCGGGGCCGCCGCGCCGGGGCCGGGTCAGGGCGGGTCAACCCGCGCGGGAGCAGCCAGCGGGGGCGAGGGGAGTGGCATGAGCAGCGCAAGCCCGGCCGGCCCGGCCGTGGCCATACAGACACTGGCCGGGTGCCGGAGCGTCCTGGTGATCGACTGGCCGAGCCGCGACGTGCCCGCGGCGCTGGCCGCCGCCGGGCTCACGGTGATCGTCAAGGGCGGCCCGGGTCCCGAGGACTACACCGTCTGGGAGGTCACCGGCGGCGAGCCGGTGACCCGTCCCCTCGGCCGTGCACCGGAGCACACCGACCTTGTCTACTGCCACCGGCCGTTCGCCGAGCTGCCGTCGATCGTCGCGATGGCCAAGGGGCTCGGCGCCACCGCCGTCTGGCGGCAGAGCGGCGTCACCAGCACGGGCGACCGGGCACCGGACGGCTGCTGGGTCCCGCCCGGGGAATCCCGGCAAGGACGCGAGCTGGCCGCGGCCGCTGGGCTGAGTTACATCGATGACATTTATATTGCCGACGTGGCCCGCGGCCTGCCCGGATGAAGATGCACGAGGGGGAGGCCGACATCGACGGGCCCGCGGCTATGCGCTGCACCAGGCGGCCCTGATCATCCCGTACTACCGCGAGACGAACCCTGGTTTTGCCGCGCTGGCCACGCGCACCGTCGAGCAGGTCCTCGCCGACACCGGCGGGTGATGGCCGGGATGGCCGCGGCCGGTCCGCCGGTGACGAGAACGACTGCCACGACGCCGGCGTAAAGCATGATCTTCTTCATGGCTTGCGGGAGTGGCCACCCCCGCGGGGCCCTTCCAGGGACCGGCGGCGGAGCAGGGCTCAACCGGCGGGCCGTGCGTGACGTGGCACAATGCCGCAGGTGACCAGACCGGTCAGGAATCGAGAAGCACCCGCCGCGATGCCGCGGCTAGCGTGATTACCACGGCCCGGCGCTCCCGCGGGGCGGTGTGACCCGACATTTCAGGAGTGACCATGAACGGCTCGTCTACCGAAGGAATCAAGATCGTGCTGCATCCCGTGACCGACCTGGCGAAGGCCGTGCCGGTGTACACCGCGCTGCTCGGTATAGCCCCGCAGCACGAGGCGCCCTACTACGTCGGCTTCGACGTCGCGGGCCAGCACATCGGGCTGGTGCCGGGCGGCGGCGGGATGACCTCGCCGGTGGCCTACTGGCAGGTGCCGGACATCGAGGCGAAGCTGGCCGAGGTGACCGCCGCGGGCGGCACGGTGAAGGAGGCCCCGCGCAACGTCGGTGGCAGCCGCGTGACGGCCACGTTCACCGACCCCGACGGCAACGTCCTGGGCGTGTTCCAGGACTAATGAACAGCACAGGCCGCCACGACCTGATCCGCGTGCACGGCGCGCGCGTGAACAACCTCAAGGATGTCAGCGTCGAGATCCCTAAGCGCCGGCTGACGGTGTTCACCGGCGTGTCCGGGTCGGGCAAGAGCTCGCTGGTGTTCGACACGATCGCGGCCGAGTCGCAGCGGATGATCAACGAGACCTACAGCGCCTTCGTACAGGGCTTCATGCCGACGCTGGCGCGGCCCGACGTCGACGTGCTCGAGGGGCTGACCACCGCGATCACCGTTGACCAGCAGCGGATGGGTGCCGACCCGCGCTCCACGGTCGGCACCGCCACCGACGCCAACGCTATGCTGCGCATCCTGTTCAGCCGGCTCGGACAGCCGCACATCGGCTCGCCCAAGGCCTTCTCCTTCAACGTCGCCTCGATCAGTGGCGCGGGCGCGGTCAAGTTCGAGCGCGGCGGGAAGACGGTGAAGGAGCGGCGCAGCTTCAGCATCACCGGCGGCATGTGCCCGCGCTGCGAAGGGCGGGGCACGGTCTCCGATATCGACCTCACCCAGCTCTTCGACGACTCCAAGTCGCTCAACGAGGGCGCGATCACCGCCCCCGGCTACACCGGAGGTGGCTGGAACTCCCGGCTGTACATCGAGTCGGGCTTCTACGACCCGGACAAGCCGATCCGCAAGTACACGAAGAAGGAGCTGGGCGACTTCCTGTACCACGAGCCGGTCAGGATGAAGATCGCGGGCATCAACATGACCTATGAGGGGCTGGTCCCGCGGATCCAGAGGTCGATGCTCGCCAAGGACAAGGAGGGGATGCAGCCGCACATCCGGGCGTTCGTGGACCGGGCGGTGACGTTCACCACCTGCCCCGAGTGCGGCGGCACCCGGCTCACCGAGGCGGCCCGGTCGTCGCGGATCGCGGGGGCCAGCATCGCCGATGCGTGCGCGATGCAGATCACCGACCTGGCCGAGTGGGTCCGCGGCCTCGATGAGCCGTCGGTGGCGCCGCTGCTCGCCACGCTCCAGCAGATCCTCGACTCGTTCGCGGAGATCGGGCTGGGCTACCTCTCGCTGGACCGGCCGTCGGGCACGCTGTCGGGCGGCGAGGCTCAGCGCGTCAAGATGATCCGCCACCTCGGCTCCGCGCTCACCGACGTCACCTACGTGTTCGACGAGCCGACGATCGGGCTGCATCCCCATGACGTCCAGCGGATGAACGACCTGCTGTTGCGGCTGCGGGACAAGGGCAACACGGTGCTCGTGGTGGAGCACGAGCCGGAGACGATCGCGATCGCGGACCACGTCGTGGACCTCGGCCCCGGCGCCGGCACGGCGGGCGGCACGGTCTGCTTCGAGGGCACCGTCGAGGGCCTGCGGGCCAGCAGCACGCTCACCGGCCGCCATCTGGGCGACCGCGCCGCCGTCAAGGAGAAGGTGCGGACGCCCGCCGGGACGCTGGAGATCCGCGGTGCGACGGCGCACAACCTGTGCGACGTCGACGTCGACATCCCGCTCGGCGTGCTGGTCGTGGTCACCGGCGTCGCCGGTTCCGGCAAGAGCTCGCTCGTGAACGGGTCGATCCCCAGCGGGGCGGGTGTGGTGTCGGTGGACCAGGGCGGGATCCGTGGCTCGCGGCGGAGCAACCCGGCGACCTACACCGGGCTGCTCGACCCGATCCGCAAGGCGTTCGCCAAGGCCAACGGCGTGAATGCGGCGCTGTTCAGCGCCAACTCCGAGG
This sequence comes from uncultured Actinomycetes bacterium, assembly GCA_963703605.1. GTDB lineage: Bacteria > Actinomycetota > Actinomycetes > Streptosporangiales > Streptosporangiaceae > DASXKD01. Next base: position 56,934 of record CAVPFC010000005.1, read on the forward strand.
GCGCCTGCCCCGGCTGCAACGGCGCCGGCGTCGTCTACAGCGACCTGGCGATGATGCACGGCGTCGCCACCACCTGCGAGGAGTGCGAGGGGAAGCGCTTCGACGCGTCGGTGCTGGAGTACCACCTCGGCGGCCGCGACATCAGCGAGGTGCTCGCGATGCCGGTGACCGAGGCCCGGGAGTTCTTCGGCGCCGGGGAGGCGCACACGCCCGCCGCGCACGCCATCCTCGGCCGGCTCGCCGACGTCGGGCTCGGCTACCTCAGCCTCGGCCAGCCGCTCACCACGCTGTCCGGCGGCGAGCGGCAGCGGCTCAAGCTGGCCACCCACATGGCCGAGAAGGGCGGCGTCTACGTGCTCGACGAGCCGACCACCGGCCTGCACCTCGCCGACGTCGAGCAACTGCTCGCCCTGCTGGACCGCCTCGTCGACGCCGGCAAGTCGGTCATCGTGATCGAGCACCACCAGGCGGTCATGGCGCACGCCGACTGGGTCATCGACCTCGGCCCCGGCGCCGGCCACGACGGCGGCCGGATCGTCTTCGAGGGCACGCCCGCCGACCTGGTCGCCGCCCGCTCCACGCTCACCGGCGAGCACCTCGCGGCCTACGTGCGGGCCTGACCGGGGCATGCGCACGGCCGGCCGCGGCGAGGCGGCTGGCCATGCGACGATCCGGGGGCTCAGAACAGCCGGTACGAGCCGGTGACCCCCGGCCGGATTCCGGGAAACCCACCCTTGAGCTTGCCGCTGGCGCCGAAGATTCGATGTTCACCAGGCGGTTGGCGGACGCGGGCACCGCGGCGCGTCAGCGAGGCCCGCCGGCGTTGTGGGCCGCGCCGGGTACAGACCGGTTCAAACTGAGATCGGCGGTGGGCTGCGGGAGAGGTACAGAGGCGTTATGGGACCACAAAGGTCACGTGGCTCCCGAAGCTACCTGTGAGAGGAGCAGCGATGACCGCGCTCGATCCAGCAGCTGGCGGTACGCCCCGGTCCGGGGCCCAAGTTGACGTGGTGGAAGAGGTCACCGTGACCGAAGCGGTCGCGACGGGGCCGCTGGCCGGCGATCCGGCCATTCTGGGACTGCCGAGCTTCGTCGTGGGCTCCATCGCCCTGGGCTTGGCGCTCGTCGGCGTCACCCCAGCCACCGCCGTTGGTGCCCCGCTGGCCATCATCCTGGCGGCTACAGCGGCAGGCCTGACCATAGCGGCGATCTGGGCCGCGGCCATCGGCGCAAGCGCGGTGGCAGGTATCTTCGGCATCTTCGCCGGCTTCTGGCTGAGCTACGCCGTGCTGGTGGTGGGGCTGCTCCACAACTGGTTCGGGATCGGCCTGCTTGCTGTGGTGGACACCGAGAAGCTGTTCCTGGTCACCTGGCTGGTCATCATCGTCATGCTCACCTTGGCGACGCTGCGGCTGCCGCTGGCTTTCACCATGGTGTTCGTGCTCATCGACGTCGCCCTGCTGCTGCTGTTCATCAACACCATCCACGCGTCCACAGGCCTGTCGAAGACGGCCGGCTATGTGGTACTGGCGTTCGCCGCGCTGGGGGTGTACCTGTTCTTCGGCTCAGCCTCGGTGGCTACCGGCGGCAAACCGCTCCCGCTCGGCCGGCCTGTCCTGCACGGCTGAAGGCGGCGCTGGCCCACCCCGGGTGTGCGGCGCCACCTGAATGTCAGTGATCATGCGTCATGAGGTTGTCAGTAGGGTCAGCGACGCACTAGCGGCACTCGGACCCAGCCCGGAGCTGACGCTGTGGGCCGATGGGCAGGTCCCTGACCGGAAGTGCCTCATGACCTCGACGCCGCACAGCCCGGCCGCGCGGCGGTGTCGCAGCCGCGCGCCAACGTACGTTTGTCATGTGGCTGGGGTGACGACGGCAACCCAGCGAAACGGCGTCTCACACCGGGGACCCCGCGGAAGCCCCCGCTCCCGGGCTCTCTCGGTTGGCCGATAATGTACATTATGTAAAGTAGTGGCTCTTCCGCCCGTCGCCGGGCACCCCCCCGCCGCGTTCGTCATGGCCTGCCGCACGGGCAGGCATGGGCGACGGTGTGCGCGGGGCGGGGTGCCCCAGCGTAGCTGCCGCCCGCAGCGGTGAACCATCCGAGGAGCACTACCGTCAGTATCGCGGCGACCACGATGAGGTCCCAGCCGCGGACGGCCCGGAACCCGGTACGCGCCTTCATGACGATCCGGGCGCTCACGAATCGCCGCTGGGCGGAGCGCCGGCGTTGCTCTGCTTCATGGCCAGGCTGTGTATTTTCGTCTGCGACTGACAGGTCTGCTGGGCGGACGTGAACTGCCCCGAGTTCGTGTTGATCGTGCCGGGGAGGTTGAAGACGCCGCGGCCGTCTGGGTCGGGGAAGCTGGGATAGCCATGGGAACGCATGCAGTCGGCGAACTTGACGTCGGTCGCCAGCTCCTGCGCCGTTTGCTGCTGCGGGCCGCTGAGCCCGGGCGGCGCCAGTGACTTGCACGCTTGGCTGGCGGCCTTGAACACCGGGGATCCGGGGTTGAGATTGCTGCCGCTGCTGCCGTGAAGGCTGAGGCCGATGCTGTTGCCGTGGATCGTGGGGTCGGGGAAGTCGTGGACGCCGTGGCTGCGCATGCATTTCGAGTACGCCAGGGCCTGGGCGCCCGCGTCACCCGGCGATGACTTGCCGGCCGGGCTTGCCGGGCTGCTCGAGCAGGCTGCGGCCAGGCAGGCGACCCCGGCCAGCGCGGCGATGATCGCCGCGGTCCGCCGAGCCGGGAGCGGCCGCCGCCGGCCGGGCCGCTCGGCTCCCCCGGCGGCGCCGCCAAGGCCGGGGCCGCGGCTGACGCCCTCCCCTGTGCCGCTTGTGGTGTGCGCTCCGGCTGCCATGGTGCTGTCCTCTCTGTCGGCTGGACCGTTCAGGGAGTTGTCTACGCCGAGGGCACTTACAGCGGCTTTGGGCGGGTGCGGTACAGCTCCGAGCAGGTGCAGCACAGCTTCGACCTCCATCAGCTCCTCGTCGTGTCCGGGATCGCCCTGGTGATCATGACGGTGCCGGCCATCGTCGCAGGCTGGCTGGCGGCCGGCCGCCTGCTGCGGCCGTTGCGCACCATGACGGCGGCCGCCCGGAACATCTCCGCCACCAACCTGCACGAACGGCTCAACCTCGGTGGCCCGGACGACGAGCTCAAGCAGCTCGGGGACACCTTCGACAACCTGCTCGGCCGGCTGGAGCGGTCGTTCCAGTCCCAGCGCCAGTTCGTCGCCAACGCCTCGCACGAGCTGCGCACCCCGCACGCCACGATGCGAGTCTGGCTCGATGTCGCGCTGGCCAAGCCCGGGCCCGCGCCCCCGCACCTGGTGGACCTCGGCGACCGGCTGCGCCATGAGCTCGATCACGTCGACCGGCTGCTCGATGGCCTGCTTGTCCTCGCCCGCGCTCAGCAGCGCCCGGCCACGGACTCCTCGACTTTCCCGCTCGACGGCGTACTTTCCGCCGCCATCGCGGAGCGCGCCACGCTCATCTCCGGCAAGGGCCTCGACGTGCGCCATCAGGACGGCCCGGCGGCATGGGTCACCGGCAGCGAGACGCTGCTCGCCCGCATGGTGGGCAACGTGGTGGACAACGCCATCATCCACAACGCGCCGGGCGGCTGGGTTCGCATCAGGACCGGCGCCGCCGGTGCGGCCGCCCGCCTGACAGTGGAGAACGGCGGCCCGGTGCTGGACGAGCATGAGGTCCAGGCGCTGGCCCAGCCGTTCCGGCGGCTCGGCGCGGAACGGACCGGCTCGGACCAGGGCAGCGGCCTGGGGCTGTCGATCGTGGCCGCCATCGCCGAGATGCACGGCGGCAAGCTGCGGCTGCACGCCCTCGCCGCGGGCGGCTTCGGAGTGGTCATCGAGCTTCCCCTGGCGGTTCGGGCCGGCGCGGGAGCCCCCGCGTGAGGGTGCTCGTCGTGGAGGACACCCGGAGCCTGGCCGATGGCATCGCTGAGGGCCTCAAAGATCACGGTATGGCCGTCGACGTGGCTTACGAGGGCCAGGACGCAGCGGCCAAGCTCGACGTCAACGCCTATGACGTGGTCGTCCTCGACCGTGACCTGCCCGGGGTGCACGGTGACACGATCTGCCGGATGATCGCCAGAAGCGACAAGGCCATCATGGTGCTCATGCTGACCGCGTCCGGCTCCCCCGACGACCGCGTCAGCGGCCTCAGCCTCGGCGCGGACGACTACCTGGCCAAGCCGTTCCACTTCCCCGAACTGGTGCTCCGGATCCGCGCCCTGGGCCGCCGCCAGCCCGCGGCCAGGTCCCGCGTCTTCCGCGCGGCCGGCCTCGAACTCGATCCCCTGCGCCATACCGCCCACCGTGACGGGCGGCAACTCGACCTCTCCGCCAAGGAGTTCGCGGTGCTCGAAGCGCTCATGCGAGCCGATCACGCCGTCCTTAGCGCCGAAGACCTCCTGGAACAGGCCTGGGACGAGCACGCCGACCCGTTCACGGCCACGGTCTCGGTCACCATGAGCCGGCTCCGCCGCAAGCTGGGAGACCCACCGGTCATCGAAACCATACCGGGCGTCGGATACCGGATCGTCAGCTCTTCCGGCAGAACGGCAGGAGCGTAGGTCCCCCTTCTTGCAGGTGCAAAGGGGATGCCTTTACCCGGCTGGTTCGCGCGGCTGGACGGTGAATCCGAGATCTCCGAGCACCTTGACGGCACCGGCCTTCCCGCCCTCGAAATCACCGGGGGCAAGGCGCTGGCCCGTGGCGAACTCATAGGCGGTGCCCAAGATCGCCTTCGGCGGGTAACGGCGTTCGTCCCAGACCAGATCGTAGGTCGTGGTAGGGGCGAAACCATGCGCAGAGAAGAACGCCGCCGGCCCCAGCCGGTCGTACTCCTTTATCGCGCGCAAAACGTCGGTACGGGTCACGGGGTCCCACACCACTTTCATTTGGTCCTCCATTGTTGTCGCTGTTCGCTCCGGGCACGCGGCCCGTCTGTTGTCATGGCGTTGCCCGCCCTACATGTCCAGGACGATCGCGGTGGCGGGCTGGGCGCAGCAGATGAGCACCGCGCCGTCGGCGGGGGGTTCCAGGGGTGCCGGGCTGTAGGTGATGCCGCCGGACAGCAGCGGCGTGACGCAGGTGTGGCAGACGCCGGTCCGGCAGCTCCAGCGGGTCGGGACGTCGCAGGCGTCGGCGAGATCCAGCACGCTGCGCCGGTCGGCGCTGTAGGGCGTGGTGATGCCGCTGCGGGCGAAAGTGACCAGCGGGCCGGTTCCGGGAGGGCCGGGTGGCTGGTGGGGCGGCCGACGGGCCTGGCCGGTGAGCCCGGGGTTGATGGAGGGCAGCGCCCCGAACAGCTCGGCGTGGATCGCGGCCGGGTCGACGCCGAGCGCGGTAAGGGCGTCCCGCATGTCGGCCATGAACGCCGCAGGCCCGCAGACGTAGGCGGTCGCGCTGGCCGGGATCGTCAGCCCGGCCAGCGCCTCTTTCGTGAGCCGCCCGCTGGCGGCGTGGACGCGGTGGCGTTCGGGAGGCGTGGCGGTGCTGTAGAACACGTGCTCGCGGGCGTGCGGCAGCGAGGTCAGCAGGGCGTGTGCCTCCGCCGCGAAGGGATGCTCGTGCGGCCCGCGCGCGCCGTGCAGCCACCAGATGTCCCGCTCGCTGGCCGACGCCGCGAGCTGCTGCAGCATGGACAGGACCGGGGTGACGCCGATACCGGCGGAGATGAGCAGGATCGGGCCGGTGCCGTCCTCCAGTAGGAAGTCGCCGCGTGGCGCGGCCACGTCCAGGATCGCTCCGGGCCGCAGGCTGCGGTTCAGGTAGCTGCTGGCGGCGCCGTGGGGCTCCTGTTTGACGCTGATCCGGTAGGTGCCGACGTCGGGTGCCGAGGACAGCGAGTAGCTACGTACCGGGCCGGCTTCCCCGCGCCGGTGATCCGCAGCGTGAGGAACTGACCGGCCCGCGCGGCCGGGAGCGCCGTGCCGTCGGCCGCGGCGAGGTGGATCGAGGACACGTTCGCGCTTTCCCGGACGACCTCCGCAACGCGCAGCTCCCGGAAGGCGGGCCAGGCCGGCCGGGGCGGGGTCCCGGTGGTGCGGTCACCTCCGGCGGCGGCCGCCAGGTCGCGAAACGAGCCCTGCCAGCCGGAGCTGAGGGCGGGGATTTGCAGGGCGGCGCGCAGCTTGCCGGGGTCCCGGCCGGGCAGGTAGAGCAGCGCGTCGGTGTCGGCCACGGTGAGCGCGTGCGGGCCGGTGCGGGTCTTGATGATCTGGTCGCCGGCCTGGATCTGCCCCTCGGTGATGACCCGCATGTAGAAGCCGGGCCGGTGGTGGCTGACCAGCAGCGCCGGCAGTTCCGGCTCACCCATGCGCAGGCCGACCCGGTAGCAGGTGACCCGCGGCTGGGTGACCTCGAACTCCGCCTCGCCGATCCGGTACCGGTCGCCGATGCACACCTCGTCGTCGGCCATGCCCTCGACGGTGAGGTTTTCACCGAATTGGCCGTAGCCGAGGTCGTTGCGGCCAAAGTGCCGCTGCCAGTGCCGGTAGGAATCGATCTGGTAGACCAGCACCGCGCGCTGCTCACCGCCGTGTCCGTTCAGGTCGCCCTGGCCGTCGCCGTCGATGTTCAGCCGCCGCACCATCGCCGGGCCCTGAACCGGGTATTTCCACACCCCGGTGTGGACGGTCTTGCCCTGCCAGGGCACGTCCTTCGGCATGCCCATGTTCACCGAGACCAGCAGGGGGCCCGGCGGGTTTCGTTCGGTGGCCTTGGCTGCTGCCGCGGCCGGGTCGGCAATGGTCACAGCCGTCCGCCCGGGGGTGCCTCATCGAGGCTGAGGTCGCGGTCGATGCCGTGCGGGACCACGCTCTGGCCGGGCTCCAGCCGCAGCCGCCTGCCGCCCAGGCTCACCTCGAACTGGTCCGGCTCGAACGAGATGAAGCCGGCGATACGCCCCACCTCGGGCCAGGCGTCCCGGTAGGACCAGGCGGCGTGACGCGCGTCCCCGACGTCGTAATAGCTGCACACTCCCTTGTACGGGCAGAACGTCTGGAACTCCACCGCGGTCAGCGCCGCTTCGGTCACGTCGGCGTGCGGGACATACCAGCGGGGCGCGAACCCCGACTCGAACAGCACCAGGGGCTCCATGGTGTCCGCGATCACCTGATCGCCGTGCCGGACGACCAGGTGGCGGCCGGTCCTGCGGATGTCGATCCGGTGGTAGGGATCGGCGGCGTGACCGACGATCCGCTCGTCTTCCTCATAGAAGGCATCCATCGCCCGCCAGGCGAACGCGACCCTCCCTTTCAGTTCCCCCGCGTGGTCGGGCAGGCCGGTGTGCTGCCAGGCCGCCCGCGCCTTGCTTTGCGGACCGGCCCGGACGGTGTACCAGGCCGTCGTCCCGAGGTCCTGGTGCTGGGTGGTGTGCTCGCTGAGTTCCAGTGCGTCCGGGGCTACGTCGGCGAGCGGGAAGTAGGCCACCGGGTAGCGGCCGGGCTCGTGCAGCAGCACGACGTCTTCGCTGTCGGCGACCACCACCTCGCCGAGCCGGGCCCACATGCGCCGCCGCAGCGGCTCGGCGTACAGCAACCGTTCCGGCAGCGGATCGGGGACGAGGAACTGGCCGATCGCGCCGTGGGCGAGCGGTCCTTGCTGCCACGCTAGGCCCACTGTCTTGCTCCTTTCAGGTGGGCGGGCGGCGATGGCCGCCCGCGCCGGGGCCGTCAGGTGAGTGGCTCGCCGCCGTCGATGTGCAGCGTCTGGCCGGTCAGGAACGTGTTGGTCATGGCGAACAAGACGCCTTGTGCGATGTCGTCCGGGGTGCCGATCCGCCGCGCCGGATTGCGGGCGCCGATGTCGGCGAAGTAATCGGCCTTGCCCCGCTCCCCCAGGGCGTCCCAGGCGCCGGTGTCGATCACGCCCGGGGAGATCGCGTTGACCCGGATCGGGGCCAGTTCCAGGGCCAGCGACCGGGCCAGGGTGTCGGCGGCGGCGTTGGTGATGGCCACCCCCAGGGTCCCGACCGCGATCTTGGCCGCGGCGACGCCGGAGAAGATGACGAACGAGCCGCCCTCGTTCATCCGGGGAGCCAGGTGCTTGGCCAGCATGAGCGGGCCGATGACCTTGGTGTCGAACGACAGCCTGATCGTGTCCCTGTCCAGGCCGGCGACGCGGCCACGGGCCCGCGCCGAGGCGGTGGAGACCACGTGATCCACCGAGCCGAGCCGCTGGCCCAGAGCGGGGATGGAGGCCTCATCGGTGAGGTCGACCATTTCGGTGCTGACGCCGGATTCGCCCGCGTAGGCCGCGGACAGGTCCTCCTGGTTCCGCCCGGCCGCCACGACGCGCGCTCCGGCGTCCAGCGCGGCCAGGGCAATGGCGCGGGCGAGCCCACTCCCCCGCCCGATGATCAGCACGGTTCGGTCTTTCAGTGATCCGTTCGGGGATCCGGGCACGGCTGGGTCCTTTCTGGGAAGCCGCGATGGTGGCCGCGGCAGCCGGCCAGCGCGATTTTGCCTTTCGGGAAGGCGCCTGTTTCTCCTACCCCGGCGGATGCCGATTGGCCCTCCGCCAGGTCATCGCGCGCTTTGAGTGGCGTTTCACGAGTTTCTGCCAGACCTCCTGGGCAGCGAATTAGAGTTCGCGCTTTACGGCGGTCATCGCGGCTGTTAACCTGGTCGAGGCCGAGGCCACGAGGTCGATGCCGCGGGAACCAGCAGCGAACCGGTGATTGCTTCTAATGGGCACGAACCAGCGTGGCACATTAATCAGGCCCGCGGCAAGAGGCTGAGGTTTCGAAGAATTGATGGCACTTATCGAAATCCCTAATGTCTATAATTCTGGCACGACGGCCAGCCCGGCCGGCCGCGGCCGGCCCGCCGTTATCGGCGAGCCGATTGTCGCCGTAGACCTCATCAACACCGTCGCGGCGCCCGGATCGGCGGCGCCAGGGGATCTGCTGTCGGCGAATCGTGGCGCCGAGGCCTGGTGGCATATCGAGGGAGCGCGCGTGCCGCGCGGAGACCTGCCGGATATCCGGGCCTTGCGCCGGCTGCGCTCGGCGTTGCGGGACATGATCGAGGCGCTGGTGGACGGCCGCCCGGTCCCGCAGGAGACGGTGGCCGACCTCAACTTCTTCATGGGGTCGGCACCGGCCAGCTCGCGGCTGCGGCTGACCGGGATGGGGCTGTGCGTGCAGACGCACTGGCACTGGGAATACGGCGGGAATCCGCGGCTCGCCTACATCGCCACGCAGGCAGCAGAGTTCCTGTCCGACCCGGCGCAGGTGCGCCGGCTGCGCCGGTGCGCGAACCCGGACTGTTCGATGATCTTCATCGCCGTCAACCCCCGGCGGTCATGGTGTACGCCCAGCGTGTGCGGCAACCGGGTACGCGTCGCGCGGCATCACCGTCGCGCCGGCGGGGGCTGACGCGCTGGCCGGGGCTGACGCGCTGGCGGGGCCGGCCGGTCGAGGTGCGCCACACGCGAGTCGGGCAGACCGCGCCGTTTCAGGTCCGCGACGAAGCGCTGCAGCAGGTCATCGTGCGGCGCCGCGACGACCACGACCACTTCGCGCAGCTCAACCGGGTCAACCGGCCTTATGGTCCCGCCCGGCCGCGGGGTAAGAGCGGAGAAAGGCACGATCGCCACGCCCATGCCGGCGGCGGCCAGCTGCGCGGCCGTCCGCGGGCTGCCCGTGCGCAACGTCGGCTGCGGCAGCACGACCCCGCGCCGCGCCGCGAACTGGTCGAGCCACACCGAGTTCCCGTTGTCCGGGTCGTAGTGAATGAGCGGCTCGGTGGACAGCTCGGCCAGCGGCACCGCGGGCATGCCCGCGAACCGGTGCTCCGGGGAGGCGACAATCACTATCTCCTCGCGGCCGAGTAGCTCGGTGTGCTCGTCCGTTCGCGTCGGCGGTGGCCCGACGGTGATGTCCGCCCCACCGCCGAGGAGCACGCCCAGCATCCGGTCCGCGCTGTTGTGCTCCTTCAGATCGAGCTCGACGTCGGGGAACCGGCGACGCCAATGGCGCAGTACCGGGACGAGCACCCATGCCGTCATCGTCTCCGCGCAGGCGATGCGGATGCGGCCGCCCTTCCCCGCCGCCACCCTCCGGCCCGCCATGACGGCCCTGTCGGCCGCGGCCAGGGCGATCCGTGCCTCGGCCACGGCCGCGAGTCCCGCCGCGGTCGGCCTGATCCCCCGCGGCAAGCGCTCGATGACCGGCGTGCCCAGCTCCCGCTCGATGGCGGCAATCTGGTGCGACAGGGCCGGCTGCGACATGTGCAAGGTCGCCGCGGCCTTCGTCAGCGAACCCTGCTCCACGACCGTGACCAGGCACTCCAGTGCCCTCATGGAAAGCATTCGGCAATCCAGTTCATCCAGGCGGTACGGACCCGCCAGACCCCCGGGCTCAGCCAGCGGTTATGCGGCAGCTCCTCGGCAACGACGTCCTTCGCGTCAACTCCGACGCGCTCCAGCAGCTCCCCGACCGTCGCGGACACCCCTGAAGCCTCGCCTCCCGCTCCCCCGGCCGCAACTCGTCCGTAGCCGGGCGCGGGCCGGTCTCCTCGTGCAGGAGACCGGCCCGCCCGGCGTTTGGGTCACCCGCGGGGCCGCGCCTGGGTCTCAGGGCCCGCCCGCCGGTGATCCCCGGGGCAGCAACTATGGCAATGGAATGAATTTCTCCGCGCTCGACGGAATCGTGGTGCTCTTGCAGACCTTGCCAGTCGCCGGAAGACCGAGCATGTCCGTAAGGTCGACCCTTGCCATCTCGGTCGCTCCCTCGTTGACGAGGAGGGCGATCGCATGACCACCGTTTGGCGACTGATAGGCCGCCAGGGTGTGCGGATCGTCTCCCATGCTGAAGGGATTCCCCGATGGGTCCGGGCCTGTCTGACAGCTGACCCAGTTGCCAACGGCGGGAGTGCCGGCACTAGACGTAGTGGGCAGCGCGAGCGCCGTGAGGGCGTCGCCTCCGAATTCCCCGGAGACGACACCGGTATGAGTTCCCTGCGCGACCGCTGAACCAGATCCTCCCGCGTTCAGCGTCGAGCCTGTCAGCGTTTGTACCTGCTCGGGTGCGGTCCACGACCCCGGGTTACCTGAGGTGAACTTCGCATGAGTGATGTCGGCAATATCGATCTGCGTTGGGGAGCTGCCTTCCGCGGGCGCGAAGATGATCCCGGTTGAGCAGTCCTCCGCGGAGGAGTCAAGCGCGCCGCTGATCGGCGGCACCGGATGCTCGAAGAACTTGGGCGAAGTGCTCGTCGACACGTTTACGAGTTCGTAGTTGTCGTCCTCGGCGGCCGAGAGAATCAGGTGGTGCACCGGGTCGATGAGCGGATCTTCCGAGATCTGGCGGCCCGGGTCCTTGGTGGTGAACGCGGGCTCGAACTTGCCGGTAGCCAGGTCGAGGAATTGGAATCCGCCGACACTGCCGACGCTGAGAGCTATCAGGGCCTTGTTGTCGGTGGCGTCCATCGACACGCCTGTCGTCGTCGCCGTCCCGCCAGAGAAAGTGATAGTGCCGCTGCCGCCGTCGGTCAGGGGATTGGGCGAGACGCTCGGGTCCAGGGCGGTACCCTTCAGCACGTAGACGTCGGTGTTGTTCGCGGTGCAGACGGTCAGCCCGGTGACCGAGTTCGACGCACAGGAGTTGATGACATCCGACCCAGTCTTGATCGTGGTGTTCTTGATGCTGGTGCCTTCGACATTGACGACGTCGATGCCCGTCGCGCCCGAGCCCCAGTTCCCCTTGGGAACGTACGCGGTGACGTTCTTCCCGGAGACGAGAGCAGAGATCGATCCCGAACCCTCGCAGGACCCCTGCGCGACCTTCTTCGTCACCGTCACCGTCTCCTTACCGCAGCCGCTGGATGCCCTCTTGTTCCGGGAGTCGCCCGTGTAGGTGGCGGTCCAGTTCCACTTCCCGGCAGTCTTGGCCGGGGCGGTGTTGGTGGTGGAGTAGCGGCCGTTGCCCGACACCGTCACGGTCTTGGTGTAGGCCGGTGTGCCCGTGCAGCCAGCGTGTGACGGGTTGTAGAGCTTGAAGGTGATCGACCCGGTGGGCGATGCCCCGCGCGCCAGCTTCGCGGTGTCGTTGAGGATCACGCCCGTCGGCCCCCCCGGGCTCGGCGTGGTCGTGAGGGTGGGCTGGGCCTTGCTGACGGCCGCTTTGCCACACACGAGGTAGTAAGTGATCGGGTCAATTGTTCCATCGGTGTCGAACGGCGGGTGCAGGCCCGTGTCCGAATGATAGGCCGGATGTGCCGTCGTGCCTGCGTAGTTGTAGGTGTCGTAGGCCGGTTGAATCCCGATATATATCGTGAAGCCCGACGCGTTCGTCAGGAAGCTGAGGAAGGTCTCTTTCCGGTTGACTTTCGTCCGGAAAGTTGTGCCGTTATGCGAGTATCTGGCAGTTTCGTGGCCTGGACGCGGATTTGTCACCTTGATGAACTTCGTCGTGCCCTTTGGGCAGTTCGTGATGCTGCCGACGGTGAGTGTGGGCTTCACCCCATGCGTCCGCGTCGGAGGCCCGGGCGTATGCGCCGCTGTCGGGCTTAATGCCGACGCGGCCGTCGGCGCCAGAACCAGCGCAAGCGTGACGCCCACCCCGCCTAGATTCCTGATAAGCCTGGTCCGGCGCATGCCAAATCTCATCATGTCCCCCATCCGCATCGCTTCTCCGGCGACGCTAATACCCGCCTTCCCCCCATGGGCTGCGGTTCGAGACACATGGTCCCACATATTCCTTGGGTGATCTTCTAACCCAAGCAATAGCTCTTTGTAACCACTCTGAATACCCGCCTTTGTGATCTCCTGGATCGCCGCTGCCTCAGCGGGGCGACCCGACCCGGGCTGTCTGAAGATCTGCTCCCCGGTCCAGCTCCCCGAACAGGGCGGCCGCTCGCCGGGCGGTGCCCAGGGCCCAGGGCCCGGTGCTGAGCAGGCCAAGGACCGCGATGCCGGCGCCCAGCCCGAGCACCATCCACCACACGCCGCGCGCCGCGCCGGTGAACGCCGTCCCGCCGTGGGACAGGCCCGGTGCCACGATCGTTCCGGCGATCGCCACGCCCAGGGTGGTACCGGTCTGCCGGCCCGCCGAGGCCAGCGAGGCGGCCACCCCGGCCATCGAGAGGGGCATGCCGGAGACCGCCGTGTTGGTGATCGGCGGGTTGATGGTGCCCAGGGCGATGCCGATGAGCAGATAGGTGGCCAGCACGGCCGGCAGCGGTGTGCCCGGCCCGAGCCAGGCCGATGCCCCGCCACCCAGTGCCAGCGCGGCCCCGGCGACCACCAGCGGCAGCCGGGGACCGCGCGCGCCGACCAGCCGGCCGGTCAGCGGGGACAGCGCCACGATCATGACCCCGACCGGGAGCAGGCACAGCCCGGCCGTGAGCGCGGACAGGCCGCGCACGTCTTGCAGGTACAGGGTGGTCACGAACAGGAACGCGCCGAAGCCGCACAGGCCCCAAAGCGCCATCACGATCGCCGCGCTGAACGGGACGCTGCGGAACAGGCGCAGCTCCAGCAGCGGGTCGGCGCGGCGCGGCTCGTAGCACAGGATGCCCAGCACCCCGAGCACGGCGGCGGTCAGCAGGCCGAGGATGACCGGCGAGGTCCAGCCCAGGCTGCCGGACCCGATGATCGCGCAGACGACGCTGCCCAGCACCACGAGGACCAGGGCCTGGCCCACCGGGTCGAACCGGCGGCCCCGGGCGGCCCGGGACTCGGGCACGAACAGCGCGGTGCACACGATCGCGGCGGCCACGATCGGAAGGTTTACCAGGAAAATGGAACGCCAGCCGAAGCCGTCGACCAGGGCGCCGCCGAGGATCGGGCCCAGCGCCAGCGACAGCCCGGATACCGAGCCGAACACGCCGATCGCGCGCGCCCGCTCGGCCCGGCCCTGGAACGTGTTGGCGATGATCGACATGGCCACCGGGTTGAGCATCGATCCCCCGGCGCCTTGGAGCGCCCGCGCCGCGATCAGCCAGCCGATTCCCGGCGCCAGGCCACACAGCAGCGAGCCGGCACCGAAGGCGGCCAGGCCGGCCTGGAACAAGCGGCGGCGGCCAACTCGGTCGGCGGTGGACCCGGCCAGCACCAGGAAGCTGGCCAGCACCAGGGTGTACGCGTCGACCGTCCACTGCAAGCCGGCCACCGAGGCGTGCAGGTCACGGCGCATGGCCGGCAGCGCGACGTTGACGATCGAGATGTCCATCACCACGACGGCGATGCTGGCGCAGCAGATCGCGAGCACCAGAGACCGGCGCCGTTGGCTCGGTTCAGGCATGCGGGTCCCATCGGCAGGCGCCGCCCGCGATCGGCGGCGCGGATTATGGGTGACTGACTACGACGCTAGGATTTAGAGCGTGCTCGAAGTCAAATCGCACCCATCATCCGCGGCCGCCCGGCCCGTCCCCCCGGCGGGCCTGAGCATCGCCGAGGCCGCCCGCCGCACCGGGGTCAGTGCCCACACCCTCCGCTACTACGAGCGCGCCGGCCTCGTCATCACCCAGGTCGACCGCACCAACGGCGGGCGCCGCCGGTACCGCCAGGCGGACCTGGACTGGATCAAGATGTGCACCAAGCTGCGGGCCACCGGCATGCCGATCAAGACCATCCGGCGCTACGCCCAGCTGGTTTCCGCCGGGCGCGGCAACGAGCAGGAACGGCTCGCCCTCATGGAGGCCCACCGCGCCAGCGTGGCCGCCAAGCTCGCCGAGATACAGGAAAACCTCAAGCTCATCGACCACAAGATCGACGTTTACCGGGCCGGCTCGCCGCCGGCGACGCCGACCGGCTCTGGGCTCTCCCGCCAGCACCGACCTGAGCTTCATGGGGACGGCGTGTGATGGCCGGCGATCATGAGCGGGCCGCCGCGGCGCCGGCCGTCTGCCGGGCCGGCGAGGACGACTGGCAGGCCTGGCGGCAGGTGCGCCTGGCCGCGCTGGCGGACGCGCCGGACTCGTTCGGCGACACGATCGGGGCAGCCGCGGCGCTCACCGAGCACGACTGGCGGGCGATGACGCGGGACGGGGCCATCTTCATCGCCACCGCGGGGCGGGAGGCCGTCGGCGGCCCGGCATCGCAAAGATGCGGTGGCGCCCGCAGAAGGTTCCCGGGCTAGGAGGATTCGGCCTGGCCTTCCGCGGCCGGGCGCCCCGCCGCCGGGCCCGCCTGGGGGCCCTTGGCCGCGGTGGCCCGGCGGCCGATGTCTTCGAGACTGGCCCGCAGTGCCTGCCAGACGGCGCTGAGGCTGGTGCTGGCGGGCAGGTCACCACGGATGGTGCCGGGCTCGCCCGCCTGGCCGCCGACCGCCTCGGCGGCGGCACGGCCGAGGCCGACGAGGTCGGGGTCGCCCGCCTCGAGCGTCAGGCTGTCGCCGGTGACGCGGATCACCATATGGCGGCGCCCCCGTTCCTCGGGCCGCTCGTCGCTGGTGCCGGTGACGTCCACGCTGCGCAGCGCCTCCCGCGCCTGGTCCAGGTCGACGCCTAGCGCGGCGAGCGTCCTGGCCGCGGCGGTGTCCGGATCGGCGAGCGCGCCGAGCAGCAGGTGGTGCGAGCCCATGGGGTATGGCGCGGCGAGGCGGGCGGCCTCGTTCAGGCTGGCGTCGGCGGCCGGCGTGGCCCGCACCGCCGTCTCCTCCGGATCGCCGGCAACGGGGCCCTCGCGCAACCAGCGCTGGCCCGGCGTGCCCTGGTACGCGGGCACCAGGTCGAGCACGGCCATGCGGATCGCGAGAAGGTCGGTGTGCGCGGCGAGGATCTGCGGGCCGATCCCCTCCTTCTCCCGGAGCAGGCCAAGCAGGATGTGCTCGGTGCCGATGTAGTTATGGCCCAGTCCGAGAGCCTCGCGGAGCGCGAGTTCGAGGATCTTCTTCGCCCGTGGCGTGAACGGGATATGCCCCTGCACCGGCTCGCCCCCGGCGCGGACACGGGCCCTGACCTCGTCCCGGACGCCGCTGAGTGAGATCTCGAAGCGATCCAGGGCCCGGGCGGCCACGCCGTCGGGCACGCCAAGCAGCCCGAGCAGGACGTGCTCGGTGCCGATGTAGTTATGGCCCAGGTCGCGGGCTTCCTCCTGGGCGCGGACGATGGTACGGCGGGCGCGCGGGGTGAATCGCTCAAACATGACGTCCACCATCCGCCCATGCCTTTAACCCTGTCAATACCATGCTATTAATAGGGCTAGGAGGTGGCGTATGGACTGGGAGGACCGGCTTGACGCCTGGGAACTCGAGCTCGAACTGACTGCCCAGCTCGAGGGCTCGGATTGGGTGACGCTCGACCGGGCGGCCGCCGACACCGGCGCGTCCCGGGCCGCGCTGCGCAACTGGTACCGGACCGGGCAGATCCCCTCCCGGCTGGTCGACGGGCCGCACGGCCCGCAGCGGCTGGTCCCGCTTGCGCTCGTGGCCACCCGCGCGATGGCCTCGCCGCGGCTGCGGCACAATACCGAACGGCGCCTCGCCGACCAGGCCGGGATCGAGATTCTCCGGCACCGGGTCGACCAGCTCGAGCTCCGCCTGGCCGCGCTGGAGCGGGCGGCCGCACCCGGCCCGCGCTGACGCTGGTCCCGGCGGCGCCTGGGTACGGGGCCGCCTGGGCTCAGGCGCGTCTGCCGGCGAGCCGGCGGAGGCTGGTGCCCGCCGCGGCGCCGATGAGCACGGCGCCGAGCAGGGCGAGCGGCACCAGCACGAGACTGCCGAGGATGCCGCCGGCGATGGCGTCACTGAGCAGGTAGCTGGCGACGCCGGGATAGCCGCTGTGGGCGTAGGCGGCGATGTCGTGCGCGCTGCCCAGCGTGTAGTGGTGCACCTCGAGGAGCAGTCCCACCGTGACGGTGAAGTGCACCAGGGCGCCGAGGATCACGGTGAGCAGGCCCGCCCGGACCCCGGCCGGCCTGCTGCGGGTGGCGGCGGCCGCCCCGGCCGAAACGGCCAGCGTCGCGACGGCCACGGCCGGCGCCAGGGCGGGGGCGGACCCTCCCGTGCTGGTCACCGCGGCCACGGCGGTGAAGGCCCAGGCGGCCCCGCTGGCCAGCCCGCCGGCTAGCGCCCACCACAGCGCGGTGTCCCGGCGGCCGGCGGCCCAGAACGGGCCGAGCGCGACGGCGAGGTAGCCGGCGAGGGCGGCCGCGAACAGGACCGAGAACACGTGCGTGCGGTCGGTGGTCGCGGCCGGGTAGGCCACGGCGGTCCGGGCCACGGTGGCGACCGCGGCCGCAACGCCGGTCAGCGCCAGCCCGCCGACGAGCACGCGGGCCACGGTCGGCCGGGGCCGGTGCCACCGCGCCGTGATCACCGTCGCGTACCCGCACAGCAGCAGGCCGAGGGCCGCCGCGAACACCGCCATGCTGGGGACCTCGCGAGCCGCGGCCACGGTCGCGGCCGCCGCGGCCGTCAGCCCCGCGCAGCCAACGGCCAGCACCCGCCCGCGGTGCCGGGGCGGCGGGAACAGCGCGACCCGCAGCACGCCGACGGTGAACCGCCACCGGCGCGCGCGCCCCTGGACCTGGGCCAGCTCCGCCGCCATCGCCCTGCCCCAGTCCTGCCGGTGCGGGGGCAGCCGGTTCGCGGCGGCGGCGGCCAGCCGCGCCGCCGGGTCGCCGCCGCGCTTGCGGCGGGCCAGCCAGGCCAGGCCGGCCAGCGCGAGGACGCCGGACAGGATGAGCATCACGCGCCCTGGAGCCTGGACCGCCGCGCCGCCGGGGCCGGTACCGTCGCCGCGGCAGGTCCGGCGGCCCGGGCGGCCGCCGCGGCCGCGCCGGCATGGGCGCGGCCGGCGCCGGTGAGCCGGTACAGGTGGCGGGCGGGCCTGCCGGGCACCCGCTCGGTCTCCCAGCTCGTCTCGAGCAGCCCCCGGTCGGCGAGCCGCATCAGGATCGGGTACATCGACCCGGCCTGGATGCCGAGCTGCGTGCACAGGTCGTACCCGTAACGCCAGCGGCCGGGGTCTTCGGCCAGTGCCAGCAGGACCGCCACGGTTTGCGCGGACGGCCTGCGAATACGCGTCACCCGGCAACCGTACCCGTCACGTCACGTCCCGCTGGCGGGTCACCGCGACGCCGATAACGCTGAACGCGGCCGCGTACCCGGCCATGACCAGCAGGCCGGCCCACTGCGGCGGCGCGTGCGGAAATGCCCGTCCCGGCGTGATCATGACCTTCGAGGCGACCGCCGGCGCGATGACCACGGCGCCGAGCACCCAGCCGTGCCGGTAGACGGCGTAGATCAGGTGGAAGATGATCTCCACCGCGGCGTAGCCCACCAGGTAGCTGGCCAGGCCGGTGATGACGGCGGCGAGCTGGCTGCGCACCAGTGTGCCCAGGCCAAGCCCGAACACCGCCCACATGACGTACGCGAGCAGGTTCAGCAGCACCGACCGGGTCACGGTCCAGCCGGCCAGCGGGTAGCTGATGTGCTGGCTGTGCAGGTAAACCGGGGTAACGGCCGCGTCGATGACGGTGGATACCAGCCAGAACAGCGCGCCGAAGCCGGCCGCTGCGGCGAGCTTGGCGACGATGACCACGGCGCGGCGCGGGTTGGCCAGGAACGTTGCCGTCGCGGTCTGGTAGGCGACCTCGTTCGTCATCGTCAGCACGCCGATGAGCATCGCGAACAGCACCCCGAAGAACTGCCCGGCGGTCATCATGGTCGTGGCGATCGCGGCCCGCCCCGCGGGCGCGCGGGCCTGGGCTGCCTGGGCGATGGCCTGGGCCTTCTGGGCCGCGCCCATCGCGCCAAGCGGCGGGTACAGCACGAAGTGCTGGCTGACGCCGCTGGTCCACAGCGCCGCCGCGGTGAACACCATGACGCCGCCGAGGAACAGCCACCACGTGTTCGTGGTGCGGATCTTCATGACCTCGGCCCGGGCCTGCCGGATCAGGACCGTGCCGGTGCTGGGCGCCCGGGCCAGCGCCGGGCCGCCGGCCAGCGTGGTCACCTGATCGCCTCCTTTCCCTTGGTCAGTTCGAGGAAGGCGGCCTCCAGGTCCGGGGGCTGCGTGACGAGCTGGTGAATAGCGATCCCGGCCCGCAGCGCGGCGTCGCCTATCGCGGCGGCATCGGCGCCGGTCACGTACACCTCACCGGGGCCGCGCGGCGTGATCACGGCATCGCTGCCCAGTGCCGCCGCCAGCTTCGCCACGCCGGGGCTGCGCACCAGGGTGCGGGTGCCGCGGGAGAACGAACCGGCCACCGCGGCAACGGTGCCCTGGGCGGCCAGCCGCCCGGCGGCGATGATGATCAGGTCGTCGGCGACGAGCTCGATTTCCGAAAGCAGGTGGCTGGACACCAGGACCGTGCGGCCGCGCGCCGCCAGCTCCCTGAGCAGGTCCCGCATCCACCGAATGCCGTCCGGGTCCAGGCCGTTGGCGGGCTCGTCGAGGATCAGCACCTGCGGGTCCCCGAGCAGCGCCGCCGCGACGCCAAGGCGCTGGCGCATGCCCAGCGAGTACCCGCCGAAACGGCGGTCACCGGCCGCGGCGAGCCCGACCAGGTCGAGGACCTCGTCCGCGCGGGCCAGCGGGATGCCCGTGGACCGGCACAGGATCCGCAGGTGGTTGCGGGCGGTACGGCCCCGGTGCGCGGCGCTTGCCTCGAGGACTCCGCCGGCCCGGCGGGCGGGCTGATCGAGGCCGGCGTAGCTGACCCCGCCGATCGTGGCGGTTCCCGCGGTCGGCGTGACCAGTCCGAGGAGCATGCGCAGCGTGGTGGTCTTCCCGGCGCCGTTGGGGCCGAGAAAGCCGGTCACCCGGCCGGGCTCCACGGCGAACGACAGCCCGTCCACGGCCTTGACGCCCGGATAGTGCTTGGCCAGGCCGCAGACCACGATGCGCCCGCTGGCGAGCTCCGCCTCCGGAATGGTCCTGCCGTCGAAAGGCCGGCCAGGCCCCACCGTGCTGCCCGAGTTTTGTGCCTTACGCGCTGGCGCGTCCCGGCCGGTTCCGCGGCGCAGCACCACTACCAGGCCGGCCACCACAAGGGCGCCGAGCAGGATAACCATTGCGCATCCTCCAGCCGCGGCGCCGGGGCCCGTCAGCAAATAACTCTATATAGCAAGAGTTTCGGCCCGCAAGCCGGGGTGGATAGACGTTTGCCGCACCGATCGCCCGGCTGACCGACCGGGAACGGGACGTCCTGGCGCTGATGGCAGAGGGACGTTCCAACGCCGCGATCGCCCAGCGGCTGTTCGTCTCGGAGAAGGCCGTCAGCAAGCACTGCACGTCGATCTTTGCCAAGCTCGACCTGCCGCCCTCGGAGAACGACAACCGCCGCGTCCTCGCGGTCCTCGCCTTCCTCAACTCCTGAGCGCCCCGCTGCCCCCGGATCCGCAGGCACCGAGGCCGGCGCCTCCCCGGAGTAAGCCCGGCGGCTCATTTGCCTGGCCGGAATTCGAGATATATCTTTTCTTGACAGGGGTTCATCGCTCCAGCGGTCCCGCTGGCGCACACGGAGGTAAGCATGGAAGCGTCGGGTGGCTGGCAGCCTGGCCCGTTCGGCCAGGACGGGGTGCCGGACGGCACGCAGCAGCGGATGTATCTGGACACCAGGCCGTTGCGCCGGGCCGCCCAGCTCGTCATGTGGTCCGCGCTCGCCGGGCTCGCCGGGGTGATCGCCGTGACCGCGCTCATCGCGATGCTGATCCCGCACGCGGTGCTGGTCGCCGTGCTCATCGTGCTCGGGGTGCCCGTCCTGCTGCTGGCGCTCGTCACGGCGTTCCTGATCTGGGTCGGCCGCCGCGCCTGGCGGACCGGAGCCTGGCTGGAACTCGTGCCGATGGCCGCCGGGATGCCCTGGACGGGCCGCCTGGTCTGGGCCGTGCGCACGTTGCTGGTGAGCCGGGCGTTCTGGCGGCTAGGGCGGCGCGTCCGCGCCCGCCGCGGCGCGACCGCGGAGTACCAGGCGTATCCAGGCGGCCCCTGGCGTCAGGCGCCAGCGGGCGACCTGACCGGCACCACCAACTAACCAGGCCCAGGCCCTGGCAGGCGGCGCCCGAGGCCGACCGGGGCAAAAGCCGTCAGGCGGCAGCGGGCGACCTTAGCGGCACCAGCCGCTAACCCAGGCCCAAGCCCAAACCCTGGCGGGCGGCGCCCGAGGCCGACCGGGGGCAACCGGACAGCCCGCTGTCAGGCGCGGGCGGGCGACCTCAGCGGCACCACCAGGTAGCGGAACCCGGGCCGGGGCGTGGCTCCGCCGCTGGCCGGGGCACCGGCGACATCGTTCGCCCGGTCGGCCACATCGCCGGTCTCCCCGGCCCCGTCGTTCGTCCCGGGCGCACCGGCCGCCCCGCCGGCCAGCGTGATGAGGGCGGGCTTGGCCGGGCTGGTGAACTCGAGCCGGACGGTTGCCGCCGCGGCGGTGGCCGCGGCAGTGGCGGTGGCACCGGGCGGTGGCTCCTCCGCGCTGCCGGTCCCCTCGGGCCCGCCGCCGGTGCCGGCCTGGTTCCGGGCGGGCCCGGCGCCGGCCGCCGCCGCGGTGAGCCCGTCGAGCAGGTAGTGCGGGTTGAAGGCGATCACCGGCTCGTCGCCGTGGAAGCTTGCGGTAACCCGTTCGACCGCCCGGGCCCGGCCCTCGGTCTGCGCCTCCAGGGCGACCATGCCCTCCTCGAAGGTGAGCCGGACCGGGCTGGCCCGGTCCGCCACCAGCGACACCCGCCGGACCGCCTCGATCAGCGAGGCGGCGGGCAGCTCCGCCCGGCAGCCGTACCCGGCGGGGAACCGGGACTCGTACTTGATGAACTCGCCGGCGATCAGCCGGCCGGTCAGCCGCTGGCCCCCGCTCTCGAACGAGATCATCCCTTCCACCGGCCTGGGATCGCCGCCGCGGCCTGGAGCACCCTCATCACCGGGCGGGCCGAACGCCACCGACACCGGCACGCCGGGCGCCATGACCCGGGCCGCGTCGGCCAGCGTCCGGGCCGGCACCAGCGCGATCGCCCGGACCTGCGGGCTGGCGGGCTGCCAGGTCAGGTCCCGCACCGCGAGCCGGTACCGGTCGGTGGCCGCCAGCGTCATCACGCCGCCGCGGATGTCCAGGCAGACCGCGGTGAGCATGGGCAGCGTGTCGTCGCGGCTGGTGGCCGGCAGGACCTGTGCCACCGCCGCGGCCAGCTCGCCGCCGTCGACGCTGCCGGCCAGCGGCGGCGCGGGCGGCAGCGCCGGGTACTCCGTGGTGGGCAGCGACACCAGTGCGAACTCGGCGCTGCCGCAGGCCAGCGTCACCTCATCGCCGTCGGAGCGGAACTCGGCCGGCTGCCCCGGCAGGCTGCGGATGATCTCCGCGAGCAACCGCCCCGGGACCAGCGCCGTGCCGGGCTCCGCGACGTCGGCGGGCAGCCGCGCGGTGGCGGACAGCTCGTAGTCGAAGCAGGACAGGGTGAGCCCGTCGTCGCCCGCGTCCAGCCGCAGGCTGGACAGGATGGGCACCACGGGCCGCGAGGGCAGCGCCCTCGCCACCCACGCCACCGCGTCCGCCAGCGTGTCGTGCTCGACCCGGAACTTCATGCCACCGCCTCCTGGACCTACGGTCCCACGGTATGCCCAGGGTCGGACAATTCACGGGATGCCCGGGGTCAGGCACTTCCCGGCGGTGCGGAGGCCAGCGCCGACTCGATCGCGGCGGCGAGCGCCCGCGCGGACGCGGCGGTGAGCTCGACCGCCACCCGGGCCGACGGGCCCTGGCCCGGGTTGAGGAAGTCGATGTTGAGCGTGTGCTCGGCCCGCGCGTGCTGCGGATGGTCGAAGTACACGCTGGCCTCGGTGACGCCGAACCAGCCGGCCGGGCCCTTGCCGCTTCCCTCGATGCCCACTTTTTCGGTGAGATACGTGCACATGGTGTCCCCCCGCTCAGCCGACCAGGTAACGGCCGTAGAAGTCCCAGATCTTCTGCCAGCCGTCGGTGGCCGCCTCGGGCCGGTAGGCGGGCCGGTTCACCGAGAAGAACGCGTGCCCGGCGCCCTCGTAGCTGTGGAACTCGTGTGGCTTGCCGAGGTCGGTGAGCACCTTGTCCAGTTCGGCCACCTGATCGGGCGACGGATGGGAGTCGTCGGCGCCGAACAGGCCGAGCAACGGGCAGGACAGGTCCTTGGCCAGATGGATGATCGGGCCGACCTTGAGCGGCATGCCCTCCGGCGGGTTGCCGACGACGAAGGCGCCGTAGCAGTCCACGGCGGCGTCGAGCGGCAGGCTGCACGCGGCCAGGAACGACTGGCGGCCGCCGGAGCAGTACCCGATCGTGCCCGCCTTGCCGTTGGAGGCCGGCATCGCCCGCAGGTACTCCACGGCCCCGCCGACGTCGCCGACAAGCCGGTCGTCGGGCACGCCGCCCTGCGCCCGCGACGCCGCCGCGGCATCGTCAGGGCTGGCGCCCGGCGCCTCCCGGTAGTGCAGGTTCGGGCAGATCGCCAGGTAGCCGTGCACGGCGAAGGTTCTGGTGATCTCCTTGCTTCCCTCGTCGTAACCGGGCATGTGATGGATCACGACCACCCCGCCGTACGGGCCGTCGCCGAGCGGCCTGGCCAGGTAGGCCTCGATCCGGTCCCCGCCGTGCCCCGTGATGCTGATGGTCTCCGCCATCATCGCGTCGTTCATCGCGCCTCTTCCTGTCCGCGCCTGCGTGCTCGGGCGTGTAGTTGCATGGTGCGAACCAATCTTGCCAGCCGACGCCCTAAGTTCTCCCGGCCGTCCCGTATCCGGCGACCTCCCTGGTGGGAGACTTGATCCATGAGCTACGTAGCCGCCCAGGACCGGTACTCGCGAACGCCTTACCGCCGCTGCGGGCGCAGCGGGCTGAAGCTCCCCGAGGTCTCCGTCGGGCTGTGGCAGAACTTCGGTGACGACCGTCCCCTGGATACCCAGCGGGCGATCCTCCGGCGCGCGTTCGACCTGGGGGTGACCCACTTCGACCTCGCCAACAACTACGGCCCTCCCTACGGATCGGCCGAGAAGAACTTCGGCCTGATCTTCCGCGAGGACCTGCGGCCCTACCGGGACGAGCTGGTCATCTCGACCAAGGCGGGCTACGACATGTGGCCCGGGCCCTACGGCGACTGGGGATCCCGCAAGTACCTGCTGGCCAGCCTGGACCAGTCGCTGGCCAGGATGGGCCTGGACTACGTCGACATCTTTTACAGCCACCGGGCCGACCCGGACACCCCGCTCGAGGAGACCATGGGTGCGCTGATCACCGCGGTCACCTCCGGCAGGGCGCTCTACGCGGGGATCTCCTCATACTCGCCGCAGCGCACCGCGCAGGCGGCCGCGATCCTGCGCGAGGCGGGCACGCCGCTGCTGATCCACCAGCCGTCCTACTCGATCCTCAACAGGTGGATCGAGGACGGCCTGCTCGACACGCTCGAGCGCGAGGGGGCCGGCTGCATCGCCTTCTCCCCGCTGGCGCAGGGCCTGCTCACCACCAAGTACCTGGACGGCGTCCCGGACAGCTCGCGCGCGGCCCAGCCCGGCAGCAGCCTGTCCCCCGACCAGCTCAGCGAGCAGAACCTGGCGCGGGTACGGGCCCTCAACGAGATCGCCCGCGACCGCGGCCAGTCGCTGGCGCAGATGGCGCTGGCCTGGGCGCTCCGCGACGAGCGGGTCACCTCGGTCCTGGTCGGCGCCAGCAGCGTGGGCCAGCTCGAGGAGAACCTGGCCGCGGTCGGCAATCCCGTGTTCACCCGCGAGGAGCTGACCGCGATCTCCGGTTACGGGGACGGCTCCGACATCAACCTGTGGGCAGCCTCCAGCGCCGAGCCGCGGACCGACACGTTCTCCGCGATACGCCCCGGGGCCTGAACCGCGCGAAATCCCCGACACGCCCGCCGATTCAGGCAAAGGAGTGGCACTGACGCCGGTGATGCGCGATGCTCGGCGCGCGGGCGCATTTTGCACGTGAACTGTCACGGTACGAGTGCACTGCCGCGGGGTGGGCGCCCGGCCGCGGAGGTCGCAGTGCACGGGAGGTGACGCGGGCATGGGGTCATCCGCGGTCTTGGTGGCGATCGTCGTCCTGGTGATCGGCGGCTACGCGGGCTGGCACTTCCGGCACGGTTACGGGGCCAATGCCGACCTCAAGGTGCACAAGAACCGGATCCCCAGCTTCCGCAAGACGCGGAACCGCAGCTGGCTGATCTCGCTGGGGCTGATCGTGCTCACCCTGCTGGTGCTGCGCGCCCTGGTGAAGTAGGCCCGGCGCCCCGATGAGGTAGGTCCTGCTCGCGCGGCCGCGCGACGCCCTCCAAGTTGACCGAATAAAAGTTTGACCTACTCAATCGCCTGCTATAAGTTTGAGTTACTCAACTGTTGAGCGGATCAGGTACAGGAGGACAGGTGGGCACGCGAACCGAGGAGGATCTCCTTGACCTCGAGATCCTCGACGCGGTAGCCGGGCTGTTCGCGCGGTTGGTGGCCGAAGGCGACGATCTCGCGAAGAGAGTCGGCATCCCCGCCTTCGTCATCAAGGCGCTGCACATGCTGGATGGCCCGCTGGCCATGAAGGACCTGGGCCAGCGGATGCACTGTGACCCATCCTTCATCACCGGCATCGCCGACACCCTGGAGCGGCACGGGCTCGCCGCCAGGGAAAGCGATCCCGGCGACCGCCGGGTGAAGCGGCTGGTGCTAACCCCGGCCGGCGCCGAGATGAAGCGCCGGGTCGAGGACGAGATCCTGTCCCGTACGCCGTGGCGCCTGGGACTCAGCCCGGACGAGCGGGCGAGCCTGCTGGAACTGGTCCACAAGATGAGCCCGCCGCTGTCCGCTACCGAGAGGGCCGGCTGCCCCGGCGAGGAGGTGAGTGACTTCCTGGCTACCGCCGCGCCGCTGGCGGCGGGGCCGGTGCGCATGCAGGACCCAGACGAGGTCCCGGCGCCCACGGCCGGCTAGCGGCTGTCCTCACTCTCTCCTAACCAAGCAAAGCTTCCCGGGCGGCAGGAACTGCCGTGCGATGAGTCCGCACGCCCTGAAGCGTCGAACTTATAGCCCATTAAGTACCTCTCACCTCGATGAGGAGAACGAATGTCTACCGCACTGCCCGAGACCGGGGGCGGGACAGCAAGCGCCACCGCTGGCGGCGCTCGCAGGCCCAATCTCGGCCTGGCCCTGGCCGTCATCGCCACCGCCCAGCTCATGGTGGTGCTCGACGCGACCATCGTGAACGTCGCCCTCCCCCACATCCAGCACGCGCTGGGCTTCACCGGGTCCGGCCTGGAGTGGGTCGTCAACGCCTACGCGCTCACCTTCGGCGGTTTTCTGCTGCTCGGCGGCCGGGCTGGCGACATCCTTGGCCGGCGCCGGGTGTTCATCGCCGGCATCATCCTGTTCTCGGCGGCCTCGCTGCTCGGCGGGTTCGCCACCACTCAGACGTGGCTGCTGGGCGCCCGGGCGCTGCAGGGACTCGGCGGAGCCATCGTCGCCCCCGCCGCGCTGTCCCTGATCACCACGACCTTCCCGGAGGGCCCGCGGCGCAACCGGGCCATGGGTGTCTACGCCGCGATGAGCATCGGCGGCGCCGCGGTCGGCCTGCTCGCGGGCGGGCTGCTGACCACCTACGCCTCCTGGCGCTGGGTGTTCTTCGTGAACGTGCCGATCGGCATCGTCGTCGCCCTGATGGCACCGCGGGCGCTGCCCGACTCCAAGGGGCACCCGGGCCGGTTCGACCTGCCCGGCGCGATCACCGCAAGCCTTGGCCTGGCCGCGCTGGTGTACGGCCTGTCCAACGCCGCCACCACCCCCAACGGGGTGAGCCACTGGGGTGACACGAAGGTCGTGGTCTCGCTCGCCGCGTCCGTCGTCCTGCTCGCCTCGTTCGTGCTGATCGAGGCGCGCAGCCGGCACGCGCTGCTGCCGCCGCGGATCCTCCGCAACCGGGACCGGTCCGCGGCCAACCTGATCATGCTCTGCGTCGGCACGGCGATGTTCGGGATGTTCTTCTTCCTGACCCTGTTCGTGCAGAACGTGTGGGGCTACAGCGCGCTCAAGACCGGCGTGGCCTACCTGCCGATGGTCGGCATGATCATGCTGATGGCCGGGGTCAGCGCCCAGCTGGTCACCCGGATCGGTGCCAAGCCGCTGCTGATCGCCGGGTCGGCGATCGGCGCGGGCGGGATGTTCTGGCTGTCCCGGATCACCGAGCACAGCACCTACGCGGGCGGCCTGCTCGGCCCGATGCTGGTCACCGCCGCTGGCCTGGGCATGCTGTTCATGCCCATAACCCTGGTCACCTTGTCCAAGGTCGCGGACAGGGACGCCGGGGTGGCCGCCAGCCTGCCCAACGTCGGCCAGCAGGTCGGCGGCGCCATCGGCCTGGCCTTGCTCGGCACCGTGGCCTGGACCGTGGTGTCGAACAGCATCCACAGCCAGGTCACCGCGGCGGCCGCGGCCGCCGCCAAGGCCGGCCACGCGGTGCACGCCGCGGCCGGCGGGCAGATCCCCAAGACCATCTACGACAGCGCGCTGGCGATCGGGTTCTCCCGCGGGTTCCTGGTCTCCGCCGGGATCGCGGTGATCGCGCTGCTGCTTGCGGTGTTCGCGATCCGGGTCACGCGCGAAGACCTGGCCGGCGAGCAGGTGCCGTCGGCGGCGGTCCTGGAGGCGGAGATGGAAGCCGCCGACGCCTGATCAAAGCGATACCGGCCGGAGCCCGGGTGTGCGCATGGCACCCGGGCTCCGGCCTGTTCACACGGTTAGGGTGTGGTCGCAGCAGTCACCACACGGCGGGAGGCCGACATGCTGGACGGGCGGATGCTGATCGACGCACACCAGCATCCGGTGCCCCTCGCCACGGTCAAGCCCGCCTGGCTGGACTGGGCGCAGCGGTTCGGGCAGCCCGGCTGGCGGGACGCGTACTCGGCCGACGGCGTGATCATCCCGCCGGCCTTCGACGACCTGATGCAGGCCGAAGGGGTCGACCACAGCCTGCTGATCTGCGAGTACAGCCCCAAGGCGACCGGCATCCAGCCGGCCGAGGACATGCTGCCGCTGACCCGGCACAACCCGGCCAGGTTCTCCCTCCTCGCCAACATCAACCCGCACCTGCACTACCCGGTCGCCGGCGAGGTGGCCCGCCAGGTGGGGATGGGCGCCATCGGCCTCAAGGTCCACCCGGTGCACGGCGGGTTCAGCCCCGCCGACCCGGCGCTGTACCCCGCCTACCAGTTCTGCGCGGCCGAGGGCCTGCCGGTGGTCGTGCACTGCGGCACCAGCTCGTTTCCCGGCTCCTCGAACGACATGGCCGACCCGGGCCTGCTCATCCCGGTGCTGCGCGACTTCCCCGGGCTCACCGTGGTGCTCGCGCACGGCGGGCGCGGCTGGTGGTACGACGCGGCGGCGGCGCTGGCGCTGCTGCACGAGAACGTGTGGATCGAGCTGTCCGGGCTGCCGCCGCACCGGCTCCCGCACTACTACGCGCGCTTCGACCTGCGCCGGCTCGGCCGGCAAGTTCATCTTCGGCACCGACTGGCCCGGGGTGCCCGGCATCGCCCGCAACGCCCGCGCGCTGGCCGCCCTGGGCCTGGGCGACGACGTGCTCGCCGGGGTCCTCGCCGGCCACGCGCTGGCCGTCTACCCGCACCTGGCGGCCCGGGTCGAGGACATGACCGCGGGCAGGCCCGGGAAATAAAGCTATGATCCGCTGACGATCGACCACCCACAGGAAGTGATGCCGTGCCCGTCTATGCGCTCGACGACCTCGTCCCGGTCATCGACCCCGAGGCCTACGTGCACCCGGACGCGGTGGTGATCGGGGCGGTGGAACTCGGCGCCGGGGCCTCGGTGTGGCCGGGCGCCGTGCTGCGCGGCGACCACGGCCTGATCAGGATCGGCGAGCGGACCTCGGTGCAGGACGGCACGATCGTGCACACCACGCATGACTGGCCGACCCTGATCGGCGCCGAGTGCGTGGTCGGGCACCGCGCGCACCTGGAGGGCTGCGTGGTGGCGGACGGCTGCCTGATCGGCTCGGGCTCCCTGGTGCTGAACCGGGCGCGGGTCGAGGCGGGCGCCGTGGTCGCCGCCGCGGCACTGGTCCGCGAGGACCAGGTGATTCCGGCGGGCGCCCTCGCCGTCGGCGTGCCTGCCTCCGTCCGGGAGGGAGCTGGCCTGCGCCAGCGGGACTGGATCGCCCGCGCCGTGAAGTCCTACGTCGAGACCGCCAGCCAGCACCGCGCCGGAAGCCGCCGGATCCACCTGTAAGCCCCTCACCCGCCGGCGTCCCTGGTGCGCTGCCAGAGCTGCTCGCTGCTGTGGGCAGATCTGCTCACGGCAGCGTGCGGCGCGGTCCAGGACCGCCATGCCGCAGGCTGGCGGTATGGCTAACGATGACAAGAACCCGCTGTTCAGTGACCGGATGC
This sequence comes from uncultured Actinomycetes bacterium, assembly GCA_963703605.1. GTDB lineage: Bacteria > Actinomycetota > Actinomycetes > Streptosporangiales > Streptosporangiaceae > DASXKD01. Next base: position 86,269 of record CAVPFC010000005.1, read on the forward strand.
GGGAGCAGCTGCTGCTGCGGCGGATCCTCGTGCTCGACGGGGTGCTCGACGACGACAACGGAACGCTGCTCACCACGCAGCTGCTGACGCTCGCCGCCGAGGATCCCACCGCCGACGCCGCGCTGTGGATCCACTCACCCGGCGGATCCGTGCCGTCCATGCTCGCGATCCGTGACGTCATGCGGCTCGTGCCCTGCGAGGTCTCGACCCTGGCGCTGGGGCTTGCCTGTAGCGCCGGGCAGTTCCTGCTCTCGGCCGGCGCCAAGGGCAAGCGGTTCGCGCTGCCGCACGCCCGCATCCTCATGCACCGGGGCTCGGCCGGTATCGGCGGCAGCGCGGCCGACATCGAGGTGCAGGCCAACGACCTGCGGCACATGGTCGACACCGTGCTCGGCATCATCGCTGAGGACACCGGCCAGGCGGTCGAACGCATCTTCGACGATTCCCTGCACGACCACTGGTACACAGCCGCCGAGGCCAGGGACTACGGCTTCATCGACGAGATCGTCAGCTCGTTCGGCCAGGTCATGCCCGCGAGAAAGCACCGGATCGGGCTGACGGGCGCGCCTCCCACTCTGCCGACTGGCGCGCCTCCGGCACGACCAAGCGCCCCGCTTTCTGGCGCGCCTCCGGCACCACGTCCCGCGAGGGAGGCAGGGACATAGACAATGAGCTACACCATCCCGAACGTCATCGCCCAGCATCCGCGCGGCGAACGGATCATGGACGTGTACTCACACCTGCTCACCGAGCGCATCGTCTACCTGGGCACCGCGATCGACCCCGGAGTCGCCAACACGCTCATCGCTCAGCTCCTGCACCTCGAGGCGGACGGCCCGGAGCAGGAGATCAACCTGTACATCAACTGCGAGGGCGGCGACCTGCCCTCGATGCTCGCCGTCTACGACAGCATGCAGTTCATCCAGGCGCCGGTCGCGACCTTCTGCGTGGGCCAGGCGATCGGCGTCGGCGCCGTGCTGCTCGCCGCCGGGACCGCCGGCCATCGCGCCATGCTGCCGCACGCACGGGTGGTCCTGCATCAGCCCGCCGGGCGCGGCCAGGGCGCGATCCCGGACCTGATCCTCCAGGCGGACGAGGTCGTCCGGATGCGCGCCGAGATCGAGGCGATCCTGTCCCAGCACACCGGCCAGTCGGCGCAGACGCTGCGGGCCGACACCGATCGCGACCGGGTGCTCACCGCGCAGGCCGCGATGGACTACGGGATCGTCGACCACGTGCTCGGCCAGCGGTTCGCGGCCGCCGTCGCGGCCGGGGTGCCCCAGTCCCCCGGTGCCCTTACGCCGCCAGAGCGAGCATGACCGGACCGGACGCGCGGGAGACGGCGGCGTCCTGCTGGCGGCGCAGGTCGCCGGCCACCTGCTCGGTCAGCCCGGCGAGCGTGATACCCAGCGCCCCGGCGAGGGCCGCGATCATCTCGCTCGACGGTTCCTTGCGCCCGCGCTCGATCTCGGACAGGTACTGCGGCGATATGCCCGCCCGGCCCGCCGTCCCGGCGAGCGTCTCGTCCTGATCCAGGCGGAGGGCCCGCAGCCGCTTGCCGAGCACCTCCCGCCACAGCGGTTCGGCGGGCGGTGGCTGCTGGGCGGGCCGCTGCGGCGGGGGCTCCCGCCGGAACGGCAACACGGGCGCGCGCTCGGCCATACCTCAGCGTAAGAACGGGCGGCCGCCCGCGACATCGATTTCGCTGCCGGCGGACCCGGCCCCCAAGCGCGGGCGCGCTACCGTCGGGGTGTGCCAAGCAGCGACTGCGACGTGCTGGTGGTGGGCGCGGGCGTGTCCGGGCTCACCACGGCGATCTGCCTCGCCGAGGCCGGGGTGCGCGCCGTCATTCAGGCGGCCGTGCCCCCGGCCCAGACCACATCCTCGGTCGCTGGCGCGATCTGGGGACCGCATCTGGTCGAGGAAAGCCCGCGGAGCGCCCGGTGGCGCCGCGGCACGCTGGCCGTGCTCCGGGGGCTCGCCGACGAGGCCGGGACCGGCGTGCGGGTCGTGACCGGCGTCGACGCGGCGCGCGGCGAACCGCCGCCACTCGGGCCGCCCCCGGACTGGCTCCGCGACCTCGGCACGGCCACCCCGTGCACCCGGGACAGCCTGCCACCCGGGTTCACCAGCGGGTGGCGTTACGCGGCGCCGCTGGTGCACATGCCGACCTACCTCGGCTATCTCCAGGCCCGGTTCGAGAAGGCCGGCGGGCTGGTGGAGACCGCGACCGTGCGCTCGCTCACCGGCGCGGCCCGCGAGCGCGGCGTCCGCGCCGTGGTGAACTGCACCGGGGCCGGCGCGCGCGACCTGGTGCCCGACCCGGCGCTGACCGCGTTCCGCGGCCAGGTCGTCGTGGCCGCCAACCCGGGCATCACCGGCTTCTTCATCGGCCCCCCGGACGACACCGCGGACCTGGTGTACCTGTTCCCGCACGGGGACACGGTGATCCTCGGCGGCACCGAGGTGGCCGGCGACTGGAACCCCGAGCCCGTGCCGGCCCTGGCCGAGCGGATCCTGCGCGACTGCACGGCGATCGAGCCGCGGCTGCGTGGCGCTCCGGTCCTGGACCACCGGGTGGGGCTGCGCCCGTACCGGCCCCGGGTCCGCCTGGAGACCGGGCCCGGGCACGCGGATCCGCAGCAGCCGCTCGTCGTGCACAACTACGGTCACGGCGGCGCCGGGATCACCATGTCCTGGGGCTGCGCCCGCGACGCCGCCGCGCTGGTCACTCAGGCGCTGGGGGCTCAGTAACCGGGGAAGACCGCGCGCACCCGGTCGAGCAGCGCGGGGTCGCCGCCGAACCCCACCGACGGCGTGTGCCCGGGGTCAAGCCGCCCGTAGAACAGGCGCAGCAGGGCCTCGGCGGGCAGGACCAGTTCCCCGTTGGGGGCGCCCTCGGCCGGCCACGGGACCAGGGTCACCTTGTCCGTCACGTCGAGCAGGAAATCGGCGGCGGAATCGCTGGCCCGCAGGCGTACCCGCAAGGGCCCCTCGCCCGCGCGCCCGGTTCGCTCGGCGAGCCAGGACACCCGCCCGTACAGCAGGGCCACCGCCTCGGGGTCCACCACGGCGATCGGGTCGATGGCCGCGGCCACGTCCCAGGTGTGTATCGCGTGCTCGCTCAGCCGCATCCCGACCACACCGGCCGCGTCCAGCGTCATGCCGAAGAAGTCGAAGCTGATGCCGGCCAGCTCGTCCTCGGTCAGCTCCTCCAGGCGGCTGACGTACGCGTCGTCGGCGGGCAGACAGTCGGCCGCCTGCTGCGCCGGGGTCTTGGCGTTCCAGACGTCCCAGATCGGGGCGAACGCCTCCCGGTCCATGGGCTCCCCGGTGAGCGCCGATTCCAGCATCAGCCCCGCGATCTCGGCCCCGCTGCCCAGGTGCGAAAGCACCTGCGCGACGCTCCAGTCCGTGCAGTACGACCGGCTGCTCAGGAAGTCCTCGCTGACGGCGCGGACCAGCGACGCAAGCCGCTCATGGGAGTGCCGGAGGGCAGCGATCAGGGTTTGGGGTGCGGGTTCCACGACGGCTCCGTTATGCGGGAAGACAGGGATGCGGCGGCCGGGGCCGCCTCGCCAAGCCTACGGCTACCACACGCGGCCCGCGGGCGCGGGCGGGCCCCGGGGCGCGGGGCGCGGCCACATCCTAGGGTTGGGGGCATGAGGATCGGTTTCGGCGCGCCCGTTTCTGGGGCCTGGGCAACACCTGACAATCTGGGGCGGTTCGCCGCCCTGGCGGAAAAGGCCGGATACGGCTCGCTCTGGACGTTCCAGCGGCTGCTGGTGCCGGAGGGTTCCGCGATGGAGCCGGTGTACCACAGCGTGCTGGACCCCATGGTCGCGCTCGGGTACGCGGCGGCGGTGACCGAGCGGATCCGGCTCGGCGTCGCGGTGGTCAACATGCCCTACGAGTCCCCCGCCATCGTGGCCAAACAGGCCGCCTCCGTGGACGTGCTGTCCGGCGGGCGGCTGGACCTGGGGCTCGGCATCGGGTGGATGCCGGAGGAGTTCGCCATGACCGGCGGCACGATGGGCGGGCGCGGCGCCCGGACCGAGGAGTACCTCGACGTGCTGCACCACCTGTGGGCGGGCGGGGTGACGGAGTTCCACGGCGCGCACTACACGATCCCGGCGGGCCGGTTCGCGCCGCTGCCGGTGCAGCGCCCCGGTCCCCCGGTGCTGCTCGGCGGCATGGTGCCGCGCGCGCTCGAGCGGGTGGGCAGGCTGGCCGACGGGTGGGTGACCTCCAGCCGCACCGACCTGTCCCGGATCAGCGAGCTGATCGCCGTGGTCCGGGGGGCGGCGGAGCAGGCGGGCCGGGATCCGGCCTCGATCCGGGTGGTCTGCCGCGGCGTGGTCCGCTGGGGCGCCCCGGTGACCGTGCCCGAGGGGGGCGGCCGGCTGCCGCTGTCGGGCAGCTTCGACGACATCCGCGCCGACGCCGCGCTGCTTGCCGAACGCGGCGTCACCGAGATCTTCTACGACCTCAACTGGGACCCGCTGGTGGGCTCGCCCGCCGCGGATCCGGCCGGTGCCGCGGCGCGGGCCGAGGAGATCTTGGAAGGACTTGCGCCAGGCCGTTGACCTGGTGTTTACCGCCTCACAGGTACAGCGCGCCGCAGGCGGGTAGGAAAGCCCTCGGACGGCCGACTCTCTCATCGGGGAGGAGATGGGGCCGCATGGATACCGAGACGGCAGTCTCCTATCAGGCTGCTGTGCCGGGAACGCCCGTGCTCACCCGGTCCGGCACGGAAATCGGCACGCTCGAGCACGTGCTGGAGGTGCCCAGCCTGGGCCTCTTCGACGGGATCGTGGTGGCCACCGACTGGGGCCTGCGGTTCATCGCCGCCGACCAGGTCGGGCTGATCACCATCAGGAACGTCCGGTGCACGCTCGACGACGCGGAGGCGGCCAAGCTGCCGCCGCCCGACGGCGCCGCGGTGTACCGGGTCAGTTCCCTGGACGAGATCGGCGACTCGCTGCACGAGCGCCTCGGCCGGATGTTCCGCAGGCCGTACTGGACCCAGGAGTAACTGGCCCGCCCCGGCAGCGGCCGCAGGCACCGGGGGGTTCCGGGGGTCGCCCCCCCGGGCCAGCACTGCGCTACCCTTGGCGCCATGAGCACCGAATCCCGCCCCAGCGCCAGCCTCGTGCCGGGCAAGCCTTCGCTTGACGGCATCGAGGACAAGTGGTCTCGCCGGTGGGAAGCCTCGGGCGTAGTACAAGTTTGACCGCACCGCCTCCCGCGGCGACGTCTTCGCCGTCGACACTCCCCCGCTGACGGTCAGCGGAAAGCTGCACATCGGGCACGTCTACTCGTTCACGCAGACCGATTGCATCGCCCGGTTTCAGCGCATGCGCGGCAAATCGGTGTTCTACCCGATCGGGTGGGACGACAACGGGCTGCCGACCGAGCGCCGGGTGCAGAACTACTTTCACGTGCGGTGTGACCCGTCGCTTCCCTTTGATCCCGGTTTCGTGCCGCCCACCAGCCCCGGCCCGGAACAGGTGCCGGTCTCCCGGCGCAACTTCGTGGAGTTGTGCAGCCGGCTGACCGACCTGGACGAACAGGCGTTCGAGGAGGTGTGGCGGCGGCTCGGCTTGTCGGTGGACTGGTCCACGATGTACCGGACCATCGACGACGGGTCCCGGGCCATCTCCCAGCGGGCGTTCCTGCGCAACCTGGCCCGCGGCGAGGCCTACCTGGCCGAGGCGCCGACGCTGTGGGACACCACGTTCCAGACCGCGGTGGCGCACGCCGAGGTGGAGGACCGCGAGGTGGCCGGGGCGATGCACCGGATCGCCTTCCACGGCCCCGGCGGCGCGGCGATCCCGGTGGCCACCACCCGCCCGGAACTGCTCCCCGCGTGCGTGGCGCTGGTCGCCCATCCCGGCGACGAGCGCTACACCGGGCTGATCGGGACGAGCGCGCGCTCGCCGCTGTTCGGCGTGGAGGTGCCCGTGCTGGCGCACCACCTGGCCGACCCGGCCAAGGGGACGGGGATCGCCATGGTGTGCACGTTCGGCGACAGCACCGACGTGACCTGGTGGCGGGACCTGCGGCTGCCCGCGCGGCCGGTCATGGGCCGGGACGGCCGGCTGCTGCCCAACCCGCCGGCGGCCATCACCGGCAGGGACGGGCGGGCCGCGTACCGGCAGCTCGCCGGGGAGACCGCGCCGGCCGCCAGGAAGCGGATCACCGCGATGCTGCGCGCGGCCGGGGACCTGCTGGCCGGCCCGGAACCGGTGCGGCACGCGGTGAACTTCTACGAGAAGGGCAGCCAGCCGCTGGAGATCGTGACCACCCGGCAGTGGTACGTGCGCAACGGCGCGCTCGACGACGGCCTGCGCGCGGCGATGCTGGCCCGCGGCGCGGAGCTCACCTGGCACCCGGGGTTCATGCGGACCAGGTACGAGAACTGGGTGAGCGGCCTGGCCGGCGACTGGCTGGTCAGCCGGCAGCGCTTCTTCGGCGTGCCCATCCCGGTCTGGTACCCGCTGGACGCCGAGGGCCACCCCCGCTACGACGAGCCGATCATCCCGGCCGATGCCACGCTGCCGGTCGACCCGGCGGCCGACACCCCGCCCGGTTTCTCGCCGGACCAGCGGGGCAGGCCGAACGGGTTCGCCGGGGATCCCGACGTGATGGACACCTGGGCGACGTCCTCGCTCACCCCGCGGATCGCGGCCCGGTGGACCCTCGACGGCGACTTCTTCGACCGCGTCTACCCGATGGACCTGCGGCCGCAGGCGCACGAGATCATCCGGACCTGGCTGTTCTACACGGTGCTCCGTTCGCAGTTGGAGGACGGCAAGCTGCCGTGGCGGCACGCGGCGATCTCCGGCTGGGTGCTGGACCCGGACCGCAAGAAGATGTCCAAGTCGGCGGGGAACGTGGTCACGCCGATGGACTCGCTGCGCAGGCACGGCAGCGACGCGGTGCGCTACTGGGCGGCTCGCGGCCGCCTCGGCGCGGATCAGGTGTTCGACCCGGCGCAGCTGCGGGTCGGCCGCCGGCTGGCGATCAAGATACTCAACGCAAGCAAGTTCGTGCTCAGCTTCGGCGAGCCGGACGGGGACGGGGCCGGTCCCGCCGCCCCCGGCCGCGAGCTGATCAGCGAACCGCTGGATGCGGCGATGCTGGAGCGGCTGGCCGGGGTGATCGCGCAGTGCACGAACGCGCTGGAGGGCTACGACCACGCCGGGGCGCTGGCCGCGGCCGAGGAGTTCTTCTGGTTCCTCTGCGACGACTATCTGGAGCTGGTGAAGGGCCGCGCCTACGGGGAGCGCGGCGCGGCGCCCGCGCGGTCCGCCCGGGCGGCGCTGCGGCTCGCGCTGTCCGCGCTGTTGCGGCTGTTCGCCCCGTTCCTGCCGTACGTCACCGAGGAGGTGTGGTCGTGGTGGCAGCAGGGCTCGGTGCACCGCGCCGCCTGGCCCGGCCCGGCCGAGGTGCGGCCGGCCGCCGTGAAAGGGGAGGCGGGTAGGGGGCACCCGGTGACTCTCGCCGCGGCGTCCGGGGCCATCGCCGCCATCCGGGGCGCCAAGTCGGGGGCCAGGATGTCGATGCGGGCGCCGGTGCGCACGCTGGTCGTGGCGGCGCGGCGGGACCACCTGGACGCGCTGACCGCGATCCTGCCCGACCTTCAGGCGGCGGGCCACGTGGAGAACACCGAACTGCGCTGCACCGACCGGGCCGAGCCCGCCTACGAGGTCAGCCTCTGACCGGGCCAGCCTCTGACAGGGCCAGCCTCTGATCGGCTCAGCCCCTGATCCGGCGGGTTACTCGTCCGCGGGGTCGGCCGTGAGCAGGCTGATCCACTCGTCGGCCGGGTCCGGCGGGCCGGCCAGGTCCAGCGGCGGCCGCGGCGCGGCGGTCTTGGACGGGGCGGTGGGGTCGCGGCCAGCACCGCGCCGCTTGGCGTGCGCGGGACCGCTGGGCCCGTTGGGGGCCGGGCCGGGGCCGGCCTTGTCCTCCTGCGGCGTGTCATCCGCGGGGGTGTCTGGCGAGGCGTCCTGTTGCGCCTCCGCGCCGTGCGCGGACGGTGCCGGGGGCGCTTTGGCGGGGCCGTCCGCGGCGGTCAGGCCGTTGCTGATCGCCGCCCGCCGGGCCGCGGGCAGCGGCGGCCCGGGCCACTCGGCGGCCACGTCGGCGTCGGTCTGCGCGGTCCACCGCTCGGCGCTGGCCGACCTGGCCTGCACGCCCGCGGCCAGCCGCTCCCAGTCGGCCGCCGGGTCCTCCTCCACCGGCCTGAACCAGTCCCCCGTGCCAAGGGTTGGCGCCGGGGCCCAGGCCTCCTTGTCGATGTCCCCCGGCTGGCCGGGATTGCCGGGCGAGCCCGGCTCCGGGCCGGCCAGGCCGCCAGCCATCCCTCCGGTCAGCCCGTCCTGAGCCGGGGCATCGCCGGGCTTGTCCTCGTCCTGGGCGGGGGTCCCGGCCGAGCTGGAACCGTCGGCCGGCCCGTCCTGAGCCGCGGCGTCACGGGCCCTGTCCTCCTCGTGGGCCGGGGGCGTGGCCCAGCCGCGGCCCTCATCGGGGGCCGCATCGGAGGGCGGGGCCGAGGGCGGGACCGCGTCCGAGGGCGGCGCCGCGTCCGGGGCCGGGTCCTGAGGCGGCGCCGGGGCCATGGCCCACTCGGGCTCCTCCACCGCGCTCAGCTTCTGGACCCAGTCCGGGTCGTCCTCCGTGGGACCGTCCCAGCCGGAATCGTCCACCGGGGTAACCCCGCCAGCGGGCCAGCTGGGGTGATCCTCGCTGGCCGCGCCGCTGGCCCAGTCCCGCTGCCCGGCCTTCTCCGGCTCGCCGTCCCGGGCGGGGGCGGGCTCGGGTTCCTCGCCGTCCCAGCCAGGTGGGGCCTCAGCCGCGCCAGCACCGTCCGGGCCGGCCCATTCCGGCGCGGCGGCCTGGTCGCCGGCCCAGGCAGGAGCGGGTCCGGGTTCCTCGCCGTCCCAGCCGGGCGCGGCCTCAGCCGCGCCAGCACCGTCCGGGCCAGTCCATTCCGGCGCGGTGGCCTCATCGCCGGCCCATTCCGGCGCGGCAGCCTGGTCGCTGGTCCATTCCGGCGCGGCGGCCTGGTCGCCGGCCCAGGCGGGCTCCTCCTGCCAGTCCTCCTCCGCCGCGGACCAGTCCCGCTCGGCGATGTGCAGGTCGTTGAACGTGACCCGGAACCCGGGGCCCTCCGGCGCGGCGGCCATCACCCCGGCGAGCACCTCGGCGCCCGGCGGCATGTACACCAGGGCGGCCAGTTCCGGCTGGCCCTCGCCGACCAGGTAGCGCACCTCCACCGCGTCGCCGCGGCGGGACACCCGCAGCAGGATGTCGTCCGCGCCGTCCGGCAGGTCGGTCACCATCCAGCTGGACCGGCCGAGCGTCAGCACGGTGCTCAGCCGCGGCCGCCCCTCGAAGAACTCGATCCCGGTCTTCAGCCAGGTCTGCTCGTCGGCGCGGAGCATGACACCGGCCTGGTCGAACTGGGTTTCGAGAACTGCGCGTAGCCGCACGGACACGTCGAGATCACCGGCGATGGCCTCGCCATAGACGTGACCGTTGTCGCGTATGTAACCGTAGCCCGTCTCGCGCCAGAAATCTGTGCCTGGATCGACACTCACCGTGAGCACATCACCGGTTCGCTGCCAGCTGGCGGGCTCGTTCAGCCACTCCATGCGGCCCTCCACGGCGTCTACGGTCTCCACATTATCGGTTTCCGGCGGGGTAGTCTCGGCCACATGGACAAGGTCCAGCGAACCGGGGCACCGCGGCGGAAGATCCTTTCCCCGCGTGAGTACGGCCTACTCAGGGAAGCTGGCACCAAAGCACCCACGGCCGGGCAGTGACCGGCCTGCGGCTGATCCGGGCCGGCGAGACGTCCGGGGACACCGCGCAGACGTCCGGCATGACCAGGTCGGCGGCCATCTCCGGGGCCCTGGTCGGGGCGCGGTCGCTGTGGATGGGCAGCACGGTCATGGCCCCCGCTTCGCGCTCGGGTGACCACCATCACGGCGACTCCGAGACCGGCATCTTCGTGGTGTCCGGTCACCCGGTGTTCGTGTTCCGCGACCCCGCGACCGGCGCCCTGACCCGGCTGGAGACCGGCCCGGGCGACTTCGTCTGGGTTCCGCCGCATATCCCGCACCGCGAGGAGAACCCCGCCGCGGACGCCGAGGCCGTCGTCGTGATCGCGCGCTCCACGCAAGAGGCGATAGTCGTCAACGTCGACGCCCTCTAGGCTTGCTGCCACCCTCGGTAAAGGCCGGGGCGCGAGGCGAGGCAGGCGATGCGCTGGATGCGGCAGCCGGGCGGCGCGGCGCAGCGCGCCGGGCCCGGTGAGCCCAGCGGTCCCGGCCTGCGGCATATCGTGCCGCCGCACGTGCTCGATGCCGTCATCGCGGTCGCGATCGGGGCGCTCGGGCTGGCCAGCGGGCTCGGCGCCCGGGCGCAGCACGAGCACATGCCGCTGGCCGCGCTGCCCGTGCTGGCGGCCATGGGACTGGTGCTGTACCCGCGCCGCCGGTTCCCGGCGGTCGTGCTCGGCGCCGTCGCGGCGCTGGTGGTCGCGCTCGTCGTCATGGGAGCAACGCTGGGCGGCTCCTTTCTGGCCGTGCTGTGTGCCGCCTACAGCGCGGCCGTGTACGGCAGCCGCCGCCTGGTTATCGTGCTGGTGACCGGGGCTGCGGCCGCGGTCCTGCTCATCGGTCTACCGCAGGCGCTCGGTTACGGCCGGGCGGTGACCCGGACCGTGCCGGTCCCGACGATCCTGGCCGCCGCCGGGGCGGCGCTGTTCGGGCTGCTGATCCGGGGCCAGTTCGGGGCGCGGAACGCCCAGCTCGCGGTCATGGCGGAGCGCGCCGAGTGGGCCGCCGCGCAGCGCGCCGAGGAGGCGCGGCGGGCCACGCTCGCCGAACGGCTGCGCATCGCCAGGGAACTGCACGACATCGTGGCGCACCACGTCAGCGTCATCGTGATCCAGGCGCAGGGGGCGCAGCGCATGGTGGACCGGGACCCGGACCGGTCCCGGCGGGCCATGACCGACGTGGAGCGGACCGCCCGGACCGCGCTGGAGGAGATGCGCAGGCTGCTGGGCCTGCTCCGGCCGTCGGACGACGACGGCGGCGCGGGCCTCCCGGGCCGCGCGGACGACGGCGCGGCGGACGACGGCGCGGCGGAGGATCGTGCCGCGGGCGCTGGTGAGCGCGAGCCGCCGCAGGGCCTGGCCGACATCGAGACGCTCGCGGCCCGGATGGCCGCGGCCGGGCTGCGGGTGACGATGCGGACCACGGGGGAGCCCCGGCCGGTGCCGGAGGACGTCGGGCTGACCGGGTACCGGATCGCCCAGGAGGCGCTTACCAACGTGCTCAAGCACGCCGGCCCCGCGCGGGCGCAGGTCGAGCTGCACTACGGCGAGCAACTGGAGATCACGGTCACCGACGATGGCCGCGGCGCGGCCGCGGCGCTGACCGGAAACCCGCCTGGCGCGGGCCGCGGCACCACCGGGATGCGGGAACGGGTGTCCATGCTGGGCGGCCAGTTCAGCGCCGGTCCCCAGCCCGGCGGAGGATTCCGCGTCCACGCCGCCATACCCGACCCGTACCTGCCGCCCGACCGGGCCGTGTCGGCGGCGCCGCCCGGAGAGAGTGAGCCGACGTGATCAGGATCCTGCTGGCCGACGATCAGCCCCTGGTGCGGACCGGGTTCCGGATGATCCTCGACGCCGAGCCCGACATGGAGGTCGTCGGCGAGGCGGGCGACGGCGCCGATGCCGTCCGGCAAGCCCGGGACCTGCGGCCGGACGTCGTGGTCATGGACATCCGGATGCCGGTGCAGGACGGGATCGCCGCGACCGCGCAGATCACCGCCGCCGGCCACGCCCGGGTGCTAATCCTCACCACGTTCCACGTCGACGAGGACGTCGTCGGCGCGCTGCGGGCGGGCGCGAGCGGGTTCCTGCTCAAGGACGTGCACGCGGACCGGCTGCTCGAGGCGATCCGCGTGGTGCGTGACGGGAACGCCATCGTGGACCCGGCGGTCACCCGGCGGCTGCTTGACCAGTTCGTGCACCGGCTGCCGGAGCCGGGCAGCCGCGACGGCGCGGCCACGGCCGGCCAGGAGCGCCTGAACGGCGCCACCGCCCGGGAGCGCGAGGTGCTGACGCTGGTCGCCCAGGGCCTGTCCAACGCCGAGATCGCCGCCGAGCTCGTGGTTACCGAGACAACCGTCAAGACGCACGTCCACCACCTGCTCACCAAGCTCGGTGCCCGGGACCGGGTGCAGCTCGTCGTGCTGGCCTACGAGGCGGGGCTGGCCGGGCAGCGCCCTCCATCCTGAGATCGACGGCCCCGCGGCGGTCACCTGGCCCTTCGCCCGGCGGCGGCCGGGGACGCCTCCATCCCCAGATCGACCCTGCCGCCACCTCCACCTCACGGTGCAGGCCCAAGACGGCACGACGGGCCGATGCCGTGGCAGCGCCGCGCAGGCAGTGTTCCTCCCAGGTCAACAAGAGAGGAACTTCCCATGACCACCACCACGGCGACGCAGGCACCGGCTGCGCGCGCGGAACGCCTGACCAAGATCTACGGCAGCGGCCTCACCGAGGTCACGGCGCTCGACCAAGTGTCCCTGGAGATCGGCGCCCGGTCCTACACCGCCGTGATGGGACCGTCCGGCTCCGGCAAATCCACCCTGATGCACTGCATGGCCGGCCTGGACTCGGCAGACGGCGGCCAGATCTGGATCGGCGGCGAGGAGATCACCGCGCTGCCGGACCGGCGGCTGACCCGGGTCCGCCGCGACCGGGTCGGCTTCGTGTTCCAGGCCTACAACCTGCTGCCGGTGCTCAGTGCGGCGGACAACATCACGCTCCCGCTGGACATCGCGGGCCGCTCCGCCGACCGTGAGTGGCTGAGCACCGTCGTCGCCGCTGTGGGCCTGGCGGACCGGCTGCGGCACCGCCCGTCGGAGCTGTCCGGCGGGCAGCAGCAGCGGGTCGCCATCGCCCGGGCGCTGGCCGGGCGGCCGGAGATCATCTTCGCCGACGAGCCGACCGGCAACCTCGACTCCCGGGCCGGCGCGGAGGTCCTGGACCTGCTCCGCCGCTGTGTGCGGGAGTTCGGCCAGACGATCGTGATGGTCACCCACGACCCGGTGGCCGCCTCCTACGCCGACCGGGTTGTCTTCCTCGCCGACGGGCGGATCGCCGGCGAGCTGGACCGGCCCACCCCGCAGACCGTTCTCGACCGCATGCGCACCCTTGGGAGTGACTGACGATGTTCCGTGCCCTGATTGCGAACCTGCGCACCCACCGGGTGCGGCTGGCCATGACCGCGCTCGCGGTGGCCCTCGGCACCGGCCTGATGTGCGGGAGCTTCGTGTTCACCGCGAGCCTCACCCACAGCCTCGACTCGCTGTTCGCCCAGGCGTCGGCGGGCACCGACGTCGAGGTCCAGCACACCTCGCCGCCCGGCGCGGTCCAGGGCGCGGGCAGCGCGGCCACCGAGCCGGTCCCCGCGTCGCTGCTGACCGCGATCCGGCGGCTGCCGGACGTCACCGCCGCCGACGGCACGGTCAGCGGCCGGGCCGTCCTGCTCGGCAGGAACGGCGCGGCGCTGCACGCCCCGTTCGTGGTCGCGCTGAGCTGGCCGGCCGACGCGCCGTTCCAGTCGGTGTTCACCGGCCGCCAGGGCCGGCCCCCGGCCGGGCCAGGCCAGGTCATGATCGACCGCAACTCCGCCCGCTCCGGTCATTTCGCGGTGGGCGACCGCATCGAGGTGGCCATCGGCGGCAAGGCGACGCCGTTCACGATCACCGGGATCACCGGCTACGGCGCGGCGGCGAGCATCGCGGGCGGGTCCATGGCCATCTTCAGCCTGCCCACCGCGCAGCGGTTGTTCGGCAAGGCCGGCCACTACGACACGATCGACGTCAAGGCGGTCCCCGGCGTCACCGCGCAGCAACTGCGCGGCCAGGTGGCCCGGATCCTGCCGCCCGGCCTCGAGGCGGTCACCGCCGCCAGTGCTTCCGCCAGCGAGGCCCACCAGCTCAACAGCCAGCTTGGGGTGCTGACCACGTTCTTCGTCGCCTTCGCCGGGGTCGCCCTGTTCGTCGGCGCGTTCGTGATCTGGAACACCTTCTCCATCATGATCGGCCAGCGAGCCCGCCAGCTTGCCCTGCTCCGCGCGCTGGGCGCCGGCCGCGGCCAGGTCTTCCGCTCGGTGCTGGCCGAGGCGGCTGCCGTCGGCATCACCGGGGTGCTCGCGGGAGCGGTGCTGGGCATAGCCGTGGCCAAGGGCCTCGCCGCGCTGCTGGCAACATTCGGCGTGTCGCTGCCTATCACCGGCCTGTCGGTCCCCCCGCTGCAGGTGGCCCTGGCCTGCGGCGTCGGGCTGGTGACCACGCTCGCCGCGGCGCTGGCCCCGGCGTACCGGGCCACCAGGGTGGCGCCGGTGCAGGCGCTGCGGGACGCGGCACCGAGCCCGCAGGGGTTCTCGGCCCGGCGGCTGGCGGCCGGCCTGGCCATTACCGGCGCGGGCGCCGCTCTGCTGCTGGCCGGCCTGGCCGCCCGGGCCGGCCTCGTGATCACGGCCGTGGGCGCCGGGCTGTGCTTCGCCGGCGTCACCGTGCTTGGGCCGCTGCTGGCCCGGCCGCTGGCCGCGGCGGTGGGCTGGCCGCTGACCCGGCTGCCGGGCCGGGTGGGCGCGCTGGCGCGCGGGAACACCATGCGCAACCCCAAGCGCACCAGCGCCACGGCCGCCGCGCTGATGGTGGGCCTGGCCGTCATTACCGCGGTCTCGGTGCTGGTCGGCTCCGCCCGCGCCATGATCAGCGGGCAGGTGACCGCTGCCGGGAAGGCGAGCTTCTACGTGCAGGCCGCCAACACCGACGCCGGCCTCACGCCGGCGCTGGCCGGGGTCATCGCCCGCCAGCCCGGAGTGCGCGCGGTCACCGAGGTGCGTACCACCGACGCCACGGTGGCCGGTGCGGCGCACAGCAGCGTGGACGGCGTCGACCCGGCCCGGATCGGCGCGTTCACCACGTTCGGGCCGGTCCAGGGCAGCGTCGCCTCGCTGAACTCCGGCGCGCTGCTGGTCAGCGCCGCGGTGGCCCGGGCGCACGGCTGGCACCTGGGCAGCCGGGTGACGATCGGGTTCGGCTCGTACGGGGTGTCCCGGCTGCGCGTCGGCGGGATCTTCGCCGACGTCGGCCCGCTCACCGACTACCTGGTGAGCACGGCGACGTTCACCGCGGACACCGGGCTGCGGGTGGACACCGTCGACCTGGTCAAGGCGTCCGCGTCGGCCCGCAAGCCGCTGGCCCGCGCCCTGGCCGGCTACCCGGGCGCGCAACTGCTCGACCAGGCCGGCTGACGCCAAGAGCCGCAGCTCCGTGCTGGGTACCCTGCTCAACCTGATCACCGCGCTGCTCGCGCTCGCGGTCATCATCGCGCTGCTGGGCATCGTCAACACGCTCGCGCTGTCGGTCGTGGAGCGCACCAGGGAGCTGGGGCTGCTCCGGGCCATCGGCCTGCGCCGCGGGCAGCTGGCCCAGCTCGTCGCCGCGGAGTCGGTGATCATCGCGGTGATCGGGGCGGTGCTCGGCATCGCCCTGGGCCTGGGTCTCGGCAGCGCGCTCGCCTACGCGGTGACCCGCTCCCAGCAGCCCACGGTCGTGGTCTCCCCCGGCCAGCTGGTGATCTTCGGCATCGCGGCCGCCCTGGCCGGGGTGCTCGCGTCGGTCGCCCCCGCGCGCCGCGCCGCCAGGCTCAACATGCTGGCCGCCATCGCCGCGGAGTAACTCAGGGAACTGCGCCACGGACCGGGCCGGTGATCACCGGCCCCGGTCCGTGGCGCTGACGCTCAGCCCAGCGAGGCGATCAGTTCGCGGGGCGGCTTGCGGCGGCCGGTGTAGAACGGGGTCTCGGCGCGGGTGTGCAGCCGGGCCCGGGCGCCGCGCAGGTGGCGCATGAGGTCCACGATCCGGTGCAGCTCGTCGGCTTCGAAGCAGAGCATCCACTCGTAGTCGTTCAGCGCGAAGCAGGCGACGGTGTTGGCCCGGACGTCGGGGTACTCGCGGGCCATCATGCCGTGCTCGGCCAGCATCGCCTTGCGTTCCGCCGGATCGAGCAGGTACCACTCGTAGGACCGGACGAACGGGTACACGCACACGTAGTCGCGCGGCTCCTCCCCGGCGAGGAACGCAGGGATGTGGCCCTTGTTGAACTCCGCCGGGCGGTGCAGCGCCATCACCGACCAGACCGGCTCGCTGGCCCGGCCAAGCCCGGTGCGCCGGAAGCGCGCGTACACCTCTTGCAGGTCGTCGGCGGACGGGGCGGTCCACCAGAACATGTAGTCGGCGTCCGCCCGCAGCCCCTGCACGTCGTAGCAGCCCCGGGTGACGACGTCCTTGGCCGCCGCCTGGTCCAGGAACTCCTCCAGGCCGGCCGCGAGCTCGCCGTGGCCGGTGGCGCCGGCCTCGAGCGCGGCCCGGTCGCTGACCCGGAAGACCGACCACATGGTGTACCGGATCAGCGCGTTGAGGTCGCGGGCGCGCGGGCGCTGGCCCGCCGCGCCGCTGTCGGTCTCGCTCATCGTTCCCTAAGGTACCCGTCGATCTCGCCGGCCGCGGTCCGCGCGGTGGCTACGCACGCTGGGATGCCGATCCCGTCGTAGGCCGCGCCGCACACCGCCAGCCCGGGCTGGCGGGCCACCTCGGCCCGGATCCGGGCGACGCGGCCGAGGTGGCCGACGGTGTACTGCGGCAGCGCCCCGCCCCACCTGCTCACCCGGGTGGCCACCGGCGCCCCGTGCACCCCGGTCGCCGCCGCGAGGTCGCCCGCGGCCACCGCGGCCAGGTCGGCGTCGTCGGCCTGGAGCAGCGCCTCCTCACCGACCCGGCCGAGCGAGCACCGGACGATGACCAGGCCGTCGGCGTCCCGTTGCAGGTGCGGCCACTTGACCGACGAGAACGTGACCGCCTTGACCGGGCGCCCGTCCACGGCGGGCACCAGGTAGCCGCTGCCCTCGGGCGGGCGGGGGAACGCCGCGGCGGGATAGGCGAGCGTGACGATCGCCATGCTCGCGTAGCCGATCTCGCGCAGCGCCGCCGCGGCCGGGCGCCCGGCACCCCGGCGAGCAGCCGGGCCGCCGGGCCGGCCGGGACCGCCAGCACGACGGCGTCCGCCGTCAGGTACTCCGGGTCGTGCGCGGAGCCCACGGTCAGCCGCCAGCCCGAGGCCGTGCGGGCCAGCTCACGCACCATGGCGGAGGTGCGGACCGTGGCGCCGGAGGCGGCGGCGACGGCCGCCGGCAGCGACCCCAGCCCGGCGGCGAGGGTCATGAAAACGGGGGGGAGGGGATGTTTGGGCCGCGCCACCGGCTTCCTGGGCGGGGGCATCAGCGCGCCCGCCGCCTCGGCCAGCGACGCGTGCCGCCGGGACTCACCGGCCAGCGCGGGCAGCGTGGCCTCGAAGGACAGTTCCTCGGCGCGGCCGGCGTACACGCCGCCGAGCAGCGGGTCGACGAGGCGGTCCACGACCTCCTGGCCGAACCGGGCGCCCACGTACGCGGCCACCGGTACGTCGCCGTCCCGGCCGGTCGCGGGCAGGTCGAGGTCACGCCGGGCGCGGGCCATCCCGTCCGCCGAGACAAGCCCGGTCTGGGCCAGCTCATCGAGATCGGCCGGCACGCCCATGACCTGGTGCCGCGGCAGCGGGTGCAGTTCCCCCTGCTCCAGATCCCGGCGGCCGTCGTGCCCGGCCGGACCAGGTGCCCGGTGAGGCCGACGGCGCCGATCAGCCCGGTGCCCTCGGGGCGCCGGGTGAGCAGCGCCTCCGCTCCCTCGTCGACGGCGACGCCGGCCACGTCCGAGACGGTGAGCTTTCCGCCGAGCCGCGGCGACCCCTCCAAGACGGTGACGTGGCACGGCGTGCGCCGCAGGAAGAACGCGGCGGCGAGCCCGGCGATGCCGCCGCCGGCGATGACGACGGCGGGCGCCGGACCGGGACGGCTCACCCGTACACCCTGGCAGAACCCGGCCCGCCGGGGCGAACCGGGGCGCCGCGCCACCGCCGCCGCGGGCCCGGCCCCGCCTGCCTCAGCAGACGACTGTGGTCACGCGGCTGTCCTTTTGGCACGGGAATTCCCCCGATCGCAATGCCATTGAGGCCGTTGACCCCTTGATGCGGTTTGGGTAATTCCTGCCATACTTCTGTGCCATGGTCTCGGAACCTGCGGTGTCGGTGCGGCAGGCCAGGCCCGAAGACGTCGGCCGGCTTCAGGCGATCCAGCTGGCGGCCGGCAACGCGTTCCGCGACGTCGGCATGCCTTCGGTCGCGGACAGCCCGCCACTCCCCACCGAATCGCTGACCGGCTACCGGCGGGCCGGCCGCGCCTGGGTGGCCGCGGACGAGTACGACGAGCCCGTCGGGTTCGTGGTGGCCGACGTGGTGGACGACCGCGCGCACATCGAGCAGGTCAGCGTGCACCCGGCGCACGCGGGCCGGCGGATCGGCGCCATGCTGCTGGACCACGTGGCCGACTGGGCCACCGGGCACCACCTGACCGGGCTGACGCTCATCACGTTCCGCGGGGTGCCCTGGAACGCGCCCTACTACGAGCGCCTCGGCTTCCGCGAGCTGGCCGAAACGGAGGTCAGCCCCGAGCTGGCGGCCCGCAAGGCGGCCGAGGGCGGGAACCTCTCGGCCCGGGTCTGCATGCTCCGCGAGCTGGGTAACAGCGATGCCAAGTTGTGACCACGGACGGGGAACCCCGATCTAGCACACCGGCGTCCGATCGGCATGAAAGCGCCCATTAAACCCAGCACCATTTCCCCGGCCAAGCGCAAGCCCGCCGTCTGGGCGGGCGTTCTCGCCGCGGGCGCCTGCATGCTGGCCGCCGGCTGCTCGGCGAGCGGCCAGCCGGGAGCCTCCGGTTCCGCAGCCGTACCACACGCCGCTATCGCGGGAGCGGCGGGCAGGGCCGCGGCGCACGGCCCGGCGGCCAGCGGATCCAGCGCGGTTCGGCCGGGCGGGGGGCTCAGCCTCACCGCCCTGGCTCCCCCCGGCCAGTCGATCATCTACACGGCCGGCCTCACGGTGCGGTCCGGCAACGTCGAAGCGGCGGTATCCCGGGCGGCCGGCGTGGTGGCCGCGGCCGGCGGCTACGTGTCCGCGGAGCAGGCCGCCCTGAGCCGGAACCAGACGACCCGGCCGATGGTGAGCATCCAGTTCAAGATCCCGGTCGGCACCTACCGGGCCGCGCTCGCCGCGCTGAGCGGCCTGGGCACCAAGCTGTCGGAGTCCCAGCGGGCGGTAGACGTCACGCAGACCGTGGCCGACGTCACCAGCCGGGTCGCCTCGGCTCACGCGATGATCGCCCAGCTCCGCAAGCTGCTGGCCCGCACCGGCTCGGTCGGCGGCCTGCTGAGCGTCCAGGACCAGATCAGCCAGGAGGAAGCCAGCCTGGAGGCGCTGGAGTCGCAGCAGCGGGCGCTGGCCGGCGAGACCACGTACGCGACCGTCTCCATGATCATCGAGGGGCCCGTCCCGCCGCACCACCGGCACCACCACGCCAGGAAGACCGCGGCCGGGTTCCTGGGCGGGCTCACCGCGGGCTGGCACGCGCTGCGCCGGGTCGTCGGTGTGCTGCTCACCGTCGCCGGGGCCGTGCTGCCGTTCGCGATCATCCTGGCGCTGCTGGCGCTGGCCGCCTACGTTGCCCGCCGGCGGCTGGCGGCCCGGCGGAAGACGGGGGCCAGCCCGGCCCAGTGAGCACCCCCGGGGTCACCCCGGCCGCGCGGACTCCTCATGGACCAGGTCGGTGACGCGGGCCAGCACGCCGGGGTCGGTCTCCGGCAGCACGCCGTGGCCGAGGTTGAACACGTGGCCCTCCGCCACCCGGCCCTGGGCCAGCACTCGCTTGACCTGCTTTTCGATGGCCGGCCACGGCGCCAGCAAGACGGCCGGGTCGAGGTTGCCCTGGAGCGCCCGGCCCGCCTCGACCCGCCGCGCCGCCTCGTCCAGGCCGATCCGCCAGTCCACGCCGACGACGTCGGCGCCCGCCTCGCCGAGCTGCCGGAGCAGTTCCCCGGTCCCGACGCCGAAGTGGATCCGGGGCACTCCCGAGCCCGCCAGCTCCGCGAAGATCCGCTTGCTGTGCGGCAGCACCGCCTCGCGGTACTCGTCGGGGCCGACCGCGCCCGCCCAGGAGTCGAACAGCTGCACCGCGGCGACCCCGGCGCTGACCTGGACACGCAGGAACGCCGCGGTGATGTCCGCCAGCCGGGCCAGCAGGGCGTGCCACAGGCCTGGCTCGCCGTACATGAGCGCCCTGGTCCGGTCGTGGTTGCGGGACGGGCCGCCCTCGATCAGGTACGAGGCGAGCGTGAACGGGCCCCCGGCGAAGCCGATCAGCGGGGTGGCGCCCAGCTCGGCCACCAGGCTGGTGACCGCCTCGGTGACGTAGGGCACGTCGTCCGGGCCCAGGTCGCGCAGCCGGGCCAGGTCCGCCTCGGTGCGGAACGGCTGGCCGGTGACCGGCCCGACCCCCGGCTTGATGTCGATGTCGACGCCCACCGCGCGCAGCGGTACCACGATGTCGCTGAACAGGATGGCCGCGTCCACCGCGTACCGGCGCAGCGGCTGGAGGGTGATCTCGGTGATGACGTCGGCCCTGGTGCACGCCGCCAGCATGGTCATCCCGTCCCTGGCGGCCCGGTACTCCGGCAGCGATCGGCCCGCCTGCCGCATGAACCACACCGGGGTGTAGGGCACCGGTTCGCGGCGGCACGCCCGCAGAAAAGGCGATTCCTGCACCGGGGGCGTCACGCAGGTGATCCTCTCACAGGACACGCCGTGCGGGTCCCGCATCATGACGGCACCGCATGCCACGATCGCTAGCAGCGGCGTCGCCGCGGTGAGGAGGTCGCCAGCATGAACCCGATGTTCCGCCGATGCGAGGACTGTGGTGGCGAGCAGCTGTTCGAACAGGCGCACGACGTGCCGGGCGACTGCCCGGACTCCCCGGACGGCCTCTGCCCGGAATGGTCCTGCACCGGATGCGGCACCGTGCTGCTCGCGGTGTTCCCGCTGCCGCTCGCCGAGCCAGCCCCTGGGCCGGCCCTGGCCGGCCGGGTGGCATGAGGAGCGGCCGGTCACGGCGTACCCTCGGACTATGAGGCAGGTCGGCAGGGTAACGGTGCCGAGCGAGGAGGCATCCGCCACGTTCAGCGCCGCGGTCGCGGACCTGCGCTCGTGCCAGGACCAGGTGCGGCAGATCAGGCCGGAGCTCTGTTTCGAGGAGGTCCCGGCGCCACGCACGCTCGCGCCGTTCGCGACCGCCGTCGGCGCGGCCGTCCGGCTGGACGGGGCCGAGGTCGCCACCGGCCGGTTCGTGCTGCTGTATGACCCCGCCGGGCAGCGTGGCTGGGCCGGCCCGCTGCGGGTCATCGTCTATATCCGCGCCGAGCTGGAGCCGGAGATCGCCGAGGATCCCATGGTCGGCGAAGTCGCCTGGTCGTGGCTGACCGAGGCCCTCGACGCCAGGACCGCGGGCTACGCGGAGCCGAGCGGCACGGTGACCCGGGTGGTCACCGAGGGCTTCGGCGCCAAACGCGAGGAGCCGCCGGCGACCGGGTTCGAGCTGCGCGCCTCCTGGTCGCCGGTCACCGGCGAGGAGGGTGCGCTGCCCGCAGACGCGGCGCTGGCCGGGGAGGACGGCGCACCGGACGGGCTGGCCGGGCATCTGGCCGCGTGGTGCGGGACGTTGTGTGCCGCGGCGGGACTGCCGCCGCTGGCGGCGGGTGTCAGCGCGCTCCGCCCGGCCGGGCGGCGGCGCAGCCCATGACAGAAAGCCCCGAGCAGCAAGCTCCTGATGCCGAGCGCGCGCCCGGCGAGGCCCCGCCGGGCGACGGCCAGGGCCCCGGGCCGGTTCCGCTGCTCGACCCCAGGGACGGGCCGGCCGCCCTGATCGCCTCGCGCGCCGCGCTCGACGCCGCGGTGACGGCCCTGGCCCGGGGCGAGGGCCCGGTCGCCGTGGACGCCGAGCGCGCCTCCGGTTTCCGCTACGGGCACCGCGCCTTCCTGATCCAGATCCGGCGCCGCGGCGCCGGCACGATGCTCATCGACCCCGTGCCCTGCCCCGACCTGTCCGGCCTGGACGCCGCGCTCGCGGGCGCGGAGATCGTGCTGCACGCCGCCTCCCAGGACCTGCCCTGCCTGGCCGAACTCGGCTTCCGCCCGCGGGCGCTGTTCGACACCGAGCTGGCGGGCAGGCTGCTCGGCTTCCCGCGGGTCGGCCTCGGCGCCCTGGTGGAGTCGGTGCTGGGCTTCTCGCTGGAGAAGGGCCACGCCGCGGCCGACTGGTCGGTTCGCCCGCTGTCGGGCGAACTGCTCCGCTACGCGGCGCTGGACGTCGAGCTGCTGGTGGAGCTGCGTGACGCGCTGGCGGTCATGCTGGCGGCCGAGGGCAAGACCGAGTGGTCCCGGCAGGAGTTCGCCGCCGTGCTGGCCGCCAAGCCCGCGGGGCCGCGGCCGGACCCGTGGCGGCGGACCTCGGGCATCCACCGGGTGCACAGCCGCCGGGGGCTGGCCATCGTCCGGGAGCTCTGGGAGGAACGGGACAGGATCGCCCGGCGGCGCGACCTGTCCCCGGGCCGCGTGCTGCCGGACTCGGCCATCGTGGAGGCCGCCCGGTCGCTGCCCGGCTCCCAGGGCAGCCTCACCGACCTGCCGGGCTTCCAGGGCCGGGGCGCGCGCAGGCACGCCGCGGCGTGGCTGCGCGCGGTCCAGCGGGCCCGCGGCGAGCCCGAGCAGAGCCTGCCGGGCCCGGCGCTGCCGCCGCCCGAGGGCCCGCCGCCGACCCACCGCTGGCAGGAACGGGATCCCGCGGCGGCACGGCGGCTCGCCGCGGTGCGCACGGTGGTGGCGGCGCTGGCCGACGAGCACACCGTGCCCGCCGAGAACCTGCTGCCGCCCGACGTTGTCCGCAGGCTCGCGTGGCAGCCCCCCGAGCCGCACGACCCGCAGGCGGTGTCGACCGACCTGGCCGTGCACGGGGCGCGGCCGTGGCAGTTGGAGCTGACCGCGGTGCCGATCAGCAAGGCGCTGGCCCGGCTGGAGGAGAAGGGCGAGGCATTACCGCCCGCCGGCCCGTCCGCGGCGCCGCCCCAGCACGGGGGCCGGGGACTAGCAGAGCGCGGCAGCGGGGTCAGCAGAATGTCCGAACCATCCGGCACACTGGAGCCGTGACGGAACTCGCCCCCGGCCGCTCCCAGCGGGATGCCCTCGACTGGGGCGGCATCGACACGCCCGTGGGCCGGATCTCGGTAGGTTGCGGCGCCGCGGGCATCGCCTGCGTTCAGTACGGCTCCCGCCCGCCGCCAGGGCAGCCACAACCTGGCCCGGGGCACTCGCTGCTCCGCGCCGCGCTGGCCGAGCTCGCGGAGTACTTCGGGGGCCAGCGGAAGTCGTTCGGCGTGCCGGTGGACTTGTCGGGGACCTCGGGCGCCAGGCACGCCGTGCTGTCGGCGCTGTACGACTCGGTGGGCTACGGGGAGACGATCACCTACGGCGGCCTCGCGGCCCGGGCCGGGCTGGCCGACGCAGGGCCGGTCCCCCCGGCCCGGGTGGTCGGCCAGATCATGGCGTCGAACCCGCTCACGATCATCGTGCCGTGCCACCGGGTGGTCGCGGGCAACGGGCTTGGCGGCTACAGCGGCGGCGTGGGCACCGACACCAAGCAGTGGCTGCTGATCTTCGAGGGAGCGCTCCCGCCGACTCTGGACTGGGACCCGTCCGGCCTGCACGCCGCCGCGGCTCCCGGCGGTTAACCGGTGAGGGCCTCGTCCGCGGGCCCGGCCTGATGCTGCTCGGCCGAGGCCAGGCTGCCCTTGCTGGCCTGGAGCACCCAGAACGCCCCCTTGCGCAGCGGGGGCCCGCCGGGCACCGGCGCAGCGAGGGCCGCACAGGCGCAGGCCAGCAGCCAGGCCAGGTTCTGCCGGTGCGCGCAGATGACGACGGGCCCGTCGCTCGCGACGGTCTCGGCGATCCACTGCCCGGCGGCCTCGGTCGCCACCGAGTCCGGCCCGGGTTCCGCCGTGCTGCCGCCCACGGTCAGCGCCGGCTCGATCTCCACCTTGGCGCCCATCAGCGCCGCGTACGGGCGGACCGTGGCCAGGCACCGCCGGGCCCCGGAGCTGACCACCCGGGCGGGCACGAACGAGCCGAGGATCTGGCCGAGGGCGTGCGCCTCCACCTGGCCCCTGGCCGACAGCGGCCGCGCCAGGTCGTCGTCATGACCGGCCCGGTGCCAGGCCTTCCTGCTGATCGCGTCGGCGTGCCTGAGCAGGATCACCGGGGTGGTGTCGGCCGGCCCGGCGAGAAACCCGTCGAGCACCGTGCGGTCGCGGTCGTAGCTCAGCCGGCCGGCCGCGTCCGCCACGGGCAGCCAGGCCAGCGAGTCCACCTCTTCGTTCGGCGTGAACGCGTCCGGCGAGACGGGGCGCGCCGCCCAGTAGTCCACCCGCTTGGGCCGTCCCTCGGTGACGTAGTGGGTGGTGGGCAGGCGCCGCCCGAGCGCCACCCGCACCCCGGCTTCCTCGGCGACCTCCCGGACCGCGGTCAGCAGCACGTGCTCGCCGGGCATGGTCTTGCCCTTGGGGATGCTCCAGTCGTCGTAGCGGGGCCGGTGCACGAGCACGATGTCGGTGCCCGCCGCGCCGCGCCGCCACACGACCGCGCCGGCCGCGCGGATGACGCCGGGTTCCGCCGGGTCAGCCATCGGCCGCCCGGCCGCGCAGGTTCTGGATCAGGTGCTGCTGGAGGTCGACCAGCGGGTTCCCGGCGGCGTCCCGGTGATGCCTGGTCCACGTGCCGTCGGCGGCCAGCCACCACGAGGCGGTGCCCTCGTCCATGGCCAGGCCGATGAGGTCGCGCAGGCTGGCTTGCTGGGCCGGATCCGCCACCCGGACCAGCGCCTCGACCCTGCGGTCGAGGTTGCGGTGCATCAGGTCCGCGGAACCGATCCAGACCTCGCTGCCGTCGTCCTGGCCGTCGCCGAACGCGTAGATCCGCGAGTGCTCCAGGAACCGGCCGAGCACGCTGCGGACCCGGATGTTCTCCGACAGGCCCGGCATCCCGGGCCGCACCGCGCAGATCCCGCGCACCCACAGGTCCACCGGCACGTCCGCCATCGAGGCCCGGTACAGCGCGTCGATGACCGCCTCGTCGACGATCGCGTTGCACTTGAGCTGGATCCGGGCAGGCCGGCCGCTGGCCTTTTGGGCGACCTGGTGGTCGATCCGCTCCAGCAGGCCCGCGCGCAGCGCCGCGGGGGCGACCAGGAACCGCCGGTAGGCGCTTTGCAGGCTGTACCCGGTGAGGTGGTTGAACAGGTCGGTGGCGTCCTCCCCCACCGTGGGCTCGGCGGTGAGCAGGCCGAAGTCCTCGTAGAGGCGGGCGGTCGTCGGGTGATAGTTGCCGGTCCCGATGTGGCAGTAGCGGCGCAGCGAGCCGTCCGGCTCCTGCCGCACCACCAGCGCCATCTTGCAGTGGGTCTTCAGCTTGACGCTTCCGTACACCACGTGGCAGCCGGCTTCCTCCATCTTCTTCGCCCAGATGATGTTGGCTCGCTCGTCGAAGCGGGCCTTGAGCTCCACCACGACCACCACCTGCTTGCCCGCCTCGGCGGCGTCGATGAGCGCGTCCACGATCGAGGAGGTGTCGCTGGTCCGGTACAGGGTCTGCTTGATCGCGAGCACCCTCGGGTCGGCCGCCGCCTCCACGATCAGCCGCTCCACCGTCGCGGTGAACGAGTCGTACGGGTGGTGCACGAGCACGTCCTGCTGGCCGAGCACGGTGAAGATGTCGGTGTCCTCCGGCAGCGCCTGCTCCGAGGGCACGAACGCCGGGTACTTGAGCCGCCGCAGGTCCAGGTCGGCGATCACGTTCAGGCCGGTCAGGTCGAGCGGCCCCGGCAGGCGGTAGACGGCGCGCTCGTCGATGCCCAGTTCGGTGACGAGCCTGGCCAGCACGTCGCTGGACATGGAGTCCTCGACCTCGAGCCGCACGGCCGGCTCGAACCGGACCTTTTGCAGCTCCCGCTCCAGCGACTGCATCAGGTTCTCGGTGACGTCCTCGTCCACCTCCAGTTCCCGGGTGCGGGTGACCCGGAACACGTGATGTTCGAGGATGTCGGCCCCGCTGAACAACTCGGTGAGGTGCGCGGCGATAACGTCCTCCAGCGGCACGAACCGGCGGCTGGCCACGGTGAGGAACCTGGGCAGCAGCGGCGGCACCTTGACCCGGGAGAACATCGTCGCGCCGCTCCGCGGGTCGGCGATCATCACCGCCAGGCTGAGCGAAAGGCCGGAGATGTACGGGAAGGGGTGGGCCGGGTCCACCAGCAGCGGGGTCAGCACGGGGTAGATCCGCTCGCGGAACAACTGGTGCAGCTTGTCCTGCTCGGCGGCGGACAGCTCCTTCCAGCGCAGGATCTCGATGCCGTGCTCGGCCAGCGCGGGCTGGACCAGGTTTCCGAAGGCCTCGGCGTGCCGGATGCTGAGCTCCCGGGCGGTTTCCAGGGTGTTGGTCAGGATCTGCTCGGACGGGAGCCCGCTCACCACCTCCACCGGCAGCCCGGTGGCCATCCGGCGCATCCGGCCGGCCACCCGGACCATGAAGAACTCGTCCAGGTTGCTGGCGAAGATGGAGATGAACCTGACCCGTTCCAGCAGCGGCGTGCCCTCGTCTTCGGCGAGTTCCAGCACCCGCTGGTTGAACCGGAGCCAGCTCTCTTCCCGGTCGAAGTAGCGACCGTCGGGCAGCGGCGCCTGCGGGGCAGCCAGGTTTCCCGGCGCTACCGCTTCCTGGCTGGCCCAGCCCTCCTGGCTCGCGCCCTCGGCCGCGGCGGGCGGCGCCTCCTGCTGGCTGGTTGCAACCCCGGTCTCTGCACCGAACATGCCTTCATTGTCCCCAGTGCCCGATCCGCCAAGCCGACCGGGGACAATACCCA
Source organism: uncultured Actinomycetes bacterium (assembly GCA_963703605.1). Lineage (GTDB taxonomy): Bacteria > Actinomycetota > Actinomycetes > Streptosporangiales > Streptosporangiaceae > DASXKD01. The sequence goes on from CAVPFC010000005.1 coordinate 113,265, forward strand.
CATCCGGAGACCTTACCGGCCCGCCGGATGTCCGGTCTCTGGCTACCTGGCGCCGGTCCCCCGGCACAGGGCGTCGATCTCGTCCCGGCTGCCCAGCTTCACCCGGGCGCCGCGGCCGAGCGCGGCGGCCAGGTCCGCCTCGGCGCGCTCCACCCTGAGCCAGTCGGTGTAGCTCACCGGCACCACGGCGCGCCCGGCCAGCAGGTCCGCCAGCGCCCCGCGGCCGCGGCCGGCGCCGCCCCGCGCCCCGGGCCGGCCAGGTCGGCGAGCAGCGAGCGGACCGTCTGGGCCGCGTCGGACTTGTTGGTGCCGATGACGCCGGTGGGCCCGCGCTTGAGCCACCCGGCCACGTATTCCCGGGGCAGCGGGGCACCGTCGGGGCCCAGCACGCGGCCCTCGGCGTTCGGCACGGTGTGCGTGCGCTCGTCGAAGGGGATCCCGGGCAGCGGCACGCTCTGGTATCCCACGCTGCGCAGCACCATCTGTGCGGGGATGGTTTCCAGTTCCCCGGTCCCGGTCAGCGCCCCGCTCTCGTCGATCCGGGTGCGCTCGACGGTCAGGCCGCTGACCCGGCCGTCGCCTTCGACCCGCACCGGCCGCAGCCAGAACCGGACGGTCAGCCGGCGCCCGTGCCCCGCCGGGGCACGGGCCGCCCAGTCGCCGATGACCGCCAGGTTGCCGCGCACCCGGCGGTCGGACTCCGCCAGCGCGGCGCCGCTCGCGGTGGCGTCGAAGCCGTCGGGATCGGCCTCACCGGCGCTGACGACGATGTCGACACCGGCAAGCTCGCCGAGTTCGCGCAGCTCCTTGGTGGTGAACTTGGCCTGGGCGGGCCCGCGGCGGCCGATCATGTGCACCTCGCGGACCTTGCTGGCGGTCAGCGCCTCCAGGACCGGTTGCGAGACGTCGGTCCGGCGCAGCTCGTCCGGGTCCCGGACCAGGATCCGGGCCACGTCCACCGCCACGTTCCCGACCCCGACCACCGCGACCGACTCGGCGTCCAGGCTGAACGTGTCCGGGCCCGTGTCGGGGTGCCCGCAGTACCAGTTCACGAAGTCGGTGGCCGCGTAGCTGCCGGGCAGGTCCTCGCCCTCGATGCCCATCCGCCGGTCCCGCATCGCGCCGGTCGCGTACACCACGGCGTCGTAGCAGTCCAGCAGGTCCTCGCGGGTCACCTCGCCGCCGAGCCGCACCCCGCCGAGGAACCGCACCCCGTCGTGCTCGAGCACGCCGCGCAGGTACTCGGCGATCGACTTGATCGACGGGTGGTCCGGGGCGACGCCGTAGCGGACCAGGCCGTAGGGGGTGGGCAGGCGGTCGAGCACGTCGACGCTGACGCCGACCGGCGGGTCAGCCGCGGCGGCCTGCTTGACGAGTGCCTCAGCGGTGTAGAGCCCGGCCGGGCCGGAGCCGACGACCGCGACGTGGAGGGTGGTCATTCCCGGAGAACTCCGAACTGTCATGCCTGCGTGGGCTGCGCAAGCTCGGGTGTCAGCCGCGCGACCGCCTCGGTGATCTGGCGGGCGAGGTGCTGGGGGACGAGCCCGGCCTCGGCGAGGATCTCCTCCCGCTTCCCGTGGGCCAGGAATTCCTGCGGCAGGCCGAAGGTCTTGACCGGGGTGCTCACGTCGGCGTCGCGCAGCAGCCGGCCGACCGCGTCGCCGAAGCCGCCCACCCGGCCGTTGTCCTCCACGGTCACCACGAGCCGGTGCGCCGCGGCCGCGCCGGCCAGCGCCTCGTCCACCGGCTTGACCCAGCGCGGGTCGATCACGGTTACGCCGATGCCCTGGTCGGCCAGCCGGGCCGCGGTCTGCACGCACATGACCGCCATCGGCCCCGCACCCACGAGCAGCACGTCGCGCGCGGCCGCCCCGGCGGGAGCGTAAAGCACGTCCATACCGCCGAGCTTGCCGACAGCGTCCGCCTCACCGCCGACCGAGCCCTTGGGGAAGCGCAGCACGGTGGGCCCGTCGCCGACCGCGATCGCCTCGTTGAGCAGTTCCGCGATGCGGATGGCGTCGCGCGGCGCGGCGATCCGCAGGCCCGGCACCACCTGGAGGATCGATCCGTCCCACATGCCGTGGTGGCTCGGCCCGTCGGGGCCGGTGACCCCGGCCCGGTCCAGCACGATCGTCACCGGCAGCCGGTGCAGCGCCACGTCCATCAGCACCTGGTCGAAGGCGCGGTTGAGGAACGTCGAGTAGATCGCCACCACGGGGTGCAGGCCGCCCATGGCCAGCCCGGCCGCGCTGGTCATCGCGTGCTGCTCGGCGATGCCGACGTCGAAGACCCGGTCCGGGTAGGCGCGGGCGAACGTGGCGAGGCCGGTCGGGTGCAGCATCGCCGCGGTGATCGCGACCACCTCGGGCTGCCGCGCGCCGATCGCGGCGAGCTCGTCGCCGAACACCTCGGACCAGGTGCGCTTGACCGTGGTACCCGGCGGGATCGCGGCGGGCACCTGGTGCAGGCAGTCCACGTCGTCCTGCTCGGCGGGCGGGTAGCCGAACCCCTTGCGGGTGATCACGTGCACGATCACCGGGCCGCCGAAGCCGCGGGCCCGGCGCAGCGCGTGCTCGACGAGCTGCTCGTCGTGCCCGTCGACCGGGCCGAGGTACTTGATGCCCAGGTCCTCGAACAGCACCTGCGGCTGCAGGACGTCCTTGAGGCCCTTCTTGATGCCGTGCAGCGTCTCATACAGCGGCGGGCCGACCAGCGGGGTCCGCGACAGCGACGTTTTGATGTAGTCGAGCACCTGCTCGTAGCGCTGGGACACCCGGACCGCGGCCAGGTTGGTGGCCAGCCCGCCGATCGTCGGCTGGTAGGAACGGCCGTTGTCGTTGACGACGATGACGAGCCTGGAGTCCTTGGTCACCGCGATGTTGTTCAGCGCCTCCCAGGCCATGCCGCCGGTGAGCGCGCCGTCGCCGATCACGGCCACCACGCACCGCTCGGTCTCGCCGCGCAGCCGGTACGCCTTGGCCAGCCCGTCGGCGTAGGACAGGCTGGTGGAGGCGTGCGAGTTCTCCACGATGTCGTGCTCCGACTCGGCCTGGCTCGGGTAGCCGGCCAGCCCGCCGCGCTGCCGCAGCGTGCCGAACGCCGCGTACCGCCCGGTAAGCAGCTTGTGCACGTACGACTGGTGGCCGGTGTCCAGGACGATCCGGTCCGAGGGCGAGTCGAACACCCGGTGCAGCGCGATGGTCAGCTCGACGACGCCGAGATTGGGCCCGAGGTGGCCGCTGGTCTTCGGCACCGTCTCGATGAGCACGTCGCGGATCTCGGTGGCCAGGGCGGGGAGCTGGTCGGGTGTGAGTGCTTTGACGTCTCGCGGCGCTGCGATTGACTCCAGCATCCTCACGTAATCTGCTCCTCATCGTCGGCCGGGAGGGCGGGCCCCGGGAGGCGGCATTTCAGCCGAGTCTATTTCGCCCGGGCTTACCGCGCGCCCGCGACCGCCAGGTCCGGCTCCGCCTCGTCCGGCGCGGGATCGCCGGACCGGATGGCGTGCACGTCCCGCGGGATCAGCGCGAGCCCGGAGGCGATGAGGATCAGCGCCACCGCGCCGTACTGGGTGGCCGACACCCCGGCCGCCGCGGCGATCGGGCCGGCCACCAGCGCGCCGATGGGCATCGCCATCACCGAGCCGAGCACGTCGTAGGCGGAGACCCGGGCCAGCAGGTCCGCCGGGATGTTCCGGGCCATGGTCACCGTCCACTGGACCATCATGATCTCCAGCGTGATGCCCAGCGCGGCCGCCGCGAGCAGGATCACCGGCAGCGGCCACAGCGCCGCGAGCGACAGCGGCGACAGCGCGCAGGCGGCGCCGATGAGCACGACGAAGCGGATCGGCCGCCGCGGCGTGAACCGCAGCGCGATCAGGCCGCCGATGATCAGGCCGACCGCGTCGGCGGCGGTGATCAGGCCCCAGGCCGCCGCGCCGCCCAGGTGCCGCCGGGCGACCACGGGACCCAGCACGTCGAACGCGCCGTACCAGGCGGCGAGGACCACGCCGTACTGGGCCGTGGTGACCCACAGCCACTTGCGGGAGGCGAAGCCCGACCACCCCTCGCGCAGCTCGCGGATCAGGTTGCGGCTCTGGGTCGGCGTCGCGCCCGGCGCCCGGATGGCCAGCAGCAGCGGCACGCTGCCGAGCATGCCGGCGCCGCAGGCGGTCAGCGCCCAGCCCGGCCCGGCCGCGGCCACGAACAGGCCCGCGACGGCCGCACCGCCCATCTGCGCCGCGTTCATCACCAGCCTGCTCATGGCGCTTGCCTCCTGGAGCAGGGTGGCCGGTACCAGCCGGGGCAGCAGCGCCTGCGAGGCCGGGTAGAACACGGCCATGCCCGCGCCGGTCACCGTCTCCAGCGCGATCATCTGCCACAGCCGCGGCTGGCCGGCCAGGACCAGGATGCCGAAGCCGCCCTCACCGGCCGCGATCATGAGGTTGGCCGCGACGATCACCCGCTGCGGCGCGAACCGGTCCGCGAACACCCCACCGGCCAGGGCGAACACCAGCGCCGGGAGGATCTGCGCGGCCAGCACGTAGGACAGGTCGGCGGTGGACCCGGTCGCGTCGAGGACCGCGAACGAGACCCCGACCATGGAGAACGCGAAGGCCGCCGGTGCCAGCAGCCGGTCGGCCAGCAGCAGCCGGAAGTCGCGGTAGCCAAGGACGGGAAACCGGCGGGCCAGGCCAGGCATTGCAGCTCATCCGTTCGTGCGTGTGCGTGCCGGGGCGGGCAGGGCAAGGCTGGCCGGCGGCGGGATCAGGAACTCTTCCAGGCTATCCGCGACGTCTCAGCCTGGGCAAACGGATTTCCTGCTGGCAGCACGCCGGCTCGCTGGTGCCCGGGCGGCTTCCCGGACTCCGGGAGCGCGCCACCGGCCGGGCTACCGGACGCCGTAGAGGTGCTCGAGCGCGAGCTGGTCGAGCCGCTCGAACGCCATGCCGCGGGCGGCCAGCGCCTCGATGTCCGGGGTGAACCCCTCGACGTCCGCCCAGGTCTCCCCCGCCGCGAGGGTTGGCTCGGCCAGCTCGCCGACCCGCGAAGCGGCGAGGGCCGCCTTGACCTCGGGATCGGCGCGGAACGCGCGTACCTTCTCCCGCAGGATCAGGTAGTTGCGCATGCACGCCGCCGCGGACTCCCACACTCCGTCGTCGTCCTCGGTGCGCGGCGGCTTGTAGTCGAAGTGCACCGGGCCCGAGTACCCGCCGGCCTCCAGCGCGTCCACCACCCAGAACGCCCCGCGCGCGTTGCCCGCGCCGAACCGCAGATCCTGGTCGTAGCGGGGGCCGTTCTGGCCGTTGAGGTCGATGTGGAACAGCTTGCCGTGCCACAGCGCCTGGGTGATCGCGTGCGCGTAGTTGAGCGAGGCCATCTCCTCGTGCCCGACCTCGGGGTTGATGCCCACCAGCTCCGGGTGCTCCAGCTCGTTGATGAACGCCAGCGCGTGGCCCGCCGTGGGCAGCAGGATGTCCCCGCGCGGCTCGTTCGGCTTGGGCTCGATCGCGAACCGCAGGCCGTAACCGTGGTCGAGGACGTAGCTGCCGAGTACGTCGAACGCCTCCTTGTACCGGTCGAGCGCGGCGCGGACGTCCTTGCTCGCCCCCGACTCCGCGCCCTCGCGGCCGCCCCAGCACACGTACACCCCGGCGCCGAGCTCGGCCGCCAGGTCGAGGTTGCGCATGACCTTGGCCAGGGCGAACCGGCGCACGTCCCGGTCGTTGGCGGTGAACGCACCCTCCTTGAACATCGGGTGCGAGAACAGGTTGGTGGTGGCCGTGGTCACCACGAGCCCGGTGTCGGCCAGCGCCTGCCTGAAGTCCGCGATGCGGGCGTCCCGCTCCCCCGGCGGCGCGCCGAAGTCGAACACGTCGTTGTCGTGGAAGTTGACCCCGTAGGCGCCAAGCTCGGCGAGCTTGCGCACGGCCCGGTCGGCCCGCATCGGCGGCCGGACCGCGGGCCCGAACACGTCCACTCCCTGCCACCCGACGGTCCAGATCCCAAACGAGAACCGGTCGGCCGGTTGCGGTACATAGCCATCTGTGGTCACGGGTCGGTCCTTTCTCATGCTTTACGCCGGGGCGGTGGCTGGCCGCAGCCGCGGCCGCAACGGATCACGGGGCGGTGTCTCCCGGGGAACCGGCTGCGTCCCAGGCCGTGGTGGCGTCCCAGGCCGTGGTGGCGTCCCGGAGCGCGGCGAAGCGTTCCCGGATCTCGGGGCGGTAGGCGCCCTCGTATCGCGCGGCGGGCCGGCGGGGCCAGGCGGGCGGCTCCGTGGTGCCCGCCAGCGCCCATGCCGCCTGGCGGGCGGCGCCGAGTGCCACGTACTCCTCGGGGTCTGGCACGTCCACCGGCACGCCGAATATGCCGGGTGCCAGCGCGCGGACGGCGGGCGACCGGGCTCCCCCGCCAATCAGCAGGGCGCGCCGCTGCTCGCCGAACGCGGCGAGCATGCTGGCGACCTCCGCCAGCGAGGCGAGTACCGCCTCCACGCCGGCCCTGGCCAGGTTCTCCGCGGTTGCGTTGCGGGTGGTCAGGCCGCGCAGGACGCCGGTGGCGCGCGGCCGGTCCGGGGTCCGCTCCCCGTCGAGGTACGGCAGCAGCGTGATCCCGCCCGCCCCCGACTCGGCGGCGAGCGCCAGCGCCGACATGCCGTCCAGGTCGGTGCCGGTAAGCCTGGCCGTGGCCGAGAGCACGAGCCCGGCGTTGACCGTCAGGGCCAGCGGCAGGAACCGACCGGTGGCGTCGGCGAACCCGGCGATGGTGCCGGTGGGGTCGGCCGCCGGGATCTCGGTGACCGCGAACGCCGTGCCCGAGGTGCCGATCGAGACGGCGACCTCGCCCGGTTCGAGGCCGAGGCCCAGCGCGGCGCCCATGTTGTCCCCGGTGCCCGCGGACACCACCTGGCCCCGGATCGTCTCGCCGGCGGCGGCCGCGGGCAGCGCGACCCGGGGCAGCCGGATCTGGTGCCCGATCGCATCCGCGGCGACCTCGGGCAGCCAGACGCCGTCGGCGGGCGAGAAGTACCCGGTGCCGGAGGCGTCGCCGCGGTCGGTGACCGGCTCCTTGTCCGGCGCTGGCCCGGCCCGCAGCCGCCAGGTCAGCCAGTCATGCGGCAGCATGACCGCGGCGGCCCGCGCCGCGTTCTCCGGCTCGTGCTGCGCCAGCCAGCGCAGCTTGGTCACGGTGAAGGACGCGTTCGGCACGGTGCCGGTGCGCTCCGCCCACCACCGCGGGCCGCGTTCGGCAACGAGCTGCTTGGCCGCGGCGGCCGAGCGCAGGTCGTTCCAGAGGAGAGCGGGCCGGATCACCTCGGCGTTCTCGTCGAGGACGATCATCCCGTGCTGCTGCCCCGCCACCCCGATGGCGTCCGCCCGGGCCAGCAACTCCTCCCCGGCCTGATGGAGGGCATCCATCCAGGCACCGGGATCGGCCTCGGTGCCGCCGGGATGCGGGGCGCTGCCCCGGCCGACGATCGTGCCGTCGTCGGCGTCGCACAGCAGCACCTTGGTGGACTGCGTCGAAGAATCCACGCCAGCCACCAGCATGCGTTCCTCCCGGTGGTCGGGGGCATGCCGCCCCGTGTCAATCGGGAACGAACCTACCCGAGCGCGCTGTGCACGATCAGGATGATCGCCGACCCGGCTGCCGCGGTCAGCACCGCTGCCCGGGTGCGCCCCGCGTCGAGGAACCGCCGCAGCCCGGCGGCGACCGCGAAGCCGGCCGCGGCGCAGCCGATGAACGCCAGGCCGGCGGCGACGTCCCGGCCGGGGAGACGGCCGGACGCGGCGAGCGCAGCCAGCGCGAGGGAGTTCCCGATGCAGAAGAACACCGACAGCGTGGCCCGGACCCGGGGGCCGCTTTCGGCCTGGTACAGCAGCGCCACCGGCGGCCCGCCGATCGACGTGGCGGTGCCGGTCACCCCGGAGATCACCCCCGCGGTGAGCAGCGTGGCCCGGTTCCTCGGCACGGCGGCCTTGACCGCGGACAGCACGACCACCGCGAGCACCATGCCGCCGACCACGATCCCGAGCGCCCGCAGCGACACCGCGGCCAGGACCCAGATCCCGCCCGCGGTCCCGGCCACCCGGCCGGCCAGCGCCCAGGACACCCCGCGCCAGTCGGTGTGCCACGCCTCCCTGGCCAGGATCAGCAGCGGCAGGCTGGCCCCCGCCACCAGCATCGACCCGGGCATGAGCGCCGGGTCGAGAAGCGTCACGACCGGCGCGGCGACCAGGCCGAGCCCGAGCCCGATCCCGCTCTGCACGAACCCGCCAACGGCAACGCACAGCCCCAGGGCGAGGATCAGGGCGTCGGTGTGCATGACTGGCCCCGACGCTACCGGTGTACGAGGCCCGCCACTCCATGGGATACGTCACACGATGGCGTTCGTCACAGTCCGCGGTTACGCCAGCGCGAGCGTCTTGCCACGGCCGGCGCCGAGGCCGACGGCGAACTCGGCCGCGAAGATGGCGAGCAGCGCGACCACGGCGACCGTCCAGCTACCGGTCACGGCGTGCAGCAGGCCGAAGGCGAGCGGGCCCGCCGTCGCCACCAGGTAGCCGCCGCCCTGGGCGAACGCCGACAGCGACGCGGCCGACACCGGATCCGGCGCGCGCGCCTGGGTGAAGTAGATGGCCAGCCCCAGCGCACCGCCCTGGCCGACGCCCAGCAACAGCGTCCACGCCACCGCGGTGGACAGCGGCGCGAACCACGCACCGGCCAGCCCGACGGCACTCACCGCCACCGTGGCCGCGACAAGCACCCGCTGGTCACGGGCGCGGTGGGCGAGCACGGGGGCCAGCAGCCCGGTGGGCGCGCCGCCGAGGTTCATCAAGGCGAGCAGGAAGCCCGCGTGTACCGCTCCCGCGCCCCGGTCCCGGAACATGATCGGCAGCCACGAGAGCGCCGTGTAATAAGTCAGGCTCTGCAGCCCCATGAAGGCCAGCACCTGCCACGCCAGCAGGTGCCTGGACATCTCCGCCAGCCGCCCGTGTGCCCGCTGGCCGCTGGCCGGGCTGGCCGGTTCCGTGCGGAACCGCCACTGGGGCAGCCACACCAGCGCCGCCGCGAAGGCGGGCAGCGCCCACAGCCCCACGGTCAGCGGGATCGAGCCCCCCGACGCCTGGTACAGCGGCACGGCGATCAGCGAGCCGAGCACCGACCCGGCCGACATGCTCAGCAGGTAGGTCCCGATCAGCAGCCCGGCCTGACCGGGACGGCGCCGTTTGACCAGGCTGGGCAGCAGTACATTCATCAGCGCGATCGCACCGGTGGCGACCACCGTGCCCGGGAACAACAGCACACTGGGCAGGGCGCCGCGGGCCAGCAAGCCGGCACCCAGCAGGAGCAGCGCGACCAGCAGCACCCGCTCTTCCCCGAACCGGCGCGACAGCGGCGCAGCCACCGGCGAGAACACCGCGAAGCAGAGCACCGGAACGGCGGCGAGCGCCGCGATCGCCCCGGACGGCAGGTGCAGTGCGGACTCCAGCTCCGGGAACAACGGGGGCAGGCTGGTGATCGCGGCGCGCAGGTTGAACGCCAGCGCGAGCATGCCGGCGATGAACAGCACCGGCGCCCAGTTGCGCCGGCCCTGGCCGCAGCCGGGGCGGCAGGGGGCGCAACAGGCTCGGACATCTTCGGCCACGTTACCGCCTCCCCCCAGCTCTGCGCGCTCAGCTGGTGCGCAGTGAACGCAAAACGTACTGCATGATGCCGCCGTGGCGGTAGTACTCGGCTTCCCCAGGCGTGTCGATGCGAACGACCGCCCTGAACTCCCGTCCATCGGCCCGCACCGTCACCTCGCGCGGGACCGGCCCGGAGTTCATCTCCTCTATGCCCACGACATCGTAGACCTCCCGGCCGGTCAGGCCGAGTGAAGCCGCGGATTCCCCGGCGCGGTACTGGAGCGGGAGCACGCCCATCCCGATCAGGTTGGACCGGTGGATCCGCTCGAACGACTCCACCAGGACCGCACGGGCGCCGAGCAGCAGCGTGCCCTTGGCCGCCCAGTCCCGCGACGACCCGGACCCGTATTCCTTGCCGCCGAGCACGATCAGCGGGGTTCCCTCGGCCAGGTACTCCCGCGAGGCGTCGTAGATGCTCATCTGGCCGCCGCCGGGCTGCTTGACGGTCACCCCGCCCTCGGTGCCCGGCGCTAGCTGGTTGCGCAGCCTGATGTTCGCGAACGTGCCCCGGATCATCACCTCGTGGTTGCCCCGCCGGGAGCCGTAGGAGTTGAAGTCCCGCCGCTCCACGCCGTGCTCCACCAGGTACTTCCCGGCCGGGCTGTCGGTCTTGATCGCCCCGGCCGGGGAGATGTGGTCGGTGGTCACCGAGTCGCCGAGCATCGCGAGCACCCGGGCGCCGTGGATGTCGGTGACCGGCGCGGGCTCGGCGGTCATCCCCTCGAAGTAGGGCGGGTGGCGCACATAGGTGGAAGCGTCATCCCAGGCGAACGTGTCGCCCTCGGGCACCGGCAGCGCGCGCCACCGGTCGTCGCCTTCGAATACGTCGGCGTAGTCACGGGTGAACATCTCGGCCGCCACGGCGGTGCGGACCACCTCGGCGATCTCGGCCGGCGACGGCCAGATGTCGCGGAGATAGACCGGCTTCCCGTCCGGGCTAGTGCCGAGCGGGTCGTCTTGCATGTCGAAATCCATCGTGCCGGCCAGCGCGTATGCGACCACGAGCGGCGGTGAGGCGAGGTAGTTCATCTTGACGTCGGGGTTGATCCGGCCCTCGAAGTTCCGGTTCCCGGACAGCACGGAAACCACGGCGAGGTCGTTGTCGGCGACGGCTTCGCTGATCTCCTCGGCCAGCGGCCCGGAGTTGCCTATGCAGGTGGTGCAGCCGTAGCCGACCAGGTTGAAGCCGAGCTTCTCCAGGTAGGGCAGGAGGCCGGACCGCTCGTAGTAGTCCATGACGACCTTGGAGCCCGGCGCGAGCGTGGTCTTCACCCACGGCTTGCGCTCCAGCCCGGCCTCGACGGCCCTGCGGGCGAGCAGCGCGGCGCCGACCATCACCGACGGGTTCGAGGTGTTGGTGCACGAGGTGATGGCCGCGATCACGACGGAGCCGTGATCCACCGCGGTTTTCGTGCCGTCCTCGAGGGTGACCTGGGCCGGGTTGGACGGACGGCCGGGGCGGTTGCCCGCCGTTGGCGCACCGGCCGGCCGGGCGTCCTGGCCGTTCTCCCGGTCCGGGCTAAACGGGTCGGACGCTGGGAACGTATCGGCGATCTCGTCGTCCAGCCGGTCCAGCTGCACGTAAGACCCAAGGGCTTCCCGGAACGCGGTCTTGGCATCGGCCAGCGCCACCCGGTCCTGCGGCCGCTTCGGGCCGGCCAGCGACGGGACGATCGTGGCCAGGTCGAGCGAGAGTTCTTCGGAGTAGCGCCCTGGCCGGCCGGGGTCGTGCCACAGGCCCTGCTCCTTGGCGTACGCCTCGACCAGCGCGACCTGCTCGGCCGGCCGGCCGGTGAGCCGCAGGTAGGCCAGGGTCTCGGCGTCGATGGGGAAGATGGCGCAGGTGGAGCCGAACTCCGGGCTCATGTTGCCGATCGTGGCCCGGTTGGCCACCGGCACCGCGGCCACCCCGTCGCCGTGGAACTCGACGAACTTGCCCACGACGCCGTGCCGGCGCAGCTTTTCGGTGATCGTGAGCACCAGGTCGGTGGCGGTCGCGCCGTCGGGCAGCTCGCCGGACAGGCGGAACCCGACGACCTTGGGGATGAGCATGCTGATCGCCTGGCCGAGCATGGCCGCCTCGGCCTCGATGCCGCCGACGCCCCAGCCCAGCACGCCCAGGCCGTTCTGCATGGTTGTGTGCGAGTCGGTGCCCACGCAGGTGTCGGGGTAGGCGGTGCCGTCCGCGGACATCACGACGCGGGCCAGGTGCTCGATGTTGACCTGGTGCACGATGCCGGTGCCGGGCGGCACGACCTTGAACCTGCTGAACGCCTGCTGCCCCCAGCGCAGGAACGCGAACCTCTCCCGGTTGCGCTGGAACTCCAGGTCGACGTTGCGGTCGAACGCGTCGGGCCGGCCGAAGACGTCGGCTACCACCGAGTGGTCGATCACCAGCTCGGCCGGGACGAGCGGGTTGATCTTGGCCGGGTCGCCGCCGAGGTCGCGCATGGCCTCGCGCATGGCCGCGAGGTCCACCACGGCGGGCACGCCGGTCAGATCCTGGAGGATGACCCGGGCCGGGGTGAACTGGATCTCGGTGGCCGGCTCCGCGGCCGGGTCCCAGTGGGCCAGCGCGGTGACGTGGTCGGCCGTGATCTGGCGGCCGTCCTCATTGCGCAGCAGGTTCTCCAGCAGGATCTTCAGGCTGAACGGAAGGCTGCCGGAGCCCGGGACCGCGTCCAGCCGGTAAATCGCGTGGTCGGCGTCCCCGGCCCGTAGCGTGGCCCGGCTTCCGAAGCTGTTCGCCGTCATGGCGTGCCTCGCCTCCTCGTGTGGCTGCCCGCGATGCTCTTCCCGCATCCTCCCGCAGCACACGTGTTGCGGGCGTGGCGGCCTCCCCGCAGAAATATCTCGATGTCAAGCTACCCTTCAACGGTAGGCGCGATTTATCTCGACGTCAAGCTACTTTGGTGTTGCGAAACGAGCGGACGGCGCCGGTGGCCACGGCCCGGAGCAACCTCGCCGGGCCGCGGCCGACCGAGGCTATGAGGCCAGCGTGTCGACGGAGACCTGCCACAGCCGCGCGGCGACGTCCGGGTCGAGCGCGTACGCCGCGACGCCGAAGCGGGAGCCCGGCCGGTTCGGCGCGGCCTCGTTGCAGTCCTCGAAGTAGCGGCCGCCGATGCCGTCGAGCAGCGGCGAGGTGGCCAAGAGCACCGAGGTGGCGGCGCCCTGCTCGGGCGTCTTCCACCGGGCCTCCTCAGAGCTGCTGATCTGTGCGCGCAGCCGGTTCAGCTCCTCGTCGGTGACGTAGCGCTGCAGGTTGGTGCGGATGCCGCCGGGCATCAGCGCGTTGACCGTGATGCCGTCGCCCGCCCAGCGCCTGGTCGCCTCGACCGCGAACAGCACGTTGGCGGTCTTGGACTGCCCGTACGCGAGCCACGGGTCATAGTCGCGCCGCTCGAAGTGGATGTCGTCGAAGACGACCGGCGAGCGCAGGTGGCCCGACGAGCTGACCGACACGACCCGGGCCCCGCCCGCCTCGGCGAGCGGCCGGTGCAGCCCGTCGGCGAGAGCGAAGTGGCCCAGGTGGTTGGTGGCGAACTGCATCTCCCAGCCCTCCGGGGTGCGCGCCAGCGGGCACGCCATCACCCCGGCGTTGTTGACCAGGATGTGCAGCGGGCCGTGCCACCCGGCCGCGAACGAGGCGACCGAGGCTTGGTCGGCCAGGTCCAGGTCGGCGACGAGAACCTGTTTGTTGTCCGTGGTGGCGATGATGTCCTCGGCGGTGCGCTCCCCCGCCGCGCGGTTACGGACCGCCAGGGTCACCTCCGCGCCCACGCTGGCCAGCGCACGCGCGGTTTCGATGCCGATGCCGGACGCTCCCCCGGTCACGATGACGCGGCGGCCGGTGAGGTCGATCCCGGCCACGACCTCGGCGGCCGTGGACTCGAAGGAGAACGGTGTGGTGATGGGCGTGTGCGCAGTCATGGCCTTCCCGTCTTGGTAATATCGAAACGGAGGTTCCTCCGGTTCAGCGACCACCTTAACCGGAGCCTCCTCCGTTTAGCAAACCCGGGCGCGCCGCCCGGCGGATGAGCAAGGAGGGGACCGGTGCCGGCTGCCGAGACCCGGCCGCTGCGCGCCGATGCGCAGCGCAACCGGGAGCGGCTGCTCGACGCCGCGGTCCGGGCGTTCTCCCAGGAGGGACCCGACGTGACGCTGGACGCGATCGCCAAGGACGCGGGCGTCGGCATCGGCACGCTCTACCGCCACTTCCCTACCCGCGAGGCGCTGGTCGAGGCCGCGTACCGCAACGAGCTCGCGAGGCTCTGCGATGCCGCGCCGGACCTGTTCAGGACGCTGCCGCCGGACCAGGCCCTGCGACTGTGGATGAATCGATTTGTCGACTATATGAGCACCAAGCGCGACATGGCCGATGCGCTGAACGCGGTCATCGCCTCCGGCGGGAACCCCTACTCCGAGAGCCGCGGCCGCCTGCTCACCGCGATCACCGCGCTGCTCGAAGCGGGCGCGGCCGCGGGGACCTTGCGCGCGGACGTCGAGCCCGGCGACGTGCTGACGAGCCTGTCCGGGGTGTCCATGGCCACCGTGGCCCCGGCGCAGCGCGACCGGGCCGGCCGCGTGCTCGACCTGCTGATGGACGGCCTGCGCTACCGCTCCCCCAGCTGACCGGGAGCGATCATCTGGTGCGGAGCTTGGCCACCAGGCGTGCGGGCACGATCTCGACCGCGAACGGCCGCTCAGCACAGAGAGGCCCGTCCCCCACCGCGTGGGCCGCTTCGCGGAACTCGCCGTTTGCCAGCTGGAATGCCCGGATGCTGGGCTGCTCCAGATCAGGGTCGATCACCCAGTACGAGGGAACGCCGAACCGTTCGTAAGCGGCTTTCTTGAGATTGAGATCCTGATGGTCATGCCCGCGACCATGCCAGGAGGGTGTGACACTACCGCGCAGCCGTCGCGCCGGGCGTCCCCCGCAGGCCAAGTCTGCCCGATCGTTACCCCCGCGCCTACCGCCATCGCTTAGCATTGGGCTGCCGCCGAAGGAGGCCCGAGATGCCGCCGATTGTCAGGGTCATACTGATTGTGCTGGGCATATTGGCCATAGTTGTCGGCGTCATCTACGTCGTGGAGCCTATCCACTCGCTGCCCTCGTTCTTCCCCGGCTACGCCGCCCACGTGAAGCGCCACCACAAGGATCGCGGATACGCCGGCATAGCCGTTGGCGTCATCTTGCTGATCATTGCTGCGATTCCCCGACGTCGCCGCGGCCGCAGGCTGTCACCGGACTTCTAGGCGGCATGGGCAGGTGGCCATCGGGCCTGCCCAGGACTTCGACTTTCATCCCGACGAGGAAGCCGTACGCGTCTTCGCCTGCGAGCCGACGGAGTGCTGCACCTGAGCAGCGATGCCTATGTCAGCGCCGCGCGCTACGGCGATGTCGTGCTGCGGCACTACGCGTTCGCACGGCACTGGTTCAAGGTGAACCTCACCACCGACCTCAACGGCCGGATCGTGGAGACCTGCGACGACGGCCCAGGCGGCCGCTTCGCGTTCAACTGCGACATAGCCACTCCCCTGCGCCGCGAGGAGAACGCGGTCTTCGCGGTCGACCTTTTCGCCGACGTGCTGGTCCGCGCAGACAGCACCACCTACCAGGTTTGCGACCTGGACGAGTTCGGCCACGCGCGCCGCGACGGGCTAATCCTGCCCGCCGAGGCAGACGGGGCCATGAGCGGCCTGGCCGAGCTCACCGCCATCATCGACCGCGGCGACCTCCTGGCCTTCCTGTCCGGCACCCATCCCATCGGCCCACTAGAACCCCCGCCAGCTCCACCGGTCGGCCATATACCCGCGCCCAGGTGCCACTCCTCAACCCGGAAGCCCGAGCCGCCTGGTACTCGGAGGTCCTCCCGGGCGGTGCCTGCCCTCAGCGCTCGTTGACGTAGGTGCCGCGCTGCGGGATTGTGCGCACCAGCCCTTGCTCTCTCAGCACCTCGACGGCCCGGCGCGCCGTCCCGCGCGAGATCCCATAGTGGCCTACAAGGTACGACTCGGACGGTAGCGGTTGGCGCGGTGCTAGTTCCCCGCGCTCGATCTGGCCGCGCAGGATGGCCGCAAGCTGGAGGTACACCGGCTCCGGGTTCCAGCGATCGATCTCGTCGGCCATGATCTAGACGTTACTGACCAGCACAAACGTACCTGCCAGTCAGGTTCGTCCATGCTTGTTCTGTACGTTCATAGACGTTGAATACAAGATGCCGTAGTGTTGCGCCATGGCCTCCGAACAGCCCACGGCGCCGCGCGAATGGATCGTGCCGCCGATCGGCGCCGACCACATCAAGAAGCGAAGCCACCTGGGCGCAGGGCCCAACCATGATGAGCGAGCCCATGGGCTCGTCAAGATCGCACGGGACTACCCGGGCTGGCACGCATGGCCGGGCACGCTCGCCGGTGTCCTGTATGCGCGGCGACCACGGACGTCGCCGCCGCTCGTAGTGCGAGCAGCAACGCCCGATCAGCTACGACGAGCTACCGAGGACGCCGAGGGCGAGCGAGGGCTCCGGTGACCGTGGACGAGGCGCTGGCCGCGCTGCGCGCGCAGTTCCCTGGGTGGCGGTTCGGGACGGTATGGGCGACCGCAGCAACCGGGCCCGATCGACGGCGCCTTTGGGCGCGCAATGGGGACATCCTGTTGTCGGCCTGGAACGCGGCCGGCCTGCGCGAAGCGATCAACGCAGAAGTGGGACGTAGCGGCGACGATGGTGCTGATGAGCGAGTCCACTGACCCGCTCAGTGCAGCCGCAAAGCGCCTCCGGTTAATCGAGACCTGGCTCGCGGCCGCTGGACTGACCACTCGCTTGCGTGCAGCCCCGAACGCCATGGACCTGACCGCGACGCTCCGTCAGCCGGGTCACCGCGAGATCGAGGTAGTCATTGACGAGGACGGTTACACCGAACTCCGCTACTGGGCCAGCCTCAGTGACACGCCAGCCCACGCCGTCGCCATCATCACCAGCACCCTGGCCGCGATCACGGTCGTCCAGGGCTCCGTCGCCCGCATTGCCCCTGCCAAACAGACGCCTGCCGCCGTAGCCGGTTACGATGGCGCGATCACCGAACGTGCGGGAGCGAGCGGCATGCCAGGGCCCCAGGACCGCGTGGCAGAACAAGAACACACTCCTGACCGCGCACGCCCGCGCGAGCCGGATCACCCCCGCGAGGCCCCGGCACAATCCACCGAACTGCAAACGCGCCTGGAGCGCCTCCCCGTCGGCCACCCCTCGTCCCCGTACCGCGACGACGGCTCCCGCAAGCCCCCCGAGCCCGACCTGGCCGACTACGAGCTCCCCCTCCCCGACGAGCTCCCACCCGACCCCGACCAACCCAACCCAGCGCTTACCCACCGACGACAAGCCCAGTGTCGGACCTGACGGTTCCTGGGATTGGAAGGGCCACCACCTCACCCCTGAACAGTCGCATGTTGGCGACGTGGCCCTCGCCAAGTGCCGCGACGGGAGGGCCGCGACGCCGACGGCAACTACGGCGATCATGGCCTCACTCCTGCCATGCGTCGCATCGAAGCCCAACTAGACCACGGCCAGCTTGCGTCGAGACACTGAGCAGTTTGCCCTCAAGGACCCCGATCGCTTCAAAGAGAAGCTCGCCGACCTCATAGTCCGGCACCCAGGTGAGAGCACCGAGGAGCTAGCCGCAGCCATCCATGACGGGGTTCGTTATACCTTTGCAAGTGATATCGACCATTACGCTGAGAACTTCTGGGACACTTCCACAAGCCTGGAAGATAGCGGCTTCGAGCTCACAGTTAGAACGAATACTTGGGGAAGCGATGAATATAAGGGTGTGAATACTCGCTGGCGCGATCCGGATTCTGGTCTTCTCTTTGAAGTCCAGGTCCACACGCAGGAAAGCCTGGACGCCAAGGAACGAACACACAAGGTTTACGAGAAAATCTCAGCGACGCCAGGACCCCGCGTGAGGGAAGTGGAGCGTCTACGCGAGTACCAGCGGGAGGTTAGCCCGGGGATAATACTACCGTAGGCTGGGAAGAGATTACCTGACTACCGTAAGGAGGGCTGGTGACGGATGATCGGAGGTCGACAGACCACTACGCCATTATCGGCGTCTGGCGGTCTCCCGATGATCCGTCCGGATTGGCACGTCGCCGAGTTTACGGCAGAGGGTCGGGTCGACGAAGCGCTGCAGCGAAGACCTGACCGTGGGAACCAGACTCGGCAATAATGCAGTGGGAGTACGGCAACCTGCCAGGCAACCTAGTCAGAAATCAGCGAGCCTGAGGCGGAGGCACTGATCGAGCGGTTCAGGGAGAAGTGGAGCGGGAGCTGAGCTGAGTGCCTGCGGACAAGGTTGCAGAGCATGAGCGTCGACCCGACGAGGTCAGTCGGGGTGAAGCCGATGCGCCGCGCGAAGCCGCGGTCCCGCAGTCAGATCTACGGGACGAGCTCGAGAGGCTCCCCATAGGGCATCCCTCATCGCCTTATAGCAGCGACGGCTTCCCGTAAGCCGCCACCACCCGACCTGGCCGACCTTGAACTTCCGCTTCCTCCGGAGGGCGAGGAGAGGCGGGCGAGGCAGCACCTCTGCAGCGGACCTCCCTTACGACCTCTCACTGACGACGAGTTCTCTGAGCATGTACGAGAGGTCCGACAACGATTGAAGCAGGCGTATGCGGACGGTCTCACGACCCAAGAGCAGTACACTGTGATCCGGAACGCCAGAGGTCTGGTCTGATGATCGCACGGTGATCCATGACGCAATCATCGAAGACTTGTACGTACGCGCCTCGGACGTACCCAACGAGCACCGGCGATTATCGCAGGCAGGCTTGCCCGGCGCGGGAAAGTCTACGGTTCTTGAAACGTAGCGCCGACATCGACCGTTCGCGATTCCTGACAATCGACCCGGACGAGATAAAGACCGAATGGCGAGGCGGGACTTGTACCGCACGTAGAAAAGTTGTCTCCGATGGAGGCTTCCGACCTTGTCCATGAGGAGTCTTCGCATATCGGCCAAGGCGCAGCTCGCGGGCTTACGCCGACGGCAAGAACATATGTGGGATATCACCATGTCCTCTAGGCCTCTACGGAACGCCGAATCGATGAGCTTGTGTACGGGGTTATACGAGACATCGAGGAATTTTCGTCGATATTTCGCTAAGACGAGCGAGGCCCGCGCGGAGGCTAGCTACCGGCTCGGACCAGGAGAGGTATCGCGACGGAGAGGGTGAAGGTGGTAGGTTTGTTCCTCCCGAGCTAACAGAGCGGAGCTCGACCCCGAGTGGGGTAGCGTAACAGAAGGACATTTGAGGCAGTTAAGGCACCGCTTCGATGGTGGTCGATCTACGATAACTCGGCAGATGGCTTTTCGCCGATGCTCATAGACTCGTACAAGGAGGGAGGCATGATGGATAGCGAAGTAGTACAGCTCATTGAAGCTCTCAGCACTGGATCAATGGAGCTCGATGATCTTGCTCAACGATTCCGGGAGCGGACATGGCCACTGACCAAGAGAGCGCCATCAGCAGCTTATGTGGAAATGGCTGCCAGGGCTGAGGAGGATCCGGATCCTGACCGTTCCAGGCTCGTTCGACGAGGTCGTAGGCCGCGTACTACCGCGGTGAACTCACGCGAGATCAGTATCGAGTCCTTGCCGAGGCGGTAGCGGACTCGATACGAGCTGCGCATCGGGAGAACGGTTAAAGGGTAAGTTGCCAGGCCCGTGAAGGGCGTCGCCCCCGTGTGGGTTCGCCGGTACGGCCCGGACGGCTGGCTGGGGCCGGCATCGGGGTTCCGGTGACCTGGTTGCTGGTGTTTGTGCAGGTGCCGGTTGTCTCAGCCGTCCGGCGGGAGTCGGTGCGGCGTGCTGTGACCACTTCCTCCAGCCAGGACAAGACGTATGGCTGACTCCGGCGAGAACCACGGCAAAGACGATATGGAGAGCAGGAGCTAACCCTGCAGCGCGGCCTCAGCCGCGTCGGCTGATCCACACCGATACTTGGGCGGGTTCGAGGGCCTGGTGGACAACGCGAGCCAGGTCGTCGCAGACCGCGTCCAGTTCGATCGAGCCGGTCAGCCGGGCCGCGAACGCGGTCACCGTCTTGTCGGCGTCGTAGCGGGCCCGGTTGAACCGGCGGTCCACGACGTGCTGCACCCGCCGCCGCAGCGGGCTGAACAGCGCCGCCGCGGCCAGCGTGGAGGCCGCCACCGCGACCGGGCTATGGAACGACAGAACCCGGGTGGCCACCAGCACCAGGCCCGCGTACACCCCCACCAGCAGCCCGGTCACGATCGCGTAGGCCAGCGTGCGGGAGATGATCCGGTCGATCTCGTACAGGCGGTACTTCAAGATCCCGACGGTGATGGCTACCGGCAGCGCGAAACTCGCGAAGAACGAGATGATCTCCAAGGGGAGCAGGGATGCGGACACGAACCCGAAAATCCCGGCCAGGCCGAGAACGGTGATGGTGGCCCCGCTCATCAGCCATTTGAGCTGCTGCCTGCGCTCGCCGGTGGCCTGCCGCCAGCTGAGGACCTGACGTGCCACGAACGAAACCCAGAACACCGGCAACGCGACTATGAGGGCGACGGCTACAGCGACCACCACCGGCGGGTTCGGCAGCTTGGCCAGCTGGCCAGCCCCGTCGACCACGACCGGCTGACGGCTCATCGCCCACGCCGCGGCGCCAAGGAAGTAGGCGGCTACCAGGCCGATGTCGGCGAGGTAGGCCCACAGCACCAGCCGCCAGCGCCGCGGCAGGTGGCCATCCGGGAACAGCAAGATGACCAGCGGAAGCACCAGGAAAAGCCCGGTCCAGAGTCCCGTGGCCACCAGGACTGCGGCCGGACCCAACGGCAAGTCTCCATGGTGGAAGTGGTAGTCGAAGACCGCATAGCGCCCGACGTCGGTGATGACGCCGGCATACACCCCGAGGCCGATGAGAATCCACCCGATGGGATTGCCCGGCTGGCGCCGGGCCACCACGACTCCCGGCAGGGCGAACGCCAGGAAACCAAGCAGAACCTGCCACCCATCGCCAATATCCCGGGCCGGCCAGGCGAGGGGCACGTACAGCCGCTTGCCGTGCCTCCCCCACCAGGCGAACGCTACGCCCCGAGCGTTCCGGGAACGTTACCGCTCAGCACGAGGCACTCGCCCTGCCGAGGCAGCCCGCCGCGCGCGACGGGCGGGAGCTTGCGCCGTGGGGGTGGCCGGCTGGCCCGGGTTCGCCGGGCTACGGTCAGGGTGATGGCGGCGGGGATCGCTAGGGCCCAGCCGCAGAAGCCGAGCATGACAAGGACCGCCAGCGCGCCGGGCAGGGCGGCCGCTCGCGCCGGGCCGTGCAGGACCCGCGTGGCCGCGGCCATGGCGGCCAGGTAGACCGCCAGGAACAGGGCCGTGGGCACGGCCACCAGGGCGGTGGCGCCGACGATCCCCAGGCCGTAGCCGACGATCAGCAGCAGCCCCGCGGCGGCGATCGCGGCGAGGAGCCGGAGCATGGGAGCCGAACGGCGGCTGCCGGGCGCGACTTCAACCAGCTGCCCGGCCATGACGGCCGCGCCGCTGATGTAGGCGTTGGTGGCGCCTATGGTCAGCACGATGGCGGCCACCGCGGCGACGTCCGGGCCGGCCGCGCCGATCGCGTGGCTCAGCAGGCCGGCCAGGGGCACGTCGGTGGCGGCCCGTGGGCCCAGGACGCTGATCGTGGCCACCGCAAGGCCCAGGTACAGCGCGGTGGTGACCGCGAGGGCGATGGCCACGGCGCGGGGGAGCTGGCGGGACGGGTCCGCGAAGCGCGTGGTGAGCGGGGCGACGGCCTCCCAGCCCACGAACGAGAACATCAGCGTCGCCGCCGCGCTGCCGACCGAGAGCCAGCCGTGCGGGGCGAACGGCGTCCAGTTGCTGGCCCGCGCCGCCGTCGCCGAACCGGCGACCGCCACGATCACCACGCCGGTTAGCACGCTGACCAGGCCGACCTGCGCCGCCGCGCTGGCCCGGAGCCCGGCGGCGGCGAGGCCGATGACGGTCATCAGCAGCGCTGCCGCGACCGCCGCCCGGGCGAGCCGGCCGCCGCCGGTCAGGTCGGTGACGTAGCTGGCGCCGATGAGGCAGACGATCGGGGCGCCGCCGACCACCCCGGCGAGGAACATCCAGCCCGTCGCCCGGCCCGCGCGCGGTCCCAGGCCCGCGGTGACGTAACCCATCACCCCGCCGGCCGATGGGACCTGCCTGCCCAGGGCCGAGAACACGCCGGCGAACAGGCCGGACAGGCCCAGCAGGCCGAGCCAGGCAAGGATCGAGGCCGGCCCGGCCTCGGCGGCGGCCAGGCCCGGCAGGAGCAGGAGACCGGGGCCGAGGATCGCCCCGATGTAGAGCGCCGCGCCGCGCGAGGTGGTCAGGTTCTGCGCCGTTGCCGGCTGGTTCGTGGATGTCAGGGCCATGGCTTCACCATCGCCCAAAACGGCCCGCACGCGATGGCAAATATGACGCCAGTAGGGCCGCTCCACGCAACGCCATTGCGCGATCAACCCCGTAGGCTAGTTTTCATGCCGGAGCATGTCCCAGACAGGGTGGATCGTGCGATCGTGGCGCGGCTCCAGACCGACGGGCGGATCGCCAACGTCGACCTCGCGGACGCCATCTCGCTGTCGCCCTCGGCCTGCCTGCGCCGGGTGAAGGCGCTCGAGGCCAGCGGCATCGTCGCCGGGTACCGCGCGGAGGTCAGCAGGCAGCGGGCCGGGCTCGGCCTGACCGCCTTCATCGGCCTGAAGGTCGAGGGGCAATCGCAGGAGACCGCGTCCCGGATCGAGCAGGCGCTGCTGGCGATTCCCGCGGTCGTCGCCTGCTACCTGGTCTCCGGGACCAACGACTTTCTCGTGGAGGTCGCCGTGCCCGACCTCGCCAGCTACGAGCAACTGCTGCTGGGGCAGATCCTGACGATCCCCTCCGTGGTCCAGGCAACGAGCACGTTCGCGATCCGGACGATCCGCAGCCGCGGCCCGCTGCCGCTGGACCACTGGCGGGGCTAGCGGGGGTCCACGTCCGCCCGGGGGGCGAGGCGGGCCAGGGCCCCGGGCAGGTCGCCTTCGTGGACCACGCCGAGGCGCTGGGTGGCGCGGGTGATGGCCACGTAGAGGTCGTTGAGGCCGGCGGGCGAGTCGGCCACGATGCGGGCCGGGTCGGCGACCAGGACCGAGTCGAACTCCAGGCCACGTACCTGCTTGACGCTCAGCACGACGACCGGCCGGTCCAGGGACGGGTCTTCGAGCACAACGTCCGGCACCGCCACGCCGACGGCGCGGGTGAGCTCGTCGACGCGGTCGGCCGGCACGATGACGGCCAGGCGGCCGGCCCCGATGATGGCCGACTCCGCGCGGGTGAGCTCGCCGAGCAGGTCACCAAGCTTGCCCGGCGGGGCCTCCGCCTGCCAGGGCGAGATCCCGGTCTCCCGGACCGGGCGCGGCGGGTGGAGTTCGGGGTCGATCGCCGCCAGCACGTCGGCGGCGACCTCCGCGATCTCGGCGGGCGTGCGGTAGTTGATGGTCAGCCGTTCAAGGCGCCAGCGGTCGGCCAGGTTCGGGCCGAGCACCTCCTGCCACGACGAGCCACCGCCGAGCTCGCTGGCCTGGGCCATGTCGCCGACGATCGTCATCGACCGGGTCGGGCAGCGCCGCATCAGCATCCGCCACGCCATCGGGGACAGCTCCTGCGCCTCGTCCACCACGATGTGGCCGAACGCCCAGGTCCGGTCGGCCGCCGCCCGCTCGACGGCGGTCCGGTCGTCGTCCTCCTCGTAGCGGCTGGCCAGCCGCTCGGCGTCGAGGATGTCGTAGGCGGCCAGGACCTCGGCCTCTTCCTCGGGGTTCATGTCCACGTCCACAGTCCGGGAGCCGTACGCCAGATCCAGCACCCCGCGCGCGTAGGCGATCCGCCTGCGGCGCTCCCGCCGCGCCCGGGCCCGGGAGCTCCTGTCGTCCTCGCCGAGCAGCTCCGCCGCCTCGTCAAGCAGCGGCACGTCCGCCGCGGTCCAGCCGCCGCCGGGCTCCCGCAGCAGCGCGTCCCGGTCGGCCGGGTCGAGGCCGGGCGCCGCGACCTCGAGCCGCTCCTTCGACCCGAACAGCTCGCCGATAAGCCGCTGCGGGGTCAGCGCCGGCCAGAACTCCTCCAGGGCCACCCGGACCTCCCGGGTGTCCCGCAGCTCCTGCCGGATGGCGGTCACGTCCTCCTCGCCCAGCAGGTTGCCGCCGCCCAGCACGTCGTAGCCGATCCCGTCGGCGACCTTGCGGGCGAGCGCCTCGATGAGCAGCCGGTGAGCCAGCGACCTGGCCTGGTTGTGCGGCAGCCGGGCGCGCCGGGCCCGGTCCCTGATCCGGACGCAGGTGCGCCGGTCCAGGCGCACCATGTCCCCCTCGAACTTGACCTCGAGCCCACCGCTGGCCGGTCCCTGCCGGTCGCGCACCGCGGCGGCGATCATCTCGGCCGCCTCCAGCCTGCCCTTGAGCCGCGCGGTGGAGACCGGCTCCTCGCGGCGCCCGGTGATCCCCGGGTACAGGTCGGCGATCGTCGACATCAGCACCGACGTCTCCCCCAGCGACGGCAGCACCTGCCCGACATAACGCAGGAACGTGGGGCTGGGACCGACCACCAGGACCACCCGCCGGGCTAGCTGCTCGCGGTGGGTGTACAGGAGGAACGCGGCGCGGTGCAGCGCCACGGCCGTCTTGCCGGTGCCGGGGCCGCCCTGGACCACCAGCACGCCCTTGTTCGGCGACCTGATGATCCAGTCCTGCTCGACCTGGATCGTCTCGACGATGTCGGTCATCTGGCCGGTGCGGCTGGCGTTCAGCGCGGCGAGCAGCGCCACCTCGCCGTTGAGCCCGCTGGTCTGGCCGTTCAGCCCGGGAGCGGCCAGGTCGAGCACCTCGTCGTCGAGCCGGGTGACCTGGCGGCCGATGGTTTTGATGTGACGGCGCCGCCGGACGCCCTCCGGCGAGACCGGGGTGGCCAGGTAGAACGGCCGGGCGGCGGGCGCGCGCCAGTCCAGCAGCAGCGGCTTGTAGTCGGCGTCCTCGTCGCGGATGCCGAGCCGCCCGATGTAGTGCTGCTCGTCGTCGTCGGAGTCGATCCGGCCGAAGCACAGCCCGTGCTCGGACGCGTCGAGCTGCGCCAGCCGCTGGGTGTACATCGTCACCAGGACGTCCCGTTCCGTCCTGGCCTGCGGGGTCCCGCCGGTCTGCCGCAGCGTCTGAGCGAGCCGCTCCGAGGTCCGCTCCCGGAGGCCATCGAGATGCTCGTAGAGCATCGACACGTATGCCTGCTCCAGCGCGACATCTCGGTGGGTCACCCGTCCAGGGTAGACAACCCGCCGAGGTGCACCACCCAGCTCAGCCGGGCGGGGCCGCCAGGCCGTGCCGGGCGCCGCTGGTGTCCAGGCCGCCCAGGCCCTGGTCCACGAGCTGCTGCCAGCGGTCCCGCAGCGCGGCGAGCACCGCGAGGGAGCGGTCGGGCGCGGCGTCCAGGGCCAGGCTCATGTCCTTGACCGCCCACTCCAGGGCGAAGTCCGGGGAGTCGTCGCCGCTGTCCATCTTGCGCGCCTTGGCCGCGGCCACCGCCGACGACATCCGCCCGGTGCCCAGCAGGTCGAGCACGGCCGAACGGTCCACGCCGAGCGAGTCGGCGAGGGACATCACCTCGGCCGCGCCCTCGATGAGGAACATCAGCCAGGTGTTGATGACCAGCTTGAGCCGGGTAGCCGCGCCGGCCTCGCCGAGCCACCGGGTGGCCTGCCCGATCGCGCCGAACGCCGGTTCTAGCGCCGCCTTGGCCGCGTCCGGGCCAGAGGCCAGGATGACCAGCTCGCCCGCCTCGGCGGGCGCCCGGCTGCCGGAGACCGGCGCGTCCACGAAGAGCACGTCCGGGCGGCTCCCGGCCACAGCCGCGGCCATTTCCTCGGTGGCGGCGAGCCCGATCGTGCCCATCTGCGCCCAGACCGCGCCCGGCCGCATGGCGGCGAGCATCCCCTGGTCCAGGGCCACCGAGCGGACCGCCGCGGCGTCCGCCAGCATGGTGATGACCACCCCGGCGCCGGCCACCGCGTCCGCCGGGTCGGCGTGCGCCACGGCCCCGGCCGCGGCCAGGCTGGCGGCGCGCTCGGGAGTCCGGTTCCACACGTCGACCGGCAGCCCCGCACGCAGCAGGCTGTGGGCCATGCCCGCGCCCATCGTGCCCAAGCCCAGAACCGCCACTCGCGCCGCGCTGTCTTCTGTCACGAGGGTCATTATGCCGGCACGGCGCGGCGTTCGCCCGGGCCGCTGGGGCACCGGCGGTTCAGCCTCGCCGCCTCGGCCTGTCTTCGGGCCCCGGCCGCAGCGCCCGGATCCACTCCTCGGAGGTGCCGGGCTGCCCGGACATGGCCGCGGGCGCCGGGCCCGGCGGAGCGGCGCGCCGGGGCCGCCCGCCGCCGCGTGGTGGCGGGCCGCTGGCGGCGATGAGGATGATCCCGCAGAACATCCCCCCGGCGATGAGCCCCCCGGCGATCAGGCCAGCGCCCGGCAGCCCGCCGGGCACGACCTGGGTGGCGAAGCCGAGCATCAGCCCGGCCATGACCAGCAGCGACCCGGTCACGGCGATGACGACGCTCCTGCGCCTCGTCTCGGCGCTGACCCGGCCAGGCTCCACGGGGACACGATCGCACGACTTGGGCGGGTCTGCGTAATTGGGGTGGTGGCTCCCGCAGCTCCTAGCCGTCCAGCCGTACCACGATCGGGCCGCCGCCCGGGTCTGCCCTGCCGATCCAGGCGGCGCCGAGCCGGACTGGGCGGTCTGGCACTATGCCATACGCCGGCGACGTGGCCAGCCGCCGTCCGTCCTGCCAGACGCCGATCCGGCCCAGCCGCCGGAATTGCGCGCTGCGCAGGATGAACCGGTCCCGGGGCGGCCGGGGTGGCGCCCCGGCGGGGCCCGGCTGGCGGGCCACGGACAGCGCGTTCGGCGCGATCCAGAGCAACGGCGGCTCGGCCGTGACCGGCAGCCGCACGTGTTCCGGGGCTGGCCCGTCCCGGAGCTCGCGCACGATGCCCCGCGCCGCGTGCCTGCCACCGAGCGCGGCCACGTCGGCGGTCTCCGCCGCGTGCACCAGGTTGCCCGCCGCGAACACCCCGGGCACCGAGGTCCGCAGGGCCGTGTCGACCACCGGGCCCCGGGTGCCGGGGTCCATGTCCAGGCACGCCGCTCGGGCCAGTTCGTGGTCGGGGATCCAGTCCCCGGTGAACACCAGCAGGTCGCACGCGACGAACCGGGTCCCGCCCAGGCCGGCCAGCTCAACGCCCTCCAGCCGGTCCCGGCCCTGAACCCGCGCCACCGTGGTGGACGGCCACACCGGCACGCGCCAGCGCCACGCCGCGGCCAGCGCGAACGCGGCGTAACTGGTGTGCCGGGGCTGGCCGGTGACCAGCGCGATCACCTCGGCCCCGGCGTGCGCGAGGGTGACCATCGCGGAGAAGCTGACGTGCTCGGCGCCCACCACGAGCGCCCGGCCGGCCAGCCGCTGGCCACCGAGGTAGACGCGCCGTTGCAGCTCACCGGTGGTCATCACCCCGGGCGGCCGGTCGCCGGGGATGAGCCGGGCGGGCCGCGGGCGTTCCCGGCACCCGGTCGCCAGCAGCACCGCGGCGGCGTCGGCGCGCTCGGTCCCGGCCGGGCTGGTCAGCGTGACCCGGTGCGGGCCGTCCCACCCGGTCACGGTCGTGCCCAGCCGGATGTCCGCCCCGGCGGCCGCGGCCGCGTCGGCGTACCGGCGGGCGTAGGCCGGGCCGGTCAGCATGCGGCGCAGGTCCCGCCCGCCGAAACCGGTGTGCGCGCTGTGCCGCGGGATGCCGCCGGCCGCGTCGTCGCGGTCCACCACCAGGACGCGGCCCGCGCCCAGCCGCCGCAGCTCCACGGCGGCGGCCAGGCCTGCGGGGCCCGCACCGATGACCACCACGTCGGCCCTCACGCCGGTTCCGCCAGGGCCGGGCGATTCGCCAGCAGCGCGGACACCGTGGCGGCGCAGTAGAAGCCCTGGCACCGGCCGTTGAGCACCCGGGTCCGGCGGCGCAGGCCGTCGAGGTCGGCCGGTGGCAGCGGGCTGGCCAGGGCGTCCCTGATCTCGCCCCGGGTGACCCGCTCGCAATGGCAGACGATCCGGCCGTACTCGGGGTCGGCGGCGATCCGCGCGGCGTCGGCGTAGGGGCGCGTCCGGGCCTGCCCGATGTAGGGCATGACCGGCGGGTCCGGCTCGGGCCGGCCGGCCAGGCGCAGCCCCGCCTCGGCCAGCTCACCGGCCACGTACTCGGCGATGCCCAGGGACGCGGACAGCCCGGTGGAGCGGATCCCGGCCACGCACGCGTACCGGCGGGGCCGGTCGACGCGGATCTGGTAGTCCCGGTCCGCGGTGGCGGCGCGCAAACCGGCGTAGGTGGCGGTCACCTCCTCGCCGACCAGCCCGGGCAGGATGCGCCGCCCCGCCTCGATCAGCGACGCGAGCCCGGCCCCGGTGGTGCCGCGTTCCTCCGGGTCGGCCACGTCCTCGGCGGTGGGCCCCAGCAGCACGTTGCCGTAGACGGTCGGCGCGACCAGCACCCCCTTGGTCCGCGCGGTCGGCACCGGCAGCAGGATCGACCGCAGCAGCGGCCTGGCCAGCTTGTCGAACACGATCAGCTCGCCGCGCCTGGGCTGGATCGTGAACCCGTCCCCGCCGAACATCCGGTCGATGACGTCGCTGTACAGGCCGGCCGCGTTCACCACCCAGCGGCAGCGCACCACGCCCGTGCTGGTGATCACCTGGTGCTCGGCGTCCCCGGTGCGGACCCCGGTGACCTGGCTGCGCAACCGCAACCGCGCCCCGGCGGCAAGCGCCTGAGTGGCGTAGGCCAGCGGCGTGGTCCACGGGCAGATGACGCTCTCCCCCGGGATCTCCAGCGCGCCCAGCGCGCCCGGCCCGAGGTGCGGTTCCCGCCGGTACAGTTCCCCGGCGCCGACCGGGCGGACGTCGGTGCAGCCGTTGCGGTGCGCCTTGTCGCGGATCGCGGGCAGTTCCGCGGCCTGCTCGTCGGTCCAGGCGACCAGCAGCGCCCCGGTCGGCTCCACCGGGATGCCGGCCCGCCGCGCGTAGTCGCGGAGCAGGGCGCTGCCCCGGCGCAGCAGCCGGCTCTCCAGGCTGCCGGGCACCGTGTCGAACCCGGTGTGCAGGATCGCGGTGTTGGCCTTGGTGGTCCCGGTGCCCACGTCGCTGGCCGCGTCGATGAGCACGCAGGAGATGTCCTGGCAGGCCAGCGTGCGGGCGATCGCGGTGCCGACCACGCCGGCCCCGATGATGGCCACCTCGGCTGGCCGCTCGCCCGTGGTCACGATTCCAGTACTCTCCGGACGGCCGAGTTGAACCCGTTCAGGCGTTCTGCCGCTTGATCGGCGGTGATCGCGGGCTCGGCGACCCATTCCACCTCGGCCGGGCCGACGGCCTCAGCCAGATCGGTGCACTCCCCCGTGCCGAGCCGGGCGAGCGCCGCGACGCCGAGCGCGGTCGCGTCCGGTGACCTGCTCACCTCGACGGGGACCTGGAGCAGGTCGGCCTGCGCCTGGACCAGCAGCCTGGACCGGGTCAGGCCGCCGTCCACCCGCAGCGCGGTGAGCGGCGCGCCGTGGTCGGCGGCCACCGCGCCGGCCAGCAGCGCCACCGAGGCCGCGATCCCCTCCACGACCGCCCGGGCCAGGTGCCCGCGGGTGGTGCCGAGCCCCAGGCCGAGGAACGCGCCCCGGGCATCGGGCCGCCAGTGCGGCGCGCCGAGCCCGGCGAGCGCGGGCACGAACACCGTCCCGCCGGAGTCGGCCACGCTGGCGCCCGCCTCGTCCAGCCCGGCGGCGCCGGGGACCAGGCCGAGATCGCTGAGCCAGCGCACGGCCGAGCCCGCCGTGTAGACCTGGCCGTCCAGGCAGTACGTGACCTGCCCGCGCAGCCGCCAGGCGACCGACGCGGACAGGCCGTGCGCCGACCGCACCGCGCGCGGGCCGCTGGTCGCGAGCAGGAACGCGCCCGTGCCGTAGGTGCACTTGGCCTCGCCGGCCGCGAAGCACCGCTCGGCGAGCAGCGCGGCCTGCTGGTCGACGGCGAGCCCGGCCACCGGCAGCGCCGGGCCGAACGCGCCGGTCTCGCCCACCACCCCCGCGCAGTCGGTGATCTCCGGCAGTTCCCCGGCGTCCAGCCCGAACACGCCGCACGCCTCGGGCGACCACTGCGCGGTGTCCAGGTCGAGCAGCAGCGTGCGGGACGCGGTCGCCGCGTCGGTCAGGTAACCCGCACCCAGCCTGGCCAGCAGCCACGTGTCCGTGGTGGTGACCGCGCCCTCGGCGGTGAGGTTCTCCCGCAGCCAGGTCATCTTGGGCGCGGCGAAGTACGGGTCAAGCGGCAGCCCGGTGGTCGCCGCCAGGCGTTCGGCGGAGCCGGAAAGACGTTCGCACACCGTCGCTGACCTGCGATCTTGCCATACGATGGCGGCGGTGAGCGGTCGTCCCGTGCGCCGGTCGAAGGCCAGCACGGTCTCGCCCTGGTTGGCCAGGGCCATGGCGTGCACCGGGGCTCGGGCGCTGGCCAGGGCGCCCAGCCCGGCCGCGATGACCGAGTCGTAAAGCTCCTCCGGGTCCTGCTCGACCCCGCCGCCCGGCACGCTGCGCGGGTGGACGGGCACCTCGGCGGACCCGAGTACCTCATTGCCCGGCCCGACCACCAGCGCCTTCGTGGCGGACGTGCCCTGGTCGATGGCGAGGACGTTCACGAGCCGCCGGTGGCCGACGTCTCGCCGGTACTCAACGCCTCTGCCCCGTGGGCGCCCTCCTCGGCGCGCATCGCGTCCGGGGCGAGCAGCCACTGCCCGGCGTAGAACAGGACGCCGACGCCGAGCGCCCCCAGCACGTAGTACTGGGCGTCGCGGAACACCGCTGGCCCGATCAGGATGATCAGCTCGTAGGCGAGCCAGATCAGCGCCCCGGCGATCACGGGTATCTCGAACCGGCCCAGCGCGAAGTGCCCGGCCTGGCCGCGGTGCCCCCGCGCGGTGAAGACGTACAGCAGCACGGTGGACGCGTAGAGCAGGGCCGGCATGATGGTCGACGCGGTGAACAGCGTGGTCAGGGCCGCCGTGTGGTTGATCAGCACCAGCGTGATCACCCCGCCGATGACCGCTGCCAGCACGGTGGCCCAGGTGGGGCCGCCGGTGGCCCTGGGCACCTGGCGCCAGAGCTGGTAGCCGGGCAGCCGCCGGTCCCGCGACATGGAGAAGATCAGGCGGCCGTTGGTGACCATGATGACCAGCCCGCAGGCGAAGATCGACACGCAGACGAAGATCAGGAAGACCTTCTGGACGAACCCGCCGAGGACCTGCTGCACGATGAGCGCCACCGGGGCGGAGCTGTGCGAGGTCGGGCCGATCTGGCTGATCGAGTAGACGAGCGCGATGAGGAAGGCCATGCCCACCACGCCGGACAGCAGCACCGCGCGGACCATCGCGCGCGGCACCGTCTTGTGCGGCTCGACGGTCTCCTCGGCCAGGTTGCTCGCCGCCTCGAACCCGACGATCGTGTAGGCGCCGAGCAGGGTGGCCAGCATGAACGGGCCCAGCCAGTTGTAGTACCCGGCGGACGGGACGATTCCCGTGGAGCCCAGGTTGGACCAGTGCCCGAGGCCGCGGATGGCCGCGACGACGATCAGCAGCACGGTGAGCCCGACGATGCCGATCACCTCGGTGGCCACCGCGGTGTTGTTGACCCGGGTGGTGGCCCGGGTCGAGGCGATGATCAGCGCGGCCTGGAGCGCGAGCACCACGAGCGTCTCCAGGCCCGCGCTGACCGGCGTGTAGGTCTCGCCGATCAGCGGCTGGAACGCCACCTGCACCAGGCCGTAGTCGACCGACACCGTGACGATCGACAAGAACGCGAACGACATCCACCCCAGCCACCAGCCCACGTGCACGTTCGCCAGCCGCGACGCCCACTGGTAGGAGTAGCCGGACAGCGGCACCCGGGCGGCCAGGGCGCCGTAGACCAGGGCAACCAGGGTCTGGCCCACGATCACGATGGGCCACGTCCAGATGCCGCGCGGGCCGCCGTTGCCCAGGACGAACGCGAACGTGGTGAAGATCCCGGTGGTGATCGAGATGAACGAGAACGCCACCGCGAACGACTCGAAGCGGCGCAGGGAGCGGTTGAACTGCTGCCGGTAGCCGTAGCGGTCGAGCTGGGCATCGTCGTCGTGGTGGGTGACAGTGGCCACTGTCCATCACATCCTTAGGTTTCTTGCTCCATGAGGGCGCGAAGCACCGTGACGCCCGCGGCGGCGAGCGCCTCGTGGGCGCGGGGCTCTGTCTCGTCGTCGGTGAGAACCGCGGTGATGTCGTCGAGCGGGCAGACCCGGTGCACGGCGATGACCCCGAGCTTGCTGGAGTCGGCCAGCACGTAACAGGCGGCGGTGTGCGCGATGATCGTGCGCCGGACGACGACCTCGGCCGGGTAGTAGTCGGTGAGGCCGGCCTCGGGATGGACGCCGCCGGAGCCGAGGAACGCCCGGTCGGCGTAGAACTCGGCGAAGAAGGCCTCGGCGTGAGCGCCGGCGCAGGCGCCGTCGCCGTGCCGCACCTGGCCCCCGCACAGCAGGATCTCGATCTCGCGGCGGCCGGACAGCTCCATGGCCACCGGGACCGAGTTGGTGAGCACCCGGCCCTCGAACGAGGCGGGCAGCGCGCGCGCCACCTCGAGCGCCGTGGTGCCGATGTCGATGACCAGCGTCTCGCCGGGCTCAACCAGCGAGGCGCCGAGCCGGGCGATGGCGCGCTTGGCCGCCACCCGGCGCACGCTCCGCGCGGCGAAGCTGCCCTCGCTGGACCGCCCGGCGGGGCGGGTCGCGCCCCCGTACACCCGGTCCAGGAGGCCCTTGTCGCCGAGCCTGCGCAGGTCACGGCGGATCGTCTCGACCGAGACGCCGAACTCGCGGGCCAGGTCGTCGGCGGAGACCGCGCTCTGGCGGCGTACCTGCGTGAGGATCACCTGTCGCCGCTGCGTCGGCAGCATCCCGGTCCTGGCTCCCTCGGTTGGTGACCGCTTGTTCCGCATAGATGCCCGTTAATGCCTGATCTTGTTGCGCTTATGACTGATTGTCAAGGGTTCAGCGTGGCGATCGTTGCCCGGCCGCCGGCGGCCGGGCGAGCCGGAACCTGGCAGGCCACCCTGCCTCTCCCGCTCGGCCCGAAGAGCCGCTACTGTCGCAGTGATCACCACCCATCGCGTAGGGGAGGCGTCCCGTGGATCACCAGGTCAAATACCTTCTCGACGAGTCCGAGCTGCCGCGGCAGTGGTACAACGTCATCCCGGACCTGCCCTCGCCGCCCCCGCCGCCGCTGCACCCGGGCACCGGCCAGCCGGTCGGGCCCGATGACCTGGCGCCGCTGTTCCCCATGGCGCTCATCGCCCAGGAAGTGTCGCCAGACCGATTTATCGACATTCCGGAGCCGGTGGTCGACGTCTACCGGCTGTGGCGGCCCACGCCGCTGTACCGCGCGCGGCGGCTGGAGAAGGCGCTCGGTACCCCGGCCCGGATCTACTACAAGTACGAGGGGACCAGCCCGGCCGGCTCGCACAAGCCCAACACCGCCGTGCCCCAGGCGTACTACAACGCCGCCGAGGGCGTCACGAAGCTCACCACGGAGACCGGCGCCGGCCAGTGGGGCAGCGCGCTGGCGTTCGCGTCGGCGCTGTACGGGATCGACTGCGAAGTGTGGATGGTCCGGGCGTCCTACGACCAGAAGCCCTACCGCCGGCTGCTGATGGAGGCCTACGGGGCGACCGTCCACCCCAGCCCGTCCGACATCACTACGGCGGGCCGGGCCGTCCTGGCCGAGCACCCCGACTCCACGGGCAGCCTGGGCATCGCGATCAGCGAGGCGGTGGAGGTGGCCGGCGGCGACCCGGCGGCCAGGTACGCGCTCGGCAGCGTGCTCAACCACGTCCTGCTGCACCAGACCGTCATCGGTGCGGAGGCGATCAAGCAGCTTGCCCAGGCCGGGGACACCCCCGACGTGATCATCGGCTGCACCGGCGGCGGGTCCAACTTCTCCGGCCTGGTCTTCCCGTTCCTGCGGGAGAAGCTGGCCGGCAAGATCAATCCGGTGCTGCGGGCCGTCGAGCCGGCCGCGTGCCCGTCCTTCACCCGCGGCGTGTACGCCTACGACTTCGGCGACACCGCCGGGTTCACCCCGCTGCTCAAGATGCACACGCTCGGGCACGACTTCGTGCCCGACCCGATCCACGCGGGCGGGCTGCGGTACCACGGCATGTCGCCGCTGCTGTCGCACATCTACGAGCTCGGCCTGATCGAGGCCACGGCCAAGGCGCAGACGGAGGCCTTCGAGGCGGGCGTTCTTTTCGCCAGGGCGGAAGGAATCCTGCCGGCCCCGGAGCCGGCGCACGCGATCGCGGCCTGCGTCGAGGAGGCGCTGCGCTGCAAGGAGACCGGCGAGGAGAAGGTCATCCTGACCGCGCTGTGCGGGCACGGGCTGCTCGACCTGACCGCCTACGCCAACTTCCAGTCCGGCCAGATGGTCGACTTCGAGCTCCCGGCGGAGGTCGTCGAGGCTGCCCTGGCCAAGCTGCCCGCCCCCGCTATGTAGCGCGCCTGCCCGGCGGCCCCTGTAGCTTCCGGCGCCCCTGTAAGTTTCAGCCCCGGGCCGCCCAGCCGGTCCAGCGGGTGACCTGGATGCGGATGACCGGGCCAGCCGGAGGGCTGGCCCGGTATTGCGGGTAGCGCGTGGCCAGCAGCCGCAGCGGCCCGGCCATGTCCGCCGGCCGGTCCAGGAGCACCGCGGTCCCGTCCGCGCGGGCCCACCACAGCGCGGCCCAGTCCGCCTCGTAGTGGTCGGCGAGCACCGCTACCCGCGGATCCACGGCGATGTTGCGGAGCCGGCGCAGGTCGGTGGTGGTTTTGGGTTTGGCGTCCACCGCGGTGTAGACGCGGTCGCCGTCGACCGCGAAGGTCACCGGGACGAGGTGTGGCTGCCCGGCCGGTCCCACGGTGGCGAGCCGGGCCACCGGGGCGGCGGCGAACCGCCGGCGGGCCTCGGCGGGATCCAGATTCACCCGCCGTCACCTCGTATCTGTGCTCCGTGTGACACGGGTTCCATCCTGGTTCGTAGACCCACTCATGGCCGGGGTTTAGGCTTAGCTTGAAGGTCTGCCCAATAGGTCTGCCCAAACCTGGGCGGGAAATCATGGCACGCGAGTCCGTACGCCCCCGCTGGTTCCGCGCCGCAGCGAGCGGCGCCGTTGGCGCGCTCGTATTCGTGCTCCCGTCGGCGCACGGAACCGGGAGCGCTCGCGATGGTCTTGCGGACCACCCGGCCACCGAGGTCATGCCGCCGACCAGCACCCACACAGCGCCCAGCACCGGCCTGTTCGCGACGGCCTGCACGGGCCGCGGGGCCTGCGTCGCGGGCGGGGACTACCAGGACGCCAGCAAACCGGTGGAGCCGGTGGTGGCCACGCAGACGCGCGGCCGGTGGTCACGGGGCAGCACGCTCCAGCTCCCCCTGAACGCCGCCAGCCAGCCGTATTCCGAGGTCAACGGCATGGGCTGCGTAAGCGCGGGGAACTGCGTGGCGGTCGGCGACTACGAGTACGGCAGGGCGAACAGTCTCCAGGCGTTCATCGCCACCGAGTCGCACGGCCGGTGGGGGCGCGCCTTCGCGCCCAGGCTGCCCGGCGACGCCGCGTCGCCCGCGTCGGCTCAGCTCGACGCGGTGACGTGCCTGAGCAGCGGGTTCTGCGAGGCCGTCGGCAGCTATCAGGATTCGTCCGGCAACGTGCAGACGATGGCGCTGGCCAGGCTTACGAGGGGCGGCTGGCGCCCGGCCACCGAGGTCGCCTCGCCGGCCGGCGCGGCCGTGAACCCGGACGCGTTCATGACCGGGATCGCCTGCACCGGCCCCGGGGCCTGCGTCGCGGTCGGGAACTACAGCGTGTCGTCCAGCCGGTTCGCGCCGATGGGCGCGATCGAGTTCCGGGGCGGCTGGCACCGGGCGACCGAGATCTTCGCGCCGCGCAACTCCATCCCGAGCACGTTCACGGCCCTTTCCTCGATCTCCTGCCCGTCGGCCGCATCGTGCCTCGGCGTGGGCGAGTACGCGGTTTCGGCTACGCAGAGCCAGGCGATGAGCGTGACCGAGTCGAAAGGCCGGTTCGGCCGGGCCGTCGAGATCACCGCGGTCCCGCGCGGCGCCAGCATCCACCCGAGCACCTACCTCCTCGGTGTCTCGTGCGTGTCCACCGGCAACTGCCTCGCGGTCGGCGGCGGGCGAAACGCGGCGAACCGCTCGGTGGCTCTGGCCATGACCCTGGGGCGAGGCCACTGGCGCGCGGCGTTCCTGCCGCCCCCGCCCCGGGCCGGCACCGGCATCCACGAGTTGTCGGCCCTGTACTCGGTGTCCTGCACCGGCCGGGACGAGTGCACCGCCGTGGGTTACTACCACGATCTCACCGGCACCCTCCGCGCCGAGGCCGCGTCCACCAGGTGATCCGGCAGGCACTCAGCCCGGATAGACGCTGGGGCCGGTGGTATAGCGGCGCCCGCTGGGAGTGGTCCATGTCATGATCCCGGGCCGGGACTGGTCGAGCCGCCAGCCGTGGGCTTGTTTGGCCTGGTGGTGGGTCCGGCAGAGCGGGGCCAGGTTGCACTCGCAGGTCCGCCCGCCCTGCTCGTACGGCACCGTGTGATCCTGGTCGCACCCGCGTGCCGGCCGCCCGCAACCAGGGAAGGCACACCTGCTCTGCCGGATCTGGATCAGGTGCCGCAACGAGGGCGCGGGCCGGTACCCCGCGGACTCCCGCCGGTGCGCACACCCCGCCGTCTCCAGCCATTCCAGCCGCACACCCGCCAGCCAAGCGGCGACGCCCGCCGACAACCCCGGGCCCAGGTCGCCGTCGCCTGTTGCCGACCGCGAACCGGCACCCGTCAACGTTCGCGGGCGTCCCGGCAGTCCGGAGTGCACGAACGCTCCACGCCCTCCCGGCGGCCTAGGGAGTCCTGACACTCCCGGCCCTCCCGGCGGTTGCGGGCCTCGCGACGACTCGGGACGTCCTGACGCCTCTCGACCTCCCGACGGTCGACCTCCCGACGGTCGCTCGCCTCCAGGTGGCCCGGGGCCTCCCGGCGATCCTGGGCCTCCTGATGATCGCGGGTCTCCTCCGGGCGGCCCGCGGCGGGGACGGGCGCAGCCGTGCGCGATGGGGCGGCCGTTGTGATCGATGACGGTCAGACACCATCGGGTACCAGGGTGCTGAGCCATGGCCCTTGCCAGATCTCGGCAATCCTGCGCGTCCACCGGGCCGAACCCGGCCACCTCGCCCGGCACCTCCCCCAGGCCCAGCCAGGTGCCCAACGGCACCGTCAGGTTGACCATCCCCGCAGCACCGGGCCGCCTGGTGCCTCCGGACCGCTGGTGGAGCCAGGGCCGCCGGGCGAACTGGAGCCGCCAGGCCAGCAGGGAGAACTGGGGTCATCGAGCGAGCCGGGCCAACCGGGGACGGCGGCCGAACTGAGGCCGACGGGCGAGCCGGAGCCGCCGGGCGAACTGGAGCCGCCGGGCCAGCCGGGGACGCTAGGAGAGCTGGGGCTACCGTTATCGCCCGCACCGCAGGGAGCGGCGGCGCCGCCGCGGGACGATGCTCCGCCGGGCGGCAGCAAGGACGCCACGGGCTGGCCGGTCAGCAATGCCACGAACACCCGGGCCCGGAGCTGATCCATGGTTCCGGTCAGCCCGGCCGCGTGCAGCGCGCGGGCCAGCTCCGTCAGGTGCTGATCCGCCGCAAGCGCCCCGGTCGGCGGGAGATCCCGGCCCGCTAGCGCACCGGTCCCGGCGTGCTCGGTCCACCGCTCCACGCGCGCGTCGCGTTGTGCCCGCTCCTGCCGCTTGCGCGCCGCAGCGGGATCCGCCGCTATGACCGCCCGGCGCGTGGCCGCCCGCAGCCGGGTGGTCGTCTGACCCGCCGCGCGGGCCAGCACATGGGCCTCCACGGAGGCGAGGTGCTCATCCTCCAGACCGGCGACCTCATCGGCGATCACCATTACCCGCGGCAGGTCGAGCACGCCGTCGGCCAGGGCGCGCGCCGTCAAGGGCAGCCGCCGCAGCGTCAGCGCAAGGTCGAGCAGCCGATCGGCGTCCCGCCCGGTCAGCGTCAGCGCGGCGGCGATCTCCGCGTCCGCGTGCTCGGCCCTCCCCGCCTGCCCCGCCGCCTCCTGGGCCAGCCGGCGGCGCATCAGGTCGCCCGTGGCGGCCAGCTCCACCGACGCCGACCATGACGAAAGCCGCCGTGCCGCCCGCAACAGCCCAATGAGCTCGTCATCACTCAGCCGGCCTAGGCCCGCCGTGCACACATCGGCGGCCAGCCCGGCCAGCGTCGGCCCCGGCGGCAGGTCATCGACCACCCCACCGGAGGCGAACCCGGCACCGTCGCCCGTCGAGCGGTTCCAGAACCCGGCCGCGATCGGCTCGGGTCCCTCCGGCGCCTCCGTGGCCGCCAGGTACTCATCCAGCAACGGGCCGGGCAGGTCAGCTAACCACGCATCCGCGCCGTCCGGCGGCGCGGCCAGGGGCCCGGGATCGAGGACCGGCAGCTCCTCCGCCGGGGGCGGCACCGCCTCCGCACCAGCCGCCTCCAGCGCGGCGATCTCGGCATCCCACTCCGCGTCCAGAAGCTCCTCCGCCGTCGGCCGCATGCGTGCCAGCAGCGCCTCGCGCAGGCGAGCTTTGTCTGGGGCTGGCCGGCGTGCCGCCCCGGCGCTGGCCGCTGGTGCGGGCATCTGGCTCACCTCCCCGGACCCGGGTCTCATGCCGTCTGGTTCGACGCTATCAGGCGGTACCGACAAAGTTGAGGGCCATAACTACGAAAAAAGAATCGAATCCGGAACATGTCCCGGATCGGCCAGGATCTCTTTGAGGTCGGCGTACCCCCACGCCCCGCCGCAGTCCTCCGGGGGCACGCGCCCTTACCGGCCAGGCAGGACGGATAGGCGCCTCCTGGGGTCCCTGGCAGGATCTGCGGCCCGGTCAGGCTCCCATGCAGCCAGCCTCGGCCTGCCGCTCAGCCTTGCCACAACGTCCGCCTCGGCTGGGTGACCGGAGCGGCGCAGCAGCGACAGCGCCTCGCCCACATCAAGGCCGAGCTCATGCTGGACGATGGCGGCCAGCGGAAGCGGCAGTTCGGGGAGGCTGTCCAGCATGATGCTGAGCGCATCCACGGCCAGCCACGCCTCATCCGCAGGGTCCGCGGCCAGCGGCTCTTCCTGTTCGGCCAGCCACTGCCGGGCGTAGGCACCGAATCCCGGCTTCCTGGCCCACTCTCGCCAGCGCTCAGCCCCGTCCGGTCCCAGTTCCGTGCCGAACGCCAGGGCGGCGATGCGCGGCTCGCCGCTCGCCGATTCGGCGAAGGCAAGCAGTTCCCCGACCGCCGCGTCCGTGGATCGTGCTTCCAGCCACGGTCCCGCCATGGAGCCCGGCGTCAGGTCTCCCGGCCCGGGCCCGGAGTCAGGTCACCGGGACGATCTGGGCCACGAGCAGGCGGCCGTCGGCGATGTCCAGCAGGCCGAGCGTGCCGTGGGGCTGGTGGCGGCGGTCGGTGGGCGAACCGGGGTTGAAGATCCGCTGGCCGTACTCCGCGTGGTCCAGCGGAATGTGCGAGTGGCCGAACACCACGAGGTCCGCGCCGGGGAAACGGCGGCGCAGCCGGGTGGGCCGCCGGCCGCCGGGCCCGAGTCGTGGATCATGGCCACGCGGAGGCCGCCGAGATCGAGTTCCAGGGTGTCCGGGGCGCCCCAGGCCGCCACGTCCCGGCCGTCGTTGTTGCCGCGCACCGCGTGCACCGGCGCGTAGGCGGCCAGCTCGTCCAGCACAGCGGCGGTGCACACGTCGCCCGCGTGCAGGATGAGGTCCGCCCCGCGCAGGTGCGCCGCCACCGGCGCCGGGCAGGACTTCCAGCGGCGCGGGGCGTGCGTGTCGGCCAGCACGACAACCTTCACGCCCCCCATTCTGGGGCCCCGCATTCTGGGGCTGGCCAGGACCCTAGCCGGGATATCCGGTGAGGGAGAAGCGGGTTCCCTGGTAGTCGGTGCACTCGGCGATGACGCCGTAGGGCTCCCGGTGCGGGTCGGTCGATGTGCCGCCCGCCTCGCGGACCCGGGCGACGGCCGCCGCCACGTCGCTCACCCGCCACACCGGCACCGCGGCGGGCTGCGTATGCCCCCCGCTGACCCCGATCATCGGCGTGGTGCCCTCGACCTGCCAGCCGCCGGGGGTCCGGCCGGGATTGGCCCGCCAGCCGAGCACCGAGCCGTAGAACGCCAGCGTGCTGGCCGGGTCGGCCACCTCCAGGGTCACGTAGATGATGTCGCCGTTACGGCCGGCCGGGCCGGGACCGGCCGGGCCGGGACCGCCGGGGCGGGTCGGCTGCTGATACAGCGCGAACCGCACACCATCGGGGTCCACGCAGTCGGCGCTCACCCCATACGCCCGCCGCACGGGCTCGCCGGCCTCACCTCCGGCCGCGCGAACCCGCGCCACCGCCTCGGCGGCGTCGTCCACGACGTACGAGCAGAACAAGATCGGGCCCGCATCGGTTTCCCAGAGCCCCTGGGGTGGCGTCAGATCGGCGGCCTGCCACCCACGCGCCCCGTGCGCGGGCGCGTACTCCACGCCGAGCACCGCGCCGTAGAACGCGGCGGCGCGCGGCGCGTCCGGCACCCACAGCGACGCGTACCCGATGTCGCCCTGGCGCAGCGCGGGCCCCGGCGCGCCGCCTCCGGCAGCGGCACGGCGCAGGGGAGCCTGCAACATCCACCGGTGCCCGTAGGGGTCGGTCAGCGTGACGTTGCGGTGACCGTGCGCCTCGTAGGGCCCCCGGTCCAGCCGCGCCCCGGCCTCCACCGCGGCCCCGGCGACGTCGTCCACGTCGCCGACCTCCAGCACCAGGCTCACCGGGACACCGGCCGGGTCCGGGGCGCGCACGCCGATCTCCGGGTGCTCGTCGGCGAGGTAGATCACCCCGCCGGCCAGTTCGAGCTCGGAGTGACCGACCCGCCCGTCCGGCATGATGATCGGCTCCCCGCGCAGCCGCGCGCCGAGCACGGACGCGTACCAGTCCAGGGCGCCCCGGGCCCCGCGCACCGCGAGGTAGGGAACGGCCGCGCCGCGCTCCGCGGGCGGGGGGGATTCGGGTTCGGGCAGGGTCACGGCTATATCCGTCACGGCGACTCCTTCGGGTAGGCCAAGGGCGCGCTCCAGGCGGGCCCGCAGGCGGGCGGCGAAAACGGGATCGGGATCGGCCGGGGTGACCGGCACCCGCAGCGCGTCAAACGGGTCGGTCATCGCCGTGCTCCCCTCCTTCGGCTGCGTAG
The DNA here is from genome assembly GCA_963703605.1 of uncultured Actinomycetes bacterium. GTDB lineage: Bacteria > Actinomycetota > Actinomycetes > Streptosporangiales > Streptosporangiaceae > DASXKD01. The sequence continues at coordinate 154,421 of CAVPFC010000005.1, forward strand.
GCGGCGCGGAACGCCGACCGGGCCCGGACCAGCAGCGCCTCGGTGGCGTGCACCGTGCGGCCGAGCATCCCGGCGACCTCGGGCACCGGCAGGTCGTCCACGTACCGCAGCGTCAGCGCGGCCCGGTGCTGCGGGCCGAGCCGTTGCAACACGTCCCGGGCCCGCAGCGCATCGATCCTGGCGTCCCACGGGTCGTCGGCCCGGCGGTCGGGCTCCGCGGCCACGGCGCGCAGCGAGCGCTCCTCCCGGGCCTGCCGCCGCCAGTGGTCGCTCAGCTTGTGCCGGGCCACCCCGATCAGCCAGGCCGTGCTCAGCGGCGGCGGCGTGGCGCCCCGCACCGCGTCGACCGCGGCCAGGAACGTCTCGCCGGTCAGGTCCTCGGCCAGCGCCCGCTGCCCGCACCGGGACAGCAGGTAGCCGTAGACCTGCGGAAGTGCCTGGTCATAGAGGGCGAGCAGGCGCGCGGGAGGGCCCGCCGAAGCCAGCTGCTGTCCGCTCACACCCCTATCGTCGTCCGGGCGCCCCGAACTCCGACGGGTGCGGCCCGGACCGGCCACGAATGCCCGGTTTTGCCCGCGGCCAGCCCCGGGATGACGTCTTGCTGACGGGGGCGGCCCGCCGCCCGCCAGGCGTAATGCACATCCCAAGGCTGCCTGGGCAGCTGCCCGGCGGTTACCGTGGAAGGCATGGCGGACGGGAAACTCAGCCTGGATATCGGGGGGACCACCGTGGTGGTGTCCAACCCGGGCAAGGTCTACTTCCCGCGCACCGGGCACACCAAGCTGGACCTGGTCCGGTACTACCTGGCCGTGGCCGACGGCGCGCTGCGCGGCGTGATCGGGCGCCCCATGGTGCTCAAGCGGTACGTGCACGGGGCCGAGGGCGAACCGTTCTTCCAGAAGCGCGCCCCGGACAAACGCCCCGATTGGGTCGAGACGGTGCTGCTCAGCTTCCCGTCCGGGCGCACCGCCGACGAGGTCGTGCCCCGCGACGCGGCCGCGCTGGCCTGGGTGGTCAACCTGGGCTGCATCGACCTGAACCCGCACCCGGTGCTGGCCGACGACCTGGACCATCCCGACGAGCTGCGGGTCGACCTCGACCCGGTGCCGGGCGTGGAGTGGCCGCAGATCCTCCAGGTGGCGCTCGTCGCCCGGGACGTGCTGGCCGACTTCGGGCTGACCGGGTGGCCGAAGACCTCCGGCTCGCGGGGCTTCCACGTCTACGCCCGCATCGAGCGGCGCTGGACCTTCACCGACGTCCGCCGCGCCGCGGTGGCCCTGGCCAGGGAGATCGAGCGCCGGGCGCCCGAGGAGGCCACCGCGCAGTGGTGGAAGGAGGAGCGGCACGGCGTGTTCGTGGACTACAACCAGAACGCCAAGGACCGCACGGTCGCCTCCGCCTACTCGGTCCGCCCCACCGCCGACGCGCGGGTGTCGACGACGCTGGCGTGGGCGGAGGTTCCCGGCTGCGACCCCGCGGCGTTCACCATCGACACCGTGCCCGCCAGGTTCGCGCAGCTCGGCGACCCCTGGGAGGGCATGGACGCCACGGCCGGCTCGCTGGAACCGCTGCTGGCTCTCGCGGCGGAGGATGAAAAAGCAGGTCTCGCCGATGCCCCCTGGCCGCCGCACTACGACAAGCAGGCCGGGGAGCCGCCCAGGGTTCAGCCTTCTAAACGCCGGATGGGTGGAACCCGGGGCGCCGCGCCCGCCGTGGCTCCGCCAGCACCGGGAAAAACCAGCGGGGCAACGGGCCGGCGTCGTTCGGTGATGCCGCTCATCGAGGTGGCCAGGGCCGCGACCAAGGACGAGGCCATGGCCGGCCTGGAGAAGTGGAAACTGCGGCACCCGGGAGTCTGGGACTACCTGGAGCCCGCGGACGTGCTGGTGGACTCGATGCGGGGGCGCAGCTACAGCTGGACCAGGATCCGGCTGAACCTGCGGCACGTGCCGGAGGCGGAGCGGCCGCCGCAGGAGGCGCTGGAGACCGACTACGACCCGTGGACGCAGGGCGAGGGACCGCGGCGGCGCGGCGGACTATGATCCTTGGCGGTAACCCGATCTAGACCAAAGGGACACGCCTGTGCGCTTCGCGATCAAGACCAGGCCCGAGCACACGCCGTGGGCGCAGATCCGTGACGTGTGGCTGGCGGCCGACGAGGTACCGCTGTTCGAGTCGGCCTGGAACTGGGACCACTTCTACCCGCTGACCGAGCCGTTCACCGGGCCCAACCTGGAGGCCTGGTCGATGCTCGCCGCGATGGCCGAGGCGACCCACCGGATCCGGCTCGGCTGCCAGGTCACCGGCATGGTCTACCGGCACCCGGCCGTGCTCGCCAACATCGCGGCCACCACCGACATCATCTCCGGCGGGCGGCTGGAGCTGGGCCTGGGCGCGGGGTGGAACGAGATGGAGACCACCGCCTACGGCATCCCGCTGCCGCCGCTGCGGGAACGGTTCGACCGGTTCGACGAGGGCGTCGAGGCGATCATCTCGCTGCTCAGCAACGAGACCACCACGTTCGCGGGCCGCTACGTGCAGCTCACCGACGCGCGGTGCGAGCCCAAGCCGGTGCAGCGCCCGCACCCGCCGCTCACCATCGGCGGCCGCGGGCGGACCAGGACGCTGCGCACCGCGGCGCGCTGGGCACAGCAGTGGAACGCGATCACCCCGGGCCCGGAGGACTGGCTCAGCCTCAAGGACACGCTGGTCGAGCACTGCGCCAGCATCGGCCGGGATGCGCGCGAGATCACCTGCTCGGTCAACGTCCGGGTGGCGGGCCCCGACGGGATCAAGCGGGCCGCCGAGCTGGCCGCGGCCTACCGCGACGCGGGCGCCGACCTGGTCATCATGAACCTGCCGCTGGACGCCCGCCCGGCCATGCTGGCGCCGCTGGCCGACGAGCTCGCGCCGCTGGCCTGATCCGGGCCCCGGGTCAGGGCGCGGCGGCGGAGCCCACCAGGCCGGTCTCGTAGGCCAGGACCACGGCCTGCACCCGGTCCCTGAGGCCGAGCTTGCCGAGGATCCGGGCCACGTGGGTCTTGACGGTGGCCTCGCTGAGGGTGAGGTGCGCGGCGAGTTCGGCGTTGCTCAGGCCGCGCGCCATCAGCCGCAGCACCTCGAGCTCTCGCGGGGTCAGCTCGGACAGGTTGCCGTGACCGGCGGCCGGCTGGCTGGCCGGCCGCGGCGCGAACTGCTGGACGAGCCGGCGGGTGATGGACGGGGCCAGCAGCGCGTCGCCCGTGCTGGACCAGGCGCACCGCGGCGACAAGCTGCTCCGGCGAGACGTCCTTGAGCAGGAAGCCGCTGGCACCGGCGGTGAGCGCGGTGTACACGTACTGGTCGAGGTCGAAGGTGGTGAGGATGATGATCCGGCAGCCGCGCGCCGGTCTGGGCGGCGAGGATGCGGCGGGTGGCCTCCAGGCCGTCCATCTCCGGCATCCGGATGTCCATGAGCACGACGTCCGGCCGGTGCTTGAGCACCGCGGCCACCGCCTCCGCGCCGTCGGCCGCCTCGGCCACCACCGGTATGCCGGCCGCGCGGAGGATCATGCGGAAACCGCCGCGGACCAGGGTCTGGTCGTCGGCGATAACCACGCGCGGCGGCGCGGCCTCGCCCACGGTCGCCTCGCTCACGGATGCCCCGCTGCCGGAGACGTCAGGCCGTTGGCAGCCAGGGGTGGCGGCGGATCCACCGGCATCCGGGCCCGGACCAGCCACCCGCCGTCCGGCCGCGGCTCGGCCAGCACGTCGCCCCCGTACAGCGTCATGCGCTCCCGCAGGCCGAGCAGGCCCCGCCCACCGCCGGGGGCAGCGGCGGTGGGCCCGGCGGCAGGGAAGGGCCGGCCGGCGTCGGCGACCTCGACCACGAGATCGTCCGCACGGTAGTCGAGCGTGACGGTGGTCCGCGGCTTCCCCGCGTGCTTGATCACATTGGTCAGCGCCTCCTGGACGACGCGGAACGCCGCCAGGTCCTGGCCGGGCGGCAGCTCGCGCGGCGCACCGGCGATGCGGAGCTCGACCGGCAGCCCGGCCGCGGAAACCCGGTCGATGAGCGGCCGAAGCTGCCCAAGGCCCGGCTGCGGCCGCAGGTCCTCGCCGTCCCGGCGGGCGTCTTCGGCGTCTGTCAGCCCAGGGCTCAGCAGGCCGAGCAGGTGGCGCAGCTCGGTCATGGCCGCCCGGCCGCTGGACTCCACCGCGAGCAGCGCCTCCTTGGCCTCGTCCGGTGAATCGCTGAGCACCTGCCGGGCCGCGCCGGCCTGGACGATCATCACGCTGACGTTGTGCGTCACCACGTCGTGCAGCTCGCTGGCGATGTGGGCGCGCTCCTGCTCGAGTGCCCGCCGGGTGGCGGCCTCGTGCTCGGCCCGCAGCCGGCGCAGCCGGTCCCGGGCCTGGATCGCGTTGGCGATCACCGCGATCAGGACCAGCGCGGCCGCGACCACCAGCCCGGTGAGCCGCCAGGGCGCGGCTGCCTGGACCGTGTATCCCGGAGTCCCCGCGTCGAATCCCGGCAGCGACCCCGGGCGCAACGGGTGCAGCAGGTGCGGCGGCAACGGCGGCAGGCTCCCCCGCGATCGCGCTGAAATGGGGGTCGTTGAATAGTCGCCCGCCGGTACCGCGGTCCAGAAGGCATAGACCACCAGCACGCCCGCCAGCGGCATGCTGAGCATCGCCGCGTTGCGGAAACGGCTGTACACCACCGCCGAGTAGCCGGCGAAGACGATGGCCAGGAACGTGACGTCCGTCGCGTACTGCCGGGTGGCGAGCGCGCCGGCCAGCAGCACCACGAACGCCGTCAGCGGAAACCGCCTGCGGAAGGCCAGCGGCACCGACGCGAGCACGATGGCCGCGGCCGAGTGCTTCCACAGTTGGGCCAGCGACAGCGAAGCCGACTGGAGCACCCCCGCGGGCGTGATCAGCACACCGGCGTGGTTGCCGTTCTGCACCAGCAGCAGCGACGCCACCATGGCCACCACGGCGATCAGGATGTCGGTGACGATCGCGCGCCGCGACAGCGGCACCCGCGGCTCGGCGGCCCGGAGGTAGGCCAGGGCCTGGTCCAGCCTGGCCCGCACCAGCACGCGGGTGTCCTCGCTCACCATTTCATTATCGTCGCGGTGGCCGCGCCACAGCGTCGGCCGCGTTGTGTAGCCGGGTACATCGCGGGGATGACCGGCGCCCGCCATGCGACAACCGCGGTACGCGGGTTGCATCCCGCGGGGGACGCCAGCGCCACCCCCGCCCGCCTACCGTGCCGCTCATGGATGCTCTCGTGCATATCAGCCAAGTGACCAAGCGCTACGACAATGACGGCAAGCCCGCCGTGGACGGCGTCAGCCTGGAGATCGCGCCGGGCGAGGCGGTGGCGGTGATGGGCCCGTCGGGCAGCGGCAAGTCCACGCTGCTGAACCTGATCGCCGGCCTGGACCGGCCCACCAGCGGCACGGTGACCGTCGCCGGTGAGCGGGTGGACAGGCTCAGTGAGACCGGGCTGGCCCGGTTCCGCCGCCGCCGGATCGGGATGATCTTCCAGTTCTTCAACCTGCTCGATGACCTGACCGTCGAAGACAACGTGCTGCTGCCCGCGCAGCTCGCGGGGCTGCGCAGGGGCCAGGCCCGGGGACGCGCGGATGAGCTGCTCGACCGCCCTGCGGATCGGCCAGTACCGCAACGCCTACCCGGGCCGGCTGTCCGGCGGGGAGCGGCAGCGGGTGGCGATCGCCCGCGCCCTGGTGAACCGGCCGGAGCTGCTGCTGGCCGACGAGCCGACCGGGGCGCTGGACACCGCGACCGGCGAGGAGATCGGCGCAGCTGCTGCGCGACCTGAACGCCTCCGGGCAGAGCCTGGTCCTGGTCACCCACAACCCGGAGCTGGCCGCCCGCTACGCCAGCCGTACCGTGCAGCTCGTTGACGGCCGGATCACCAGCGACGTCACGTCGCCCGTGCTGACGGGGGCGCGGCGATGAGGCCCGGCCCGGTGGCCCGCGCCGCGGCGGGCGGGCTCACCAGACGGCGGGTGCAGACGATCGTGATCGGGCTGGTGCTGCTGGTGTCCACCGGCGCCTCCGTGCTGGCCCTCGCCCTCGTCGTGGACTCCAGCGCCCCGTTCGACCACGCGTTCGCGGCCCAGCACGGCGCGCACGTGGTCGCGACCGTCGACCCGGCCACGGCCACCGGCGCCGAGCTGGCTGCGACCCGGCGGCTGCCGGCGGTCACCGCGGCGGCGGGACCGTTCGGCGAAGTGACCGTCACCCCCAAGACGCCTGCGCCTGGTGGTGGCGAGGTGACCCTGCCACCGACGACGCTGGTGGGGCGGGCCTCGCCGGGCGGCCCGCTCGATGACCTCGCCCTCCAATCCGGCCACTGGGCGCAGCGGCCCGGCCAGCTGGTCCTGTCCAGCGACCCAAGCCCCGGCTCGGGCTTCTCCATGCCACTCGGGCACGCGGCTCACGCTGACCAGCGTGCCGGGGAAGCCGGTACTGACCGTCGTCGGCATCGCCGACTCGGTCAACAGCTCTGCGGGACGGCTGGGTGGTGCCCAGCGAGATCGCCAAGCTTCGCGCGGTGGGCACACCGGCCGCGGCGCAGATGCTGTACCGGTTCCGCAGCGCCGGCTCGGCCGCGGCCGTCCGCGCCGACGTGGCCGCGGTGACCAAGGCCCTGCCGCCGGGCGCGGTCACCGGAACGCAGTCCTACCTGGCGGTCCGGGCCCAGGAGTCGTCGAACATCGCCCCGTGGGTGCCGTTCGTGGTTGCGTTCGGCCTCATCGGCATGGTGATGTCGGTGCTGATCGTGGCCAACGTGGTCAGCGGCGCGGTGGTGGCCGGCTACCAGCGGATCGGCATCCTCAAGAGCATCGGCTTCAGCCCGGGACAGGTCGTGGCCGCCTACACCAGCCAGGCCGGGGTGCCCGCCGTGGTGGGCTGCCTGGGCGGCGTGGTGCTCGGGAACCTGCTCGCCGTGCCGATACTCGGCCAGGCCGCCAACGTGTACGGCGTGGGCGCACTGCGCGTGCCGGTGTGGGTGGACGTCGCCGTGCCGGTGGCGATGTGCTGTCTGGTCGGCATTGCGGCGCTGCTGCCCGCGCTGCGGGCGGGCCGGTTCAGCGCGGTGCAGGCGATCGCGGCCGGCCGCGCGCCGCGGCACGGCCGCGGGTACGCCGCGCACCGGCTGCTCGGCCGGCTGGCGCTGCCCCGCCCGGTGACCATCGGGCTGGCGGCCCCGTTCGCCCGCCCGGCACGCACCGCGGTCACCCTGACCGCGATCCTGCTCGGCGCCGCCGCGGTCACGTTCGCGGTCGGGCTCGGCGCGTCGCTGGGCCGGGTCGCCGAGGGCCTGAGCCACTCGGCCGCCGAACCGGTGCAGGTCTTCATTCCGTCGGCCAGCCCCGGCGGCCCCGGCCTGGTGGGCGTGCACGTCACGCGCATCCGCGGCCGGGGCCCTGCCGCGGCGGCGTCCGGGTCCGGGCACCTGCCGACGGACGCGCAGGCGCAGCGGGCGGTGACGGCCGCGCTGCGGGCGGAGCCGGGCACCGCCCACTGGGTCGCCGCCGACGCGGCCGGGACGGTCAGCGTGGCCGGGCTGTCGCAGCAGGCCGGGCTGACGGTCTTCCGCGGCGACGCGAGCTGGACCGGATACGCCCTGGTCAGCGGGCACTGGTACACGGGCCCTGGCCAGGTGGACGTGGCCTCCGGCTTCCTCACCGACACCGGCAAGACCGTCGGCGACACCATCACGATGACCTTCGGCGGCAAGCAGGTGACGGCGCGGATCGTCGGGCAGGTCTTCGACACCGACAACAACGGCCTGGCCATCCTCACCGGCTGGTCGACGCTGGCCAGCGCCGGCCACGGCCTGGCCGTGGACCAGTACGACATCGGTCTGCGCCCTGGCACCTCCGCGGGGGCGTACACGCAGGCCCTGGGTAGCAGGCTCGGGGCCGCCTATCTCGTCAACGCCAACAACCGTGACCAGGGATTCCCGATCGTGATCGGCCTGATCGGCACGCTGACGCTGCTGCTGGCGATCGTGGCGGGGCTCGGCGTCCTCAACACCGTCGTGCTCAGCACCAGGGAACGGGTGCACGACCTGGGGGTGTTCAAGGCGATCGGGATGACGCCACGGCAGACCATCGCCATGGTGGTCTGCTGGGTCGCCGGGATCGGCCTGCTGGCGGGGGTGATCGCGGTCCCGGCCGGGATCACGCTGCACCACTACGTGCTGCCCGCCATGGCCGCGGCCGCCAACCTCGGTCCTGCCCGCCAGCTTCCTCAACGTCTACAGCGCCGGGGAGATGGTCGCGCTGGCGCTGGCCGGGCTGGCCATCGCGGTGCCGGGGGCGCTGCTCCCGGCCGGGTGGGCGGCCAAGATGGGGACCGCCTCAGCCCTGCGGACCGAGTAAGGAGGAACGTCGCGGCCCTCACTCCCGGGGAGTGAGGGCCGCAACGCATTCCACGTGGTGGGTCATGGGGAAGGCGTCGAACGCGCGCAGCGCGTCCAGCCGCCAGCCGGACTCGGCGAACACGGCGATGTCGCGGGCCAGCGTGGCCGGGTCACACGATACGTACGCCACCCGGCGCAGGACCGGCCGGGACCCCGGCCGCGGGTGCCCCGCCACGTGCGGGGTGAGCAGCCGCTCGATGACCCGCCGCGAGACGCCCGCCCGGGGCGGGTCGAGCACGGCCAGCCCCGGCCGCGGCCAGCCGCCGCGGGCCAGCACCCGGGCGACGTCCCCGGCGTGCACCCGGGCCCAGGGCGTCGCGCGCAGGTTGTGCCGGGCGTCCCGCACCGCGGCCCGGTCGGAGTCGATCGCGATGACCGCGCCCTCGGGGCCGACCCCGGCGGCCAGCGCCCCGGCGAACAGGCCGGCCCCGCAGAACAGGTCGAGCGCCACGTCGCCGCGCCGCGGGCGCAGGATGTCCAGCACCGCGGCGGTCAGCACGTCCGCCGCGCCGGGGTGGACCTGCCAGAACGCGCCCGCGCTGACCCGCCACCACCGGCCGGCCGCGTGCTGGCGGAGCGGGCCCGGGACGATCCCGGGAGGCGTGACGATCGTCACGTGCTCTCCCGCGGCGGGGGACGCCACCACCTCCACCGACGTGGCCTCCCAGCGCCGGCCGGTCACCCCGGCCGCGTTGACCAGCGGATGTGCGATCGGGCAGTCGCCCACGTCGATGACGTCGTGGGAGCGGTGGGCGTGCAGCCCGGCGGTGCCGTCCGGGCCGACGGTGAACCGGACCCTGGTCCGCCAGCCCAGCCCGTCGTCGTCGCCGGGCACCGGCTCGACCGTCACCTCGCGGTCGAGGCCGGCGAGGCGGCGAAGCTGCTCCGCGATGACCTCGGCCTTGAGCCGTCGCTGCGCGGCCAGGCCGGCGTGCTGCCAGTCGCAGCCGCCGCAGCCGCCCGGGCGGGCGTGCGGGCAGCGGGGCGCCACCCGGTCGGGCGACGCCTGGAGCACCTCGACCGCCTCGGCCCTGGCGAAGGACGCGGTGGCGTCGGTGACCCGGGCGCGGACGCGCTCCCCCGGCAGCGTGTGCCGGACGAACACCACCCGGCCGGCGGCGTCCCTGGCCACGCACCAGCCGCCGTGGGCCACGCCGGAGATGGTGAGCTCTAGCAACTCACCGGGCGCCTTGCTGGTCACCGATTTCACCGTCTCTCTCCTGCCCGTCGCTGCCAGTATGCCGGCCTGGCGTGATGCCCGTGCCGCGGGGGCATTACCGTGACGGGCAGGTAATTACTGGAGGCGGCCGTGCATATCGTGATCATGGGATGCGGGCGGGTTGGTTCGAAGCTGGCCCACATCCTGGAGGACAGGGGTCACTCGGTTGCCGTGATCGACCAGGACCCGGAGGCGTTCCGGCGGCTGCGGCGCCGGGTTCAAGGGCAAGAAAATCACCGGCGTCGGTTTCGACCGCGACGTGCTCCAGGCGGCCGGCATCGAGGATGCCGGGGCGTTCGCGGCCGTCAGCAGCGGTGACAACTCGAACGTGATCGCCGCCCGGGTGGCGCGAGAGTCGTTCGGCGTGGAGCGGGTCGCCGCGCGCATCTACGATCCCCGCCGGGCCGAGGTGTATCAGCGGCTGGGCATCCCGACCGTGGCCACGGTCCGCTGGACGGCCGACCAGATGCTGCGGCGCCTGCTGCCCGAGGGCGCCGAGTCGCTGTGGCGCGACCCCACCGGGGCGGTGGAGCTCGCCGAGGTGGCCTACGACCCGGCGTGGGTGGGCGAGAAGGCGCACGCGGTCGAGGAGGCGGTACGGGTGCGGATCGCCTTCATCACCCGGCTGGGCGAGGCGATGCTGCCCAGCCCGGGAACCGTGTTGCAGGAGGGCGACGTCCTGCATGTGATCGCCGCGCACAAGGACATGGACCGGATAACCGACGAGCTCGGCTCGCGTGACGGGATCCTCCGGCGGCCGGCGGATAGGCGGGCGCAGGAGAAGGGAGCGCGCTGATGCGGGTCGCGATCGCTGGCGCGGGCGCGGTGGGCCGTTCGATCGCGTCCGAACTGCTCGACAACGGCCACGAGGTACTGCTCATCGACAAGAACCCGCGGTCCATCAAGGTGGACAGCCTGCCGCGGGCCGAGTGGCTGCTCGCCGACGCCGCCGAGATCACCTCGCTGGACGAGGCCGGCCTGGAGCGGTGCAACGTGGTCATCTGCGCGACCGGGGACGACAAGGTGAACCTGGTCGTCTCGCTGCTGGCCAAGACCGAGTACGGGGTGCCGCGGGTGGTCGCGCGGATCAACCACCCCAACAACGAGTGGCTGTTCAACGAGTCGTGGGGCGTGGATGTCGCGGTCTCCACCCCGCGGCTGCTGTCCGCGCTGGTGGAGGAGGCGGTCAGCGTCGGCGACCTGGTCCGGCTGATGACGTTCCGGCAGAGCGAGGCGAGCCTGGTCGAGCTGACCATGCCGGCCGACGCGCCGCTGGCCGGGTCCCGGATCGGGGACATCACCTGGCCCGCCGACACGGCGCTCGTGGCGATCCTGCGCGCGGGCCGGGTCATCGTGCCGCAGGCCGACGACCCGCTGGCGGGCGGCGACGAACTGCTGTTCGTGACCGGCGAGGACGTCGAGGAGGAACTGGGCAGGCTGCTGGGCCACGGGCGTTAGCCCGGGACGCTTTAGCCCGGGTATGGCGGCCGGCCCGGCGGCTAGCGGGTCTCGGTGATCTCCGGGCCCCGGTCGAACGGGTCCGCCCCGCCCCACGGGTTGCCCTCGGCCTCCTCGGCCTCCGCGGCCAGCGCCTGCAACGCCTCTTCCGGCAGCCGTATCTCCAGCAGGTCGCGGGGCGGCACGGGATGATCACCCCGGACCACCACCACGTCGGCGAACACGTCCTCCAGCGACGCGGCCTCCTCGTCCCGGCCCGCCGCGGGGCCGCTGATCACCCCGCGCAGAAACCAGCGCGGGCCGTCCACGCCGAGGAACCTGACCGGGTGCCTGGCGCCGCCCGCGCCCGGCACCGGGGGCACGATCAGCGCCCGCACCTCCACGCCGAACGGCCCGTCCGCCTCCGCGCACTGGCCGCCCGCCTTCGCCACCTCTTCCGCGATCTCCTGCCGGACGTCCGCCCACAGGCCGCCGGTCTTGGGCGCGGCGAACGCCTGTAGCTGAAGGCCGCTCTCGCCGCGCACGACGGTGACCCACGCGGGCTGGTCCTCGGCCATGCTGACCTGAACCTCGAACCCTTCCACGACCGGCACACGGAGGCTGCCGAAATCGATCCGTTCCGCCCTGGGCACGTCGTCGTTCACGTCCCAGGGGCCGCCGCCCACCGCGGCCTCCGGCTCCTCGGCCGCAGGCTCGGCCCAGCCCTGCTCATCGTCCGCATTGCGGCGCCGACGCCTCACTGCAAGCTCCCTACTGCATCACATGGCCACCGGTGGACCCGAACCCGCCGTCCCCGCGTGCCGAGCCCGGCAGCGACTGGACCTCATGGAACACCGGGCTGGCCACCCGCTGGATGACCAGCTGGGCGATCCGGTCTCCGCGCCCGAACCTGACCGGCCGGGCCGGGTCGGTGTTGAGCAGGGTCACCTTGATCTCGCCACGGTACCCGGCGTCCACCGTGCCCGGTGCATTCACGATCGTGACCCCGTGCCGGGCGGCGAGCCCGGAGCGGGGGTGCACGAAGGCCGCGTAGCCGTCCGGCAGGGCGATCGCCACCCCGGTGGGCACCACCGCCCGCTCCCCCGGTTCCAGCGCCACGTCCACCGCCGCGAACAGGTCGACGCCGGCGTCGCCGGGGTGCGCCCGGGTGGGCAGCGGCAGCTCGGCGTCGAGGCGCTGGATGAGGACTTCCACGGGTTGCGCGGTCACGCAGGTGACCCTACCCCGGCCGGGGCAGTGTTCCCGGCAGATCCTGGCCGGTTTCCGAAACCGGCCGCCGGCCCACCAGATAGGGCCAGGCGCGGAACAGGGCGGCCGCGGTGGGCACGGCCACCACCGCCCCGGCGATGCCGGCCACCACCCCGCCGACGGCCAGCACCAGGATGATCGCCAGCGGGTGCAGGCGGACCATCCGGCCGACCACGAGCGGCTGGAGCAGATGGCTCTCCAGCTGGTTCTCCAGGATGAAGACGGCCACCAGCACCAGCGCCGCCACCCAGCCGCGGGTGCCGAGGGTGACGGCGACCGCGATGGTGCCGGCCACCAGAATGCCGACAAGCGGGACGAACGCGGCGAGGAAGACCAGGATCACCAGCGGGGCCAGCAGGGGCACGCCCATCACCGACAGGGTGATGCCGATGACAACCGCGTGGATGGCCGCCACCGCGATCGTGCCCCGCACGTAGTAGGTCAGCGCGTCCCACGCGGCCATCCCGGCACCCCGGGCACGGCCGCGGGCGCCGGGCCCGAGGAACGAAGTTAGCCAGGCCCAGATCCGCTCACCGTCCTTGAGCAGGAAGAACGTGACGAACACCATGAGGAACAGCCCGGCAAGCAGTTCGGCGAAGATCTTCCCGCCGGACAGGACGGTGCCCGCCACCGCCGACTGGTGAGCCTTGAGGAAGGTGATCAGCCGGTTGGACAGCCGGGCCAGGCCCGCCTGGCCCAGGTGGAACGGCGGTCCCGCCAGCCATCGCTGGAGGTCGTTCGTCGTGTCGCCGACGTCGTTGACCAGCGTCGGGTAGTTGGCCGAGGTCTGGGTGACGGCCAGCGTGGCCACCCCGGCGAGCACCACCAGCGCGGCCAGCACCGTGCACCAGGTTGCCGCGAGGCGGGGCAGGCCGAGCACCCTCAGCCGGCGCGTCAGCGGCTGGAGCAGCGCGGTGAGCAGCAGGGCCGCCACGCACGGCAGGATCACCAGGCGCAGGATGCTGGCCACCCGGAACGCCGCGTAAATCAGGATGCCGAGTACCAGCAGGCGCCACGCCCAGCCCGCCGCCTGCTGCAGCCACCCGGGCACCTGCGGCTCGCGGGCGGGCCCGGCAGGGTGCCCGTCCGCCATGCTGAGGTCGTCGGCGCTGGCGCGTTCGGCATCGCCGCCGGGCGCCTCATCCACGGCGCCGGTGTCCCGGATGTTGCGCCAGATCCGTCGCGCCATCATGTCCTCATGTAACCAACTACCGTGGGCTCATGCGTGTTTACCACGAACGGCTGCGTGTCCCGCTGTCCTGGTGGTTGTTCGGGCTTGCCGTCATCGCCATCCTCGCCACCGAGGTCGTCCCCGGCTGGCCGCTGGTGGTCGAGGTGGCCATCTACGTGGTGCTCGTCGGCGGTGTCGTGGCGATGCTGCTGAACTGGGGCCGGGCGACCCTGGACGTCGGCGGCGGGGAGTTCCGCGCGGGACCCGCCCGGGTGCCGCTGGCCGCGGTCGGCGAGGTCACCGCGCTGGACGAGCCGCAAACCCGGTCGCTGCGCGGCCCGCGCGGCGACCCGGCGGCATTCCTGCTGATCCGGCCCTATTTGCGGCGGTCGGTGTACGTGGAGGTGACCGGCCAGCGTCCGGTGCCGCCCCCCGGCCGTGGCTGGCGCTCGCGCCAGGCCAGCCTGGCGGCAGCGGCCCCGTACTGGCTGGTCTGCACGCGGCATCCGGCGGAACTGGCGGCGGCGATCAACCGGGCCAGGCCCGCTGCCCGCGCCGACGGCGCCGCCATGGGATGATCGACCGTCAATGTCGGCAGCGCACCGGCGACGGCGGCCGCAGGGAGGAACTGGGCATGTCAGACAAGCGCGCGGACGGCCTTACCAAGGCGTTGGGGGCCACCGCCGCATTTGCCGCGGGGTACGGTGCCCGCAAGCTCGTCACGTTCGGCTGGAAGCAGGTCACCGGCAGGGAACCGCCAAGCGACCCGCACGACCCGCAGGTGGCCGTCGGTGAGGCATTGATGTGGGCGATCGCGCTGGGCGTGACCATGGAGACCGCCCGATTGCTGGCCGGGCGGGCCGCCACGAAGAACATCCGGCGCAGCGTCGGCGGGGCCCAGTGACCGCCCGGCGGGGCCAGGCGCAGCACGCGGCCCGGGTGCTGCCCGCCCGCCGTCGCGACCGGGATGACGCGGCCGACCTGGAGCCACTCGCCGATCATGACTACGAGCAGGCCGCCCCGCCGCCCTACGAGCAGGCCGTCCCGCCGCCCGCCGTCATGCGCAGCACCGCGCCGGAACCGGGCCCGGACCCCCGCCAGGCTCGTGAGGCGTGGCTTGAGCGGGGCCATCTTCAGTTTGACTACCTCATCAACCAGGGCTTGCAGCCCGGTGACCGGCTGCTGGAGATCGGCTGTGGCGACCTGGCCGCCGGGCACCTCTTCATTGACTATCTGAGCACTGGCAACTACTACGGCATCGACCTTTCGCCGGACGCCGTGATCGGCGCGCAGCAGACGATCACCGATTTCGGCCTCCAGGCGAAGACGCCGCACGTGACCCTGGCCGGCGACCTCACGCTGGGGTTCCTGCCCGCGTCGAGGTTCACCGTGGTGCAGGCCGACGGCGTGTTCTCGCGCTCTGCTGTTCCCGCCCCCGCGCTTCGCGCCCACCCCCGCTCTCCCATCGAGATGATCGGCGAATGCCTGGCCCACGTAAGCCGCGTCATGACGGCCGACGCGATCTTCGATTTCACCTTTGACCGGGCCGCCTGCGCCGAGCGCCCGGCGCCGCCCGCGGGCTACCGCTACCGCGCGGACACCCTGATCGACCTGGCCGCGTCCCATGGCCTGGACGCCGAACTCATGAAGGACTGGCAGCAGCCCGGCAGCCCGCAAGCGAAGCTGCGGGTCACCCGCCCCGGCTGACTGGTCACCCGCCGTAATTAACACGCCAGCTAATGGCGCGCTCTTCCCCGCCGAATTACGATATATCGCGATTGTCGGAACCAGGGAAGGGCCAGCATGACCGAACTCGACCGGGTACGGGCGTCGGACGCCGAGCGGGACGCCGCGGCCTCCCGGCTCCAGGAGGCGTTCGCCGAGGGGCGCCTCGACGACGCCGAGTTCGACCAGCGGATGCGGACGGCGCTCACCGCGCAGACCCGTGCGGACCTGACGGAGCTGACGGCCGACCTGCCCGAGCAGGCGCCCCGCCCGCTGCCTGTCCCGGCCGGGCGCGGGCCGGGCCGGCTCGCGGTCACGTTCAAATCAAGCCTGTCCCGGGCCGGCCGCTGGCGGGTACCGGAGCGGTACACCACGGTCGTCTACAAGGGCAGCGGCACGCTTGACCTGCGTGCGGCGGAACTGACCGCTCAGGTGACGACGATCTCGGCGGTCGCCTACAAGTCACGGATCGACATCCTGGTGCCGCCCGGGATCCGGGTCGAAACGGGCGGCCTCGGCGTGTCCACCGGCGGCACCGGCCCGGCCGGGCCGCTGTCCCCCAGCGCGCCCGTCGTGCACGTGCGCGGCTACAGCTACAAGGGCACCATCGAGGTGGCCGGGCGCCCGCCGGAGAGCTGACCGCCTGGCGCCCAGCCCGGCGCCCGCGGTCAGGTGACCGAGCCGGCCGCCGCGCCGGTCGCCCGGTCGCCCCACCGCGCCCGCGCCTCGTCCAGGTCGAGCGGGGCGATCATCGGGCCGGTGCGAGAGCTCGGCCTCCCAGTCCTCGGCCGGCACCCGCCACATCACCTCGAACTCGATGCCGCTCGGGTCCTTCGCGTACAGGGACTTGGACACCCGGTGGTCGCTGGCGCCCACCAGGGCGCCGCGCGCGGCCAGCCGCTGGCGCGATCTCGTCGAGCTCGGCCAGCGTGCCCACCTCCCAGGCCAGGTGGTAGAGCCCGGTCCTCGGTGCGGCGTCGCCGGCGGATCGGCGCGCTCCGTCGACCTCGAACAGCCCCAGGTCGTGGTCGTTCGCCGACCCCGGGGCGCGCAGGAAGGCGGCCCGGCCGCCCATCTCGGTGCGGATCTCGAAACCGAGCGTGGCGGTGTAGAAGTCCACGGCGCTCGCGAGGTCATCGACGTAGAGAACGGCGTGGTTGAGACGGCGCACGGCCATGGCGGGATCCTCCTCGCGTGATGCTCCATCATCCAGAATGCGGCGCCGGGCCGTCCAGATTCCCGTGCTGCGGCCCCGTGTACCGGGCCCGCGGGCGCAACGGGGTACGCCGGGCGTACTCCTCGAGCGCGTGACCGAGCCAGCCGGCGGTGCGGGCGACCGCGAACATCGCCTCCCCGGCCCCCGCGATCATCCCGGACACGCTGGCGAGCACGCCCAGGGCGAAGTCGATGTTCGGGCCGGGCAGGCCCCGGCGTTCCACCTCCGCCGCCACCGCCTCGGCCACCTCCAGGCGCGGTGATCCCGGCGCCGCCTCCCGGATCCGGTCCGAGCAGGAAGGCCGCCCGCGGGTCGCCGGCCCGGTAGACGAAGTGGCCGAACCCGGGGATGCGCTCGCCCCGGCGCAGCAGCGAGGCCACCACCCTCGGCACGTCGGCGGGCCCGCTGGCGGCGGCCAGCATCGTCTCGACGCCCAGGGACGCCCCGCCGTGCAGCGCCCCGCCCAGCGCACCGAGCCCGGTGGCCACCACCGCGTACGGGTCGGCCCGCACCGAGGCGGCCACCCGGGCGGCCAGCGTGGACGCGGCCAGCTCGTGGTCGGCCAGCAGCACGAGCGCCGCGCGCAGCGCGTCCCACAGTTCGCCCCCGGGCGGCCCGGGGCATAGCGTGCGCCACAGCCGGGCCGTCAGGCCGTCCGCGGACAAGCTCCCGGCGTCGTCACCTCCTGGGGCTTCCTCGCCTGCGTGCTCCGGCAGACAGCCCACCATGCCAGCCATGATCGTCTGGCCGGCCGCGATGACGGCCGGCGGGTCCAGGAAGCCCAAGGCATAGCCAGCGCCGTCATCATCTTCAACAAATTCGTCATCATATCCCATGACATCTGAGTCCAGGATGTCATCTAGGCTGTCTGGAGTTCCTCTTCTGATACCTCGAATTGCAACATCCTTTACACCGTTGACGGCTGGTCTTCGAATATTGGCCGAAATTTCAGATAATGGGTCATGTATGAAAGGCGCCGGCTGCCGGCCCAGCTTCAACAGCTGAACGTGTTCGGCCGGGACGAAATCATTGTAGATGTAAACCTCGCCATCTGTGTTGGTGAATGAGAGGAGATTGTTCGTAGGATGCCAAGCCAGATCCATGACGTTGGCGTGGTCATATCTTGCAATAATATTCTGGGTTTTGGTCTCCCATAACAAGATCTTTCTGTCTTTTCCTGCCGTCGCAAGCAGGGCTCCATTGGGTGACCAAGCCAAAGCTGTCACATCACCCATGTGTCCGTTCGTAAACTTCCGTTGGTTCTCCCAATCGCCTCTCGACATGACCTGGATGTCCCTCGTAGCGGTAGGTGCGGCGAATGCTCGCCATCCGGATGCCATGCCACCTTTGAGCTGATCTCCGAATCTGTCTCCACACTTCGAATTAAGCCATCAATCTTTCTGACGAGCTCAGGCTCTTCGCCTAAAAGCGAGTAGACGTAAACCAACCCATCGGTACAAGACAGAGCAATATATGATCCACTTGGGTCAAACGTCAGATGCTTCACTGGCTTTGCTTGGTCTCTCAGGTATAGAACAGTACTGGTATCTGTCGTCCTAACAATCTTTACTGTCAATTCGTCGCTGGCGACTGCACACCATGACTCCATCCGGGGAAAGAGCCACATCTCGAATTGGCAATGTGCAGCGAACGAGGAACTTGTCGAAAGCCATTGTAGCTAAGGAGTATAAGCTGACCGTGCCATCTTCGGAGCCAGAAACGAAGAAGTCATTCTACAATATAAATTAGCAATTGCAAATCTGAGATTTTATTGATAGAAAGAGTAGCAAACAGTTGCAGCGACGCCCGTGTTCTGCTCCTGACAGTCGTCAATATTGGTAGGCTCGCCATCGAAGCCTGTCTTATACACTCTGGTTGTATTGTTGCTTCCGACGGTGACCAATTTTGTGCCATCTGGAGTATAGGAGAGATATGTCGGGCCTGCAGTATGCGCAGGGCGACCACGTATTCTGAACTGCGTAGTTGTCGCCATTGCTCCGAAATTTTGGAAGTCAATGCCTCGAGACTGTCCAAATAATGGTGCTGTTGATTTTAGAAGACGCGATTAAACGCGTCCATTGCACAGGCACTTTACGCGTGGGTCTGTGACCCCTGTCATTATTCAACACCCTTAATACCTCCCCACTCTTCAGCCTTGTAATTCATTAACAAATATAAAATGTCCCGCTCAACAGATCCAGGCCATTTCTTCCAGACCGAGTGGGTAAGGTCATTGTAGGATTATTCTATTGCTAACGATCAACCAGCGCATCAGAAGCTACTCGCGCTCGTCGAGCCGCAAAGTCTGGCAACAAGAATGGCAATCCTATAGTTTTACAATCCAAGATTCTGGACATCATTGCCGATCCGTTCTCTCCTTCATGCGTGTATGTTGCAGAAAGCGCAGGATGTATTAGGAAAATCAATATTGAAGTGGGTGAGCCACCTTGCCCTTTTCTTCAGTATTCCCTCCGCGTATGGAAGAGACGTCATTTTGACTGGGAATAGACCAGGGAAACAGTTAAAGTATATAGAGGACCGACAGCTCCTCTCACATCCGTTACCATAGGGGGTAAAGGAGGCAGCACATTATTTGCAGGATGTTGGGATAAAGATGTGTGGTATGGGCAATGGGCGAGCAAGGACTTGAGCGGGAGATATAAAGGGCACTCAGATTTCGTCAAAGCAGTTGTCTGCGCGAGGATATCAGGGAAAGATGTAGGTACAAATAGTCGATTTACAAAATACTCAATTTGATATTCAGTGCATTGCTAACATTTGTTGGGCAGATCCTAATTTCTGGCGGCGCAGATGCTAAGATCATGATCTGGGACACTGCAACTGGGACCCGACTTCATACATTGCGAGACAATAGAGATACTATGAGGGCAGTTCAGTTCATGGCCATTGATCCTCTTGACTCCACAGGGGATGAACTTGTTCTTGTTTCCTCAAGCAGCGACCCTGAAATACGACGGTGGCGAATTTCTCTCGACTCTGCAAGCCAGATCTTTGATGAGAGAACAGTCTCAAAGCCAGATCAAGCAGATCTTCCAAGCCGTGCAATTCGCGAGCATGAAACGAGTGTGTATAAGCTATTTTTCGATTCCGATGAAGGGCGATTTATGGACTGCAAGCGCAGACGGGACTGCTAAATGTCTGTCTCGGGCACGCAATTGGGCTGCAGAAGAGATAATCGAGCATGGAGACTATGTACGCGCTGTAGTGGTGACGCCAGACTGGATCGTCACGGCTGGACGAGATGAGGACGTCAAAGTGTGGGACAGGACCACGGAAAAGCTATTCCATGTCTACGACGGGCATTTCGAAGAGGTCACCGGTCTGGTGCTCATGGACAACTGCAGAAAGGTTGTCAGTGTTAGTATTGATGGGACGCTACGTATATGGCCGCTGGGCAGGAGTGAATTGGAGAAGGCCAAAGTGGAGAAGGACGAGAGGGCCAGAGGGTTGGTGAAGGAGACAACGGTCGCGAAGACGTCACTGATGACTGAAGAGGAAGAAGCCGAATTAGCAGAACTCATGTATGATGATGATTAGATTAATAACGCTCTCTGAGGCTCGGCAGCTAATCAAGATCTACATCTGCCGAATATCGAAACTCTTGGATGCACATTATCCTATAGGGGGGTCCGAAATTGACTTTGCTTTCCGCACTGCTCATAGATATACGAAGGTCTGTACCAAAAGTCATGGAACTGCGCTAGTCAAAGCCACCATCGCCATAGTTATGACCTTCGCTAAAATTTAGGGGACACATCACTGAATCACAGGGCATACTCGCTAAACCTCCAGCGTCCCCCTACTAGCGCAGTTCTATGACTATTTTGGTACAGACCTTCGTATGACTTCTATAATCTCATTGGCCAGTTCTGGGCGGTATCTTTCCGCTCTATCCAGAGTTCCCTAAAATTCCTCGCAGCGGTCTCAATTCACTTACACTGGTTAGATGAGAGCATGCCGGACGAATGGCTGATTCTTGAAGCGAGCTTGGGGGGCCCTTGAACGGAGAAGCTTGACCTTGTCCGAAGAGCTTACTCCGTAGGATCTACGTGACATTACGGGTAGGTACAGGCGATAGGCCTCGGAATCTCTTGTTTCTACATGGAAGAATGTCACGAAGCTCGTATGCATCATTCGCAATCGAGAAGCGGTAAGATAGGGACAGAGAAGGGTAGAGTCTTGCTTGGCCGTGCAAGCCTGCCGACTGCTGCAAGGCATCGAATAGCGCCGGCTTGTTACGGCCTTTCAGTTGTGCCAGCCTACCTCTACTTCGACATCCAGGCAACTTGTCCAATGTCTTTGACGCAACTTATCATGACAAGTTGAGGCACGACTATGCGCCAGAGCCGATGCTAGCATCGGCTCTATACGCTGGAGATTCCAAAAATACCTGTGACGAGCACTACAGGGCCGCACTGACCGGTGGCTAATAAATTGGCTTACGATTAAATCGACAAGATCGATTTATCATACGACGCGGCGCCGTTGGGCGGATCCAGGAAAGATCCGGGAAGTTGATCTGAAATGCCACGTTTAATGCAAGGGGAAGATATCTTGAGAAGGAGCGCAAAACATCGTTTCATCTCTATACCCCTTGCAGACATGGATATACGCAGCATCAAACTTCATCACGACTAGCTACAACGTCGAATCATAGGCATCGACAGGCAAAAATGGTACCGTATTGAAGAGGCTGTTTCAGGTGTTAGGCTTGATCCTCGGTGCCAAGGTAGCAGTTGAGTCGTGGACGATACGGCGAACAAAGTCAGCAATCCCGCGCGGGACTGGGACAGGTCACAAAGAGGCCTGTGCCGTGCATCGTTCCCAGTGCAACATCGTGTCCAGCGTACTACGCGACCATCCAAATCGATGCTTTTGCCTACAGACCATGCTCACAAGCTATGCTCACCGTATGTTGCTTTCCCTCTTAGTTGAGGATGTGAAGGCTGAGGCAATGACCATGCTGGCTGAAACGCTGCGTGTCCGTGGTCGGCTGCACTTTCAAGATGTTCTCTGCTTCCGGATCCATCGCTTTTTCTCACCAGATATGGCTCGCCTTGCAGAGCCTATCTGGCCATTGGTATGCACATGCACAGTCTGCTTTCGAGGCTTGCTAACGCATATTTCATTCGGTCCTTTCACTTTCGCTCTGACGCGCTCTATCAACACCCAGGCTCATGCCTGGAGCCGTCTGGTGGGCCGAACACATTAACGGCCCAAGGTATTGGGAAGGTGAGACTTGATCCCATACACGTTTGACTGGGTTCAGAATTTTCTATTACAGTATGCTCCGCTTCCTTGCTTCTTCTTTGCCAGATTTGAAAGTGGTTCATGTCCATATCAATATTCACACGGCTACGTGCAGCTGCACTACACCTTTCTTATTGAGGTGTCATAGTTTCCAGCTGCAGGTCATAACATCATACTAGGAGGAAATTGTTTCAGTCCTGCAGCTTCTCCGTTTGCAATTGGCGCCGTGGCGTTAACTTGACGTTCTACGCTGAGCATCATGTCATCCCAACTTGCTACCAATATGAGGGGCCTTGTATCTTTGGATGGCAACACCAGTATCATATCTACACAACTACGACTCCTGCCCCCATCTCCCAAGGTTTTAATTCTTCCTCCTCTATCGACAGTGGTACAACAGCCCGAAGGAGACGTTCCTTTCGATGCACGAGCCTTCATCCGGCATGTCCATGAGGGATTATCAACTCGACTTGAACTAGCACGGTCTTTTCTGCAACCTTCCAGCAGTACGCAGCCGCGACTCGTTTTCATGAACGGGGGTAGTATCAGTGCATTAACGACATGCATAGCGGTCATCCGCGAGAAAGTCACCAACGGGAATATCCAAGAAGCGGCGGAGCTTTTCAACGCAATTGTGAAGGGTGGAGTCGCAGGGTTGGTGCCTGAAGGGGAGACTGTGGATGAACATAAAAGCAACAATGCAAAAATTTCCAAATCTGTGAAGGGTGGGATCTTCTTAAAAGCTCGGGATACAAGATCACCATCCACGACAAGTCATATAAGTCATACTGCGCCCAGTGTCACCGACGATGCAGACTTCATTGATCGGCTCATCGACTCATTACAAAAACCTCTTCCTATGATTCCGGTGGAAGGCGAGAATGTGAATATAACGAATTCCTCTGAACACACAGGAACTACGGCCTCGCCGATACCTCCAGATGTCCCCCGCCTCAAGAGCAGATTCTGGACAGACGAGCGAGTTATCCCAAAGACCGAGCGAGTGATAAAGGGGGCTAGTCGAGGTCGGAAACTGGGCCACGTAGGGAAGCGTGGCAACCAAGATTACACCTCAAGCGAAAGCTCAACTTATACAGATGCGGTTACGAACCAGGAACAGACCGATTTCGACGGGAATAATTTATCTGCTCAGCCAGAAAGGCCAGCATCTGTACCATCAAGTCATGGGTTAGCAAAACAAAACGAATATTCTTATTCGTACGTTGAGGGCAAGCTCAGTCGCCATGTGGTCAAAAAAGCCAGGTCTATTGACTGTCTTCGCTCAAAGGATGCTGATCCCTCATCTCTGGATATTGGTCCTCGTAAGCTGAAGCTGAGAACATCCTCACCCTTCACATTCTCCCCTCATTTGAGGAGTGAAATATCATCGATTACGGACAGTGAGAGCTCCGACCTATCCGAGAGTTCTAGTAGTCTTGATTCTTTACCTGGCACGACTTACGTTAAGGCCCTAGAGACTCTTCATGAAACTTCTTCTCCGTTGAAGACAGTATCAAGTGACCCTCCCCGTGCTTTCACTAATCGCGGTACCTATACTGGAGATTCAGACGGCTCTGAAAAAGTCTCTAATCCGAGCCCAGATGCCGCATATCTCAAAGAGCCTGCACCGTTTGAGCCTGTCTTTGATATGGTTGAAGATCTCATCATTCACTTTAAGGATGGGGGCAGCAATGATGTGCTCGAGTCTGTTATTCAGTCGTATAAGAACGGCAACTATCCAATAGCAGACAGTAGTGTTCCACAAGTACCCACGACACCAACTTCACCAGCCAGTCTCGCCTCAACAAACAGTACAAGCCTCAGTGGTGCCTCTCACACTTCTGCAGACACCGACGAGGATTGGCCACATAGCGCAGCAGAAATCGACCCTGAAAAGATAAAAGCCCGTCCTTTGAAAGAACATTCAGATGTCTCTTCAGAAATTTCTTCAGACGTTTCCATGGACAGCCCTCTAGACAGCCCTTCGGTTTATCCTTCAGACGAAACTTCAGTTGCTCCATCCAATAGTCCTTCAAATAGGAAACCGCCTTGGCCTAAGGAGAATTCTGGGAACACTGTCCACAGTATCTTAAAACCTAGACTCCAAATTCCAGTCACAAATCCGGAAGCACCACCACCAGAGCTGGTTACAGATGCTGTGCAGAAGATCCATGAGCTTTCTGATATCAGTACAACCAATGCAGTAACTCTACAAGATTCGTTCCGAGGAGTACTCAAGATTCGCTATCCGCCTGAAACAACTCACTATAAGCAACATATATTTGCCTTGGAGAACGATCGCTTTTGGAAGCCCGTATTTCGGATGGATGCGAGACACGAAGGTGAAGACAGAACAGTCGACCAGATAATAGCTATTGGATACGAAGATGGTGTCGAGAAAGCATTGTACAAGGAAGTTATAGAACAATTTGACAAGCTTGGAACTAGCGCTACTGGTGTCAGAGCTAGCAAGCTCGATATAAGGTGAGTACTGTTCGAAGAGCAGAGGGTAATGCGACTCTAACCATGAGATTTCCCAGATTTCTCGTCATATACGCTATGCAGACATTCACATCACAACCTCTATCCTTGCAAGCAGGAGAAAACCCCTTCTCCCAACCATCACTTCTCGCAACTCTCCTTATTCCCCACCTCGAAACCTTCCTCTCAAGCAGTTGTCCAACCAGACTTCTAATCCTTCACTACCCCGTCTCCCACCTTTCTACGGTCCTCGCGCTGCGGGATCTGCTTGGCCCCCAACTCCTGAAAGTCACCGGAATAATTGATTCTACGGCCATTTCGCCTCCCAACCCCTGGAAAGAGCGCCGAAATTCCATTGCATCTGTCGATGAGTGGGTGTCTACAACAGCCTCTCAATCTTCTTCTCCAACGCAGGAATGCAGCATAGCCCGAACTCCACGAACTTCCCGAAAGAGGATAATGCCTCAGCCATCCTTCTCGAAAGCCGACTTCCTCCTCCTAAGCCCCGCAACCGAAGACGAGATCTCAACATTCCTCACCTCAGTCTGGGAATCCCTAACATTCCCCTCATCCTCCTTCTTCTTCCCCGACGACGTCCTCTCCCCATCTAGCACGCTCCGTCCCGTCCCTTCACCTAGCACCGCCTCGTCCTACAATGCACCCCTCACCCCGCCGCCCGATCGCCAAATCCCTTTTACACGGCCCCAAAGTCATATGAGCCCCACACGGGTGCCGAAGAGAGTGAGTTTTGCAGATAGCACAACGTCCACGGAGATCAGCACCGAGAATGCGAGGCGGAGGGAGAGGCAAATGGAGAAAGACTGGGAGAAATTGGAGAGCGATCGGAGAGAAAGATTGTCTGAGAAGGCGTGGGAGAGCTTTATCATGGGCAACGGCAGTGACGAGAGTTTGTTAGAGCTAGAGCGCATCTTTATGCCGCACTTACACTTCATGCCGCGTGCGGCACGACGGGTTGGAGATTCGAGGAAGGCGCTGAAGTGGCTTGGCCTTGACTGAGACGCTTTTATTTTCATACGAAAGACATGCTACATATTTGTGTGGCATAGATTACATTATCTCCTTTGTTATTTCATTTGCGATGACGACCTTGGCAGAGATGGGGCGGTTTAGAGGAGAGGAGGTCTCATGAAGCTGGGGTTATTGGCGCTCAACTCTGTTGATGCCATGGACCGCCACCTCGTCCTTTCTATTCACGCTAGCCGTCGTGGCCGGCCTGATTCCTTCACTTCGTTGAGCATTGGCGACCTATATTATACCATTTAGACATAAATCATTTACTAGCATGCAAATTATCTCGATCCATTAGTTCACTTAGAATGACAAATCGATACCGTACCACGTGTCTATTCGTGAGAGAAAACTATTGTCGTTACAGAAGTTGTCGTCATCTTGCAAAGCCTTGGCCATCGCGGAATTCACTGCGGTGGAAAAAGGCATCGTCGGCGGCTTGCTGAGGACAAGTCCATTGGCGCAGCAGGCTTTCTCGATTAATTCCTCTGCCGCAGTTGGAGCTAGGATATTGACCTGCTTGGCTTTGCCCTTGTAATTGGGATCTCCGGTCTTGATCACCGGTATTCGGGGATCAGTGATGGTGTACATACACACCCGTCGTCAAGGCTGTGAAGCTCGTTGTTGATCCGGCCATGGCTCCCGCGAGGCCGTGTCCGAGTTGCTCTGCTCTTGCGAGCAGGTCTTGGCGAGCAAGTTCGAGGGCCATGCAGGCATAGGGTTTGTGGAGAAGAGGGTTTGATATACATGGTAGCTTACGGCTAGAAACCGTTGTCAAATACACACTCGTTACCATTACAGAAATCATTATCATTACTAGAAGCTATCGTAATCTCACAACACCGCTGTCAAGCTACAAAGCCGACCGTCAGTCCAGCCCACGAGTCCGGCTCCGCCGTGTCCTAAAGTATTCCGGGAGATAGACTGGCTCTGACAGACATCTGTGAGCGAAGCTTGAGGGTGATGCGGACTCGATATTCGAGAACACACCAGTGCTATAAGGTATCAACATCAAGCAATTTCACTCAGCATGCACATCTTCAAGATAAATCCGTAAAAACCCTCCATTAAACAGAACTCAACTAGCAAAATACACATTCGCAAACCTCGGGACATGTTGGGACGGCGGTAGACAAAGCGAGGGCGATTAATGAGGCGAGGTTGAAGCGGAGGGAAGAGCTACAAGAATGGAGAAGGGGGTGGTGTAGATCTCACTACGAGAGCAGACGAAGAGCCCTACGAGCCCTCTACATGGGAGAACCTTGTCTACCGCTACGAAGAGCCAAACGGCATGGCGCGATGGGACAGCCCACTCTTCACGGTCCTCTGGGACGACGAAACGCCCCCTTGTGATGCGATCTGGGACGCGATGATCGGCTCTGCGGATGGGAAGACGAAAGTCATCGTGAGGCCTAATCAAGCCACGGTCCTGAAGCCTAGTTCGGGGGAAGACTATTTGTATGAGCTGGATAGGGCGACGCAGGAGGTGCTGGGGAGGATTGCTGAGTGGACGAAGGATCATGCGGGCGAGGGGGGTGGAGAGGTGCTGCTTGGTAGTGATAAAGTGGATGGGGAGGAGGGGGAGAGGGAGAGATTGGTGGTGGAGTTGCCGGCGAATCGAACGGTAGGCTTGCCGGCGCTGCAGAGGTTGAGGAGGCAGTTTATAGCTCTAAACAGGCAGAACGCGGTGTCAGCGGCGAGGATCAAAGAGAGCTTTGTGGGATATTTAAATGATTCGTTCCAGGCTGCTTAAGATAGAATGGGCTTAGGCTATAGGCTAAAAGTGTTATGCTCCGTTGCATTTTAGAGATACCCTGGCTACATAGCCCGCTCAATAAAAGGATTATGATAGAGGAATAACCCGAGTCAGAGGGCGGAATCAATATACCTTTATCTTGCATTTGTACGTGGGCGAGCTATATAACTATCTATAATCCCCACATTCATATATACTATCATCTCTTCATATTCATCCTCATCCACCACACCAAATCCTCACCCCAACTCTCCCCCTCCCTATCACCACTCATCAACGCCACCAGCGGACTAATATGATTATGCCCCTCCAAAGCCCACTCCCCCATCTCCTCCGCACCAAAATTCTCCCTCCAAAGCCCCACGAAATCCCTCCCGGGCCCCAAGATCTCATCTTAGGGATCAAGTTCCCCTTCTACGTTCAGTACAGGCGGGATCAAGGCTTCGAGGAGCCCAAAGGGGCATTTTTGCGCCACACAGTCGCCATAATAGGCTTTTAGGACATCGTCTCGTGCGACACACGCGTTGTTGAAATGAAAAGGCACTGAGAACAGCACCGCGCCGCCGAGACGCATTACCGGGCTCTCTGACGAGTACAATATCCCTTCCGACTCGAACTGCGGCGCGAGCAGCCAAGTGGCCAGATGTTTTCCCCGGCCGAATTCCCCATCACGAAAATATCCCTCCGAGAACCCTCACCGTTCCCGCCCGACCCCTCGTCACTTTGCAAGTGTTTCAACCGGCCGCCCTCCACGCACGCCAGCACAGACGCGAGATCTTCCGCCCCAGACGCATAGACGGCGTCTTCGACCGTCCCTGCCTTTGGTGTCCTCGACGCGTCGAT
>CAVPFC010000006.1:0-15262 GCA_963703605.1 uncultured Actinomycetes bacterium
CGGGCCCGGCGCCGTGCGGATTAGCGTGATGCCGAGTTCCGGCTGCTCGGCGTGCAGGCTCGCGCAGAATCCGGTCAGCCCGGCCGCGGAGGTGATCACCACGAGACGGCCGGTGCCTTCCGCCTGCTTGACCGCGCCGAGCAACGCGGCGCACCCGGCGGGCTCCGCCGGGTCGCCGGCCAGCGCAAGCACGGTGTCCGCGTCCGGGTCCCCGGTAAAGACCCGCCCGGTGATTTTTCCGAACGCTGTATCCGTGGTCCCCGGGAAGCGCGAGGAAGCCCCGGGTGCGGGCGGATCGGGCAGCCGGGCCGGGCGCCGTTGTTCGGTGAAGCATCGGATCCACGGTCCGGCCCCCGGCACGTCCTGCTCGCGGTCACCGGGCAGCCCTCCGGCCGGGGCGCCGCGCCCGTCCGCGGCCGGACCCGGCCGCAAGCCACCCCCCGCCGTGGTACCGGCCCCTGCCGGGGTGTGCGCGCTCGCGGGGGCGGGGGCGTCTGCCGGGGTACCGGCATCCGCCATCGGGGCCGCCTTCACCGCTGTGTCGGTACCTGCTGGTGCGCCGGGATCTTCCTGGGCGCCGGCACCGGCCGGGCAGCCGTCCCCTGCGGGAGCGCCGGTCTCGGCCGCGGGCGCAGGCTCGGTGGGGGCCGTGACGCCGGCCCCGGCCGGCTGGCCCACCGGTTGCGACGCGGTTCCGGCTGGTGAGCCGCTGGAGGCGGCCGGCCCGGCCGTGGCGTTCGGGGTGGCTTCGGAGGGTGGCCCGGCCGAGGGCTGCGGGGCGGGACCGGGCACCCGTGCGGCCGGTTGCTGCCCGGCACCGCCGGTGGTGGCGCCTGGCTCCGCCGCCGCCGGGGCAGCGGGTGCGCCGGCGCCGCCGCCGGGTCCGGTCGCCCCGCCGGCCGTGGCCGGATCCCCTGCCGCGGTGCGCTCTTCCGCGTCCCCGGTCGGCACGCGGTCCGCGGCGGTCGTGCCCCGCGGAGGCGCCGTCCCGCACGGGCTCGGGATGAAGACGCGTTCCCGCCAGATGTCGATCGGCCGGGCGGGGCTGGCGTCGAAGAGCGGAGCCAACGTCGGCACCGCGCCCGACGCGAACAGCGCCGCCGCTGCCCGCGCGGTCGCATCCTGATCGGCCCGGCCCGCGGCCAGGCTGAGCGCGGGCACGTCGGAGCAGTCGGCGGCCAGGCGGGAAAGCTCCTGGCCGGGTCCGGTCTCGATGAGGAGATCCGCGTCAGCGGTGGCCACTTCGAGCGCGGGCGCGAAGGCGACCGGCGAGGTCAGCTGGGAGCACAACATCGATCCGAGGTCGCCGTCCGCGGTCAGTTCCGCCCCGGTGATGGTCGAGATCAGACGGCGGGACGGCGGCTGGAAGGAGAACTCCCGTACCACGCTGCCCATGGCGGCCGCGCGGGCTGAGCCGTGGCGCGAGTAGCAGTCCTGCGGCGAGTCGAGCAGGCGGGCCGGGATGCCGTCCCCGGCCAGACGCCGGGCCAGACCGAGGGCCGCCGCCACCGGGCCGGCCAGCACGTGGCACCGCGGCCCGTTGTACGCGGCGACCACCAGCCCGCTCGCCTCGCACAGCCGCTGCGCCGTAGGGCCGTCGGCATCCACGCACACCAGGGCGGTCTGCTCGGCGGACGGAGCGGCAAGAACCGCGGCCCGCTGGGTGACCAGCCGGGCCGCATCCGCCTCGGCCAGGCATCCGGCCCAGACCAGGGCGGTGATCTCGCCCAGGCCGTGACCCACTGCGGCCGTGGCCTTCAGCCCGAGCTCGTCCAGCCAGCGCAGGTTGGCCAGCGACGCGGCCACGACGGCCGGGTGGGTGGCCGGATCGTGGGCGGTCGCTTCGGCCGGCGTCGTGGCTGAGGCCGGCCCGGACAGCGAGCCGCCCTCGCCGGGAAACAGCAGCGCGACCCTGCCGCGCCCGTCGTCGGACATGGCGATGCCGGGCGCGGCGACCAAGCTGTGCTGGCGCAGCCCGGGCAGCAGCGCGACGGCCTCCTTGGCGAGCCGGGCCAGCTCGTCCTGGCCGTTTGCCACCAGGCCGGCCCGCACCTGGCCCGGCCCGGCCACCGCCCGCCCGGCCTGGCAGGCGAGATCGTGCAGTTCGCCGTCGGACAGCCACGGCGCCAGTTCGGCGATCCGGCTGAGCTCCCTGGCGAGGGCCCGGCGGCCGGCCGCGGCGAACGCGAACACCTCAGGCCCGGGCACAGGTGCCACAACCGGGATCGGCAGCGGAACGGAGCCGCCCCGGCGGGCCGGGGCCGGCCGGCCGCTGGACCGTTCGTCGCCGGCGCCGGCCGCGCCCCGGCTGGCTGCGTCTGGGCCGGTCGCGATCCGGTCCGGCTCGGTGACGGCCCCGGCGGTGGCGCGGAGCTGCAGGGTCCCCGGTGCCCGCCGCCTTCGGCCGTCGCGGGTACGCCGCAGGATCACGTGAACGCTGGTGCCGCCCGGGCCCACCGAGCTGACCCCGGCCAGCCTGGCCCGCTCCGGCCAGGGCTCGGCGGCCTGCGGCACGCGCAGCCGGGCGTCCTCGCTGGCGATCAGCGGGTGGGGGCGGACGCACCCGGTGGCGGGCGGGATGACGCCCGCAGCGATCGCCAGGGTTGCCTTGATGAGCCCGGCCGCCCCGGCGGCCGCCTTGGTGTGCCCGATGTTGGCCTTGACCGAGCCGAGCGCGGCCAGCCGCGGCGAAGCCTGGCGGATCTCGGCCAGCGAGGTCAGCTCGGCGAGGTCCCCGGACGCCGTGCCGGTTCCGTCGCCCTCGATCAGCTGGACGTCCGCCGGGTCGACGCCGGCCCGGTGGTAGGCGCGCCGCAGGGCAAGCAGCAGACTGGCGGACCCGGGCCTGGTCAGGGCCGGGTTGCCGGCCGATGACACCCCCCAGCCGGCGATTTCGGCGTATGCGGGGATGCCCGCCGCCCGGGCGTCGGCGGCGCGCATCAAGACGGCGAGCCCGCACCCCTCGCCGGGCAGGAAGCCGGTCGGCCGCGCGTCGAACACCCGCATGTCGCGGGCGGCCAGGGCACCCGTTCTGGCCAGCCCGGCCAGCTCGTGCGGGTCGAGGCTGATGTCCACGCCGCCGGCGATGGCCGCGTCGAGGTCCCCGGCGGCGAGCGCGGAGCACGCGGCGGCGATGGCGAGCAGCGACGAGGAGTGCGCCGCGTCCACGGCGTGGCCGCCGCCGCGGAAACCGAAGTGCCCGCAGATCCGGTCGGCGATGGCCCCGGGCAAGCCGCCCGCCAGGGTGTCGTCGCCGATCTCCGGGAACGGCGCGAGGAACCCGGCCGCCGCGTGCTCGATCACCCCCGCGTGCCGTTCGGGTGAGACGTCACCGGCCGCCAGCGCCGCGCGCAGCACCCGGCGGACGTACGGCCAGCGGGACCGCATCGCGGTCGCGCGCGACACCTCGCCGGTGAGCGTGTTCCCGATGACCACGCCGGTCCGGTCCCTGGTCAGTCCCTGGCCGCCGGGGAAGCCGCCGTCGGCGAGCGCGCGGGCGGCGGTCTCCAGAGCCAGCCAGTGTGCCGGGTCCGCGGCGCGGTAGGCCGCCTGGGTGACGCCGTAGGCGGCGCGGTCGAAGCGCCATCCCTCGATCAGGGCGGCTCGCGCCGTCCCGAGGGCCTTCGGGGCGAACCCGCGGTGGCCCGCGGCGCCGGGTTCGGCGTCACCGTATTCGGTCATGTCCAGCCGCACCGGCGGCATGCTGCGAAACGCCCGGCGCCCGGTCAGTACCAGCTCGAGGAAGTCCGCTGGATTGGCGGCGTCGGGAAACCGGCATGCCATGCCGACGATCGCGATCGGCTCGGCCTGAGCCTGCTGGGCGGGGTTATGAGGCATGGGTGGTACCAGTCGCTCCATTCTTCTCCGTCATGGCTTTCTGCGTCCCAGGCCCCGGATGCCCTGAAAGGCTAGTACGTCCATCACTCCCCCGAATAAGGCCATACCTAGCGAATAGTGACGCCATGACGGGGTTCCGTCCGCCAGTGGCGGCGGCGCAGGTACGCAGCCCTTGATTACTCGTGGGACATAACTGCACGCAGCGGTTTCGTACTGACCTGCTGCGCCCGGGACCACGAGAATCCTGTCGTGCCTGATGGCGGGAAAGAAGTTATTGGTGCTCAGCGCCGCTGGTCAAGGCGGAACGCGGGACGCGGTGCTTTGTCTTTCTAACCGCCGTTTTGACGCGTCTTGACTAGACTGCGGGGCCGTTGTGCGCTACATGCGAGTTCAGCAAGGGAGAAGAGATAAGGAAATCCGCGCTTGCCCGGTTGCAGGCGACCGGGATGTTCCACAGCACCGCCACACGCAGCAGTGCCTTGACGTCATGGTCGTGCGGGTGCGGCTCCAGCGGATCCCAGAAGAACACGAGAAGATCGATCTCCCCGTCCGCGATGCGCGCGCCG
This sequence comes from uncultured Actinomycetes bacterium, assembly GCA_963703605.1. Lineage (GTDB taxonomy): Bacteria > Actinomycetota > Actinomycetes > Streptosporangiales > Streptosporangiaceae > DASXKD01. The sequence continues at coordinate 4,404 of CAVPFC010000006.1, forward strand.
ATCTGCTGGTCCCCGCCCAGCGGCCCGCTGTGGAAACGGGTTGCGGGCAGGCCGACTTCCTCGCTCAGCATCCGGCCTGTGGTGCCGGTCGCGAACAGGCTGTGCCGGGCGAGCAGGTCGCGGTTGAACTCGGCCCACTCGCGCATGTCCTGCTTGCGGCCGTCGTGGGCGACGAGCGCGATCCGCTGCCGCGCCGCCGGTTCGGTGAGACTGTCGCTGGCCATCACCGTTCCAGCGTGCCCTGCCGATGTTGCGCGGATGGCACGCCACGGTTAGCGCCCTGTGTCCAGCCATGGACGTCTTTGCCAGTCAGCCTTCGCCGGTATGCGGGGCGGCGGGTTGCGCTACCCTGGTGACATGCGTTCCGCTCGGCTGCTCCTTACCTAGCCGCGCCGGCTTAGTTGGCGCGGCTGCCCCTCGTGGACCGGGGGGCTTTTTAGTTGCCGGAGCAGGATCGATTCGTGATGAGGGAAGGTCATGACAGCCGACAGTGCCGAGCGGGCACAGCATTACGACCCGCGTGACGTCCAGGAGAAGTGGCAGGCCCGCTGGGCCGGGATGGACCTGTTCCGGGCCAGCGATGACCCGGCGGACACCCGGCCGCGCACCTATCTGCTGGACATGTTCCCCTACCCCTCCGGCGACCTGCATATGGGTCACGCGGAGGCGTACGCGATCGGGGATGCGATAGCCCGCTACTACTTCCACCGCGGGCACAACGTCCTGCACCCCATCGGCTGGGACGCCTTCGGGCTGCCCGCGGAGAACGCGGCGATCCGGAACAACACCCACCCGGCCGACTGGACCTACGCGAACATCGAGACCCAGGCGGCATCCTTCCGGCGGTACGCGGTGTCGTTCGACTGGTCGCGCCGGCTCCAGACCTGCGATCCGGAGTACTACCACTGGAACCAGTGGCTGTTCCTGCGCTTCTACGAGCGTGGCCTGGCCTACCGCAAGGACGGCTACGTCAACTGGTGCCCGGTGGACCAGACCGTGCTGGCCAACGAGCAGGTCATCAACGGCAGGTGCGAGCGATGCGGCTCGGAGGTCATCAGGCGGCTGCTGACCCAGTGGTACTTCAAGATCACCGAGTACGCGGACCGGCTGCTGGCCGACATGGCCGAGCTGACCGGCAAGTGGCCCGACCGCGTGCTGCTGATGCAGCACAACTGGATCGGCCGGTCCGAAGGTGCCGAGGTCCAGTTCCTGGTGGAGGGCCGGGACGAGCCGGTCACGGTGTTCACCACCCGCCCCGACACGCTGTACGGGGCGACGTTCTTCGTCATCGCGGCCGACTCGCCGCTGGCGGAACAGGTGTGCGCTCCGGAGCAGCGCGGGGCGCTGGCGGAGTACGTGACGCAGGTGCGGAAGCTGACCGACATCGAGCGGCAGTCGGCCGACCGGCCGAAGACCGGGGTCTTCCTGGGCAGGTACGCCGTCAACCCGGTGAACGGCGAACGGATCCCGGTCTGGGCCGCCGACTACGTGCTGCCCGACTACGGCACCGGGGCCATCATGGCGGTGCCCGCGCACGACCAGCGTGACCTGGACTTTGCCCGGGCGCACGGGCTGCCGGTGGTGCTGGTGGTGGACACCGGTCAGGCGGATCCCGCGGTCACCGGCGTCGCCACCGCGGGGGACGGGACGCTGGTCAACTCCGGCCCGATCAACGACCTGGACAAGGCCGCGGCGATCGCCAGGATCACCGAGATCCTGGCGGAGCGCGGCCAGGGCCGGGCGGCGGTGAGCTTCCGGCTGCGCGACTGGCTGGTGTCCCGGCAGCGGTTCTGGGGCACTCCCATCCCGATCATCTATTGCGGCTCGTGCGGTGAGGTCCCGGTTCCCGACGAGCAACTGCCGGTGGTGCTGCCCGACCTGCGCGGCCAGGACCTGGCGCCCAAGGGTGTCTCCCCGCTGGCGGCCGCGACCGACTGGGTCAACACGGAGTGCCCCAAGTGCGGCGGGCCCGCGAAGCGGGACACCGACACCATGGACACCTTCGTGGACTCGTCGTGGTACTTCCTGCGCTACTGCTCACCGAGGTACGAGCACGGCCCGTTCGAGGTGGAGGCGGTGCGGCGCTGGTCGCCGGTGGACCTGTACGTGGGCGGGGTCGAGCACGCGATCCTGCATCTGCTGTACGCCCGGTTCTTCACCAAGATCCTCTATGACATGGGGATGGTCGACTTCAACGAGCCGTTCACCCGGCTGATCAACCAGGGCCAGGTGATCAACCAGGGCCGCGCCATGTCCAAGTCCCTGGGCAACGGCGTTGACCTGGCCGAGCAACTGGCTGCGCATGGCGTCGACGCGATCCGGCTGACGATGATTTTCGCCAGCCCGCCCGAGGACGATATCGACTGGGCAGATGTGAACCCCGACGCCTCCGTTAAGTTTCTGGGAAGGGTGTGGCGCGTCGCGGCGGACGTGGGCGCCGCAGACCCCGGCCCGGGACCGGGCGACGCCGATCTGCGCAAGATCACTCACCGCACTATCGACGAGGTCACCCGGCTGGTGGAGGGGTCGCGGCTGAACGTGGCCGTCGCGCGGCTGATGGAGCTGACCAGCGCGGCCCGGCGGGCGATCGACTCCGGCCCCGGGCCCGGTGACCCGTCCGTGCGCGAGGCCGCGGAGGTGCTGGCGGTCCTGCTGTCGATCTTCGCCCCCTACACGGCCGAAGAGGCGTGGGAGGTGCTGGGGAACGAGCCGTCGGTAGCGCGGGCGGGCTGGCCGTCGGCCGACCCGGCGCTGCTGGTCCACGAGACGGTGACCTGCGTGGTCCAGGTCAGCGGCAAGGTCAGGGACCGGCTGCTGGTCCCGCCGGACATCAGCGAGGAAGACCTGCGCGCGCAAGCCCTGGCGGCCCCCGGCGTGGCCCGCTCCCTGGCCGGCCGCGAAGTGCAAAAGGTAATCGTCGTCCCCCCGCGCCTGGTCAACATAGTCCCCGCCTGACGGGGCTGCGTCACACCCGCCTAAGCACTGCTACCACGCGGCCGAGGATGGTCGCGTCGTCGCCGGGGATCGGCGTGTATGCCGGGTTGTGCGGCATCAGCCAGGCGTGGTCGTTTGCCATCTTGAGCGTCTTGACCGTCGCCTCGCCGTCGATCATCGCGGCCACGATGTCACCGTTGTCCGCCTCGGGCTGCTGGCGGACGACCACCCAGTCACCATCCGCGATCGCGGCGTTGATCATCGAGTCGCCGACGACCTTGAGCAGGAACAGGGTGCCGTTGCCGACGAGCTGCTTGGGCAGCGGGAAGACCTCCTCGATGGCCTCCTCCGCGAGGATGGGGCCACCGGCGGCGATCCGGCCGAGCACCGGAACGTAGGCCGCGTCCTGGGAGGGGATGTCGTACACGACCTCCTCGGCGTCCTCCGCCTCGGGGCGGACGGCGGGGTGCCCCGGCAGCCGTACCTCCACCGTGCGCGGGCGCCCGGCGTCCCGCCTCAGATAACCCTTACTTTGCAGCGTCGAAAGCTGGTAGGAGACGCTGGAGGTGCTGGTGAGGCCGACCGCTTCGCCGATCTCGCGCATGGACGGGGGATAGCCACGGCGCTGCACCGAGTCCCTGATGACCTGAAGGACCTTGCGCTGCCGCCAGGTGAGCACGTGGTTGGGGTCTGGATGGTCAGGTATGTCGGCGACCACCGTGGGAACGCTGCCCTTCGGCTTGCGGCCCGGTCTGCCCTTGGGTTTGCTGCCCGGCTCGATGTCGATGCTGATGCCGTCCCCGAGCGGAGCGTCGGATGCATCGCCCTCCGCGCTGCGGCCCATCTGCTCACCTCCCGATCTCGTCGCTAAGTCCAGTGCTGACGTTAGCGCTTGCCGCGCTAGACATCAAACATCTGTTCGACGCGCCGGGAAAATGTCGTACCCCCGCTGTAAAAAAGTATCGTACGAGCGTTCGATTGAACACATGTTTGAGTAACTGCCTTGTCGGCGGCTACGATCGAACTGTTGTGCGATGAACTCGTCACCCGACGAGGGGAGGCCCAGGATGAACGCGACAACCGCAGGGGAGCCGGGACGGACCGCCGGGGCGGCGCCCCAGCGGCGGACCGGGGCGGCGCCTGGCCGGCGCGTCCTGTCCGCGGGACCCGGGCCGCGCGCCGGCGCTGCTGGGCGGGGTGCACCGGCGGTACCCGGACCGCGAGTGGTGGCACCGGTACCCCGGCAGCGGACCAGGGCGGTGCCCGGACAGCCGCATACGGCGGCGGACCCTCGTGCTCGCGTGGGAGCGGCCAGGCAGCGCCCCCCGGTCCTGACCGTGGTCCCGCCCGAGCCTGCGGTTGCCGCGGAGCTGCCCGGGGCACTGGCGCCCGGCAGGGATTCCGGAGCGGAACAGCGGGTGCGCCGCGTCGCCGCTGGCGGCCCGCGGCCCGCCGGGGCCCGGGGCCGGCCGCGCTCCCGTCTCACCAGGCGCGGGCGGATCGTCGTGTCGGCGCTCGTGCTGGCCGCCATGCTGGCGGTGGCGGCGCTCGCCTGGATAGCGGGTGCGGCCAAGGCCGATGCCGCGGGCTCCGGCGGCTCGTCGTCGGCGGCCGTGTACCGCCATCTGAGGCCGGTGGTTGTGGCGCCCGGGGAGAGCCTGTGGACGATCGCGGCGCAGGCCGAGCCGAGCGCCGACCCGCGCAGCGTGATTCAGGAGATCATCGACATCAACGCGCTCGCCGGGACATCGGTCCAGCCTGGTCAGCGCCTTTGGGTTCCGCGCGGCTGAGGTGCGACACGCCGGCGGCGGCTCGCCGCCGGGTAGTGGAACCCGTGCCGACGTGGGCAGTTGCGTGCGACACCCCGGCGCGCCGGGCGGGTTGGACTTGCACTGGCGGCTGCCGTGCGGTACACAACATATAGTAGTTACATAGCTGTAGTTCATCCACAAGTTGTGTTCAGGGGAACCGGCTCCGTGGTTGCCTGGTGGGAGGTGATCCCGTGTTCTGTCCGTACTGCAAGAACCCCGACAGCCGGGTCATGGACAGCCGCGCCGCCGACGACGGGACCGCGATCCGGCGGCGGCGCGCGTGCCCGTCGTGCGGGCGCCGGTTCACCACGCAGGAGACGGTGATCCTCATGGTGGGCAAGCGCAGCGGGGCCACCGAGCCGTTCACCCGTCACAAGATCGTCAACGGCGTGCGCCGCGCCTGCCAGGGCAGGCCGGTTACCGAGGACCAGCTGGCCATCCTCGCCCAGCAGGTTGAGGACGAGATACGGTCACGCGGCTGCGCGGAGGTGCCCTCACACGAGGTGGGGCTCGCGATCCTGCGCCCGCTCCGCGAGCTGGACGAGGTCGCCTACCTGCGTTTTGCCTCGGTCTACCGAGGATTTGAGTCACTTACCGATTTCGAGGAAGAGATCGCGACGCTGCGTTCGGCCCATAACGGGGCCGGTCGTGACGACGCTCATGTGCTCGCGCCCTGACCAAGGGCGCCGGTAAACCATCGGGATGGGCCTGGCCATGGGCCCGCAAGGGATTCCAGCGGATCCCGGAAGGGGGACAGCATGACCGAGACGGCGAGCGGTGCCACGTCGCGTGGGGGCGGGAAGGCGCACAAGGGGCTCACCATCCAGCGCATCCACACCCGCGAGGGGGCCCATCCCTACGACGAGGTCACCTGGCAGCGCCGCGATGTCGTCATGACCAACTGGCGTGACGGCACGGTCAACTTCGAGCAGCACGGGGTCGAGTTCCCCGACTTCTGGTCCGTCAACGCCGCCAACATCGTGACGACCAAGTACTTCCGCGGCGCGGTCGACACGCCGCAGCGTGAGTGGAGCCTCAAGCAACTCGTCGACCGCGTGGTGGGCACCTACGTGGCGGCCGGCATCAAGTACGGCTACTTCGCCACGCCCAAGGACGCGGAGATCTTCGACCACGAACTCAAGTACGCGCTGATCCACCAGATCTTCAGCTTCAACTCCCCGGTCTGGTTCAACGTGGGAACAACCTCCCCCCAGCAGGTCTCGGCGTGCTTCATCCTGTCGGTCGATGACACGATGGACTCGATTCTGGACTGGTACAAGGAAGAGGGCCTGATCTTCAAGGGCGGGTCGGGTTCCGGGGTGAACCTTTCCCGTATCCGGTCGAGCAAGGAATTGCTGACCTCCGGAGGCACGGCCAGCGGGCCAGTGTCGTTCATGCGCGGCGCGGACGCGTCCGCGGGCACGATCAAGTCCGGCGGCGCCACCCGCCGGGCCGCGAAGATGGTCGTCCTCGACGTGGACCACCCCGATGTCGAGGAGTTCATCGAGACCAAGGCGCGCGAAGAGGAAAAGATCCGCGTGCTGCGCGACGCCGGGTTCGACATGGACCTCGGCGGCAAGGACATCCCGAGCGTCCAGTACCAGAACGCCAACAACTCGGTACGGGTGTCGGACCAGTTCATGCGCGCCGTCGAGGAGGGCGGCACCTTCGGCCTGGCGGCCAGGCTCACCGGGGAGACCATCGAGACCGTGGACGCGAAGGGCCTGTTCCGGAAGATGGCAACGGCCGCCTGGGAATGCGCGGACCCGGGAATTCAGTACGACGACACCATCAACAACTGGCACACCTGCCCCGAAACAGGCCGAATTACGGCAAGTAATCCCTGTTCCGAGTACGTTCACCTGGATAACTCATCGTGCAATCTCGCGAGCATTAACCTCCTGAAATTCCTCGATGATTCCGATCACTTCGACGTGAAGCGGTTCGAGCAGATCACCGAGTTGGTGATCACGGCGATGGACATCTCTATCTGCTTCGCAGATTTTCCGACCGAAAAGATCACCCAGACGACCCGGGCGTATCGTCAGCTCGGCATTGGCTACGCCAACCTGGGTGCGCTGCTGATGGCGACCGGGCACGCTTACGATTCCGAGAGCGGACGGGCGATCGCGGCGGCCATCACCTCGCTGATGACCGGCACCGCATACCGGCGGTCGGCGGAACTCGCGGCGGTCGTCGGCCCCTACGACGGCTACGAACGCAACGCGACCGCGCACAAGCGGGTCATGCACAAGCACGCCGACGCCTGCGGCGAGATCAAGACCTTCGGCGGCATGGACCGCGACATTCACGCGGCGGCGAGCGCCGCGTGGCGGGAGTGCCTCGCCCTCGGTGAGACAAATGGGTACAGAAACGCCCAAAGTAGCCTATTGGCGCCTACCGGCACCATAGGCCTCATGATGGACTGTGACACCACTGGTGTTGAGCCGGACCTGGCGCTGGTGAAGTTCAAGAAGCTGGTCGGCGGTGGCTCCATGCAGATCGTCAACCAGACCGTGCCCCGCGCGCTGAGGAACCTCGGCTACCAGCCCGAGCAGGTGGAGGCGATCACCGAGTACATCGCCGAGCACGGCCACGTCGTGGACGCGCCCGGGTTGCGGCCGGAGCACTACGAGGTCTTCGACTGCGCCATGGGCGAGCGCGCCATCAGCCCGATGGGCCACGTGCGGATGATGGCCGCCGTCCAGCCCGGACTTAGTGGCGCCATCAGCAAGACTGTGAACACACCGGAAGGCGCCACCGTCGAGGACATCGAGAAGATCTACTTCGAGGGCTGGAAGCTCGGGCTGAAGGCGCTGGCCATCTATCGCGACAACTGCAAGGTGGGCCAGCCGCTCTCGGACGCCAGGAAGAAGCCGGACAAGGCCCAGGAAAAGGCCGAAGCCCCGGCGCCCGGGCACGAGGTCCGGCCGGTGCGCCGCCGTCTGCCCAGGCAGCGCCCGGCGAGCGTGACCAGGTTCTCCGTGGCTGGCGCCGAGGGCTACATGACCGTCTCCAAGTACCCCGATGACGGGGTCGGCGAGGTCTTCCTCAAGCTGGGCAAGCAGGGTTCCACGCTGGCCGGCGTCATGGACGCCTTCTCGATGGCGATCTCCATCAGCCTGCAGTACGGGGTCCCGCTGGAGAAGTGGGTGGAGAAGTTCACCAACATGCGCTTCGAGCCGGCCGGCGTGACCGACGACCCGGACATCCGGATCGCGAGCTCGGTGATGGACTACGTGTTCCGCCGGCTGGCGCTCGACCACCTGCCCTACGAGACGCGTGCCGAGCTGAGCATCCTGTCCGCGGCCGAGCGGGCCGCGCAGCTCGCGGGGGAGGACCCCGGCGCGGTCACCGAGGATATGGACCCGGCCGAGATGGCCCAGTCCGCGCCGCTCGAGCGGCCGCACCCGGACCGGCCCGAGCGCCAGGAGCGCCCGGCAAGCCAGGAGCCCTCCGGCCGGGCCGGACAGCCGGAGCAGCCCGCCCAGCAGGCGCGGCCCGGGGAGCCGGAGCGCACGCCGCAGAACGGCCAGCCAGCCGCTCAGCCGCACAGCTCCACCGAGTTGCTCGAGGCGCAGCAGGGGCGCACCGCGGACGCACCGCTCTGCCTCATCTGCGGCACGAAGATGCGGCCGGCCGGAAGCTGCTATGTCTGCGAAGGCTGCGGCGCCACCAGCGGCTGCAGCTAGAACTGAGCCGTATTGCATCAGATGCAACGTACGCCACATGGTTCCGGCCCTCACACCGAGGGCCGGGGCCGTGGGCGTCTTGGGCGTTGTCTGCGACGCCTACGGCCGGTGCGCCAGTCGCGTGTAGTGACCAGCGGTCGCGGGAAGCTGGAGGTAATGCCTGGAATTCCTTCTACGAGGACTAAGTTATGGCAAGAGCACAGGATCAATTCGCAGAATCGGTCATGCGCCGTATCAACGAATTCAGGCAGAGTGACCTTGTAATCAAGGCCAGCAGGACACAGGCGGAAAGTCTCCGAGCATCGGCTGCTGCCTCACTTCCGATGGGCCATCCTGACTTCCAAGACTTGCGGATTGGTGAAGTTGGCACACGCTACGCGGCTGCTATGTTCCTCGACTTGCGGAGATTTACTGCGCGGTCGTTCTGGGATCTTCCGGAGGAAATAATCCGTGTCAACGTTGCGGTCGTGACGGAACTGGCAGCGGCTGTCCAGCGTCATGGGGGATATGTGCTAGGCCTCCGCGGCGACGGTGTGTTTGCCTGCTTCGATGGCAAGGAGCGGCTTGACAATAGGGGAGTTGCCGCATTCGGTGTGGCGGCTGGAGCGTTCGCTCTTGATGCAGTGCGGAATTCGCTTAACCAACTGCTTCACGATGCGGGCATTGAACCGGTACAGGTACGTGTCGGACTGGACTTCGGACGTCTCGATTTCGTCCGTATCGGTTCTCCTATGGGGAGCGAAGTAAACGTCCTTGGATTCGCGGCAAATTTTGCATCCAAGTGCGAAAAGTTCGCCAACTCCTGGGAGATGGTCGCGGGGGAGACCCTAGCTGAACTTCTGCCGATGGATGATATTAGCCACCACGAACTATCTCCTACCAGGTACACGCGTGACGATGACACCCGCCCATATCGTTTTTATGACATATCCTGGAGTCGTTACCTCAGACACGTGGAGGGAATCGCCGAGCAGCTTGCGGGGCGACCGGTTTCGGCGGTGGGTGTTAGCTGAAGGCAATGTTCCCAGACGTCAGAGGAAAGGAGTAGCCATGACGGTCGCGACGTTGCTGGCACACGTCGGTATCAATGTCCCGCGTTACGTGACGGTCGGGGGAGAGGTTGTCCTCGATCCCGCTACCTCACGCGCCACGCCACCCTTGCGCATCGAGCCCCATAGATTTCATGATGGGCACGATCCAGCGCCTGCACGCAACAAGCTCGATGAAGCTTGGTGGAACACTGATCCCGAAGCTCGCGCTGTGGACGAGAATGCCATGCATACCTATTTCCCCAACTTCTCGCTATATAGCGATGAGGGGAACGATTACATCTGGAGTGGCACCATAAACACAGGCCGCGGGTCGTTCGTCATTTTTGTGCTCCCGCAGGTGGACCAGTCGTTGCCGACGATCGTGCCAAAGATGAAGAATTTGGAGAGGCCCGAGGGGCGGCGACTCCGTAGGTCACCTCACCTATATGACTCGGGCGCAGTTTGTGTGGCCGCCGCCAGCGATTGGGATCCCACACGACACACGACGGCAACCGCTGTGGCTTGGGCTGCGCACTGGTTCGCCGCTTACACGGAGTGGCGGATGCGCGGATATTGGCCGACGGATGGCTATGGTGCGGTGGCATAAGAATAAATCTCAGCCCGCTGGCACTGCTCAGCTTGATGTTGCCCGTTCGGGCTCTGAGGACATTGAATTCATCTTGGATCAGATCTCCCAGTGGATTCGCAACGCAGATACTAAGACCGGCCTGTTGTTGACAGGTTTGATTATTCTTCTCAGCGCTGTTAGTTCACGGGCCAAAGACCTGCGAGCTCTCTGGGCCGGTAATGTTAGTAAGCCTGCGTCGCTATGGTTTCTTGGATCTGCTGTTGTGTTGCTGGCGATAGCGTTTGTGTTGTTGGTTGCTGTCTTGCTTCCACGTACCCCGTCCAGCGGCCCTAGCCGGTATGCGTGGCCGTGGATCGCGAAGGCCAGCTTGGACGATCTCGAGGGGTTGAAGCCAACTTCACGGCGCGAAGAAGGCTGGCGCCAAGTCAAGCAACTCGCGGACATTGCTGCTTTCAAGTATCGTTATTTTACTAGCGCAGTATGGGTTACGGCCGGAAGCGTCGGCTGCTTGATTGTATGGACTGTACTTAAACCCTAGGACCGAAGTGAGGGGCAAAGCCTCGCGCTACCCCTGCGCGGGTCGACTCTTCGAGTGGCAGCCGCGCGGCTACGGTCGGACTGCCTGTTATGGTGCGGGCAGGCCAGGGAAATGCACCCGGTCAGGACGGTTCGTCTTGGGATCTGGCTCCTTTTTCGTGATGGATACGGCTGCGTGTCGGCAGTCAGTTCTGGGCGGTGAGCAGGACACGTTTGCGGAGCAGTGGCAGTCCGGCCTCCCGAACATGATGCTGGACAGGCTGAG
>CAVPFC010000007.1:0-16262 GCA_963703605.1 uncultured Actinomycetes bacterium
TCCGAGCGCGGAGTCAGAGGCTGGTATGAGCCTTAGACAATCACAAGTAATCACAGGAGGAGCCCCGATGGCACCCCACAGGACCGGCACTCGCGAGGAATGGCTCGCCGCGCGCCTGGACCTACTCCAAGCCGAAAAGGAATTGACGCGCCGCAGCGACGAGCTGGCGCAACGGCGGCGTGACCTGCCGTGGGTACCGATTGACAAGGACTACCGGTTCACGACCGAAGACGGCGAGGCGTCGCTGCGCGACCTGTTCGGCGGCCGTTCGCAGCTGCTCGTCTATCACTTCATGTTCGACCCGGACTGGGACGAGGGCTGTCCGAGCTGCTCAGCGGTCACCGACGGCTTCGCCGGCAGCATCCCGCACTTCGAGCACCACGATGTCGCCTTCGTCGTGGTGTCGCGCGCACCGCTCGACAAGCTCGTCGCATACAAGCGGCGTATGGGATGGAACCTCCGCTGGGTCTCCTCGTTCGACAGCGGTTTCAACCACGACTTCCACGTGACGATCGATCCCGCAGTGGCACCGGTTGAGTACAACTACAAGAAACAAGCGCAGCTCGAGGCGGAGAACGTCGCCTGGCACGACTGGTCGGGCGAGCAACCCGGCATGAGCGCGTTCGCGCGGGACGGCGACGAGGTGTTCCACACATACTCCGCATATTCCCGCGGCTTCGACGGGCTCTGGACGATGTGGCAGTGGCTCGACCGCGCGCCGCTGGGCCGCAACGAAGGCGACATGTCATGGTTCCACCGGCACGACGAGTACGCCGCGGTCGCCGAAGTTCCCGAGGCCCGGCCACCGGCACCCCGGCAGCGGGCCTAAACGTTCAGCTCAACAGGAGACAGCCATGAGCACACAGCCCCCGGACCAGTCCATCACGGCTGACACGGTGCCAGGCAGGCGCGATGCCCTCACAGCCAGCCCGTCCCAGGCCGTGCCCGCCGCCAGTGGTCCCGTAGGCGCGGGGCCGCCGCTGTCGGCGACCGAGCGGACCCGGCACCGCCGGTACCGGCACCTCGGCCGAACCGACCGGCAGTCGCTGTATTCGGTGCTGGACGCCGGGCTAGTCGCCCACCTCGGAGTGATCACCGGCGGGTGGCCGATGGTGGTCCCCACCATGTACGGGTTCACTCCGGACACCTTGTACCTGCACGGCTCGGTCGCCAGCCAGAGCCTGAACACCGCCGGAGCCCCGGCATGCGTCACCATCACCCTCACCGACGGCCTCGTGCTGGCCCGGTCGGTGTTCGAGCACACCATCAACTACCGCAGCGCCATGATCTACGGACGCCCCCGGCTGGTCACCGACCCCGCCGAACGGCTCGCCGGGCTGCGAACCATCGCCGAGCACGTCGCGCCCGGCCAATGGGACTACGCCCGCCAGCCCAGCCGCAAGGAACTCGCCGCCGTGCGCCTGCTGGCGCTGCCGCTGGACGAGGCCTCGGTGAAGATCCGCACCGGCCCGCCCAGCGACGCCGACAGCCCCGATGCCGCACTGGGCCTGTGGGCTGGCGAACTCCCGCTGGCCACCACCTGGCAGCAACCCATCCCCGACCCGGCCCTCCCGCCCGGCATCCCAATCCCCGCCCACATCGGCTCCCGCGCCGGAGCCCCAGGGCCCCGGCAAAGCAACTAGCAGTTCATGATCGTCCGGAGAGGCGGGCCGCGCCGTCGGGACTGGTTGCGCAGGGGCCAGCGATACCAGGGCCAGCCCCACCTGGCCAGAACCCACGCCAGAACGCCGAGTATGAATGTCTACTGAATCAGTAGGGTTATTCATTTTCGTAGGTACAGATCAACTGATCTGCGCGCCTGTAACGGACCGAATCGAAGGAACTGTTCCAGACCAAACACCTTTTTGTTTCGAAGTCAAGGGGGGACTGATGCGCCCGCGGTCGCAGGCCGTCGCGGACACCGAGAGCCCGCGCACAGGAGTCTCACCTTGTCGGTCAGGGCTGGAGGACGACTCTGCCGGGGATGCCGCCGGCGGCCTTCGCGCCGTACGCTTCGGCCGCTTGCGCGAGCGGGTATACGGCGCCGACCTGGGGGCGTAGGTGCCCCTGATCGGCGAGGCGGGCGAGCTCGATGAGTTGAGCGCGGTTGGACTGCTGGATGAAGAAGATTTCCTTGGCGTCCGTGCGGCCGAAGGGCGGAAGTGCGGGCACCGAGACCAGCGTTCCCCCGGGCTTGACGGCCCAGGCCGACTGGGCGAGCACCTGGCCGCCGATCGTGTCGAACACCAGGTCGGCCCGACCGGCCGCGTCCTGGAGACGTTCCTGGTCCAAGGCGACGAATCGGTCGGCTCCCAGGTCCAGGACCAGTGATCGGGACGGCCTGCGCCCGGTCCCGATCACCTTGGCGCCGGCCCAGCGGGCCAGCTGGACCGCTGTAGACCCGACCGCGCCGGCCGCGCCGTGAATGACCACCGTCTGCCCCTTGGCCAGCTGTCCGTGGTCGAACAGCGCCTGCCATACCGTCAGCCCGGCCCGCGGCAGCGCCGCGGCGTGCACGTGGTCGGCGGTCCGCGGCTTGGGGGCCAGGTTACGGGCTTCGACGGCGACGTACTCGGCGGCCGTCCCGTTACGGAGCTGGTCGGTCAGCCCGAACACCTCCTCGCCCACGGCGACGCCGGGCGGTGGTGGTAGCCGGGACCGGACCCAGGTGCCGAACTCCACCGGGCCCGCTTCCGTCGCCGGAAGCCTTCCGACGTGCAACACGGGCAGCCCGGCTAGCTCTGCGCCCGGCTCGGGGGCTGCGGACACCAGCCCACCGGGTCGGCACCCAGGCGGCGCGCCGCGAACCCCAGCGCTTGGGCCGAGGCCCGGTCCAGTCACTGCTTATCGTCGATCACGCAGATCAGCGGGCGTTCCCCCGCCACCCCAGCGAGCAGGCTCAGCACGGCCAGCCCTACAGTGACATAACGTCAGGTGTCATCGCCTGGTACTCAGTACTGGAGACCGAAAGTTGGGGTCTCTGCTCATATGCCAACTAACGCACCCCGCCGATGTTCACCGGTCCGGTGTAGGCCTCGAAGCGGCAGCGCTGAGCCGGCCGCTTTCGCTTGCAGGATGCCTAGTCATGGCTGCTCCGTTCGGTGTGCGTGCTTGTGGTGATTGCGGTTGGTTCGTCAGCGCAGCGAGCGGAACGCCGCCCGGATCTCGGTCGCGAACAGCTCGGGTTCTTCCCAGGCGGCGAAGTGGCCGCCCCGGTCGGCCTCGTGGAAGTAGCTGAGGGTGGGGTAGCCCTGCTCGACCCAGCTGCGCGGGGCGCGGAAGGACTCGCCGGGGAACACCGTAAAGCCGACTGGGAGCTTGACCGGCGGAGCAGCCTGCCCGGCCGTGGCAGCTGCGGCTCGTCCGTGCTCCCAGTACGACCGGGCGGCCGAGGTCCCGGTGCCGGTCAGCCAGTACGTCGTGATGTTGTCGAGGATGTGGTCGCGGGTCAGGCCCCCGGACGGCTGCCCGCTGGTGAAGGCGCGGGAGATCTTGTAGTAGGTGTCGGTGTCGTGGTCGAGCATCCAGGCCGCGAGGGCGAGGGGTGAATCCAGCAGGGCGTAGCCGATCGTCTGCGGCCGCGTGGCCTGCTCCAGGAAGTAGCCGAAGCCGCTGGTCATGAATTCCTTGCGCGCGTCGGCCGCTGCGCGTTCCTGCCCGGTTTCGGTCGGCAGCGTGGCGCCGTCTGTCGTCACGAGCAGGTTCATGTGGATGCCGGCCAGGCCTTCGGGTGCCTGGCGGCCCATCTGGTCGGTGACCCAGGCGCCCTGGTCGCCGCCCTGGGCGACGTAGCGGGCATAACCTAGGCGGCGCATCAGCTCCGCCCACGCTTGCGCGATGCGGCCGGGGTCCCAGCCGGCCTCGGCGGGCGCGGCGGAGAAGCCGTAGCCGGGCAGGGACGGTATCACCAGGTCGAACGCGTCCCCGGCGGAGCCGCCGTGCGCGGTCGGGTCGGTGAGCGGGCCGATGACCCCGAGCAGCTCGATGACCGAGCCGGGCCAGCCGTGCGTGATGATCAGCGGCAGCGCGCCCGCGTGCCGTGACCTGACGTGGATGAAGTGGATGTCCACCCCGTCGATCTCGGTGGTGAACTGCGGCAGCGCGTTCAGTCTCGCCTCGCACGCGCGCCAGTCATACTCGGTCGTCCAGTAGCGGGCGAGCTCCCGGACCGTGGCCAGCTGCACGCCCTGCGACCGGTCGGCGACGAGTTCCCTGCTGGGCCAGCGGGTAGCCGCGATGCGTGCACGAAGCGCGTCGAGTTCCGCCTGGGCCACCTTGGGAATCGTGAACGGCCGGATCGCAGGCGGGGCCGGCGGGTTTTCGATCGTGGTGGACATGCTGATCTCCTTGGTTCGGTTTGGCCCGTATCGGCGCCTACTGTGCGTGATCTTGGTGGCGCCGCCCGGCGGGCGGCGCCACCGTTGGGTCACTCCGGGCGTGACCGGGGGTGTCCTAGTTCGCGGGGCCGGGTTCGGCTCCCCAGAGCTGGTTGTCGGGCACGTTCGCCGGGTTGCCGACCATGTGCTCGAGCGTGATCTGCGGGAACAGCTCGTGGGCCGGGTCACCGTTGATGGTCATCGTGAACGGGTGGGTGAAGTCCGTGGTCGAGGCGTCGACGATCGGGAAGTAAGGCCCGGCGGCGGGCGCATCGGCGCTATCGATGATGAACACGGTGGTGCCCGGGGTGCTGCACGGCTGCAGGCTGAGCCCTTCACCCTGATACGCGGTGGTGGCCACGGCCGCGCACAGGCCGGTGGGGTGGCCATATGGCGCGTACTCGACCTGCACCGCGGTCTCGGTTTGGTAGTGAGCGTTCACCGCGGCGGACACCATTCCCTCGGCGTAGAACGTCGAGACCGGGGCTTTCTGGGGGACGATGAAGTCTCCCGCCGGGTCGAAGCTGCTGGCGCGGTGCACGATCGTCGGCACGTTGGCCAGCGGGATCCCCAGGAACACGCTCTCAATGAAGCCGGGGTCGGCGTACGTGCCGAACTCCTTGCTGAAGATCTGGACGCAGGCGCTGCCGCATTGCGGGGTGGCGGCGCTCGCGGCTACCGTCCCCATCGTGATCAGTCCGCCGGCCAGGGTCAGTACGGCTGCGGGGGCGAGCATCTTGCTCTTGATGGACATGACATTTCCTTTCATTGACGACGGCCGGGCCCGGCGCACGGCACAGTTGTGCCAGTCGGTGGATGAGCGCGGCCCGGATCAGGACAGGAACGGGCGTTCCCGGTGACCCGCAGCCTGCGGGGGCGGTCCCGTACGAGGTGAGTGGTTCGGGTCTGGCGTGGCCCCAGGGGTGCGGCTAGGCCGGGGCGGCCTGCGGCCCGGAGTTGTGTACCGGGGTCTGCGCGTCGTGGTAGGGGGCCAGGAACGAGGTCAGCGCGGTCAGCGTTTCCTCGGGAGCTTCCTCGGGGACCCAGTGGGCGCAGCCGGGGATGATCAGGGCCTGCACGTCGTCGGCGGCCAGCTTCATCGTGGCCGCCACCTGGTCTCTCAAGCTGTGCCCGCCGCCGATGCCCAGCACGGGCATCGGCAGCCGCTGGCTCATGCGCTGCTGGTTCTGTGCGATCGTGTCATCCAGCGCGCGGTAGATCGCAAAGCTGGCGTGCAGCGCGTCGGAGCTGGCGGCCAGGGCGCCGATGTAGTGGCGGACGGCGTACCCGGGCAGCGGTCGGGCCGCCTTGGAGGCGAACTGCCAGCCGAAATAGACCTCTTCCCGCCCGGTGACGAGCTGGTCATTCACCTCGGCGAGCCGGTTGAAGGCGAAGTGCCACAGCGCGTTGTTCAGGTGCGTGTTGGCGAACAGCGGCGGGGAGGGGGACACGCCCGGCAGCGGGGTCTCTGCGACGGCCAGCCGGTCGATCCGGTCGGGGTGGTCGGCGGCCAGGGCGTAGCCGATCCACATCCCGGTGTCGTGGCCTGCCACGGCGAACCGCCGGTGGCCCAGCGCGTCCATCAGCGCGGCCAGGTCGGCGGCCAGGGTGCCGGTGTCGTACCCGCCCGGGGGTTTGCCGGACAGCCCGGTGCCGCGCTGGTCGGGGGCGATGACAGAAAAGTCGCGGGCCAGCGCGGGCATCATCAGCCGCCAGGCGTACCAGGTCTGGGGCCAGCCGTGCACCAGCAGCAGGGGCGGGCCGTCGCCGCCGGTGACCACGTGCTGGCGCAGGTCCCTGGTGTCGATGTACCGGCTGGTGAACGTGCTGGTGAACCCGTCGGGCAGGTGCGGCGCCCCGGACACCGAGCCGGGACCTTCCGGGGTGGGCGGGCCGGTGGCAGGTGAGCTCACGAGGATCCCCTTTCGCAGTGCCGCAGTTGGGTGCTGGCGGTTGTTTGGTAGGCCCGTTTCAGGACTCGCTGGCAAGGAAGTGCTCGGCATAGGGAGTGTCGGCGAGCTTCTCGCCTACCAGCCGGGACAACAGCAGCAGTGTGCTCCGGGGCCGGTAGTTACCCACGACGTGCTGCGTCTGCCCTGCGGCATTGCGGGTGACCAGGGTTATGTTGCCGATCTGCTCGCCGCGGACCCCGGCGGTGTAGTCCTCGAGCCAGCCGTTGTCGCCGAAAGGGCCGGCGAAGTGGAACTTCTGGTAGTCATAGAGCGAGCGGATGGCCACCAGCACCGTCCGCACTGGCCCGGCGCCCTGCACGAAGCCGTCCATCGCCGAGCCCTCCAGGGTGACGTCGTCGGCGAGGTTGTCCAGCCAGGCTGGGTAGTAGTCGGCGAGCTGCGGGCCGGGATCGCCGTTTCCCAGATATGTCATGACGTGCCTCCCTCGGAACCCGGCAGCGGGCCGGACGCTGTGCGCGGTACCCCTCACGGTCGCGCACAGGGCTGGCGCGTCGCGCCAGTGACATCCCTGGCCGTGTAACCCTGGCCGTTACCCTGGCCGAACGCGATCCGGACCGTGATCCCCAGCGCCGGTTGCTGACCAAGCGCCTGTGATGACAAAGCACGCTTACCCGCACCTAGCGGCCGGGGGCTGGTGGCGTCATGACGGGTGAGGTCGCCGGCGTCCCCGGCCGCTCGCGGGGCATCGGCACCGGTATGGTCGCCGGGTACCGCCTGTGGGGCTGGCTAGTGATGGCTACCGCCCGCCCCGCTGGGGCGGGCGGGCCAGGTCAGCGGCGTCGTGGACGGCATCTTGTTCGTGGAACCGTCGCTCAGCATCACCTGGGAGATCCTGCAAATCGGCGGCGGCCAGAGCGTCGGCCACTGAGGCGCCGGCTGGCTGCTGCTCCAAAGCCGTCCGGTCCGGCGGGGGGGAACCCCGCGAGCTTGACGCCGCGGTCTCCGTCTGCGGCCTATCGCAGGCCAGGGTAACGGCCAGGGGTTCACGGCCAGGGATGTCACTGGCGCGGCGCGCCCGCGCCGTGCGCGACCGTGAGGGGTACCGCGCACAGCGTCCGGCCCGCTGCCGGGTTCCGAGGGAGGCACGGCATGACCTATCTGGGAGGCCCCTACTACCCGTGGTGGCTCGACAACCTGGCCGACGACGCCACCCTAGAGGGCGCGGCCATGGACGGCGTTGCGCAGGGCGCGGAGACTGTTCGTTCCATCACGGTCACCGCCCGCGAGATCTATGAAGACCAGGAGGTCACCTTCGCTGGCGACTACGGCGACAACGGCTTCCTCGAGCTCTCCACCGCGCTGGTCCTCGGCGAGCCCACCGGTGTTGTCGTCACGGTTATCAGCAATGCCGCCGGGCAGGCGCAGCACGTCGTGGTGAACCACCGGCCATGCAGCTCGGTTCTGCTCGTCTCCCGCGTGCTGGGCCAGAAGTTCGTCGGTACCCCTCTGGCCAAGCATTTCCTCGCCAGCGAGCGCTGAACCGCTGCCAATTGGGAGCGCCCGTACTGGTCGTCGTCGCACACGCTCATCCCCCCGGCCACACCATCCCCTGCGGTTAAGGCCGGCCACAGCGGCTCAGATGTCCCATTACGACCGTCAGCCCGCCGAATTGCCTGTGTACCCGAGCCGCCCCAACTCTGCGACGAACTCCGCCGTGTGCCGCGCCAGCCCGCCGGTTACCCGAGCCGCCGACGGCATCCCACCAGTGACCGCCGCCTTCCTCTTCCGCAGAACCGAACAGGCGAGTATCGGCCAGGCCACCGCGATCAGGCTGGCCTTTCCGCGGCTCGTACGACCGCCGCACCAGCTCCCGTCGCGAGGTCGGCGTCACCGGCCGAGCGGCGTCATGAACAACGCATCTCTGCAAGGCCCGCGGGAATCCGCTGGTGATGGCGTTCTCGAAGCCCGCCAGGCCGTCGCGGCAGGTGATCAGGATGTCCCGGACGCCGCGGTTGTTCAGGTCCGCCCTGACCGACCGCCAGAACCCGGCCCGCCCTCCCCGGCCGCAGACGCGGGCACGGTGTAGATCCAGGGACATTCACGTGTGACCGTGCCCGCGCACTAGGCCGGCTGGCCGTCTTGCCCAAGCTGCGCCAGCGCGGCGTGTAGCTCGCGGCGGGAGCCGATGCCCAGCTTGGTGAATATTTTGCGCAGGTGCCATTCGACCGTGCGCGCGGACAAGAACAGCCGGGCGCCGATCTCCGCGTTGGTGCGGCCGTCGCGGGCCAGCCGGGCAATCTGCTCCTCCTGCGGCGTGAGCTGGCCGCGCGTCTCGGGGCTGCGCTTGCGCACCCTCTCGCCCGTGGCGATCAGCTCCCGGCGGGCGCGCTCGGCGAATCCCTCCATGCCAATCGCCACGAGCATGCCGTACGCCGCGCGCAACTGCTCGCGGGCATCGACGCGCCGGCCCTCGCGGCGCAGCCACTCCCCGTAGAGCAGATGCGCGCGGGCCAGCTCCGGACGCAGCCGCGTGCGGCTCAGCCGGTCGATCGCCTCGCGGTACAGGCCGTCTGCGGCCGCCCCGTCGCTCAGCAGCGCCCGGCAGCGGGCCTCGATGCCGAGCGCCCAGTCGGTGCCGCAGGGCTGCGTGGTTTCCGCCAGCCGCGCGAACGCATCGCGTGCGAGTTCGGTATCTCCTCCCCGCGTGGCCGCCTCGACGAGCTCGGGCAGCGCCCACATGAAGAACCACGGCTCGAAGGGGTCCGAAGTAGCTTGCCGGGCCGCCGACACTGCCTCTTTATAGCGGCCGAGGCCGTTGTAGAGGACCGCGCCCGCCCAGTGCGCCTGGACCGCCAGCCACCCCCACCCGACGCTCGCGGCTTGCTCGATCACGTGCGCTATCAGTGCGGAGGCCTCCGCTTCCCTTCCCTGCAGTGACCGCAGCCTCAGCTCGGTCGTTGGGACGGTGCGGCTCCCGATTGCCGCCGCCACGCTGTCGGCCTCCGCGATGAGCGAAGCGGTGCTTGCGAAGTCGCCGGTCCACGCCGTTGCGATGCCCAACGAAGAGAGGTAGATCGGCGCCTGCGCAAGGGCGCCGACGTCCCGGATGCGCTGGACCTGCCTCGCGGAGACCGCGTGCATGCCCTCGTGATCCCACACGATGGCGCTGGCAGAGACCGAGCCCCACCGCAGGACGTCCTCCGCGCTCATGTCGGTGTGCGCTTTTGCAGCTCGTTGCAGGGTTGGGATCGCGGCGGCACGGCCGCCGGTGCCCAGCCGGGCGAGGCCATCGAGCAGCAGGTCGAGAGGACGCGGAGGGCCTGACGTCGGCGGGAGGGCCCGGATAGCGCGGCAGATCTCCGGGAGGACGTCCCCTCCGGGGTAATGCCCGGGGAGTGCGGCGCGCCAGGCGGTCAGGTAGGTCTCACGCGCGAGCTCCAAGTCGAACGGCTCGAGCCGTTTCGCGGCCTTCAGCAGCAACGCGGGACCCTCGCTGCCGAAACCCGAGGCGTAGGCGACGTTGCCGCGCATGAGGTCTGCCCGGGCGTGCTGGAACTCGTCGAGCGGACCGGCCTCCGCCATCGCCAGCAGGTCCAGGGCCGTGCCGAACGCCCCAGCCTGCATGCTGGCCATCGCCGCGGCCAGTGCGCGTTCGGCTTGCCGCGCCGAATCGGCCGTGAGAAGCACCGCGCGCTCCAGAAACGCCGCGGCTGCGGCCAGCCCGCCCCGGGCCTGCGCCTGCCCGGCGCAGTGCTCCAGCTCCGTCGCGACCTCCTCGTCTGGCTCGGGTGCGGCCTGAGCCCGGTGCCAGGCCCGGCGATCGGGATCAGCCGCCGGATCGGTCGCCTCGGCCAGCGCCGCGTGCATCTGTTGCCTGTCCGCGGATGACGCCGACCGGTAGGCCGCCGAGCGCGCCAGCGGATGCCGGAACCGCACCCGGAAGCCGAACTCGGCCAGCCCCGCCTCCGCCGCCGACGCGCCGGCGGAGGCCGGGATGCCCAGCTGCCCGGCCGCCCGCAACACCAGCGACCGGTCACCGGACGGATCGGCCGCTGCCAGCTGTAGCAACCGCCGGGTCTGGTCCGGCAGGGCATCCAGCTGACGCCGGAAGCTGTCCTCGATCCGCCCAGTCAGCGGCGCCGCACCAGGCAGGCCGAACCCGCCCGCCAGCTCCGCGGGGGTCAGCCCGCGCGGCAGCTCCAATAGCGCCAGCGGATTCCCGCGGGTCTCGGCGATGATCAAGTCACGCACCTGCGCGTCCAGCGGCCCGGCCAGCGCCGAGTCCAGCAGCGCCCGCGCGTCCTCCTCCCCCAGCCCCTCGACGTCCAGCTCCGGCAGTCCTGCCAGCTCAGCGCCCGGCTCACGAGCCGCGAACACTAGCCCCACCGGGTCGGCCGCCAACCGGCGTGCCGTGAACCCCAGCGCCTGCGCCGACGCCCGATCCATCCACTGCTCGTCGTCGATCAGGCAGATCAGCGGGCGTTCCCCGGCCACCTCCGACAGCAGGCTCAGCACCGCCAGTCCCACGAAGAACCGGTCCGGCGGCGGTCCGGCACTGAGGCCGAATGCGGTCCGCAGCGCCTCGTGTTGCGGCGCTGGCAGGCACCCTGCGCGACCCAGCATGGGCGCACACAGCTGATGCAATCCGGCGAACGCCAGTTCCATCTCCGACTGCACGCCCACCGCGCGCGCCACCCGGCACCCCGTACCCGACGCCTGCCCGGCCAGGTACTCCAGCAGCACGGTCTTCCCCACGCCCGGATCACCGCGCACCACTAGCACCCGGCTCTCACTGTCCCTGACGGCCTCGACGAGCCGGTTAAGGACGCCGCGCTCGCTGCGCCGGCCCGTCAGCCCTGGCGCCCGGCGCCGCCGAACGGAATCTGCAGCCATAGCCGGCGCTACGCCGCGTCCGTGACGCCGGACGCGGCGAGAATGTCCGTCCCGGCACGATGATGTGTGAACGCCGCTCCCCGACTGGCCGGCTCGGCGCGAAGATTCATCCGGCCTCCCAACTGGCCCAGATCGCCACGTAAAAGGCTCCTGGCCACCAGTCCAGGTACCGCGCCGGAACTGCACCACTGCCTTTGCTGGCAGGAGCCTAACCTGGCCCGCCAGACCCGGGCAAACCCCTCTAAGCCGACCGAGCGGACCGCGCCGATATCCTCCTGCGCTAGGCCGACGGTCGCCGCCCGCGACCCGGCCCAAGGCCGCCCGGAACCCCCAATTCTGGGTGTCCGGCTTCCTGGCAGGCACCGAATCAGCATCCGTGCAGAACGGCGGGTCGGCGCGCGGTTATCACGGACTCAGGACGCCGTTGACCGCGTAGCAGTCCCCCCGCCACAGGTCGGCGGACAGTCGGCCGGACTGTATTTTTATACATCGCCGCCCACGTCGGGAACTCACTATTCTGCCGCGTTCCGCGCGTGTGTCGGCTGTGGTGGTGGGTTGTCTGGGTAGCTGCCTGCGGGTCGGTGCGGGCGAGGTGGTCAGCGGAGCAGCGCGTCGGGTACCCGAACCCGTCGGCCGTGTGACGCACCAGCTTCTGCCCATTCGCTCCCACCCAGTGGCCTTGGCGCGATGGCGCAGCGGATTTGCTGACGGTCTTGGTACCAGCCAGCGGGGCGCTCGCGTCGCCGGGGGTGATGCCGGCCCTGGCACCGCGTGTCCGTGACCGGCGCGGACGTGCTCGGGGTGCGCTCACCACTGGCCAGGACGGTTTACGGGCTGGTGATGTCCTGGATGGGGCGGATGGCGTAACTTGCGGTCAGCGCCACGGGATCCCCGTCGTTGATGAGCTGGTGACAGTTCTTGACGTGCCAATAGTGCAGGTTCGCGCCGCTGCCCAGGAAGGTCAGTTGGCCGATGCGGTCGTTGTAGAGGGCGCTGACCACCCCGTCGGCCGGGCCACTGGTCCCGTTTACCACGGCGTCGCAGAAGGTCCCGGTAAGCACGACCTTGATCCCGCTGACCGTGCCTGCGACCACGCCGGTCTTGGGATGGTAGGAGGTGAAGCTGATCCGCCAGGGCAGGCCGGCGGTTGTCACCGTCAGCGGCACCGACCCAAGGGCAGCGCAGGTGCCGAAGGCAGCGGTGGTAACCGTGCCGATGTCCTGGCCGGACAGCCCGCTGCCTTTCTTGAGAGTGCCGGTAACCTTGGAGGACGCACAGGTCCCCACGGCCCCGGTGCGGGTGTCGGTCAGGGTGATTGTGCCGGCTGTGGCCGTCGCCGTCGCGGTCCCGCCAGGGGAGACCGTCCAGGTCACGGCCGTGGTGGCGTGGGCCGGGACACCACCGGGGCCGGCCGCCAGGACCGCAGTCCCAGCCAGCAACCCGGCGATTAAACGTGCATGCATGGGATGGGACTCCTCCTCATCAGCGATGTTCCCCCTTGAGACGCACCACAGCGCCCGGCAGTTCCAGCCGGCCTGAAGCATCCCGGCCGCCTGCCCGAAGGCGCGGCGGGCATACTGACTCCCTGCCGCCATCATGGTTCGCAACCGACTCCGGTCTGGCCCGAGTGGGCCACTACCCACCTGACTGCGCGCCGACTGATGCGTGGCACGGTCTCCCCCGGCGGCGACAGACCACGGCGATCCGCGCCTGCCAGGTCATCGATCGATGCCCCCCTCGTGCCGATGAGCGATCGTTGTGCCTCAGACTCCTGCTGCCCATGATCGGGCGGCCGGGTCGCCCGAAAAGATCAGGCATTGACGGCGCAGATCGTGTCAGGATGCTCGGCATGTCTAACCGCGCATTGAGCTTCGGAGTGATAGCGGAAGCATACGAGCGATTCCGGCCAGGGTATCCCCCAGAGCTCTTCGACATGGTGATGACATACGCGGGTCGGCCGGTCCGTACCGCCCTCGAGATTGGTGCTGGGACAGGCAAAGCAACGCGTCTGTTCGCCCAACGGGGGATCACGGTTACCGCGAGCGAGCCTGACGAGGCCATGCTCGCCGAGCTGCTTAAGCACGTGCCAGCAAACGTCAAGACCGTGCACGCCGGGTTCGAGGACTTGCGGCCAAGCGGGAGCTACGGGCTGGTTTATGCGGCAGCGGCGCTGCACTGGACGAACCCAGAGGGCCGGTGGCCGCGGATGGCTGCGCTGCTGGAGCCCGGTGGCGTGTTTGCCTCGTTCGGTGGACCAGCCCAGCTGGCTGACCCGGCTGTGGAGGAAGCTGTTCGCGCCGCCCGGGCACCATTCTTGGACAGCGACGAGGTTCCGTCTCCAGACGGGACCCCTCCAGGACATGCTATGCAGTGGCCGGGTACCGAACTCCTGCGGTCTGAATGGTTTACCGATGTTCAGCAGTCCGTGATCGAGCGGCGCTTGACAATGAGCGCTCGCGACTACATCGGTCATCTCTCGACCATCTCAGTTTATCTCGAATTGCCGACCTTGGAGCAAGAGCAGATATACAGCCGGATCATGCAGGTCCTGCCTGAGAGGGTCGAGATTACCGCCGACATCACCGTCCATCTCGCGCGTCGGCACCGCGAGCAGTAGGCCGCCGAAATCAGATGTCCTCCGCTGCCAACGGTCATCCGCTCATCAGCGTGAGTCGTTCTGTGTCAAGCGTTTGGCCGGTGCCTCGTCCGTCGTCTGTCTCTGCATAGCGGTTTGGGGTTGGTCCCAGCAGCGCGTGATCGGGTTGAGAGACGACGGGCGGGGCTGCCCATGATGAGCGCCGAGATCACGGGGGGTGTCTCAATGCCGCGGAGGGCTCGCCCCGGCCGCCAGCTTGCAGCGCCGCTGGGGGGGTCAGGCGGCCAGTGCCCTGCTTTCCCGCCGGGTGCCGTGGGCCGCGGTGACCGGATCCCAGGCGCGCCCGGTGGTGATGACGGCGTGCAGGTGCCGCAGGATCGCGGCGGCGATGACGGTCTGCGCCTGGGTGGGGCGTGAGCTTGTTCTGCTCCCTGCTGGTCAGGTACTGGTACCGGGCGGCGTAGACGGGGTTGGCGCGCTGGGCTCCCCAGACCGCGCGCCAGGCCGCCAGCCGCAGCCCGGGCCGTCCCTGGCCGGTCAGCCGGGTCCGGCCGGTGAACGCGCCGGACAGTTTCTCCCGCGGGGCCAGGCCGGCGTGCTTGACCACCGCGCGGGCGGTGGCGAACCGCCTCGGGTCGCCGGTCTCGGCCAGGATCGCCGCGGCGCCGATCGCAGACAGGCCGGTGATCGAGGTGACCAGCGCCGGTCAGGCCGAGCTCGTCCAGGACCGCGGTCATCCGCTGCTCGGTCTCGGCCAGCCGGTCCTGGGTGTGCTGCCAGTCTTCGGCCAGCAGCTGCACCCGCTCCAGCGCGCCGGGCCGGTGCGCGATCACCCCGGCCGGATCGGCGAGCGCGGTGAACAGCCCGCGCACGATCCGCAGGCAGGGTTTCTGCCCGCCGCGGCGGGTGATCTCGCGCCGCACCGCCTGCCCGGAGCCGGGCCGCGCCCAGCCGCCGGGTGCGGGCGAAGTCGCCGCCGTCCCGGCCAGCGATCACCGACAGCGCCGCGATCCAGGTGCCGGACCGGAACGGCTGCCGGGCGGTATCCAGCGCCGCCGGCCAGGCGCACTCCAGCAGGTCCCGCATCTGCTGGATCTGGCTGCCGGCCTCGGTGATCAGCTGCTCCCGGCGGGTGCCCAGGTGCCGCAGCCGGCCCCACGTCTCATCGACCGGCTCGGGGACATAGCAGCGCAGCTGCGCGGTCAGCCGGGCGATCAGCACCGCGTCCTTCTCATCGGTCTTATCGCAGGTCAGGTCCTCGGTGCGCCGCGACCACGAGGTGACCACCGGCTGCACGCACACGAACGGCATCGGCCGGTCTGCGGCCAGCTGGCCCAGCACCCGCCACCGGTGCCCGGTCGGCTCGCACGACACCGTCACCCCCGCCCAGCCCGCCGCCGCGGCCCGGCCCGCGGCCCAGTCCAGCGCCGAGCCAAGATCCCAGGCACGGCACCGGAACGTCCGCCGCGCGATGACCTTCGAGTCGTGATCGGTCACCACGACCATCTGCTTGCTGCCCGCCAGGTCGATCCCGACGATCGCGTTCGTCACCGGCACCAAGGCGCGCAGCCGCTCCAGCCGCGCGTTGCGGTTGCGGTCACCTCGGGATACGCCACTACCGTTACCCATGAACGTCCTCCTGCTGCGTGGGACACCAAGCCCGAAGCGCATCAGGGGGACGTTCCTACGTCACGCACCGACACGCAGAACGTCTTTCTATGCCGCCACCCGTGCGATCTATTGCCGGCTGGGGTGGCGTCAGCTGTCGGCGGGCAGCCCGAAAAGAGGCAGGCAGGACGGTAGGCCATGGATCTGCACCGGAACCGTACGCGGGGACTGCCAGTCGGCACGCTCCAGGCGGAGCCGGCGCGTCAGAGCGGGGCGGCCGCGCACGAGGTGCAACTCGATGCCGTCGTCGCGGTAGCCGAGTTTGCGCGAGCCGCCGAGCGAGGCCGGGTTGTCCTCGACCGCCGCCGATATCGCCAACTGGGCGCCGAGCCCTTCGAAGGCCAGGTGCAGCACCGCTGCCCGCATCTGAGTGCCGATTCCCTGCCCCTGGTAGTGGCGGCCGAGCCAGGAGCCGGTGTGCACCTCGCGCAGCACCGCGAAGTCGCGGCCGCCGATGCCCTGGGTACCGACCACGGCGCCGTTGCGGATCACGGCGAGTTCCAGCATCCAGCCTGCGGGCTTCCAGGAGCTCCGGCGGGACCAGTGGTACTGGAGCGTGCCGCGGGCGCGGTCCTGGGGGGAGGTGTCGGTCCAGGTGACCATGAACGGCTGTACCTCGGGGTCATGCACTCCGGCGGCGGCCAGGTCGGCCAGCGCGTACAGGTCGTCCAGGCCGGGGCCAGCGCAGCTCCAGGTCCGGGGTCTGCAGCCGCAGGTCAGCTAGCGGCCAGCGGGATGCCATGGCCGCGATTGTGCCGCGCCTGGCCCGGACTGGCATCTCGATTATGCGGGACACTCATTACCAGCGGCGCCCGG
>CAVPFC010000008.1:0-27873 GCA_963703605.1 uncultured Actinomycetes bacterium
CAACTAAGGAGCCCCCGCCTTGACCGAAACGATGCCCCCGCCGCTGTTCGACCCGTTCGCGCCGGGCTTCACCGACGACCCCTACCCGCAGTACGCGGTCATGCGCGAGCAGGCGCCGGTGTACCAGCACCCGTTCGGGTTCTGGCTGCTCACCGGCTACGACGACGTGTCCTGGCTGCTGCGGGCGGCGGGCCTGTCGGTGGAGGACGACAACGTGGCCGCCGACAGCCTGCTGCGGCAGCTGCGCGAGGAGATGTACGGCGACGGGGCGCCGCGGGCGAGCGCGCTGTCCATGCTCGACCGGGACCCGCCGGATCACACCCGGCTGCGCAAGCTGGTGTCCAAGGCGTTCACCCCGCGGGCCATCCAGGCGCTGCGGCCGCGGATCACCGAACTGGTCGACGGCATGCTCGACGACATGGCCGGCGCAGCGCCGGGTGGACCTGGTGGACGCGCTCGCGTTCCCGCTGCCGTTCAGCGTGATCGCCGAGATGCTCGGCACGCCGCCCGCCGACCACGAGCGGATCCGGCAGCTCACCGGCACCGTGGTGCGCTCGCTGGAGCCGGTCGCCGATCCCGGCGCTGATCCAGGCGATCCTGGCCGCCGACGAGGAGCTGAGCGCGATAGCGGCGGAGATGATCGCCTGGAAGCGGGCCAACCCCGCCGACGACCTGCTCACCGCGCTGATCCACGCCGAGGACGACGGCGACGTGCTCAACGACGACGAGCTGGTCGCGCAGACGCTGCTGCTGTACATCGCCGGGCACGAGACCACGGTCAACCTCATCGCCGGCGGGACCCTGGCGCTGCTGCGCCACCCGGCTCAGCTCGCGCTGCTGCGCGCCGACCCGGCCCTGGTCGGCAACGCGGTCGAGGAACTGCTCCGCTACGACAGCCCGGTGCAGGCGAGCCGGCGGATCACCCTGGAAGCGGTCACGGTGGGTGGCACCGAGATCCCGGCGGGCGCGTTCGTCATGGCGAGCCTGGGCTCGGCCAACCGGGACGAGCGGTTCTGGGGCGAGGACGCCGCCGAGCTGCGGCTCGACCGGGAGAACGCGCGGCAGCACGTGTCGTTCGGCGCCGGGCACCACCACTGCCTGGGCGCGTCGCTGGCCCGGCTGGAGGCCAGCATCGCGTTCGACCACCTGGTGGGGCGGTTCCCCGGCCTGGCGCTCGACGGCGACGTGGAGTGGAACGGCCGGATCAACCTGCGCGGCCCGGCGCACCTGCCGGTGTCGGTTGGGTAGGGCGCGCCGTCATGCCAGCCTCCGAAAGGGCGGCCCGTGTCCGCTGAGACCGTGCCCACCGAACTCGCCGAGCGCATCACGGTCGGCGTCCCGCCCGCCGACGTCTACCGGGCCGTGTCCGACGTCAAGCGGATCGCGCGGTGGAGCCCCGAGTGCTTCGCGGCGCTGGTCTGGTCGCGGCGCGACGGCACGCCCGCCAGGTTCGTCGGGCTGAACCGGCGCGGGCCGTGGGTCTGGTTCACCACGTGCCAGGTGGTGACCGCCCGGCCCGGCGAGGAATTCGCGTTCGACGTCACGACGTTCGGCATGCCGGTGGCGCGGTGGAGTTACCGGCTCGCCCCGGCCGGCGAGGGCACCGAGGTCACCGAGGCCTGGCTGGACAAGCGCAGCCGGGGTGCCCACACCCTGGGCCGCATCTTCACCGGCAAGGTCGCCCAGGACCGGCCGCGGGCCAACCGCGAGGGGATGCAGACCACCCTGGCCCGCCTCAAGCGCGAGCTCGAAGCCTGACCCCGGCACCCTCGGGTGCCGTCGATGCGAGTTTGATCATGGATTGCGCTGGGGATCCGGCGGCATGATCTCAGCAGTAACGGATCCGTGCCGGTTGGCCTGGGGCGCGGCCGGCCCGGACAAATCGCCGCTATCGTGGGGCCGGTCGGGGGCCAGTTCCCGGGGAAAGGCTGATCCAGTGAGCCGTCGCCGCACGTTCCGGCGCGAGCGGGGGAGCCGCCGGACCGTCGCCGTGGTGATCGCCGTCGTGCTCGTGCTCGTCGTGGCCGCGGGCGGGGCCGGCTACTTCTTCCTGCTGCGCACCAAGGGCAGCCCGCAGCAGACCGCGGCCAGCTACCTGGCCGCCTGGCAGCGGGGTGACTACCCGGCCATGGGCAAGGTCAGCGTGAACGTGCCGCACGGCGGGCTGACCGCCCCGCTGACCCAGTTCGCGTCCCAGGTCGGCGTGCGCCACCTGCACCTGGTGCTTGGCCGGGTGACCCCGGACAGCGCCGGGGCGCAGGCACGGTTCACCGCCACGGCCGACCTGGCCAGCGGGCACGTGTGGACCTATCCGGGCCAGCTCCAGCTGGTGAAGCAGAACCGTGCCTGGTGGGTGAGCTGGAGCCCGGCCGCCATCTACCCGGCGCTCAAGACGGGGGAGCGGTTCGTGCTGCACGCCGTCTGGCCGGCCCGGGGGCAGATCCTCGGGACCGGCGGTACCGTGCTCAGCTCGCCCGCGACCATCGCGCGGTCCGGGTCCATCTCGCTGCTGACCGGCAACATCGTGGCGGCCACCGCGGCCCAGGCCAAGCAGCTCGGTGCGCCGTACCAGAAGGGCGACCTGATCGGCGAGGGCGGGATCGAGCAGGCCTACCAGGCCCGGCTGGCTGGCCGGCCGTCCCTCACCATCCGGCTCGCCGGCCCTGGCAGTCACCCGGACGCCACGGCCGCGCACTTCGCCGCGGTCCCGGGCCAGTCGGTCCAGACGAGCATCGACATGCGCTACCAGCTCGCCGCGTCGCACGCCGTCAGCACCGCGGCGACGTCCAAGCCGGTCGACATGGTGGTGCTCCAGCCGTCCACCGGCAAGGTGCTGGCCGTCATCGAGCGGCCGGGCGGTTTCGACCGCGCGCTGTCCGGGATCTTCCCGCCGGGGTCGACGTTCAAGGTGGTGACCGCCTCGGCGCTCACCAAGAAGGGGCTGCGCCCCTCGACCACCGTGCAGTGCCCGCCCACGGTGAACATCGGCGGCCGGACCTTCCACAACTTCGACAACGAGCACCTCGGCACCACCAGCCTGCTGAACGCGTTCGCGATCTCGTGCAACACCACCTTCGCGATGCTCGCCACGCAGCACCTGGACGGGGCCTCGCTGGGGGCGATGGCAAAGGAGCTCGGCTTCAACGCCAGGCCGAATCTGGGCATCCCCGCGACGCTCGGCCACTTCAAGACCCCGCACCAGCCGGTGGACATGGCGGCGGACGCGTTCGGCCAGGGCACCGACCTGGTCAACCCGCTCAGCCAGGCGACCGTGGCGGCGGCGATCGAGAACGGCACCTGGCGGCCGCCGCTGCTGGTGACCAGCCCCGCGCCGGCGCAGTCCGCCCAGCCGCGCAAGCTCAGCACCGGGATACTCAGCACGCTGCGCCCGATGATGCGGGCCGTGGTCACCAAGGGCACCGCGGCGGGGGTGGGCTTCCAGCCCGGCGTCTACGGGAAGACCGGGACGGCCGAGTACGGTAATGGCCCCAACCCGCCGTCACACGCGTGGTTCATCGGCTACCGCGGCGACCTCGCCTTCGCGGTGCTCGTCGAGGGCGGCGGGGTTGGCGCGGACGCCTCGGCGCCGATCGCGAACGCGTTCCTGCGCCGGGTCTGAGCCGCCGCCCGGTTCGCCGGGCCGCGGGTCGCGGTGGGCCGCCACGCCGGCGATGACCAGGCCGATGCCGAGCAGGTCCGGCGGCGTCGGGACCTGGCGCAGCACGATCAGGCCGATGACCGCGGCGGTGGCGGGCAGCAGCGCCAGCATGAGCGCGAACGTGGCGCGCGGCAGCCGGGCCATGGCGAGCTGGTCGGTCACGTACGGGATCACCGACGAGCAGACGCCCACGCCGGCGCCCCACAGCAGCCAGGCCGGGTGGGCGAACGCCGGGGCCGCGGCGGGGAGCCCGGCCGGGGTGACCACGACCGCGGCGATCAGCATCGCCGCGCCGAGCTGGTCGATCCCGCTCACCGGGCGTGCCGCGGCCGGGCCGGCCTCCCGCGTGGCTCCTGGCCCCAGGGCGGCGGTTGCGGTCTGCGCGACGCGGTGGGCGAGGATCACGTAGAGCATGAACCCGGCGCAGTTGGCGAACGCGAACACGAACCCGAGCGGCTGGCCGGCCAGCCGGGCACCGGTGAGGGCGGCCACCCCGCCGACCGCAAGCACCAGGGCCGCCAGGTTGCGCAGGGTCCTGGTGCCCAGCGCCGCCAGGATCAGCGTGCCGAGAAACTCGATCGCGCCGACCGTGGCCAGCGGGAGCCGGTCCACCGCCAGGTAGAACAGCGTGTTCATCGCGGCCAGCACGGCGCCCAGGCTGAGGAGCAGCCGCCGCTGCGGGCCGGTCAGCCGCGGCCACAGGCGCCAGGGGCGGCGCCAGGCCGCGAACACGACGGCCGCGCTGGCGATCCGCAGCCACGCCACCCCGAGCACGCTGACCCGGGCGAACAGCAGCACGGCCAGCGACGGCCCGAGGTAGTGGAACACGGCGCTGACCAGAAAGAAAGAGGCCGGCGGCAGGGCCCCGACCGCTCGCCCGGCCCGGCCCGGGCGGCTTTCGGTGGCTACCGGCATGGTGCCATGCTTGTAGCACTAGCGGCCTACGTACATAGAGATCAACAGGCAGGGCGGGGGAATTGCCTCAGGAATCAAGGTCGGTCGGCCGTTCTGCCTACAGCCGCGATCCAGGCACTTAGCGCGCGACGGCCGGGGCCTCCGGGACGGCAGCCACCGGCGCTGATTCCGGGGCCAGCGGCAGGGCAATCTCGAACACCGAACCGTGGCCGAGCGTGCTCTGCACCCGCACCGAGCCGCCGTGCGCCTCCGCGATCGCCTGCACGATGGCCAGGCCGAGCCCGAGGCCACCGGTCTGGCGGCTGCGATGCGGCTCGGCCCGGGCGAACCGCTGGAAGATCCGCGCCAGGTCCGCGTCGGCGATGCCACTGCCGGTGTCGGCGACCGCCAGCAGCACGTGCGCGCCCTCGAGGCGTGCGCTGACCTCGATGCGGTCGTCCGCCGCCGTGTGCGCGACGGCGTTCTCCAGCAGGGCGTCGAGCGCCACGGCGAGGCGGTCGCTGTCGCCGAGGACGGTCGCTTCAGCCACCGGGCCGAGCCGCCACCGCCGGGGCGTGTGACTCCACCGGTCGAGCGCGTCCACCACCACGGACTCCACCGCGACCGGGATCCGGTGCAGGAAGTCCGGGCCCTCCGCCGACGCGAGCAGCAGCATCCGGGTAGCCAGCCGCCGCAGCCGCATCAGTTCGTCGGCGACGACCCGCGCATCCTCGGCGACCGTGGTGTTGCCGACCGCCTGCTCGATCAGTTCCGCGTGGCCGAGCGCGACGGTGATCGGCGTGCCCAGCTCGTGCGACGCGTCCTGGAAGAACCGGCGCTGCTGCTTCAGCAGGCGCAGGTTCTCCTGGGACACCCGCTGCACTTCTTCCATCGCGGCGAGCCGCTCCTCGGTCGCCGCCAGGCGCCTGCGGCCGTGCCAGACCATCACCAGGAACATCAGCGCGATCAGCGGGACCTCGGCGAGGTAGTCGAGGTCCTGTTGTCCCTGGAGAACCTGGACGCCGATGATCCCGCCGGTCGCCAGCGTCACCGCGGCGAGAGTGAGGATGGTGGGCTGCAAGCGCCACAACCGGAAGCCGTAGATCGCGGTCAGGCTCACCCAGATGGCGAGGAACGGGATCGTCTGCCATTCCGGCAGGAGCCGCATGGCCAGCAGGTTGAGCCCGACGAACGCGACCCAGACGATGTCCACCCAGGACGAGCGGCCCCACCGTAGCGCCTGCCAGGACCACCCCGAGGCGAGCTGCCGTGGGCCCGCGCGGTGCCCGTTCGGCGACCCCTTGGCGTGTGGCGGCAGCCATCGCAGAGAGCGCTGCGTGGTCACAGTCCCTCCCAACCTGGGGCGGCGGCGTGGGCGTGATTGAGCTGCCGGATTTGGGCGCTGCCGCACAGCGCCCGCTCGGGCCGGGCACAAGCCTCCCGCTGGGGGGCAATTCACGTCAACTCCGGCGGGGCCGCGGCCGGGCGCGCGCCCGCGGTGCCCGAACCCGGGCCGGGAGCGCCGCCGGGTCAGGATTCCTGGGCCGTCACGTGGTCGCGCCAGGAGTGCTGCGGCACGAAGCCCAGTGCCTCCCTGGCCCGGTCGGTGGCCAGCAGGGAGCCGAACTCGCCCACGTCGCGGGTGAGGCGGACGCCGGGGAAGACCTCCTTGAGCAGGCTCTCCGACGGCCGGTTCATCACCGTGTCGGCCGCCGCGATGATGTAGCTGGCGCTGCCCTCGGCCGGCGCCTCCAGGGCGAGCCGGCAGGCCGCGGCCGCGTCCCGCTCGTCGATGTAGCCCCACAGATTCCACTTCCGCAGCATGGGGTCCGGCCAGTACGAGGGGAACTGCTCGTAGTCGGCGGGGCCGAGGATGTTGGAGAAGCGCAGGCCGATGAACGGCACCTGGGACCACTCGGCGATGTGCGCGGCCACGGTCTCGCTGGCGACCTTCGACAGGGCGTAGGTGGTCGTCGGCACCGGGTAGTGGTTCTCATCCACCGGGGCGTACCGCGGCGGGTCGTCGAACGGCAGGCCGAGCGTGGTCTCGCTGGACGCCCAGACGACACGTTCCAGGTGGACCTGCGCCGCCGCCAGGAACACGTTGAAGTTCATGGCCATGTTGGCGTTGAAGGTGACCGCCGGGGTGTGGATGCCCGGTGCCGGGATGTTGGCCAGGTGGACGACGGCGTCGGTGCCCGCGAGCACCTCCACCGCCTGGCCGTGGTCGGTCAGCTCGGCAAGCAGTACGGGCGTGCCCAGGTCCTGCGCGGGCTTCACCCGGTCGGTGGCGACCACCTCGTAGCCGTGCGCGAGGAGTTCGGCGACGGTGACCCTGCCGGCCCGGCCGCTGGCCCCGGTGACGCAGATTCGCTTGGTCATAGGGCCCAGGATGGCACGGCCGGCCGGGGGGGCCAGCATGGCGCGGGCACCGCCCGCCGGTCCGCCACTGGGCCGGTCCTGCTACCGTCCGACCCGACATGACTGACACCGCTCTGCGCTACTTCCACGGCCGCGATGGCGTGCGGCTCGCCTACCGTGAGCTCGGCGCGGGAAGGCCGCTGATACTGATCCACGGCTACACCTCGTCCAGCAAGGTCATGGCCGAATCCGGGGTCGCCGGGCGGATCGCCGGGCACGGGTACCGCGTGATCATGCCGGACATGCGCGGGCACGGCGCCAGCGCCAGGCCGCACGATGCCGCCGCCTACCCGCCCGACGTGCTCGCCGACGACGGCCTGGCCCTGATCGAGCACCTCGGGCTCACCGACTACGACCTCGGCGGCTACTCGCTCGGCGGGCGGACGGTGATCCGGATCCTGGCCCGCGGCGCCAGCCCCCGCCGGGCGTTCTCGGGAGGGCAGGGACTGGAGGCGGTCGTCCACACCGTCGGGCGCGGCGGCCGGTACCGCCACATCCTGAGCAACTTCGGCACGTTCGAGCCAGGCTCCCCCGGACAGGCGATGGAGGACTGGGTCAAGGCGTCCGATGGTGACCCGGTCGCGCTGGTCCGCGTGCTCGACACGTTCGTCGGCACGCCGCTCGAGGCGCTCGCCGGCATCACGGTTCCCACGCTCATCCTGACCGGAGCCGAGGACGGCCACAACGACACGGCCGAGGCGCTGGCCGGCGCGCTGGCCGACGGGCGCTACGTCATGCTGCCCGGCAACCACTTCACCGCTATGACCGCGCCGGAGTTCGAGGCCGCGGTCACCGGGTTCCTCGACGCCGCGGCGCCCGGGTAAAGGGCGGTGCCGCTGCGCACCACAACCTGATCATTCCCGCGCGCGACACGCGGTTTTAACCAGCTATTTGTTCCAGCTTCGGCCGGCCCGCGCGGAGGGCGGCGGCATCGGCAGAGCCGCAGTTCAGGAGGCATGACTGCGGGCTGGCCCGGCGCGGCGCGGGGCCGGTGCGCCCGTCCCGCGGCCGCCCGGCGGCGATTGGCACCCGGGTATAGCGGCGATGATGGAGTCATGACCGGCGGCACGCGGCAAACCGGGCAGCGCGCAGTGCGGTCCAGTGGTGGAGCGGTGCGATGAGCATCGGCGAGACGCTGGCGCAGGCGCGCCGCTGGGCTGGTCTGTCCGTCCATGAGGTCAGCCAGCGGACCCGCATCAGGGAGACGCTCGTCAAGGACATCGAGCGCGATGACTACTCGGCGTGCGGCGGTGACTTCTACACGCGGGGGCACATCCGCGCCATCGCCCGGGTCGTCGGGGCGGATCCCGAGCCGCTGATCGAGGAGTACGACGCGGCCCGCGCGGCGTCCGCGGACCCGGTGGAAGACACGGTGCCGCAGTACACCTCGATCAAGGTGCAGGGGACGCCGCGGCAGCCACCAAGCGAATCCCGCGACCGGCTTCCGCCGACCGTCACCCGCGAGCAGTTCGCGCCGCCCCGGGCGGGCGGGCCGCAGCAGCGGCCGCAGCAGCGGCCGCAGCCACCCAGCGAGCCGGCGGCCGGTGCCCCGCTGCGGATCAGGCCGGACCGGCCGGACGGGTGGCAGGAGCCGCCCCGGGGCACCGCGGCCAGCGCGCCCCCGCCGGTTGCGCCGGACCAGGCGGGCGGAC
Organism: uncultured Actinomycetes bacterium; assembly: GCA_963703605.1. Classification (GTDB taxonomy): domain Bacteria; phylum Actinomycetota; class Actinomycetes; order Streptosporangiales; family Streptosporangiaceae; genus DASXKD01. Next base: position 8,626 of record CAVPFC010000008.1, read on the forward strand.
GGCCGCCGTTGAGCTTCACGGCGGACGACGCCCCGCAGACATCGGTACCGGACCGGCCGGGCGGGTGGCAGGAGCCGCCGCGGGGCACCGCGGCCAGCGCGCCGCCGGTTGCGTGGCAGGAGCCGCCCCGCGGGCCGGCGCCAGCGCCCGATGCGGCGGCGCGGGCTGCGGGCGGACGGCCGCCGCTGAGGATTACCGGGGACGATGCACCGGAGGAGGCCACGCCGGCCCGGGCGGGCGGGTGGCCGCCTCCGCAGCCGCCCCGGGACCCGGCGGCCGGCCCGCGCTACCAGGCGCCGCCGGTGAGCCCGGGCGGGTGGCGGCAGCGGAACGGGCCCGCGCTGTTCGGGCTGGTGCTGGTGGTGACGCTCGGCTTCCTTGGCTGGTACTTCGTCGCCGGCTCGGGCAAGTCCCCGGCGGGCGCGCCCGCGGCCGGGAGCCACCCGAGCGGCGCCGCCAGCGGGCCGTCGCAGGCCGGCGGCGCAACCGCCGCGCACCCGGTGGTCGTCAAGCTCACCGCCGTCCGGGCCGTTTCGGTCGTGTTCACCACGCCCGGCGGCAAGTACCTGTTCCGCGCCACCGTCGCGGCCGGGACGTCGAAGCGGTGGGCGTTCCGGCACGCCGTGACCATGCGGGTGGCCAACCCCGGCGGCGTCAGGCTGCTCGTGGACGGGAAGAACCCGCTGCCGGCCCACTCGGCGGCGCACCCGGTCACGCTGGACCTCAGCCCGGGTCACCCGGCGACCGTGGCCACCCCGGCAGGCACACCGACCCCGGCCGCCACGCGCAGGCCCGCCGTGCCGCTCACCACGTCCGCGACGCTCACCCCGGCCAGCGCCGCGTCGTTCGGCATGTCCGGTCCGGGTCAGGGCGACAACCAGCAACTCGCGCGGCTGGCGATCGACGGCAGGCCCGGCACGGCCTGGACCACCGACTGGTACGCCAGCGCCCGCTTCGGCAATCTGTACCCGGGCACGGGCTTGCTGCTCGACATGGGGCGCCCGGTCACCATCACCGGCGCCGAGATCAGTCTCGGCGGCGCATCCGGCGCCGGTCTCCAGCTACGGATCGGCCCCGCTCCCGCGCTGGCCAGCCTGCCGCCCGCCGCGCGGGCCGGGAACGCTTCCGGGGTGGTCCGGCTCCGGCTCAGCACCCCGGTGCGCGGCCGCTACGTGCTCATCTGGTTCACCAAGCTGCCGCTCACCTCGGACGGTAACTTCGAGGCCAGCGTCTACAACGTCAGGCTGCAAGGCAGGTCGTAGCACTCCCGGCGAGGAACGCAGGTTGAGGCATGTTTGAGCGGTTCACCGACCGGGCGCGGCGGGTTGTGGTGCTGGCGCAGGACGAAGCCAGGATGCTCAACCACGGCTACATAGGCACCGAGCACCTGCTGCTCGGCCTCATCCACGAGGGCGAGGGCGTCGCCGCCAGGGCCCTCGAGGCGATGGGGATCAGCCTGGACGCGGTGCGCCAGCAGGTCGAGACGATCATCGGCCGGGGAAAGGAGCAGGTTTCCGGGCACATCCCGTTCACGCCACGGGCGAAGCGGGTGCTCGAGCTGTCGCTGCGCGAGTCCGGCCAGCTCGGCCACACCTACATCGGCACCGAGCACATCCTGCTCGGGCTGATCCGCGAGGGGCAGGGCGTCGCCGCCAAGGTGCTGGTGCAGCTCGGCGCGGACCTCAACCGGGTGCGGCAGCAGGTGATCCAGTTGCTGCACGGCCACGCCGGGGAAGAGGCGGCCAGGGAGCGCGGGCCCTTGCGGGCGCGGGGCACGCGCGCCGGGGCGATCGACGACGTCCTCGCCCGGATCGACTCGGTGGACCAGCGGCTCGCGGCCGTCGAGCGCTGGGTGGGCATGGGGCCCGACGTGCGCGATCTGGACCAGGACCTGGCCCAGCTGCGCCAGGACAAGGAATCCGCTATCGAGGCCCAGGACTTCGAGGGCGCTGCCACGCTGCGCGACAAGGAGAAGCGGCTGCTCGCGGACAAGGCCGGGCAGGAAGAGAAGTGGACGGCGGGCACCGGGGACCGTCCGTCCCTGGCCGAGGACTTCGCCCGGCTCGGCGCGGAACTGGGGCGGCTGCGCGCCCTGCTCCGCGACCACGGCATCGAATCAGGCGACGGCGCCGCCTAGGAACCCACCCTGCCGCGAGGCATCCGTTGCTACCGGGTCGAAGCCGACCGCCTCGACCAGGCCACCCGGGCCATGGCTGAGCTTGCCGCCCAATGGGACCGGCGGCTCGCCACGATCAAACGGCTCGCCGAAGCCGCGCACGCGGAAAGCAAGCAGAGGAACTCGCCGTGAGCTTCCCCTGGGCGTCGTCGGGACGCAGCGACTTCAACCACGACTTCCACGTCACGATCGATCCGTCGGTCACGCCCGTGGAGTACAACTACCGGAACCAAGCCCAGCTGGAGCAGGCGAACGTCGCGTGGCGCGACTGGTCGGGCGAACAGCCTGGTATGAGCGCGTTCGCGCTCGATGACGGCGTCGTCTACCACACCTACTCCGCTTACTCGCGGGGCCTCGACGCGCTCTGGACCATGTGGCAGTGGCTCGACCGGGCCCCGCTCGGCCGCAACGAGGGCGACATGTCGTGGTTCCATCGCCACGACCAGTACACGCGCTAGGCGGCCGGCTCCTGCCCTCAGTCCAGGACGATGGGCTGGTCGATCATCCAGAGCCAGGTGCCGTCCGGCTGGCGGCGGGCGACCTCGACGGTGGCGTTGCCGGTGCGGGTGGTCGAGGTGATCGCGATGTCGCCGTTGCGGATCGCGGGGCGGATCTGCCCATCGAACCGCGGCCGGCCGACCAGGAGCTCGGCGTAGACCGCCCGGATGGCCGCCGAGCCGACGGTGTGGCGGCCCGGCGGGAAGGCCAGCACCGCGTCCGGTTCGTAGAGGGCCACCAGCCCGTCGACGTCGCCGGCGTTCGCCCGCTGGAGGAACAGCCGGTCCAGGTCCTCGGGCTGTAGCGCCCGCTCGCGGGTTGCCACGTCATCCACTGTCCGCTCCTTCCACCGGGCCGGTGCCCTGCCTCAACTATCGCCACGCCCACCGACAGTTCACCCCGCGTGCGTGTGGGGGCGGGCGCGAAGCGCGGGGGTGGGAACTAGCTGAGTGTGGGCGCGGGCGCGAAGCGGGGGGGCGGGAACCAGCAGAGCGCGGGTGCGGCACAGCGGGTGGCAAACAGGCCGCGCCGCCGCCGGGTACCGGGCCCGGACCTGTCACTATGGGTGCCATAGGCAGGAACGGTGCCGGTGGAGGAGCGACGGACAGCCACGAGGGCCGGGACGGCGCAGGGCTCTCCGACAGCCCTGCGGGCCACGACGATCGTGAATCCGGTGCGGCCGCCGGGACCGAGCCGGATCCCCGGTTCACGCTCGCCAACGAGCGCACCTTCCTGGCGTGGAACCGGACCGCGCTCGCCCTGGTCGTGGCCGGGCTGGGGATCGTCCAGCTGCTCCCCCCGTTCCCCGGCGTGCCGTGGGGCCGTCACGCGCTGGGTGTCCCGCTGATCGTGCTGGGCGCGGGCGTTGCGGTGACGGCGTACGTGGAGTGGCGCCGGACCCAGGTGGCCATGCGCCGCGGCACGCCGCTGCCCCCGTCGGTGCTGCCGCGGCTGCTGGCGGGGACCATCACCGGCGTCGCGGTCCTGGCCGCGGCCGTGCTGCTGGTCTCGGCCGTCCGGTAGCACGCGATGCCGGCGCCCGATGATCCGGAGGACGTGGACCCCGGCCTGGCCCGGGAACGGACCCGGCTGTCGTGGACCCGGACGGCGCTCGCCTTCGCCGCCGTCGGCGCGGCGATGCTCAAAAGAGAAGTGATACCCGGCCTCATCGTGCTGGCCACGACCCCGCTGATCTACGCGGCCGGCCGTTTTGCCAGCCAAGCGCCGCCGCGGCCCGGACGGTTGCTGGTGGTCACCGTGACCGTCACCGCGGTGGCGGTGCTCGCGGTGATCATCGCGTTCGTCGGTCACGCCCCCACCAGCCTGCACCAGTTGCTGCACATCTAGGCCGCACCCAGCGCCCGCTCCCAGGCCGCACCAGCGCCCGGGCCCGCGGGCCGGTCCTGGTCTCCCGGACGGTGCCAGCATGATCCGGTACCCTGAAAGCGAAGGGGAGTAGTCCTTCGCCGGCCGGCCGACATACCGGCGCGCATGCGCCCGGCCACCGGGCCACGGATCGTGGTGGACGAGACCTTCGGCTGTTGCGCACGACCGGCCGGAGACGCCTCCCTGGAATCCTCGGCCGCTGATAGCGACCGAAGGAAGCCCCATGCCCTACCTCGCCGTGATCGCGATCGCGTTCACGCTGACGTTCCTGGCCGAGCTTCCGGACAAGTCCATGTTCGCGTCGCTCGTGCTGGGCACCCGGTACCGGCCGGCCTGGGTCTGGGCGGGGGCCGCCGCGGCGTTCACGGTGCACATGGCCATCGCCGTCACCGCGGGCCAGTTGTTGGCGCTGCTCCCGGACCGGGTGGTCGAGGCCGTGGTGGCCGCGCTGTTCGTCGGCGGGTCCGCCTACCTGTGGCTGACCAGCCTGCGCCCGGAACACCGCGAGGGCGCGGACGCGGCGCGCCAGGGCGCCCGCGCCGCGTCGTTCTGGCGGGTCGCCGGGATGAGCTTCACCGTCGTGTTCCTCGCCGAGTGGGGCGACATCACCCAGGTCACCGCCGCGAACCTGGCCGCGCGGTACGACCCGGTGCTGGTCTTCGCCGGGGCCACCCTGGGCCTGTGGGCGGTGGCCGGCGTCGCGGTCAGCGTGGGCGCCAAGAGCCTCGACCTGATCCCCATGGCCTGGGTCCGCCGGATCACCGCGGCGATCATGCTCGCCCTGGGCATCTACACGGCCGTCATGGCGGTCACGGGGTAACCGGCCCGCCCCGGCCCGGCCGCCCGGCGCCGCCCGGCGGTTCCCGCCGCGCCGGGCGATGAGTTTCCGCTGGCCCCCCCGTCGTATCGAGGGGATGTCCGAGGCGGTCGCTAGCGTTCATAAGGTAGGCCGCCCGGCGGTAATTCGTTCGCTGCACCGTGACGGTGCGGGTAGCTTCGTGGGGCTCGGTCGTCGATGTGCTGCCAGCCTGCTCGGGAGGATGCGTGACACAGATCAGCGCGGGGCCCGCGATCCTGGTCGAGGGCCTGACCAAGTCGTTCGGGGACGTGCGCGCGCTGCGCGGTATCGACCTGTCGGTGCCGCGCGGCACGGTACTCGGGGTGCTCGGGCCCAACGGCGCCGGCAAGACCACCGCCGTGCGCATCCTCACGACCCTGTTGCTGCCGGACGCGGGCCGGGCCGTGGTGGACGGCTACGACGTGGTGCGGCAGGCCGCGGCCGTGCGCCGCTCGATCGGCCTGGCCGGCCAGTCGGCGGCGATCCAGGAGGAGCTCACCGGCCGGGAGAACCTCGAGCTCATCGGGCGGCTCTACCACCTGAAAAAGGCGCACGCCCGCAGCCGCGCCGCGGAACTGCTCGAACAGTTCGACCTGGTCGACGCCGCCGACCGGCCGGCCAAGGGCTTCTCCGGCGGCATGCAGCGCCGCCTGGACCTGGCGGCCAGCCTGGTCGGCCAGCCCCACGTCCTGTTCCTCGACGAGCCAACGACCGGCCTGGACCCGCGGTCGCGGCTGGGGATGTGGGGCATCATCCGGTCGCTGGTGGCCGGCGGCACGACGCTGCTGCTCACCACCCAGTACCTCGACGAGGCCGACGAACTGGCCGACGAGATCGTGGTCATCGACCACGGCCTGGTCATCGCGGCGGGCACGTCCGAGCAGCTCAAGGACCGGGTGGGCGGCGACGTGCTGGAGTTCACCGTGCCAGACCCCACCCGGTTCGGCGACGCCGCCTCGGCCGTCGCGAAGATCGGCGAGAGCGAGCCGCACGTAGACAAGGAGACCGGAGTGATCAGCATGGGAGTCGGGGGCCGTGGCTCCGAGGCGCTCATCGAGGCGGTGCGCAGCTTGGACGGTGCCGCCATCGACACCCACGGCCTGGCGCTGCGCCGGCCCTCGCTCGATGACGTGTTCCTCGCCCTGACCGGGCACGCCGCCGAGGAGGACGGCCAGCCGACCGCGCGCCGCCGGGGCCGCCGCAGGCCAGGCGGCCGGCCGGACGGCAAGGACTCCGCGAGGGCGGCGTCATGAGGCGCCCTCTGTCAGCCTCATGCCTCAGGGGAACGCCGCAGGCGCCGGGCCCCACGCCGCATAAGGCGCCCCAGGCGCCGTTGCGGTGTCCCGGCGCCGAGGACCGCCTCCCGAAGCCAGCGAGGCCCCAGGCCGAGCGCCCGCGAGGGGGGCAGACAAATGAGTGCGGTCGCCGCACCCGCCCGGTTGCCGGCCGGGCCCAGTCTGGTCACCCAGGCCCGCTGGGCGGTCAGCGACTCGCTCATGATCGCCAAGCGAAACCTGCTGGTCTGGGTGCGCGTCCCCGCCTACCTGGTGTTCACCGTGATCCAGCCGGTGATGTTCGTGCTGCTGTTCCGCTACGTGTTCGGCGGCGCCATCCCGATACAGGGCGAGAGCTACGTCAACTTCCTGATCCCCGGGATCACCGCGCAGACCGCGGCGTTCGCGTCGTTCGCCACGGCCATCGCGCTGGCGCAGGAACTGAAGAAGGGCGTGATCGACCGGTTGCGGTCGATGCCGATGGCCCGCTCGGCGGTGCTCACCGGCCGGCTGGTCGCCGACACCGGGCGGATGCTGGTGACGATCCTGATCATCGTGGGCGTGGGTTACGCGGTCGGGTTCCGGTTCAGCAACGGATTTGGCCCGGCCGTGGGCATGGTCGTGCTGGCCACCGTGTTCGGGCTGTCGATCTGCCTGATCGCCGCCTACACCGGGCTCGCCATCGGGGACGAGGAGTCGGTGCAGGCGTTCGGGCTGATCTGGCTGTTCCCGCTCACGTTCGTCAGCTCGGCGTTCGTGCCGATCGAGAGCATGCCCGGCTGGATGCAGGCGTTCGCCAACAACCAGCCGGTCACCTACGTGGTCAACGCGATGCGGTCGATGGCGCTCGGCGGCCCCATAGCCGCGGACCTCTGGAAGAGCATCGCCTGGATAGCCGGGATCTTCATCGTGTTCGTCCCGCTGGCCGTCCGCGCCTACCGCCGCGCGGGTTGAGGTGCGTCCGGGCGGGGGACCCTGCTCGCCGCCTGGCAGCGGGACTTCGACGACCACCACCACTACCGGAGGGGCTGGCGCGGGTCAGCTTAGGGCGGCGGCGCGGCGGGTTCGGTAGGCGGCGACGTTGGTGCGGTTGGCGCAGGCGAGGCTGCAAAACCGGCGGGACCGGTTCTTGGACAGGTCGACGAGCACGTCGTCGCACTGCGCGGCGGCGCACCGGCGGAGCCGGTCCAGCTGCCCGGACCGGATCACGTCCGCGAACGCCATCGCGGCCTCGACGGCTATCCAGTCGGCAAGAGGGGCGTCCGGCGGCGCAGCGTGCACGTGGTAGTCCCAGTGGTCGTGCTTGACCAGCTGCGGCAGCGCGTTCGCCTCGCGCAGCAGGGTGTTGACGAGCTCGGCGGCGCCGTCGGAGTCCAGCTCCCACAGCCGCGCCAGCCGGGGGCGGAGCTGGCGGACCGCGTCCAGCTCGGCCACGTCGTGGGTGCGCCCGCCGGTCCAGGCGTGCTCCCTGACGAACTCGTCGAGGGCGGCCGGGTCGGGCAGCAGTTCCTTGCCGCCGCGCCCGGTGTTGACCAGGGCCGCGGCGGAGGCCAGCGCGACCTCGGTGTCATGGGCAAAAAGCACCTTGACTCCTTTCGCGGCACGTGGGTAGTGTCGCTGTCGGTGAGTCAGTGTCAGTAGCGTAGCTCACTTTTACCACTTACAGGAGCAGCGGTGACGGTCGAGACGGCGCGGGCCGGGCGGTATGGCCCAGGGGGCCCTGGCCTGGCACTCGCGATCCTGTCGGCGGCGACATTCGGGACGTCGGGGACGTTCGCCTCGGCGCTGATCGACGCCGGCTGGAGCCCAGCCGCCGCCGTGCTTGCCCGGATCACCACGGCCGCGCTCATGCTCACCATTCCTGCCCTGATACAGCTGCGCGGACAATGGTCGCTGCTGCGCCGGGCCGCTGGCAAGGTCGCCGCGTACGGGCTCATCGCGGTCGCTGGCTGCCAGTTCTTCTACTTCAACGCGATCGCCAGGATGCCGGTGGGCGTTGCCCTGCTGCTGGAGTACCTGGCCGTGGTGCTGGTGGTCGGCTGGCTGTGGCTGCGGCACGGCCAGCGGCCCCGGCGGCTTACCGTCATCGGCGGAGCGGCGGCGATCACCGGGCTGGTCATGGTGGTCGGTGTCGGCGGCTCGGCGAGGATCAGCCCGTTCGGGGTGATGTGGGCGCTGCTGGCCGCGGTGGGTCTCGCGATCTACTTCGTGCTCTCCGCGTCCGACGAACAGCCGTTGCCGCCGATCGTCCTGGTCTGGGCCGCGTTGTGCCTGGGTGTGGCCGCGTTCGCCGTGCTCGGCTGGACCGGCCTGGTGTCCATGACCGTCAGCACCGGCGACGTGCATCTCCTCGGCCACCGGGTGACCTGGATCGTGCCGGTGCTGGGACTGGCCCTGCTCAGCTCGATCTTCGGCTACGTCGCGGGCATCGCCGCAGCCCGCCGGCTCGGTGCCAGGCTCGCCTCGTTCATCGGCATGGCCGAGGTGCTGTTCGCGATCGGTTTCGCCTGGCTGCTGCTCGGCCAGCTTCCGTCGGACATGCAGTTCCTGGGCGGCGCGGTCATCCTCGCCGGCGTCACGCTGGTGCGGGTCGGTGAGCTGCGGCCAGCCCCGGAACCGGGCGGGCGGGGCGAATCCGGGGCACACGCCGCTGAGCTGTCCGGCGACCTGGCGGGCGCCTGGCCGGACTGAACCCGGTCACCCGTCGGCGGCTGGCCTGCCCCGGGATCGGGTGCGGCTGGGCACGCGTTCGGGACGTAAAGGCGTAAGGCCCGATGAAGGGGTCTCGGCGCACAGCCGGAGATCTTGCAACAGCGGGTCAGATCGCCTCCAGGAGGATTTCTCGCAGGGTTTCCTCGGGCAGCGGGACCGGGTTGCCCTGCATGCTGCTAGAGACGCGGGCCTTGGCGGCGATCTCGCCGGCCTGCTCCGGCCGCAGGCCGAATGCGCCCAGCGGGGGCACCGCGAGCCAGGTCGCCGTTTCGCGCATCCAGGCGATCCCGTCCTCGATGGCCGCGGCAGGGTCGCCGGTGAGCAGCCGGGCCGCCTCGGCGTACCGGGCCAGGGCGGGGTGGCCGGCGTCCGCGGCGCGGAGCGCCCGCACGTTGGCCGCGGCGACGGGGGCCAGCAGCGCGGCGCAGGCCATGCCGTGCGGCACGGCCGCGGTGCCGCCGATCACGCCCGCCAGGCCGTGCACGGCGCCCAGTTTGGCGTTGGCCAGCGCGATGCCACCCAGCAGGCTGCACATGGCCATGTCGGTACGCGCGGCGAGGTCGGTGCCGTCGGCGTAGGCGGCGCGCAGGCCCGCCGCCGCGCGCCGCAGCCCCTCGCGGGCCAGGCCGTCGGTCAGCGGGTTCGCCCGGACCGAGACGAACGGCTCCAGGCACTGGGTCAGCGCGTCCAGGCCGCTGGCCGCGGTAACCGGCGGCGGGCAGGTCACGGTCAGCTCCGGGTCGACCAGCGCGATCCGGGGCAGCATTAACGGGCTGCGCAGGCTCGCCTTGAGCCCGTGCGCGGGGGAGGCGAGCACGGCGTTCGCGGTCACCTCGGCCCCGGTGCCCGCGGTCGTCGGCACCGCGACAAAGGGTATGGAGGGCAAGGTGATCTTGCGGCCCGCCCCGACGACCTCCAGGTAGTCCAGCGGGTCGCCGCCGTTGCCCAGCACCATCGCCACGGCCTTGCCGAGGTCGATCACGCTGCCGCCGCCAATCGCGGCGACCACGTCGGCGTCGTGCTCGCGCGCCGCCGCGGTGGCCGCGCGGGCCAGTTCGATCGTCGGCTCACCGGCCGCCGGGAAGGTGGTGACCGGCAGCTCGAGCCGGGCCAGCAGCCGGGCGTGCCGCGCCGGGTTCGCGCCGGTGCAGACCAGGGCCCGGGAGCCGAGCCCGGCCAGCAGGCCCGGCAGCTCCGCCGACCGGCCGGCCCCGGCCACGATGCGGCCGGCGGTGGTGAACTCGAACGCGGTCACGGTGGGCCGCTCGCCCAGCCGTCGTCGCCGGCCGGGAAGACCGCGGAGAACTTGGTGGATGCGCGCGGCTCGGCCATCATGTCCGCGACGCGGTCGCGCCACGCCGCGTAGTGCGGCGTCAGCTTGTGCGCGGCGCTGGCCTCGGCGTCGCGGTAGACCTCCACCAGGACCACGTGCGCCGGATCGGCCTCGTCCTGGATCACATCGAAACGCAGCACGCCGGGCTCGGCCAGCGACGCAAGCGCGTTGACCTGCGTGGCGGCGAGGAAGTCCGCGACCTGTTCGGCCCGGACCCGGGCATGAACGTGAACGACCAGCATGTCCTCATCCTGCTACAGGTACCGGCCGGCATAGGCTCGGGCGGCATGACGCCCGAGGAGCGGTGGCTCGCCGCGGTGTGGCCGTTCGTCCGGTCCTGGCTGCCGGCCGCTCCTGCCGGGGTGGTGGAGATCGGGTGCGGGCCGCTGGGCGGGTTCGTGCCGGTGCTGCGGTCGGCCGGCTACGAGGCCGTCGGCGTCGATCCGGAGGCGCCCGACAGCCCGTGGTACCACCGGGGCGAGTTCGAGCAGTACGAGCTGCCGGCGATGACCGGCGCGGTCGTGGCGTGCACGTCGCTGCACCACGTCGCCGACGTCGGTACGGTGCTGGACCTGGCCTGGGCGGCGCTGGCGCCCGGCGGGGTGATCGTCGTCGTGGAGTGGGCCCGCGAGCGGTTCGACGAGGCCACCGCGCTGTGGTGTTTCGGCCGGCTGGCCCCGGACTCGGGGGAACATGGCTGGCTGGGGCACCGCCGCGAGGAGTGGCAGGCTTCGGGGCTGCCGTGGGGCGAGTTCTGCCGGGGCTGGGCCGAGAACGAAGGCCTGCACTCCGGGCAGGCCATCGCGCGCGAGCTCGACGCCCGGTTCGATCGGCAGATGCTCGGCTCGGGGCCGTACTTCTTCGCCGATCTGGCCGGCGTGACCGAGCAGGACGAGCAGGCGGCGATCGACGCCGGGGAGATCCAGCCCGGGCGCATCGCTTACGCCGGCCGTAAGCGGTAGGGCGCGCTAGGCCGCCTATGGTTCCTGGAAGTAGGACCTGGTCCAGACGCGGTTCCGCAGGTCCCGCTTGACCTTGGCGATGTACTGGTCGGCCTGCGGGCCGAACCAGCGCCCGGCGTCCCAGCGGCCGACGCAGCCCCACACGTTCCCCGCGGTGTAGCTGCCGACGTGCGGCACGGTGTTGAGCCAGGTCTCGTAGCCGTCGTAGCAGGACCGCCAGATCGCGTACGCGGCGTCGGCGTTCATCGCCGTGGACGTGGCGATCCAGGGCCAGCTCGACGGCTCGAAGGGGTACCGGTTTTGCAGGATGCCCCAGCTCTGCGGGCACAGGCCCGGGCGGCCGTCGACGCCGGGGCCGTGGCCGGGCGGGCAGCCGCTGGTCTGCCAGTCGCCCAGCGTCGTCTGCCGCCACCAGCTTTCCACGGCCGCCTGGGCGAACACGATGTCCTGGCTGATGCCCCACTTGCAGGCCGCCCAGCGCAGGATCTCCGCCGTGGTCCCGGTGAAGTCCCCGTTGATCCGGGGCACGATCTGCTGGTCCGCCTGCGGTTCGTCGGAGGCGAGGAAGTTGCCGCTGACCGGCTGCCCCGGGGTGTGGTTGAAGGGCAGGTTCACGCCCTTGCTCTCGGCGAGCGGCCGGGCCCGCACCCATCTGGCGCACCGGGCGCCGGACGGCAGGGCGGATCCCGGCGGCAGCGTGCGGAAGAACGCGGGCCCCTTGGCTGTGTTGGGGTAGGGGTCTTTCAGCGACGGCGACGAGGACGACCCGCACCCGGCCGCCACGGTCACGGCGAGCATCGCGGCCACGCCGGCGCGGAGTGCCGCGGTGACTCGCCTGCGTGCCGGGCGGTGCCCCGGTCGTGTGCCGGGCGCGCGGCGCAAGGGTCGCATGACCCGCATGTACTCCAGCCGGCTGACGGTGTCAAATACACCCGTGTCGTGCCGCGATCCCCAGGCGCCGCGGGATCCGGAGGATGCCCTGGATCCGCTGCCCGCCGGGCCTGGTTACGGCAGCAGGACTATTTTGCCGAGGACGTGGCCCTGCGCGAGGCGGCGGTAGGCGTCCCGTACCTGGCTGAGCGGGTAGGTCGCGGTCACCGGGATCTCCAGCTCGCCCGCCGCGATCAGGCCGGCCAGCTCGGCGAGCACCGCTGCGCTGGCCCCGGCGGCGCTTCCGGCGGCCTTGACCCCGTAACGCTCCACCGCGGCAAAGTTGGCGATCGTGTCGATCCGGGAGGGCGCGACGCCAAGCTCGAGGGCCAGCTCGACGTAGTCCGCGCCGAACGTGTCGATGAACGCGTCGACCTTGCCGGCCGCCTGCCGGATCCGGCCGGCGACACCCTCGCCGTAGGCCACCGGGACAACCCCGTGTGCCGTGAGCCATGCGCGGTTGGCCTCGCTGGCCAGCCCGATCACGGTTGCCCCGGCGCGGCTGGCCAGCTGGACGGCGATCGAGCCAACCCCGCCGGTGGCGCCGGCCACCACCACGGTGTCGCCCTGGCCCAGCTCCACCGCCCGCACGGCCGCGTACGCGGTGGCCCCGGCCACGAACAGCGCTCCGGCCACCTCCCACGGCACGGCTGCCGGCTTGGTGGTCAGGTTCTCCGCCTCGACGATCACGTACTCGGCGTGGCTGGCCCGGTTGTTGGTGAACCCGATGACCTCGTCCCCCGCGGCGAACCCGGTCACGCCGGAGCCGGTCTCGGCGACGATCCCCGCCAGGTCGCTGCCCTCTCCCGACGGGAACGTGGCGGGGTACAGGTTGTGCATCAGGCCTTCCCGGATCTTGGCCTCGCCCGGGTTGATCCCGGCCGCCTTGACCTGGACCAGCACCTGCCCCGCCCCGGCAATCGGGCGGGGGACGTCCACGACCTCGAGGACCTCGGGCCCGCCGTACTCGTTGAACCGCACTGCCTTCACCGCTCGACCTCCGTCACCACGGGAGCTCCATCAGCACGCGAGCTCCCCGTCACTACGGGAGCTCCGTCATGACAGGAGCTCTGTCATAGCCGTCCTGTCCCCGGCGGCCGGTGTTAACCGCCGGCCGCCGCCCGTTATGCCAGCTTGGCGTCTTCACAGAAACCGTAGTTATTGTGATCACGTGGATGAGCTGGTCGACGTCCCCGCGGGGCTCGCCCTGATCCCCAGGGCCGAGATGGCCGCCGCTCCGCCACAGCCGTCCCAGTTCTTCCCCGTCCACCCCGGCTGGCGCCACTGGCAGCCACCCCCCGCAGTGGTCCACTGACCGGGCGGGACCGCCCTGGAAGAGGCATGGTGATCACGATCGGAAACTCCAGAATTGGCGGGGAGTAGAGTCGGTATGCTGTCGCGTCTACGACGGCACATTTGGCGCTGGCCCGAGGGGGGACGCTGTGCCATCCGACGTCAACTCGGCCCAAGTCGTGATCAACCGGCAGCGTGCCTTCTCGGGCTCATTGGTGAATTGGACGGCCTGGATCGACGGCCAAAAGGCCGGCACCGTTGCCAACGGCGGCACCCTAACCGTGGACATAGCGCCGGGCCGTCACACCATCATGGTCGGTCCCGCCGGCATTCCCTGGGCACCCCGCAGCGAGCCGCTCGCGTTCGACGCGGGGCCTGGTGCGCGCGTTGACCTGGTCACCAAGCCCTCGGCGACGGGGCGCCCGAAGATCTGGGACCCGGACACCGCGCCGAGCCGGTCCGGCCTGACGGAACTGCTGGACCGGGCCGCCGGTTCCGCCACCTGGCGGCGCGCCATGGAGCGGCTGGAGAACCCCCCGGGCGGCTCGCCGGTACCCAGCGAGCCGGCGACGGCCGCCCCCGGACCAGCGGCGACGATCACCAGCAAGGTCATCGAGGGATCACGGTACGAGGTCGCCATGGGTGACGAAACGCGCACTGTCGACAACTCAAAGAGCAATTCGCTCACGACGCGGGTGGTGCGCCTCAGCCGGGAATGGACCCGGACGTACTCCGTCGACGTCGAGCACGCCACAACGGCACAGGGTTCCGCGGGGCTCGGCATACACGTTCTGGATCTGAAGGTCGAGGCGGAACGCACGCTGAGTAAGACATATTCGACCAGCTCCGAGGAACGGGAGACGTTCGAGGAGGAAGTCACCCTCAACATCGGCGCGCACACCAGGAGCGAGATCGTGTTCTCCTGGAAGGAGATCCGCCAGCGGGGCATCGTAGAGCTCGTGGGGGAGGGCGTCGAGGCGCGGATCCCGTACGAGGCGGTGGTCGGGCTAACGTTCGACCAGCAGCAGATCGACAACTGACAACGGCCCACTGCCTGCCCTGGCTCGACCGGAGAGGGACGGCTCGGTGCCGCGCGCAACGGTCTGAGGTCAGGGTCGTGAGGGATGTCAAACAGCTAGTTGGCTAGTTGCCGCTTCGCTCTTTGGTGATTTAGTCTGTCTTGGTCAGATCGGCAAGGTCGCCTGGCGACCTGAATGCCTGGTCAGCGCGCTACCCACTGAGTGGCCCGCCATGCGTCGGCCGGCGGCTGGGGCCGGGTCCCGAGCCAGTGGGGCAGATCACACCAACCCGGCTAGTTGGCTTTCTGCTGCATCGCTGATCGCTGGTAGGCTGATACCAAGATCGACAACACTGACACCACGGCGTGCGCAAGCTAGCTTGCGTCACGCTGTTGAAGGGGATTTCATGCCAACTTACGAAGACCCGAGCTTCTACCGCAGGCGTGTCCGTGATGCGCTCCGCAAGGCACGAGAAGCAGCGGGACTGACCCAGCGCCAGGCAGCCGACATCCTGGACTGGTCTGTGTCGAAGTTGGTCCGCATAGAGGCTGGCACCGTCGGTGTATCCACCACCGACCTCAAGGCTCTCCTCAACCTGTACAAGATCAGCGACGAGGGCCAGATCAAAGACCTCACCGAGATGACCCGCGCCAGCCGGCGGCGGCCCTGGTTCAGCAAGTACCAGAGCGTGCTCACACCGGCCTTCGCCCAGTATCTCGGCTATGAGATTTCCGCATCCGTAGTGCGCGGCTTTCTGCCGCTCACGATCCCCGGCCTGCTGCAAACGGACGACTACGCGCGCGCCATCCTGGAGGCGTGCCGGGCAACAAAGATCGACGACCGCGTGGAGCTGCGAGTCGCCCGTCAGGAACTGCTCGAGCGTGATAACTGCCCGGAGCTCTTTTACATCCTCGATGAAGCCGCACTTCACCGGCAGGTGGGCAGCCCTCGCATAATGCGCCGCCAGCTTGGTCATCTGCTCGAAATATCCGAGCATCCCAAGGTCTCTCTTCAGATCGTGCCGTTCACGGCTGGGGCGCATCCAGCCATGGGCGGCCCCTTTACGATTCTGGAGTTCACCGACTGGGACCAGGATGTCCTCTATCTGGAGACGGCGGGGGGAAGCGTTACAAATCGCGAAGATCAGGATCGTGTCGCGGAATACCGTGAGAATTTCGACATTCTCTCAGAAATGTCGCTCGACAGAACTGACGCTGAGGAGCTGATTAAAGCGCTTAGCAAGCGCCTGCGATCCCTTGACCAGTAGTAGCACGTACTGACTCCCTGGCAGGGGATGTAAGAGGAAGAAAGGTGAAGAGGTCAGCGTGGCCTGCTCGTCTGACTAGGCCGCACTGAGCGTGACATGTAAACCCCCCACTGGTTAGACCTAGGCGAGACGATGGCACTGCCTTCCCCCCGCGATGACTGGACCCGGGCGTCCAGCCTCTACCAGTTTCTCGACGGTGTCCTGGACAGCGACGAGAAGACCCAAAGGCTCCGTGCGATAATTCTGGACGCCTCCATAGCCGTAGTGCGTGTAGCGATGGGTCTTGGCCTCGCCGCAGTTCCAGTAGCTTCCGTCATTTACCTGATGGCTTTGAAAGCGCCGCTGGAACTGAAGGCTGTGATGGGGGGCGCGTCGACACTGGTTATCGGGGCGGGAAGCTTCCTCCTGCAACGCCGGCGGTCAGCCAGGCGCGCATCGAAGGCGGCCGCTAAAATTAAGAGTCAGGATTCGCCGGAGCTGAACCAAGGTGACGGTTAAGAAGTGCTATTCCTGGCTCCGATAGCCATATCGCGCCGACTGCCAGCGTCGCCGTAGAAATCATCCAGGCGATCGACCTCAGGGCACCGGGAAACTCTCGCGCGATGAATGCGCCAAGTGCTGTCGTCGTAACCCCGGCGCTGACGCTGTAGATGAGAAACGACAGGACCGGCCGGGCCGCCCTTCCGCTTTCGTGTTGGCCATCCTCCCGGTGACGCGCCGTCACGGCTGACGCTGATCGCTCCACGCCCCGTCACCTCCCCGGTGGTGCGCCGACCGAGCCATCGTAAGGGCCGGCACGACGGGCAAGCGACCTGTTAAGGCGTCAGGAGCCGTCAGCCAGCATCCGGTTCGCCGGGCAACTAACGCAAAGTGCTGCTCAGGTCGCGCACTGTGCAAGCCTACACGAGAGGACATAGCCGCGCCTCGCTCGCTACTCAGCCGATGAGAGCAGATGGTCGGGGTCAAACTCATTATTACGAACTCCGGCCAGGAAGGCTTCCCACTCGGCCCTAGAAAACACGAGAACTTTACCGGAGCTGTCCTGCGATTGGCGGACAAGGATTCCTGTGCTGTGCGCGGCGACCTCGACGCAGTTTGACTCTTCGCTCGCCGAGGACTTGCGCCAAACTGGTTCGAGGCGTCCTCGTTCCGCCACTTCTAGCTCCCTCCGTCAGCCCACGACGCCCCCGTATGGCTTCGTAGGTCGGCTTCCGCAGACCTCACCGAGCGAGCTAACGGCCGGTCCCCCGATGAGACGACACAGATAATGCGCTGCCGAAAGCTCGCCATATGAAGGTAGGCGGCAATCCCGTACTATATGCGGAACTCCCCGTTACCAGGGAGTCACTCATCTGTCACCCCGGCGAGCTGACGGTCCATTCCTGCTGCTGGGCGCCGCCCCGGCCTGCTGGGCGCCACCCCGGCGGCCGGCTGGGTTTCGGCAGCCGGCCGCCAGGAGCCCGGTCACCGGACCTCGTAGCGCAGGTGGACCGCTCCCTCGCCCTGGGTGGTCTCGACGCAGCGCAGGTCCACCTGGGCGGCGCCGAACAGGGGCACGCCCCGGCCGACCAGCTTCGGCACGACGTGCAGCACGACCTCGTCGACCAGCCCGGCGGCCAGCGCCTGCTGGGCGATGCTGACGCCGCCCGCCAGCAGCACGTCCTTGCCGTCTGCCGCCGCGCGGGCCTGCTGCACCGCGGCCTCGATCCCGCCGGTCACGAACGTGTAGCTGGTGCCGCCGCTCTTGTCGATCCGCTCCTGGCCACGATGGGTAACCACGAACACCGGCGCGTGGAATGGCGGGTTCTCGCCCCAGTTCGCGTAGCCGTACTCGAACATCGTCCGCCCGACGATCTGCGGCCCGAGCCGGGCGAAGTTCTCGGCCCACACCCGCGAGTCCACCGAGTCCTCGCCGCCCTCCTGGCCCTGCTGCTCGCGCCAGCTCCGCAGCGGGAACACCCAGCCCAGGATCGCGCTGAAGACCGCCATGCCGTCCGCGTCGGCCTCGAAGCTCCGCCAGTCCTGGCCGGCGGACTCGGGGACCTTGGGGCCCGCGATGCCGTCCAGCGACATCGACATGCCCACGACCATCTTGGTCATCTCCGTACCTCTTTCTCGCCTCCGGACGCCCAGTCACGTCCGTCCGGCTCTGGGTCGGAGCGCCGCCGCGGTTCTCTACATCCGCGGCGAAAGAATTTCCGGCACCCGTGGCGGGCTAGGTTCCGGCCAGCCGGGCCGCCCGGCTCAGCAGGTACCGGCGTTCGGGAAGGCTGGTGGTCCGCCGCGCGGCCTCCCGGTAGCTGGCGACCGCGCCGGCGGGGTCGCCGGCCATCTCCAGCAGGTGCGCCCTGGTGGAGTGCAGCCGGTGATGGCCCGCCAGCCGCCGGTCGGACTCCAGCGCGGCGAGCAGGTCCAGGCCGGCGCCGGGCCGGCGACCATCGCCACGGCGACGGCCCGGTTGAGGCTGACCATCGGGCCTGGGGCCAGCTCCTCCAGCAGCTCATACAGCGCCAGGATCTGTGGCCAGTCGGTCGCGTCCATGGTCTTGGCCTCGTCGTGGACGGCGGCGATCGCGGCCTGCACCTGGTACGGGCCCACCTCGCCGCGCGGCAGCACGGCGGCGATCAGCTCCAGCCCCTCGGCGATCAGCGCCTGGTCCCACGCGCCCCGGTCCTGCTGGTCCAGGGCGATCAGGCTGCCGTCCGGGCCGGTCCGCGCGCCGCGCCGGGCCTCGGTCAGCAGCATCAGCGCGAGCAGGCCGGAGATCTCCGCGTCGGCGGGCAGCAGCCGGTGCAGCCACCGGGTGAGCCGGATCGCCTCGCCGGACAGCTCCGGCGCGGTCAGGCCGGCCCCGCCGTGGCCGTGTACCCCTCGTTGAAGATCAGGTAGAGGACGTGCAGAACGATGCGCAGCCGGGCGGGCCGCTCGGCCGGGGCGGGCATCTCGAACCGGGCCCCGCTCGCCGCGATGCCCTGCTTGGCCCGGCTGATCCGCTGGGCCATGGTGGCCTCCGGGACCAGGAACGCGGCCGCGATCTGCGCCGTGCTCAGCCCCCCGGCCGCGCGCAACGTCAGCGCGATCTGGCTCGGGCCCGACAGCACCGGGTGGCAGCACAGGAACAGCAAGGTGAGACTGTCGTCCCGGTCCACGCCGGGCTCGGCCGGCCGCTCCAGCGGAACGCTGGCGGCGGCGAGATCGGCCTCCCGGCGCCGCCGGGCGTGCTCGCTGCGGACCTCGTCGATCAGCCGCCGGGACGCGACCGTGACCAGCCAGCCCTTCGGGCTCTCCGGCACGCCCCGGCCCGGCCAGGACGCCACCGCCTCCAGCATCGCCTCCTGGACCGCGTCCTCGCAGGCACCGAACTGGCCGTAGCGGCGGACCAGGACGCCGAGCACCTCGGGCGCGAGCTCGCGCAGCAGGTCGCCGATGTCCCGCGCGCCGGGCGGCTCGCCACGCGGCCGGCCCGCTGCGCCGCCCGCTTCGGTCACTGGTCCCCGGCGGACTCGTGCAGGACCGGCCACAGCTCGACCGGTTCGGCGTCCGCGAACGGCATGTCCGCG
>CAVPFC010000009.1:0-166334 GCA_963703605.1 uncultured Actinomycetes bacterium
GTTACGCGGGGGCGGGCGGAGCGGATCCGGCCAAGCATGCCATCCTGGTGCGCGCGCTCACACTGGACAAAGCGGTCTATGAGGTGCTGTACGAGGCGAGGCACCGGCCCTCCTGGGTATCCATCCCGCTCGGAGCCATCGCCGACACACCCGCCTGAGGAACTAAACACAGATGAGCAGTACCGAGCACGAAGACGGCCCGGCCCGCACGACCGGGGCCAGCACCGCCACGGAAACAAGCGCCACAGACGATCTCAACGGGATCGCCCCGGGTGAGATCGACCAGATCGTGGCCGGCGTCCACCACGACCCGCACTCGGTGCTCGGCGCGCACTCGGGCGCGGGCGGGGTGCGGATCCGCGCGCTGCTGCCGATGGCCGCGACGGTCGCCGTGGTCCTCGCGGACGGCCGCCGCTTCCCCCTGGCCCACCTGCATGAGGGCGTCTTCGCCGGCACCCTGCCGCTGCCCGTGGTGCCCGACTACCGGCTCGCCGTCACCTATCCGGGCCCGGAGGAGGGCAGCACGCTGCCGGAGACGATCGTCGACAGCCCGTACCGGTTCCTGCCCAGCGTGGGCGAGACCGACCTGCACCTGATCGGGGAGGGCAGGCACGAGGACCTGTGGCGGGTGCTCGGCGCGCACGTGCACGTCTACGGCGAGCCGGGCGCGGGGTTCGGCGAGGTTCGCGGCACCTCGTTCGCCGTCTGGGCGCCGAACGCCCGCGGCGCCCGGGTCATCGGCGACTTCAACCACTGGGACGGGCGCGGCCACCCGATGCGCTCGCTGGGCGGGTCCGGGGTCTGGGAGCTGTTCGTGCCGGGTGTGGCCGAGGGCGCCCACTACAAGTTCGACATCTGCGGCCCGGACGGGCAGTGGCGGCGCAAGGCCGACCCCTGGCCGCCCGCGCCGAAACGCCGCCCGCGACGGCCTCGATCGTGTACACCAGCGAGTACGTGTGGGAGGACGAGGACTGGCTGGCGGCACGGTCGCGGGCGGAGCAGGTCCGGGAGCCGGTCAGCGTCTACGAGGTGCACATCGGCTCGTGGCGGCCCGGGCTGTCCTACCGCCAGCTCGCCGACCAGCTCACCGCCTACGTGACCGACATGGGCTTCACCCACGTTGAGTTCCTGCCGGTGGCCGAGCACCCGTTCGGCGGCTCCTGGGGCTACCAGGTCACCTCCTACTACGCCCCGACGTCCCGGTTCGGCAGCCCGGACGACTTCCGCTTCCTCGTCGACCGGCTGCACCAGGCGGGGATCGGGGTCATCCTCGACTGGGTGCCCGCGCACTTCCCCCGGGACGCCTGGGCGCTGGCCCGCTTCGACGGCACCCCGCTGTACGAGCACCCCGACCCGCGCCGCGGCGAGCACCCGGACTGGGGCACGCTCATCTTCGACTACGGCCGGAACGAGGTGCGCAACTTCCTCGTCGCCAACGCCCTGTGCTGGTTCGAGGACTTCCACGTGGACGGGCTGCGGGTCGACGCCGTCGCCTCGATGCTGTACCTGGACTACTCGCGCGGCCCGGGCCAGTGGGTGCCGAACTCCCACGGCGGGCGGGAGAACACCGACGCCGTTGCGTTCCTGCGGGAGGTGAACGCCACCTGTTACCGCCGCGTGCCCGGCATCATGATGATCGCGGAGGAGTCCACCGCCTGGCCCGGCGTGACACGCCCGGTGCACCTGGGCGGGCTCGGCTTCGGCTTCAAGTGGAACCTGGGCTGGATGCACGACACGCTTACCTACCTGTCGCACGACCCGGTGTTCCGCCACTACCACCACAACGAGATCACCTTCTCGCTGATGTACGCGTTCAGCGAGAACTTCGTGCTCCCGCTCTCCCACGACGAGGTCGTGCACGGCAAGGGGTCGCTGCTCGGCAAGATGCCGGGGGATGAGTGGAACCGGTTCGCCGGGCTGCGCGCCCTGTTCGGCTACATGTGGGCCCACCCGGGCAAGCAACTGCTGTTCATGGGGTCTGAGTTCGGCCAGGGGGCCGAATGGTCCGCCGAGCGTGGCCTGGACTGGTGGGTGCTGGGCGACGAGCACCACGCGGGCGCGCAGCAACTCGTCCGGGACCTCAACCGGGTGTACCGGGGCACGCCCGCGATGTGGGCGCTCGACCACTCGGCCGACGGCTTCCGGTGGATCGACGCGAACGACGCGTCGGGGAACGTGCTGTCATTTCTGCGCTACGCAACGAGCGAGAACTCCCCGAGCGCGGAATCATCGGGCGCCGTGGCCGGCCCGAAGGTGCTCGCCTGCATCGTCAACTTCTCCGGCCGCCCGCATGGCAACTACCGGGTCGGCCTGCCGATGCCGGGCCGCTGGGCCGAGGCCATCAACACCGACGCCTACGCCTACGGCGGCAGCGGGGTCGGCAACCTCGGCGGGATCGAGGCGGTGCCCGAGCCGTGGCACGGCCAGCCCGCCTCCGCGGTGCTGACCCTTCCTCCCCTGGGCGCCCTGTGGCTCACCCCACAGGACTGACCGGCCCCGGGGTCAGGCCAGTTCACCGATAAGCCAGCGCGGCCCGGTCACCGCCGCACCGGCGGCCTCGCAGCGCCGCCGCAGCTCCCGGTCGGCGGTGACCACGATCCGCCGCCCCGGCAGCTGCTCGGCCAGGCAGGCGATCGCGTCGTCACCCTCGCCCCGGGCCGGCACGATTTCCACCCCCGGCGCCGGCGAGACCAGCTCGAGCACCGCGCGCGCCCGGCCCTCCACCACCAGGACGATGTCCGGGAACCACCGGTCACCGGCTCCTGGATCACCCGGCTCCTGCTCGCCGGCCGCGTCCGCCCCGTCCGGGACGGGACCCGGGATGCCGCGGCTGGCCAGCGCCGCCAGCTCACCGTGCAGCCGCGCCATGGCCCCGGCGCGGTCACGCCACCACCCGTCGGCCCGCGAGCCCATCACGTTGGCGCCGTCCACGATCAGCGTCAGGCCCATGCTCGCCGACGATAGCGCCAAGCGTGCGGCACCCCTCTCGGGGGGCGCCGCAGGCGCCGGGCCACAGTGCTTGCTGGCGCGCCTCCGGCACGACCCAGCGCAGTGCTGCCCAGGCTGAGCGTCGTGCCAGGTATTTGCAAGCGGGAAGAGGCATGCCGCAGCCGCCGGGCCCAACGCCGCATAAGGCGCCCCAGGCGCCGTTG
Organism: uncultured Actinomycetes bacterium; assembly: GCA_963703605.1. Taxonomy (GTDB): domain Bacteria; phylum Actinomycetota; class Actinomycetes; order Streptosporangiales; family Streptosporangiaceae; genus DASXKD01. Next base: position 3,153 of record CAVPFC010000009.1, read on the forward strand.
CGGTGTCCCGGCGGCGAGACAGTGCTGACCCGGGGGCGACCCCCGGAACCCCCTGCCTCCCGAAGCCAGCGAGGCCCCCGGCCGAGCGCCCGCGAGGGAGGCAGACAAGACACGTACAGTGGGCGCATGGTGGAGGGCACGTTCTCGGACAAGATCAGCAGGCTGCGCCAGCGGCGGACCGCCCCGGTCATTCTGGAACTCGACCTCACCGACGGCATCGCCGAGGAGCCCGCGGCCGACCCGGTTTCCGCGATGCTGAACCGCCGCCCGCGGCTGGCCGACGTCCTCGACGGGCTGCGCCGGGCGCGGAACGACCCGAAGGTGCGGGCCCTGGTCGTCAGGATCGGCGGCCGCCGGATCGGGCTGGCCACGGTGCAGGAACTGCGCTCGGCGGTGGCCGCGTTCGGCCGGGCCGGCAAGACCACGGTGGCCTGGGCGGAGACGTTTGGCGAGTTCTCCCCCAGCAACGCGGCGTACTACCTGGCGACCGCCTTCGAGCGCATCTGCCTCCAGCCGTCCGGAGATCTGGGGCTGACCGGGCTCAGCATGGAGCAGTGGTTCTACCGGGGCACCCTGGACAAGCTCGGCCTGGAGTACGAGGTCGGCAAGCGGTATGAGTACAAGAACGCCGCCGACCGGCTGACCGAGCAGGGCTTCACCGGGCCGGCCAGGGAAGCGCTGGAACGCCTCGCCGTCTCGCTGACCGGGCAGCTTGCCGACGCCATCGCGGAGCGGCTCGGCGTGCCCGCCGGCGACGCCCGCGGCCTGATCGACAACGGCCCCTACGCCGCGTCCGAGGCGCTGGAGGCCCGCCTGGTCGACACGCTCGGCTACCGGGACGAGGTCTACGCCGCGGTGCGCAAGGCGGCGGGCCAGGACTCCCACCTGCTGTACCTCGGCCGGTATCAGCGGTCGCGCTCGCTGGCCGAGCGGGCTCGCAAGCTGCCGGAACCGGGCGAGGACGTGATCGCGCTCATCTACGCCACCGGCCCGATCCGCCGTGGGCGCAGCGCCCGCGGCCCGCTGACCGCCGGGGCCATGGGGTCCGACACGGTGGCCGCGGCGCTGCGGGCCGCCACCGCGGACCGCCGGGCGCGCGCGATCGTGCTGCGGGTGAACAGCCCGGGCGGCTCCTACGTCGCCTCGGACACGATCTGGCGCGAGGTGGTCCGGGCCCGCCAGGCCGGTAAGCCGGTCGTGGTGTCCATGGGCGACGTCGCCGCCTCCGGGGGCTACTTCATCGCGATGGCCGCCGACGCGATCGTCGCGCAGCCGGGCACGGTGACCGGCTCGATCGGCGTCCTGGCGGGCAAGCCGGTGACCACGGCCCTGCTGGAACGGGCCGGCATCACGACGGACTCGGTGACCGAGGGCGCGCACGCGGACATGTTCACCACGACGCGCCCGTTCAGCAAGGAAGAATGGCTGAAGATCAACTCCTGGCTTGACCGCATCTACGCGGACTTCACCGGCAAGGTCGCCAGCGGCCGCAAGATGACGCCCGAGCAGGTGCACGACGTGGCGCGGGGCCGGGTGTGGACCGGGGCGGACGCCGCCAGCAACGGCCTGGTCGACCAGCTCGGCGGCCTGGAGACCGCGCTGGCCCTGGCCCGCCGCCGGGCCGGGCTGCCCGACACCGCGCCGGTGCGCGGCTACCCGCGCAGCACCCCGCTGGACCGGTTCCGGCGGCCGGAGTCCAGCGAGGACTATGCCACGGCCGCGGCGGGCCTGCTGTTCGAAAGCTGGGGGCCGGTCTGGCGGCTCGCGGCCAGCGCGGGCCTCCCGCCGTTCGGCCCGCTGATCCTCCCGGTCCCCTGGGCTTTCCAGTGACAGAACGGCTGGCGCCCGCCACCGGTGCTCCGGGCGGTGGCACCGGGCTCCCCGGTGACCCGCTCCCCGGCCTTGGCGAGGCGCTGGCCTCGTTCGCCAGCGGGGTCACGCTCGTCACCGTGGCCGACGGGCGGGACGACATCGGGACCACGGTGAGCGCGTTCTGCCCGGTCTCGTGGTCGCCTCCGCTCGTGCTCGTCTCCCTGATCGCGGACTCCTACCCCGCCGAGGTGCTGGCCCGGGTGGACCGGTTCGCGGTGACCTTCCTGCGGGCCGGCCAGCGGGTCCTGGCAGGCCGGTTCGCGGTGGCCGGGCGCCCGGGGGCGCGGCTGCTGCTGGACGGCACACCGCACGGCCGGGGCGAACTGTCCGGCGCGCTGATCGCCGAGGGGGGCCTGGCGGCGCTGGAGTGCGCGGCGGTGGAACGCGTGCCGGCCGGGGATCACCTGCTGGTCATCGCCTCGGTGCTGCGCGTCCCCTACGTCAGCGACGCCGGCGACCCGCTCATCAGGTTCGCCGGCCGCTACCCGCCGCTCACCTGACGCCGTCCGCGCCGCGACTCCTGTCGCGGCTCGTGAGCGGATGCCGGAAAACGGACATGCGGGGGCAAGTCAACCCACAGCGCGGCCGGCGCGTCCTACTAGCGAACCCCGGTACGACGAGGATCAAGATCATTCCCATGACAAGCCCCGCCGCGTGGCGCACGCCCAGGTGCGCCACGCGGCGGCCCACGGGGCGGCCCGCCCGGGCCTTCGGACGGCACCGGGCGGCGTGACTTTCGTCACGTGCGCTCGCCATGGGAACCCTGTCGGCCCGCGGGCCGGTGACTCTTCGTCACGGGGCTCGACGGGCGGGTGTCCCTCGCCGTCGGCGCTCGGCCATCCGCCTGTGGACCGGGCTGTGGAGTACCCGGTGGAGAAACCCCTGTCGCGGGGGACAACCCGGGGTTAACTGTGGATGGCTTGTGGACGGCCAAAGAATCTTGAAATTGCTGCTGGAAACCTCTTGTGCGGCCCGCACGATCGGCGTAGAAATTTCCCTACCACCGGGAACGGTAGCCGGCGAAGGGGAAACCCCGAGCCACCCGGCCAGGGGGAAACCCCCGGCCATCGGCGCAGAGGAAACGCTTCGGTCAGCGGTAAGGGGGCAACCCCGAGCCACTGGCGGAAGGGCGGATTCCGCGCCACCCGGCAAAGGGAATTCCGGGCCACTGGCACGGGAGGCCCGGAGCCACCGGCAAGGGATGACCTCGGGCCTTCGGGCGCGGGGGCACCCGGGCCACCCGGCAACGGGGGCAACCCCGGAGCCACCGGTTAGGAGTGACCTCGGGCCTTCGGGCACGACGACACTCCGAGCCACCCGGCGCGGGGGAAAGTCCTGGGTCTTTGACCTGGGCCGGACCCCTAAGCCACCGGCGCAGGAGCAGTTTCGGGTCTCTGACCTGGGGCGGCATCCTGAGCCACCCGGCGAGGAGGAACTCCGAACCGTGGGCGAGGGGCAACCCGGGCTCTCGGGGAAGGGAAAACTCCGACCCACCGGCGAGGAGGCTCTGAGCCGTTGCCGCGGGGGCGACCCCGGGGTCAGCGGCAAAGAAACCTCTGAGCCACCCGGCTAGGGCAACCCTGAGCCACCGGCGATCCGGGCGACCGGAACACCGGAAGGCTACTGGGCCCGGTAGGGTCGAGCGGCGCAAAGGACGCTGAGCAATCGGCGGGAACGTGCTGCGAGACTAGGCGAGGCCCCTCCATCTCATACATGGAGGGGCCTCGTCCTATTGTGCCCGACGCGCCAAAATCACGCTCGTAGCGACACGCCGCCCGCCAGCGCCATTCCCGCGGCGGTTAAACGCACCGTTGCACAAAGTGGCCGCCCGCGAGCATTTAGCTTTCGGGCCCAACGCAAAGCTTGCTTGGCGGATCCCGACGGCACAAGATGCCCCGGCTGAACGACACGTGACTGTCTCGTAACGTCACGCCATCGGCCCCCGGGACCGTAATCCCTCGCGGTGGCAACCAGGGCATTCCATGGTGCGGGGCCGCCGCCGACTTCTCCTCGCTTCCGCGCGGACAAACCGCCTAGACCGGGCGTGGAACCGTGCGTTTGGGAGGATAAGTCCGCCGCCCTGGTCGTGGCGGCCGGGGCGAACCCATGCGCCGGGCGTCACCTCATGGGTGGGCGGCCGGCGGCAAGATCGCCGGCCTGCCACACCGCCGCGACCAGCGGGACGCCGGGCCGGTACGCCAGGTACACGTGTGACGGGGCATCAAGCAGGACCAGGTCGGCGCGGGCGCCGACGCCGAGGTGGCCGACATCGTCGCGGCGCAGCGCGCGTGCGCCGCCCGCGGTCGCGGCCCAGACCGCCTCCTCGGTGGTCATCCGCATCTCCCGTACCGCCAGGGCCACGCACAGCGGCATGCTCGAGGTGAAGCAGGACCCGGGGTTGCAGTCGGTGGCCAGGGCGACCGTCGCCCCGGCGGCCAGCAGGCGGCGGGCGTCGGGGTACGGGCTCCGGGTGGAGAACTCGACCCCCGGCAGCAGCGTGGCGACCGTGCTCCCGCCCGCCAGGGCATCGACGTCAGCGCCGGTCAGGTACGTGCAGTGGTCCGCGGACGCGGCGCCAAGCTCCACGGCGAGCTGTACCCCCGGGCCCGGGCCTAGCTGGTTCGCGTGCACCCGGGGCGTCAGCCCCGCCGCCAGGCCCGCGGTGAGCACGGCGCGCGCCTCGTCGGCGCCGAAGGCGCCCCGCTCGCAGAACACGTCGACCCACCGGGCGTGCGGCGCGCAGGCCGCCAGCATCGGCCCGCGCACGAGATCGGTGTACCTGGCGGGATCGCCGGCGAACTCGGGCGGGACCACGTGCGCACCGAGGAACGTGACCTCGGGGGTCACCTCGGCGGCCAGGGTCACGCTGCGGCGCTCGTCCGCCACCGTGAGCCCGTACCCGGACTTGCACTCCAGCGTCGTGGTGCCCTGGGCGAGCATCTCCTGGGCGAGCTGGTGCAGGTTCTCGCGGAGCTGCTCGTCGGTGGCCGCGCGGGTGGCCGCCACCGTGGTCTGGATGCCCCCCGCCGCGTACTGCGCGCCCGCCATCCGGGCGGCGAACTCGGCGCTGCGCTCGCCCGCGAACACCAGGTGCGCGTGCGAGTCGACGAAACCCGGCAGCACGGCCCGGCCGCCCAGGTCGGCCGCGTGGTCCGCGGCCGGTGCCTGCCGGGCGGGCCCGGTCCAGGCAACCCGGCCGCCCTCGATCACCAGCGCGGCGTCGGCGATCGCCGCGAACGGCCCCGGACCGGCGGGCACGCCGCCCGTGTCCCGGCCGTCACGAGCGTTGGTGACCAGCTCGCCGATGTTCGTCAGCAGCGTGCTCACAAGGCTCACGTTAGCCCGCTCCGGGCCCGCTGCCTGCGCCCCTGCCCGGCGTGGCGAGCCCGGGATCAGTCCCGATCTCGGGCTCCGGCCTGCCCGGACCCGTGCAGCCCGGCTCCCCGGGAGCGGGCCGGCGGCGGTCCCGGCGGTCAGCTGCCGGAGGTACCGGGGCGCCTGGGCAGGCCCGCCTGGGACTGCGGCAGGGTTCTGCCGGGGAAGGTCCCCGTCGCCGGTATCGCCGGGGCCGGTGTCCCGCTGGCCTTGGGCCGCTTCTCCCGGAAGATCCAGCCGGCCAGGACGCCGCCGACCAGGCCGCCGATGTGCGCCTGCCAGCCGATCCCCGCCTGCGGCAGCAGCACCGTGAACTGGTAGGCGAAACACAGCGCCATGATCGCCCCGATGACCATGTCGATCACGTGCCGGTCGAAGAAGCCGCGAACCATGATGTAGCCGAAGTACCCGAACACGACCCCGCTGGCACCGGCGCCGACCGTGTTCGCGGGCTCGAACAGCCACGCGGCCAGGCCGCTGGTGAGGACCACCAGAACGGTCACGCCCGCGAACTTCTTCACGCCCCGGTAGGCGGCCAGGAAGCCGAAGATGAACAGCGGGCCGGAGTTCCCCTCGATGTGGGCCCAGCTGAAGTGCAGGAACGGCGCGGTGAGGATGTCCGGCAGCCTGCTCAGGTCGCGCGGCACGATCCCGTAGGTGAGCGTCAGGCGGTAGCCATCGGCCCAGTTGGCGATCTGGATGATCCACAGCACCGCCAGGACGCTGGCCATCACGAAAAATGCCTTGCGGGCCTCGGCCACCACGTTCTGGGCATCGCTCTCGGTGATGCTCCACTTTCCCCCGGGCACGGTCCGCTGGCCGGTGCGCGGTGTCACCCGGCCGCCGGGCGTGCCGTAGCTGGTCATGCCACGCCGCCTGTCATCCCCATGGTGGCAAGTTAACCGCATCCGGCTTCGGGGGGTAGTCCCGCGAACCTGTGGGTTAGCTGACCTCGATGGAGCGCTTGGCCAGGCCGAACCAGAACCCGTCGATGACCGTCCGCGCCCCGGACAGGTCCCCCGACGCGGCGCCGAGCGTGACGAACAGCGGTGCGAAGTGCTCGGTGCGCGGATGGGCCAGCCGTGCGGCCGGTGCCTTGTGCTCGAAGTCCAGGAGCGCGTCGATGTCCCCGTTGCCGAGCACCTCCTGCCCCCAGTGATCGAACTCCGCCATCACCGAGGGGACCGAGCCGTCCGGGCTGATCGCCTGCAAATTGTGGGTGAAAAACCCACTGCCAACAACAAGTACCCCGTCGTCGCGCAGCGGGGCCAGCTTGCGGCCGATCTCGAACAGTTGCCGGGGGTCCAGCGTCGGCATCGAGATCTGCAGCACCGGGACGTCCGCCTGCGGATACATCTCCACCAGCGGAACGTAGGCACCGTGATCGAGGCCACGGCCGGGCAGGTCGGCCACCGGCGTCCCGGCGGCCCGCAACAGCTTGCGCACGTCCCCGGCGAGCTCAGGGGCCCCCGGCGCCGGGTACTTCACCTGGTAGTAGTGCTCCGGGAAGCCCCAGAAGTCGTACACCAGCGGCACCGTGGTCGTGGCGCCGAGCGCCAGCGGCGCCGCCTCCCAGTGCGCGGAGACCATGAGCACGGAGGCCGGCCGGGGCAGCTTGGCGGACCAATCGGCAAGCTGGCCAGTCCACAGCTTGTCGTCGGCCAGCGGCGGCGCGCCGTGGCTCAGGTAGATCGCGGGCATCCGCCCGCCCGTCCGGCCGGCCGGTGTCCTCTCGCCATCCATCGAGCCCTCCTCGCCTTGTCCTCTCATACCCGGACCAACGGTTGAGCATTCAACTACATTCCGGCGAAGATCGCCAGACCGGTACCGGATCAGGCGAGCAGCGGGATGATCGCCTTGGACAGCGCGGCGGGGACGTCGCCGACCAGGAGGTGCCGGCCGTCGGCGACGACGTCGGCGCCGCTGATCACCACGTTGCGGACGTCGGCCGCCGAGCCGGCGAAGATCGCCGACTCGAGCGCGGTCGCGGGCGCGGTGCCGGCCAGGCGGGGCGTGTCCAGCGCCAAGGTCACCAGGTCGGCGAGCGCGCCCGGCGCGATCTCGCCCGCCTCGGGCCAGCCGAGGCACGTGTGCCCGGACACGGTCGCCGCCCGGGCGAGCTCCTCGGCGCGGAACGACCCACGCTGGCCGGTGGTGAGCCGCTCCCCCATCTCCACCAGCCGCGCCTCGGTCAGCAGGTCGATCACCGCGTGGCTGTCGCTGCCCAGGCTGAGCGGGCAGCCCGCCGCGGCGAGCGCCCGCGCCGGGCCAATCCCGTCGGCCAGGTCGGCCTCGGTGGTCGGGCACAGGCAGGCCACGGTCCGGCTGCCGCCGAGCAGGCCGATGTCGTCGCCGGTGAGGTGGGTGGCGTGGACCACGGTGCTGCGCGGGCCGAGCGCCCCGGCGCGGTCGAGCAGGTGGGCCGGGGTGACCCCGTACGCGGCCAGACAGGCCTCGTTCTCGGCCGGCTGCTCGGACAGGTGCGCGTGCAGCGGCGCCCCGAACGCGTGCGACCACGCGATCACCGGCCGCATCTGGCCCGGCGGGACCGCCCGCACCGAGTGGATCGCCACCCCGGCCCTGGCGTGCGGCTCCAGCAGCCCGTGCTCGTCCGCGCCCAGCGCGCTGACCCGCTCGGCCCAGCGCGCGCCGTCGCCGTCGCCGAACCGCAACTGGACGCCGGACAGGTCCTCGGGCGAGCCTTCGGCGGACAGCCCGCCGGACAGGTAGCAGGTGTCGAGCAGCGTTATGCGCAGCCCCGCCTGCGCGGCCGCCTCGATCAGCACCCGGCCCATCTGGTTGGGGTCGGCGTACCGGGCGCCGCCGGCCGCGTGGTGCAGGTAGTGGAACTCGCCCACGCAGGTGACCCCGGCCAGCGCCATCTCCGCGTACACCGCGCGGGCCAGCGCCAGGTAGCTGTCCGGCTCCAGCGCCCCGGCCACCTGGTACATGCGTTCCCGCCAGGTCCAGAACGTGCCCTGCCCGGCCTGGACCGTCCCGCGCAGCGCCCGGTGGAACGCGTGCGAGTGCGCGTTGGCCAGCCCGGGCAGCGTGAGGCCGGCCAGGTGCGCGGTGCCGGGCGGGCAGTCGCCGGGACGGACGTCCGGGGTGACCGCGGTGAAGTGCCGGCCCGCCGCCTCGATGAGCACACCGGACCGGACCCCCGGGCCGGGCAGCCAGGCAAGCTCCGCGTGCCAGCGGCGGGTGGCGCCCCCGGTAACCGGCACGCCAGATCCTCGAGGACGGCGGCGAGCGCCGCCACCCCGGCCAGGCAGTCGGCCTCGTCGGCGTGCTCGGCGGGCGAGTGGGACACCCCGGACGGGTTGCGCACGAACAGCATCGCGGTGGGCACCCGGGCGGCGAGCACCCCGGCGTCGTGACCGGCCCCGGTGCCCAGCACCGGCGCGGCCGTGCCGCCCGCGCCCAGCACCGCCGCGAGCCGGTCCCGCAGGCCCGCGTGGAACTCCACCGCGGGTGTGCTGGACTCCTGGCTGGTGTCGAGGTCCACCCCGTGTGCCGTGGCCGCAGCGCGGGCGGTGGCGAGCACCTGGCCCACCAGCGCCTGTAGCCGGGGCTCGTCGGGCGCCCGGGCGTCCAGCCAGGCGGTCACCCGGGCACTGATCCCGTTGACCCCGCCGGGTTCGGGGATCAGCTTGCCGATGGTGGCCAGGCCCTCGTGCCCGGCGGCGGCGTCCCGGGCCGCCAGGATCGCGGCGGCGCACGGCAGCATGGGGTCGTGCCGGTCGGCGAGCCGGGTCGTGCCCGCGTGGTCGGCGCGCCCGGAGAACGCCAGCCGCCACCGGCCATGCGGCCAGATCCCCGAGGCCAGCCCAACCGCCGCACCGTGATCGTCGAGCCCGCGGCCCTGCTCGATGTGCAGTTCCACGTAGGCGGCGAGGCCCGCCAGGAGGGTCCCGTCCGGCCCCATGGCGTCCGGGTCGTGCCCGGCGGCGGCCATGGCCGCGGCGAGCGTGGTGCCAGCGGCGTCGGTCAGCGCCCGCGCCCTGGCCGGGTCGAGCACCCCGGCGAGCAGCCGGCTGCCCAGGCAGGCGACCCCGAACCTGGCGCCCTCCTCCTCGGTGAACGCGGCCACCGCGACCGGGCGCCGCGGGCTGCGCCCCCGCTCGCGCAGGGCGTCGATGGCCGCGAAACCCGTCACCACGCCGAGCGGCCCGTCGTAGGCGCCGCCGTCCGGCACCGAGTCGAGGTGACTGCCGGTGACGATCGCGCCGGGCCCGGGGAGCCACGCATGCGTTCCCTCCCCGGCCGTCGCCAGCGGTTCCGGCGTGCCGGGGGCCTCAGCCGGCGGCGGGTCCCACCACGCCCACAGGTTGCCGTTGCGGTCGGTGCCAGCGCGGAGCCGGCGTATTGCGGCTTGGCTGAAAAACCACGACCGGCACGCGGCGTCGGCCGGCGTCCACGAGAACCGCCGGTAGCCCCCGGTGCCGCCGTCGCGGCCCACCGGGAGCAGCGACTCCCACAGCGCCGGGAAGCTCATCTCATGGCCTCCCTCGCGGGCGCTGCGCTGGGTCGTGCCGGAGGCGCGCAAAGCAGCACCGCGGGAGGCTGGCCGGGCTCGGCCATCAGGGCTCCTGGCGCGTGGGCTCGGTCATGGGGATACGCACCCCGCGGTCCCTGGCTACCTCCGACGCCTTGTCGTAGCCCGCGTCGGCGTGGCGGAGGATGCCCGTGCCGGGGTCGTTGGTCAGGACGCGCTCCAGCTTGGCCGCGGCGAGCGGGGTACCGTCGGCCACGCACACCTGCCCGGCGTGGATGGACCGGCCGATGCCCACGCCGCCGCCGTGGTGCACGCTCACCCAGGACGCGCCGGACGCGGTGTTGACCAGGGCGTTGAGGATGGGCCAGTCGGCGATCGCGTCCGAGCCGTCGGCCATGGCCTCGGTCTCCCGGTAGGGCGACGCGACCGAGCCGCAGTCCAGGTGGTCGCGGCCGATCACGATCGGCGCCCGCACGTCGCCGCGCGCGACCAGGTCGTTGAACGCCAGCCCCGCCAGGTGCCGTTCGCCGTAGCCGAGCCAGCAGATCCGGGCGGGCAGGCCCTGGAAGTGGACCTTCTGCCTGGCCATGGTGATCCACCTGGCCAGCGGCTCGTTCCCCGGGAACAGGTCCAGGACGGCCCGGTCGGTTGCCGCGATGTCGGCTGGGTCGCCGGACAGCGCCGCCCACCGGAACGGGCCCTTGCCCTCGCAGAACAGCGGCCTGATGTAGGCGGGCACGAACCCGGGGAACGCGAACGCCCGCGAGTAACCGGCCAGTTCCGCCTCACCGCGGATCGAGTTGCCGTAGTCGAAGACCTCCGCGCCCGCGTCGGCGAAACCGACCATGGCCTCGACATGGGCGGCCATCGACTGCCTGGCGCGATCGGTGAACCCGGCCGGGTCCTCGGCCCGCAGCGCCGCCATGTCCTCGAACGCCACGCCGCGCGGCAGGTAGGTCAGCGGGTCGTGCGCCGAGGTCTGGTCGGTGACCACGTCCATCGGCGCGCCCATGGCCAGCAGCCGCGGCACCAGGTCGGCGGCGTTGCCGCAGACCCCGATCGACAGCGCCCGGCCGGCGTCCCTGGCGGCCACGGCCCGGCGCAGCGCGTCGTCCAGGTCGTCGGCCTCCTCGTCCAGGTAGCCGTGCTCGATCCGCCGGGTGATCCGCGACTGGTCGCACTCGATGCAGAGCGCCACCCCGCCGTTCATCGTCACCGCCAGCGGCTGGGCGCCGCCCATCCCGCCGAGCCCGGCGGTCAGCGTGATCGTGCCGGCCAGCGTGCCGCCGAACCGCTTCGCGGCCACCGCCGCGAACGTCTCGTAGGTGCCTTGCAGGATGCCCTGGGTGCCGATGTAGATCCACGACCCGGCCGTCATCTGGCCGAACATGGTCAGCCCCAGCGACTCGAGCCGCCGGAACTCCTCCCAGGTGGCCCACTGCGGGACCAGCAGCGAGTTGGCGATCAGCACCCGTGGCGCCCACTCGTGCGTGGCCACCACGCCCACCGGCTTGCCGGACTGGACGAGCAGCGTCTCGTCCCCGGCCAGATCCCGCAGCGACGCGACGATCGCGTCGAAGGCGGGCCAGCTCCGCGCGGCCCGCCCGGAACCCCCGTACACGACAAGCTGATCGGGGTGCTCGGCAACCTCGGGGTCGAGGTTGTTCATGAGCATCCGCATGGCCGCCTCCTGCGGCCAGCCACGGCAGGTGAGCGTGGTGCCGCGCGGGGCGCGGACCGGGCGTGCCCCGGCGGCCGGTGAGCCAGCTATGTCAGCGGAAACCATGGCCCCTCCTCGTCGAGCGGGCTTGCGCGTGCCGGGATCATGCCCGCCACAAGCCATCATCATCTCCGCTGGGCCGGCGCACCGGTAGAGGGGCCCGCGGGCTGGGCATCATGCGGCGGCGGCGAGGAGCGAGGTGATGTCGGCGGCGGTGGGCATCCGCGGCGTGTTGGCCAGCACCTCGTCGTTGAGGGCGTCGGCGGCGATCTGGGGGAAGTCCGCTTCGGTGATGCCGAAGCCGGCGAGCCGGGATGGCATCCCGGCGCGCTCCGCGAGCGCGGCGACCGCGTCGATGGCGGCGGCGGTGTTCCAGTCCGCGCTCTTGTTCGTGTCGCCGGCCCCGAGGGCGAAGGCCGCGTCGGCCAGCCGCTCCCCGCACACGGGGGCGTTGAAGCGGAGCACCTGCGGCAGGACCAGCGTGAGCGCCACGCCGTGGGCGATGTCGAACCGCCCGCCGAGGGAGTGGCCGATCGCGTGGCAGATGCCGAGCCCCGTGCTGGCGAACGCCGCGCCCGCCAGGTGCGAGGCGAGCAGCAGTTGTGATCGGGCCTCCAGGTCGGTGCCGTCGGCGACGGCGCGGGGCAGGTAGGCCGAGATCATCCGGAGGGCCTGCCGGGCGATCCCCTCCGACCATGGGTTGGCGCGGCTGGACATGCCGGACTCCAGGGCATGGACCAGGGCGTCCATCCCGGTCGCGGCCGTGGCGGCCGGTGGCAGCCCGACGGTGAGCTCCGGGTCGAGTATCGCCGCGGCGGGCAGCGCGGTGGCGTCCGCCCACGTAGAACTTGCGCCGGGCCGCCGGGTCGGTGATGACGCCGAACGGGTTGGTTTCCGTTCCGGTGCCCGCCGTGGTCGGCACCGCCACCAGGGGCAGGGCAGGGTGGGCGAACGCCCGCCGGTAGTCGAGGTCCCGGCCGCGCTCGGGGTTGACCGCGGCGACCACGATGCCCTTGGCCGCGTCGATGGGTGAGCCGCCGCCGACCGCGACGACCGCTGGCCGGCCGCCGGCGGCGGCCACCGCGTCCGCGCCCGCCGCCACGTCGCCGGTGGTGGGGTTGGGGTGCACCCCGCTGAAGACGGTTACCGCGACACCGGCCGCCGCGAGCACATCGGCCACGCCGCTCACCACGGTGGTGCCGGCCAGGTTCTGGTCGGTCACGATGACCGCCGTGCCGCTGCCGGTGGCGCGAACGGCGTCGGCGACGCCGTCTACCGAACCCGGGCCGAAATGCGTGGGTGGCAGGGGGGTCAGCATGAGCCTGCTGTGGGCGACGGGGTCAGTCATGGTAGGAGTACTCCATCATTCTCTTATCGCCTGGCGCCACGGTGCTGGACGCGGGTGCGGGAGGCGGCATGGACAGCGTGCGCGTGGGCATCGTCGGGGCCGGCTGGATCGGGGCACAGCATCACCGCATTCTCGCGTCCCTGGACGGGGCCGATGTCACCGCGGTGTGCGATGTCGACCGTGAGCGGGCCGAGGCCCTCACCGGCGGCACGCAGGCCCGCGTCTACGTCGACTGGCGCGAGATGTTCGACCGCGAGGACCTCGACGCCGTCGTGATCTGCCCGCCGCCGATGGCCCACCGTGAGCCCGCCGTCGCGGCGCTCGGCCGGGGCCTGCCGGTCTACCTGGAGAAGCCGATCGCCCGCACGCTCGCCGATGCCGCGGTGATTGTCGAGGCGTGGGACCAGTCCGGCACGGTCTGCGCGATCGGCTACCAGTGGCACGCGCTCGACCTCCTCGACGACGTGCGCGAACTGCTGGAGGGCCAGCAGATCGGGCTTTTGGTCGGGACCAGCATCGGGCCGACCCAGAGCCGGCCGTGGTTCCTCGACCGGCGGGCCGGCGGGGGAAACCTCCTGGAGCGGGGCAGCCACCATCTCGACCTGGCCCGGGTCATCGGGGGTGAGGTGGCATCGGTCCAGGCAGCCGCCAGCCGCGTCCGGCTCGCCCGCAGCGCCGGTGGCGAAGGAGACATCGACGACGCCGTGACGATCCTGCTCACGCTGGCTTCCGGGGCGATCGCCACGGTCGTGGTCGCCTGGACCCGGCCGGGCGAGCCCGGCACCTACGGCGTGGACATCGTGGCCTCGGAGTCGACCCTCCGGCTGGGCCTGGACCCGGAGTTCACCCTCACCGGAATGGCCCGCGGCCGCCCGGTCGACCGGCACGCGGCCACCCCGCCGTCGGAACGGTCCCTGCGCCGCTTCCTCGACGCGGCCCGTGATCGCGACCCGGCCGGCGTGGTCTGCACGCCGCCGGATGCGGCGGCCACGCTGGCGGTGGCCATCGCCGCCGAGCGCGCGCTGGAGACCGGACAGCCGGTCACCCTGTGACCGGGTCCCGGCCCGCTGCCGGTCATGTGCCTTTCCGCCCGCGCTGTCCGTTGCGCTCCGGAGCGTGGCTGTTGGACAATTCAAGCGCCGCGCACGACGTTCCCTGCTGTTCACCACGAGGACGGCTCCGGTACCGGAAGTTGAGGGGGAGATGGCGCGCTACGTGCTGAATCGCGTGGGGCTTGCGCTGCTCACGCTCGTTCTCCTGAGCCTGATCATCTTCTTCGCCGGTCAGGTGCTCCCCGGCGACCCGGGCCGGGCGATCCTCGGCCCGTTCGCGGCGGAGAGCGCCGTGCGGGCCCTCGACCAGCAGCTTGGTGTCAACCGCCCGCTCCTGACTCAGTACTGGAGCTGGGCGTCCGGCGCCATCCACGGCGACCTGGGCACCTCCTACCAGTTCCGGGCGCCGGTGAGCACCTTCCTGATCCCCGCGCTCGAGCACTCGCTCAAGCTGGCGGCGGTCGCCTTCGTGATCGTGGTTCCGCTTAGCATCTTCGGCGGCGTACTCGCCGCGCTCTACCGCGGCGGGGCGGTGGACCGGTCCATCAGCGTGGCCGGGCTTTCCCTGTCGACCGTGCCCGAGTTCGTCTCCGGCATCGTGCTCATCGTCGTGTTCGCGATCGCGCTGAAGTGGCTCCCGGTCAGCGCGAACGCCCCACCCGGCTCGCCGCCGCTCACGCAGCTGAAATACCTGATCCTGCCGGCGATACCGCTCGTGCTGATCCTGTTCGGGTACATTGCGCGAATGGCCCGTGCGGGCACGGTCGAGGCGCTCGACTCCGACTACGTCAGGACGGCGACGCTGAAGGGGCTGCCGCGCCCGGTGGTTATCCGGCGTCACGTCCTGCGCAACTCGCTGCTCCCCACCATCACGGTCATCGCAACCCAGACCGGCTACCTGATCGGGGGCCTCGTGGTCGTCGAGACGTTGTTCAACTATCCAGGCCTCGGGAGGCTGATCTTCACGGCCGCCACCGACAAGGACTTCCCGATGCTCGAGGCGGGCGTCCTCGTCATCGGCGTCGTGTACCTGGTGGCGACGCTGATCGCCGACATCCTCTACACGATGCTCAACCCCCGGATCAGATTCCAGCAGGCCGAGTTATGGCCGACGACGAGCCGGGCGATGCCCTCGTCGCAGACACTGCGACGGGAATGTCCCTCGAGCAGGCGGCGAGGCTGCCCGAGGGAGCAGCGGTGGACATCCGCGTCGCGGCCGCCGGCGGCGCCGGGGGCACGGTCGACGTCTCATCCCGCCGCGTCCGCCGCGAGCAGCTACGCCAGCTGATCCGCTCGGTGCCCTTCCTCATCGGTGTAGCGCTGCTGCTGTGGTGGATCGTGTGCGCGATCTTCGGCAAGGTGATCGCCCCCTATAACCCGGTCAGCGGCAACCTCACCCAGTTCAACACGCCACCGTCGGGCGCCCACTGGTTCGGCACCGATTCACTCGGCCGCGACGTGTGGTCGCGTGTGATTGTGGGTGCCCGCGACATCCTGATCATCGCGCCGCTGGCGACGCTGCTCGGCACCGTGGTCGGCACGAGCATCGGCCTCGTCCAGGGCTACTTCCGTGGCGCGATCGACAGCGTGGTCGGCAGGCTCGTCGACGCCGTGCTCGCCCTCCCGGTCGTGATCATCGCGTTCCTGTTCGTCGTGGCGGTCGGCCCATCGACGCTCACGCTGATCATCGTCATCGGCTTCGTGTTCGCCCTGCTGATCGCCCGGACGGTGCGGACCGCCGTGCTCCAGGAGCGGGACCTGGACTACGTTGCCGCTGCCCAGCTCCGCGACGAGGGCAACCTGCACATCATGTTCGTGGAGATCCTGCCCAACGTGCTCGGGCCGATACTGGTCGAGTTCACGGTGCGTCTCGGGTATGCGATCTTCGCCATCGCCACGCTCTCGTTCCTCGGCTTCGGCATCCAGCCGCCGACGCCGGACTGGGGCGCCGACATCGCCAGCAGCTACCAGTACCTGTCGGCGGGGTACTGGTGGGAGACACTGTTCCCCGCGCTGGCCATCGCCTCACTCGTCGTTGCCGTGAACCTCATCGCCGACTCCATCGAGGCGGTGGTCATCCAGTGACGATCGACACTTCCCCGCAGCCCGCGCCGCCCCGCGTCGACGCGCCCGTCCTAACGGCCGAGCACGTCGACGTCAGCTACACGGTGCGCGGCAACGACCGGCTCGTGCTGCGGGACGTCTCGTTCGATATCGGCCGGCAGGAGTCGTTCGGGCTGGTCGGCGAGTCCGGCTCCGGCAAGACGACCATGGCGCTCGCGATAACCCGCTACCTGGCGCGCAACGGGAGGGTGAGCGCCGGGTCGATCACCCTCAACGGGCAGGACGTCAACGCGCTCGGCAAGGATGCCCTGCGGGCGCTGCGGGCACGGACTGTGTCCATGGTGTACCAGGAACCCGGCCGGGCGCTCAACCCGTCGATCAAGGTCGGGCGCCAGGTGGCCGAGGTGTTCGAGATCGCGGGGCTGAGCAAGTCCGACGCGGCCGGGCGGGCCGAGGAGGCGCTGCGCACCGTGCAGATCTCCGACCCGGGCCGGGTGCTCCGCTGTTACCCTCATCAGCTCTCCGGCGGCATGCTGCAGCGGGCCGTCATCGCGATGGCGCTGGCGACGGAACCGGCCCTGCTGATCCTCGACGAGCCCACGACGGCGCTCGACGCCACCGTCGAGGCCGAGATCCTCGATCTCGTCGCGTCGCTGCGGGAGGAATTCCACACCTCCGTGCTGTTCATCAGCCACAACCTCGCCGTGATCGCGAAGATGTGCGATCGCGTCGGCGTGATGTACGCGGGCGAGATCGTGGAACAGGGCCCGGCCCAGGAGGTCTTCGACCAACCGCAGCATCCGTACACCGTGGGCCTGCTGCGCTGCATACCACGCCGTGGCCAGCGCAAGGACCACGGCCGGCTGGACACCATCCCCGGTTTCCTGCCCGCGCCGGGCGAGGTGCCGGCTGGCTGCATCTTCGCCAAACGCTGCGCGCTCGCCGACGACCGCTGCCGCACCGAAGCCCCGCCGATGTACCCGGTGAGCGGCACCCGGGGCGCACGCTGTCACTATTACGAGAAGGCGCCGACCCTGCCGAGGGCCACCCCGGAAGACATCGTGCTCTCGACGCCGCCCGCCGACGGCGTGCCGGTGGTCTCGCTCCGCGGGCTGTCGAAGACCTTCAGCGCGCGCGGCGAGAGCGTGTACGCCCTCACCGGAGTCGACCTCGACCTGCGCCTCGGCGAGACCCTCGGCCTGGTCGGGGAGTCCGGCAGCGGCAAGACGACCCTCGCCCGGGTGCTGCTCGGGCTCTCGCCGCCCGATGAGGGTTCCGTGCTCGAACTGCAGGGCCACAAGCTGGCGCCCACCGCGTCCCGGCGGAGCCGGGACCAGCTGCGGGCCATGCAGATCGTCTTCCAGAACCCCGACTCGGCCCTGAACCGGCGGCACAGCGTGCGGTACCTGATCAGCCGGGCGATAACCAAGCTGGCCGGCCTGTCCGGGGAGAAGCGCGAGGCGTCGCTGCAGGACATCGTGCACGCGGTCCGGATGGAGGATCGGCATCTGGGCCTTCGCCCGGCACAGCTCTCCGGCGGGCTGAAGCAGCGCGTCGCCATCGCCCGCGCGTACGCCGGCGACCCCCGGGTGCTGGTCTGCGACGAGCCCACCTCCGCGCTCGACGTGTCGGTGCAGGCGGCGATCCTGAACCTGCTTGCCGAGCTGCAGAGCCGGGAACAGGTGACCTATCTGTTCATCTCGCACGACCTTGGGGTGGTTCGCTATCTCAGCGACCGGATCGCCGTGCTGTACCTCGGGCGGATCATGGAATACGGCGAGGCGGAGACCGTGTTCGCCGGGCCGCATCACCCCTACACCGAGGCGCTGCTGTCGGCCGTGCCGAGCCTGGACGGAACCCGGCAGCGGATCGTCCTGAGCGGGGAGATCCCGAGCCCCGCCCACCCGCCGACCGGGTGCGTGTTCCACACCCGGTGCCCGCGCCGCCTGCCGAGCGGCATCTGCGAGTCCACGGAGCCCCCGCTGGCCGAAGCCGAGCCGGGCCACCTGATGCGCTGCCACATACCGCTGGCGGATTTGCGTGCGATGCAGGATGTTTCAAAGCAGTAAACGATCTGGAATGGACTTGAAGATCTCGTGTAACTTGAGCGAACACACGCGGTGCGCGCGCACCCTGCGTTTCGCGTAACTGACAGCCGCGAGCCTCGCCGAGGGGCGAGCCAGTCAAGGGGGTGTCATGGGCACCGACCGTTTCATGAACATAAACCACAGACGGCTTGACCCTCTTCGCCAGGGGCGGGGACCGATCCAGGAACACATCATCGATGAGTTCGTGGCCGGGCACATCTCACGGCGGGAGTTCATCCGGCGCGGCACGATTGTCGGCCTGTCGGCCCCGATCCTGGGCGGCATCCTGGCCGCCTGCGGGGGCTCGTCGTCGTCCTCGCCGAGCTCGGCCAGCAGCTCAGGCGCCGCGGCCGGCAAGTCCGGCGCGACCATCAAGGCGGGCATCCTCGTCCCGGCGGCCGCCATCAACCCGATCACGATCGCGGACCAGGGCGGCCTGGAGCTGATCGGCAACGTGGGCGAGTTCCTCGTCTTCGCCGACCAGCACTTCAACTTCCACCCGTGGCTGGCGACGAGCTGGAGCTCGAACGCCGACGCCTCGGTGTGGACGTTCAAGATCCGCCAGGGCGTGAAGTTCAACGACGGCACGCCGATGACGGTGGACGACGTCGTCTACAGCTTCCAGACCCAGTCCAACCCGAAGAGCTCGGCCAACGCGCTGTCGGTCTTCGGCGGCACGCTCAACCCGGCCGGCGTCGTGAAGGTCGACGACACCACCGTCGCCTTCCACCTCGAGCACCCGGACGCGGCCTGGCTCGACGCGGTCTCCAACGACAACTACAACATGATCATCGTGCCCAAGGGTTTCGACTACACGAACTACCAGAAGAGCTTCCCGGGCACCGGCCGGTTCAAGATGGTCAGCTACACGCCGAACGTCGGTGCGGTCTACGAGCGGAACCCCTTCTACTGGGGAACCAAGGCGAAGCCCGCGAGGATCGAGTGGACCTTCTATCCCCAAGAGGCACCGATGACCGCCGCGCTCCAGGCGGGCTCCATCGACTGCCTCGACCAGTTCTCCGTGGCCACCAGCCCGCAGCTGCTGAACGGCAGCTTCAACGTCATCGCGCTGAAGGCGGCGACGCACCGCCAACTGTCGATGCGCAACGACATTCACCCGTTCACGAGCAAGTACGCGCGGCAGGCGATCGCCTACAGCCTGGACCGGCCGGCGATCGTGGCGGCGCTGTTCAAGGGCTACGCGGAGATCGGCAACGACAGCCCGTTCGCCCCGGTCTACAAGTCCACCGTGGGCCCGCCGACGGTCCCGCAGCGGGCCAAGAACCTGACGCTCGCCAAGCAGTTGCTGGCCAAGGCCGGGGTGCCGCATGGCTTCTCCACCCCGCTGCTCACCGAGACGACCCAGGAGATGCCGCACTTCGCCGAGATCATCAAGCAGTCCGCGGCCGCGATCGGGGTGGACATCGCCCTGACGATCGAAACGCCGACCAAGTACTACGGCACGGCGGTGTTCGGCAAGTCGGACTGGCTGGACGGCGAGATGAGCCTCGTCGACTACGGCGCCCGCTCGGTCCCGAACGTGTACCTGGGGGCGCCGCTGCAGACCCCCAACGCCAAGACCGGGGCCGGCTCCTGGAACGCCGCGCGGTTCAGCAACCCCACCTACGACAAGCTGTCCCAGCAGTACATCGCCGCCGTTGACCTGTCCACCCAGCGGAGCCTCGCCCAGCAGATCGAGACGCTGCTCCTCGACGAGACGCCGATCATCTTCGCCTACTTCTACGACTACCTCTCCGCCACGGCGAAGAACGTCACCGGCGTGTACCCGACGGCGCAGGGCCAGTTCTTCCTCTGGAACGCCGCCATTATGTGACGGCCACCGTGGCGGTCACCAGCCCTTCCCCATTCGCCCGGCGTCTGGGGATCCGCTGGTGACCGTCGTGGTGAACCGGCGGGGCGACCTCACGCTGGACAGCTTCCGGCGGGTGGCGTTCGGGCGGGAGGGCGTCGAGATCGGCCCCACGGCGCGCGCGGCGATGGCCGATGCGCGCCGTGCCTTCGTCGCCCTCCTCGACTCGGACCGGTCGGCGTTCATCTACGGGACGACGACCCGGCCGGGTATCGAGGTATCCACGCCGGTCCCGCCCGGGCAGCAGCGTGAGTTCGCGCGATCGTTCCGGGCCGAATCGGGGCTTGGCTTCGGCGGAGGATGCCACGACGAGCAGATCGTGCGGGGCATGGTCTTCGCGCGGCTTGCCGACTTCGTGGAGGGTCACGCGAAGGTCCGCCCCGAGGTAGCCGACCGGGTGGCGGCGCTGCTCGGCTCGCCGCTGCCCTGTGTCCCGCTCGGCGGCCAGGCGGGGCCCGGAGAGATCCTCCCCATGCTGCACCTCATGGCCGCGGTCGAGGGCCTCGACCTCGAAGAGGGCGAAGGCATGGCGCTCATCAACGGCAGTCCCTACTCGGCCGCCGTCCTCGCGGACACCGCCGTCCGGGCGAAGCACAGGCTGGCCCATGCCGAAGTAGTCTTCGCGCTGGCGATCGACGCGTTCCGGGCACCGCTCGACGCCTACGACGCGGCGCTGGAGGATCTCTGGGGCGATCAGCACCAGGCCGCGGCGCTGCGCTCGCTCCGCGCCCACCTGGCCGGCGCCGATGCGGCCGGCCGTCTGACCCACCAGGCGCCGGTGAGTTTCCGGATTCTGCCGAGGCTGGCCGGTGAGGCGCGCCGCGCGGTGGCGCAGGCCCAACAGGCGGCCGCCACCGCGCTCCGGTCGGTCTCGGTCAACCCGGTGTACCTCCCGCCGGACTCGCGCCACCCGCTAGGGCGGGTCGCCTCCAACGGCGGCTTCCACAACGCGGCGGCCAGCCCCGCCCTCCAGGCGCTGTCGGCCGCCTGGGCGGAACTCGCGCTGGCCGCGGAGCGCCAGGTCGCGGCCTTCCACCGGGGGGCCGCCTACGGGCTGCCGCACCTGCTGAACCCGCCCGGGTTCGCCGGCGTGGTACACGGTGCGACCAGCCTCTTCGGCTGGGTGGCAACCGGTTACGCGGAATCCGCCCGCGCCGCCGCGGCGCCGGCGCTGATGCCCGCGGTCCTCGTGGACACGCAGAACGACCTCGCCACGGCGACCTCGCTGGCCCACGACAGCCAGCGGCGGGCCGCGGACGGGCTCGACGGGGCGCTCGCCATCCTGGCCCTCGTCGCAAGCCAGGCGCTGTTCGTCACCGGGCGCGAGCCCGCCCCGCCCCTTGCCGAACTGGTCGCGGGGCTGCGCTCGGTCTTCCCGCCGGTCGACAGCCCGCACGGCCGCGACCTGGGAGCGCAGGCCGGCACGCTCGCCGAGGTGTTCCGCGCCGGCGCGGTCACCGGCCGGCTCGAGTTCCCCTCCCTGAAGGCCACAACTCTGCGCCCCAACGAATCTCTGCCCGGTGATTAAAGCGAGGATTCAGACGGCAGTAAGTGTCTTGCCGGTGCAGAATCCACCTATTGACTGCTCAGTACGGGGGCTGGTGGAGGCGGGATGTTGTGTCTTCCTAATTGCCCCTCATGAGCCACGACGGCAACGCAGCGGGCGCCCGTCCGGCGGACGCACGGCAGGCAGGGGGATTTGCGGGCACGCCTACGCGGTCACCTGGCCGCGGATGGCCGCGATGAGCGCGAGCGTGGTGGCCGTAAGCTGCCGCTGCCGTGAGTAACACAGGGCGATCCGGCGAGGGCTCAGCAGCTCGCGCGGCGACAGCCAGGTGAGCGAGGGATCGATCGCTCTGCGTGCGGCAAGCCGCCCGATGCAGGCGTGGCCGAGCCCGGCCGCCACGAGCCGCTGAAGCGCCAGGTTGTCGTCGGTCCGGTAGACGATCCGCGGCGTGATGCCCAGCAGGCTCCACTGTTCCTCGAGCACTCGCTGCGCGCGCCAGCGCCGGGTCCAGGCGACGAGATCCAGCCCGTTGAGCACGTCCAAGCCGGGATGCTCCAGTTCGGCGATCTCGCTGTCCCTGCGGGTCAGCAGCACCAGCGGGTCGTCCAGCGTGGGCAGCGCCTCGATGCGGTCGTCGGGCTCGGGATCGACGGTGAAGGCCAGGTCCAGACGGCCCTTGCTGAGCGCGTCCGCGACGCTTGCGCCATCGTCGATATCGCTCAGCACGACCTCGACCCCGGGATGCTCGACGCGGAAAGCCTGGAGGGCCGCGGGCATGATCTCGGCCGCCGTCGTCTGCGACACGCCGACCCGGATGGACACGCTCGCGCCGCGCTCGGCCTCCTCCGCTTCGGCGGCGATCCCTTCGACCTCGCTCAGCACCCGCCGCGCCCGGCGGCGGACCGCCTCGCCGGCGGGCGTAAGCCGCACCTGCCCACGGCCACCCGGACGGTGGAACAGCGGCCAGCCCAGCGCCGCTTCGAGCGCCGACACCTGGTGTGACAGCGCCGACTGCGTGTACCCGAGCTCGGCGGCGGCACGCCGGAACGAGCCAAGCTCGGCGACCGCGACGACCGCCCGCAGCTCTCGCAGGCCCAGCCCGTTTTTGATCGGATTTATCGATCGTAGCTCGCTCATTCTTTCAGCTTAGTACCACTTTTTTCATATTAAACTCGCGTTTGCCGAACAAACGGACGTAATCGCAGGGAGGCAGGCGTAATGAAGGCGGCCGCAGGCCGACAGCGGGCGAAGGCGCGGGAACGGGCCCGCGAAGCGCGGGCGCGGCACGAGCACCTGGTGGGCGGGCGACAACCAGCGCGGGAGTGCGAAGCGCGGGGGCGGGAAGGGCGCCGCGCGGGCAGGGGACAAGCAGTGCGGGGGCGGGCGCGGGAGTGCGAAGCGTGGGGCCGGGACGAACACAGTGCGGGCACGGGACAAGCAGCGCGGGAGCGGGGGCGCGAAGCGCGGACGCGGGAGGAGCAGAACGCCGGGGCGGGACAAGCGGCACGTCCAGCGACGGTACGGCTGTTCCGTTTCCTCCTGTATGGCCTGGTCTTCGCGAGTTCGGCCACCCAGTACGCGATCGTGCCGATCCTGCCCGTGTACGCGCACCGCCTGGCGCTTTCGGGCCTCCAGCAGGGCGCGCTGCTGAGCGCGACCGGCCTCGCCACGCTGGCCTTCGCGCTGCCCGCCGGGGCGCTGTCCGACCGCTTCGGCCCGCGACGGCTCACCCTCTGCGCCGGCGCGCTGATGACGGCGGCCCTGCTCACCCAGGGGCTGGCCCCCGCCTTCCCGGCCCTGCTCGCCTCCCGGCTGGTGTTCGGGGCCGGCTTCGGGATCATCTGGACCGCCGGGATCTCCTGGCTCGCCGACGCGGCGCCGGGCGGGTCAAGCCTGGGCGGATCGGTGGCCAGCGCGGGGGCGGGCGGAGCCCTCGGGCCCGCCCTGTCCGGCGCGGGGGTGCAGTATCTCGGCCTTGCGGTCCCGTTCCTCGCCGGCGCCCTGGCCTTCGCCGCCATCACCACGGCACTCGGGCTGCTCCGGATGCCCGGGCCGGCGTCGCCGCCCGCCCCGCCGGTGGGCGCCAGCCTTCGCGCCGCCGCCACCGACAGCAAGACGATCTCCGCGGCCGCCGCGATCGTGGTGGCGGGCGTCACGACCGGGGTTGCCGCCCTGCTGGTCCCGGCGCTGCTGCACGCCACCGGCGCCTCATCGGGACAGATCGGCCTTGCCTTCTCCGTCGCGGGGGTGCTGTTCGCGACGGGGAGCACGCTCACCGCGGTGGCCGGCGGGCGGGCCGTGCGGATACCGGTGGCGTTCGCGGGCATGCTCGTGCTCACCCTCGCCGTGTCTCCGGCGGCGCTCAGCCTGGCACCGGTGGCGATCGTCGGCATGCTGTGCGCCACGACCGCGGCGCGGTCGGTTCTGTGGACCGTCGCCTACCCGCTGGGCGCCGCCGGGGCGGAGCGCTCCGGAGCCGGCCTCGGTGTCGTGATGGGCCTGCTCAACGGGGTGTGGGCGATCACCGCGCTGCTCAGCCCGCTGCTGGCCGGGCTGGCCACCGACCACCTCGGCCCGCGGGTGATCTTCGGGCTGACCGAAGCGTTGTGCGTCACAGTGCTCGCCGCGGCGGTTGCGGTGGCCTGGCGGCGCAGGCATCCTGGCCAGGACGCTCCGGGGACCGGACCAGGCACCGGAGCGGGTATCGCCGCTAAGCGGAGCGATAGGCCAGGGGCAGGGGTACGAAGATGAGGACGCACGCTGCTGTGCTGCCGGCGGTTGGTGAGCCTCTGGTGGCGGCGGAGGTGGACCTCGCGGCGCCCGGCGCGGGCGAGGTGCTGGTGCGGATCGAGGCGAGCGGGGTCTGCCACAGCGACTGGAACGCGGTGACCGGCGCGTCGGCGACCGCGCTCCCCGCCGTGCTCGGCCACGAGGGGTGTGGCGTCGTCGAGGAGGCCGGCGCCGCGGTCACCCGGATCTCCCCCGGCGACACGGTGGTCCTGTCGTGGCTGCCGGCCTGCGGGGCCTGCCGGGCCTGCCAGCGGGGGCGTCCGTCGCTGTGCGAGGCCGCGACGCAGCACATGGCGGCGGGATCGCTCCCGGGTGGCGGGTTCCGGCTCTCCCACGAAGGCGCGCGGCTGCACCACTACTCGTACCTGTCCACCTTCGCCCGCCACGCGGTGGTGAGCGAGCATTCGTGCATTCCCCTGCCGGCCGGCACCGACCCCGACGTCGCCGCGCTCGTCGGGTGCGCGGTGACCACCGGCATCGGAGCGGTCATCAACCGGGCCAGGATCGAGCCCGGATGCTCGGTCGCGGTGTTCGGCGCGGGCGGTGTCGGCCTCTCCGCGATCATGGGCGCCCGCCTGGCCGGCGCCGAAACCATCATCGCCGTCGAGCCGTCCGCCTCCCGGCGGGCCCTGGCGGTTGAGCTGGGCGCCACCCGGGCCCTCGACGGGCAGGACCCGGCGCTGGCCGAGGCGCTGCTTGACCACTCCCATGGCGGTGTCGACTACGCGTTCGAGGCGGCCGGGCTGCCGCAGCTCCTCGAACTGGCGTTCTCGGTCACCCGGCCGGGAGGCACGATCGTGGCGATCGGCGTTCCTCCGGACGGCTCCGCGGTATCGCTGCCCGCGCCACAGCTCGTCCGGTCGGAGAAGGTCGTCACCGGCACGTTCTACGGCTCCGCCAGGCCCGCCGTGGACATGCCGATGATCCTGCGCCTGCACGCCCAGGGCCGGCTGCCGCTGGACAAGCTCGTCGGCCGGCGGTACCGGCTCGCGGAGATCAACGAGGCGTTCGCCGACATGCGCTCCGGGGCATCCGCCCGGGGAGTACTGAAACCATGGCTGGAAGAGAGCGGGGACGGCCGGTGAGCCTGATGATTATCGGTGAGTCGTACGTCGGGTCGGGCGGGAACGCGGCCCACGTGAACACGGTGCTCGGCCGGCGGGACGGGCCGGTCGGCGCAGCGTGGGTGACCGCGCTCGCCACGCCCCGGGCCGGGTTCGCCCCCTTCGTCGCGATCGCCCAGCCCGGCGTGGCGGTCGTTCCGCCGACGCTGTTCGTCAACAAGGCCGCGATCGAGGGAGAGCTTCACGGCAGGCTGACCTGGGGCGCAGCCCAGGCGGGCGTCGCCAGGGGTGCGGGGATGGCGCTGGAGGAAGGCGTCATCGACCGGGGCCAGGCGGGCGAGCTGGTCCTTATCGCCGCGGTTTGGGTCAACCCCGTGGCCGACGACGAGACGGCCGTCTACGAGAACAACGCCACCGCGACGCTGCGGGCGCTACGCAACGGCATGGCCGGAGGCCCCGGCGCCGAGGAGTTTCTCGCGGCGGCGCGCGCGCCGTTCAACCCCTTCTACGAGCCCTCTGTACGTCCGGCCCCACCCCGCTCCATATGAAGATCACCGGCATCAGGCTCATCCGGCTCTCGCTTCCGCTCACGCCACCGTTTCCGGCCGCCTGGGATCCCGAGCCGCGGCGCACCTTCCCGGCGACCGTCGTGCTGGTCGACACCGACGAGGGCGTGCGGGGCGCCGGCTCGGGCGACTCGATGGATGGCTTCGACGGCTACCTGGACCTCTTCATCGGAACCGACCCCCTGGCCGTCGCCCGGCAGGTCCGGGCGCTCGAAACCGTCGCGTTTCACGGCTGCCGCCCCTGGCCGCTCGAGGCGGCGCTGTGGGACATCGCGGGCCAGGTGACCGGCCAGCCCGTGGCCCGGCTGCTCGGCGGCTTCACCGACCGCCTGCTCGCCTACGCCTCGACCGGCGTGCTCGCCGAGCCACCGGCCCGGGTGGACATGGCGCTGGCCGCGGCCGAGATGGGCTTCCAGGCGATGAAGATCCGGATCGACCCAGCCCGGCTGAGCGAGGGCCTCGCCGGTCTCGCCGCGGTACGCGACGCGCTGCCGGGGCTCACCCTCATGGCCGACCTCAACCAGGGCTGGCGGATGCCGGGCGACACGAGGCCTGCGCTGGACCGCGCGGCGGCCCGCGGCATCGCCGCGCGCCTGGCGGAACTCGACGTCTACTGGATGGAGGAACCGCTCAGCGGAACCGACGTCCCGGGGCTGGCCGCCCTGCGCACCGACTGCCCGGTACGGGTCGCGGGCGGCGAGATGGCCCGCAGCTACGCCGAGCTGACCGCGCTCGTCGAGGCCGACGCGCTCGACGTGTACCAGCCCGACGCGGTGCTCGCCGTGGGCATCTCGAGGGCAAGGACGCTTGCCGAGCACGTGCTCGCGAAGGGCCGGATGTTCAGCCCGCATACCTGGACCAACGGCATCGGCCTGCTGGCGAACCTGCACCTGGCCGCCGGCGTCGGTGGCGGCCCTTACCTCGAGTACCCCTTCGACCCGCCGGGCTGGACGCCCGCCCGGCGGGACTTCATGCTGGCCGAGCCGGTCGGGGTGAGCCCGGAAGGTTACCTCACCGTCGGTGACCGGCCCGGGCTGGGCATCGTCCTGGATGAGGACGCACTGCGCCGCTACCGGGTTTCGTGAGGGGAGCCACAGCCTCAGGAGATGACCAGGAACAGCTACGGGCCGCGGCCCGCCCGCGGGAGCACGCCGAGACAGGTCCCCCGGTGATGCCGGCGCGCACGATCACCACGGCGGCCGGCCTGGACGCCGCGCTGATCGGTGAGATCGCGGCCGGGCAGCCGGTCGTGATCGCCCCCGGGCTGGCGGCCGAGGTGGACCGGCGCTGCGACCAGGCGCGTGCCGTGCTGCGCGACGGCGGCCCGGTGTACGGCGTGAACACCGGCATGGGCGCGATGGTCGGCGTGCGCCTCACCGAGCCCCAGCAGCGCGCCCACCAGCGCAACTTGCTGCTGGCCCGGGCGACCGGAGGTCCCCCGTGGCTGGACGCCGGCGACGCGCGGGCGTTCATCGCGGTGCGCCTGCGCACGTTCCTGTCGGGCGACTCGGGGGTTTCCGCCGCGCTGTGCCAGCGCCTGGTGGATCTGCTCGACGCCGGGATCCTCCCGGCCGTGCCGCGCACCGGGGTCGGGTGCGCGGGGGAGATCGTGCCGCTGGCGCACGCGTTCGGGCCGCTGGCCGGCATCGGCCGCGTGCTCGCCCCCGGCGGCGGGACCAGGCCGGCCGGTGACGCGCTGCGCGAGCACGGCCTGGCGGAGTTCGATCTCGGCCCGCGCGAGGGGCACGCGCTGCTCGCCGGGGTGCCGGGGGCGACCGCCCTGTGCTTGCGCCGCGGCGCCGAGGCCACCGCCCTGGTGACGCTGATGGAGGCGGCGGCCGCCCTGTCGGTCGCGGCCATCCGGGCCTCCCGCGACCCCTACGCCGGGGCGAGCGCGCGCGGCGACCCGCTGCTGGGGGAGGTGCTTGGCCGGCTCCGGGCCGCCATCGGCGCGGAGGCGGAGCCGAGGTCGCTTCAGGCACCGGTGTCGTTCCGCGTCGTGGGCCCGGTCCTGGCGCACGTGCTGCGAGCGGGCGCGGGGCTCGCCGCCGCGGCCGGCCGCGCCCTCGGCGGGGTGACCGACTCGCCGGCGTTCCTCGACGGCGCCTTCGCGGGCACGGCCGGGTTCCACGGCATCGACCTCGCCGCGCACTGCGACCAGCTCACCGCGGCGTTCGCGCACGCCGCTGAGGTCAGCACGGCGCGGTGCCACCGGCTGCTGGATCCCCGGGTCACCGGCCTGCCGGCCCAGCTCACCGCCCAGCCCGGCCCGGAGACCGGCCTGGTCACCGTCCACAAGCGGGCCGCCGGGGAGGCCCACGCGCTGCGCCGCCTGGCCACCGCCACCCCGGTCGGGCTGATCGAGACCTCCGGCGGCCAGGAGGACGTGCAGTCCTTTGCCTGGGAGGCGGCCGAGAACCTGCGCGTGGCGCTCCGGCACGCCCACGCGGTCACCGCCTGCGAGCTGATGACGGCCTACCAGGCGCACGCGCTGTCCGGCCGCGAGCCGCCGCCGGCTGCCGCCCCGTCCTGGACTGGCTCGCGCCCCTGCTCGGCCCGGTGATCACCGACCGCCCGTTCGGTGAGGACATCGAACGGCTGCTGCACGCCTCCGGCGGGTTGACGGCCGGCAAGTTCGCACGAGACCTTGGCGGTTAGCCCTGACTCGGGCCTGACCGGCGGGAATATGATGGCTGTGGCCGGAAGGAGGTTGCGTGTCGCTTGTTGCTATAACCCCGGAAGCCCAGCCTCCAGATGAGCCAGGCAGCGGACTGAAAAAGGGCTGGGGCGTCAGCCCCGAGCGCCAGCAGGCCATCGTTGACTACCTGCGCGGCCACGTCCCGCAAAGCGGCCGCCTGAGCGCGGCCCAGCTGCGCTCCATCACGGTCGGCCTGGCCGCGCACCGCGACCTGTGGGCGGACCTGGTCGTGCGCGACCCCGACGTGCGCTGGTACCTGCCGCTGCACCGGTCCAACTCCTGCGACGTCTGGCTGCTGGCCTGGGAACGCGGCCAGGACACCGACTGGCACGACCACGGCGGCTCCTCCGGGTCGTTCGCCGTGGCCGAGGGCCGCCTGGCCGAGCAGTACCGGGTCGCCAGCGGCCGGCGGATCGCCCGCAGGCAGGTGCTGACCGGCGACGCGGTGGCGTTCGGCCCGGCGCACGTGCACGACGTCGCCCACGACAGCGGCGGCTCCGCGACGAGTATCCACGCGTACTCACCGCCGCTGGTCGCGATGACCTATTACACCGCGACCCACTACGGCCTGATCGCCAGGGAGACCGTGGCCATCGACGGCCCGGAGGGCGCCCGGGGCCGCGGCGGCGCGGACACCGCGCTCGCCGACGCGTCCGCGGCGTCCGCGGCCGAGCTCACCTCCGACGCGCTGCCGCCCGACCACAGCATCGACGAGCTGCTCGCCGAGGCCCGGGGCGCGCTGACGCGGCTGCGCCCGGAGGCGGCGTTCGCGGGCCTGTCCGACGGCGGCATCCTGGTCGACATCCGGTCGCTCCAGCAGCGCATTATCGAGGGCGAGGTCCCAGGGGCCATCATCATCGGGCGCAACGTGCTGGAGTGGCGGCTCGATCCGCGCAGCGAGGCCCGCATCCCGGCGCTGGCCCGGGCCGACGCGCGGATCATCGTCATGTGCTCGGAGGGGTATGCCTCTACGCTGGCCGCGGCCACCCTGCGGCGGATCGGCCTGCACGAGGCGACCTACCTTGACGGCGGGTTCCAGGCGTGGCAGGCCGCGGGCCTGCCGACCCGCCCGGCCCAGTCGCTTGGGTAACGCGGGCCCGGCGGGTACCGGGGCCGGACGTGGGGTGCGCTGACCGATGACCGCTGCCGACGCTCAGCCGAGCGAGGCGCACGGGCACCAGCACCGCGACGTCTCCGGCGGCTGGCTGCGCCCGGCCGTGTTCGGCGCCATGGACGGCCTGGTGACCAACGTGTCCCTGATCGCCGGCGTGGGCGGCGGTGGCGGGTCGCAGCGCTTCATCGTGCTCACCGGCCTGGCCGGCCTGGCCGCGGGCGCGTTCTCGATGGCCACCGGCGAGTTCGTGTCGGTCTCCTCGCAGAACGAGCTCGTGGCCGCCGAGGTCCGCAAGGAACGCCACGAACTGGAGTACAACTCCGAGTCCGAGCGGCTGGAGCTGGCGGAGACGTTCCGCATGCGGGGCGTCGACCCCGACCTCGCCGACGCGGTCGCCACCCAGCTCTCCGCGCACCCCGACAGCGCTCTGGACCTGCATGTCCGCGAGGAACTGGGGGTAGACCCCGGCGAACTCCCATCCCCGTTCACCGCGGCCGCCGCATCCCTGGTCACGTTCGCGCTCGGTGCACTGATCCCGCTGCTCCCCTACCTGGCGGGCTTCGACTCGCTGGCCACGGCGCTGGGGCTTGCCGCGGTGGCCGCCTTCGCCGGGGGCGGCATCGTCGCCAGGCTCACCGACCGCCCGTTCCTGCGCGGCGCAGTCCGCCAGCTCGTGCTAGGCGCGGCCGCGG
The DNA here is from genome assembly GCA_963703605.1 of uncultured Actinomycetes bacterium. Lineage (GTDB taxonomy): Bacteria > Actinomycetota > Actinomycetes > Streptosporangiales > Streptosporangiaceae > DASXKD01. The sequence continues at coordinate 33,470 of CAVPFC010000009.1, forward strand.
CGAGCCTGACGTACCTGATCGGCCGCTTCGTCGGCACGCACGTCTAGCCGGTTACCAGGCCTCGGGCCCGAACGAGTCGTCCGCGTGCGCCCCGGGCGCGGACAGCAGGGCCAGGTCCGAGTCGACCATCATCGTCACCAGCTCGTCGAACCCCACGGTGGGCTCCCAGCCCAGTTCCTTGGCCGCCTTGGACGGGTCGGCGCACAGATGGTCCACCTCGGCGGGCCGGACGAAGCCCGCGTCGCACACCACGTGCTCCCGCCAGTCCAGCCCGGCCACGGCGAACGCCCGCGCCACCAGCTCTTCCACGCTGTGCGTCACCCCGGTGCCCACGACGAAGTCCTCCGGCTCGTCCCGGGCCAGCATGAGGTGCATGGCCCGGGCGTAGTCGCCGGCGAAACCCCAGTCCCGCCGGGCCGACAGCGTGCCGAGCCGGAGCTTGCGGTCGAGGCCGAGCTTGATCCTGGCCACGCCCAGCGACACCTTGCGGGTGACGAACTCGGCGCCGCGCCGCGGCGATTCGTGGTTGAACAGGATGCCGGACACCGCGAACATGCCGTAGGACTCGCGGTAGTTCTGGGTGAGGAAGTGACCATAGGCCTTGGCCACCCCGTAGGGGCTGCGCGGGTGGAACGGGGTCCGCTCGGTCTGCGGCGACTCGGCCACCATGCCGAACATCTCCGAGGACGACGCCTGATAGAACCGGATCTGCCCGCTGCTCGGCGTCCGCGACGTGCTGATCCCGCTGCACACCCGGATCGCCTCGAGCACCCGCAGCACGCCGATCCCGGTCACCTCGCCGGTGAGCTCGGCCTGGTGCCAGGACATGGGGACGTAGGAGATGGCGGCCAGGTTGTACACCTCGTCCGGCTGGACCCGTTCGACCGCGGAGATCAGGCTGCCCTGATCGAGCAGGTCACCGCGGACCAGCCGGACGTCGGCGAGCAGCTGGCGCACCCGCCCGACCCCGGGGTTGGCCTGGCCGCGCACCAGGCCCCACACCTCGTAGCCCCGTGTCAGCAGGTGCTCGGCCAGGTAGGAACCGTCCTGGCCGGTGATTCCGGTGATCAGTGCGCGCTTAGGCATGGCCTCCCCGTCGTTGTGGCGGCTGCGGGCCAGCGCCCGGTCCGCCAAGGGTATGTCCCCGCTTTGCGCCGGACCCGGGTGGCGCGCGGGGCAGGAGTTGTACTGGATGGTAATGTTCGCTGCCTATAAAGGGCCACGCGGGTGGCCTCCGCATACCCGAGCGGCAGCGGACGAAAGGGTGCGAACCTGCGTGGACCCCATCGATCGGCCGCTCCGGATCGCGCTGGTTTCCTACCGCAGCAAGCCGCATTGCGGCGGTCAGGGCATCTACATCAGGCACCTGTCCCGGGAACTTGCCGCGCTCGGCCACCACGTCGAGGTGTTCTCCGGGCAGCCTTACCCGGACCTCGAGGCGGGCCCCGTGCTGCGCACCCTGCCGAGCCTGGACCTGTACCGGGAACCCGACCCGTTCCGCTGGCCCCGGCCGTCGGAGTTCCGGGACTGGATCGACGCGCTCGAGTTCGCCTGGATGCGGACCGGCGCGTTTCCCGAGCCGCTCACGTTCAGCCTGCGCGCCCGCCGGGCGCTGCTCGCCAGGCTCGCGGACTTCGACCTGGTGCACGACAACCAGGTGCTGGCCTACGGGCTGCTGGCCCTGCCGCGCGCCGGGCTGCCGCTGGTGACCACCATCCACCATCCGATCAGCATCGACCGCCGCATCGAGCTTGACGCGGCCCGCGGCCTCACCAAGCTGGCCAAGTGGCGCTGGTACTCGTTCGTGCGGATGCAGGGCAGGGTGGCGCGCCGCTGCGGGCCGATCATCACCTCGTCGGGGACCTCCCGGGACGACATCTGCCGGGAGTTCCGGGTCCCCCCGGCCAGCGTGCACGTCATCCCGCTCGGGGTCGACCCGCGCGTGTTCCACCCGAGGCCCGCGCCCCGGATCCCGGGCCGGATCGTCGCCGTGGCCAGCGCCGACTCACCGATCAAGGGCGTGGCGACGCTGCTGCGCGCCGTAGGCAAGCTGGCCACCGAAAAGGACGTGCAGCTCATCGTCGTCGGCAAACCCACGCCCGGTGGCCCGACCGACCGGCTTGTCGCCGAGCTCGCCCTCGGCGACCGGGCCCGGTTCGTGCACGACATCAGCGACGACGAGATAGCCGAGCTGACGGCGAGCGCGGTGATCGCCGTGGTTCCGTCCCTGTACGAGGGGTTCTCGTTGCCCGCGGTCGAGCACATGGCGTCGGGCACCCCGCTGGTCGCCAGCCGCACCGGCGCACTCCCCGAGGTGGTCGGCGACGCGGCCGTGCTGGTCGAGCCCGGCGACCCCGAGGAACTGGCCGCGGCCCTGCGTGACCTTCTCGACTCACCCGAGCGGCGGCAGCGGCTGTCGCAGGCCGGGTGGCAGCGGGTCCAGGAGCGGTTCACCTGGTCCGCGGTCGCCCGCGCGGTGGCCGGGGAATACCGGCACCAGATCGCGGCGGCCGGGCACCACACCGAAGGCGGCGCGCCGAAGGGAGCCGAACCCTGCTGACCGTGGACTTCCGCCACTTCCCCGTCGGGCCGGGCGACCGGGTGCTCGATCTTGGCTGCGGCGCCGGGCGGCACGCATTCGAGGTGTTCCGCCGCGGCGCGGACGTCGTCGCGTTCGACGCCGACCACGGCGAGCTCGGTAAGGTCAGCGGAATGACCGCGGCCATGGTTGCCGGAGGGGAAGTCCCGCCCGGCGGCCACGCCGGCGCCGCGGGCGGGGATGCCAACGCAATGCCGTTTGGCAATGACGTTTTTGACCGGGTGATCGCGGCCGAAGTCCTGGAGCACGTGCCCAGCGACCAGCGGGCCATGGCGGAAATCGCGCGGGTGCTGCGGCCTGGCGGGCTGCTGGCGGTGACGGTGCCCGCCTGGCTTCCGGAACGGATCTGCTGGCGGCTGTCCGACGACTACCACAACACGCCCGGCGGGCACGTGCGCATCTACACGCGTCCCGAGCTGGAAGCCAAGCTGCGCGCGGCGGGCTTCGAGGTCGGCCGGCACCACCACGCGCACGGGCTGCACTCGCCGTACTGGTGGCTGAAGTGCGCGGTCGGCGTGCACAACGACGCCCACCCGCTGGCCCGCGCCTACCACCGCATGCTGGTCTGGGACATCGTCTCCCACCCCCCGCTGACCCGGGCGGCCGAGCGGGCGCTCAGCCCGCTCATCGGCAAGAGCCTGGTCGTATACGCGCGCAAGCCGCCGGCGCCCCGGCCCCGACCGCCCGCCCCCTTGTTTCGCAGGCCGCCGCCGGTGCCTGACAACCTGGCCCGCGTCGCCTCGGGTCTTTCGCTGCCTTACGCCCGCAGCGGGCCCGGCCCGGTCCCGTCGGTGGCCGGGATCCTGGACGAGCAGGAGATAGCCGCCACCGGGCGGACGATCGCGGACGGCCAGGAGGAGTCCGGGGCGATCGGCTGGCCCGACGGCCATATCGACGCCTGGAACCATGTCGAGTGCGCCATGGCGCTGTCCGCGTGCGGGCTGCCCGGGCCCGCCCGGCTGGCCTACGAATGGTTGCGGGCCACCCAGCGGGCCGACGGCTCGTGGCCCCGGCGGACCGAGGCGGGCGGCCAGGTGACCGACAGTTCCGCCGAGGCCAACCACGCCGCGTACGTGTCGGTCGGCGTCTGGCACGAGTTCCTGGTCACCCGGGACGCGGGGTTCCTGCGGCAGATGTGGCCCACGGTGCGCCGCGCGATCGGGTTCGTGCTCGGCCTTCAGACGCCGCGCGGGGAGATCATCTGGGAGCGCGCCAGCGACGGGACCCCCGGCAGCTACGCGCTGCTCACCGGCTGCGCCAGCATGTACCAGAGCCTGCGCTGCGCGGTGGCCCTGGGCGACCTGGCCGGTGAGCCGCAGCCGGACTGGGAACTCGCGGCGGGCCAGCTCGGGCACGTGGTGGCCCGCCACCCGGAGGCGTTCGCCGACAAGGCCAGGTTCTCGATGGACTGGTACTACCCGGTGCTGGCCGGGCCGGTGCGCGGTGCCGCCGCCGCCGCGCGGCTGGCCGCCGGGTGGCCGGATTTCGTGGTGCCCGGCCTGGGTGTGCGCTGCGTGAGCGACGAGCCGTGGGTCACCGGCGCCGAAACGTGCGAGCTGGCGCTCGCCCTGGACGCAGTCGGCGACCGGGAGCGGGCGCTCGAGCTGTTCTCCGGCGTCCAGCACCTGCGCGACGCCGACGGCGCCTACTGGACCGGTTTGCAGTTCGCGAACCAGCAGCACTTCCCCGCCGAACGCAGCCACTGGACAGCCGCCGCGGTCATCCTGGCCGCCGACGCGCTGGCCGGGACGACCGGCGGGGCGCACCTGTTCCGCCAGGCCGGCGCCGACCGCGCCGCCGCTCCCCCCGCCGACACCAGCGCCTGCGGCTGCGGGGCCGCCTGATCCCGCCCCGGGTCAGCCGATTCCGGGGCCGGTGCGCTCCAGGACCCGGAGCGAGCCTTCGGCCATTACCTCGGTGAACGCGCCGGAGGCGAGCGCCCGGCGGTAGATGTGGTACGGCGGCCGGCCGCCGTCGGCCGGGTCGGGGAACACGTCGTGGATCGCCAGCGCCCCGCCGGGCGCCACCCGGGGCGCCCAGCCCTCGTAGTCGGCCTGCGCCGCGGCCTCGCTGTGGCCCCCATCGATGAAAACCATGCCGAGCGGGGCCCGCCACAGCCGCGCCACGTCCGCCGACCGGCCGACGATGGCGATCACGTCGTCGTCGAGGCCGAGGCCGGCCAGGGTGGCGCGGAAGAACGGGAGCGTATCCAGCCGCCCGGTGGCCGGATCGACCAGGCTGGCGTCGTGGTACTCCCAGCCCGGCTGGTTCTCCTCCGAGCCGTGATGGTGGTCCACGGTGACCACGGCCTGGCCGGCGTGCCGGGCCGCGCAAGCCAGGTAGATGGTCGACTTCCCGCAGTACGTGCCGACCTCGAGCACCGGGCCGAGCCCCGCGTACGCGGCCGCCGTGCGGTACAGCGCCAGGCCCTCGGCGGGCGGCATGAACCCGCGCGCCGCCTCCGCCGCCCGGCGCAGCTCGTCGGGCATCGGGGCGATGGCCCCCCTGTCGGTCATGGTCTGATCCTGCCTGTCCGTGGGAGAGTGCCGGTATGAGAGTGACCGTCGATCGCGATCTGTGCGAGGCCAACGGCGTGTGCGCGAACCTGGTGCCGCAGGTCTTCGACCTGGACGACGACGACTACCTGCACATCGCCGACGGCGACGTCCCCGCCGACCTGACCAGCCAGGTCCGGCTCGCGGTCCAGTCGTGCCCCAAGATGGCGCTAAGCCTGGAGGAGTAGCTAGCCAGTCGGCGGTTCCTGGAGCTCGACGCGGTTTCCGGCCGGGTCGGTGACGAACGACTGACGGCCCCGCCCGACCGGCACCGGGTCGGTGACCGGCACGCCCAGCGTCCGCAGGTCGGCGACGGCGGCATCGAGGTCGGTCACGGCCAGCGCGAAGTGCTGTCCCAGCGACGGCGGCACGTCCGCCTCGATGAGGTGCACCTGCTGGTGGCCGGCGTCGAGCCAGGCGCCATCGAAGCTGAACGCGGGCCGGTCGGCGCGCTCGGTCAGCCCGAGCACCCTGACGTAGAAGTCCCGGGCCGCGGGCACGTCGTCGACGTTGATCGAAACATGGTGAAGGCCGGCGGGTCGCATGGCCTCAGTCTCCGCCAAGACGCGCGAGCCGGGCCAGTGCCTCGGCAAGGACCTCTTTTCTCTTGCAGAACGCGAACCGCACCTGCGCGGCGCCGGCCTCGGCGTTGTCGTAGAACACCAGGCTGGGGATGGCAACCACGCCGACCCGGCCCGGCAGCTCCCGGCAGAACGTCATGCCGCTGGTGTAGCCGAGCGGGCGCACGTCGGTGGTGACGAAGTAGGTCCCGGCGGGCCGGTACACCTCGAACCCGGCCCCGACCAGGCCGTCGCAGAAGAAGTCCCGCTTGGCGCGCAGGTCGTCGGCGACGGCGGTGAAGTACTCGTCGGGCAGGGCGAGCGCCTCGGCCACGGCGTACTGGAACGGCCCGCTGGACACATACGTGAGGAACTGCTTGACGGTGCGGACGGCGGTCACCAGCTCCGGGCTTCCCGTCGCCCAGCCGACCTTCCAGCCGGTGAACGAGAAGGTCTTGCCCGCGGAACCGATCGTCACGGTGCGGTCGGCCATCCCGGGCAGGGCGGCGATGGGCAGGTGCGTGCCCTCGAACACCATGTGCTCGTACACCTCGTCCGAGACCACGAGCAGGTCATGCTCGCACGCGATCTTGGCGATGCCGGCGAGCTCATCGGGGGTGAACACCACGCCGGTCGGGTTGTGTGGCGAGTTCAGCAGGATCAGCCGGGTGCGGCTGGTGACGGCGGCACGCAGCGCGTCGAGGTCGGGCCGGAAGTCCGGGGGTTGCAGCGTGACCGGCACCCGGGTCCCGCCGGCCATCGCCACCGAGGCCGCGTACGAGTCGTAGTAGGGCTCGAACGCGATGGCCTCGTCGCCCGGCTCAATGAGCGCGATCAGCGCCGCCGCGATCGCCTCGGTCGCCCCGGCCGTGACCAGGACCTGGCTGTCCGGGTCCAGGTCGAAGCCGTAGAAACGCTTCTGGTGCGCGGCGATCGCCTGCCGCAGCTCCAGGACGCCCTTCCCCGGACGGGTACTGGTTGCCCCGCCCCTCCATGATCGCGGCCGCGGCCGCCGCGGCGACCTCGTGCGGGCCGTCGGTATCCGGGAAGCCCTGGCCGAGGTTGACCGCCCCGATGTCGCTGGCGAGCGCGGACATCTCGGCGAAGATCGTGGTACCCATCCCGGCGAGCCGGGCGTTCAGCAGTGGTCGTCTCACCGTTGCAGGTTAGCGAGCGCGGGCGAACTCCGCCCGGCCACGGCCGCCCTGGGGCGCGGCCGGGCGGGTGACGTACGCTGCGGGCATGCGTGTCGCACTGGGCCAGTTGCCCATCAGCCCCGATCCCGCGGTCAACCTCGGCCGGGTGCGGGAGGCGCTCACCGACGCCGCGCGCCGCGGCGCCGACCTCGCGGTGTTCCCCGAAGCGACGCAGGCCAGGTTCGGCAGCGACCTGGCGGCCATCGCCGAGCCGCTGGATGGCGCGTTCGGCACCGGCTTGGCCGAGGCCGCCCGCGACACGCGGGGTGGCCCTGGTGGCGGGGGTCTTCGAGCCGGCGCCCGACGGGCGCGTCTACAACACGGCGGTGGCCTACGACGGTGCGGGCACGCTGGTCGCCGCGTACCGCAAGATCCACCTGTTCGACTCGCTCGGTGAGCGGGAGTCGGCCGTGGTCGCGCCCGGCTCGCAGCCGGTGGTCACCGACCTCGCCGGGATCCGGACGGGCATCATGACCTGCTACGACATCAGGTTCCCCGAGCTCGCCCGGGCGCTCGTCGCCGCGGGCGCCGAGCTGATCGTGGTCCCCGCCGCGTGGGCCGCCGGGCTGTTCAAGGAGGAGCACTGGCTCACCCTGGTCCGCGCCCGCGCGATCGAGAACACGGTCTGGGTGGCGGCCGCGTGCCAGGTCCCCGACTCCTCGGCGCCGCCCACCCGGGCCCCGACCGGGATCGGCCGCAGCGTCCTGGTCGATCCGATGGGCGCGGTGCGCACCGACCTGGGGCCGTTCGCCGCGGTGGGCGTGGCCGACCTGGACCCCGCGCTGACCAAGCAGGTCAGAGCCATGCTGCCGTCGCTGGAGCACCGCCGCGAGGACGTGTTCGGCCCGCCCGCGCGCTGACATCCCCGGCGGGGGGCGCGTCAGCGGAGGCTGTCGTGCCAGAGAACCGGGTGCTCGCCGGACTGGGTCACCGCGTAACCGGCTCCGGTCAGCACGCCGTGCCCGCCGCTCAGCGTGCTGAGCTGCATCGCGCCGGGCACCGGCCCGCGCACGGCCCGGCCGCCTTGCCAGCCGAGCCCATCCGCTGACCACCAGGCCACGGCCTGGTTGCTCGTGGGCCCGGACAGACCGGCCGCGACGTACCCGCCGCCCGCGGCGGCCAGCGCGGTGATGGTCGCCGAGCCGCCGGGGGCGCGCAGCACCGCCTCGCGCCAGTGGCGGCCGCCGTCGGTGGAGACGGCGGCGAACGGGAACTGGCGCGCGCCGGCGGTTGTGTAGCTGCCGGCCGCGACCAGCCGGCCGCCCAGCGCGGCGATCCTGGTGAGCACCGCGCTGGCTGCGCCGGCCGGAAGCGGCAGCGCGGTCGGCCGCCACGCCGAACCGGTCCGCGAGGTCCACACCGCCGGGACGCTCCCCACGGAACCGGCCGCGGCGAAACCGGGCCGGTCCGCGGTCACCGCGACCATCTGGCCGGCCGTCCCCGCCTGGCCGGAACCGGCCACGACGGCACGGGCCCAGGTGCCCAGGCCGGCCGAGTACCAGGCGGCCGCGGCGGGTGTGCCGTCCGGCCCGGGCTGGCTGCCAACCACCACGTACCCGGCGGTTCCGGCCGCCGCCTGGCTGGGCGCCGCGCCGGGCGCGGAAAGCGCCGCGGCGCCCGCCGCGGGATGCCAGGTCCTGCCGTCCGCGGATGTCATGGCCGCACCGGTGGACGGGGCCGGCGACCCGGGCTGGGCCAGGCGGGCCTGCGTCACCGGTCGCCAGCCAGCCGTCATCGCCGTGCACCACGCTCGTCAGGATGCCGGAGTGCCAGGCCGCCGGCAGCGACAGCGCCGACGGCGCCCAGCGACCGTTGGCGGGCGCCCACCACAGGGCCGGTGACCCGTGGGCGCCGCCGGCCGCTACTTGCTCCGTCCCGTCCGCCGCGAGGCTGTTCACCGTCTCATCGGCCGCGGCTCCGGCCGCGGCCAGGGCCGGCTGGCCCACCTGTGTGCGCTGCGCCCTGGCTCCGATCCCGGTCAGCAGCAGGTACGGGCTGGGGCTGGCCGCCCGGGAACCCGGCTGATGCCGGAACCCGGCCGCCACGGCGACGGGCCCCGGCGCCACGGTCACGCCGGTCACGATCGTGCTGGCGGACCTGCCCTGGTCCGCCGTCTTGTGCCAGCCGCGGCCCTGCGCGCCGACGAAGGCCACCCGCGAGGGACCGGTGGTCCCGGAGACCGCGAACCCCTGGTCGGACGCGGTCACGGTGATGACGTGCAGGGGCGCGCGCCGGCCGCCGGTCAGCTTGCCGTCGTACCGCCAGGCGGAGCCGTTCGCCGAGGCGAACGCGACGGCGTCCCTGCGCCCGACGAGCGTGCGGCCGGGTCGGATGATCACGAAGGCTGGCCCGCTGGCGGCAAGCCCGGCTATCCCCGCGGCCGCGCCGTGGTTCACCGGGACCTTCACCGGCCGCCAGGTGGCCCCGCCGTTCGCGCTCCGCCACAGGCCCGGTGACTCCACGCTGGCGATGATCTTTCGCTTGCCCCGGTGCTCCACCACGGGCCGGGAGATCTCCCCGCCCACGATGATCACGCCCGCGCGGTAGGCGGCCCAGCGAAGCGACGCCACGCTGCCGCCACCGGCGTCGAACTGGAGCGTGGTCGCGTGCCTGCGCTGCCAGGTCCGCCCGTTCGTGGAGGTCCACAGCAGAGCGGTGGTCATGCCACCGCCCGCCTGGGTGGGCGTGTTCTCCCCCACCGCGATGAAGCCGAACTGGGTGCGCGCCAGGCCCAGGACCCTGTCGTCGGCCGACATGGGCAGGCCGGGCGCGGCCTGCCAGGACCGGCCGTTCGCCGAGGTCCAAGCCGACTGCTGGCCGAGCGCGAGCCAGTTGTTCGGGCCGCGGACGGCCAGTACCGGTGTCGCGCCGGGGCCCGGCGCGGCGCTGCTGGGCCCCAGCGCCGCCCGCGCCCAGGTCCGGCCGCCGTCCTGCGAGTCCAGGATCAGCGGCAGGGGCTGGGACGGGCTGCCCTGTGCGCCGACCGCGACGATGGTTTTGCCCGCTCCGGCGATCGCGGTCAGCGTGGGCGCCGGCCCGGGCGCGGCGGACCCCGCGGGGAAGCCCGCGTCGGCCAGGGTGGCGGGCGGGTAGGGGACCGCCAGCCCGAACGTGGGCCGTGACGGCCCCCCGGACCGGGCGACGGCGATTCCGGCGATCGTCCCGGCGACCAGAGCGACGCCGGTGACGGCGGCCACGACCTCGACCCGCCTGCTCGGCCTGCTGCGCTTGCCGGTGCCGGGGCCGGGTTCGGCCGCGGCGGCCGGCGCACGGCCCGCGGCGGTGGGTGCCGCGCCCGCGGCGGCCCCGGGTACCACGGAATCCGTCTTCGCCGCGGCGCCATCCGCCACGGAAGCAGCCGCGGCGGCGGCGCCGAGCACGATCAGGTCCTCATCCACCGGGGACTCGTCCACCGGAGCCGCGCTCGCCACGGACTCGGGCTCCGCCGCGGGCGCGGCCTGCGCCGCCGGAGTCCCGGCGTCCAGCACGATCAGGTCTTCGTCCACCGGGGCGCCGGTCTGCGCGGAGCCGGGCTTCGTGGCCCTGGGCTGCGTGGCCCCTGGTTGTGTGGCCCTGGGCTGAGCGGAACCGGTTTGCGCTGCCGCTTGCTCCGCGGCACCGGCCCGCGCGGTTGCGGCCGCAGCCTCGCCGGCCACGTCCGCCGGCCGCCCGGCCACCCCCGCCTTCTCGGCCGGCCCAGCCTGGCGGGGCACGTCGAACGCGGGCACGACCGGAATGGGCTCGGTGTGCTGAAGGTCGGCTTCGGCGGCGTCCCGGTCCTCCGGGCTCGGCTCGCGGGCAGCTTTCCTGGCGGGCTCGCGGCGCGCCTCCCGAAGCCAGTCGATGCCGGCTTCCCGCCATACGGCAATCGACTGCTGCCACACCGACGTGCCGGCCGCGGGCTGCGCGGCTAGCTGCCCGAGGCCGCCGCCCGCCGCGGCCGCGGGGGCCGCCGTCCAGGCGGTGCCGCCGTCCGGCTCGTCGCCGTCTGTCAGGTCCCCCTGCTCGGCGGCCATGTCCGCGATCCCGCCCGGGTAACCGCGCACGGCTGGGCTGAACGCCACGCCGCGCAGCACCCGGCCCGCTGGCACGGGCGGCGGGGAAAGGGTGGCACCGCCGGCGCCTGGCCCGCCGCTCGCGCTCACGACCGCCCCCGCAGGCATGTTTGGGGCACCCGGGCAGCGCGGGGACCGACAGGAACCAGGGAGTCTGTCACGCCCGTGATGCTAGCGGGGCGATGGCCGTTACCTCTGCTGATCCGGGTACTGTGCGCCAGTGTCGCTCACGGTAAGGCACTGCGGGCGGCCTCGATCACGGCGCTGCGCAACCGGTCCAGCTCGTCTTCGCTGACCCGTTGCAGGAAGCAGCGCATCGTCACCGCCTCGTCGCCGCCGGAGCGGAGAACCTCGGTCATCACCCGGGCGTCGTGCTCTTCGCGCTGCTCGACCGGCCAGTATCGCCAGGCACGGCCGTGCTTGGCCCGCTGGAGCACCCCCTTGCGGTAGAGGATGTCCATCACCGTCATCACGGTCGTGTAGGCCACCGGCCGTCCATAGCGCAGCCGCTCACGAACCTCCCGCACCACGCACGGGCTCTCCGCGGCCCACATCACATCCATGATGGCCATCTCGAGTTCGCCGAACTCGCGCACTGTCCGCCACCTCCGTGCGTCCATGTAAGCACGGACAGTGGCCTGCAAGAAGGTGCCTGCTGGGGGGTGGGGAGTGCAAAGGCGCACCCGGCGTGGGATTTGTTCGCCCCAGCGAAATAACTTCCCCCTGGCCTGCGCACAAGGGGCTCGCGGGACGCCCGGGGCGCCGCGCCAGTCGCCCAGCGTGAATTGGCGGTCACGATGACCGGCGGACCTACCGCGCCAGGTAGCCTTAATGTCCGGCAGTAACGGGTACCTAGCGTGCCCGGCAGTAGGGCGCTGGAGCCCAGCAGTTCTGCCGCTGGGGCGCTGTCAACTTTCTCGGAGAGGGCGATGTCCGCCGTGCAGGGCCAGTCGCCGCGGGCGTCCGCGGATTCCACCGAGCATGCGGCCGACGGTTCCGGCCAGGAACCCCCGGCCAGCTCACCGGGCACGGACTTCGGGGCGAACGAGTGGCTGGTGGACGAGCTCTATCAGCGCTACCTGGCCGACCCCTCGTCGGTGGCCATGGAGTGGTGGAACTTCTTCGCCGACTACCAGCCGCCGGCCGGGAGCCCGGTCCCCGCCGCCGAGCCCGCTGCCCCGGCAGCCTCAGGCGCCGCGCCCTCCGGCGCGGCACCCACCGCGGCCGCCCCCACCGCCCCGGCCGCACCCACCGCCCCGGCCGTTCCCACGGCGCCCGCCGGGCCCGCCGCGGCGGCCGGGCCGGCCCAGGCCGCTGAGCCGCAGCCCGCCGCCGGCGGGGGCCGGGCGCTGGACGGCACCCAGGCACGGCTGCGCGGCGCGGCGGCACGCACCGCCGACAACATGACGGCCAGCCTCGCCGTCCCGACCGCGACCAGCGTCCGGTCGGTCCCGGCCAAGCTGGTCAGCGACAACCGCATCGTGATCAACAACCATCTGGCCCGTGGCCGGGGGGGCAAGGTCTCCTTCACCCACCTCATCGGCTTCGCGTTGGTGCGGGCGCTGCGCACCGTGCCGGAGATGAACCACTCCTACGCGCCCATCGACGGAAAGCCCGGCGTGGTCACGCCCAACCACGTCAACCTCGGCCTGGCGATCGACGTGGCCGGGCGCGACGGATCCCGGCAGCTCCTGGTCCCCAGCATCAAGGGGGCCGAGGCCATGGACTTCCGCCAGTTCTGGATGGCGTACGAGGACATCGTCCGCCGCGCCAGGACGCAGAAGCTGACCGTGGATGACTACGCGGGCACGACGATCTCGCTGACCAACCCGGGAACGATCGGCACCGAGCACTCCGTCCCCCGGCTGATGCAGGCGCAGGGCTGCATCGTCGGCGTGGGCGCGATGGAGTACCCGGCCGCCTACCAGGGAGCCTCCGACGAGACGCTGTCCCGGCTGGCCGTCAGCAAGACCGTCACGCTGACATCCACCTACGACCACCGGATCATCCAGGGAGCGCAGTCCGGGGAGTTCCTGCGCGTCATTCACCGGCTGCTGCTCGGTGAGGAGGGCTTCTACGACGAGGTCTTCCAGGCGCTGCACATCCCCTACGAGCCGGTCCGCTGGGTGCGCGACATTTCCGCGCAGCACGAGGACGACATCACCAAACCCACCCGGGTGCACGAGCTGATCCATGCGTACCGGGTCCGCGGCCACCTGATGGCGGACACCGACCCGCTGGAGTACAAGCAGCGCAAGCACCCCGACCTGGACATCAACCAGCACGGCCTGACCCTGTGGGACCTCGAGCGCGAGTTCCCCACGGGCGGCTTCGGCGGCAAGAAGCTGATGAAGCTGCGCGAGATACTCGGGGTGCTGCGCGACTCCTACTGCCGCACGGTCGGCATCGAGTACATGCACATCCAGAACCCCGAGGAGCGCGCCTGGATCCAGGAACGCGTGGAGCGGCCGCACGGCAGGCCCGGCCACGACGACCAGATTCAGATCCTGTCCCGGCTGAACGTGGCCGAGGCCTTCGAGATGTTCCTCCAGACCAAGTTCGTCGGCCAGCGCCGGTTCTCGCTGGAGGGCGCGGAGTCCCTCATCCCGCTGCTTGACGCGGTGCTCACCGAGGCCGCGCGCGCGGCGCTGCACGAGGCCGTGATCGGGATGGCGCACCGCGGCAGGCTCAACGTGCTCGCGAACATCGTGGGCAAGTCGTACGCGCAGATCTTCGGCGAGTTCGAGGGCAACCTGGACCCGCGCACCGCCCATGGCTCCGGCGACGTCAAGTACCACCTCGGCGCCGACGGCGTGTTCGCCGCCAGCGACGGCGCGGCGATCAAGACCTCGCTGGTCGCCAACCCCAGCCACCTGGAGGCGGTGGACCCGGTGGCGGAGGGGGTCGTCCGGGCCAAGCAGGACGTCCTGGACATGGGCGAGCCCGGGTTCACCGTGCTCGCGGTGCTGATCCACGGCGACGCCGCCTTCGCGGGGCAGGGGGTGGTCGCCGAGACGCTGAACCTGTCCCAGCTGCGCGGCTACCGTACCGGCGGCACGGTGCACATCGTGGTCAACAACCAGGTCGGGTTCACCACCTCGCCGGAGTCCTCGCGATCGAGCGTGTACAGCACGGACGTCGCGCGGATGATCCAGGCGCCCATCTTCCACGTCAACGGGGACGACCCCGAGGCGGTCGTCCGGGTGGGGCGGCTCGCGTTCGAATACCGGCAGGCGTTCCGCAAGGACGTGGTCATCGACCTGATCTGTTACCGGCGGCGCGGCCACAACGAGGCGGACAACCCGTCGTTCACCCAGCCGCTGATGTACGACCTGATCGATGCCAAGCGGTCCACCCGCAAGCTCTACACCGAGGCGCTGATCGGGCGCGGCGACATCACGATGGAGGAAGCCGAGCAGGCGCTGCGCGACTACCAGCAGCAACTGGAGCGGGCGTTCACGGAAACCCGCGACGCGACGCACCGGCCCGCGCCCGAGCGGGGGGCCGTGGTGCGCCCGGAGCCCGCGCCCGCGCCGATCGACCACCGCGCCGTGCCCACGGCGACCTCCGAGGAAGCCATCAAGCAGATCATCGAGACGCAGCTCAACCCGCCGGAGGGATTCACGGTCCACCCGCGGCTGCTGCCGCAGTTGCAGCGCCGCGCGGCGATGGTGGCCGACGACGTCATCGACTGGGCGACCGGCGAACTGCTCGCGTTCGGCGCGGTGCTGATGGACGGGCATACGGTGCGGCTGGTAGGCCAGGACACCCGGCGCGGCACGTTCGGCCAGCGGCACGCGGTCCTCGTCGACCGGCACACCGGGGCCGAGTACACGCCGCTGCGCCGGTTCAACTCGGCCAGCGCGAGGTTCCTCGCCTACGACTCGCTGCTGTCCGAGTTCGCCGCCGTCGGCTTCGAATACGGGTACTCGGTCGCCCGCCCCGAGGCGCTGGTCTGCTGGGAAGCCCAGTTCGGCGACTTCGTCAACGGCGCGCAGACCATCATGGACGAGTTCGTCAGCTCCGGCGAGCAGAAG
The DNA here is from genome assembly GCA_963703605.1 of uncultured Actinomycetes bacterium. GTDB lineage: Bacteria > Actinomycetota > Actinomycetes > Streptosporangiales > Streptosporangiaceae > DASXKD01. The sequence goes on from CAVPFC010000009.1 coordinate 48,472, forward strand.
TGGGGCCAGCGCAGCAGCGTGGTGCTGCTGCTCCCGCACGGCTACGAGGGCCAGGGCCCGGACCACTCCTCGGCCCGGGTCGAGCGCTTCCTGAGCCTGTGCGCGCAGGACAACATGACGGTCGCCATGCCGAGCACGCCGGCGAACTACTTCCACCTGCTGCGCTGGCAGGTGCTGTCGGAGCGGCGCAAGCCGCTGATCATCTTCACGCCCAAGTCGATGCTCCGGCTGAAGACGGCCACCTCCGCGGTGGCGGACTTCACCCAGGGCTCCTTCCAGCCGGTGTTCGGCGACCCGGCGCCGCCCGACCCGGCCGGCGTGCGCAGGATCGTGCTGTGCTCCGGCAAGATCTACTACGACCTGGCCGAGAAGCGGTCCGCGCACGGGCAGCACGACACGGCGCTGATCAGGGTCGAGCGGCTCTACCCGCTGCCCGGAGCGGAGCTACGCGACCAGGTCGCCCGTTACCCGGGCGGGGCCGAGATCATCTGGGTCCAGGAGGAGCCGGCCAACATGGGCGCCTGGCCGACGCTGGCGCTGCACCTGCCCGGGCTGCTGGGGCGCCCGGTGCGCGCGGTGTCGCTGCCGGCCAGCTCGGCGCCGGCCCCGGGCTCGGCCGTCGTACACGCCGCCGAGCACGGCGAGGTGATCGAGGTCGCGCTGGGCCAGGACACGGCGCTGGCTCAGGGCTAGCCGTGTACTTCACCGACCGGGGGATCGAGGAGCTCGCGGAACGGCGTGGTGACGAGGAGATCAGCCTCGGCTGGCTGGCCGACCGGCTGCGGGAGTTCGTGGACTCCGCGCCCGAGTTCGAGGCGGCGGTCGACCGCCTCGCGAGCTGGCTCGCGCGGCTCGACGACGAGGACTAGAGCGCCCGGCAATCGGCGCCGGAAGCTGTCTGCCGGGTGCTGTCCGCCACCCCGGGACGCGGCCTTGGCGCGGCGGGCATAGTAGGCACACGGGATCCCTCGCCCGGGTGAGCACCACTTGCGATGTATCTTGACTTTCGCCTAACGCGACATATCGTGTTAGGGTCAGGTTGCTTGAACGCGCAAGAACAGCGCTGAGAGGGGACGGCCGATGAGCCCAGTGTTCCGGCACGGCAGGCTGCGCCTCTACCTGCTCAAGCTGCTTGACGAGTCACCCAGGCACGGCTACGAGGTCATCCGGCTGCTCCAGGACCGCTTCATGGGCGTGTACTCGCCCTCGCCCGGCACGATCTACCCCCGGCTGGCCCGGCTCGAGGAGGAAGGCCTCGTCACGCACGACGAGGTCGAGGGCAAGAAGGTCTACCGCATCACCGACAAGGGCCGGGAGGAACTGCACGCCCGCCTTGACGACATCGCCGAGCTCGAGGAGGAGATCACCGCCTCCGTGCGCGACATCGCCCGGGAGGTCACCGAGGACGTCCGGGAGACGGTGCGGAGCCTGCGCGAGGAGCTGACCTGGGCGGCGCGCGAGTTCCACACCAGGGCCCGGCAGCAGGCCAGCGAGGAGGCGCAGCGCCAGCGCGAAGAGGCCGGCCCGCAGCGGGACCGGGCCCAGGACGAGGCCGGCCGCCAGCGGGACGACGCACGCAGCGAGCGGGACCAGGCCCGAGATGAGGCCGGCCGCCAGCGGGACGAGGCGCGGCGGGTACGGGACGAGGCGCAGCGGACGCGGGACGCCGCGCAGGACCAGGACCAGGACGAGCAGGAGCGCGACCGATGGCCCGGGCGCGACCGGTGGCGCGAGCACGCCGGGCGGCACTGGGGCGGCAAGGAATGGGGCGACTGGTCAGGCTGGGAAGGCTGGCAGGGCGCGGCGGGCCCGCACGGCTGCCCGGACCCCCGCGCCTATCGCGATCTCGAGCGGCTGGCCAAGCAGTTCAGCCGTGAGCTGCGCCACGCGGCCGGGCAGGCCCAGGCGATCAGCGAGGACGCGGTACACGATCTGCGCGGAATCCTGGAAGACACGATCGACCGGATTCGCGCTGAGGTGTTCAAGACCGCTTCCGCCCCGCACGACCCGGGCGAGCCCGGCGACACCCCGGGTACCCCGCCCGGCGAGTAGCCCGGCTACCGCCGGGCACGGCGTCGCGGGTTGCTGGCGACAGCCGTTGGGCATGCTCCGCGGTCGCCGTGACGACCAGCACATTGGCGCCAGGGGCGGCCCGGCGGGCGGGCTCAGACCGTGAAGACGACCTTGCCGAAGAGATCGCCGGAGATCATCGCGGCGATGCCCTCGGCCGCGAGCGCCAGCGGCAGGGTCCGGTCGATCAGCGGCCGGACGCCCGTCTGCACGCAGAACTGCGCCAGCCTGGCGAGCTGGTCCCGGGTGCCCATGGTCGAGCCCACGACGGACAGTTGCAGGAAGAACACCCGGTTCAGCTCCGCGGACGGCGCGGCGCCGCTGGTGGCGCCGCAGATGACGATCCGGCCGCCCGGGCGCAGGGCGCGCAGCGAGTGCGCCCAGGTGGCCTGTCCGACCGTCTCCATCACCGCGTCGACCCGCTCCGGCAGCCGGCTTCCCGTGGCGAACACCTGGTCCGCGCCGAGCGCCAGCGCCCGGGCGAGCTTGTCCTCGCTCCGGCTTGTCGCCCACACCCGGTAGCCCGCGGCGCGGCCGAGCAGGATCAGCGCCGTGGCCACACCGCCGCCCGCGCCCTGGACCAGCACTGTGGCGCCCGGCTCCAGGCCGGCCTTGTCGAACAGCATCCGGTAGGCGGTCAGGTAGGCGGTCGGCAGGCAGGAAGCCTCTTCGAAGGTCAGGCCCGCGGACTTGGGCACCAGGTTCCGCCGGGGCACCGCGACCGTCTCCGCGAACGTGCCGTCGTACCGCTCGGACAGCAGCGACCTGCGCGGGTCGAGGGTCTCGTCGCCAGCCGGGCCGCCCTCGCCCACCACCGCGTGCACGATGACCTCGTTGCCGTCGGGGTCCACGCCCGCGGCGTCGCAGCCCAGGATGATGGGCAGGCGGTCGGCGGAGATGCCGACCCCGCGCAGCGTCCACACGTCATGGTGGTTCAGGGAGGCGGCCTTGACGGTCACGGGCACCCAGCCGTCCGGCGGGGATGGCTCGGGCCGGTCACCGAGTTCGAGGGCGGCCAGCGGGTCGTCGGGGCTGATCCGGGCGGCGGTTACGGCGAACATGCCCCGAACCATAACGGTCCCTGGTTCCGCGCTGAACCACCGGCCACCGCACGCCGACTGTGCCATACTCGACCCGAAGTGTGCTTACATCGCCCTTTCACGCCTTCCCCATAGCTAGCTTCCGCCGCGCTACCCGAGCCGAAGGACCGGAGTGGACCTCACCTCCTACGCGGACTTGGCTGTGCGCCTGGTCAATTCCGCGGGGCCCGGCCGCCCCGCCGACGACGGGCTCGCGAGCGTCGAGTCCTATGGGGCGCTGATGGCGGACCGGCCGCACCTGGCGGGCAGGGTGAGCGCGAACGATCTCGAGGCGCTCCGGCTGCTGCGCGAGGAGTTGCGGCAGATCTTCGCCGCGGCGGCCCGCCATGACGCCGCCCAGGTGGCCGAGCGGATCAACGCGCTGCTCACGCGGCACCCCATCCACCAGCAGCTCGTCAGCCACGACGGCAAGCGGTGGCACGTGCATCTGGTCGACAGCGGGTCGGCCGCCGACCGGCACGCAGCGGGCGCCATTGCCGGGCTGACCGGGCTGGTCGCCGAGTCGGGGACGGACCGGCTCGGGGTCTGCGCCGCCGAAGGATGCGAGCGCGTCCTCATCGCCCCGCGCGCCGCCGGGGACAGGTCGTACTGCTCTGACCAATGCACGCCCAAGGCCAACGTGCACGCCCTGCGCGCGGCGGGGCGGGGCAGCAATCAAGGGCCCCCGTCGACCGCGGTGAGTTAACTCCGAGTTAGCCCTGCAGCGCTCGAGCCGGCGCTGGGTTAAGTTCCGCAGGTCGGCGGGATACGGGCGCAGCCACGTTACCGAAATGAAGCCGTGTGACTGCTTCTCATGGTCCTTGACGATCATTACCATGAGCCCTACTACGCGCGGGCTGACGCCCCAGAATGCGAACCAGGGAAGAAGGTTCGGACATGTCTGTAGCTGCAACCGAGACCAGACCGGCGGACGTCGGCCTCAAGCGGGAGATGGGGCTGATCGGCGCCACCTGGGCGTCCGAGACTTCGATCATCGGCTCCGGCTGGCTATTCGGCTCCTACTTCGCCGCGCAAGCGGTCGGCTCGGCGGCGCTGATCTGCTGGATCGTCGCCGGAATCGCGGTCATCATCCTGGCTCTCGTCCACGCCGAACTGGGCGGGATGTACCCGGTCTCCGGTGGGACCGCGAGATTCCCGCACTTCGCGTTCGGCAGCATCGCGGGGATCTCGTTCGGCTTCTTCTCCTGGCTGCAGGCGGTCACCGTCGCGCCGATCGAGTGCTTCGCCGTGATGCAGTACGGGTCGCACTACTGGCACGGTCTCTACGACTCGACGACGAAGAACGTCACGGGCCTCGGCTTCGCGATGACGGTCGTGCTGATGGCGGTATTCACCGGCATCAACTTCCTCGCCATGCGGCTGTTCTCCAAGGTCAACTCGGGCATCACCTGGTGGAAGGTCGCGATCCCGGTCCTCGCCATCATCGTGCTGGCGTTCAAGTTCCACCCGGGCAACTTCAGCGCCGGCGGCGGCTTCATCCCCAAGGGCGTCACCTGGCAGGCCATCTTCGCGGCCATTCCCGGGGCGGGCATCGTGTTCGCCTACCTCGGCTTCGAACAGGCTGACCAGCTCGCCGGCGAGATCAAGGATCCGCAGCGCAACCTGCCGCGGGCGATCATCCTCGCCATCGGCATCGGCACCGCGATCTACGTGCTGCTGCAGGTCGTGTTCATCGGCGCGATGGACCCCGCCCTGCTCGCCAAGACCGGCGGATTCGCCGGGATCGTCTGCCCGACGTCCGGGACCTGCCCCGCGGATATCAACCAGATCGTGTCCGGGCCGTTCGCCGGCCTGGCCGGCCTGATCGGGCTCGGCTGGCTGGCCACCATCCTGTACATCGACGCGTTCATCTCCCCGTTCGGCACCGGCCTGATTTACCAGACCTCCACCTCGCGGGTGGGCTACGGCCTGGCGCGCAACCGCTACTTCCCGCAGATCTTCCAGCGGGTGGACCAGAACGGCGTGCCCTGGATCAGCCTGATCTTCGCGTTCCTGTTCGGCCTGGTGTTCCTGCTGCCGTTCCCGAGCTGGCACTCCCTGGTCGGGCTGGTCACCTCGGCCAGCGTGCTGATGTACGCGGGCGCGCCGCTGTCCCTGGGCGCCTTCCGCAGGACGGTGCCGGAAGCCGACCGCCCGTACCGGGTGCCGGGCGCCCAGATACTCGCCCCGGTCGGGTTCATCGTCGCCAACCTGATCATCTACTGGTCCGGCTTCGAGGTGCTCTGGAAGCTCGGCATCTGCCTGGTCATCGGCTACGTCCTGATCGGCGTCTCGATGGCCTACGACAAGCAGCGGCCGCCGCTGGACTGGAAGTCGGCGCAGTGGCTGGCGCCCTACCTGATCGGCATGGGCATCATCTCCTGGCTGGGCCAGTTCAGCGGCGGCGCCGTGGCGGCGCCCGTCAACACCGGCACCATCCCGTTCTGGTGGGACATGCTGGTCGTGGCGCTGTTCAGCCTGGCCATCTACTACTGGGCCATGTACACCCGGCTGCCCAGGGACGAAATGCTCAACCTGGTCGGGCGGCAATCCGGGCCCGTCGAGAAGACCGGCCACTGATACCGGCGGGAATCCCGCGCTAGCGCAGCGCTGGCCCCGTCCCCGCCCCGGGGACGGGGCCAGCGGGCGTCTGGCCCCGGCGCACCGGCCAGTAACGCAGCAGTACCCGGCCCTCGATCAGGGACTCGGGCACCGCGCCGAAGGCGCGGCTGTCCACACCACCCGCCGCCGCGTTGTCGGAGGCGAGCCACCAGCCGTCGCCCTCCCGCCGGACCGCCCGCTTCACGATCAGCAGGCTCGGGCGCTCCGGGTGGCGGGCGACCACGACCTGGCCCGCACGCAGCCTGGGCGGCCGCCCCGGGACCATCGCCCGGCGGACGACCAGCCAGTCGCCCGGGCGCAGGGCGGGCTCCATGGACCGCTCAGCCACCGCTACGCGCCAAAGTGGCCAGCGCATGCATCCCTCCGAGTTCGAGCCGGGTCCGGCCGGGTAGTGTCGGACACCGGTATCTCATGATCCGACAGAGAGAAGGAGATCGATGAGGCTGCTCGCACGTCTCCTGGAACCGAAGGCCACCGCCTACGCGCACTGCGACCTCCCCTGCGGGGTCTACGACCCGGCGCAGGCACGCATCGAGGCCGAGTCAGTCAAGGCCATCTGCCAGAAGTACCAGGACAACTCCGACCCCGAGTTCCGGACCCGCGCGCTGATCATCAAGGAACAGCGGTCCGAACTGGTCAAGCATCACCTGTGGGTGCTGTGGACTGACTACTTCAAGCCCCCGCACTTCGAGAAGTACCCGCAGCTCAACGCGCTGTTCAACGAGGCCACCAAGCTCGCGGGCGCGGGCGGGACCAAGGGCAGCGTCGATGTCGGCACGGCGGACGAGCTTCTCGCCAAGATCGACGAGATCGCCAAGATCTTCTGGGAGACCAAGCAGGGCTGAGCCCCTCGTCAGCGCATCACACAACCGGAGGCCGCGCGGTTTCACCGCGCGGCCTCCGGCATGAAAGCGGTGCGCCCGGCTCCGGTGGCGCACGATCCAGAGGCCGCAGCGATAACGGGCGTACCACGCATCACGGGCGTCGGCCGGGGCGGCGCGTCATGCGCACCCGCCGTGGGCGGTAGGTTGCAGACAAGAGCCGACGGCAGCCACTCTTGCAGAGAGGACGGCCGCCGCCAGTGGAGGGCAGACGTGACCGGAGAGTCGACCGCGCGGGGCGCAGGCGCCCCGCCAACGGCCGTGATTGCCGAGGGCGAGTTCCCGCCTCGCCACGACGTCCAAGATCGGGTGACGATCCAGATGCCGGCCGAGGGCGCGTACCTGTCGGTGCTGCGCACCGCGACCGCGGGCCTGGCCGCGAGGCTGGACTTCACCCTGGACGAGATCGAGGACCTGCGCATCGCGGTTGACGAGGCGTGTGGCATGCTGCTTGGCCAGGCAGCGCCCGGGGCGAACCTCGAATGCGATTTCACGCTGGGGCCAGACCGGATCAGCATCGCGGTATCCGCGCTGAGCCAGCAGCCGCGCCCACCGTCGCGCGACACGTTCGCCTGGACGGTGCTCTCCGCGCTGGCCGGAAACGCCGATGCGTGGGTGGGGCCGGGCGACAAGGTCACGGTCTTGCTGAGGAAAGTCCGCGACTCATCGGGGTCCGGGTGACTGGCGAAACCGAGACCCGGCTGACAGAGGACGTCGGCGAACAGGTGTCCGAGGAGATGGACATCCCGGCCACTGACGACCTCGACGCCCCGGCGGGCGAGAGCGAACCGCCGCCCCCGCCGAGGTTGCAGCACACTGTGCCCGACCGGGGACGGGCCAGAGACCTGTTCGAGCGGCTGTGTGCGCTGCCCGACGGCGACGCCGAACGGCTCCGCATCCGCGCCGAGCTGGTCGAGTTGCACCTGCCGCTGGTGGAGTACCTGGCGCGCAGGTTCCGCAACCGGGGGGAATGGCTGGACGACCTCACGCAGGTCGCGACGATCGGCCTGATCAAGTCCATCGACCGGTTCGACCTGGCCCGCGGGGTGGAGTTCTCCACCTACGCCACGCCCACGATCGTCGGGGAAATCAAGCGGCACTTCAGGGACAAGGGCTGGGCGGTCCGGGTACCACGGCGCCTCCAGGAGCTGAAGCTCGCGCTCACCAAGGCGATCAGCGACCTCGCCCAGCGGGAGGGCCGGGCGCCGACGGTCGCGGAGATCGCGGCCCATCTCCAGATGAGCGACGAGGAGGTGCTGGAGGGCCTGGAGTCCGCCAACGCCTACTCGACGGTGTCGCTGGACGCTCCCGACTCGGGCGACGACGACGCGCCGGCCGTCGCGGAGTCCCTGGGCATGCTGGACGAGGCGCTGGAGGGCGTGGAGTACCGGGAATCGCTCAAGCCGCTGCTGGAACAGCTGCCGTCCCGGGAGAAGCGGATCTTGCTGCTGCGGTTCTTCGGCAACATGACCCAGTCGCAGATCGCCAGCGAACTCGGCATCTCGCAGATGCACGTGTCCCGCCTGCTCGCACGGACGCTGACCCAGCTACGGGCCGGGCTCACCGCGGACGAGTAGCCGCCGCCGCGCTGACCTGCGAGGCCGGTTAACGCGCGGGCCGCTTGCGCCCCGGTGCGGCGGCCGGTGGCTTGCGCCCGGACCGGGCGGCCGCCGTCTTGCCCGCCGCCCCGGACGTCTCGCCGGCCTGCGCGGACGTCTTGCCGGCCGGCGCGGACGTCTTGCCGGCCGGCGCGGATGTCTTGCGCCCTCCTGCCTGCCGGCCAGCGGGTGGCGCCTGCCCGGCGTCCGCCTCGCGCTGGGTGACGAGCGCCCGGTGGCTCGGTGGAGCGAGGATCGTGGCGAAGCCGAGCGCGGCGAGCAGCACCGAGAGCAGGCCCCAGTCGAGCCGGTGACCCTGGAGCAGGTAGATGCCCACGATCGCGAAGAACAACTGGGTGAGCAGCGCCGGCGTGCGGCTCCACCGGCGGGCCTGGGTCAGGCCCCAGGCCACCCAGGCAAGGGCCACCACCGCTCCCGCCCCGATCACGGTCAGCGCGATGCCGCTGTTCACGTGGTAGGACTGGCCCCTCGCGGTGTCGACCCCCGCCAGGATCGTGGCGGCGAGCACGACGACCGACTCGGCCGCCTCCACAATCGCTGCCCCGCGCAACGTCAGGGGGCTATGCGGCATATTCCTGGTACCTCCTGTCCGGGAGCACCCGGCAGGCACTCTAGCCTGTGGACGTGCGCGCGCTCCTTATCGTCAACCCACACGCCACCGCGACCACACAGGTGCGCAGGGATGTGATTGTGCACGCGCTGGCCTCGCAACTCGACCTCGAGGTTGTCCAGACACGCTACCGGGGCCACGCCGTGCCCGTCGCAGCGGCCGCCGCCCGGGACGGTTATGGCCTGGTGCTCACGCTCGGCGGCGACGGAACGGTGAACGAGGCGGTCAACGGCCTGCTCCGGGCCCATCCGCCGGCCGGCGGACAGGCGCCGCCGGCCGCCGGCACCCAGCACCTCCTGGCCGGCCCCCACGTGCTCGCCGCCCCCGACCCCGGGGCACTTGCCGCCCCCGGGCCCGGCGCGGCCCTCCCCGGCTCCCGGCTGCTCGCCGCGCCGCCGCCGGCCGTTCCGGCCTCCGGAGCACCGCTGTTCGCCGCCATACCAGGCGGGAACGCGAACGTCTTCGGCCGGGCGCTCGGCCTGCCCACCGACCCGGTGGACGCGACGGGGCAGATCCTGGCCGCGCTTTCGGCCGGCCGGGCCCGCACGGTCGGCCTCGGGCTGGCCGGGGACCGGTACTTCTGCTTCAACGCCGGCCTCGGCCTCGACGCCGAGGTGGTCCGGGTGGTGGAGGGCGTCAGGGCCCGCGGCCGGACGCTGTCCCCGGCGCTCTACGTCTGGACCGCGGTACGCCAGTTCTGCTCGGTCACCAACCGGCGGGAACCGGCGCTGACCGTGGAGCGGGACGGTGCGCCCGCCATGGACGCCCTGTTCTTCGGCATCGTCTCGAACGCCTCGCCGTGGACCTACCTGGGCCAGCGGCCCGTCACGGCCAGCCCGGGAGCCGGCTTCGACACCGGCCTCGACCTGTTCGCGCTGCGCAAGCTGGGCGCCCTGCGCACGCTCAACGCGCTGCGGCAAATGCTCGGCCCGGCCGGCCCGGCCGGCAGGCACGTCGTCGGCCTGCACGATCAGCCGATGCTGAGCTTCCGCGCGACCCGGCCGCTGGCATTCCAGGTTGACGGAGAGTACGTAGGCGAACGCGAGAATGTCATACTCCGTTCCATTCCAAACGCCTTGCGGGTTCTGGTCTGATGCCGTCCGCCTATGGCGCCCGTGGCCGGCCCGGCGCCGCTGACGGCGCGCCGGAGACGCGGGCCGCCGATACCGGCTCAGGCTCCCCGGAATGCGGCGGTTGTCCGGGGATGTGACCCATCTGACACGGGAAACAACCAAACCACGGGCCTCAGCCTCTTGCGATTGATCCACGAGATTGAGAGGCTTGATCTGGTTCGAGTACGCCGTGTGCATCTCACTCGCGGCAGCTTGGCGGTGGGGGCAACCCCACCCGCTGGCCTCGGCCAGAGCCAACTCGGGGGATGAGGCTCATGACCAAACTGAAGTACGTGTACACCGGGACCGCAAGCGGTCCCTATCGTATAGCCTAGCTCGTGAAATCCTTCACAAGCGGGAGCGGGCGTAGCGGATCCGGGCTGGACGGCCCGGCTGTCATGGATGGAGTGGACCGCATGGACTGGCGCCATATCGCCGCCTGCCGTGAGGTGGATCCGGAGCTGTTCTTCCCCATCGGGAACACTGGGCCTGCGCTGCTCCAGATCGAAGAGGCCAAACGCGTGTGCCTGCGTTGCCCGGTGATCGAGTCCTGCTTGCAGTGGGCGGTGGAAAGCGGCCAGGATGCGGGCGTGTGGGGCGGCATGAGCGAAGACGAAAGGCGCGCCTACAAGCGGCGGCTTGGCCGGGTCCGGGCTCGCGCGCACGCTTGAGCATTCGCCGCCAGCCTGCGCCAGGCCGGGACTCAGCGCGCACGTTCGGCGGCATCCGAATTCATTCTTGACTGGCCATTCAATAAAGGTCGGCCGGCCCGAATCCCGCTATCCGGTTACCGTCTGTCCGGTATTGAACCGCGTGGCACCGCTTTCCCCTGTCCCGCCGCCCTCTTCACCGGCGGCGCCCGGCTCCTGGCCGTCCGCCGTGGCGGCCGCCATGGGCAGGTCAACCGCGACGGCGGTACCACCGCCCGGGCGCGGCGTGATGGACAGCCGGCCGCCGAGCTCGGTTTCGACCAGGGTACGGACGATCTGCAGCCCCAGGCTGGTGGTGCCGTCCAGGCTGAACCCCTCCGGCAGCCCGGCCCCGTTGTCTTCGACGCTGATCGTGAGCTGGGCGGCGTTCCTGGCGGCGCGCACCAGCACCGATCCCCCGGCCGCGGAACCCCGCCAGCCGGCGAGGCCGTGTTGCAGGGCGTTCTGGAGCAGCTCGGTGAGCACCAGCGCCAGCGGCGTGGCGATGGCGGCGGGCAGCAGGCCGAACCCTCCGGAGACGACCGGGACGGCCCGCGTCTCCGGAGCGGACACCTCGCCGGCCATCGCGGCCACCCGCCGGGCTATGTCGTCGAAGTCGATGATCTCTTCCGGCGTGTGGGAGAGCGTCTCGTGCACGGTGGCGATGGAGCCGACCCGGCGTACCGCCTCGTCCAGGGCCGCCCTGGCCTCGGGCGCCTGGGTCCGGCGGGCTTGCAGCCGCAGCAGCGCGGCCACGGTCTGCAAGTTGTTCTTCACCCGGTGGTGGATCTCCCTGATCGTCGCGTCCTTGGTCATCAGCTCGCGCTCGCGGTGCCGCAGCTCGGTGACGTCACGGACCAGCACCAGGGCACCGGTCCGCATGCCGTTGACCACCAGCGGGATGGACCTGAGCTGGACCACCGACCCGTTGCCCTCGACCTCGGTCTCCCGGGGGGAGCGGCCGCTGGCGGTCACCATGAGCGAGTCGTCGGTGGGCTGGCGGGCGGCGCAGAGCCGCGTGGTCACCGGTCCGAGCTCGGCGCCCACCAGGTCTGCCGTAAGGCCGAGCCTGCGGTACGCCGACAGCGCGTTGGGGCTGGCGTAGCCGACCCGGCCGGACTGGCCGAGGCGCAGCAGCCCGTCGCCGACCCGCGGGGACCTGACCAGGGCGGGCCCCTCACCGGGGTAGGGGAACGTGCCGGCCGCCACCATCTGGGCCAGGTCGTCCGCGCCCTTGAGGTAGGTCAGCTCCAGGCGGCTCGGCGTGCGCGCGGAGCTCAGGTTGGTGCTCCGCTCGATCACCGCGATGACCGCGCCGTCGCGGACCACGGGTATGGACTCGCGCCGGATCGGAACGCCGCGGGTCCACTCCGGGTCGCCCTCCCGGCAGATCCGCTTTTCGTTGTGGGCAGCGTCCACGAACGGCCGGTCGCCCACGCCCACGCAGATGCCGACCACGTCATCGAGCAGCGTGGTCGGCCCGGTGGTCGGCCGCATCTGGGCGAGCGCCACCCATCCCGAGCCGTCTCGCAGCGGCGCCCACAGCATCAGGTCGGCGAAGGACAGGTCGGCGAGCAACTGCCAGTCCGACACCAGCGCGTGCAGCCAGTCGATGTCGCAAGCGGTCAGCGGGGTGAGCCGGCGGCCGAGGTCGGTAAGCGTCGCCACATTTCATCTTCGCACCCGCCGGCCCCAGGTCCTGCGGCGCGGCGGGTCCCGGTCTCGGCTTTCCGGGAGCAAGCTGGCAGTATTCCGGCATGTCCACGGCGCGGGATCCGCTCGGCCGGCTCCGGGCGGCCATGGCCGCGGCGTCGCGCCTTGGGCTCGACGTGGCACCGGCCGGGGCCGAGTTCGCAGCCGCCACCCGGGCCCTTGTGGCCGTGCGGGATCATGTCCGTACGGCATCACCAGTGGGAAGGAAGTGAGTGTGACCGCCTCTCCCGCTTCCAGCGACGCCGATTTCGACCCGATTCCGCTCGGTTCGCCCGGCGCGAGGGTGCCCAAGTACTACCAGGTGAAGAGGCAACTGCTGGAACTGACCCGGGCCATGGCCCCCGGCACCCCGGTTCCTCCGGAACGCGAGCTGGCCCAGCGGTACGCCACCTCCCGTACCACCGTGCGCCAGGCCCTGGCCGAGCTGGTGATCGAGGGCCGGCTGCTGCGCATGCAGGGCAAGGGCACGTTCGTCGCGATGCCCAAGGTCGCCCAGATGCTGGAGCTGTCCAGCTACACCGAGGGCATGCGGGCCCAGGGCCTGAACCCGCAGACGAACATCCTCGACACGAGCTACATCGGCGCCGATGACGAACTGGCTGCGCTGCTCGGCATCCGGCCCGGCAGCCGGGTGCTCCGTATCCACCGGCTGCGGCTGGCCGACGGCGAGCCGATGTCGGTCGACGCGTCCCACCTGTCCGCCCGGCGTTTTCCCGGCCTGCGCCGCAGCCTGGAGCGTCATCCGTCGCTCTACGAGGCGCTCAGCACCGACTACGGCATCGAGATCGCCGAGGCGCAGGAGACCATCGAGACCGGGCTCGCCGACCCCAGGGACGCCCGGCTGCTCCGCGTCGACGTCGGCATGCCCCTGCTGTTGCTGTCGCGGCAGGCCTTCGACCAGGCGGGCACGCCGGTCGAGTGGGCCCAGTCGCGCTACCGCGGCGACCGCTACAAGCTTGTGACCCGGCTGCACCGGGGCGGCACCCGCAGAGCCGGAGAGTAGGGCGTGTCCCGCAAACCCCTAGCCCGCTGCGCGGCGCCCGGGGGGTGTCTCGCTGCGTTGTCGTCGTCGCCCATAGAACCACTATGGGCTCCTCCTCCGCCTTGCGATCCGATCCCCCCGGGACCGCCGCTCGCGACGGCAAAGATCTACGGGACACGCCCTAGCGTGCCCGGTGATGGGGCGCTGGTTCGCGGCTGCGTTGCCGGGTGCCCGGACGGCCGCGTCCTGGTCGTCACGGGCACCGGCACGGGTGTCGGCAAGACCGTGGTCACCGCCGCGGTGGCCGCGCTGGCCCGCGCCCGGGGCGAGAAGGTGGCGGTGGTCAAGCCCGCACAGACCGGGGTGGCCCCGGGTGAGCCGGGTGATCTGGACGAGGTCCGGCGGCTGGCCGGCGTCGGCGATACGCACGAGCTTGCCCGCTTCCCCGATCCGCTCTCGCCCGAGGCGGCGGCGCGGATCGCCGGGCTGCCGCCCCTTGACCTGGCGCAGGCGGCCGGCGACGTGCGCGACCTAGCCGGTACCCGGGACCGGGTCCTGGTCGAAGGGGCCGGCGGCCTGCTCGTCCGCTACGGCCCGGCGGGGGGCACGCTGGCCGACCTGGCCGGCCTGCTCGCCGCACCGGTCCTCGTGGTGACCACGGCCGGGCTCGGCACGCTCAACCACACCGCGCTGACCCTCGAGGCACTGGCGGGCCGCGGGCTGGCGCTGGCGGGCCTGGTCATCGGGTCCTGGCCGGACCGCCCGGGGCTGGCCGACCGCAGCAACGTGGCCGACCTGGAGGCGCTGGCCGGTGGCCCGTTGTCCGGCGCCATGCCCGCTGGCGCGGGCGGCTCGGGCACGCCACGTTCTGCCGCGCGGCCGCCCAGGGGCTGGCCCCGTCCCTCGGCGGCCAGTTCGATCCGGCAGGATTCCGGAAGGAGCACCAGGTGGCGCAAGCGGGAGGACGGCGATGAGAAGAGACCCCTTGTCTGGCGGTTCCGCAGAGATGCCTCCAGCACCACCGTTTGGCGCGCCTCCGGCACGACCAAGCGCACCGCTTGCTGGCGCGCCTCCGGCACACGCCGCACCCTGTGCGCCTCCGGCGCGATGGCCCGCGAGGGAGGCAGACGTCTTGAGCCAGGCCCGCGAACAGGTTCTGGCGGAGGGCAGCGGCCTGGACCAGGACCAGATCCTGCGCTGCCTGCGCCTGCCGGCCGACCAGCTCGGCGAGGCGCTGTCCCTCGCCCACGAGGTCCGGATGCGCTGGTGCGGGCCCGAGGTGGAGGTCGAGGGGATCGTGTCGGTGAAGACCGGCGGGTGCCCGGAGGACTGTCACTTCTGCTCGCAGTCCGGGCAGTTCTCCTCACCGGTGCGCTCCGTCTGGCTCGACGTCGCCGAGCTCGTCGCGGCGGCGAAGCAGACGGCGGCCACCGGGGCCACCGAGTTCTGCATAGTGGCCGCCGTCCGCGGTCCCGACAAGCGGCTGATGTCGCAGGTCGCCGGCGCGGTCCGGGCCATCACCGAGGAGGTGGGCATCCATGTCGCCTGCTCGCTGGGAATCCTCTCCCCGGCGCAGGCGGCCGAGCTGGCCGGGCTGGGCGTGCACCGCTACAACCACAACCTGGAAACCGCACGGTCCTTCTTCGGCCAGGTGGTGACCACGCACAGCTGGGAGGAGCGGCAGAGCACGTGCGCCCTGGTGAAGCAGACCGGCATGGAGCTGTGCTGCGGCGGCATCATCGGCATGGGCGAAACCGTGGAGCAGCGTGCGGAGTTCGCCGCCCAGCTCGCCGGGCTCGGCCCGGATGAGGTGCCGCTCAACTTCCTCAACCCCCGCCCGGGCACACCGCTGGCGGACATGCCGCTGCTCGCGGCGGACGACGCGCTGCGCACGATCGCCGCCTTCCGGCTGGCGTTGCCCCGCACGGTGCTGCGCTACGCGGGCGGGCGCGAGCTCACCCTGGGCGACCTGGGCACCGAGGCGGGGATGCTGGGCGGCATCAACGCGATCATCGTGGGCAACTACCTGACCACGCTCGGCCGCCCGGCGGGGCAGGACCTGGACATGCTGGACCGGCTCCAGATGCCGATCAAGGCCCTCTCGGCCACGTTGTAAACCGTCGCGGCCCTCCACCCCGGGCGGCAGGCACGATCCTGTGACCATCGTGACACTCTTCGCTATCTGACTATTGCCGGCAGTAGACATTCTGGTAAGTATTGACGTCACCACGTCACAAGGGTCAGCAGCCGGGGCTCACGACCTGCGCGCCGGATCTGTGACCGCATACGGCATCGCAAGGACGCGACCGGCCACGGCGCCCTGGCGGTGCCCATGCAAGGTGTTGGCCAGGGCAAGCGTTCCGTCAGCCGACCAACGGAGGCACGCACACCACCAGCCAGCGCGAGCCATGCACCAACCCCGCAGACATGCCACAGGCGCCGGGCCGAAAACTGCGGGGCGCGCGGTGGTCCTGGCGCCGAACGGTGCTAGCCCCGAGGTAGCGACCCCTGGAGTTCCCGCATGCCTCCAACGCCGCCATTTGCGCGCCTCCGGACGACCATGCGGAGCGCCCGCGAGGGAGGCATGAAGTGAGACGGCCTGCGTTAACTCCGAGGCTAGCCGGAGCGCCGCAGGCGCCGGGCCCCACGCCGCATAAGGCGCCCCAGGCGCCGTTGCGGTGTCCCGGCGCCGAGGACCAGCCGCCCGAAGCCAGCGAGGCCCCAGCCGAGCGCCCGCGAGGGCGGCAAACAACAGAGAAGAGGACGTGATGGCGCACCCCCGCTCCGAACATTCGCACGCACGCCCCCGGCCCCGGACGAACTGGTTCATCTGGGGGCTGGTCGCGGTCCTTTTACTGGCGGTGCTCGTCGGGACCATCTGGGTCCCGATCTACAACCGCACGACCCCGGCCCTCGGGAACTGGCCGTTCTTCTACTGGTACCAGCTCCTCTGGGTGCCCGCGGTGGCCCTGGTGTCCTGGTGCGCCTACCTGCTCAGCCGGCGAGCCCAGCGCGGCACCGCGCCGGGGGGCAGCGTCCCGGCACCGCCGCCCGGGCCTTCCCCGCTGCCGGCTCCCCCGGCGGATGGTCCTGAGGCAGGCGCTCCGCCACCGCGCGGGCCGGCCGGGACCGCACCAGGCCCACAGGCCGGCCCGGCATCCGTGGCACCGCCGCCGCTGCCCAAGCGGAAGGTCCCGCGCCGCCCGGAGGCGAACTGACATGAGCGGGGTCAACACCGTCGCGTTCAGCGTCTTCGTGGTCTTGTTCGTGCTGGTCACCCTCATCGGCTTCGCCGCCGCGCGGTGGCGGCGCGCCGAAAGCATGCTGCACCTGAACGAGTGGGGCCTTGGCGGGCGCGGTTTCGGCACCGTCATCACGTGGTTCTTGCTTGGCGGTGACCTGTATACCGCATACACGTTTATCGCGGTGCCGGCGCTGATCTACGGCGTAGGCGCGGCCGGGTTCTTCGCCGTGCCGTACACGGTCATCGTCTTCCCCATCGTGTTCGTGTTCGCGCCCCGGCTGTGGTCGGTGTCGCGGGTGCACAACTACGTAACCCCGGCGGACTTCGTCCACGGGCGCTACGGATCCCGGGGCCTGGCCCTGGCCGTGGCCGCCACGGGCATCCTGGCCACGCTGCCCTACGTCGCCCTCCAGCTCGTCGGCATCCAGGCGGTGCTCACCGTGCTCGGGGTCGGTGGCAGCTCGTCCAGCACGTTCGTCAAGGACCTGCCGCTGCTGATCGCGTTCCTCCTGCTCGCCGCCTTCACCTACCTGTCCGGGCTGCGGGCTCCCGCCCTGATCGCGTTCGTCAAGGACCTGCTGGTCTACGTGATGATCATCGTCGCGGTCAGCTACATCCCGAGCCGGCTCGGCGGCTGGGGGCACATCTTCTCCACCGCGGGCACGCACCTGGCCAAGACCAACCCGAAGACGGGCAAGCCGTTCGGAGGGCTCACGATCGCGCCCGCCGGGGAATGGGCCTACGCCACGCTCGCCCTGGGCTCGGCGCTCGCGCTGTTCATGTACCCACACGCGGTGACCGGGGTCCTGGCCGCGAAACGGCGCAACGTCATCCGCCGCAACATAGCGATCCTGCCGGCCTACTCCCTGGTGCTCGGCCTGGTTGCGCTGCTGGGCTACATGGCGCTCGCGGCGCCGGGCGTGCCCGCCGAGGTCAAGGCGCACGGCGCGAACGCGCAGCTCTCGGTGCCGTTCCTGTTCCAGAAGATGTTCCCGCCCTGGTTCGCCGGGGTCGGCTACGCGGCCATCGCGATCGGCGCGCTCGTCCCCGCCGCGATCATGTCGATCGCGGCCGCGAACCTGTTCACCCGCAATATCTTCACGGCGTTCGTCAGGCCGGACGCGACCCCCGCCCTCCAGACCAGGGTCGCCCAGTTCGCGTCGCTTCTGGTCAAGGTCGGCGCGCTGATCTTCGTGCTGGCGCTGAGCCCGAAGTTCTCCATCAACCTCCAGCTCCTGGGTGGCATCTGGATCTTGCAGACCTTCCCGGCGATCGTGATCGGGCTGTACACGCGCTGGTTCCACCGATGGGCCCTGGTCATCGGCTGGGCGGTGGCGATGGTCTACGGCACGGTCGTCGCGTACAACACCCCTGCGCCCGGGTCCGCAGGCTCCCACTTCGGCGCGAGCACCGCCAGCGTTCCCGGCCTGGACCACACGGTGTACATCGCGGTCACCGCGCTGGTCATCAACCTGGTGCTGGCGGTGGCGCTCACGGTGGTGTTCCGGATGATGCGGCTGCCCACCGGATCCGACGAGACCGAGCCCGCCCACTACCTGGCCGGAGCGGACGACGAGGCACCAGAACCGGAACCGCTGCCCGCGGCCACGGCCGGCGCCACCTGACGGCCAGCGCCAGGGCCGACGGCCACCTGAAGGGAGCCTTTTACCGGCTGGTAACGTGCCGCCATGACCGACGTGAACTCCGCAGCAGCCGCGGCCACCACCGGCGCAGGGCAGGCCAAGGTCACGCACGGCGGCGCCCACGCGGTCGCGGCGGCGCGCCAGCACGGCGTGACGACGATGTTCACCCTCTCCGGCGGGCACGTCTTCCCGCTCTACGACGGGGCGGTCAAGGCGGACCCGCCCATGCGGCTGGTCGACGTGCGCCACGAGCAGACCGCGGTGTTCGCCGCCGAGGCCACCGCCCGGCTGGCCCGCAGCCCGGGGTTCGCCGTGGTTACCGCGGGCCCCGGCGTGACCAACGCGGTCAGCGCGATCACCACGGCACACTTCAACGGCTCACCCGTGGTGGTGCTCGGCGGGCGGGCGCCGGACTACCGGTGGGGGTCGGGCAGCCTCCAGGAGATCGACCAGCCGCCCTTGCTGGCGCCGGTCACCAAGCGGGCCTGGACGGAGCACCAGGCGGCGAACGTCGGCGCCGCGGTGGACGAGGCATTCCGGCTGGCCGCTACCCCGCACCGGGGCCCGGTGTTCCTCGACATCGCGCTGGAGGCGCTGTTCGGCGACGGCGGGGAGCTGCCCGCCGCACCGGTGGCCCGCCCGGGATCGAGCGCGGCGGCGGGCCACGCCGCATCCGGGCCGGCCCTGCCCGAGCCGGGCGACGTGGACGCTGTCGCCAGGCTCATCGCGGGCGCGAGCCGGCCCGTGCTCGTGCTCGGCTCCGATGTCTGGCTCAACGGCGCCGAGGTGGCCGCCGCGGCAGCGGCCGAGGAACTGCGCCTGCCGGTGATCGCCAACGGCCAGGGCCGCGGGATCCTGCCCAGCGGGCATGACCTGCTCGTCACCCGGGCCCGCTCGATGGCGTTCGCCGGGGCCGACCTGGTGGTGGTGGCCGGGGCGCCGCTGGACTTCCGGCTCGGCTACGGCGAGTTCGGCGGGCGGGACGGCGGCCCGCCGGCCCAGGTGGTGCACCTGGCCGACAGTCCGGGCCAGATCGCCAGCCACGCCAGGCTCGCCGCGTCGGCCGCCGGCGACCTGTCCGGCTTCTTCGCCACGCTGGCCAGCGCGGTGCCCGCGGCGCTGCGGCAGGCGGGCGCGGGCAGCCCGCCCTGGGCACAGTCCTGGCTCCCGGAACTTCGTGCGGCCGCGGCGAAGGCGGTGGCCGCCGACCAGGCCCTGCTGGCCTCCGACGCGGATCCGATCCATCCCCTGCGCATCTATGGCGAACTCGCCCGCCTCCTCGACGACGACGCCGTGGTGATCGGCGACGGCGGAGACTTCGTCTCGTTCGCGGGCAAGTACCTCGAGCCGAAACGCCCCGGCGGCTGGCTGGACCCCGGGCCGTACGGCTGCCTGGGCACGGGCCTCGGCTACGCGATCGCGGCCCGGATCGCGCGCCCGTCCGCGCAGGTGGTGCTCTTGCTGGGGGACGGCGCGGCCGGCTTTTCCCTGATGGACGCCGACACCCTGGTACGCCACCGGCTGCCGGTCGTGATGATCTGCGGTAACAACGGCATCTGGGCGCTGGAGAAGTACCCGATGCAGGCGCTCTACGGCTACGACGTGGTGGCCGACCTCCAGCCGGGGTGCCGCTACGACGACGTGGTCCGCGCGCTCGGCGGCGCCGGCGAGACGGTCACCCGGCCGGACGCCATCGCCCCCGCGCTGCGCCGGGCCTTCGCGGCCGGCGTGCCCTATCTGGTCAACGTCATCACCGACCCGGCGGTCGCCTACCCGCGCTCCACCACCGGCGTCTGAGGCCGGCCTCGCGCGGGCCCGCACGGCACGGCCGCGCACTTAGGGTGATGACATGGAACTGGCACCGGGGTTGCGGGCGTCGCTGCGCGTGGTCGTGAGCGAGGCCGACACGGCCATCGAGGCGGGCAGCGGCGACGTGCCGGCGCTCGCCACGCCGCGCCTGCTCGCGCTGGCCGAGGCCGCGTGCGTCGCCGCCATCGAGCCGCAGCTTGCCGCGGGGATGACCTCGGTTGGGACGGCGGTCTCGCTGGAGCACCGGCGGGCCAGCCCGGTCGGCGCCGAGGTCACCGTCGAGTCGGAACTGACCGAGGTAGACGGGCGCAGGCTGGTGTTCAGCTTCATCGCCCGGCATGCCCGGCCGGGACCCGACGACGGGGACGGCTCCGCGGACGATGAGGATCTCGTCGCGGGCGCGGGGACACTGGAGCGGGTCGTGGTGGACCGGGACAAGTTCCTCGCCCGCCTCGGCCAGCCCGGGTAGGCGACGGTGAGCGAAACCGGGTACTGCGACCGGTGCGGGCGCCCGGCGGGCGGCGAGGGCCACGGAGCCTGCCGGGCGGCCAGGGAACTGGAGCCACCCCGGTACTGCGCACTATGCGGCCGGCGGATGGTGGTGCAGGTAACGCCCGGCGGCTGGTCCAGCCGCTGCGCCCGGCACGGCCTCATGGTCGGCCCGGACGACGGCCGGCCGCCGCAGGTGGCTAGCCCCGCGGAGGGCTGAGGCGAACGCGGGCGGCGCCGGCCATCACTCGATGACCGCGATGAGGTCGCCCTCCTGGACCACGTCTCCCTCGGCGACGTGGAGCCGGGTGAGCGTGCCGGAGCACTCGGCGAGCACGGGGATCTCCATCTTCATCGACTCCAGAATGACCAGCGTGTCGCCGTCGGAGACCTGGGCCCCTTCCGCGGCCACCACTTTCCAGACGTTCGCCACCATCTCCGCGCGCACCTCGGCCACCCGGGGCTCCTCTCCCTCGTCTCGCCGGCGGGTTCCGGGCGGAATCCCGGCGAGTAAGCCCGGGGGCGAGCCACCCCGGGCGCCGCCCGGCCGCGTCATCGAGGCCGGGATGCTTCCGGTCAGTATGCTGCGTCCGGCGTCAGGGCCGCAGCCGGGCGACGATGGACGTGTCGTAGTCGCCGCTGGTGAACTCCGCGCTTGCCAGCAGGTCCGCGTGGAAGGCCAGGTTCGTGCGCGGGCCGGCGATGCCGAAGGCCGCGACCGCCCGGTCCGCCCGGGCCAGCGCCTCCCCGCGGTCCTCGCCGTGCACGCACAGCTTGGCAAGCAGCGGGTCGTAGAAGGGCGTCACGATGTTCCCCTCCGCGTAGCCCGCGTCCACCCGGACGCCGGGGCCGGCGGGTTCCCGCCACTGCGTGATCTTCCCTGGACTGGGCAGGAACCGGCGGGAGTCCTCGGCGTACACCCGCAACTCGACCGCGTGCCCGTGCGGGCGGACGGCGCCCGGGTCGAAGCTCACCGGTTCGCCAGCGGCGATGCGGAACTGCTGCTCCACCAGATCGAGCCCGGTGACCTGCTCGGTGATGGGGTGCTCGACCTGGAGCCGCGTGTTCATCTCAAGGAACATGAACTCTCCGGTCGCGGTGTCCACCAGGCATTCGACGGTCCCCGCGCCGCGGTAGCCGACCGCCTCGCCGGCCCGGACCGCGGCGGCCAGCATCCGCTCCCGCAGCAGGGGGCCGACGCCGGGCGAGGGGGTCTCCTCGGCGACCTTCTGGTGCCTGCGCTGAACCGAGCAATCGCGCTCACCCAGCGCCAGGACGCGGCCGTCGGTCAGCCCGAGGATCTGGACCTCGACGTGCCGGGCCCGCTCGACGTAGCGCTCGAGCAGGATCGCGGGGTTCCCGAAGAACCGCTCGGCCCGGGTTCGCGCGGTCTCGAACGCCGCCTGGAGTCCGGCCGGGTCCGCGACCGCGCTCATCCCGATCCCGCCGCCCCCGGCCGCGGCCTTCACCATCACCGGGTACCCGATCCGGGCCGCCTCCGCCACGGCGGCCTCGGTGCTGGCCACCGGTTCCGCGGTGCCCGCCGCGACCGGCACGCCCGCCTTGGCCATCAGGTTCCTTGCGTTGATCTTGTCGCCCATCTGCTCGATGGCCTCGGGAGGCGGGCCGACCCAGGTCAAGCCCGCGGCCAGTACCTGGCGGGCGAAGCGCGGGCTCTCGGCCAGGAACCCGTAGCCGGGATGGACCGCCGCCGCGCCGGTCTGCCTGGCCGCCGCGAGCACGGCATCGGCGTCGAGGTAGCTCTGCGCGGGCGGGGGCGGCCCGATCAGCACCGCCGCGTCGGCCTCGCGGACGAACGGCAGGTCCGCGTCGGCCTCGGAGTAGACCGCCACCGCCCTGATGCCCAGGCGGCGGGCCGTGGCGATGATCCGGCGGGCAATCTCGCCACGGTTCGCCACGAGCACGGAGTTCAGCACGCCGGCAGCCTACCGGCGGCCCAGGGTGTGTCCCGCAAACCCCCTGCCCGCTCTGCTTTCCCCGCCCCCGCGCTTCGCGCCCGCCCCCGCTCTGGCGGCGCCCGGGGGGGTGTCTCGCTGCGTTGTCGTCGTCGCCCATAGCTCCGCTATGGGCTCCTCCTCCGCCTTGCGATCCGATCCCCCCGGGACCGCCGCTCGCGACGGCAAAAATCTACGGGACACACCCTACTGCCGCTTCCCGGCGACCCTGGCCAGCGCCTCCACCACGGCCGGGTCGTACTCGGTCGCCGTGTCCAGGCGGAGCCGCTCCAGCGCCGCCGCGGTCCGGCCGGTCTCGGCCGAGCTGCCGACGAGGTCGTCGAAGGCGTTCGCGGCCCGGATGATGCGGCTGCCCAGCGGGGGCTCGCCCCCGGGCCCGCGCCAGGGCCGGTACTGGTACCGGACGATCTCCGCCACCCCGTCCAGCACGCCGGCCTGGTCGATCACGCTCGCGCCCAGCTCCGCGATGCGCCGCTGGTCCCGCGGCGAGGCGAGCACGGTGGCCCCGCCGGGAATGGGATCGCGCAGCGAGAGCTGCCCGATGTCGTGCATGAGCGCCGCGTACTCCAGCTCCAGCAGGTCCGGCTCGCCCATCCCGAGGTCACGGCCGACGGCCACGGCGAGCTGGCTGACGCGGCGGGCGTGCCCGTCCTCGACGTAGCCGCCCACCTCGGTCACCCGGGCCAGCGCGCGCACCGTTTGCAGGTAGGTGGCGCGGATACCGGCGTAGCGGCGGAACGCGACTTGGGTGACCAGCAGCGGCGCGATGAACACCCCGAGCGCCACCAGGCCCATCATGTCCGCGGCGAAGGCGATCAGGATCGCGCTCGCGGCGACCGCCACGCCGAGCGGCAGCTGCACCCGCATCTCGTCCCACAGCGCCACGCCGAACCTGGCCCGCAGCGCGCCGGCGCTGATCAGCGACCGGATCACGCACTCGATCAGCCAGCCGGCGATCAGCAGGCCGGCCATCGCCGCCAGCGCGACCCACCAGTCTTTCGGGGCTGTCACGGTCATGTTCCGGCTGAGCGGCCGGAACGCGACGGCCACCACCGCGACGGCGACCAGCCGCGACGCGATGCCGGTCAGCCCGCTCGGGCGGCCCGCGGCCAGGTGCGGCAGCGCGCCGACCATCATGGCCGCCGCGGCGACGGCGATGACCTGCAAGGCGGGCTGGAGCGCCGGTGTGGGGCCGACGTACAGCACCATGGCGTAGCCGAGCGCACCGGCGCTGCCGATCGGGGCGGATTCCCGTCCGCCAGGCAGGGAAAGCCGGAGCACCTCGCCGAGGGCGATCAGCGCGCCGAAGGCCAGCGCGATGCGCGGCTGGACCACGCCGGCCGCCGCGGTCTGCGCGACCGCGGCCACGACCAGCAGCCCCACCCCGGCGACCAGCAGCAGCTCGCCGGAGTCCATGGCGTGCCGCCAGGATCCAGCCGCGGGACTCTGGCCGGTCACGCCCTCACCGGCCCTCGACGACCTGGAGCGGCATGGTCGGGTCGTCGTGGTCCTGGGCGGCCAGGCCGTCCGCGGGCCGCAGCCTGGCCGCCTGCGGCTGGTGCCAGCCGGCCTTGCCCAGCGCCGCCACGAACGCATCGACCAGGGCGGGATCGAACTGGGTTCCGGACCACTTGCGCAGGTCGGCGACGGCGTCCTCGACCGAGCGGGCACCACGGTAGGACCGGTTCGACGTCATCGCGTCGAACGCGTCGGCGACCGCGATCACCCGCGCGAACTCGGGGATCTCGTCACCGGCCAGGCCCATCGGATAGCCCAGGCCGTCCATCCGCTCGTGGTGATGCATGATCCCGGCCAGCGCCTCATCGAGGAAGCCGATCTGCCGGACGATCTCCAGCCCCCGCATCGGATGCAGCTGGATGGCGGCGAACTCCTCCTCGGTCAGCGGGCCGCTCTTCTGGAGCACCGTGGTCGGCACGCCGAGCTTGCCCACGTCGTGCAGCATGCCCGCGTACCGGATCGCCTCGACCCGGCTGCTCCGCATGCCCACTTCCTGGGCGATCATGGCCGAGCCCCGGGCGACCCGCTCGCTGTGCCCGCGGGTGTAGAAGTCCTTCGTCTCCACCGCCTGGCACAGCGCGGCCATGGTGGCGGCGTAGGCGCGTTCCTCCGCGGCGAACTGGCCCATCGCCCAGCGCGCCACGAACAGCGGGACCAGCACGAGGATGGCCGCGAAGACGCCGAGCGCGGCACCCCACAGCGCCGCGATGAGCAGGCCGAGACTCGCGTAACCGAGATCGGAGAACAGCAGCAGCGGAATGTGCAGCCCCGCGGCGCGGCCCGGACTGCCCGCCTCCGCGGGCGGGACGAGCATCAGCATTCCCCACAGCAGCCCGTAGTTGATGCACACGTGCACGACCGCCGCGACGGCGAACGGGCCGATGATGCCGGGGAAGGAACCGCGCCCGGGCAGGCCGGTTTGACCGCCGAGCAGGAGGTAGGCCCGGCCGGCGCTGTAGGCGCTGAGCCCGTACATCGCGGCGTTGAAAAGCCGCTGGGGGAGGTGCACGCCGCGCCGCACGCTGAGCAGCGAGGTGGCGCCCACCGCCATCGCGCCCAGCGGCCCGAGCAGCACCACCGCGGCGAGCGCCGCCGACGAGCTGGGCGACCAGGCGGACTGCCGGGAGGTGAGGGTGGTGGGAGTCGAGTCACAGACCAGGAACAGCAGCGCGAGCACGGCCAGCGTCGCCCCGGACCGGCTCCACGCGCCGTCGGTGTCGGCGTCCGCCCGCAGCGCCTGGATCAGGGCGGCTGCGGTGGTCGCCACGACCAGGGCGACAAACAGCCAGGCGGCCGGCGACAGTGTGGCTGACTCGCCGTTCGGGCGGCGTCCGTTGCCGGTCATCATGCCGGTCGGGTCATCCCCCGGTGCCGCCAGCGCACCCCGCAGGCGGGCCTCCCCCAGTCATCGCACCCGCGCGAGCAGCCACGAACCCAGCGCGCTGCTGCATCGGTCACCTCCTCCTGGCGGGCACCGCGGGCGCTCAACGCCGGCCACATTCATGGCGCTGGAGCCGTCAGCACACAGGGTAACTTGATCGACTCGATCTGCGCAGGCTCCGTGGCCTTTAAATACTTAAAGTAATCGCATGATTACTAGCAGCTACCGAAAGGTGCGGGGCGCCATTGCCAGCCACCGACGCACTTTCTACCAGGCAGCCCATCCGCTTGGCAGGAGTTTGGGCTCGGCCGCCGCACCCAGAGCCCGGCCGCGAGGGTATCCCGGCACTACGCGAGCCGGCCCGGGCGCTCCGCTCGCCCGCCAGGCCGCACCGCCAGGTGGCGGGCCGGCGCTCAGCCGCGGCGGCGCTCAGTCGGTGCTGCGCTCAGTCGGCGCTGCCCTGGGTGATCTTCAGCTCGGCCTGGACCTGCCGAATCCGGATCAGCACCTTCGCGCGCAGCTCTCGCGGCACCAGGTCATGCCCGCAGTGCCTGTGCACAAGCTGCTTCACCACCTCGTCCAGGCCATACTCGCGCAGGCACGGGCCGCATTCGTCGAGGTGCTGGCGGATCTTGTCGCAGTCCGGCGCGCCGAGTTCCCCGTCCAGGTAGGCGTAGACGTGGTCGAGAACCTCGGTACAGGGGGTTTCGTGGGGATTCCCGCAGCTCATCTCTTGTCCTCCCCTGGCCCACTGTCCTCCCCCTGCGGCCCCGCGGCGGCGGCCCTGACCAGCCCACGACCGGCGGCGTAGTCCTGGAGCATGTCGCGCAGCTGCTTGCGCCCGCGGTGGAGGCGGGACATCACAGTGCCAATGGGGGTGCCCATGATGTCGGCGATCTCTTTGTACGCGAAACCTTCCACATCGGCCAGGTAGACCGCGATCCGGAACTCCTCGGGCAGCGCCTGCAACGCGCTCTTGATGTCCGAATCGGGCAGCCGTTCCAGCGCTTCGGCCTCGGCCGATTTCAGCCCGGACGACGTGTGCGAGGCGGCCCTGGCAAGCTGCCAGTCCTCGACCTCCTCGGCCCCCGCCCGCTGCGGCTCGCGCTGCCGCTTGCGGTAGGTGTTGATGAACGTGTTGGTCAGGATCCGGAACAGCCACGCCTTCAGGTTCGTGCCTGGCTCGAACTGATGGAACGAGGCATAGGCCTTGGCGAACGTCTCCTGGACCAGGTCCTCCGCGTCCGCCGCGTTCCGCGTCATCCGCATCCCGGCCGAGTAGAGCTGGTCCAGGTACGGCAGGACCTCTTCCTCGAACCGCTCGCTTCGCTCTTCCAGCGTTTCGGGTACCGGACTCACCTCCTCGGACGTCTGCCGGTCCGCCCGGCCACGGATGCCACCTGGGCGGGAGAATACATGGCCCGGGGTGACCCGGGCGAAGGCAGCCACCGATGGAGCGTCGTCCAGGGGCGCGAAACTCGCGGTCAGCACGCCCCCTGCAACTCCTGGCGCAGCAGCTTCATTCCGCAAAACGACCGCCCGGCCGAAGGAGCCGGACAACTCGGGATACCAGGTGAGGCCGGCCCCAGAGTGGGGACAATCAGCCATAACGGTTACGCGGGAATGCGGTCATCGCGATGGTTCCGCACGGCGCCAGCGCGGCGGGCTGATCGGGGCCCGCGTCGCTGATCGCTGCCCAGCTACCCGGGCCGCGGCCCGGGCGGCTGGCTCACCGCCCGGGTACTCGCACGTCGGATGGAGTCACGGTGGCGGCATCCGCGGCCAGCCCTATGGCCGTCCTGCGGCCTGGCCCGCTCACTTCTTACTGGCGATTCCAGCGGGGGGTGGCCAAGGCGCAGCTCGCCGCCTGGCTCCCGGCGGGGCGCCGGCTGCTCATCGACATCTCCGGCCCCACCGCCGGCTCCCCCGCCCAGGCGGCCGCCCGGGGGCACACCGTGCTGCGGGTCAGCTTCGGCAGCCGGGCCGAGGGCCCCGCGGCCCGCGCCGGGTTCGGCGCCATCCCCGCGGGCGCGGACGGCGGGCGCGGCCGGGGGGCCAGGAGCGTTGGCCCGCGGGCCAGCAGGGGGGCCGCCCGCGGGGACCCGGCCGGCCGGACCACCCACGTGCTGGCCGAGCCGGGCAGCCTGGCGTTCCTCGCCGACGGATGTGCGGACGGGATCATCGCGGAGGACGGCGCTTTGTCCCGGTATCTGGTGGCCGAGGACCTCGCCGCCGAGATCACCCGGGTGCTCCGGCCGGGCGGCGAACTGCTCGCCTGCGTGGACTCCCTGGTCCTGGGCATGGCCATCCTCGCCGAGCAGCATCACTGGGCCCAGCTCACCGACGTGCCCAACGCCGAGGTCGTGCTCGTCCCCTGGCCGGACGGGACCATCACCCGCTGCTTCGGCGCCGCGCAGCTCAACGACCTGCTGACCGAGGCCGGCCTCGAGGTCCGCTGGATCCGGCCGCGCACCGTGCTGTCACCGTCGATGGTCGATCACGTGCTGAGCCGGGAACCGGGAGCGCTGGCCCGGCTGGTCAAGGCCGAACTTCACGCCGGGCAGGACCGGACGGCGGGCGCCAGCCCGGACGAGTCGTTCGGCATCAGCCTGCTGGCCGCCGCCCGCAAACCGCGTTAGCGTCGCTTATCTCAATGGCGGCGGTCCCGTCTCAATGGCGGCGGTCCCGCTTGGACTGGCAGCCAACACAACGGACCGCCTCCGGCCTGGCGTCGAGCCGCCCCTCGGGAATGGGGGAGCCGCAGTCGGCGCACACCCCGTAGACCCCACGCTCGATCCGCACGAGCGCGTCCGTCACCAGCCGTCGCTGCGACTGGGCGGCCGCGAGAACCGCCTCGGTCCGGTCCGCCTCCGACAGCGTGGTCCCCGCGTCCGCCGGATCCTGCGGCGAGTCCGAGTTCGCGTGTCCCGGATGCTCCCCTCGCAGCACCAGGATGGACCGGTCGAGCTCGCCGCACATCTCCTCGAGGCGCTTTCGTGCGGTGGCAGTGTCCACGGGGCTTCCTCCTTTCTCGGCAGGGCGGCGCAGGATAAATAGCTCAGGTGAGCCGCCCCGGTCTTGCAGCCGATCTCAGAACAGCGAGAGCGGGGCGGAATCAGAAGGCCGGTACCGGTCCCTGGTCCTGGCCGGCCGGCGGCGGGCCCGCTGCGCGGGCCGGTGTTCCCCCGGCCACCACCGGCCTGCCCGTTCCCCCCGGCATCGGGGGCCAGCGGGTTGATCAGGCCGGGGCCGTTGTTGCGCACGTAGTTGACGTCGGTGCCCACCGGGTACGACTCGAGCCCGCTCACGGCCGCGGGCGCGAGCAGCGGGCGGACCTGCGACGCGTCGTTGTTCGCGGGGTCGAGCCAGTCGGCCCAGTGCGCCGGGTCGATGACCATCGGCATCCGGTCATGGATCCGGCCGACCTCGTCCGGCGCCGTGGTGGTGATGATCACCGAGGTCCACAGCCAGGCCCGCGGGTGGTCGTCGGGCAGCGACTTGTCCCGCCACAGCTCGTACAAACCAGCGAAGGCGAGCTCACCGCCATCGGCGCGGTGAATGTAGTACGGCTGCTTGCGGGCCTTGCCGTCCTGCTCGACCTTGAGCCATTCGTAGAAGCCGTCCGCGGGCAGCAGGCACCGGCGCTTGGCGAACGCGCTCCGGAATGAGGGCTTGCTGTCCACGGTCTCTACCCGCGCGTTGATCAGGCGGCTTCCTATCGCGGGGTCTTTCGCCCAGAACGGCACCAGGCCCCAGCGGACTACCCGCAGTTCGCGGGCCACGCCCTTGCGGCCCGTCCTCCTGGCCAGCCTGGCCGCCGGCCGTTTCGGCGGCGTCCGGGCCGCCCTGACCGGAACCGCGCTCGCCGCGGGTGAGCACCGCGTAAACCGCTTTGGTGGGCGCGACGTTGTAATCGGGCTCGAGATCGTCGGTGACCCGGTCGCGGTCGATCCGGAACTCCTCAAGGAGATCCTGGCGCTTGCGCGCCGACGCGTACCGGCCACACATATCTACTCACCCTGGTGTCGCGAAGAAAGCTCGGGGATGCACAGAATGTGCCCTTTCATAGCCACGAAACCCGCGCGCCAAACCTCCTCGCCCGTCTCGGCCGGATCGGCGGGCCCGGCACTAGGCTCAGCTTATGGACGGCGTGCAAGTGCAACCGGAGCAGCCGTGGCGGGCCCCGGCGGCGGCGGGCCCGGTCCGCGCCCGCCTGGTCATCCCCGGCTCCAAGTCGGTGACCAACCGCGCGCTGGTCCTCGCCGCGCTTGCCGGCGGGCCGGGAACGATCCTGGGCCCGCTGCACGCCCGCGACACCCTGCTCATGCGCCAGGCCCTCACCGCGCTCGGCGCCACGATCACCGAAAAGGTGCCTTACGCCGGCGACGTGCGCGCCCCGCTGCCTGCGTGGCACGTGGTCCCGGGGCAGCCAGGCGCCGACACCAGCGTGGATGTCGGCAACGCCGGCACGGTCATGCGGTTCGCGCCGCCGGTGGCCGCGCTGACCCCGGTCGGCGTGCGCTTCCACGGCGACCCGCGCGCCGCGCAGCGCCCGGTCGGGCCGGTCCTGGCGGCGCTGCGCGAGCTTGGCGCGGTCATCGACGACGGGGGGCGGGGCGCCGTCCCGTTCACCGTGCGCGGCACCGGGTCGCTGGCAGGGGGCGTGGTCACCGTCGACGCCTCGGCCTCGTCGCAGTTCGTCTCCGGCCTGCTGCTCGCCGCGCCCCGCTTCGACAAGGGCATCGAGGTCCGGCACCGCGGCGCCCGGGGGCCGTCCGCGCCGCACATCGCGATGACGGTGCGGATGCTCCGCGACGCGGGCGCCGAGGTGGAGGCCTGGGCGCAGGGCGGCGGCCCGGCCGGGACGCCCGACACGTGGCGGGTCCAGCCCGGGGTGATCGGGCACCACGACGTCGGCGTTGAGCCCGATCTTTCCAACGCGGTGCCGTTCCTTTCCGCCGCTGTGGTGACCGGCGGGACCGTCACGATCAGCGACTGGCCCGCGGTGACGTCGCAGCCCGCGGACCAGATTCTCGCCCTGCTCGGCAGCTTCGGGGCCCGCTGGGACCTGGCTGGCGGCGCGCTGACCATGACCGGGCCGGCCGGATCGGCGGCGTGACCGCCGACCTGGCGGACTTCAGCGAGACGGCCCCGGTGGCCGCGGCGCTGGCCGCGCTCGCCGACGGGCCGTCCCGGCTGACCGGCATCGGGCACATGCGCGCGCACGAGACCGACCGGCTGGCCGCGCTGGCGGCCGAGATCAACGCGCTCGGCGGCGAGGTCACCGAGCTGGCGGACGGCCTGGCGATCCGGCCCCGGCCGCTGCGGGCCGGCGGCCGCCCGTTCGCCAGCTACGACGATCACCGGATGGTGATGGCCGCCGCCGTGCTCGGCCTCGCGGTGCCCGGCCTCACGGTGGCGAACGCGGCGACGGTCGGCAAAACCTTCCCCAGCTTCACCCGGCTGTGGGCGTCGATGCTGGAGCAGGGTCCCTGACCCCCCGCACGGATCTGGACGAGGACGACATCCGGGTGCGGCCGGGGCGGGGCTCCCGCCCGCGCACCCGGCGCAGGCCAGCGCACGAGGACGCGGTCGAGGGCTTCGTTGCCGCCGTCGAGCGGGGCAGGTACGGGGTCCTGGTGGGGGACCGGACGGTCACCGCGATGCGCGCCCGCGAACTGGGCCGCCGGGGCGTGGTGGTGGGCGACCAGGTCGCGCTGGCCGGGGACACCTCCGGGGCGCCGGGCACGCTGGCCCGGGTGGTCCGGGTGGAGCCCAGGACGACCACGCTGCGCCGCTCCGCCGACGACACCGACCCGGTGGAGCGGGTCATCGTGGCCAACGCCGAGCAGATGGTCATCGTGTGTGCCCTGGCCGACCCGCCACCGCGGCCGCGGTTCATCGACCGTTGCCTGGTGGCCGCCTACGACGGCGGGCTCCGTCCGCTGCTCTGCCTGACCAAGGCCGACCTGGCCCCGGCCGACGAGATCCTGCACGCCTACGGCCCGCTCGGCCTGCCGCACGCGGTGCTCGGCCGGCCGCTCACCGCGGCCAAGCTCGACCCGGTGCGGCACCACCTCGCCGACCGGATCAGCGTGCTCATCGGCCAGTCGGGGGTGGGCAAGTCCACCCTGGTCAACACCCTGATCCCGGACGTGGACCGGGCGGTGGGCACGGTCAGCCCGGTCACCGGGCGCGGACGGCACACCTCCTCGTCGGTGGTCGCTCTGCCGCTGCCGGGCGGCGGCTGGATCATCGACACCCCCGGCCTGCGCGGCTTCGGGCTGGGCCACATCGCGCCCGAACGGGTGGTGCGCGCGTTCGGCGACCTGGCGCCCGGCACGGCCGCGTGCCCGCCCGGGTGCACCCACGGCGAGCCGGACTGTGCGCTCGACGACTGGGTGCGTGACCAGGGCAGCGACCCGCGCCTCGTGGCCCGGCTCGACTCGCTGCGCAGGCTGCTGCGCAGCCGCGAAGACGCCGACGCATAGCGGTGCCGCGGCCGGGGCGGGCCCCGAGCGGTATGCCGCGTCGCCGCACGCGGGCCGGAGGCGCTACCGTTGCGCCCCATGGCGGGGTATGACGATGACCTCCGATTCGCCCACGTCCTCGCTGACGCGGCGGACGACATCACCTCTCGCCGGTTCCGGGCCCTGGACCTGCGGGTCGAGGCCAAACCGGACCTGACGCCGGTGACCGACGCCGACCGCGCCACCGAAGAGTCGCTACGCAACGTGCTGCGCCGGGCACGCCCGCGTGACGCCGTGCTCGGCGAGGAGTTCGGCAGGGCCGGGGCCGGGCTGCGCTGCTGGGTGATCGACCCGATCGACGCGACCATGAACTACGTGCGCGGTGTCCCCGTCTGGGCGACGCTGATCGGCCTCATGGACGGCGCCGAGGTGGTGGTCGGGGTTGCGTCCGCGCCGGCGCTCAGCCGCCGCTGGTGGGCCGCCCGGGACGGCGGCTGCTGGACCGGCCGCAGTCTCACCAAGGCAACCCGCTGCCGGGTGTCCTCGGTCGCGAGGCTGGCGGATGCCTCGCTGTCCTATTCGAGCCTGTCCGACTGGGAGGAGCAGGGCAGGCTGGCTGGGTTCCTCGATCTCGGCCGCTCGGTCTGGCGCACCCGGGCCTACGGCGACTTCTGGTCGCACGTGCTGGTCGCCGAGGGCGCGGTTGATGTCTCCGCCGAACCCGAGGTCTCCATCTGGGACCTGGCGGCGCTCCAGGTCATCGTCGAGGAGGCGGGCGGCACGTTCACCGATCTGGGCGGCCGCCCGACCCCGGACGGCGGCAGCGTGGTGGCCTCGAACGGCCTGCTGCACACCGAGGTGCTCAAAAAGCTGGCCGCCAGGTAACCCTCCCGCCTCCGGCGCTGGCTGAAACCATGATCATCCCGACTTTTCATACCGGACGCACGGTCTGACGCCCGGATTTGCCCCGGTTTGGGCGTGCGGAGCGTATGACAAGTGCGTAGCCCGGGGTGCCATAGTGGACTTGCCCTACTGGCGGGTTTCACGGATGCTGGGAGGGTAGTCACAAAGGCACAAGCACCGCCGCCTGGGCCAGCCCTGCCCGCGCGCGGGGACGCGCCCCGGCTGCGGACGACGACCCATCCCGCCCGGGAGAGATGACATGAAGG
Organism: uncultured Actinomycetes bacterium; assembly: GCA_963703605.1. Taxonomy (GTDB): domain Bacteria; phylum Actinomycetota; class Actinomycetes; order Streptosporangiales; family Streptosporangiaceae; genus DASXKD01. The sequence continues at coordinate 81,548 of CAVPFC010000009.1, forward strand.
TACGCGACGGAATGACCAGGCTTGTCCTGACGATTGGCCCCGCGCACACCCTTCGGGAGGCCGCCCGTCTCATGTCGGCCCGCCGGGTAGGCGCCGCCGTGGTCGTCGACTCCGAGCACTCCGGTGTCGGCATCCTGACCGAACGCGACATCCTCGACTCGGTCGGCGCCGGGCAGGACCCCGACACCGAGCTCGCCGCGGCGCACCGGACCGGGGACGTCGTGTTCGCGTCTCCGGACTGGACGCTGCAGCAGGCGGCGGAGACCATGGTCCGGGCCGGGTTCCGGCACCTGGTGGTCCTCGAGGATGGGGAGGTGGCCGGCCTGCTGTCCATGCGCGACATCGTGCGCTGCTGGGCCGAGACGCCCACGGCGGCGCGTGCGGAGCCGACCGCCACCCACGCCTGAGGCCAGGCGCACCGACGCCGGACCGGCACGTGATCCCCACGCCCGCGGCCGGCACCCTGGAGCCCGCGCCCCTCCCGATGCCAGCGAAGCACCCGCGAGGGGGGCCATGAAATAGTGATGCGCCATGCGGCTCAACGGCGCGGTCGTGCTCGTCACCGGGGCTACGTCGGGAATCGGGGCCGCCACCGCCACCGCGCTCGCCGCTACCGGGGCCAGGCTCCTGCTCACCGGCCGGGACGCGGCACGCCTGGCCGAGGTGGCGGACCGGACCGGCGGCGTCGCGCTCGCCGCGGACCTCGCGGCGCCGGGCGGGCCAGCGCGGCTTGCCGGGGCGGCGCTCAAGGCGGCCCAGGCCGCGCCCTGGGCCGCGCCGGGCCCGGGCGGCTCCGGCATCGACATCCTCGTCAACAACGCAGGTCTGGGCTGGGCCGGGCCGCTCGGCGACATCACCGCGGCGAAGACCGCCGAGCTGATGACCGTCAATCTGGCCGCGCCCATCGAGCTGACCAGGCTTCTCCTGCCGGGGATGCTCCAGCGCGGCCGCGGCCGGGTGGTCTTCGTCTCCTCGATCGCCGGCGTCACCGGCGTCCGCGGCGAGGCCGTGTACGCGGCCACCAAGGCAGGCATGTCCACCTTCGCGGAGAGCATCGACTACGAGACGCGCGACCGCGGCGTCCGGGCGTGTGTGGTGGTTCCTGGCGTGATCGACACGCCGTTCTTCACCCGGCGGGGCAGGCCGTACGGGCGCAAGCGGCCAGCCCCGGTGCCCGCCGAACGGGTGGCGCAGGCGATCGTGTCCGCGCTGGAGCATGACCGGCCGGTGGTCTATGTTCCGCGCTGGCTGCGCCTGCCGGCGTGGATCCACGGCGCGGCGCCGGGCACGTTCCGGGCCCTGGCCGCCCGCTACGGCGACCCCGGCTAGCCCGCCGGCGGCACGGTGAACTCGTGGACAAGCTTCATGACCCCAACGTATCCAGGCCCCGTGCCGGACCACGGCTGGGATGACAGACTTTGCTGGCGGGACGAAGACGGCCCGCGGCGGCTGGTGAGGGCGGGAGACGACGGTGAGCGGTACGGCGGGCGATCCAGGCAACCGGGACGGGGCCGCGCCACGTGGCGGGCCGGCCGGTCCTGGCTCGCCGTGGCCGGGGTGCTCGCGATCGCGGTATGCCTGGTGCCGCCTGTGGCGACGCTCGCCCGGAAGTACGTCTTCGCCGAGTCCATCCAGTTCCTCGTCTTCGCGATGGTGGCGCCGGCGCTGATCGTGCTGGGCGCGCCGTGGCGGTTCCTGCGCCTGTCCCAGGCCGCGGACCGGCTGGCGGCCGCACGGCGCCGGTGCAGGTCGTTCCTGCGCGCGTCGGTCTTCCTGGTCGCGTTCTTCGGCACCTGCCTGGTCTGGCGGCTGCCGCCGGTGATGGACGCGCTGGCGCGGCACCCCGCCCTGGTCGCGGCCGAACTGGTGACGCTGCTTGCCGCGGGAACCGGGCTGTGGCTGGAGCTGGTCGCCTCGCCGCCGCTGGCGCCGCGGCTGCCGAACCCGCATCGCGCCGCCATCGCCGCGCTCGCCATGTGGTCGACCTGGGCCGTCGCCTACGCGCTCGGGTTCGCCAACCACGCCGTGTTCCACGGCTACGACGCGGCGGGCAGCGGGCTGAGCGCGGTCGCCGACCAGCAGATCACGGTCGGTGTGGTGTGGGCGGTCTCGGCCTTCTGCTTCGTCCCGGTGATCTTTGTCACCATGCTCAGCTGGCTCAAGGACAACGACGACCCGGACGAGGAGCTACAGCGGCTGGCCCGCGACGAGCGGCAGCGGGCCGTGGTCCGGGGCTGGGAACGCCGGCCAAAGGGGCGGCGCGCACCATCGCGGTGACGCGTCCGGCGGCGGGCCGGCCAGTAACCTGTTTCGTGGTGCTGACAGGCAGTCACGTTCGAGTGAGAAAGCACGGATGCCCCGATGGACGACTCCGCCGATGACCAGCGCGTCGAGGTCACGGTCACCACTGACACGTCCCGCTTCCCGCACAAGGCCGACAGCGAGAAGCTCTACCTGATGCGCGACGCCAGCGACCCGGACGGGCCGGTGCTCGCGTTCACCCCGGAAGAGTGGGAGGCGTTCACCCTCGGCGTCAAGGACGGCGAGTTCGACCTGCCCTGACCCGCCTCCCGGCAAGCCCCGTACCAGCCATTACCCGGCCCCGCCGGGCCTGGCTTGAGGCCTGGGTAAGGCGGCGGATCGTACGCTACGGGCCGGATTTGGCGCAACGCATTAGGTAGCCGGAAAATAACGAACAGGTCACCTGACCTGCACGGAAGAGCACCGTCAGGGAAGTAACGGTTACGTCACGATTCCGAAACTGTTGTCGTGCGCCTCTTTAGGCGTGTGTGGCGCGTTCTTAGGTTTAAGGTGCGACTCCGCAGCAGCCGTATGGAGCCTCCCCGGATCATTCCCGGCGCCAGCTCCCTTGGGGCGGAGGCAGTGCGGAGTGGCCGTCCTACATCGTGATCGTCGTGGCAGGAGCGCGGCAGGTGCAACTCAACTGGCTGCCGCTGGCAGCGCCGGGCTCGTGGGTGACCTCGTACCTGGTCCAGCAGATGCCATGGGCTCACCACGGCCGCTCCACGGCCGCGACGAACCGCGGTCAACGGGACGCCTTATCTGGTCGGAGCACGCCGGCGCGACGTTGCGCCTGGCGGCTCCCTGTGTAGAAGGAGCCGCGGCCATGGGGCCAGCCCCACACGAGCAACAAAGTCGCAGATCCACGAGATTCCGGCCTCGGGGCCGGATGACGATGGCGGTGGGCGCCGGCGTCGCCGCGCTGGCTCTCATCGCCGCGGGCTGCAGTAGCAGCAGCCCTTCGAGCACCAGCAGCAGCACGAGCGGCGCGAAGGTCAAGGGCGGCACGGCGGTGTGGGCGGAGCCACCGGCGACCGTGCCGAACTACATCTTCCCGTTCACCAGCAGCGCCTACATCAGCGTCATCAACACCGACACCTTCCAGTACCTGATGTACCGGCCGCTGTACTGGTTCGGCACCGGGGCCCAGCCGACGCTGAACCCGTCGCTCAGCCTGGCGAGCGTGCCGACCTGGTCGGGGAACACCGCGACGATCAAGCTCAAGAACTACAAGTGGTCCAACGGCACGCCGGTCACCTCGGCCGACGTCATGTTCTACGTCAACATGCTCAAGGCCGTGGGCGCGACCGACTATGGCGCCTACACGGGCTTCCCGGCCTCGTTCGTGTCCTCCATCAAGGTGGTCAGCCCCACCGAGATCCAGATGACCACGAACAAGGCCTACTCGCACAGCTGGTTCCTGTACAACGACCTGTCCCAGATCACCCCCATGCCGGCGGCCTGGGACAAGACCGCCTCGGGTCCCAGCAACTGCGCCACGGTGGTCAAGGACTGCACCGCGGTCTACAACTACCTGAACACCCAGGCCAAGAACCTGCCGGGCTACGCCTCCTCGCCGCTGTGGGGCATCGTGGACGGGCCGTGGAAGCTGACCGCGTTCAACGCCGACGGCCACGTGACGATGGTGCCGAACACCACGTACTCCGGCCCGGTCAAGCCGACCCTGGCGAAGTTCGAGGAAGTGCCGTTCACCACCGACGCGGCCGAGTACAACGTGCTGCGGTCCTCGGCGTCCGGTGGCCAGAAGATCGACGTCGGCTACCTGCCCGAGCAGGACGCGCCGCCGAAGCCCGCCGGTTCCACGGTCGGCGCGAACCCGCTGGCCGGCTACGTGCTGAACCCGCTGTACGCCTGGGGCTTCAACTACTTCGTGCTGAACTTCCAGTCCACCACGGGTAACGGCCCGATCATCCAGCAGCTGTACTTCCGCCAGGCGCTGGCCTACCTGATGAACCAGGCCGCCGTCATCAAGGGCCCGCTGCGCGGCTACGGCACCCAGACCGTCGGCCCGGTCGGGAGCCAACCGGTGACGCAGTACCTGTCGCCGCAGCTGAAGAGCGGTTCCCCGTTCCCCTACGACCCGACCAAGGCCAAGAGCCTGCTGTCCAGCCACGGCTGGAAGGTCGTGCCCAACGGCACCAGCACGTGCAGCAACCCCAGCCAGTGCGGCAAGGGCGTCAAGTCCGGCCAGGGCCTGTCGTTCAACCTGCCGTACGCATCGGGCACCCAATGGATCTCGCAGGAGATGCAGCAGTTGCAGTCCAACGCCTCCCTGGTCGGCATCAAGCTCAACCTCGAGCCCAAGCCGTTCAACCAGGTCACCGCGCTGGCCGCCGGCAACTGCGTGGTCGCCAAGATCCCGTGCAACTGGGACCTGGCCAACTGGGGCGGCGGCTGGACGTACGCCCCGGACTACCTGCCCACCGGCGAGACGCTGTTCAAGTCCGGCTCGATCGCCAACTCCGGCGGGTACTCCAGCCCGACCAACGACAACTTCATCGACAAGACGCTGACCAGCGACAACACGTCGTTCATGTACCAGTGGCAGAACTACCTGGCGACGCAGGTGCCGGTCATGTGGCAGCCCAACGGCGTGTACGAGCTGACGGAGGTCGTCAGCAACCTGCACGGCGCGATTCCGCAGAACCCAACGCTGGCCATCAACCCGGAAAACTGGTATTTCGTGAAGTAACTTCAGGCATATGACCCGTAGCGGTCATGTGTCAGGCCCAGCCCGTGGCGCCGGTCACCTCCGGCGCCACGGGCGGCGGGCCGGAAAGGGGAAGCGGTGGCAGCATTCCTAATCCGCAGGCTGCTTCAGTCCATCATCGTGGTGCTGATCGTCACGATGATCACATTCGGCCTGCTGCGGATGATCCCTGGCAACGTCGCCGTCGCGGTGATGGGACCAGGTGCCTACCGCAACCCGGGGGCGATCCGGCAGTTCGACCGCGTGTATGGCTTCGACCTGCCGTGGTACCGGCAGTACTTCCTGTGGCTCGGCCACCTGTTGCGGGGCAACCTGGGCTACTCCTGGAAGCTCAACCAGAGCGTCGCCTCGCTGCTTGCCAACCGGCTGCCCAAGACCATCGTCCTGGTCGGGTTCTCGACCCTCATCGCGCTGGTCCTCGCGATCCCCATCGGGGTCATCCAGGCGGTGCGCCGGAACAAGCTCGCCGACCACGCGTTCAACGCCTTCTCCACCCTCTTCTACGCCACGCCCGCCTTCCTGATCGGGCTCACTCTGATCTTCGTCTTCGCGATCAAGTTCCCGATCTTTCCCCCGGAAGGGCCGCAGGGCGAGGGCCTGGGCGTGGTCGTCTCGAACTTCAACGCGCTCATCCTGCCGATCACCAGCCTTGCCCTGCTGACGATCGCGCTGTTCAGCCGCTACATGCGCTCCTCGGTGCTGGACAACCTCACCGAGGATTACGTGCGCACGGCGCGCGCCAAGGGCGCCAGTGAGCGCCGGGTGCTCATCCGGCACGTGCTGCGCAACTCGCTGATCCCCATCGCCACGCTGCTCGGCCTGAGCCTGCCGGGGATCCTGGCCGGCGCGCTGATCACCGAGGCGGTCTTCAACTACCCCGGGATGGGGTACCTGTTCTACCAATCGGCGCAGAACCAGGATTACCCGGTCCTGCTCGGATTTACCGTGGTGGTGGCCGTGGCGACCGTCATCGGTTCGCTGCTGGCAGACATCGCATACGCGGTCCTCGATCCCCGAGTTAGGTATGTGAGCGCATGACTCTCAACCTGCCGCCCGAGCCGGTCCCCCTGCCGCCGGAGTCGGTGCCCGCGGACTCACCACTGACCGGGCTGGCGGAAATCGCGCGCGAGCATGACCCGGCCGCGGCTCCGGCGACAGCGCCGGGAATGCTGCCCGCGGGGAAGCCGCGCAGCGCCTTCCGCCGCAGCATGGACGTGTTCCTCGAGAACAAGCTGGCCGTGACCGGCGTGGCGATCGTCGTGGCGATGCTCGCGTTCTGCTTCATCGGGCCGCTGGTCTATCACACCGACCAGTTGCACGTGAACTTCGCGATCGAGAACCTGCCACCCGGCAAGGGGCATCCGCTCGGCACCGACTCCGAGGGTCACGACATCCTCGGCCGGCTGATGTTCGCCGGCCAGGTCTCCCTCGAGGTCGGCGTCGCCGCCGCGGCCCTGGCGACCATCGTCGGAGTGATGTGGGGTGCGGTCGCCGGGTACTTCGGCGGGATCCTCGACTCGGTGATGATGCGTATCGTCGACGCGCTGCTGGCGATTCCCACGCTGTTCCTGGCGCTGGTGGTGGTCGCCATCGTGACCCCCACCAAGCCGATCCTGATCCTGGTGATCGCGCTCACCTCGTGGCTCACCACCTCCCGGCTGGTCCGTGGCGAGGCCCTGTCGCTGCGGGTCCGCGAGTACGTGCAGGCGATGAAAGTGATGGGTGGCAGCGGGAGACGGGCGGTCACGCGCCATATCGCGCCCAACGCGATCGGGACGATCATGGTGAACGCCACCTTCCAGGTGGCCGACGCCATCGCCCTGGTCGTGGCCCTGAGCTACCTGGGCCTGGGTGTCCCGCCGCCGGAAACGGACTGGGGCGGCATGCTCAGCGACGGTGTCCAGTACGTGTACGACGGGTACTGGTGGCAGATCTTCCCGGCCGGGCTCGCGATCATCATCGTGATCACGGCAGCGATCTTCATCGGCGAGGGGCTCAGGGACGCGGTCGAGACCCGGCTCCAGAGCCGCTAGGACCCATGGCCACATCCCGCACCGGCACCGGCAACAGTTAACGAGGACGAATGGCACACCTGCTTGAGCTAGATGGCCTGCAGACCGAGATCCGGCTCCGCAGGGCCACGGTGCACGCTCTTGACGGCGTCAGCCTCACCGTGGACCCCGGCGAGTGCCTGGGCATCGTGGGCGAGTCGGGCTGCGGCAAGACCATGACCGCGCTGTCCGTCATGCGGCTCCTCCCTCCCGGCGGGCACATCGTGGGCGGGAAGATCATGCTCGACGGCACGGAGATATCGGCGCTCAGCGACGGCGACATGCGCCACGTGCGGGGCAACGAGATCGGCATGATCTTCCAGGACCCGATGACGTCGCTGAACCCGACGATGAAGATCGGTGACCAGATCTCCGAGACCGTCGTGCTGCACCGGGGCGCGAACGCCTCGCAGGCCAGGGACCGCGCCGTCGAGGTGCTTGGCCTGGTGGGCATGCCCCGCCCCGCCGAGCGGGTGGATAACTACCCGCACCAGCTATCGGGCGGCATGCGGCAGCGCGTCATGATCGCCATGGCGCTGGCGTGTGAGCCCAAGCTGCTCATCGCGGACGAGCCGACGACGGCGCTGGACGTGACGATCCAGAAGCAGATCCTGGAGCTGATCGACGACCTGCGCAAGCGGCTGTCGATGGCGGTGATCCTGGTCACGCACGACCTCGGGGTGATCGCCGGCCGGGCCGACCGGATCGCGGTCATGTACGCCGGCAAGGTGGCCGAGAGCACCAGCACCACGCGGCTGTTCAGCAACCCCCGGCATCCCTACACCGAGGCGCTGTTCGAGGCGCTCCCGGAGAAGGCCGCCGACAACGCGCGGAAGCTGTACAACATCCCGGGCATGCCGCCGGACCTGACCAACCCCCCGTCGGGCTGCCGGTTCGCGGCGCGGTGCCGGTACGTGCAGCAGACCTGCCGCGACCAGGAGCCGGAGCTGAAGGGGGACAGCTGGGAGCACGTTTTCCGGTGCTTCTTCCCGGTGGGCAAGGAGGAGCGCGAGAAGCGGCTCGCCGAGCTGACCGTGGCCGAGGCCGAAGCGGCCGGCCAGGCCGTGACCGCTCCGGCCGCCGTCGCCGACGGGGAACTGCTCACGGTGGACCACCTGGTCAAGAACTTCCCGGTGACCGCGGGCGCGATCATGCAGCGGAAGGTCGGCGAGGTCAGCGCGGTCGCCGACGTCAGCTTCTCGATCGTGCCCGGCCAGACCTTCGGGATGGTCGGCGAATCGGGGTGCGGCAAGACCACGATCGGCCGCCTCATAGTGGGCCTGGAGAAGGCGACCAGCGGTGCGATCGTCCTGGACGGGGAGGACCTGACCAAGCTGTCCACCCGGGAACGGCGGCGGCGCAGCGACAAGGTCCAGCTGATGTTCCAGGACTCCTACGCGTCCATGGACCCGCGCATGCGGGTGGGCCCCATCCTGCGGGAGCCGCTGACCATCCAGCGGCGCGGCAGCCGGAGGGAACAGCAGGCCAAGATCAACGAGATCCTGGACGAGGTCGGGCTGCCGCGGGCCGCGGTCGAGCGCTACCCGCACGAGTTCTCCGGCGGCCAGCGGCAGCGGCTGGGCCTGGCCCGCGCGCTGATCCTGCGCCCGCAGCTGATCGTGGCGGACGAGCCGGTGTCGGCGCTGGACGTGTCGATCCAGGCGCAGATCCTCAACCTGATGCTGGACCTGCAGCGGGATCACGGCCTGACCTACCTGTTCATCTCGCACGACCTGTCGGTGGTGCGGTACCTGTCGAACAACATCGGCGTGATGTACCTCGGCAAGATGGTCGAGATCGGCCCGGCCAACAACGTCTACTACAACCCGGTTCATCCGTACACGCGCGGCCTGATCGACACCATCCCGCAGGCGGACCCGGTGGCGGAGAAGGCCAAGACGGCCAAGGGCGTGTCCGGCGAACTGCCGTCGGCGATCGACCCGCCGTCCGGCTGCCGGTTCCGCACCCGCTGCCCGCGGGCACAGGACCGGTGCGCGGTGGAAGAGCCGCCGCTGCGCGTGTTCGGTGACAACCACCTCGCCGCGTGCCACTTCCCGCTCCGCGAGCCGGGGGCCCCCTTGGCGCAGGCCAGCACGCCCACCGCAGTCGCCACGGACGCCTGACCGGTCCGCGGCTGCGTCCGCCCCGCGCGAAGCGCGGGGCAGGTTGTCACGGACGGCCGTGCTACTCCCGGTGTCCGGTTGGTGCCGGTCAGGCGTTTGGCCGAAAATTCCGTTGCTGAACGGGCCCGTCTCCTGGTTCGAGGGCCGGGCCACCGAGGAGCGCCCGCGGTCTAGCCGGGCGGGCTGAGCAGGTCCACGATCTCGGCGGCCGGGCGGGTGGTGGCCGCGCGGAAGCCCTCGCCCGCCCACAAGCTCATCCGGCCGGCGTCCCCGGCGGCCGCGGCGGCCGCCCGCAGCGGCCTGGTCGCGTTGTTGATCTCGGGGTAGGCGGACGGTGCGCCGGGGTGGTCGAGCATGAAGCGGTTCACCAGGCCGCGCGCTGACCTGCCGCTGAACGCGCGGGTCACCGCGGTCTTTGTGAACCGCGGATCCGCGAGTGCCGCCTTGTGCGCCGGGTACGCCCCGCTCTCCGGGCAGCGCAGGAAGGCGGTGCCGCACTGCACCGCCACGGCGCCCGCGGCCATCGCGGCGGCGGCATCGTCGCGGGTCATGATGCCCCCCGCGGCGACCAACGGCAGCGCGGTCAGCCCGGCGACGTCGCGCAGCAGCCGGGACAGCGGCGGCTCCGGCGCGGCCCGCGGGACGTCGGAGAAGGTGCCGCGGTGCGCGCCCGCCGCCGCGGCCTGGACGCACAGCCCGTCCGCACCGTGCCCGGCGGCCAGCACGGCCTCGGCCGGTTCGGTGACCGTGACCCAAACGGCGCTGCCCGCCGCCCGGAGCGCGGCGATGACCTCGGGGCCGGGGGAGCCGAAGGTGAAGCTGACCACCGGCGGCGGATGGCCGAGCAGCGCGGCGATCTTGGCGTCCCAGCCGTCGTCGTTCCAGGCCGGCTCGCCCGGCTGGACGCCCAGCGCCGCGGCGTCGGTGGCCAGGTCAGCCACGTAACCGGCCACGGTTGCCGGGTCCGCCGGTACTCCGGGCACGAAAACATTGACTCCGAACGGCCCCGCCCCGGCGGCCGCCACCGTGTCGATCTCGGCTTGCATCGCCGCTGCCGTTTTGTACCCGGCAGCCAGGAAGCCCAGCGCACCGGCGGCGGACGCCGCGATCACCAGGTCCGGCGTGGACGGTCCCCCGGCCATCGGCGCCAGCACGACGGGACCCCGCAGGAGCCCCCGGAGCGGCTCAGTCATCGCCGCGCTGGCGGCGGGCTGCCCCTCCGGTAGCCGACAGCGAGAGCATGTCGCTGGCCCAGATGTCCACGGGCTCTATCCGCATGAGCTCATCCCGGTTCCAGCCGCGTTCCAGGTCGCCGGCCAGGCGGTGCGCGTGCCGGAGCCTGGCCCGCTCCATCTCGTTGCGGACGCTGCGGGCATTGGCGAATTCCGGCTGCTGCATTTGCAGGGTCAGGTAGTCGCGGAGCGTCCCTTCGGCTTGCCCGGAAAGGTAATATCGCGATTCCTCGAGCATTCCGCGGCCAATGGCGACGAGCTCATCGAGTTCGTAGGCGGCGAAATCGATGTGATGCGCGATCCGTGACCGCATCCCGGGGTTGGACTCGAAGAACTCCTCCATTCGGCCCTGGTAGCCCGCGAGAATCACCACGAGTTTGTCGCGGTCGTTCTCCATGACCTGGAGCAGGATGTCGATCGCTTCCTGGCCGAAGTCCTGCGGGTCCGAGGCCCGGTAGAGGTAGTACGCCTCGTCGATGAACAGCACCCCGCCCATCGCCCGCTCGAGGACCCGCCTCGTCCGCGGCGCGGTCTGCCCGATGTACTGGCCGACTAGGTCGTTCCGCATCGCGTGGACCAGGTGACCCTCTTCCAGGTAGCCAAGCCGGTGCAGCAGGTCGGCCATCTTCAGCGCCACGGTCGTCTTCCCGGTCCCCGGGGCGCCGGTGAAGCACATGTGCAGGTTCGGGCGGGGCGCTTCCAGGCCGAACTTCTGCCGCACCCGGTCCACCAGCAACAGCGCCGAGATCTCCTCGATCTTCCTCTTCACCGGCACGAGACCGACCAGTTCGCGGTCGAGGGCCTCGAAGAGTTCGTCGACGTCCGTTTCCGCGCGCTCGGAGGCAAGGGTGACGGTGGCGTCCGGATGGAGCAACTCGGGCTGCTTGTTGCGCTTTGGCAGCAGGCGCCGTTTGGGCCGATCGTCCGAGGCGCCCGGCATGAGGGCGCGTGGCAACAATCCGTAAGAGGTAAAGTGCGAGCCCTCTTCGGCAGACTCGGGCGGCCTGACGACGCTGCCCATGCTGGTCCGTTTCGGTTTCGGCGCTTGCCGGCGCTGCGCCTGCTTTGCCTTGCTCCCGGCCTTGCCCCGCGCCTTCGCCTTACCTCGCACGTTCGACTTGCCCGGCTCCTTGCGCCGCTGTGTCCAGGATTCGAGGCTCTGTGCCCCGGCGATCAAAAACACGAAACCGACGACGATCACGAAGGGGATGAAAAACGGGCGGCCCTTGAACCAGGTAAGGACACCGACAGCCGCCGCCAGGACCAAAAATATGATCGACTTGGCCGCATTACGCTGCCTGTCCGCCATGATCTAAAAGCCTATCGAGTGGATCAGTGCTGGTCAACGAGAGGTTACCCGGCCGGACGGGGTGCAGGCACCTGCCCCTGGGCCGGTTGGGGCCCTGGCCGGTCAGGCAGGAGCAAGGAACGCCTTCATGGCAGCGATCATCATCGCGGGGTCCGCCGTCCCGGAAAGCTCGCGCGCGGAGTGCATGGCGAGCGTCGCGTTGCCGACGTCGACGGATGGCATGGCCAGGCCGGCGGCGACGATCGGCCCGATCGTCCCCCCGCTGCGCACGCCGCTGCGGTTGACGTAGTACTGGACGGGCACCCCGGCCTGCCCGGCCGCGAGCAGGAACGCCGCGTGAGTCGGGGCGGTCGTGCTGTAGTGGGTGTTCGCACTCACCTTCACCACGGGGCCGCCGCCGAGCACGATCGGGTGCCCGGGCTCGTGCCTGTCTTCGTAGTTGGGGTGCGTGGCGTGGGACATGTCCGCAGAGACATGCAGCGACCCGGCAACCGCCCGCAGGAAGCTGTCGCGCCCGCCGCCGCGGGCAAGCACGCTTCGCTCGAGCTGCCGGCCCAGCCAGGCCCCGTCTGCGCCGGTCGCGGACTTGCTGCCGGTCTCTTCGTTGTCGAACAGCACCACGGCGCTGATGTGCTGCGGGGCGGGCTGCGCCGCCACCGCGCAGAGCGCGGTCAGGCAGGCATGCGAACAGGTGAGGTCATCCTGGCGGCCCGAGCTCACGAACTCCTCGTTGACTCCGGCCAGCGTGCCGCCGGTGAGCTCATAGGTCACCACGTCATGGCTCAGGATGGCGCCGGGCGGAACGGCCAGCTCGGCGGCGAGGAAGCGCGCGAACCCGCCCGGATCCGGGGCGCCCAGCGACCAGATCGGCACGGCGTGCTTTTGCGCGTCCAGCTTCAGGCCGTCCGTGTTCAGGCCCCGGTCGAGATGAATCGCCAGCTGCGGAACCCGCAATACCGGCCGGTGCACCCGCAGCAGCCGCACCTGGGGACCGTCCGGTGTGCGCACCATGACCCGGCCGGCCAGGCCCAGGTCCCGGTCGAGCCAGGAATTGAGCATCGGGCCGCCGTAGACCTCGACGCCGAGCTGCCGGAGGCCGGCCTTACCGGTGTCGGGGCGCGGCTTCACCCGCAGCGTCGGGCTGTCGGTATGCGCGCCAAGCAGCCGGAAGCAGGCGTCCTGGCCGGCCCCTTCGGGGACCACCCAGGCGAGCAGCGACCCCCCCTCGGTGACGACGTGGCGACCGTGCCCAGAGGGCCAGTCTTCCGCCTGCGCGACCTCGGTGAAACCGGCCGCGGTCAGCCTGCGCAGCGCCTCGTCGACGGCGTGATACGGCGACGGTGACGCGTCGAGGAAGTCGATCAGGTCCAGGGCTGTCTCACGGGCGTTGCTCATCGTTACATCCTTGCCTGGGTCGTGCTCGGGCACTCCGCCGGCCACTACCCCTGGCTCGATGACGCCGGTGAGTTCGTCGCTGCCGTCACCGCGTTCCTGAACGACTGAGCGGTGGTCTGGGCACGCGCGCAGCGGCCACCGGGTGGCCGTGGCCGCCGCGCGCGAGGATCAGTGTGCTTGTTACGGCACCTGATGGCGGGTGCCCGGCTCCTGCTTCGGCTTGGTCTGGTGGGCCGGCACGACCGGCAGGTTCTGGTCCTGGCTGTTGACGTACTGGTTCAGCACGTAGTTGTGCGGCACGTTCGGCAGCAGCCCTGGGAACGAGGGCCGTTTCCCCCGCCGCAGGTTCAGCGCTCCGGTCAGGTCGCCGGTGTTCTGCCGGCGCCATTGGCTGATGTTCGGCTCCTCGACGCCGGTGATCCGCTCCATGAACCGGAGCTTGGTCGCCGGAGGCCGTTCCCCCCGCTTCGTGCTGCTGGCTTTCGCCAAGCCCTGACGCAGCACTGAGCGGTGGCGCCCCATGCATCATGACGGCCGCCCGCCGAACTGCCAGTTGTGCACCTCGATGTCGGCGTACCGGTGCGGGGTCAAGACGGCACGTGCCGCCTCCGGGGCCGGCGCACGGACCAGCACCGCGGTACCCAGCCAGGCGGCGGCGTCGTCGGACAGCAGCGGCCCGTACGCGATCAGCTCGTCCCGGTCCGGCGGGACGGCAAGGTCGGCGGCCGGTCCCGCGCCCAGGCCGAGCACCAGGTACCGGTTGCCGCCGGCCGGGCCGCCGGGGAACTCCCACATGGTGCGCCCCAGCAGGTTGCGCCACCGGCGCAGCAGCACGTCCCGGTACGCCCCGGCCTGGTAGTTGGGCTCGTCGAAGGCGAACGCGCGGGCGGCAGCGGAATCGGGCAGGCCGACGATGTGCACGCTGCCGGTGGGCGTGTCACCGTCGTCGGCGAAGGTCGGGCCACGGGCGACCATCTGCGCCTGGTACCGGTCCATGTAGGACCAGTGCTCCTCCAGCAACTCCTCGCGCAGCGTCAAGGAGCCGGGCCGGTCCCGGTGGTAGCAGAAGAAGTCCACGCCCCCAGTCTCGACCATCACGCCTCGGCGTCAGGTGTCCTTCCCGGGCGGGCTGCCTTCCGGCATCTCATACCTCCATGGTCCGGGCGGCGGTTCGCGCCGCCGGCGTCACCGCGCCGGCATGACCTTCACGACCCGGAACTGGGTGTAGCGGGCCGGGTAGCCGTCACCTGGGCCGTTCTGGCTGTCGTCGCCGGCCGCCGCGATCTTCTGCAACACGTCCATGCCGCTGATCACGGTGCCGAACGGGGTGTAGTCCGGTGCCAGAGTGGTGTCCTTCCAGGTGAAGAAGAACTGGCTGCCGTTGGTGTTCGGCCCGGCGTTCGCCATGGCCACGGTGCCCGCGGGATACATCGCACCGGCCAGGTTCTCGTCGTTGAACGAGTAACCGGGACCGCCGGAGCCGGTGCCAGTGGGGTCACCACACTGGAGCACATAGATCCCCTGAGTGGTGAGCCGGTGGCAGTGCGTCTTGTTGAAGTAGCCCCTGCTGGCCAGGAAACGGAACGAGAACGTCGTGCAGGGCGCCTTATCGGTCAGCATCTGCACCGTGATGATGCCCTGCGTGGTGACGAACTTGACGTCAAAGGGCTGCGCGGCCTGCGCCGCGTTGAACACCGGGATGCCCTTGAACCGGTCCGCGGGGATCGTCGCGTGATACCCGCACGCATCTGCCGGGCCTGGAGCGACGGCCGTCCGCACGTGCAGGTTGGGGGCGTTGAGGCGCGGCAGCGCGGGAGTCCTGGCCGTGCCTGCCGTGCTGGCTGTGCTTGCCGTGCTGGCTCCAGACGCACTGACGCTGACGGCGGTGACCGCCGCAGCCGCCGTGACGATAGTGGCCGTTGTGAACAGCAGACGGGATGCACGCTTCTTGAGCATCATGGGGCAGTCCTCTCCGTGAGTGGCAGGCCGGATTCTGCCGCTGTTCTGGACGCGAATCAAGACGCTTGGTTGAGAAGACACAGATCAGGGCGCTCCGCGCGCCGGCCCGTCCGGCTGAGCAGAAGCCGGCTCGATCAGCCAGACCCTTCCGGGCGCCTATCGGGTCTCGCCGTGATCGCATATACGCTGTCTGGGCATGAGCCCCGGTGGATCGTCGCTGGCGGCCGCGGTCCCAGGATTGACGCGCAGTGACCCTGGTAGCCCGGGAATCACCCGCGAACGGAGCCGGGAAGGTTTCCGGTACCGCGGCCCGTCAGGCGCGGAGGTCACACAGCCGGAGGTACTGCACCGCATCGGCGCGCTGGCGATTCCCCCGGCCTGGACGAACGTGTGGATCTCGCCGGACCCGTCGGGGCACATCCAGGCCACCGGCGTAGACAGCCGGGGCCGGACCCAGTACCGCTATCACCAGCTTTGGCGCGAGCAGCGCGACGCTCAGAAGTTCAATCACATGCTGCGGTTCGCCAGTGTTCTGCCGGCCTTGCGGGCGGCCACCGTGGCGGATCTGGCGCGAGCTGGTCTGGATCGTGACCGCGTCGCGGCCGGTGCCGTCCGGCTGATCGACCTCGGCCTGTTCCGGATCGGCGGCGAAAAATACGCCGAGCTGGACCATCATTACGGCGCCACGACGCTGGAGAAGCGGCACGTCACGGTGACGCGTGACGGCATGATCTTCGACTACATAGCTAAGGAGGGCAAGCGCCGGGCGATCACTGTCACCGACGAAGCGGTCCTGCCTACCGTGCGAGCATTGGCCCAGAACGACAATGGTCTCGACACGCTGTTCAGCTACCAGCACGGCGGCAACTGGCGCGTTCTGCGTTCGCACGACGTGAGCAACTACATTGCCGCCCGGGCCGGCGACCACTTCACGGCCAAAGAATTCCGCACCTGGAACGCGACCGTGCTGATGGCGCTGGCGCTGGCGGACGCGGGGCCATCGCCCACGGCGCGGAGCCGCGGGAGGGTCATCGCTGCCAGCGTTCGCGAGGTGGCGGGCTGGCTTGGCGACACCCCCACGGTGACCCGCAAGTCCTACATCGACCCACAGCTGATAAGCCGCTACGAGTCGGCGGGCGAACTGCCCGCCATTCCCTCCGTGCCGGTCGCACTCCCAGCCCCGGCGGAAGCAGAGATCGCGGTCGCCGCGCTGCTGGCGCCCCGAGCTGACACAACCTCCACGTGACAACGCCCTCACACAGCTCACTGCACGTCGAACTCGTTCCCCTCCGGATCGAGCATGGTAACGCAGTACTCGCCATAGTCGTTGGCACTGGCAGCAACAAGGGTGGCGCCGGCTGCGCCTGCTCGAGGCCCGCTACGAGCCGCACACCTTCCGCCGGCTGTCCATGCTCGGCCCGCTGGCCGGGACCCGCTGCCTACGCCCCGGTGGAGGCCGCCCACGATGACCGGCGGCACTAATCGGCCGGCGGCCAGCCAGACCGAAGACCTCCTGCGGCGCAGGTGTGACAGCTTTGGCGGCTGGGGATTCAGGCGTTCCGTGCGGCCAGGGCCGCACTGAACTCACTCTCAGGACGCGCCAGTGGCACCCCGTCCACGACGATGTCGACAACTTCGTTGAAGACGGCGAGATGGTCCTTGATCAGTGCCGCGGCGGCGATCGGCGACGGGTAGGACCAGACTATATTCGTGCGGACGTTCTCATCGGTCACGACCGACCAGTAGCGCGCGTTGCCCTTGTACGGGCAGGTGGTGACCAGGTCGGTCTCCTGGAGGTGGGTGAAGTCAACGTCGTCGGGCGGGATGTAATACCGGATCGGCAGACGCGTCTCGAACAACAACACGGGCCGGTGCGTGTCGGCGATCTTGAGGCCGTCTACGTAGATTTCCAGGTGGCGTGAGCTGCGAATCGGATCGACGCGCTTGTACGGGTCGCGCGGGTGCCGGAAGATCTCCTCGTCCTCCTCGTACCAGTGCTCGACCCCCGGCTCCTCCCGGAGGAACCAGTCGACGGCGAGGTACTCTTCGAGGCCGGTCACCTCGTACTGGAATACCAGGTTCGGGTAGACGACACCGTTCACCTCCACGTCATACCACTGCCTGACCCTGGGGTGGCGTCCGTGCGACGGCGCCGCCGCAGCTGCGGTCAGCAGGTCGGTCCGGATGTCGGCGCGCGGGAAGACGTATCCGGGCACCGCCTGATCAGGCTCCCACACCAGCGTCGGTGCGTAGCTGTCTACCAGGTCGATGCCGCCGATCACCCCGCGAACGTGGCGCTCGCTCGGCTCGAATGTGAAGGCCCCTGGCGGCACCGGATGACGGCGGCTGAGTTCGTCCGTGGGGGTGACAGCGGGCACGGTGGGCGATGACATGAATCTCTCCTGGAGGATCGGCTGGGCCGTCGATACCCGAAGCAGGGTTCCTCCAGGTGGGTGAGCCGTCAAGGCAGACTATGTGGCGTGTCGCGCGTGGGTGGCTGCGTGTGGTGGTTCGGCATCCCGCTGACCAGCGTGGATACAGCGGTGGCGACCAGCTCGCCGCCACCCCACCAGAAGGAAGGACCCCACAGACTGCGCCTCGCCAGCACCGCTGAAGTAGAGCACGCTACGCCAGCACTACGTCGGGCCTGCGCTGCGCGTCATCATGTGGGCGTTCGTGTGGGCGGCTGCGTATGGTGCATGATCCCGCCGCCCGCGAGCCTGGGACCAGGAAGCCGGCCAAGGGGCCCATCATGTCCTTCCGCTAAGCCACGTCCAGGTTCCGCAAGGTTCGTAACCCTTTGGGCGTGGCGGGCCGCGACCTTGCTGGAATCGCGCTCGGGTAGCGCGCAGCCCTGCCGGGGACCAGGCACCGGATGCCGAGGGAAGGATGCCATGCGCAAGATCATTGTCTCACGAGCCGCCGCCGGTGCCCTGGCTGTGCCGTGCCGCAGCAACGGCTCACCACGATTCAGGTCAGCCGCCGCCGCCCGCCATCGTCGCCGCAGTCATCATCGGCATCGCTACCCTGGCCAGCGCCGCCGGCATCGCCGCGGGCCGGAAGTGGGCATTCGCAGTGGCGATGACGTGCCGGATCCTCGACAGCATCTCGGCGATCCTGGGCATGGTCGTCCGTCCCAGCGCGGTCCTTGCCGACGCAGGCGCGGCGACCCTCGTGCTGTCCATAGCCGCCATCGTGCTGCTTGTCAGGACGAACCCGCGCAGGACACCCCGCGGCACAGCCAGCGAAACCCCAGCCGGCAAGCAGCCAGAACCCTCCCGCGGACCCACGCACTGATCCCGCACGGCACCGCAGGGATCTGCGCGGCCTGGCCGCCCAGGGTAGTGTTCGTTGTTACCCGAGACGATGTCGTACAGGGCGCGCCGGTCGCGGGCGTACAGGTAATACTGCAGTCCGTTTCCGGGCCCGGCGCCGGTTCGCCGAGCGCGCGCTGACGGCCCTGGGCGTGCGACGCCGTGGCACCACAGATCCAGGCTCTACCCTCGTGGTCAAGGCTCTCTGGCGGAGGCGGTGGTTCGATCATGCAGTACTCGTGGCCGGGACCGGTGCCGCCGGGGGGACGTCAGGGCACAATCCGGTTGATACGCTGCGCCCGGTGCGGAGGGCCGCTCTTCCACACGAAAACCAAAGGTCAGCCTCGGCAAGAGGATCACGAGCAGGGTTGCGAAGCCTTCATCAGCGCAATCCAGGTAATGCGGTATGCCGACGAACTGAAGCGGGCCGCATCCGAGTCAGCGATGGCCTGGGGCCGCACCTGGCGGCGGAAGTACCTGCGGGCGAACGCGCAGAAACTGTCCGCGGCGGCGTGCGCGAGCGACCCCGTCGCCGCGATCAGTGTCCTTGGCGACCTCTATGAAGCCGAATGCCAACCGAGCGGCAAGCGAGTCAAGTCGCCTGAGAAGACGGAAATGGCGGAAACGTTGATGCGGGCTTGCCAGCAGTTGGCTCTAGGGCAGGATCCAGCGCCCATCACTCCCCGCCACAGGTAGCGGCCCCTGGCCACGGATGGCGCGATCGGCAGCCGGAATGGAAGGGCTGCCCCGCTCCGACACGCCGTAGTTGCAGGTTTGTGGGGATCTTGGGGCCGCGAGGCCGCAGCGCTCGCCAGACATTTTCTCTCCCTCTGCGGTTTCCGCAGTTGTTCCTAGGAGGCTTTCGCGCTCACCCGGTCCGGCACAGTTCGAGGACCGCGGCGTGAAGCTCCCCGCGATCAGGCGTGAGAATCTCAGCCCAGCCGCTGGGCGAGGGGACGAGGCTAATTTACGCCAGCGGTTCCTGCAGGAGCCTGCGTCCGAGTGGGCTTCGGCTTGTACACAGCTATAGGTAGCTGACACCATTCTTGGACATTTCGCCGAGCTATACGAGCGGCATAGGTATTACGGCGTGTCTGCTGACCGTAAACATATGGCACAGGCCCAGGCAGCCCATTCTGTGCCGAGCTGGTCGTGCCGGTGCGCCTTGCCTTGATCGCGGGCATGATCTTCTCTTCCCTGCGATGCCGCCCCGCTGCCGACCGCATGAGCTGAGTACGATCACGCGAGGCCCTGCGAGTCGTAGACCCTGGTCCTCGTTCGTACCTCCGGGTGGGCCTTTGGTGACTCGGAGTGGCTGTCTTCCAGTCTACTTGAGATGTTCGTGCACTTCGGTTGCCGCAGAGGCTGTGCGTTAGGCGCACGGATCGGGTGCTCTGGCGTGGTGGCGCGCTAGCCAGCGGCCGACCCGGCCGCCGTGCATGGCCGACTGGTCGTGGTCGAGCACGATCACGTC
The DNA here is from genome assembly GCA_963703605.1 of uncultured Actinomycetes bacterium. GTDB lineage: Bacteria > Actinomycetota > Actinomycetes > Streptosporangiales > Streptosporangiaceae > DASXKD01. Next base: position 101,437 of record CAVPFC010000009.1, read on the forward strand.
GTAGTCGGTGCTGGTCGTGCTCTCCAGGGCTGCTGCGCCGTCGTAGATCACGTCGACGGCGGTACCCGCGTTGCGCAGGCGTTCGCCGATCCGGTTGGCCAGCGCCACGTGATCCTCCACGACCAAGACCCGCACCTGCACATTTGTGCGCCTGCCCAGATGACATCCGCCTAACAATCACTGTTCGGCTCGTGTCATGGGCTACCCGCCAGAATGGAAGGCCGCAGCGCGGCGGACCACCCTGAACAGGGCAGCCATGAACCGGAAAGCGGCCAGTCCCGATGCACAGACGACCAGGCGCAGACCCAGCCCGGAGGGAGGCATGACGAACCACAGTACCCGCGTCACGCGTTGGTGCCGAACTTCCCCGACCCGACTAACGGTGGTTCCGGTGGCCCCGTTTTCAACATCACTAAAGCCGGTATTTCCGACGCTGCGTCGCATGCACCCCGGTTCATAGCCAAGTTGACCGAATGCGGGCGCCTGGTAGGTGTTAACGCCCCGGAGTCGTTCGAGTGACACTGTGAAAGCTGTTGCCGCATTGTCGTCCGCAGGCGCGGCCCCGCACCTCCACATTCTGCCCCCGCGCGGATGACATCCGCCTAACAATCACTGTTCCGCTCGTGTCATCGGCTGCCTGCTAACAGTGGAAAGGCCGCGACGCTGCGGGCCAACTTGAACGGAGCCGCCCATGGAGCGAATGCAACTCATCCTCATGCGCATCGGCGGCCCCGGCGCGGCCGCGGACTCTGTCCCTGAGGAAGGCACGATGAACGCCAGCACCCGCGTCCCGCGCGGGCTACGGCGGGCATGGCTGCTCGACGTGCTCATCGCGGCCGCCATCCTCGCCCTAGTACTGCTGGCTGCGGTGGCATGCACCGGCGGCAGCGGCCCGTCGTCGGCCGGTTCCGGCGGCTCACCGGCTGCGGGAGGGTCAGCGGCCGCCGCGTCAGCGGTCGCCTACTCCCACTGCATGCGCTCCCACGGGGTGCCGAACTACCCCGACTCCCTGGGCGGCGGGCAAGTCCCCAAGGCCGACCCGCAGCAACTCGGGGTCAGCAGCGCCCAGCTCCAGGCGGCCCAGAGATCCTGCCGGCACCTGTACCTGGGCAACGGCGGGGCGCTCGGCGCCTCGCTCCGGCAATGCGAGGAAACCGGCAACTGCCCACAGGCCATGGTGCACCGGGCGATGAACAGCATGCTGACGTTTTCCCGGTGCATGCGCGCCCACGGGGTGCTGAACTGGCCCGACCCCACCGTCGATTCCGAGGGGCGTCCTGGTTTCAACCTCGTCCTGATACACGGCACCAATTGGAATTCGCCGCAGATCCAGAACGAGATCTACGAATGCGAGCACGTGATGCCCCCAGGCGGAGGGGTTCCAGCGATCTACCCCGGCGGGCCCGGCTGAGCAGCGGCATAGGCGAGCCGTTTCGCCTAGCGATCATCCCGGCCACCCAGCATGCTGTATATCTCCGGACGAGACAGCGTCAGAAATGGCCGATATGGGCGCAACAAGCGATACCTGCGTTTGATAATTACCAAGCGCATACTCGGCAGCGCGCGAACTCGGCGCTCGTCGGGCCGACCAAGTCAATCACGCGCCGAGCGTTGGTGGCTTCGCCTTAAGCCCTTCGTACGGGGGGCGCGAGCAGGCCCAGGGCGCGGCCGCGGTCCACCGCCTCGTGGCGGTTGTGGACGCCGAGCTTGGCGTACAGGTGGCGCATATGGGTGCTGACGGTGTTCACCGACAGGAACAGTTCCTTGGCGATCTCGGATCCGGTCAGGTGGGTCGGGAGGTAGCGCAGGATGCGGGTCTCGCTGTCGGTGAGCGGTTCATCCAGGCCGCGGCTGCGGGCGCATCCCGATTGGCTGCCGGGCGGCCGCGCGGACCTGGTCGTGCCCGAGAGCAGGCCCCGGATCTGGGAGATCAGGGCGGCGTGGGCGGTGCCGTGCCTGTCGTGGCGCTCGAGCAGGCCCGGGGCGGGGTGCAGCAGGAACAACGAGAGCGCGCCGTTGGGTTCGGCGAGGTCGAGCGCGCGTTCCAGGGCCTGCCCGGCGGCGGCCGGGTCCCCGAGCGCGTCCCGGGCAATCGCCTCCAGCAGGAAAGCGCGAGCCAGCCCAATCCATGGGAGTACGGGAGGGACGCCGTCGAGGACCGGCGCGAGCGCGGCGACGGCCGCGCGCGGGTTGTCTTGGGCGAGCCGCAGCGTCGCGGTGGCGATGCGCGTCTCCCCGTGGTCGCGGTCTTGGTCGCCGAGTTCGGCAAGGGCTTGCTCCGCGCCCTCGGTATCGCTTAGACGTACCAAGGCGTGCACCAGCAGCGCTCGTGCCCGAGGGACGGTGTAGTGCGGGGCGGCGAGCCGCCGGGCCAGCGGCTCGGCGGCCCGGAACGTGGCCAGCGCGTCGGCGTCCCTTCCGCGCGCCAGCTCGAGCAACCCGCGGATGTAACGGATGACGTGTCCGGTGGCGGGCTGGGCGTCGGCTGTGAGGGTGCGTTCGGCGCGCTGGACCCAGAGCTCGGCCTCGTCCAGTCTTCCCTGCCACGTCAGCATGGTTCCCAATGCCATGCAGGCGGTGCCAGCGGCCGGGTCGCTGGCCCAGCCGTGTCGTTCGGCCAGCTCGATCGCCTGCCTGCCGCGTTCGGCCGCCCGCGCATACGACCGGAACATTTGGACCGCCGCCAGGTGCGCCAGGCCGGTGAACTCCAGATAGGGCCGCCCGAACCGGCGCGCCATCGCAATGCCCCGCCCCAGGTGCCGCTCTGCCTCGTGGAACCGGCCTGTCCAGATCTCGGTGGTGCTGAGGCTGATCAGCGCCAGCGCGCGCAGGTCCTGGCCCAGGAAGGCCTGCGCCGCGTCCGGGGCCTCGGCCAGGGCCTCCAGGTGCCGGACCTCCTCGGCCACCGCTGGCACATCGCCGCGCTGGCGGACTACCAGCAGCCGGACGATGCCGAGCAGCAGCTGCGCCCGGGCGCGCCGGGCGTCCGGCACCGAAGCCGTTCCGCGCTCCGCCAGGCCCAGGTAACACTCGGCCGCCTCCAGCGACCCGTATGCCAGCTCGTCCGCCGCGGCCACCGCCGCTAGCCCGGCATCGGCCGAGCGGACACTGGGCGGGAACCCGGCGAGCAGCTCGTGGGTGGTGGCGGCCTGCCCGTCCAGGTGCAGGCCGGGCCAGTGATCGGCGAGCAGCCTGGCGGCGAGATCCCAGTCTCGGGCGGCCTGGGCGTGCCGGATCGCCTCCACCGGGTGCCCGTACTCCGCGAGCCAGTCAGCGGCTGTCCGGTGCAGCGCCGCTACCTCATCCGAGGCGACGCGGCGCAGCTCCAGTTGCAGCAGCCCGGCGAACATCTGGTGGTAGCGGAACCACGACCGCGACCCGTCCAGCGAGATCACGAACGCGTTCGCTTGCTCCAGGTCCTGCAGGACCCGCTCGCCGCCGTTGTCTGCGGTCAGCAGGTCGGCTAGCTCCCCGTTCACCCGCTCCAGAATGGAAGTGCGTAGCAGTAGCCGCCTGACCGCTTCGGGCTGCCGGTCCAGCACCTCGGCGATCAGGTACTCGGCCACCGTCCGATCGGTGCCGGAGAACCCGGCCGCGAACCGCGCCGGATCGGGGTGCCCGGCCAGCGAAAGGGCAGCCAGCCGCAGCCCCGCCGCCCACCCCTCCGTCCGCTCATGCAGGCTCGCCAGCGCCGCATCGGGCAGCTGCACTCCGACCGCTGCGAACAGCTCCCGCGCCTCCGCCATGGTGAACCGCAGATCGGGCTCGCGGATCTCGGTCAGCTCGCCTTCCAGCCGCAGCCGGTGCAGCCCCAGCCGCACATCACGGCGGGTGACCAGCACGAACCGCAGCTCGGTCGGGGCCCGTATTATCAGCAGCTCTAGCTGCCGCAGCGCGTCCGGGCCCAGTCCGTGCACGTCATCGATAAGCAGCCAGATACGGTCCGCCAGCAACGCCAGGTCGGTCAGCAACCGTTCCACGATCGCCCAGCCGTCCAGGTCCGGCGCCGCCGTCAGCGCCCGCACCAGCGCCGCCCCCGGGGCCGTCTCGCGCAGCGCGCCGAGCACCGACAGCCAGAACCGCTGCGGATCTCGCTCTTCACCGTCCACGGGCACCCACGCGGCGTGCCGGGCCAGGCCAGCCTGGGCGATCCAGGACCGCATCAGCACCGTCTTCCCGCTCCCGGCCGGCGCCGATATCTGAACGACGCGTTCTGCTTCGGCTAGCCGCCCGAACAGCGCGCAGCGAGACACGATTCCTCCCCTGACGGGAGCGAGCGGCCGGAACATCGCGAATTCCCGGCTCCTCGGCGGACGCCGTGCCGCCCTGTACCGGCCAGGAGCCAACTGCGACGTTGGCGGGCCAGTCAAGGCGGACTCGGGAAGGTCCCGGCTCGCGCGGGGTCACCGGGCGGACCGCTAGCTCAGTCATGCTGCCTCTCCCCCGTCAACCCCTCGGCCTGCGGGATCGGCTGGCTGGTCATGCTCCTGCCCGTTGGGTTTGGAGGGGAAGCGGACTCCAACCATGCTGGGGGCTCACACGGCGCCGTGTCGTGGGTCAACTGACCCCGTCTTGTCGCAACGTGGCTCAGTGAATGACTCAAGCCGCCAGATCCCACGCCGTGACCCGCCCCCAAGATCGGCGGTCACCGTCCCCCGCGGTTCTGTTCAGGGGTGGACCCTGTGCGCGGGGCCCGAGGTCGAGGCGGATTGATCCGTCTGGATATGCAGGCTCGCGCAGGAGCTGGCGCGGTGGGGTGTCCGGGGAGGTGGTGGCTTGCGGTGCAGGCCCGGGTCGCTCAGACTGCGGGGGTGACCCTTGGCTGGGGTGTCCGATGATGGTGGCGTCAGAACTGGTCGGGCGGGACTCGGAGATCGCCGCACTGGAGCTGCTGCTCGCCGGCATCGGCGACGGCGGCAGGTCGCTACTGGTGCTGGGCGACCCGGGGATCGGGAAGTCCGCGCTGGCGCAGGTGGCGAGCCGGCGCGCGGCCGGCCGGGGGATGCGGGTACTGAGCTGCGCGGGTGTGCCGGGCGAGGCACACCTGTCGTTTGCCGGGCTGCACCAGTTGCTGCGGCCGGTGCTGGCCGAAGCCGACGGGCTGCCGCGCGGCCAGCGGGATGCGCTGCTGACCGCGCTGGGGACAGGCGGCGGGGAGGTGGCTCCGGCTATGCCGCTAGTGGGGCTGGCGGCCCTGGAGTTGCTGGCGGCCGGGGCGGGGCGGGCGCCGGTGCTGGTTGTCGCCGAGGACGTGCACTGGCTGGACTCGTCCACGTGCGAGGTGCTGGCGTTTGTGAGCCGCCGGCTGGGCGCGGACCCGGTGAGGCTGGTGGGCACCGCCCGCGAGGCCGAGCTGGATGACAACCCACTGGCCAGGGCGGGGCTGGCGGAGCTGCGGCTCGGTCCGCTGGACGCGGCGGCCGCGGCCGCGTTGCTGGACGCGACCGCGGCGCTGGATCCGGCTGTGCGTGAGCGGGTGCTGGAGGAGGCGGCCGGGAATCCGCTGGCCCTGGTCGAGCTGCCGGTGACGGCCGGCCAGGACAGCCGCGGGGCGCTGAACGGGCGGATTCCGCTGACCCGGCGTCTGGAGGAAGCGTTCGCGTCCCGGCTGCCGGGGCTGCCTGCGGTGACCTTCACCGCGTTGCTGGCGGCAGCGCTGGACGACGGGGAGGCGCTGGCGGAGGTGCTGGCCGCGGCGAGCGTGGTGACGGGCAAGCCGGTGTCGGTGGCGGATCTAGGCGAGGTGGTGGCGGCGGGGCTGGCCGAGGTGGACGGGCAGCGCGTGCGGTTCCGGCATCCGCTGGTGCGGTCGGCGGTGGGTGAGGCGGCCGGGCTGGCCCGGCGGCAGGTCATGCACCGGGCGCTGGCGGAGGTACTGGTGGGCGCGCCGGACCGTCAGGTGTGGCACCGGGCGGCGGCCACTCTCGGCGAGGACGAGGAGGTGGCCGCTGGGCTGGAGGCTGCTGCGGGCCGGGCGTTCGGCCGCGGGGCGATCGCGGAACAGGCCGCAGCGCTGGCCGCCGCGGCCCGGCTGAGCCCTAGTTCCGCCCAGCGCGGGCAGCGGCTGATCCGCGCCGCGTGGGCGTTCTCCGACCTGGGGCGGCCGCAGACGGTGTTGCGGCTGCTGGATGAGGTCGAGCCGCTGGACCTGGGCCCGAGGGACCGGCTCCGGCTGGCGTGGGCCCGCGAGGTCGCGGGGGCGGCCACCCGGTCCGGCGCCCGGCCGCTGGCCGCGCTCGCCGGCCTGGCCGACCAGATGCGCCAGGAGGGAGACATCGACCAGGCGCTCCTCACGCTCGAGGAGGTGGCACTGCGGTGCTATTGGTCCAACCCGGACGAGCGGACCAGGCAGCGAATGACCGCGGTAGCTGAGGCCGTACCGGTCGTCGGCGAGGATCCGCGGCTGCTGTTCGCCTTGGCGCTGAGCGACCCTGTCGGGCACGGCGCGGCGGTCCTGGCCCGGCTGGCCCGGCACCAGCCCGGCTCGGGTACCGCCTATCAGGACTACCTGCTGGGCTACGCCGCCGCGGGCGTGGGAGCGTGCGAGCAGGCGGTCGGGTTTCACACTGCGGCGGCGGCCGGGCTGCGGGCCCGCGGCCGGCTGGGCCTGCTCGGCCCGGTCCTGCTCAGCCAGGCGTGGTCGGCGCTGCTGCTCGGCCAGGCCGCCCTGGCCGGGCCGGCCGCCGACGAAGCCGCCCAGCTGCTGGCCGAAAACGGCAGGCCGCTGTGGGTAGCCAGCGCCCAGCTCGTCCAGGCGGTGCTGGCCGGCCGGCGCGGCGACACCGCCGCCGCCGACCTTGCCGCCCAGGCCGAGCAGGTCCTGCTGGCCGGGGGCCTGCGCCCGCTGCTGGCCCAGGTCCAGCTCGCCCGCGGAACCGCGGCGCTCGGCGCCGGCCGCCACGACGAGGCCTACGAGCAGCTGGCCCGGATCTTCGACCCGCATGATGCCGCCTACCATCCGCACCTGCGCGCCTGGGCCCTGGTTGACCTGGCCGAGGCCGCCGCCGGCGGCGGCAACCAGGACGCGGCCCGCCGCCATCACGCCGAGCTCATCCTCGAGGCCGCCACGACCGGTTCGCCCTTGCTGCGCGCCAGCCTGGCAGTGGCCGCGCCGGTGCTGGCCACCGACGACGCACGGGCACTGTTCGACGCGGCCCTGGACGCCGACCTGGCAGCCTGGCCGCTGCACCGCGCCCGGCTACAGCTCGCCTACGGCATGTGGCTGCGCCGCCGCCCGCACGCCGGCGAGTCCCGCGCGCAGCTGCGCGCCGCGAGGGACATTTTCGACGCGCTCGGCGCCGATGCCTGGGCCGAGCGCGCCCGCCGGGAACTGCGCGCGGCCGGCGAGCGCGGCGGCCAGCCAGCCCCGCGGGCGCTGGACCTGCTTGGCCCGCAAGAACTGCAGATCGCGCGGCTGGCCGCCGAAGGGCTGACCAACCGGGAGATCGGCCAGCAGCTCTACCTCTCGCACCGCACGGTCCGTAACCACCTGTACCGGATCTTCCCCAAACTGGGCATCACCTCACGCGCCGAACTGGCAGCCGCCGTGGGCGCCTCCCAAGGCCCGGCGTAGGCGCTAGCCTCTGATGTTTCGAAGACCCTTCGTCATGGTGGAAGCGAAACCGAAGGCTTTGATTTCCGCGCAATTCAGTTGATCGCCGTGCCACCGGATGTCCCGGGTCAGGTAGCGGGCAGCGTGGTCACCGTGGTGCTCGTCGATGACGTCCCGGAGGAATGCCTGTACCTTGCGCTCGTTGGCCGTTACGGCTGCGGACTCGCTGCCGTCCCGCGACGCCGTTACCGGCTGGCTGCGGTGCTCGGCGGTTGCAGTCTCCGCGTTCGCCGTGGCGCCGGCGGCCGACAGGCCGGCGACAGTGGTGGCGGTGAGGGCCGCGGCCAAGGGCAACGCGGTTCCATTTCCTCATGGCAATCTCCCTCGTGGTCGGTCCCCGAGGTCCTTGACCTGGCAGTTCAGGTCAACATCCCCTCCTACGTCGGTCACCTCCTTTGATGGGACCGGGAATCTGCGCCAGCGACGTCACCCCGGAAGATCGAGGCCGCCCTTGGGTTGTGTAGTGGTCACCTCGGCTTGCGCTGAGCGCGGCGTGCTCGCCGGGCGCAGCGGCCCACGGCGGAGCAGGGCGCCGCCGATGATCGCGCCGACGGCGAAGATACCGGCGGTCCACCAGAACACCGTGTCGTAGCCGTGCGCCAGCGCCAGCCCGGTCAGGGCCTGGCGGCCGATGATCCGGGCCGCCGCGAGGTTCGCGGTGATGTAGGAGGTGATGGCGGCGGCGAAGAGGGTGCTCAGCAGGGAGGTGCCGATCGAGGCGCCGAGTTGCTGGCCGACGGTGACGGTCGCGGATGCCTCTCCCGCGTCTTGGGGGGCCACGCCGAACGTGCCGGTGTTGATCACCGGGGCGATCACCAGGCCCAGGCCGATTCCGGCCAAGATGATCGCACCGAGCACGCCCGCGGCGTAGCCGCTGTGCGAACCTAGCTGGGCCAGCCAGACCGCCCCGCCCGCGGCGGCCAGCATCCCGAACGCGACCAACGGCTTGGGCCCGACCCGGGGCATCAGCACGATCGTGGACAGGTTGGACGCGACAATGAGGCCGCCGCTGAGCGGCAGGAACGCCACCCCGGTCAGCAGCGGAGAATAGCCCAGCGTCTGCTGCAGGTAGGTGGTCAGGAACAAGAAGATCCCGAACAGCCCGACCGAGGCGATCAGCATCGACAGGTAGGCGCCGCCACGATTACGGTCGAGCACCACGCGGGGCGGCAGCAGCGGGTGGGCGGCCCGGCCTTGCCAGGCCGCGAACGCCGCCAGCAGGACCACGCCGGCGGCTAGGAACCCGTAGGTGGACGGCGTGTGCCAGCTGTGCGTGGCCGCGTTGGAAAACCCGTAGACCAGGCAGAACATGCCGCCGGAGGCCAGCAGCGCACCGGGGATGTCCAGCCTGCGCCTGGCCCGGGCCGGCTGCCGCGTCAGCAGCAGCGCGCCGCCGGTGAACGCCACGCCCGCGAAGAGCAGGTTCACATACAGCGTCCACCGCCAGGACAGGTACTCGGTCAGCGCCCCGCCCAGCAGCAGGCCCACCGCGCCGCCGGCCCCGGCGATCGCCCCGTAGACGGCGAACGCCTTGCTGCGGTCCTTTGGCTCGGTGAACGTGGTGGTCAGTATCGACAGCGCCGACGGCACCAGCAGCGCTGCGAACGCGCCCTGGCAGGCCCGCGCGGTGATCAGCATGGCGAAGTTGACCGAGGCGCCGCCGATGGCGGAGACGACGGCGAACCCCACGAGGCCGGTCAGGAACGTGACCTTGCGGCCCAGCAGGTCGGCCAGCCTGCCGCCGAGCAGCAGCAGACTGCCGAATGCCAGGGTGTACGCGGTGACCACCCACTGCCGGTCCGCCGTGCTGAAGTGGAGCGCCCGCTGCGCGGATAGCAGCGCGATGTTCATCACCGTGAGGCTCATGATCACCATGACCTGCGACAGGCCGATCACGCCCAGGACGAGCCAGCGCCGGTCCCCGGCGCCGCTGATGGAGGTGGCATCAGACATAAGACTCACCACGTCTTCCTCTGTTGTTACTGCGTGCGCACGGAGCCATCCATTGACGTGGTGTTGCTGTGCTCATAGCGCGCCTCCTCCAAGGTGGGTTTGCCGGTATGTGGGCCAGGCTGGGGCGCGGCGAGGTGAGCCGGCATCACTTGATTTTTGTGATTGAGTCCGCTCGCGGAGCGGCGGGCGAGACTCCTTCGGTTGTCACTTGTTTTGGCAGGTCGCCGGAGGGCGCGCCGCGTCCGCACGGTTTGCAGGTATGGCGCCAGGCTGGCGTACCGCGAGATAAGCGGGCATCACATAGTTCCTGTGATTGAGTACGTCCGCGGGGCGGCGAGTTCGGTTGTCATGTGTTCTCGGCAGGGCCAACGCACGTACTGTCAACGAGGCAAATCACTGATATTCGGTGATGACCTCTCACCTTCCTGGCGGAGAGCCTGGGTCGTCGTGAACGTCGACGGCCGCGAAATCCCGCACCGGACCAGGCCGGCTTCTGGCGCGGGAACCACATCACGCAAGGTGGACCACGATGACTAATTCGGAGAGCACGGTGGCGATCATCTGCACCGGCAACATCGGCAGCACGCTGAGGCGCTGAAAGCCATATGACCAGTCAGGCCCGGCACCAATCGCTGCGCGGCAGGGACTCGGCACCATCCGGATTGGGGATCGCGCCGTCCCGGTAGGGCTCCGGCGCAATGAGACCCCCGGTTACGTGGGCAAGCCTGCGTGGCCGCGCGCCTCCCTTGCCCGGCACGATCAGGCAAAAGACTCCGAGGAGAGAGCAATGACCACCACCACCGAGCAGCTCGAGGCCAACAAGAAACTGGCGCGCGTCTACATCGACCAGGTGTTCAACCAGCACAATCCGTCAAAGGCGGCCGACTTCGTCACCGGCGACGTCGTCTGGCACGGCAACAGCCTCGGCGATATCGTCGGCGCGGAGAATCTGGCCGGCCTGCTGGGGTCGTTCATCGGGGCACTGCCGGACCTGTATGCGGCCGAGCAGGACATTACAGCCGAGAACGACCTGGTCATGGTCCGGCTCGTCGTGACCGCCACGGTCAAGGGCAGCCTGCTGGGCGTGCCGGCTGACGGCAAGCCAGTCCGGTGGAACGCCGTGGACATATACCGGGTCACCGACGGCAAGATCAGCGAGGAATGGGCGGCCGACGACATCGCGACCATCATGACCCAGCTCGGTGTCTTCAGTCCGCCGTGGGCCGCCTGACATCCCCCGCCAGCAGCCAGGCCGGCTCGTTGCTGCCCGGCACCAGCACGCCCTGGCAGCAGAGGTACGGCCCCGGCTGGCGGCGTTCACCGCGGAGAGGCTCGGTGACGTGCCGCGCAAGGATCAGCGCGCCAAGGGCGAGCTGATCGCACGCCGCTAAGCAGGCACCGGGCCGGACATCGGGCTGCTGGTGCACATTGTGAGCGGCATGCTGCGTGCCGGCCTGGGCCGCCACCGCGAGGCGAGGTTGGCGCGGCCGAATACCCAGGATCCGATACCGGTTCACCTGCCCGCTGGCCGTGGCCTCATGGACCCAGCGCCCGCCTGGTATGCGATCCGGATCAATGGCCACCTCGGCGCCGTGGTGCAGTCCGCGTTCCCGGCGCTGGTACCTCAGCCCCGCGGCGTCGACCCTGTGCTCACTGGCCTGCTGGACCGATCGGGACTCTACGACGTCCTGGCTGAGATCGAGGCGCTCGGTCTTGACCTCCTTGAGGTCCGTCATCTCAGGCCGCAACACAGATCACAAAAATCAGGTGACGGCCGCTCACCGTGATGGCCGCTAGCTTCGGGCGCACCCGAAGCCTCTAGGAGAAGGTGCCGACCCGATGACCAGTGCCCCCGTACGCGACCCGCTCGCCGACCATCTCCTCACGCCACAGAACGCAGCGCTCCTGCTCATCGACTACCAGGCCCAGCAGCTGGGCGGTGTCCACTCGATGGACCGGGACCTGATGGTAAAGAACGCCGTATCGACGGTCAGGACCATCAAGACCTTCGCGGTGCCGGTCGTGCACTCGACCGTCAACGTCGCCTCGGGCCGCGAAGGGCCCACGATCCCCGAGCTCGCCGGCCTGCTGAGCGACGACAAGCCGCTCGACCGGACCAGCATCAACTCCTGGGAGGACGTCGAATTCGTTCAGGCCGTCCACGCGGCCGGCCGCCGCAAGCTCATCTTCGTCGCGCTGTGGACCGAAATGTGCATGGCTTTTGCCGCCCTGGACGCGCTGCGCGAAGGGTATGAGGTCTACCCCGTCGTCGACGCCATCGGCGGCACCTCGCCCGAGGCCCACCGGGCCGGCCTCGACCGCGTCATCCAAGCCGGCGGCCAGCCGATCAGCTGGGTCTCGCTCGCCGGCGAACTTCTGCGCGACTGGGCCCGCCCACAGGCCACAGCGGTCGCCGAGATCGTCGTCACCGACCGCCTGTCGAAGGAGCAATAGCGCCTCGGCTGCTGCGGCTCGCGTATACATCGGGTCAACCGGCTAGCGACCAGGCGACAGCCGAAAGAGAACGCTGTTCTGGCCAAACTAAGGTCAATCCTCATCGTCAGACCCAAAGCACGATGACAATGACCGGCGTATCCGTGGGCGGAAGGGAGCTCGGTGAAGGGAGTCACCAATGACAGTCCAGCCGTCGACTACCAGAGACGTGAGTACGAAATGAGCACGTCGGACACAGAAGTCGGAGGGAATTCGTCAGAATTCGAATCGCGTCAGACGGAGACTACGTCGCAGCGGAACTAGTTGGGACCGGAACCTCAACTGGCCCGGCGAAGCTTCCTGGGCGCGACCCGATCCCACCAACCGGCCGGCATGTCGAGTTCGCGATGGCCGGGTTTTTCCGCGTAACTCCCGAGGGGAAGGTCGCCGAGGAGCGCTACTACTACGACCGGCTGGATCTGCTGCAGCAACTTAACCCGCCGACGCAGTCCTGAATCCCAAGGGCCCGCCCGTCAGCCGCGCTAGCGGGCCCGCGCGGGCGGCGTGAACGCCCACACCGCCTCCCGCCCAAGAGCTGCACCGTAACTGCTCGGCAGCCTAGCTCCAAGGGCACGACCGGGAAACCCGCGGCGGCACTGCCCACCTTGCGAGGCACGGCATGCGGGCTGGCCACGTGCGCTGGCGACGGCCCCGCCCGCGGCACCCTCTAACTACGGATGCGAGCCTGCCAGGCCGAGGCCAATCAGCCCGCCGCCCGCCGGGCAGGCCGGATCCGCCCGCAGCACCAGGAGGCGGCATGACCCTGAATGCGATGCCGGGCGACGGCCAGCTGGCCCTGGCGCCGCTGGACGAGAACGTTGATCACGTCCGGGGCTCGCCCGTCGGCCGGGTGATCCTCGCGTACGGCGACTACGAGTGCCCGTACTCGCGGCAGGCGTTCCACGCGATCGAGCTGGCCGGCCAGCTGCTCGGCGGGAACGTGCGGTTCGCATTCCGGCATTTCCCGCTGGCCGGCATCCACTCGCACGCCCTCGCCGCCGCGGCCGCCGCGGAGGCCGCCGCCCTGCAGGGCCGGTTCTGGGATATGCACGAGCTGCTGTACCACCGGCGGCGGGCCCTTGACGACGGCGACCTGCGCGGGTACGCCGCCCAGCTCGGGCTGGATGTGACCGCGTTCGACCGCGACAAGGCGAGCCCGGCGGTGCTGGCGCGGATCCGCCGCGACGTGGACAGCGGCCTGGCCTCGGGCCAGGTGCTGGGCACCCCCACTCTGTTCATCGACGGCGTCCTGCACCGCGGCGGCTACGACCCTCACACTCTGCTGGCCGCTCTCGACGTACTGGCTCCATGACATCCCTGCTCGCACACCGCACATCCTGCCCGCACAGCAGCACCGGTCCGGACGCCAGCGGGGCTCAACGCAGCACCATGCTGGCCAGGCCAGCCACGGGGAGCTGGTGCGCCGAATCGAACGTTGCTCGATGACACGTGGCGCGAACTAGCCGTCAGCCGGCGGATCCCCGTCGCTCGGCGGTGCCCGTAGAAACACGGATGAAAGCATCAAGATCATCAGGCGACCGGCCGGGCGTAGCACCCGGGCGAGCTCGCTGACAGGGCCTGCGATATCCGGCAGGTCATTGAGCAGGTGATTGGCAACGACCAGGTCAACGGAGACGCTGGCAAACGACCGATCGGCGACGTCGGCCAAGGCCCGCCCCCACCAGCAAACTTAATAGCGGCCTTCCAAAGTCCCTGCCTGTAACCTGGCGAGCCGCGCAGCGGCCCAGCCGGTACACCCAGGTGCCACCGGCCCGGCCTCGCAGCGCAGAAACGGCAGATAGGCGGTCCGTATCAGCTGATCAGCCGCGCCGAGCCGACAGGCCGGACTGGGCCAGCGGCCGGATCACGCTTGTCTGTGAGGGCTCCGTCATTCAACCCGGGCGTCTGATGTGACAACGGGCGGGCGGTGGTCAGTTCGTTGGCTCGAACCGTGCGGTGAAGTGGCGCAGCTGCCTGGGCTGGGAGACGATGCGCATGCCGGGGAGGTCGGCAGCCCGGTAGGCGACCCGTTCGGCGACCTCGATCACGTAGTCCATGTGGCTTTGGGTGTAGGTGCGGCGGGGGATGGCGAGGCGGACCAGGTCCATCGCAGCTGGGGTCTCGGTGCCGTCGGGGTGCTGGCCGAACATCACGGTGCCGATCTCGCAGCTGCGGACCCCGCCCTCGAGGTACAGGGCACAGGCGAGTGCCTGGCCCGGGTAGGCCAGCGGGTGAATGTGCGGCAGCATCGCCCTGGCGTCGATGAAGACGGCGTGGCCGCCGAACGGCACGACGACCGGGACGCCGGCTTTTTCCAGGGCCTCCCCGAGGTACTCGATTGACCGGGCCCGGTAGCGCAGGTAGTCGTGGTCGACGGCTTCCCGTAGCCCCTGGGCGATCGCCTCCAGGTCACGCCCGGCCAGCCCACCGTAGGTGGGGAAGCCCTCGGTGAGGATCTGCAGGTGGCGGCAGCGTTCGGCGAGCGCGTCGTCGTTGAGCGCGAGCCAGCCGCCGATGTTGGCCAGCGGGTCCTTCTTGGCCGACATTGTCATGCCGTCGGCCAGGGCCGCCATCTGGCGGATGATGTCGGCGACCGGGACGTCCTGGTAGCCGGGCTCGCGCGTCCTGATGAACCAGGCGTTTTCGGCGATCCGGCAGGAGTCGAGAAACAGCGGCTTGCCGAACCGATCGCATACCTCGCGGACAGCCCGGACGTTGGCCATACTGACGGGCTGGCCGCCGCCGGAGTTGTTGGTGACCGTCAGCATCACCAGCGGCACCTTGGCCGCCTGCTTGGACAGCAGGCGCTCCAGCGCGGCGACGTCCATGTTGCCCTTGAACGGGTGACGGGCGGCGGGCTCCAAGCCTTCGGCGACCGGGAGGTTGACGGCACTGGCGCCGGTGAACTCGATGTTGGCCCTGGTGGTATCGAAGTGGGTGTTGTTCGGCACGATGAGGCTGGGTCCGCCGGTCGCGGTGAACAGGATCCTCTCCGCGGCGCGGCCCTGGTGCGTCGGCAATACGTGCGCGAACGGGAACAGATCGGTCACTGCTGCGCGGAACCGGTGGAACGAGGGCGCTCCGGCATAAGCCTCGTTCCCGCGCTGGATAGCCGCCCACTGCTCGGCCGACATGGCGCCGGTGCCCGAGTCGGTCAGCAGGTCGATCGGCACGTCCTCTGCGGCCAGTTCGAACAAGTTGTACCCTGCCGCCTCCAGAGCGCCGGCCCGCTCGGCGCGAGTGGGCAGCCGCACCGGCTCAATCGAGTGGATACGGAACGGCTCGAAGATCGTGCGGAACGGCGCTTCAGCCGCCCATACGCCACCGCTGCTGGCCTGGGCCGCGTGAAAACCGCTGTGGCGCCGCGCCGGCAAAACGCCGGATGGAGTGTGGTGTTTCATCCTGCTTCCTCGAAGATCAGCGGCCTGGCCGGCTCGCAGTTACTGTCAGCTTGGCCAGCCTGGCATCGCTGCCGACATTCCGGCATCGGCAAAATGACGTACCGAAGCTCGCGAGAATTGACTATGCGGAGCTGGCGCCTCCCTGGCTAGCTGCTCATGGCCGCCCGCGCCGCCTTACCCCCAGCAGCACATGATCAAGTCATGTAGTTGCATAAGTGCTCCTGCCTGCGCGTGGAATCTGGGCTAGCGCCCCACGCCAGCCGAGGGAATACGGCACTCTTCGGCGTAGTTATCGATATATCGATGACCTATCGATGAGTCATCGTTACCCATCTAGAACAGGAGTACCTTCATGAACGAGTTCTCTCACAAGAGCACCGGGCCAGGGATCCATCCGCACGCACGCCGGACGCAGCGCCGCCGGATGCGGCATCTGCACTCCCACCGCCACCACCGTTTCGGAGGCTGCGGTTCCGGAGCCGCGCAGGACACCGGGCACCGCGAGCGCGGCGAACGGATGCGCGCCGTGCATGAGCTGCACCGGGCACTGGCAAACGTAACCCACACCGGGGACGAGCAGCTGCAAGGTGAAGCCGCGCAGATCGTCGCCGAGGCGACGTCGCGGCTGAGCGGGCTGCTGGCCGCTGACCGGTGATGCTTGCCGCTGACCGGCACGTCCCAGGCACGAGGTCAGGAGTGGACCGCTGATGAGACGCGGTTCACCACCCCTGTCGTTTTGCCGGGGGACCCGGGCCGCTGGCTGGTCGTTCATCACCCCGGGAGCCCGGCTCCTGGCGGCGGCCCGGCCGCCAGGGATGTAGAGGTGCAGGTCGGCCTGCCGTGACCGAGTTCATCAGCGCTTGCGGTTGCGGCAGCGGGGGCTGTCGGACCATGCGCCGCGCTGCGCCGCTATGACGCCTGCACGTGCCCGGCGCGCCGCAGGACTTCCCTGCAGGGTCGCGAGCACAAGATCCGCCCATCGGCGGCATTGTCCGGTACACGGAAGCGTGCAGGACTGCGGACAACCCGTCTGCCTGGGTGCTGGCCCAGGTTCGTCGAGGTCTGTACCAGTGTGTCTATGAAAGAAGCTGGTCGGTCAGGATCGAGGTCAGCCATTGCTCATATCGTTCGCCGGTCCAGCCTCGGTCGCACACGAGTAGGCGGTATACCTCGGGGGAGGCGAGTGCGTGGATGATGTCGGCGGCCTCGCGCTCGCGCAGTCCGGACCGTAGCGCGCCGGAGCGGGCGAGTGCGCGGGTGATGCGGCGCTGACCGTGCTGGCGTTGCCGCGCTATGACAGCGAGCAGCGCCGCGGCGGCTTGGTCGGATCTGGCCGCGTCTTCCAGGATGCGATGCACCGGGGCGGTGCGGGCCATCAGCTCGCGCAGCAGCGCCGCGAAGCCCGCCAGAGTGCTGGCTGGGTCTGGGGCTGAGTCCAGGGCGCGGACCTGTGGGCGGTCGGCCATCGCGATCGCCTGGTCGTCGCCGGCGATTGAAATGTCGAGAACGGCTTTGAGGATTCCAAGCTTGGAGGCGAACAGCCGGTACACCGTGGGCTGCGGGGTGTCGGACAGGTCACTGATCGCCTCGATGGTCGTCGCCGCGTATCCCCGGTCGAGGAACAGCGTCCGGGCCGCCTCGACGACGGCGGCCCGGGTGCGGCGCGTCCGGGCCTGGGGTGCGGCTGCTTTGCGGGTGCGGCGCCCCTTGACATCTCCGTCCATGAGAGTGATAGTACCACTATCAAATCGATAGTGTCACTCTCGCTCAGCGGGTCGCGGCGACCGCCACGATCACGTTGCCTGGAAAGGACGGGCCATGACCAGCATCGAATCCATCATCCTGGAAGTTCCCGACCCAGCTGCCGCCGAGCATTTCTACGCAGCCGCGTTCGGCCTGGGCGACAGACTGCGGGTACGCCCCGGCGACGCACCGACCAGCGGCTTCCGTGGCTTCACCGTCTCCCTCGTGGTCGCCCAACCGAGCACCGTCGACAGCCTGATCGGCACCGCCGTCCACGCGGGCGCGAGGACACTCAAGCCGGCCAAGAAGAGCTTCTGGGGCTACGGCGGCGTGGTGCAGGCACCGGACGGGGCGATCTGGAAGATCGCGACGTCGGCGAAGAAAGACACCGGACCCGCCACCCGCGAGGTCAGCGACGTCGTGCTGCTGATGGGCGTCGACGATGTCAAGGCGAGCAAGCAGTTCTACGTCGCCCGCGGCCTAGCCGTTGCAAAGAGCTTCGGCGGCAAGTACGTCGAGTTCGACGCGGCCGGCTCGCCGGTAAAACTTGCCCTCTACAGCCGGCGTGCCGCCGCCAAGGACGCCGGCGTGCCGGCGGACGGGACAGGGGCGCACCGGATCGTCATCATCGGCGCTGGCGAGCCGTTCACGGACCCGGACGGGTTTGCGTGGGAGACGACGAGCAGAACCGGCGCGGACAATGTCCGAGCACTGTGAGCTCGCGGCGACCGATCGGGCTCTGGCGGTCTGGCTGGGCCGGCTCCAGGAGACGTCGTTCAACCGGGCCGGTCCGGCGGTGCGCAACGCGTACCCGCCGGAGCGGCGGATGACCGGACCCCAGTTGGCCGAGTACCTGACGCGCCGGACCTACGCGCTCGCCTCCTCCACCCGGCCCGACGGCCGGGCGCACGCCGCACCGACGCTGTTCACCAGCTACGCCGAGGCGTTCTGGCTCCCCACGCTCGGCGACGCGCTCCGGCTCGGCAACGTCCGGGCCAATCCGTGGCTCGCGCTGTCCATCATCGAAGGTGAGCACGACACCCACGCCGCGGTGCTCACCGAAGGCCCGGCCGAGGTGCTGACCGCCGTTCCGCAGGACGTCCGGAACACCACCGAACTGCGCAACGCCGGCGCCAGCCTGGACTGGGCAACGGCCTGGCTGCGGGTCACTCCACGGCGGCTGTTCAGCTTCGCCGAGCACGCCTGGCAGAACGTGTCCGGTAGCTCATCAGCGCATTGATAGCCGGAGCGGAACACGCGCCTGGGAAATGGAGTGAAATGATGATTAGCGTGACTCAGAGGACCGCGACGGCGACGATCCGATTCACGGCCACACTCGACACCATCGACGCATCGACCGTCATGCGCTTGCCGGAGGAGGCGAGCCGGCTGCTGCCCTCACGCGGGCAGGTAGCAGTCCGGGGCTCGATCAACGGCCATGAATTTCGCACAGTGCTCGAGCCGGACGGAGTCAAGGGCCACTGGATGAAGATCGACCCGGCACTGCGGCAAGCCGCTCACATCGGCAGGGGCGACACCGTCAACGTCATCGTGCAGGCGACGCCAGACTGGCCGGAGCCGGACATGCCACCAGACCTGGCCGCAGCTTTGGCGGGCGCGCCGCAGCAGATCAGAGACATCTGGAACGACATCACGCCGATGGCGCGCTGGGAATGGACGCGCTGGGTCAACGCGACCGCAAGTCCCGCGACCCGCCAGCGGCGTGTCGAGGTGACCATCTCCAAAATGAACAACGGCAAGCGGAGGCCGTGCTGCTTCGACCTTGCCGCATGCACAGACCCAGCGGTGGCCAAGAACGGCAAGCTTCGCAGTACAACGTAATGCGCGGTGTGTCCGCTATTCGATCACCCGCCAGGTGGGCACGGTATGGAAGGCGCGTCGATATGCGCGGGTGGTGACTGGCTCTGTTATCCCGTAGGAGATCCGCATACTGGCAGGACCGCCCGCCGCCTCGCATGGTCGAAAGCGACAGGTCGACGGCCCAACGCCGTCTGCCGCCGGGTCCGCTTAAGAGACCACCCCCCTGCAGACTTCGAGTAGGCCCAGTAGACATCGCGACGGCATGCCAGAGCGCCCGATCTGCGCGGTCGCGCCCCGCCCCGGCCTGGTCCCGGCGGGGTGCTGCCTGCCGTTAGGGATGAGCCGCGCGGCATATCGACACGAAGTAGTCATTGCTGTCTTTTGCGTAGTTCTGGCCCGGCGAGACGTACGTGTGGTCCAGATTTGTTCACCAACAGCACCCCGCGTGTGGCACCCCCACGATCTTGCCGCCGTGAACCCGCGCAGGATCCGCACGCCACTGGCGATGGGCTTGCCCAGGCCAGCAGTCGGGTGACAGCTGAGCGCGCCCGGCGCGCCCAACAGAAGGCTCGATCGTGTCCCGCACGACCGCCCGGCACCGTAAGCCTGACCAGCGTTCGTCCGGCCGCCCCAGCGCGGCCCCCCAGCGTTCGTCCAGCCGCCCCAGCGCGGCCCCGCAACGGTCGTCCGGCCGCCCCAGCGTGGCCCCCCAGCGTTCGTCCAGCGGGCCCGGTGTGGCCCGCCAGCACCGCAAGTCGTCACCGATCGTGTCCGTCCTGCAGAACAAGCCCGCCCGGGCCGCGGCCGCTGCGGTCGCGGGCTCGGCCCTCCTGGTCGCCGCCTGGCCTACCGCGAGCCACTGGATAGCAGAACCGCCCCACGCCTCCGGGGCAGGCCAGGCCGATGCGCTCGGCCTGGCGCCGGCCGGCGCCCACCGGAGCCTCCCTCACCAGCCAGCGGCGGCGGCGGACGTTTACGCCAGCGGGCAGCCCGCGGCCACCCTGGGCGGGTTCGTCAGCCAGGAGCCCGAGATCGTCAGCGTCGCCGTCGCCAGCCGCCCGGGCCGGCATCGCAAGCCCAGCCAGACCGGCAAGCCCAGCCAGACCGGCCAGACCGGGCAGCCGGCCCCGGCCGCGTCCGGCTACCTCAACCCGCTCCGTGCCGTCAGCGGCCTGGTTCCAGAACGCGTCGACCAGGGAGTCGACTTCGCTGGGACGGGCCCGGTCTACGCCATCGGCGACGCTGTCGTCACCGCCGCGATGGGGGCCAACAGCGGGTGGCCCGGCGGCGGGTGGGTCAGCTACCAGCTCACCGACGGCCCGGACGCGGGGCTGGTGGTCTACGTGGCCGAGGACGTCACACCCACCGTTCAGGCCGGCCAGCACGTATCATCCGCGACCGTGATCGCCAGCATGTACAACGGAGGCGACGGCATCGAGACCGGATGGGCGGCGGCGCAAACCAGCCTGACCGCGGAGTCGCAGATGCCCGAAGCCGGGGGCATCGGCGCTGGCGGGCCGTTCCCGACCATGGTCGGGCTTAGCTTCGATGGGCTGCTCCAGTCGTTGGGCGTGCCAGCGTCACCTGGCGCCGGCACTTCTGGTTACGGGACTCTCCCCGCCGGCTACCCAGCGGCCTGACAGTCATCGCGGGTTAGCGCGTCAGCTGACGTCGTCCCTTGCCGGGCCGCACCCCGATGTCCCGCTCGTGCATGAGCTCGATGTGCCGGGCGACCCGGAGGGCGGGAGGAGCTGGGGATGTGGGATATCCCCCAGCAACCCGCCAGCTACCCCGTTGCCTCCACGCTCACGGTCCTCCACGACCCCGCGAATCCCTCGACCGTCGCCTGGCCAGGATCGGGCAGCGGCGGTGGGCGGGCGGAAATCGTCACCGGCGCCCTGCCGCTGACTCTGCTGGCAGCCCTGGCTGTCTGGCCGCGCCGGCCCGGTGCCCGGCAGCGCGGCCGGGACCGCGCACCGGCGCCCTAGGCCAGCCCGTCACCATCCCCGTGAGAAACGGCCCGGCGCTTGGCTAACATCCGCCCGACACTAGCCCGCACTTGAGCCGACGGTCTCCCCCCACGACGGCCCCGGCCCCACCCCCCAGTAACCGCGCGCCATAACCGGATCATCTGCACGCCAGCACCCGCGCGATCGGCACAACCGGGGGCCGCTCCGATTCGATCTGTTTAGGCCCGGCGGATATTAGGACAGGGTCGCGAGTCACCCACAGTTAGACGCGGCGCATTGCCGGCGAGTGGACGTGCTTGCGAGCGCATGAGCAGCCACCCGAGCGCTTGTGCGAGGGGGTAAGCCGGGCGTTCCGGCATCTCGGGCTCAGCGCCGTGCAGACCTGCGAAGACGCACGTCACACCGGAGCGAAACGGGCACAAGCAGTCGCCCGCTGAACGATCTTCAACCGTGCCCGAAGCTGGCGGCCAAGGCCGGGAGGCAGCCGAGGCGGCAATGCCAACCACCTGTCGGCAGGCGAGCCTATGCTGGGCGCAACGCCGATCCACCGGGAGCCGTCGATGACCGCCTCACACGCCGGACGTCCACAACTCTTGCCCCGGCCCGCGTGCACCCCGGCGGCCATCCGTGCGGTGCTGGCCGCCAACGCCGACGCAGAGGTGCTGCTGCGCTACGACACCGACCTAGACAAGGCGTTCGAGGAAGCCCGCGAGCACGGCGACCTCACCCCCCTTGTACAGACGGTACGGCGCTGGTGGTTCGAGGCCGACGCCTGGCGCGATCCCGATGCCCAGCGGGAGTTCCTGGCACGTGTCGAGCGCTACCAGCGGGAAGGTCCTCCGCCCCCAGCAGAGCGCACTAGCTGGCAAGAACTCCGAGCTCAATACGGCCTATGAGCCGTGTACCGATGGGATTTCGACGGCCTGGCGCGACAAGAATTCACCACCCTAAGCCATGTCGGCCAGGCTGCCTTAGCCGAGTTCATGAACGCAGCCGTGATGGTCGACCCAATCGAGTACCAGCGCCATCCCGGCGAGCCTGCCGACCCGCCATCATTACTTCGCACACTGCACTTCGGCCAGCATCACGAAGGGCTCGTCACATTCCTAGTCTACCCTCCAGATGACCTCGTGCTGGTCGTCAAGATCCATTGGCTCGGCGAATGAATGCTTGCGCAACGCCGGATGGGAGAATCACCGCCGTAGTCTTCGACCTCGGTGGGGTGCTGATCAACTGGAATCCCCGTCATCTCTACCAGCGCCTGTTCATCGACCCTTCCGAGATGGAGGAGTTCCTGGCCACGATTTGTACTGATGACTGGCATCGGGAACATGATCTTGGCGCAGACATAAGGGAGTCATGCGAGAGTCTCGCTCGGCTGCACCCCAATTATCGGAACATGATCATGGCATGGGCTGAGCGCAGTGAAGACATGGTTGCTGGCCAATTCGATCAGACAGTAGCTGTGCTCGCGGAGTTGGAGGCAGCCAGAATCCGCTGCTATGCGCTCAGCAATATGGAGCGTGAGGTCTTTCCGCTCCGCTACGAGCGTTTCCCGTTCATGAAATGGTTTGATGGCCATGTGATCTCCGGGCTTGAGCGGGTAGCCAAACCTGACCCACAGATTTACGAAATCCTCCTGGGGCGCTACGGTCTCGAGCCATCGGAGACCGTCTTCATAGATGACTCACTGCGGAACGTGGAGGCAGCCCGCAAGCTCAGGATCAACGCTGTTCACTACACGTCGGCTCAGCGGCTGAGGCATGAGCTCATAGCGCTGGGAATCACCGGAATAGCGTCATCCTGACAAGGCGGAGAATCGGCACAAGAGCCAGCGAACAGCGTATAGCCAACCAAAGCTTGGCCCAGACCACAGACCTGGTATTCCCGGTAGCGCCCCGAGCAGAATTCGAACCTGCGACCTACTGCTTAGGAGCAATCCGGCGGTTGACGCTGTAGCAACCAGCACATGCGCAGGCCACGACGCGTTGCTGTAGCCCAAGTTATTTGGTCATCGCCATCGGGACACTGAGAAAGGCACCGGTCTGGGCGGCCCGTGGTCAGATCACCTGGAAGGCGCCGTATGGGAACTGCGCGTCCGGCTTCACCAGGTGGCCGCCAGGGCAACGTATTGGTGCAGGCCCGACGGCACGATCGTGCTGCTCACGGTGTTCCGCAAGACCCGCCAGCATGACCAAAGGCAGATCGACCGGGCGGTCCGGTCGCAGCAAGCCTGCGAACATGGCCACCGGGGACCCGTGACGCGGACCTACGAGAGGCAGGCGTGATGAGCGGCCCACACACCCGCTGGGCGCGGAACGAAGCCGAGGCCGAGGACCCGGAGCGGATCGCGATCCGCGAGGCCCTGGCCTTCGGCAAAGCGGTCTATGACCGGCGGGTCGTCCTTGGCCTCAGCATCGCCGAAGTCGCCCAGCGCACCGGCATGACCGCCGACGAGATCGAGTGCATCGAAGAAGGCGGCACCGAACCCACCGTTTCGCTGCTGCGCCGCCTGGCGGCCGCCCTCGACGCCGACGTCCGCCTCACCCCCGGCCACGACCTCGGCTCCGTCGGCTTCGAAACTCACGCCGCCTGACGGCCGCCCCAGCTCACGCCACGCCTACCAGCCCTCGGCCCAGGATCGCCCATCACAGAGCCTCTCCCCCCGCGGACGCGACAAGAACCGCCTTATGGTTGGCAACCTGGCCGCTAAGGTCGCCGTCCGCTGCCGCACCCGACCGGGTGATCTGTATGCCGCTACGTACGCAGCGTGTTGTGCCCTCTTGCGGCGTCCAGCTGCGGTGAGGGGTTATCGCTCGTTCTTGGTCTCGATGCTCAGGCCCGCTGGTGCCGCGCGACCGCTTGAGCGTTGCGGATCTCAGCCGCGGTGAGCGGTTCGGCGGACGGGGCGAACCACGCATAGGTAGGTGATCGAGGACGAGAGGCCGAGCGTGTGCACTGCGTGCTCGGTGATCAATGTGTTCGGCGCGTGGACCCTGTCGACGGTGTGCTGAGGCCCTGGATCACCGGGTTGTTCAGCACGCTGGACTTGGTGCAGGAGGTGTTCGCGCACCAGTTCAGCTCGACGCCTGCGGCCCCGGCGAAACCGGGAAGCGAGGTCACGATATCGGCACCCGGCTCGCCCTCCGATGCGCGAATCCCCAGCGCCTGCAGCAGTTGCGGGGAGGCAACGTCGATCGATCCGTCGAAAGACTTCGCCCCGGAGCTGTTCTTGCAGACCCGCGCTCATCTTGCCGCGGAAAACGGCACAGTTGACGCGGTACCGCCAGCGGCACCCAGGGTGTGATCTTCGCTGGTAGATCGCAGGGTTCTCCGTCGCTACGTGGCAGGCCGCACGGACTGTGAAGGTGCCACGGTCGTTGTAAGCCCGGCGGGGGATGCGGCTGCCCGTGATCGCGGCCTGGCCGGATCGCGTTCGCGCTGACCTCCGACTTATCACCCACGCGCGACCGGGCAACCCGGGCAAGGCACGATCCCCGGTCATTCGGGTGACTCACGCTTGCGGGGCGTCAACGTGCGCCGCTGTGTTGTTCGGCCAGCACCATACGCAGGAACCGCCAGCACCGTAGCGTACGCCGTCCACTCCCATCCTCCAAATGCGGTAGCCAGAACCACGCATTCAGCCGAGGACTGCAAGTCCCACAGGGCCTAGCTTTGATATTGAAATCAGTTAGGCCACGGAACATCAATGAGGCGCACAGTCTCATTCCGGAGATTCTCATTCCCCACCCCTGCAAAGTGCTGCTCTTTGGGCTGCCGTTTTGCTGGCATGCGCGCCGCGAAATCCACGGTCGCCTTCGGCGTGGTCCTGGTCTTGGACTCACTGGGATTGTTCGCCTGGGTCGGGCATCTTCGCCGAGCGCCAGAGCCGGAGTATGAAGGGGGAAGGGCGCAAATGAAGGCCCTTATTTCAGCACTTGGAATAACTCTCGCGATGCTGGGCGCGACCGCTGCCCATGCTAGCACCGAAGCTCTGCAGCCTTCATCGGCCATCCCGCACGGGATTACGCTGGATGGCCTTCAGGACTGGCTGCCTCCCCAGGCGGCGTTCGACCGGAACATCGCATTGTCATCCGGCAGGATTGCCCGGATGGAGGAGCAGATCCACGCGGCACGTTATGCCTGGAACGCTAATGTCGTGCGCTTCCAGATTGTCCAGGACAAGCTGGTCGGGGCAAGTGGCGAGATGTTCTCTGCTGTGTACATGCAGGACATCCGGACGGTCACGGACTACGCCTTGAACCTCGGCTTGCAGGTCGTCTTGAACGCGCAGACAGAGACCACTGCTGGTTTCATCCGCAACGAGTCACTTCCGACGCAGGCCACGAGGTCTTTCTGGCAGCACATCATGACCAGCTACAAGAACAACCCGCAGGTTATCTTCGACCTGTTCAACGAGCCCCGGAACTGCTCATGGCGGCAGTGGTATCGGGCTATGCAGGGGCTGCTGAACTACGTGCGCCATGCCGGGGCCCGTAACACAGTCTGGGTGGAGGGCCGCTGGTGGGGAAGCACTCTGGCTGGCGTTCCTCTCTTGCATGGCACTGGGATCGTTTACAGCTTCCACCACCCGGGCAGCCCGTGGCCAGGCCAGGCACCAGTAGGCAGGAAGACCTGGGATCGGGCGTTCGGATATCTGGCTCGTCGCGGGATCCCGGTGGTGAATGGCGAGTTCGTGAACTATTCAGGCGGGTATCGCTGGAAGAACCCCGCCGTGATGGTCCCCGAGTACCTGCGGTACCTGGCGGCACACCACATCGGAATGACGGCCTGGACGCTGGGCCTGCCGGGAGTGATGAACTCCACGAACAACCTCAGCTCCACGACCAAAGAGCCTCATGGCTGTGGGCAGCTGGTCAAGTCCTGGTTCTCCCGGATGTAGTCAGCCCTCTGGCGCGCAGGACGGCCCGGGCGGCGTCTTGCTGCCCGGCGGGGCCGGTGTTGATCATCGTGGCGAGCAGCCGCTGGGCCAGGGCGGTGTCGCCGGCCTGGCCGGCCGCCCCCGCCAGCCCACCGAAATGGCATCACCAGTCACGGAATGTGACTACCCGGAGGGCTATGGCCGCTCCTGATCTGCCGATCTGGCGGCCACAGCAGCTTCTGCGATCATCCGATTCCGGCACGCATACTTGGTCGATCTGGCGTCGTCACGAAACGTCAGTCGAGGTCCGGCGGCCGGTCCGCGGCACGGACCAGCGGTGGGAGGTAGCGCAGCATGAGCACGGACCACGGGCGTTCCGGCTTGTACGGCCACCGCTGCTGCTCATGATCCAGCCGCGTGCGTCGGCAGCGGTTCGGACGAGTCCAAGTTATTTGGTCTAGCCGATAACGACGCTGTAGCTAACACGTCCAGAGACCGCCAGCGCCAAGAAAGAGCAGGTCAGACGTCACATAACGCTCTAAGAGCAATTCCGGCCGATAACCTACTGCCTGGGGAAAGCTGAGCGGAAGCCCACTTCGGCGGCGGCATCTGACCTTGCAAAATCCCAGGTCGGATGCCCTGTCGCGCCCCGAGCGCGATTCGAACGCGCGACCTACTGCTTAGGAGCAACCCGGCGGTTGACGCTGTAGCCATCAGCGACGACGCAGGCCACGTCAGCGGCGGCAGGCATTGCTGTAGCCCAAGTTATTTGGTCATCACCATCGGGGGACACTGGGCACGATCGCATCCCAGGACACAGCGCGGATCGTACCCGCAAGGAGTGTCGCGCAGCAGCCCTACCACCCTCCGGCGACGCCCCGGCGCGGCGCACTTTGCCGCCCCTGGGACAGCGTCATGCACTTCTTCCGCGCCCTTGCGTGCCCTGCGCTCTACACTGCGAGTATGAGCAGCGATGTGCCCACGGGGCAGCAGACGCCTGAGCCGCGGCCCGCTCCTGCCCTGCCGGAGCACCTTTCGGCCCTGGTCGGCTCCCTGCACGGCCCTGAGGACCTAGGCCGCAACCACGACAAGTATCTGACGTATGCCGATCGCGAGGAGGCTGGCGGAGCCGCGTCGGCATGATCTTGTGCGACACCGGGCCGCTGGTCGCCGCCTTCAACGAGTCTGACCGTGACCATGTCCGCTGCGTGAGGTTCCTCCAGGAGAACTGGTCCAGGTTGGTGGTGCCGTCGCTGGCGGTCACCGAGATCTGCCACCTGCTGGCCGATCCGCAGCGCCGTGGCCACACCAGTCTGGCGGCCGAGTTCTGCGCCGCGATCGCCGCCGACGAGCTGCGGGTTATCGAAGCCACTCCTTATGACTATGGCCGCATGGCGGAGCTGCTGACCGCTTACGCATCCCTGCGCCTGCAAGTGGTGGACGCCTGCGTGATAGCCCTCGCCGAGCGGCTCGATGTCCGCGAGGTCGCAACCCTGGACCGGCGAGACTTCCTTGTCGTGGCACCACGGCACTTGCGCAAAGGTGAGCGGCTGACCTTGCTGCCCGCCGAGTAACGCCGCACACAGACCGCGGCATACCCAACGAACTACCCGGCAGGGCATCCGGAGCCGGTCCAGCGCCTCCACCAGGGCAGCGCCAACCCTAACAAATGCGCG
Organism: uncultured Actinomycetes bacterium; assembly: GCA_963703605.1. GTDB lineage: Bacteria > Actinomycetota > Actinomycetes > Streptosporangiales > Streptosporangiaceae > DASXKD01. The sequence continues at coordinate 128,988 of CAVPFC010000009.1, forward strand.
GCTATATCCGCCGTTAGGTGCGGCAGAGCGGCTGGTCGGGCGTGGTCGTCTGGCCGCGCCGAACGTGGCATTCTGGGCGGAGCGGCGCGTTTGGCGAGGGCGTGCCGGTTTGCGGTGGATGCCAGCGCACCGGCCCGGTTTCTCGCGATGCTCGCCGGAGGCGGCTGAGCGTTTGGTCTGGGAGCCGTTGCCCGATGAGCAGGGGGGCCGCGTGTCGGTCATCGGATCGGTAGATGAGCTGCTGGCGCGGGCGTCGGTGCGGACAGAGGTCCGGCCCGGTGACGGCAAGGGCGGGGCGCGGTATGAGCGGGTCCTGGTCGACCGGGAACCGTTTTTCGTCAAGCAGTTGAGCCCGGCATCGGACTGGATCATGCGGGTGACCGGCGATCACGTGCACCGCCCGTACTTGGTCTGGCGATCTGGGATGATGGCCCGCTCGCCCGGCTGCATCGACCACACGGTGGTGGCCATGCAGGTCAGCGGCACCGGTGACGGCGCCGTGCTGACGATGGTCATGCGCGACGTCGGCGCGTTCTTGGTCCCCGAGGGCAACACCGTGGTGGCGACCAGCCAGCATGCGGGCTTTATCGAGCACATGGCCGATCTCGCCTGCGAGTTCTGGGGCTGGGACGACGAGATTGGCCTGACCTCGATGGAGCAGCGGATACGGTTCTTCGCGCCAGGCAACATCGCTGCGGAGCTTCTGGCCGCCGATGTTCCGCCGCCGATCGCCGCTGCTGACGCGGGATGGCGCGCCCTGTCCGGCCGGTCCGCGGTGCTGTGGGGCCTGGCCAGGCTCGTTCATGACCGGCCCGGGCTTGTCACCGGGCCGCTGGCCGCCACGCCGCGCACCTTCTTGCACGGCGACTGGAAGATGGGCAACCTCGGCACCCACCCCGACGGGCGCACCATCCTGCTGGACTGGGCACTCCCCGGCTCCGGCCCGGCCTGCTGGGACCTGTGCTGGTATCTGGCCCTCAACCAGGCCCGGCTGCCGGAGTCCAAGCAGGCGGCCATCGGCCGGTTCCGGGCCGCGCTGGAGGCAGGCGGAGTGGCCACCGGCAGCTGGTGGGACGCTCAGCTTGACCTGTGCCTGATCGCCATCATGGCTACCTTCGGCTGGGAGAAGGCACTCGGCGATGACGCCGAACTGTCCTGGTGGGAGCGCGCGGTCGCGGGTGCCGCCGCCCGGCAGGGCATCCCGGTCCCCGGGACAGCCGGGTGAGAGGCGACCCCTATGCCGGCGCCGGCCGGCGGTGGGCGCTCGGCGCCACGCTGGTCTATGGCCCGATCGCCGCCGAGCTCGTCGCGATGAGCCCGCATCCGCTCGCTGGGCGCACGGTCCTCGACGCCGGCGCCGGCACCGGGGCGGTCAGCTCCGCGCTCACCGCCCGGCGCGCTCATCCCGTCGCTATGGACCTGTCCATCGACATGCTGGCTTGGAATGCTCGCGCCAGGCCCCCTTGCGTTGTCGCTGACATCCGCGCGCTGCCCTTCCCCGCCGGCCGGGTCGACGCCGCCGTCGCCGCGTTCGTGCTGAACCACCTTGTGCAGCCGTCGGCTGGCCTTATTGAGCTGATCCGCGTTACGCGCCCCGGAGGTGCCCTGCTGGCGGCCGTCTTCAGTACCGGCAGCCGAAGCCAGGCACGTGACCGGGTCGACGCGGTCGCTCGGCAAGCGGGCTGGCAGGTTCCGGACTGGTACGTCGACCTCAAGACGACCGCTGTGCCCATCCTCGGCACCGCCGAGGCGATGCGCGCCGCGGCGGACGCGGCCGGGCTCACCGGCATCACGGTCGAGGAGCGGCCGGTCGACGTGGGCGTCACCGAGCCCGGGCAGCTCGTCAGCTACCGTCTCGGCCAGCCCCTGTTCACCGGCTGGCTCGACCGCATCGGCCCCCGCCGGGCACAGGAAATCGCCTCCCATGCCGCCGACGCGATCGGTCCGATCATGCAGCCGTACCGGCCGATCGTGGTGTTCCTGGCTGCCAGCACGCCGGCCTGAGAGGAAGCTGAACCTCTGGATGCCACTCCCCGGACCTGCGGCGAGGCCGGGGACCCATGCGCGTTCCGGGCCCCACTCGTCGAAGAAATTGCACGATCTCGGGGAGCACAGCCGAGCAGGGTGAGGCGCCGGCCGGCGCCACGGGCAGCGGCTGAACCTCCGCCCGAGCAGGCCCGCGCTGGCCGCCCGGCATCAGGACTGGTCCGGCACGGCTGGCAGACAACGACGAGTCGACGGCAACCCGATGTCCGCCAGATAGTCATGCCGTCGCCCGACGGCCGCTCAGCCACCTGCATGCCATTACCCCGACGCGTGCGGTCAGGCACCACAAGCGGCCTTCATGCCAAACGCGAGCACAGCGCCCGACAACAACTACGGCTCTCCCACACCAGCACAGCCCCGGTTGTTCTGTGCGCCATTCGCGCGAGCCCGCGGCGCATCGCCGGCAGTGAATAATCGGCGATCTGTTTAGGCCCGGCGGATATTAGGACAGGGTCGCGAGTCACCCACAGTTAGACGCGGCGCATTGCCGGCGAGCGGACGTGGTTGCGAGCACATAAGCAGGCACCCGAGCGCTTGTGCGACGGGGTAAGCAGGGCGTTCCGGCTTGTACGGCCACCGCTGCTGCTGATGATCCAGCCGCGTGCGTCGGCAGCAGTTCGGACGAGTCCAAGTTATTTGGTCTAGCCCATAGCAACGCTGTAGCTAACGCGCCCAGAGAGCGCCAGCGCCAAGAAAGAGCAGGTCAGATGTCACATAACGCTCCAAGGGCAAGTCCGGCCGGTGACCTACTGCCTGGGGAAAGCTGAGCGGAAGCCCACTTCGGCGGCGGCACCTGACTTGCATAATCCCAGGTCAGATGCCCTTTTGCGCCCCGAGCGCGATTCGAACGCGCGGCCTACTGCTTAGGAGGCAGTCGCTCTATCCACTGAGCTATCGGGGCGGGCCGGTCACCGCGGCCGGACGGCCCGGGTGGACCGGTGCGGCTCGCGGGGCTGAGCCCACCAAGCCTAGCCGGTATCCTGCAGGTTCCGCGCCGGGTGCCGCCCCGCCTTCCGCACCCGCCCAGGCCAGCCCAGGCCGCTGAAGATCGTCGGCTGACCGTCCGGACGAAGCCGGCGTGCCGAGCCTAGGGTGAACAAAAGCCCCGGCTTAGCCCATAGGACAGGAGCACCGCGCCGTGCTGGTACGAGACGTGATGACGGAGGCGGCCGTCACCGATTCCGCGACCGACACGCTCCGCTCGGCGGCAGAACGCATGTGGCGGGAGCAGACAGGTTCCCTGCTGGTTATCGACGAGGGCCGGCTCACCGGGATCATCACGGAGCGGGATCTTCTCCGCGCGGTCGCCCTCGGCGCCGACCTGGCGACGGCGACCGTGGACGAGGCGATGACGACGGAGGTTTTCACGGTCCCGCCCGACCTGCCGTTGCCGGACGCGGCGCGGGAGATGGCCGCCAGGTGGATCAGGCACCTGCCGGTCGTGGAGGCCGGGCAGTTGCTCGGAATTGTGAGCATGCGGGACGTGACGGGGATCTTCGCGGCGCTCGTGCCCGGCGGCGTCAGCGTGGAGCACGAGTTCGACCAGCTGGTCCGCGAGCGGCGGCTCGCCCGCATCGAGCACGGCGACCTCGACTAGCCAGCGATCGTGATCATGGTCGTGCGGAAGCCCCAGGCCAGGGCCAGGGCAAGCGGAACCGGAACCCGTTAGGGCAGGTCGAACGGGAGCGTTATGCCGTCCAGGGCGTGCGGACAGGGGCAGGTGCGCTCTTCCGGCAGCGCGCCGATTGCGGCGAAGACCAGGTCGCGCAGGCGAGAGACGTTGCGCCCGAACTCGGCGAACACCTCTTCCTGGGTGACCCCCTCCCCCTCGGTAACCCCCGCGTCGGTGTCGGTGACCAGCGCGAGCGTGGTGTAGCAGAGGGCGAGCTCACGGGCGAGGGCCGCCTCGGGCAGGGCGGTCATGCCGACGAGCGTCCAGCCCTGCGCGGCGTACCAGCGCGACTCCGCCCTGGTGGAGAACCGCGGCCCCTCGATCACCACGAGCGTGCCTGACTCCTCCAGAACCCACTCTGCCGCGCGCGCGGCCGCGACGGCCACCGCGCGCCCGGTGGGGCAGTACGGGTCCGCGAACGGCACGTGCACCGCCCGGTCGGCGTCGTAGTACGTCTGCGCCCGGCTCCGGGTCCGGTCGACGAGCTGGTCCGGAACCACCAGCGTGCCGGGCCGGTACTCCGGCGTCAGCGCGCCGACCGCGCTCGGCGCGAGGACCTGGCGCACGCCGAGCGAGCGCAGCGCCCACAGGTTCGCGCGATAGGGGATGCGGTGCGGCGGGAACCGGTGATCGCGGCCGTGGCGGGGCAGGAACGCGACCCGGCGCCCGGCGGCCTCGCCGACCACGACCGTATCGCTCGGCGGGCCAAACGGGGTGTCGACGGTGACCTCATCGCCCCGTTCGAGCAGTGCGTAGAACCCGGAGCCGCCGATGACCCCGATGGCGGCCTCGCCCGCCACGGCGGTCAGGCGACCTTCGTGCCCGTGGCGGAGGACTTGCCGGAGCTGGCCGGGCCCGTCTTCTTGTCCGTCTTGGTCTCGCCTGACGACGAGCCTGAGCTGGCCGGAGCCGTCTTCTGATCAGCACCGGAAGACTTCTCCCCAGCGCCGGAAGAGCTGGTGGCAGCCGCGTTGGGCGCCTTGTCTTTTGAGCCGTTCGCAGCGGGCACCCGGCTGTCGTTGCGGTAGAAGCCCGACCCCTTGAACACGATCCCTACCGCGGAGAAGACCTTCCTGAGCCTGCCTCCGCAGGACGGGCACACGGTAAGCGGGTCGTCGGTGAACTTCTGGACAGCCTCCAGCGGCTCCCCGCATTCGGTGCACGCGTACTGGTACGTGGGCACTGGCCCCTCCTCAGCACACCGCCGTTAGCACTCACGGCATTGGACTGCTAAATGGTAGCTCATCCGGGAGGCTCGTTATTCCCGCTGTGGGACACGCGGCGAACCGTACCCGCTGGTCGTGAGCGGCGGCCGGGACCTCGCCAAGCAGTTCGCCGTCGTAGAGCAGCGCGATCGTGGGGACTTGCGGGCCGACCCTGGCCAGCGCGCGGTCGTAGCTCCCGCCGCCCCGGCCGAGCCTCGCGCCGCGCCGGTCCACCGCCAGCGCCGGCACGATTACCAGGTCGGCCCGGGACACCGCGGGCACCCCGCGCGGGGGCTCGGTGGGCTCGGTCAGCCCGCGCGGGCCCGGCCGCAGCGAGTCTGGGCCCTCATACGACGCCCAGTCGAGGTCCATGTCCGGGCGGAGCCGCGGCAGCAGCACGTAGCTGCCGCGCTTCCACAACGCGTAGACCAGCCCGTGGGTGTCGGGTTCGGAACCGATGGAGTAGTACGCGGCGACGGTGCCGGCCATCTGCACCTGTGGGAGGGCGAGGATGGCATCCCGCAGCGCCCGCCCCGCCGCGGCGCGCTGATCAACGGAGAGCCCGGCGCGGGCGGCCAGGATCCGGCGCCGGAGAGCCGCCTTGGCGGCGTCCGGCGGCTCCCCCGTCACCGGTTAACCTGCCCGGAGTCTGGTAGATGTTTGCGGGTGACGACGCAGGCCATATCGGGCCGTCCCCGCACCCGCCGCACAGGGCACAGCGGCCGCCCCGCTATGTCGGGAGCAAACACTCGTCTAGGGTATCGGCATGCCTAACAACCCCTCAGTGACCAAGGCAGTGGTCCCCGTGGCCGGTCTCGGAACCCGGTTCCTGCCCGCGACAAAGGCCATCCCGAAGGAAATGCTGCCCGTTGTCGACAAGCCCGCCATCCAGTACGTGGTTGAAGAAGCAGCAGCCGCCGGCCTGCACGACGTCCTGCTCGTCACCGGACGCGGCAAGGGTGCCATTGAGGACCACTTTGATCACGCCTACGAGCTTGAGCAGGTTCTGTCGGCCAAGGGCGATAACGAGCGGCTGGCCAGGATCCGGGAGCCGGAGGAGCTGGCCACGATCCACTACACCAGGCAGGGCACGCCCAAGGGGCTGGGTCATGCGGTGCTGTGCGGCGCCGACCACGTCGGCGACGAGCCGTTCGCGGTGCTGCTCGGCGATGACTTCATCCACCCTGCCGACCCGTTGCTGCGGCGCATGATCGAGGTCCGCGCCCGGTACGGCGGCTCGGTCCTCGCGCTGATGCAGGTCGACTCCGACCAGGTGTCCCAGTACGGGGTCGCGGCGGTCGAGCCGACCGAGACCGACGGCGTCGTGACGGTGACCGACCTGGTGGAAAAACCCGCTCCCGCCGACGCGCCGAGCAACTGGATTGTGATCGGGCGCTACATTTGCGACCCGGCCGTGTTTGGGGTCCTCCGGCGCACGCCGCCGGGCCGGGGCAACGAGATCCAGCTCACCGACGCCCTCAAGACGCTGGCCGGGATGCCGGCCGAACAGGGCGGCGGGGTGCGCGGGGTACAGTTCCGCGGGCGGCGCTTCGACACCGGCAACCCGGTCGACTACCTGCGCACGATGGTCCAGTTCGCCTGCGAGCGCCCGGACATCGCGGCGGAGTTCGTCCCGTGGGTCCGCAAGTACCTGGACGACCTGTAATGACCGACATGGATCCGGTCGAGACACACCTCGCCGAGGTGCTCGCCGCGATCCGCCCGCTCGATCCCGTCCGGCTGCCGCTGGAGGCGGCCGAGGGCGCGGTGCTCGCCGGGCCCGCCACGGCCGCGGGCGCGCTGCCCCCGTTCGACAACTCCTCGATGGACGGGTACGCGGTACACGCGTCCGACGTCGCCGCGGCGGCCGACGGCGCGCCGGTCACGCTCCCCGTGGCCGACCAGATCCCGGCGGGCGACACCCGCGTCCTGACGGTCGCCCCCGGCACCTGCGCGCGCATCATGACCGGCGCGCTGCTGCCCGCCGGCGCCGACGCGGTGGTGCCGGTGGAATGGACCGGCGGCGGCACCGGGCAGGTCCAGTTCTTTCGCCCGGTATCAAAAGATCATGCAATACGCCGGCGAGGCGACGATGTGGCAGCGGGCGATGAACTGCTTCCGGCGCGGACCCGGCTCGGGCCGGCGCAGATCGCACTGCTGGCGGCCAGCGGCCACGACTCCGCGTACGTCCGGCCAGCACCCCGGGTCGCGGTAATCGGAACGGGTAACGAGCTCAGCGAGCCGGGGAGCCCGCTCCCGCCGGGCCGGATCTGGGACTCCAACAGCTACATGCTGGCCGCCGCGGTGCGGCAGGCGGGCGGGGTGGCGGAGCGGCACCGGGTCGGCGACGATCCGCGCGCCGTCGTCGCGATCATCGAGGAACAGGCCGCGGCCGCCGATCTGCTGATCACCAGCGGCGGGGTGAGCATGGGCGGAGAGCACGACGTGGTCAAGGCGGCGCTCAGCGAGCACGCGGCGATGACGTTCCGCAAGGTGGCCATGCAGCCCGGCATGCCGCAGGGGATCGGCGTCGTCGGCCCGGGCCGGACCCCGATCCTCACCCTGCCCGGCAACCCGGTCAGCACGTACGTCTCGTTCTGCCTGTTCGCCCTGCCTGCCCTGGATGCGCTGCGCGGCCTGCCCCCGGGGCAACTGCCGCACGGCCGCGCGGTCCTGACCGGCCCGGTTCGCTCACCGGAGGCCAAGCGCTCCTACCTGCGCGGCGTTCTGGACCCTGCGGCGGGCACCGTGCGGCCGCTCACCGGGCAGGGCTCCCACCAGCTTGGCGCGCTGGCGCTGGCCAACGCGCTGATCGTGGTGCCGGAACCGGTGACCTCGATGGAAGCGGGCGAGAGCGCCGTCGTAATGTCGCTGCCATGACAAACGGCCTGACCCACCTGGACCAGTCCGGCCACGCCCGGATGGTGGACGTCTCCGGCAAGGACGTGACCGCCCGCGAGGCCCGTGCGTCTGGGCGGGTGCTGCTGTCCGCCGCCGCCATCGCGGCGATCCGGGAGGGGCAGGTGCCCAAGGGCGACGCCCTGGCGGTGGCCAGGATCGCCGGGATCCAGGGCGCCAAGCGCACCCCGGACCTGATTCCCCTGTGCCACCCCATCGCGGTGCACGCGGTGGCCGTGGACCTGGCCGTGACCGGGGATGCCGTCACGATCGAGGCCGTGGTCCGCACCGCGGACCGGACCGGGGTGGAGATGGAGGCGCTGACGTCGGTGACCGTGGCCGCGCTCGCGCTGATCGACATGGTGAAGGCCATCGACCCCGCCGCGGTGATCAGCGACGTGCGCGTCGAGGAGAAGTCCGGCGGCAAGACCGGGACCTGGCGCCGGCCATGACCGGCGATCCGGTGGCAACCGGCCCGGGGCGAACCGGCGCGGGAACGGGCCCGGGGGAAACAGGCTCGGGGGAGACAGGGCCGGGCGGGGGGCCGGCGATCCGGGCGCTGGCCATCACCGTGTCCAACCGCGCCGCCGCCGGGGTCTACGAGGACCGTTCCGGGCCGGTCCTGGCCGGGCTGCTGGCGGAGGCGGGCTGCGCCGTTGACGGGCCGCTGGTCGTGCCGGACGGTGAGCCGGTGGAGGCGGCGCTGCGGGCCGCGATCGCGGCCGGTTACGACGTCGTGGTGACCACCGGGGGGACCGGCCTGACGCCGGGCGACCTCACGCCGGAAATGACGCGCCGGGTGCTGGACCGGGAGATCCCGGGCATCGCGGAAGCGATCAGGGCCGCGGGAGTCGCCTCCGGGATCCCGTCGGCGATGCTGTCCCGCGGGCTGGCCGGCCTCGCGGGCCGCGTGCTCATCGTCAACCTGGCCGGTTCATCGGGCGGCGTCAGGGACGGCATGGCGGTACTCGCGCCGGTTCTCGGGCACGCGGTGGACCAGGCGCACGGTGGTGACCACCCCCGCCCTGGGAAGTGACCGGCTCCGCCCCCGGGAAGGGACCGGCTCCGCCCCCGGGAAGGGACCGGCTCCGCCCCCGGGAAGGGACCGGCCCGCCCCGGACGCCCCCCGGGCCGGCCCGAAACTCCACTTTTCCCAACGCCTGGATCCGGATTGACCGTAGCGTCCCGCCTCGAACACAGGGAATGATGACGAACGTGGGACGTTTGCGCGGATGGCCGGTGACGATAACTGAACCGTCGCTACTGGATGCGCACGTTACGCTTCGCCCGGTCAGGGTTCGGGACGCCAGGGTCTGGCGGGACTCCAGGGTTCGCAACGCCGCCTGGCTGCGCCCCTGGGAGCCGACTAACCCGGAAACCCCGCTGTACCGGTCGAGCGTCGGCCCCTACGTGGCCATGGCACGCACCATGCGCCGCGAGGCGCGGCAGGGCCTTGCCCTGCCGTGGGCGGTCATCTACGACGGCAGGTTCGTCGGCCAGCTCACGGTTGGCAGCATCCTGTGGGGTTCGGCGCGCTCCGGGCAGGTCGGGTACTGGGTCGACGAGCAGGTAGCCGGCCGGGGAGTGATCCCCACCGCGCTGGCGATGGCGATCGACCACTGTTTCTTCGTGGTGGGACTGCACCGGGTCGAGGCCAGCATCCGTCCGGAAAACCACGCCAGCAGGCGCGTGGTGGAAAAGCTCGGGTTTCACGAGGAAGGCCTGCGCCGCAGGTATCTCCATATCGACGGGGCCTGGCGGGATCACCTTTGCTACGCGATCACGATCGAGGACGTGGCGGGCGGCCTGATGACCCGGTGGCGCCGCATCCTGTCCGCCTCGCGCTCGGAAACGGCCAGCTAAACCGTCAGCGATGCTCGTCGGGCGGGCGCATCCGCCACGCGTAGCCCAGGTTTATCGCGGCGATCGCGAGCCACACCACGAGCAGCCCAGCGAAACCAACCGGCTGCTTGCCTGCCGCTACCACGATCGCGGTCAGCGGTATGCCGAGCGCGATAGAGCCCATGGCCAGCGCGAGGGCGCTGCTCGACCTCGGCGCGCGCGGCGCCGGCGGCGCGGCCATCCGCTGCGCGGCCAGTGGCTGCGCCGCGGCCTGGGCAAGCCTGGCGTCGACCCGTGCGTCGATCTCCCTGCCCACCCGGTCCACGAACGAGTCGAGGACCGCATCCCGGTACTCGGGGCCAAGTTCCCCATGTGTCTCGGCGGCCGCCCGGAGTTCTCCGGCGGACAATGGCGAATCGGTCACCTAGCCACGGTATACCGTGCGCCTCAGGAGGTGAGCCAGGCCGAATCTGCGTAATGCACCAAAGCGGGATTTGAGCGGACGGCGCGGCGCGCTGGAAGCGTTCCCGCCCGGCCGATCTCACGACACACCGGGCCGAATGCTCGTCAACGCCGGTCCCGACCCTTACGGTGCGTCACGTGAGCATGCCCGTGATGGCGCCTGCGCAGCGGCCGGCCAGGCCCGTGCGCCCGGGATCGATGGTAGCGCGTTGAGCAGCGCGATCCTCTACCTTGCGATCGTGGCCATCTGGGCCGTGGTGCTCGTGCCCCGCTGGCTGCGCCCGCGGTCGGCCCAGCCGCAACCCGCGGAACACCTCGGGGACCCGCAGTCCGGGGAGCCCCAGCCGGGGGAATCGCAGCCAGGCGAGCCGCAGGAGGCGGCGCCGGAGGCCGTGGAGCCCTCGCCCGCCGAGCCGCAGCCGGTGATGGCGCAGTCGGTGATGGCGCAGTCGGTGATGACGCAGCCCGTGGACGGCGGCTGGCACGAGCCGGATCCCGGCCCGGCCGATGCCCCAGCGTGGACGGAGGATACTGGCCCCGGCGAGCCGGTCCCGGCGCCCCCTGCCCGCGCCGCCCGGCGCGCCGAGATCGTCCAGGCCCGCCGCCGCCTGCTGGCCATGATCGTCGTGCTCACCGCCGGGGCCGTGGCACTCGCGGTAACCGGCATCGCCGCGTTCTGGGTGGTCATCCCGCCTGCGGTCCTGCTGACCGGTTTCCTGGTGCTGCTCCGCGAAGCGACCCGTATCGATGCCGAACGGGCACGCCGTGCCGCCCGCGCACACGAAACCGCACCCGATCGCGTCGCCGGCCAGGAGCCCGGGTCGTTCCGCGCCGACGCAGCCGCGAGCCCGGACCAGGCGCCGGTCACCGCCGCGGCGGCTGACGCCGCCGAGCCGCCGCCTGGCGCGGAGATCATCGACATCTCCGGCCGCATCAGCGACCAGGTGTACGACCAGTACGCCGACGCCGCGGACCGCGCCGTCGGCGACTAAGCGTCCGACCGGCCGGCCGAGCACGATCGCCAAATGCGCGAACAGGCGCCGGTGTTTGCTACGCTGACAGCCGTTCTTGGGGCTGTAGCGCAGTCCGGTAGCGCACCTCGTTCGCATCGAGGGGGTCAGGGGTTCAAATCCCCTCAGCTCCACTAGGAATTGCAGGTCAGAGGCTCACAGGAGGCGGCCGCTTGGCCGCTGAAGATCGTTTGTCACCCAGATGTCACCAGGATAGAGCGCGCACAGGTGACACTGGCCGCGACCAGACGGCTATCAACGTCATGTAACAACGGCCTCTCTGCTGCCAGGGACGCAGGAGGAGAGCCGCCCGGCTACTGCCATGCCGAACTCGTCGCTCGGGCCGGTTCCGATGGCGGTACCCAAACGGGGTGATACGGCGGGTTATCCCCAGTTGTGAGTTCAGCCTGACTCAAGGTGCCGCGCGGGGGGAACTCGCGGTCATCTGGGACTTGGCGGTCGCGATCAACGTGGGTTCGTGGCGGGGCATCATAGTGACGCCACAGGCGCCCTTGACAGGTTCCGGCTGGCGTGAACACTCCTACGGCGGGTTCGGCGGAGGGCACCCACACTTCCTCCCGCATGCTCCTGACCTTCTGAGGAGCAGAGTTCGTAACGGAGTGCATCGCTGAGCCGTTGGGCGTGCTGGTCGCCGGTGGCTGCCGGTGGCAGCCGCCCAGATGCTTGGTCAGGTAGCCGATGCACCGGGCCGCGTCCTTCGACCCGGCGAGCACGCCCTCGGCGTTGAACTTATCCCGCGGATCACCAGCTTGATTGTGAAGTCTACTTACCCCATGAAGTGGAGTTACTCAGGCTTTAGGAGGGCGGATGGACCAGGCTGAGAGAGAGCACATCCGGCACGAGCTCGAAATCGCGGCGAACGAGCTCTTCGCTGGCTGGATACGCCGGGTCGAGTTGCTGCAACACGACGACGCGCCGTGGATGGAGCCGGGCCAGCGGATGCCCAGGCTCGTCTTTAAAGATCCCGCCGACCGCGTACGAGATCCGCATCCCGATCCCCGCAAGGTGGCCAAGGCGGCCAGGACGTTCAAGCTGGCCGTCGCTCCCGGGCTCAACCAGTTCCGGAACGACCTGTGGGAGCGGTGGCCCGAGATCCGGTACATCGAGGTGACGACCGAAGACAATCGCGGCCAGCGGACGGGCGGTAACGTCCAGTTCGTCGAAGACGGCCGCGAGGCCGCCGATGGCGAGTTCACCCACGTGATGGTCCGGCTCAGAACGGCCGAGCTGGACATCGTGGACACGCTGATCGCCGCGGGTATCGCGAACAACCGCGCGGAGGCCATCCGCTGGGCCCTGACCCGCATCCGCGAACGCCCCGCCTACGAGCAGTTGCGGGAACACACCCGCGACATTGACCGGCTCAAGAACGAGTTCTAACTAGGGCTCGAGCCCCGTTCGGCGATCGGGAGTCCCGGCGGCCCGGGCGGGAACTCGTCACACCCGAATACGACGGGTTACCAGTTCCCGCGAGTTCAGCCGCACCGCCTGCAACAACGTCACAAAGACTAGGTCTGCGGGCTAGCCGCAGGCTGCCTTGTCTTCTTGCCTCGGGTGTCTTCTGGTTCATCTTCGAGCGGCTTAGTGAGCTTGTTCACTGTTAGCCCAGCGTTGCGCGCCCGCGCGGCCTGGCTAGTGTCGAAGGTCAGCAAGGTGACGGGGGCACCTGCTGCACCTTGCGCTGCTAGCCCTGATCTTTCATAGGGGCTGATGGCTGCCGCTGGCCGGCGTGGTGGCCGGTTTCTGGACCTGGATTTTAGGGCCGGGGTATGACGGTGGCCCGGCTGTCGGGCCGGGTGGCCGGGGGTTCCACGGGCCCCGGGGTTTCCTTCCTTGCTCGGCGGGACGGGTTTGTGCTGGTCAGGTGGGGTGCGGGATGGCCTGGACGCGCTGCCAGGCGGTGACGATTTCCTCTGCCCAGGGCCAGGTGGCGGCGATTTTCAGGGTTCTGCGGCGCCCGCCGCGGACGAGGCGGGCGGCGGCGTGCAGGACGCGGTAGCGCAGCGTCTTCGGCTCTGCTCTGGCGAGGTCGCCGTCCAGGGCCAGGAGCTTCAGCCAGGACAGCAGGATGCAGGCGATCATGGCGGCGTCGAGCCACGCCTTGTTCAGCCCGTAGTCATGCGAGGGGAAATGTCCCAGGCCGGTGTTCTTGCCGGTGCGGATGACGTCCTCGACGCGGGCGTGGACGCGGTGCGCGGCGTCGATGTAGGCGCACTGGCCGCGCCAGCCCCTGGTCGCGGCGGGCAGGTTGGTGACCCACAGGGAGTAGCGCCAGCCGTCGGCGGCCTCGAACAGGGACAGCTGCGCGCCGGGGTGCGGGCGCTCGCGGCGGGCGAAGACCCGCATCGTCTTGGGCCAGCCCTTGAGCTGGTCGCCGTCCGGGCCTTCGCGCAGCAGCCCGGTCAGCTCGGTGACGTGCGCTTCTTCGATCCAGCAGGCCCGGTGCGCGCAGCGCTGGCTCCGCGCAGGCATCGTCGGCGCGGCGCTCGCGGACCTCGCCCCTGCCGTCGATCGCGGCCTCCCAGGCGTGCTCGGGGACCTTGCCGATCGCGGCCTTCTCCCGCGCGGCGAGCTCCCAGCCGACGGAGTAGGTGACCTGGTAGCCGTGCCGGGAGGCGAGCCGGTCCAGCTCCTTGACCAGGGCGTGGCTGGCGCCGGCCCCGTCGCAGGTGATCATCAGCTTGCGCCGCAGCGCCGGCGGCAGCGCCGTGATCGCCTCGTCCAGCAGGCGCAGGTGATCGGCGGCGGTGTTGCGACCCGGCCGAGCCGGGGCGCAGCATCCAGGCCAGCGGCTCGGCCATGTTATCGCAGGCCGCGATGATCGGGTGATGGCCGTAGCCCTTGAAATTCGGCTCTGCCAGCTCCTTGTCGCTGTGCGCGGTCACGACGGTCGCGTCCAGCCGGATGCAGGTCACGCCCTCGAGCCTGCGGTCCGCGACCCGGACCGGCGGCAGCCCGCCGTGCCGCGCGATGCCGTGCGCCCACGCGTGCCGCCGCGCCTTACTCACCGCGGCCGTGATCTTCCGCCTCCTGCGGTCCCCGCCGGCGGCGATCTCCTTCAGCGCCCGCCACGCGGTCGGCACCGACGCGACCGGGCCGAGCAGCTCCCGCTGGTCGCCCATCACCCGGAAATCGCTGATCACCCGGGCGCCGTCCGCGATCGCGCACGCCAGGTCCGAGAAGACGCGGCCCCGGTCATGCCCGCCCAGCGGCGACGGCAGCGCCGCCGACAGGCCGGCCGTCAGGCCCGTCCGGTCCGCCAGCTGGCGCAGCAGCACCAGCCCCGCGTGCGACACGACGCCCGAGCCGCCGCCGGTGACTTCAAGACCACGCGACCATCCTGTAGCGTGCATGTAGAAAGTGCTCCTCGAACCCGGAGTGATAAGGACCTAGACAACCCTTATCGTCCCAGGTCAGGAGCACTTTTCCGTTCAGGCGCGCCGCTCAGCCGCCGAACCCCCGTGAAAGGCCAGGGTTAAGTACGTCACCCGATGACAGACCGCGAACCTGCGGACCCGGCGAGGCCGGCAGGCGGAACACCCCGGCGCCTGCCTGCCGGTGTGCTGTAACAGGCCTGGCGTCACGGGCGTTTCGCCGGTCAGAGGTCTGTCCCGCGCGGGGCCTGTCCCACCTCCCTGGGCCGGGCCCCGCGACGTGTGGCGGGCGAATCGCGGTCAGTGGCTGCTCCGCGCACGGGGATGCCGCCTGGCCGTGACGCCGGCTGGCGCTGTGCCGCGCCCCATCAGCCGCCTGGGTAAAAGTGTCATCCGGTCTTGGCGGCTATCACATTCGCGCAAAGAATTGGTTGAGACATGTGTGCTTTGGCGGAAGCAGGCCGCATTGGAGGCGCTGAGATGGCAGGTACCGGTGTTAGGCGGGTTCTGTTGAGTGGCCGGAGATATCACGCGTGGCGGTTGTTGGCAGTTGTCGTCACGGCGGCGCTGGGCGGGCTGACAGCCGTGCCAGCATCCGCCCAGGCCAGGACGACCGGCGTGACCAGTGTGACTGCATGGCAGGCGGCACCGGGCGGTTCCTGCCCGTGGGTGACGTCCACCGCCCCCATCTCCCAGCGGGTCGCGCAGCTGATGGGCCAGATGTCGCTGAGCCAGGAGATCAGCATGGTGGAAGGCCACGGCACCTCCAACCCGTACGTGTTCTACACGCCGGCGATCTCCTCGCTGTGTATCCCAGCGATGGGGCTGGAGGATGGCCCGGCCGGGGTGGCCGACGGGCTGACCGGTGTCACCCAGCTGCCCGCGGGCGTCGCGCTGGCCGCGACGTGGGACCCATCCCTGGCGCAACAGTACGGCCAGGTGATCGGCGCCGAGGAGTTCGGCAAGGGAGCCAGCGCCAACCTCGGCCCGACCGTGAACATCGACCGGGACCCCCGCTGGGGCCGGTCGTTCGAGGCGCTGTCGGAGGACCCATCGCTCAATTCCGCCCTGGCCGTCGCCGAGATCAACGGCGTGCAGAGTCAGGGCGTGATGTCGCAGGTCAAGCACTTCGACGCGTACAACCAGGAGACCTACCGCAACACGCCGGCGGACAACGTCATCGTCGACAACCGGGCGCTGCACGAGATCTACATGCCGTCCTTTGAGGCGGCGGTGAAGCAGGCTAACGCCGCGTCGGTCATGTGCGCGTACTCGATGGTGAACGGCAACTTCAGCTGCAACAACTCCTACCTGGAGACCAGCGTGCTCCGCGATGAGTGGAATTATCCCGGCTTCGTGACCTCCGACTACGGCGCGCTGCACTCGACGCAGGGGGCGCTGCAGGGAACCGACATGGAGCAGCCGGAGAACACCTATTACGGGACGGCGCTGTCATCGGCCATCCGGAAGGGGAGCATCCCGCGTAGCGCGCTGAACACCATGGTGCAGCGGATCCTGACCGAGATGTTCGGCTACAACTTGTTCAGCCAGCCGCGCACGGGCTCCATCTCGGCCACGGTCACCACGCCAGCCAACCAGGCGGTGGGCACCGCGGTCGCCGAGGAGGGCACCACGCTGCTGAAAAACTCTGGCCCGGTCCTGCCGTTGCCGGCCTCGAACGGCGGCACCGTCGCCGTCATCGGCCCGGCCGCGTCTGCCGCGCCTGCCTATGCGGGCGGCGGCAGCGCCTACGTCATCCCGTCCTCCACGGTGACCCCTCTCGCGGGCATACAGGCCGCGGCCGGTTCCGGCACGAACGTCGTCTACTCGCAGGGCCTGCCGGCCGACACCTCACTGCCGTCCATCCCGTCGAGCAACTTGTCCCCCGCCTACTCCTCCACCGGGTCCGGTGGCAGCTACACCGGCACGCTGACCGCGCCCGAAACCGGCACGTACGTGCTGGCGCTCACCAACCCGTGCGGTTGCTACACCCCGACGTCCCTGTCGCTGAACGGGCAGCAGATACTCGACGACCCGAGCACGCCGCCGGTGCACACCTACTCGGTCGCGGCCAACCTGACCGCCGGGCAGCAGTACACGCTGTCGATCAGCGGCCAGTCGTCGCAGCTGCTGTGGGGCACCCCGTCAGCGCTCGCGCCCACCATCAACGCCGCGGTCAGCGCGGCCAAGTCGGCATCCACCGCCGTGGTCGTCGTCTCCGACGACACCGAGTCCGAGGCCGCCGACCGGCCGTCGCTGAACCTGCCATCCGCGCAGGACGAGCTCATCGAGGCCGTCGCGGCGGCGAACCCGAACACGGTCGTGGTGATCGACGCGGGCGCCCCGGTCGCGATGCCGTGGCTGTCCCAGGTCGCGGCGGTTCTCGACGCCTGGTATCAGGGCCAAAGCAGCGGGACGTCGCTGGCGAGCGTGCTGTTCGGCCAGACCGACCCGGGCGGCCATCTGCCGGTGACCTTCCCGGCCAGCCTGAGCCAGGTCCCGGCCAGCACCACAGCACAGTTCCCGGGGAACGGCAGCCAGGTGCAGTACTCCGAGGGCACCGGCGTCGGCTACCGCTGGTACGACGCGAACAACCTCACGCCGTTGTTCCCCTTCGGGTTCGGGCTCTCCTACACCCAGTTCGCGTTCAGCAACCTGCAGATCAGCCCCGCCACCGCGGACGGAACGCAGGACGTGCAGGTATCCGCCACGGTCACCAACACCGGGCAGCGGGCCGGCAGCGACGTCGCCCAGCTCTACCTGGGCGACCCGGCTTCCTCCGGCGAGCCGCCGCGCCAGCTCGCCGGATTCCAGCGAGTCACGCTCGGGCCTGGGGCTTCAACCCAGGTGTCCTTCACCGTCACCCCCCAGCAGGAGTCGTGGTGGGACGACTCGGCGAACGGCTGGACACAGACCGAGGGAACCTACAACGTCTACGTGGGCGACTCGTCAGCACTGTCGGGCCTGCCGTTGCAGGGCACGTACACCATGGCGGCCACCCCCGCCGCCCGCCAGGTCGTGATCACGGCCCCGTCAAGCATGCAGCCAGGCCAGGCCGCGACGGTACAGGTGCAGCTCACCGCATCCGGCGACCAGACCCTGCCCGATGTCCAGTTGGCGCTGCAGCTGCCGCAAGGCTGGACCGCGGTGCCGGCCGGCCCGACGGAGTTCACCTCGGTTGCGCCGGGGACGGCCCCGGCTGCGACCTTCCAGGTAACCGCGCCCAGCTACGAACCCAACGTCAACGCCGTCGTGCACGCCACCGCCACGATGGGAAACATGACGCGGGAGGCAGGAGTTACCGTCACGGTCCCCTAGCTCGATGGGCTGAGCCCGTCCGTGGAGAGGTGCTCACCGCAGCCCGCCAGGACAGTGTCGGCCGGGTGTGGTGTAACGCGTGCGAACCGGCCTGCGTTTCGCCCAGTGCAAAGCCAGTGCGCCTGGAACCCCTTTTCAGGTCGGTCGCAGTTCTGAGCGGGAGTGGCCCATGTCCTGGACACGATTCGGCCGAGCGGCATTCGTGACGGCCGTCACGGTCGCGGCGTCCGCCGGCCTGGTGGCAGCGGGCACGCCCGGAAATGGGGCGCAAAGCGGCAGCGGGCACTCCGGTGCGGGGGACTGCATCGCGCACCGTCCCAACTCCGATGCGCAGTACCCGATTTGGTACGCGGCCGGATGCAGCGGGCATGACGAGCCCGAACTGGATCCGGTGTCGTCACTGGCAGGGTCGGCGCAGGACCTTACCTGGACCGCCGTGCTGCCCTCCGACGGCACCGTTCCGGTCTCCGCGGTCGGCCCGACGTTCTGGTGGGGCGGCACGGTCACCGACCCCAACCGGCAGGCACTGTTCGGGCAGGCCTTCCTCGAGGTGCAGTTCTACCCCGACGCCATCGTCAACAACTGCAGCTCAGCCGGTGGCTTCAACGTGACCTACGCCCCCGACAAGTTCTCGGTCTGCACCCCGGTCTGGCAGGTGGGCACCAAAAGCTTCGCCGAAACCGCCGCGTTCAACGCGGAGATGTACGACGGGTCCAGCTCACAGCCGCTGGTCATGAACGCAGGCGACACCATACGCATCCACTTCTTCGTCGCCTCGCCCACCGACGGCTGGCACATCCAGATCACCGACCTGACCACCGGCCACTCCGGGACCGTGGTGCTCAACAGCAAATACGGCCCGATGCTGCCCCCCTTCAGCCAGCAGAAGATCGGCAACGCCCTCGGCTGGGGCCTGGTAAACGACACCCCCAACTCCTTCGTCTGGGAAATCGGGCACACCTCCGACTTCAGCACCCCCGCCGGGCAATACTGCGTGCCCGGCCAAGTCGGCTGCGACTCCTACGACACCGCACACTGGCTCGGCTTCAGCCCGCTCCAGATCAAGTCGGTCACCTTCGCCAACGGGTCAACGGCGAACAAGTGGGCCGTGGTCAGCGACCTCGGCGGCACCGCCGAAGTCGGCCAGTACTGCCCCAGCTACGGCGGCCCGTACTGCACCTACCCGTGGTACACCTTCAACGGCGCAGACTCGGCTTTCGCTTACGGTGCGGATTACCCGGGCACCCAATTCGACTACGGGCAGGGGGCCCAGTTCGCGACCACGCCGCAATGCGGCAGCCCGTTCGGCCCCGACTCTACTTATTGCGACACGGTGCTCACCCCGACCCCATAGCCGCCCGTCGACCGGCCTTCCGGGCTTGAGCACGAGCAATCCGTGAGCGGGGTGAGTTCATGCCGTGATGATGGGTTGCGCAGCCCGGGCTCGGCGTGGCTGGTCATGCCCGGCGACAGTAAGGGTGACGGCGGCCTGGCGGTTCGGCCGGCGGTGCGCTACGGCTTCCCGGCGACCCCACACCAGGCCGTTACCTGTGGGCGGGCTGAGTGCGCCGGGCTCGGGCCGCCATTGCTGCGGCTGGACCACGCCCGGCTCGAGCAGGCGCAGCCCGCCGAAGAAGCGGGTGATCGCGGCGCGGTCGCGCATGGTGGCCTTCGGCCCGCTCATGCGCGGAGCTGATCCGCACCTGCCAGACCGCTAACTTCACCCCACGCGTCGCCAACACCAGCGAAGACATCGTCATCGACCAAGCGCTCGTCGTCGCCGGCCTTGGCGTCACCACCATGTGCGGCCTCGCGCTGCGCGCCTACCGAGCTGACGGCGAGCATGCCAACCCCGATACCCCACCGATGCAGGGCGCGTCAGCATCGCCCTCCTCGGAGAGCCACCAGACCCGCCGCTCACCAACGCATTCGTCACCGCCCTGCAACAACCCGGCCCGGACCACCCCCGCCCCGTCTCTGGGGATGATAGGAGCAGCTGCGAGCGTCCTTGGAACAGGTCGGCGAGGGACGCCGGGCACCGGTACGGGATGTCCAGCGGCGTCAAGGCCCCCAATGTCATTCAGGCGTCGGATCGGCGGAGTTGGGAGACATAACCGGGCGATCGGTGCGCCGACCGCGGCCACGAGGCCATTGGCGTCCTGCGAGCCAAGTCGGCGATCGGCTGCCATGGCCGCCCTGGTTCGCGTTACTTTCCGTGATTCGTGCAGGTCCTGGCACACGCGTACCGACTCGCCGCTCGGCGCGCTGACCGGCGCCTGACATCGCGCCCATTACGACGACAGAACAAGTTAATCGGCTCGCGGCGTCGGATAAACAAGCCTCCGTATGTTCTCTGTGGCATGCAGCAGTCTCGTGCAACGAGTGAGAGCGTTCGAGCGTGAACGCCGGGACGTGGGGTAGGCATCGCCGCTGCGCTTGTCGCCGCAGAGGCAGTGTGTGTCCTTCAACTGTCATGGATCAGGGCTCACTCTAGACACGGACAGTCAAGGAAACACCACTGGCCACAGGGGTTAGCCAATCTACCGACGTTCGTTCCTGGCAGTCGGCCAACGGCCTTGACATACCATCTCCAGCAGTGCGCATAGTGGGGCGCCGGTGCCGGGGTGGTGCCAATCGGGCACGCGGAACTAGAGCCGGCTCAGGCAAGCCCCCGGGGGGGATAAGCCCGGGACCGTGGCGTGAGGCGTGAGCATCGGGCCACGGGTGGGGACAGGGGGATCTTCGATGCACAGGTACATCACGCGTGTTTTTATTGCCGCTGCGGCGGCTGGTGTTGCGCTGAGCGCCGTGGGGGTGACCGGGGCCAGCGCCTCGGGCGCGGCCCTCCGGGCCCCGCAGGCAGTGCGAATGTCCTCGGCGGGGAGGGATCACGCTGCGGTCAGTCCCGGAACCCAGCTGTGGGCCAAGCTCTACAACGGCAACGGCAACGGCCACGCCAACTCGGTGGCCGTCAGCCCGAACGGGAACACCGTGTTCGTCACCGGGACAAGCTACAAAGGCGGGGGCGACTACGCCACGATCGCCTACAACACCGCCACCGGCGCCCAGCTATGGGCCAAACGCCACTCCAGCAGCGGCGCCGGCGGGTGCGAGGAGGACAACGCGGTGGCCGTCAGCCCGGACGGCAACACGGTGTTCGTCACCGGGGAATGCACAGTGCTCCCCTCTGAGGCCGCTGATTACGCCACGATCGCCTACAACGCCGCCACCGGCGCCCAGAAATGGGTCAAACGCTACAACGGTGTCGGCACCGTCAACTTTGCCAACGCGTTGGCCGTCAGCCCGAGCGGCAAGACGGTTTTCGTGACCGGGGAAAGCGATTCGAAGGATTTTGTGGCGCAGTACGGCACGGTCGCCTACAACGCTGCCACTGGCGCCCAGCTGTGGGTCAAACGTTACCGTGGCCCCGGCAGCAGCAGCGACATCGCCCATTCGGTGGCCGTCAGCCCGAACGGGAATACCGTGTTCGTCACCGGGGTAAGCAACTCGTCCACCTTCACCTTCACCGACGACGCCACGGTCGCCTACAACGCCGCCACTGGCGCCCAGCTGTGGGTCAAACGCCACAGCGGCATCCAGGACACCGACAACGGCTATTACAACTCGCTAGCGGTCAGCCCCACGGGCGGCGCAGTCTACGTCACTGGAATAAACGGCTCCGCGAGCTCCATAGGAGCGGGCTACGTCACGATCGCCTACAACGCCGCCACCGGCGCCCAGCTGTGGGCCAAACGCTACTCCAGCAGCGGCGGGGCGCTCTCGGTGGCCGTCAGCCCGAGCGGGAGCACGGTGTTCGCCACCGGGGAAACCTACAGAACCGACAGAGGTATTGGGTACGCCACGGTCGCCTACAACGCCGCCACCGGCGCCCAGCTGTGGGCCAAACGCTACGTGGGCAACTTGGGGGCGATCCCCCGCGCCCTGGCTTACTCGGTGGCCGTCAGCCCGAGCGGGGGGACGGTGTACGTCACCGGGCTCAGCTGGAAGGCCGGGTTTGAATACGCCACGATCGCCTACAACGCCGCCACCGGCGCCCAGCAGTGGATCAAGCTCTACGGCCTCCCCAACGACGGCAGCACCGAGGGTCAAGGGCCGGTCGCGGAGGCCGTAAGCCCCACCAGCGGGACGGTGGTCGTCACCGGCGCGAACGTCGGCGGGGAGTGGGCCACGGTCGCCTACAGCGGCTGATCTCCAGCCCCAGCGACAGACGCGCTGGGTGGCAGCCCGCGTACTGCCACCCGGCACCTAGCTTGATTCACCAAACCTCCGCCAGCAACGCCTGGGCGGTCGGCCAGGCGCTGCAGGTCATCGTGAGCGCGAACACCGCCGCGAGCAACGCAACCACGGCCAAGGTGAAGTCGGCCTGCGGCTTGCTGAGGTCCCGTGCATACAAAACCACCGTCACGGCCACGGCCACGGCCGTCACACCCAGCCAGGCGGCGAACACGATCCCGGCCAGCCCTGACCCCGGCTGCGGCGTCGTGCCCTTGCGGCGCTGATCCGGCAAGAGGCGCCCACACCTCGGCTGGCGCCTTCTCCCTGGCCGGTCTGCCGCTGGCTGGGTCAGCCCGAAGCAGAATCGGCGACCACTGCCGGCCATCCCAGCGCCGCAGCCCCGGCTGGCCGCCAGGATAGGGGTAAAGGCCGGGATTGGCCGGTGATTCCCGCGATCCCCGCCTTGTCGCCGTCCCGGTCAGCTCCGCCGATACCGCGTAGCGCTCGGCGGCCTGCCTGATCACCACCAGCGTCTCCGGGCGGGCATCCCGCTTCCCGCTCGCCGTCCCCGAGACGGTGCCCGCCGCGCAGCACGATACACAGAGCCCACAAGCGCCCGGCATTTCCACCGTTCACCGATCCATCCGCGAAACAGCCCACCTCCGGCCAGCCGATCCGGTACGTACGGCGGTAATTACGCACCGTGAGGCCATCGTCGCCGAGCCGCAGCCCGATCCGCCAAGCCCGGGCACAGCCCCAGATCGACACTGCCGCGGCGATGACCAGGCAGGCCGCCGTGGCGGGGGCGTGCCTGAGCGAGAGCAACGGCGGGAACATGAGGGCGGGAAGGATGGCGGCAAACAACGTGACCACAGTCGCTGACCAGCGTGGGTAGCGTTCGGCGATGGTGATATCGGCAGGGAGGATGGCCCAATGATTGATCTATGGCAACGCCGTACCTGCGTGCGGTATCAATGGCGTGAGTATTCCGATCGACGCATAAGCATGCAGGCGACACTTCGCGCTCATCGGCATGACAGTGGCGACCGAGTGCAGGCGGTCCTGGGATTTGTGGCCGGGTGTTCGCCGTCGCGCCTGGGTGGCCGTGGGGCCCGGCTCAATCTCGGTGGATGCCCGGTAGGCGGCTTTGTGGCCTGGCATGCTGACCGCGGGCGGTGAGCGCCCGGTGTCTGTTGGATGAGGCCATCTGTGGTGAATCGGCGTGCTGTTTGGCTCGCGGTGCTGGCGATGTGCGGCTTGCTGGCCGTGTTGGTCTGCGCCGTGTGGGTGTTTCCTCGTCTGCTCTACCCGCCGCTGGGCTCGACGGCTCTGCGGGACGTGGCCAATGCGCAAGCGCGCATCCAACTGCAGCAGGCCCAGTCTCAGCTAGCGAACAATGCGCGGTCAGCGGTCCTGCAGGCCCTTGCCGGACTGGTGCTGGTCGCCGGGGCGACGGCCACCTGGTGGCAGGTCCACATCAGCCGGCAAGGCCAGATCACCGACCGGTACAGCAAAGCTGTCGACCAGCTCGCCAGCCGTAACGTCATTGTCCGCATCGGCAGCATCTACGCCATGGAGCGCATCGCCAAGAACTCCGCCGCAGACCGCAATGCCATCCTGTTCCTCCTCGGTGCCTTTGTGCGCATCCACTCGCCCTGGCCCGTCGGCGCCCCCGACGGGCCGCGCCACCCCACCGCGGCCGTGGGCGAGAACCTGCCCTGGATGCGAGTCCGTGCCCCCGACATCCAAGCCGCCATGGGAACCTTGGGGCGCCTCCCCCCATCGCGGGAGGAACCACCCATCTCCTTGTCGCGGGTCGACCTGCGCAGCGTCGCGCTGCGCGACTCTCGCCTGAACGGATCGCGGTTCCGGTACGCCAACTTGGCTCGCTCGGTGCTGGGCGGGGCATGGCTAGAACATGCCGACCTGACAGCGGCCGACCTGCGCCGCGCCTTCCTCGAGCACGCGCACTTGGCCGAGGCCAACCTCAGCCGGGCCTCGCTGCAGGACGTGAACCTGCGCCACGCAGACCTGCGCCACGCCGACCTCCGCGGCGCCAACCTCCGCGGCGCCACCCTGGATGCCGCACAGCTGACGGGGGCGCATGCCGACCAAGCCACCATCTGGCCCGAGGCCTTGGATGCCGGCCAACGCCGTCAGCGCGGGGTCATCGAAACGGGGGCCTGACAGCGCGGATACGTGCCCAGCGCATCCCGAATCCATGCCACACGCGGTTCGCCTCCGGTGAGGCCGACGATGCACACTGGTGACAAACCAGATCACCGCTCCATCGGCGGCAGAAGCGGATGCCCGCGGGTCGTAGCGGCGGGAAGAAAATGGGTCGCCGTCACGGCGGCATGGTGGAGTATGTGTGTGATGTCAGTTCCGTCCGATGAAGACCTGCTGGCCCGGCAGTCCGCGCTGCAGGACGGGGCCCAAGAGGTGCTCGCTGACCTGGACCTGGCCACGGTGGCCGCCGGTATCGGCCCGCTACTGCTCACTGGCAGCTATATCTCTGGGCTGATGTGCTGGCGTGAGGTGGATGTGATGGTGCTCGCCGGCGATGACTTCTGCCCCGAAGATGTGCTGGGCCTGCTGGCGCGGATCGTCCGGCGGGCTAACGTCACCAGCCTGGAGTATCGCGACGAGCGGGGCCAGCGGTGCGAGACCGGCCAAGTCCGTGACGAGCGGTACCACGTGCCCCTCACCGTTGAGCATGCGGGCTGTTCCTGGCAGATCGACTTGACATTGTGGCTGCACGACCTGCACCACAACGTCACGCACTGGCACGAGCACCTGCGTGAGCGCATCACCGCTGAGCAGCGCATCGCGGTGCTGCGCATCAAAGACGACTGGTACCGCAGACCCGCCTACCCGCATCAAGTCGGTGGGCTGGAGATCTACACAGCCGTGATCGATGACGGAGTCCGCACCCCGGAGCAGTTCGCTGCCTGGCTTGCCCGGCACGGCCTTCCGGCGACGTAGCACTACTGGCCCTCCACCTTCGCCAGGTTCGGAGAATCACCGGCCCGGAACGCGAACAGCGGCATGACCGGACGATCGCCGTTGAGGTGGCGATGCATAAACATACGGGCTGGCATAACCGTGACCCCTAGGCAGCCAAAGACGCGAAGCCCCCGAGATAACCGCGTGCCGACCCGCCGAAGCTCCTACGTCAAGACCCGAGCCGAAAGATCTTGTTTGGCTGGTGGGGCTGATGCCCTTCCTCGCTGTTGCGGCCGGCATAGGGCCTTGTAGATCTCGCGGGCGATGTAGCGCTTGAGGCAGCGGATGATCTCCTTCTTGGTCTTGCCCTCGGCGGTGCGCCGCGCCGCGTAGGCCTTGGTGCGCGGGTCGCAGGCCAGGCGGGTCATGGCGATGGTCCACAGCGCGGAGTTGGCCTGCCGGTCGCCGCCGCGGTTGAGCCGGTGGCGCAGCTGCTTGCCGGAGGAGGCATCGACCGGGCTGGCGCCGCACAGCGCGGCGAAGCTGGCTTCCTTGCGGACCCGGCCGGGGTTGTCGCCGGTGGTGACCAGCAAGGTGGCGGCGACCTGGGTGGCCACGCCCCGCTTGGCCAGGAACCCCGGCGGGCGGCCCGGGTGAGGAGTTCCTCGAGCGCGGTATCCAGCCGGGCGATCTCGGCGGCCAGCACCTGGTGGCGCCGGGCCACGGTGGCCATCGCTGCCCGGACACCGGCGGCAGGGCCGGCCAGGTCGTGTGGGCGGAACCGGGCTGCCACGTCCACCTGCCGTTCCCGTGACAGCCCGGCCAGCTGGCCGCGGACCTGCTCGGGTGCGGTCAAGATCAGATCGCGCAGCTGGTTGCCGGCCTGAGTGCGGGCCTTGACCGCCCCGGCCCGGGCCACCCCAGCGCGCCGATCGACTCCACCAGCCCGTCGCGGCTCTTGGGCACCCCGGACGCCTCGCCGCTCAAGGCGGCCACCGCGGCCGCCACCGCGTCCGCGGCATCGGACTTGCCGCGCTGCCGCCGGGCCTGCCGGTTCGGCCGGATCACCTCGATCACGTCCACGCCGCAGCCGGCCAGGTAGCGGGCCAGCCCGGCACCGTAGCTGCCGGTGCCCTCCACTCCCACCTTGGCCAGCTCGCCGTGGGCGCGCATCCACGCCAGCGCAGCCCGGTACCCGGCCGCATTTGCCGGGAAGGCCCGGGTGCCCAGCACCCGGCCCACCTGATCCACCGCCGCGGCCACATGCAAATCGGCGTGCGTGTCCACGCCCCCGGTGACGGGCAGCGCCCGTTCTGCGATCCTGGGCATAACCTCTCCTTCCTCGCGATACCAACAGCCGGGGAAGGGGATAAACGCCGCCGGCTGGGACGCGCGGACAGAGCACTTCCGGGACACCGAAGGTCAGGCTCCTACCAGGTCACGAACGCCCCGGCCGGCGGTTGCCGCATCCTCCCGCCGGCCCCGGCCCGGCGGTTCGGCGGCAAGACACGCGATCGGCGCGGTCAGCTATGCGCAGGGCCAAGACCGGGGCCAGCGGCAGGACACAACCAGCCTGCGCGAGGGTTGCTGTGGATCACCAGAGGACAACCCTGTGGATACCCACGGTCAAAACCCTCGCTCGAACCAATCCTGGAGGAAGTGCTATGGGCGGGACAGGACACCTGTCGTCACTTATGGGCTAGGACGTTCAGAATTGGCCGTTCTGTGCTGCAATGCCGGGAGATCCCATATCAGTTCTGCCCGATTCGCTACGGGGCTGGTTTCTGGTGCGGGCGGGGCGAGCGCAGCAGCACTGAGATGAGCGTGCGCAGGCTATCGGCCAGATAGTCGTCGAGTGGGCGCTGGGCGCTGAATGCCCACCAGATCAGCGCTCCCTGCCAGTGGGCGGCCAGCGCGAAGCCGATCCCGCCGGGGGCACCGGGGACGGAGGCGAAGCATTCGCCGACGGCGGTGGTGAGGGTCGCTTCCCATGCGGCGCCCCGGCGGCGGAGAACGGGGTCACGCAGGTCTTCGCGCAGGACCAGGAGTCCTTCCGCGAAGTCCTCGACGGCCCCGTCATAGTGCGACAGGCCGACGAGAAGCTCGACAGCGCCGTCCGGGGTCTTCGGCACGGACGAAGCGAGTTCGAGGGTGCGGGCCTGCAGTTTGTCCCATGCGTGCAGCAGGGTTCGCTGGGTCAGCGCGGGCTTGGTGCCGAAGCGCTGCACTAGTGTCGCCGCGGACAGGCCGCAGCGGTCGGCCAGCGCCGCGAACGTCAGGCGGTCGACGCCGCTGGAGTGGACGAGCGCGAGCGCCGCGTCGAGTACCTGCTCATCGGACTGGGACTTGGAACGTGACATCGTGTTATTGTAACCAACTGTTCGTTTATATACGTGGGCAGGGAGAACGGGGCTAGAGATGAGCCTGGCGGGCAAGGTCGCACTGGTGGCCGGTGCCACGCGCGGCGCGGGACGCGGGATCGCGGTCGAACTCGGCGCCGCGGGCGCCACGGTGTACGTCACCGGGCGGACGACGTACGAGCGCCGGTCAGAGTACGACCGCCCGGAGACCATCGAGGAGACCGCGGACCTGGTGAACCGCGCCGGGGGCGAGGGCATCGCCGTGCCTGCCGATCACCTTGGACAGTTACCCCAGGACGGCGCTGTGCAAGCTCGAGAATGTGGATCTGCTCTTCGTTCACCGGCAGCGGAAGCAGCAGCTGCTCTGGATCCATTTGCGATTGCGATGGCTCATCATCTACCCATATCGATCGCGAAGAGGCTGCGTCGAAAACTGTCGAAGGGGCTTCGGTCACCAGCGCTGCAAGCGCAGGCGGTGCCACTACGCCGGACTGGTACAACTGACGAAGCTCGTCGAGGAATCCCTGATAATCGGGCCGCCGGCGCCTGAGATACAACACCCAGCTAGGAGCGACAACCGGCGCACCGCTGGGATGATCCCCCTCTCCGCGAAGTGCCCCCTGATCGTGCAGCATGCGCGCCAGCCGACGCAGCAGGTCCTGGATCGTCTCGGCCCAGGGATCGACTGGTTCCGCCGAGAGCGCGTCTCGCGCCGCGTTGATTCCTTGCCGGTCACGCAGGCTCAGCCCGGCGACACACCGGGTTTGCAGTTCCAGAGCACCTTCTGGCCTGACATCGAGCCTTTGATCGCTGTCGCCGATAGTGATCTCAACCGGAATCGCTAGCAGCGGATGGCTGACTCGGACGCCCTCCTCCGTCGCCCACTGCAGCATGCCGAAACCCCAGACCAGTTCGACACTGTCGCGATCGCCGTCAACCCGGATCTTCTGCTCGAACAAGTCGCGATATAGCGCCTTCACCCTCTCCGCGCGACGATAGGCCACCGACCAGGGCTGCCACACATCTGCGATCCACCGCTCAGCCATACGGCGGATCTCCGCATTCTGTGCCATCTCCTCGTCATCGGCCGACTCCGCGGCAACCAGCAGCAAGTCTGGCGGCGCGCTGGCGCGAATGGGTCTCCTAATCGCAGCAGCGATGTCATCTGGAGGCTCCAGCCGGGGGGCAGATTCACAAAATCGACGCTCAGCCACGTGTCCGCACCGGGAGTTAGCGCCACACCAGGGACGTCCGGGAGCTGTTGCTCATCCAGGCGGTACAGTCGCTCGTCGTTGATGTCGTGAACTGGTGGGTGCCGCTGCGCATCGTAGTCGGAGAGGAAGTCAATGAGCTTCAGTACGCGCGGGGCCGCAGTCTTACCATCGACACTCATATCCCCCTCCGCAGACGTTGTTCCGTTCCGGCCGACGCTGCACTTGCGGCTCCTTGCAGCATCGTAGAGGCGCCCACGGACAGCAAGGGTCCGCATCGAACGACGCTGCTACGAAAGTCGAACTTCTCAGCATTCGACCGAAAGGTCTGATATATACCCATTGACACCTCAAGTTGACATCGCTGCAACCTACGCCCCTAACCTCGTGAACTCCTGGCCTGTCATCCCGCAGCGGCGGGTACATCTCAGAAGGTCAGCGCCACCTCTGATCCGGCTCCATCCCAGGGCAGATCGTGTGGCTGTCGTACTCTTGATATGTGACTGCCGCGCACGACTACAGCGATCTGCATGAACTCATCGATCGCTTGGGGCCCGACCAGGCCGAGGAACTGCGGAAACATGCGCTCAGGCTGGTGAGACCGACAGGCGGCCGGTTCAAGGTTTTGCGCCCCTTCGACGGTCCACAGACAGACCTTGGCGCAAGGGCACGAGAGGTCATCCGCGCCGAACTCGGTCAGGACGATGCTGATCGTTGATACCGGACCACTCGTCGCCTACCTGAACCGGAACGATCCTGACCATGGTCGCTGTGCAGCGCTGCTGGAATCCCGTACCGACGATCTCCTGGTGACGCCGTACGTGGTGACCGAGGCGTGCTACCTGGTGGCCAAGTACGTGGGCGCTGACGCCGAGATCAATCTCGTGGAGGCGCTGGCAGGCGGGGACCTCAGCCAGGTCGATATCGAGGCAGGCGACCTCATCCGCATGGCCGAGCTGATGCGCCAGTACCGGGGCTTCCCGCTGGGCGTCGCGGACGCATCGGTGATCGCTGTGGCCGAACGGCTTGAGGCTGACGAGGTGGCCACCCTGGACCGCCGCCACTTCCCTGCTGTGACCCCGGCTCACATGGCAGCACTGAAGCTGCTCCCTTGACCGATTCCCCCTTGATCAACTGGGAGGAATTTGGGAGATCATCTTCTGGATGACCCTCCCTGAACCGCTCCCAACCGAGTTGAAGAGGAGCTTCTGAACTGGTCTTTTACAATTTCGGCCGGTGAGCTGGCGGCGCAGGCCGAGTTCGCATCGAGGGGGTCAGGGGTTCAAATCCCCTCAGCTCCACATGGGGTTACCGACAGAACTGCCGGTGTCATGCCGACAGAACTGTGGCGGTGACCTGTTTTTTAGTATGGCGCTGGGTTGTGACATTGGTGCTTGCTGCTGTGCTTGCTGCTGTGTGACCTGCCAGGGGAGCGTCGGGGGCCCTGGTGTGGGGCTGCTGGCCGGGTCTGGGGCGCGGCTGACCTGGGGGGTGAGGGTGATCAAAGGTGGGTGAGAGCTGTGGTGTGTGTCAGCCGTCGGGGAGGTAGTCGCGCAGGCTGGCCTGGCACCGGCGTGCCCGGCGGGTGATGCGGGTGTTGTCTTCGGCGGTGAGGGCTCGCCAGGCGCGGATCTTGCGGATGTTGGCGGCCATGAGCAGCAGCGCGGTGAAGAGGGACTGGGCGGCGATGCCGCGGATGCGGCGGCGTGCTGGCTGTGCGAGGGCTTCGTGGGCGGGGTTTTTGGCGTAGCCGTTGAGGCCTTCGATGGTGTTGCGCAAGGTCGCGTAGCGGGCGTGCCAGGCCGGGCTGCCGTATGGCAGGTCCTGGCGGTAGCGGGCGCCGGTGCCGGGTGCGATGGTGATCGCGGTCTGGCGGCAGAGTCTGGGCGGTTCGGGCGGCGGCTGCAAGACCTTGGGCCGTCCGTCGCGGGGTGTCAGCGAGCCTGCGCGGAGCGGGCACATCAGCGCGGGGTGGTTGCCGAGGGCGGGGCAGGTTAGCCGCTGGTATCCGTCGGCGCCGGGCCCGTCTTTGCGCTTGAGCTGGTAGGGGGCGCGGGCGGTGATCTGCTGGTCGTAGAGGTCGCGGGTGATGGCGTGGCTGCGCAGGCGGGTGGTGGCGGTGATCAGCGGTTCGGGCAGGGCGGGGCAGTACCAGGTGCCCTCGGCGAGTAAGGCTCCGCCGGTGCTGGCCTGGATGCCGAGCTGGTCGTCGCGGTAGTCCATGACGGGGTGGTAGCCCAGCGCCCGGGCGGGGAGGTGGAAGCGCTCGGGGAGGGCCTGGGTGTAGGCGCGGTCGAAGCCGAGCCAGCCGGGCTTGTGCCCGCGGGCGGCGGCGGAGGTGAGCACCCGGGCGCCGGTGCCGCCGGGGTCCTCGCCGGGCCGGGTCATGGCCAGGCCGATCGCGAGGTTCGGTGTTGCGGGTGGCGCGCCGGGGGGCCGGGCGGTCGCGGCGATGGTGGCCTCGAGTGCCCAGGCGATCTTGCGCAGTGGCTTGCCGGTGTTGTCCTCGCGTTCGCGGTGGTCACCTTCGCGGACGTACCAGCCGCCGTCGGGGTCGCTGGCGCACAGCCCGCTGCGCCGGGACGGGCCGCGGGAGAACAGCGGGACCGGGGTGGCGTCCAGGCTGGTGCCGCCGTCGTAAGCTGCGCTTTCTTCGCCGGTGAGGACCGAGATGCTAGATTCCAGCAGCGCGTTGATGAACGCCTCCAGCCGGCCGCGGGCAGCTTCGCCCTGGGCGGGGGTCACCGGCCTGGTGCGGGCTTTGAGGTCCTGCTCGGTCAGGCGGCGGTTTTTCGGCAGCGCCGATGGGTCGATGACCGAGCAGATGGCGTGGAAGCAGTAGCGGACCCGGCGGCAGGCGGCCAGGAAGCCGAGCCGCCCGGAGGCGGTGCCGGTGACCCCGAGCAGTGCCCGGGACGCGTCGCTGATCTGGTGATACAGCAGCCGGGTGGCCTCGGACAGGAACAGCGGCCGGTCCTGCAGCGCCAGGCACAGCAGCGCGGCTAGGACGGCGCGCACCGGCAGCGGGCGGGGCCGGCCGGTGGCATGGGCCAGCGCGGCCTCGATGACCGGGGCCTTCCCGCAGCGGCCGGCGAGCCCGGCGGCGAACGCGACGGTCTGATCATCGAGGAGCGTGCCGGGCTCGGGGATGTCCAGCCCGCCGCCGCACATCAGCGTGCCCGCTGGGTCTTGTCCCAGGCCCGCAGGGCAGCCTTGGACGGCGCGCCGGCGACGTGGCGGGCGTGGCGGGCCAGCGATTCAGCCTCGCTAATACCGGTGATGGCCAGCAGCACGCCCGGCGGGGTGCCCGCGGTGAGATGCCCGCAGATGAAGGTGGACCGGGCCCGGCGCATCGACAGCCCCGGCGCGGCCGGGTCAGCGGCCAGGCCCCGGGCGAAATTGGTGACGAAATTCTTATAGGACCGCTCAGCCGGGCCGGGGCGGAACACATGCCCGCTGCCCGCGCCGCGGGCCAGCTCCCAGGCGCCGGCCGGCATAGCCCGAGGCGACCGGCACCACCCGCGCCGGCGGCCCGCTGACCTGAACCATCACCGGGCGGCCGTCCCGGAAGACATCACCGCCGTGCAGCGCCACCAGATCGCCGGGCCGCAGCCCCGCCCCGATGCCGAACACCACCATCGCCAGCGCCGAGGACCGTTTCGCCGGATCGCGCTGCGCGGCCGCGACCGCGGCCAGCTCCGCCCGCTCCGCGCGCGAGTACGGCGCCGGCGCCCGGGCGCCCGCAAACGGCGTCGCCCGCTGCCCCGCCGGGCCGTGCGCCGCCTCGGCGAGCCGGTACAGCGCCGACCGGTACGTGCCCTGGGTGGAGGACGCCCGGCCGGCCAGGCCGGTCACGCAGAACGCCTCGATCACGTCGTAGTCGAGCAGGAACTCCCGGGTGCCTGGGACGCCCCGGGTGCCAGCGAACCGGGACAGCCCGCGCAGCGCGGGGGCGGTCACCCGGCCGGCCGGCAGCATGCGCATGCCCGCGCCCACCGCATCGTCCCAGGCAGGGACAGCCATGCTTGAAATATAGTGACCTCAAGCATCACAGCGGGGGATGCCGCCCGCGCGGCGGATAAGGAATCCTGTCACCATGGACGACCTGGCCCGCCGGCACCAGCAGATCCAGGCCGAGCTCGCCCAGATCGGCATCGCCCTGCCCGGCTCGCTGACCGACCGCACCACCCGCTGCCAGCGGCCCGGCTGCCACTGCCACGCCACCCCGCCCATCCTGCACGGCCCCTACCCCACCTGGACCCGCAAAGCCGGCGCCCGCTCCATCACCAAGACCCTCACCGCCGAAGACGCCGAGCGGCTCCGGCCCTACTTCGCCGCCCACCGCCGCCTGCGCCAGCTCATCACCGAACTCGAAGCCATCTCCATCGAACTCGCCGCGCAGCCCACACCACCACCAGCCCAGCCACGCACCCAACTGGGAAATGAGCCCGCTTAACCCGGGACCAGCACCCCAGAATCCCGCCGAACACGCAGGTCAGCGAGTTCTGTCGTTGGCCCACATGAAGTGCCAGTTCAGGCGCTGGTTTCGGGCCTGACGGGAAGCCTTTCAAGATCGCCTGACCGTCATCTGACCGTCGATCTGGACGTGTAAACGCGGCACTGACGGTCACGGACTGGCTCTGGACGCCACATCGGCCTGGCGAAGCTGCGGTGGGTGTTGAACAGGCTGACGGTCCCAGGTGAGGGCGAGTCCGCCGCCAGGCGCGGGCCCGGTTTGAGGAACGCAGCCACTCCAGCGCCCTCTCTCACCGGCCCGCCCGGCAGGCGGCGGGTTCAGCAGCCACACGATCGCCCACCTCCCCAACGCCAGTCCGCATACCGGTCTCAACATGGCAGGGCACGCCTGCTAGGGCTTTCGCGGCTACCCCGGGCGGCTAGTCCCTTCTGGGGGCTGTGCGGGTGGCCGGGCCGGGTGCCAGGGGCGACTGGCGATGATGGGGGTTGGCGCAGGCAGGGCGTATGCAGTACAACGACCCGGCGGTGAACCGGCAGCGCTCGTGCACCCGCCCGCACAACGGGCAGCCAACGGGCACGCCGGACAGGTCCCCATCGTTCCGGCGTCTCACTCATGGCCCGTAACACTTCCCGCGGCAGCGTTGGTCGGTGACCTACCCATGCGGCCAGGTCAGTCACCGGGCGGCACCAGCCACAGGCCGCGGTTCATGCTGGCATCCCGCGATCGCGGCGGGCCGGAAGCGCTACCGCTGACCCTCCCAACGATCAAACGGTCCTGCCAACCGCATCGCACACCAGCCAGCGCAAGCCCACGATGAGCGCGGTAGACGGGCGGGAAGTGCCAGCGTGAAGCCGGGTCTTGGACATCAGGCGCCAGTCGTCGAGATCCTCGGCCAGAGGCCACTTCGTGCCGCAGAGACTGCTCCACATCCCTGCCGAGCGATAGTACAATGTCACCTGTCACGCAGTACTGGCCTCCAAGGGTTCAGAGATAAGCGCCGACCCGGGAGGGGGTGTCCACATGCCCGAGACAGACTTTGACGTGATAGTGGCTGGTGCCGGGTACGCAGGGATAACCGCCGCTCGAGACATGTGCGACCGTGGACTGTCCGTCGTTGTTCTGGAGGCGAGCGAGCGGGTTGGAGGCCGGGCCTTTTCCTCCGTGTTCAGCGGGCGGGAGGAGCGGATTGAGCATGGCGCGCAGTGGATCAATCAGACTGTCAGCCACAACATGCGGCGCGAGATTCAGCGCTATGACATCAAGACTGTGGCTGACGTTCCGCCGGAGAGTGTCACGTTCTGTACGGGGGGAGAGAGGCGGACGACGCTACCCATCCCGGCCGCGGAGCTCGGCAAGCTCGAGAGCGTATGGTTTCGACTTTATGAAGCCTCACGACGAATCTCTGCTGCGTTGCCCGTTTATGACCAGCCGGTAGCCGATCTGGATATCTCGACTGACCAGTTCTTTGCACCGCTTGAGCTACCGCAGGCGACGGCCGACCTCGTGTACTCGATGATCGGCGCCCACTGTTGCGCTCCTCCAGAAGCGGTGTCGATGCTTCGGCCTCTTGAGCAGCTCGCGGCCTTTGGCAGCAGTCCTTACGCTATGTTTGGCGGCCTTACCGAGAAGTTCGCCAATGGTACAGCCGACCTCATCACAACCATGATCGAGACGTCTGCACTGGAGCTCCGGCTGTCGAGCCCAGCGACGCACGTTACGCAGGGGGCGAGCAGCGTAACCGTGACCACGGCGTCGGGTGGCGCGGTCTCGGGCTCGGCCTGCGTTGTGGCGGTGCCCAGCAACGTGATCCGGCGAATCGAATTCCTTCCAGGCCTCTCCGATGAGAAGCGCGCCGCGACAGCAGAGAATCACGCGGGGCGCGGTTACAAGATCAGCATGGTCGTCGAAGGTATCCCGCCGAGACCGTTGTGCCTGGGCCCCGGCCCGCTCCAGATGATCGTCACGGTTCGCGAGCTTGCTGACGGTGCCTGGCTGCTGAGCGGATTTGGGTGCCACGATCTGCCTGACCCTGACCCGACGAGTCTCGAAATGGCCCAGAAGGCGATCGAGTTCTACTTTCCTGAAGGGCGTGTGATTGCGAGCGACGCTCACGACTGGAACCGGGATCCGTGGTTCGACGGCACCTACCGAATCGAGGCCCCTGGCCGCGCTCACGCCTTCCCACGCGTCATGAATGTCCCGGAGGGACGCGTATTCTTCGCGGGGTCGGACATGGCGCCATCAGTATTCCGGTCATTCTGGATGGAAGGCGCGATCGAGAGTGGGCATCTCGCAGCCGAAAAGGTTCTTGCGTTCCTCAATGTGTCGGACGCGCGTGGGCGCAAGAGCCACATCGTTACATAGGGCAGCAGCGACGCCGGGCTGTTCGGAGCCAACCGAGGCTAGCCGCGTGCGATGACTTGGCGACCGCGCAGACGGCTTGCGGGCGCGAGAGTTGATTACGCTACCCCGGTCCGGTGAATCATGACGCGGCATGGCGCCGCGGGCCAGGCCGCGGATTCCCGGGGGGTTGTGTCAGCGTCCGCTGGCCGCCGCGGCCCGGTATTGCTCCACCACGCTGGCCGGGATACGCCCGCGCTCACTGACCGCGATGCCGTGGTCTTTCGCCCAGGCCCGGACATCGCCGCTGCGCTGCCGGCTGGCCCCGGTACGCCGCGCCCGGCGGGACTGTGCCCGCCCGGACTTTCGGGCATGCTCGATGAACGGCACGAGCTGCTTACGGAACGAGGCAGCGTTCTTCTTACTCAGGTCAATCTCATACTCCGCACCGCCGAAGGCGAACCGCACCGTTTCGGCGGCCGGGCCGCCATCAAGGTCATCTTCCAGCGCGACGGTTACCCTCTGGGCCATCTCACCCTCCCAACTGCGATCGTGCTTGCAACCTACCCACGCGGGCCTGTCCGGCCACGGCCGCAACGCCGCAGATCAGGAACGAAATCCCTGGGAAGCTAATCGCCTGCCCGGAACACGTAAAGCCGAGGGCCGGCTTATGCTTCCTCCGGTCCGTCACGCTCTGTCAGCTGCCTCACAGCGGCTGCGGCCGGTACCAGGTCGCCGTCCGGCTCTTGGTTCCGCAGCGCTCTGCTAGCGGAACTGACGCAGGCCACAGGCCCGGCCCCGCCGGTTATGCCAGGCGGGCGGGGCCGGATCCGCAGACCCCGAGACAGGAAATCCGGGCAGCCTGCAACCGTGCCCGGTCAGCGCCGCGATGCCGTCCCGTGTTACCGCCGCACGTGAACTACTGGCACTCAGGCCGGGGCCGGTGCGAGGCAGCGGCGGCGCGGGCCTTCATGTTCTGCGCGCCCGGGCCGGAAGGCGGGGCGGGCGTGTGCCGCCCCGGGCCTCCCGGGGGCCGCGGCGCCAGTCAGCAGGCGGATGGGTCCCCGGGCCTGGCGAACGGGTCGTCAGCCGCTCGGGCTCAGGAGGAAGGA
Source organism: uncultured Actinomycetes bacterium (assembly GCA_963703605.1). GTDB lineage: Bacteria > Actinomycetota > Actinomycetes > Streptosporangiales > Streptosporangiaceae > DASXKD01. The sequence continues at coordinate 165,518 of CAVPFC010000009.1, forward strand.
ATCGCCTGTGAGCGTGACGGTGAAGTCGGTCGACTGCGGATTCCCTTCTAGCACGTCAACATTGGCCGGCCACGCGTTTTCCAGCACGTACTGGGCGATCGTCGTGCCGGTTGTTGAATTGGTGAGCGTGAGCGTCGCGTTCTCGCGCGCGGCCGGATTGCCTGCCCGCACCGCCTGCTCCCACGTATACAGGTCCCGGTAGGTGGCGATGCCCGTGGCGAAGGGCTCGCGGAGCGTGACGGCCGGCGGAAGCACGGTGCCGAATGCCTTGGTGGTGCAGGTGCCCGAGCAGGGCTTGACGTCATTAGTGATCCCGGCGAATTTCGCGAAGGTGACGTCCACGGCCCCGACCCCGGGGATGTTAGCCACCTGGAGCGTGATGGTCGTTGTCGCGGCCTCGGCGGTGTTCTGCGGGTTGTGCAAGACGAGCAACGGCACACCTGCTCCGAGCGCTGATCCAGCGATGAGCGCCGCGGCGACCACAGCCTTGCGGCGCCGGAAGATCCCTGACAGCATTGGCTTCCCCTTTTCTCGGATCGGTCGGTACCTCGGTCAGCTTGCCACCCCGGCCCCAGGCCAGGTGCGCCACCATCACCGGGTAGCCGGGCGGGTACGGTCCCAACGCCTAGGGCGGGTGCAGATAACTCTGGTTGCCGGTGTCCACTGCCAGGCAGGCCGCGTTCGCCGCCAAGGCGATCCTGCGGCAAGTTTCCGCCCGCAACACAGCAGCGTCAATGGAGAGTTTCCACCCTGCGCCAATAGCCACGTCAGAGCGTTAAGCCGTAGGCGTGACGCGGCTTGTACCACGTCGCGGTGC
>CAVPFC010000010.1:0-14808 GCA_963703605.1 uncultured Actinomycetes bacterium
GCTACCGCGGCGAATGGCAGGGCGTACGCGCGTCTGCCGCGCAGGCCAGTGGTGTGTCTGCGGTCACCCGCGGCCGGGGCCGCGGGGACTGGGGTCGTCGACTTCATGGACTCTCCGTGGGTGGAGTTAGTGCGGGAAGGGGTGAGGCGAACCCAGCCCGGGACGGTCACAGACCCGGCCGGGTCTGGGAGCCAGCGGGACGCCAGCGCCAGTCGGGCGGTGCGCCCTCCTCGGCGACGACGCGGTTGCGGATGGTGCCGACGCCCTCGACGGTGACCTCGATGACGTCACCGGGGTGCATCCAGACCGGCGGGGTCCGGGCGAACCCGACGCCGCCGGGGGTGCCGGTGGCGATGACGTCACCGGGCGCGAGACGGGTGAACGAGGAGAAGAACTCGACCGCGCTCGGCACGTCGACCAGCATCTGCGAGGTCCGCGCCGACTGCATGACCTGGCCGTTGAGCGTGGAGCTGATGGCCAGGTCGCTCACGTCGACCTCGTCGGTGGTGACCACCTCGGGGCCGATCGGCATGCTGCCCTCGAAGTTCTTGCCGGCCGTCCACTGGCTCCCGGCCCGCTGCCAGTCCCGGGCCGACGCGTCGTTGAGCACCACGAAGCCGGCGATGGCGTCCAGGGCCTTCTCGGCCCGTGATGTACCGGCCGCCGGCGCCGATCACGATGCCGAGTTCGGCCTCGTAGTCGAACCGGTCGGTCAGCGCCGGCTTGACCAGGTCGGCGTAGGGCGCCAGGACGCTGTCCGCGCCGCGCACGAACGCGTCGGGCCAGGTCGGTACCGCCCGGCCGCCTTCGAGGGCGTGCTCGCTGTAGTTCAGGCCCGAGGCCCAGGATGCGCGGTGGGGCAGGCACCGCCGCAGCGAAGTCAGCCTCCGCGATCTCGCGGCCGTCCTGGTCTAGCAGGCCACGGATCGCATCCATCGCCGGTTCCCCCGCCTCCAGTACGTACTGGAGGGCGGAAAGCCGCTCGTCGCCGGTGGCGTCGCCGGTATCGACGTAGCCGGACCGCGCCTTGACGTGCAGGCGCGGGCCCCGGGCCGTAGCAATCGTGGCCAGCCTCACAGTGGGGGTCTCCTTCCTCTGAGCCGAGTAACCGCCTCGGGAGGGGTGATCGTGCGGACGGGTGCGGGCGCTTGCGGCGGCACCGCGGTGCCGCCTGCGCCTCTCTGGGCGCCTGAAATCGTTTGTACCCACCGTCGCCGCAGAGGTGTCGCGGCGCCGGATTCGGCGGCGATTGGTTCTGAGATGTGGATTGGTTGAGAATAGGTCTGCGTAACACGGCCGGTCAAGTGTTGCCGAAGTGTTAAAACTGGGCCTCAGTATCACAGTCTGGTCACGATTGGTATGATTGGTTGGCGCGAGTTGCGGGGCAGGTAAAGCGCAGGCAAGGAGCGGGCGAGGATGGTGAGCTCAGCCAAGGCGGGTACGAGGCCCGGGGGCGGGGAAAGCACGGGGGTGGCAGGCGCGAAGCGCCGGGGCGGGGAAAGCAGAGACATCCCGGCGGATCCGGCTGACCAGAGACACCGGCTGGCGGAGATCATCCTCGCCGAGTCGCGGCGGGCCGGCCTGTCCAGCGGCGCCAAGCTGCCGACGGAGCGGCAGCTCGCCGCGGACCTGGGCGCGACGCGGACGTCGGTCCGGCGCGCCCTGGCGGTGCTGGAGGCGGAGGGCCGCATCTCCCGCGAGGTCGGCCGCGGAACGTTCCTGCGCGACGCGCAACGGCCGCCGGCGGACGGCGGCGCCGCGTGGGCCGATGGGGCGGGCCTGGGCGGGGCCACGGCCGTCCTTGACTCAGCGCCCGGCGGCCAGGACCACGCCGGGTTCGCGCCCGCGGACGTGATGGCGATCCGCCGCCTGCTCGAGCCCCCGGCGATGAAGCTGGTGGTGGCCTGGGCCACGCCGGCCGACTTCGAGGAGATGAGCCGGTGCCTGGCCGGGGGCGAGCGCGCCGCCAGCTACGACGAGTTCGAGTCGTGGGACCTCGCGCTGCACCGCAGCATCATGGCGGCAAGCCACAGCCCGCTGCTCACCAGGCTGTACGGCGTTCTCGAGGAGGCCAGGCACGGCCGCTTCTGGGGCGACCTCAAGCGGCGCAGCGCGTCCCGGGAGCGGCAGCGCGCCTACCAGGCCGACCACCGGGAGCTTGTGGCCGCCCTGCGCGCCAGGGACGCCGACCGCGCCGTCGAAGCGATGCGGGTGCACCTGGCCCGGGTCGCCGGCCACCTCTTCGACGAAACCCCCTGACCAGATCCGTGACCCTTCTGCTCAGCCCGCCATTCGGTGGCAGAGCCAGGCCAGGGAGAGCGGGTACCGGTAGTCGATGCCCATGTGGGTGGCCTCGAACAACTCGAACCGGACCGCCTCGGCGGGGACGCCCGCCTCAAGCAGCGCCGCGTGCACGGCCTCGGCGCCGACATCGAGGAACCACTCGTCCCGCTTGCCTGCGTCGATCCAGATCCCCCGCATCGACCGGAGCCGGTCGGCGTACTTGGGGATCATCCGGACGGGGTCCCAGTCCAGCCACCGCTGCCAGATCTCCGGGCGCAGCACGCCGGTCCTGGGGTTGAACGGAAGCTCAACCGTGCCGTCGGGCAGGGCCGAGAAGCACGCCGACACACCGAGGAGCATGAGCAGCTCGTGGTCGGCCTCCTTGGTGAACGAGGTCCGCGACCTGAAGTCCGCCCACCAGTGCCAGATGTCCCCGTCGTAGTCGCGCAGGAACCGGACCGCCTTGCCGAACTCGCTCCCGTAGCTCAGCTCGTACAGCGAGTCGCCGGCGTGCGTGGCCAGCGCGCCGAACAGGTCGGGACGGAGCATCGGCGTGATCATCGCGCCGAAGCCGCCGCTGGACTTGCCCATGATCGCCCGCCGGGCCGGCCCGGGATCCGTCCGGTACCTGGCGTCCACCCAGGGCACCACCTCGTCGCACAGGTACGAGTGATAGCGGCCGGTCCCCGGTGAGTCCACGAACTGGCTGCCGCCGTAGGCGGTCCACGCGTCGACGTAGACGACGATCGCCGGCGGCGCCTCGCCGCGGGCGAACACCGCGTCGGCGGTCTCCGGGAACGGCTGGCGGTAGGGGCTGCGGTTGCGCCACATCGCCAGGTGCCCGGTGTAGCCCTGGATCACGTAGACCGACGGGTACCGGCGGCCGGGCTCGTCGTCGTATCCGGGCGGCAGGTAGACCCACACGGGCCGCTCGTACGGATCTCCCAGCGGGTTGTCCTTGAGCAGCTCGCTGGTGATGACCTGCTCGTCGACGCGACCGGTCAGGCCGGCGGACCAGGGCAGCATGAGGCCTCCATGTCTGTGGCGGGGTACGGGCGGACAGGGTGTGGCCGTACCGCTCTACCGTAGACGCCATGAGCCACACCGCTGAGGACCGCGATGCGGTTGAGCGCAACCTCGCCAGATCCGTCCAAGCGCTCGCGGTTACCACGGGGACAGCGTTCGGCGAAAATAACCGGGGGGTCCCGGGGGGCCGGCCCCCCGGGCTGCCCCTGGACGGAAGCGGCGGGCCGGACGGCCACGCGCCACCGGCCGTTGCCGCCGGTCCGCAGGCGCCGGTCCGGCCGGGATCGGCGCTCACCGGGGACCGGTGCCTGGAGCTGTTCGGCGCGCAGCTGGCCAGCCGACACCTCGACCTCGCCGCGCGCTGGCTGCGCGCCCAGGGCGCCGGGTTCTACACGATCGGCTCGTCGGGGCACGAGGGGAACGCGGCCGTGGCGGCCGCGCTGCGGCCCGACGACCCGGCCCTGCTGCACTACCGCTCCTGCGCCTTCTACCTCGTCCGGGCCGATCAGGCGGATCCGCCCAGGGACGGGGTCGGCGACGTGCTGCTCGGGCTCGCCGCGGCGGCGGAGGAGCCGATCGCGGGTGGCCGGCACAAGGTGATCGGCCACGCCGACCTGCACGTTATCCCGACAACCTCGACGATCGCCTCGCACCTGCCGCGAGCGCTCGGCCTGGCCTTCGCCCTGGACCGGGGCGCCCGGCTCGGCGTGGCGGCGCGGTGGCCCGCGGACGCGATCGTGGTGGCCAGCTTCGGGGACGCCTCGGTCAACCATTCCACCGCCACGGGCGCGCTGAACACCGCCGCCTACTGCGCCTACCAGCGGCTGCCGCTGCCGCTGCTGCTCGTGTGCGAGGACAACGGCATCGGCATCAGCGTGCGGACCCCGCCGGGCTGGGTGGCCGCGGCCGCCTCGGGCCGGCCGGGGATCCGCTACTTCCACGCCGACGGATCCGACCTGGCCGACGTCTTCGACACCGCCCTCGCCGCCGCGCAGTGGGTCAGGGAACGCCGCTCCCCCGCGTTCCTGCACCTGTCGGTGCCCCGGCTGGGCGGGCACGCGGGCTCGGATCCGGAGACCGCCTACCGCGAGCCCGGCGAGGTCGCGGCCGGGCTCGAAGCCGACCCGCTGATCGGCACCGCCCGGCTGCTCACCCAGGCCGGCCTGCTGTCCACCCGCGAGGTGCTTGACCGCTACGAGGCCTCCCGCACCTACGTACTCGACCGGGCGGCCCGGCTGTCCGGCGCCCGCCGGCTGGACAGCGCGGCACAGGTGATGGAGCCGCTGGCGCCACGCAACCCGGACGCGGTAGCGGCCGGTGCCACGGTCGCGGCCAGCGACGATACGCGGCAGGCGGTGTTCTCCGGGCGGCTGCCGGAGTCGGCCGGGCCGCTCACCCTGGCCCAGGCGATCAACGCCACGCTCACCGACGCGATGGCGGCGCGGCCCGAGATGCTGGTGTTCGGCGAGGACGTCGCGCGCAAGGGCGGGGTGTACGGGGTGACCCGCGGGCTGCTGGCCAGGTTCGGCGCGGGACGGGTGTTCGACACGGTGCTCGACGAGCAGTCCATCCTGGGACTCGCGCTCGGCGCCGGGCTGGCCGGCCTGCTGCCGGTCCCGGAGATCCAGTACCTCGCCTACCTGCACAACGCCGCCGACCAGATCCGGGGCGAGGCGGCCACGATGTCGTTCTTCTCCCAGGGCGCCTTCCGCAACCCGCTGGTGGCACGCATCGCCGGGTACGCCTACCAGGGGTTCGGCGGCCACTTCCACAACGACAACAGCGTGGCCGCGCTGCGCGACATCCCCGGGCTCATCCTCGCCTCGCCGGCCCGGCCCGACGACGCCGCCGCCATGCTCCGCACCTGTCTGGCCGCGGCCCGTACCGACGGCAGCGTGTGCGTGTTCCTCGAGCCGATCGCGCTCTACCACACCCGGGACCTGCTCGCCGCGGGCGACGGCGGCTGGCGGGCGCCCTACGCCCCGCCAGCGGAGTGGGCGGACGGGCACGTGCCGGCCGGGCAGGCGCGCGTCCACGGCGACGGCAACGACCTGACGATCGTGACGTTCGGCAACGGACTGTGGCTCAGCCTGCGGGCGGCGAACCGGCTGGCGGCCGAGGGCATCGGCTGCCGGGTGGTCGACCTGCGCTGGCTCGCGCCGCTGCCGGCCGGCGACATCCTGCGCGAGGCGCAGGCTACCGGGCGGGTGCTCATCGCCGACGAGACCCGGCGCAGCGGGAGCGTGTCCGAGGCCGTGCTCGCGGCCCTGGCCGACGGCGGCTTCACCGGCCAGGCCGCCCGGGTGACCAGTCAGGACAGCTTCGTCCCGCTCGGCGACGCGGCCGCGGCCGTGCTGCTGTCCCAGGGTGACATCGAGGCGGCGGCCCGCGCCCTGGTGCGCTGACGCGCACGTAACGCGGCACCCCTATGCTGCTGCCCAGGTGGCCCGGTCAGCAGTGGATCAGCTCCACCGACGTGGTCATCCCGGTCCGGCGCACGCCGCCGCCCGGCTGGCCGCTGCGCCGCAGCTGACCATCTGCCACGCCCGCCGGGCGCGCCTACGATGGGGGGATGCGGTGGTATCGGCCGGTGTGGGCGCAGAGGGCGGAGAACAGGTGGCTGTGACAGCGGCGGGCGAACAGGCGCGGCCCGCCATACTGACCGTGGACGACGACCCCGGGGTGTCCCGGGCGGTGGCCAGGGACCTGCGGCGCCGGTACGGCGAGCGGTACCGCATCGTCCGCGCCGAGTCGGGCGAGGCGGCCCTGGACGCGCTGCGCCAGATGAAGCTGCGCGGCGAGCTGGTCGCGGTGATCCTGGCGGACTACCGCATGCCCGAGATGAACGGCATCGAGTTCCTCGAGCGGGCCATGGACATCTACCCGGGCGCCCGGCGGGCGCTGCTGACCGCCTACGCCGACACCGGCGCCGCCATCGACGCGATCAACGTCGTGGACCTCGACCACTACCTGCTCAAGCCCTGGGACCCGCCGGAGGAGAAGCTCTACCCGGTGGTGGACTCGCTGCTGGATACCTGGAAGAACGCCGACTACCGGCCGGTGCCCGAGACCAAGGTCATCGGGCATCGCTGGTCGGCGCGCTCGTCCGAGGTCCGCGAGTTCCTGGCCCGCAACCAGGTGCCCTACCGCTGGTTCCCCTCCGACGAACCGGAGGGCGAGCGGCTGCTCGACGTCGCGGGTGCCGACGGGCTGCGGCTGCCGGTGGTGATCACCCCGGACGGCACGATTCTGGTGGAACCCTCCGAGCCGGAACTGGCCAGCCAGGTCGGGCTGGCGACCACGCCGTCGGCCGACTTCTACGACCTCATCGTCATCGGCGGTGGCCCGGCGGGCCTCGGCGCCGCGGTGTACGGCGCCTCCGAAGGGCTGCGAACGGTGCTGCTCGAGCGCACCGCGACCGGTGGCCAGGCCGGGCAGAGCTCGCGGATCGAGAACTACCTCGGCTTTCCCGACGGGGTGTCCGGGGCGCAGCTCACCGACCGGGCCCGGCGCCAGGCGAACAAGTTCGGGGCCGAGCTGCTCACCACCCGTGAGGTGGTCGGCCTGGAGGTCAACGGCTCGGCCCGGACCGTTCGTTTCGCCGATGGCAGCGCGATCAACGCGCACGCCGTCATCCTCGCGACCGGGGTGGCTTACCGGCAGCTCACCGCGCCGGGGCTGGCCGACCTCACCGGCCGGGGGGTCTTCTACGGGTCGGCGCTGACCGAGGCGACCCCATGCCGGGGGAACGATGTCTACATCGTCGGCGGGGCCAACTCGGCCGGCCAGGCGGCCGTCTACCTGTCGGGAGGCGGGAAGAAGCCGGGCGCCAGATCCGTGACGATCTTGGTGCGCGGGCCGTCGCTGCGGAACTCGATGTCGTACTACCTGGTCGAGCAGATCGAGCGGATCCCGCACATCTCGGTGCGGACCTGCACCGAGGTCGCCGCGGCGCAGGGGGACGGCCACCTGGAGCGCATCACGCTGCGGGACAGCAGTACCGGCGGCACGGAGACGATCGACGCGCAGTGGCTGTTCGTCTTCATCGGCGCGGCCCCGCTCACCGGCTGGCTGGACGGCGTCGTGCAGCGCGACGGGCGTGGCTTCGTCCTGGCCGGCCCGGACCTGGTCACCGACGGACAGCGGCCCGCGGGCTGGCCGCTGGACCGGGCGCCGTACCACCTGGAGACCAGCGTGCCGGGCGTGTTCGTGGCGGGCGACGTCCGCGCCGAGTCCGCCAAACGGGTCGCCTCCGCGGTCGGCGAAGGGGCGATGGCCGTCATGCTGGTGCACCGTTACCTGGAGCGAGTATGAGCGCAGCGCACCCCTCACCCCACCACCCCGCCCAAGACGCACCGAACCCGGCGCAGCCCGTGTGCAGCCCGCAGGAGCTACGGAAGCTGTTCCTGTTCGAGAAGCTCACCGACGAACAACTGGCCTGGCTGTGCACCCACGGCCGGGTCGAGCTGTTCGAGCCGGGCCCCGTGTACGCCGAGGGCGACCCCGCGACCTGCTTTTATGTGCTGCTCTCCGGCACGGTGGTGATGTCGCGCCTGGTCGGCGGGGACGACGTCGAGGTGGGCCGGACGTCCAGCGTAGGCGTGTACTCCGGAGCGTTCAACGCCTACCTGGGCGACCGCGTGCCGCAGATCTACCTCCAATCGCTGCGGGTCACCGAGCCGTCGCGGTTCTTCGTGCTGGACGCGGACAAGTTCGCCCAGCTCATGAACGACTGGTTCCCGATGGCGGTGCACCTGCTCGAGGGGCTCTTCTTCGGCCAGAAGAACACCCAGGAGGCGATCGGCCAGCGGGAACGGCTGCTCGCGCTCGGGTCGCTGTCGGCCGGGCTGACGCACGAGCTGAACAACCCGGCGTCCGCCGCGGTCCGGGCCACCGCGTCGCTGCGTGAGCGGGTCGCCGGGATGCGGCACAAGCTCGCCATGATCGCCGCCAAGCCGAAGGAGCCCGCGGCCCTCGTCGCGCTGATGCGGCTCCAGGAGGACGCGGCCGCCCGGGTCCCCAAGGCACCTTCGCTGAGCCCGCTGGAGGCGTCCGACCGCGAGGACACCATCACCGACTGGCTCGACGGGCAGGGCGTCCTCAACGGCTGGGAGCTCGCGTCCGTGTTCACCCAGGCGGGCCTGGACACCGCCTGGCTCGACCAGGTCGCCGCGACCATGGCCGACAGCAGCGCCGACTCCCTGACCCTGGACAGCACGTTCCGCTGGATCGGGTACACGGTCGAGACCGAGTTGCTGATGAACGAGATCGAGGACTCGGTCACCCGGATCTCCACCCTGGTGGGCGCCGCCAAACAGTACTCGCAGCTCGACCGGGCCCCGTACCAGGTCGTCGACGTGCACGAACTGCTGGACAGCACGCTGCTGATGCTCGGCGGCAAGATCGGGGACGGCATCACCGTGGTCAAGGACTACGACCGGGGCCTGCCCCGCATCCCGGCCTACCCGGGCGAGCTGAACCAGGTCTGGACGAACCTGATCGACAACGCGGTGTCCGCCATGGACGGCACCGGCACGCTGACCGTCCGCACCGCGCGGGACGCCGACCAGGTTCTCGTCGAGTTCGGCGACACCGGCTCCGGCATCGCGCCGGAGATCCAGCAGCGGATCTTCGAGCCGTTCTTTACCACGAAACCGGTCGGCCAGGGCACCGGGCTGGGACTCGACATCTCGTGGCGGATCGTCGTGAACCGGCATCACGGGGACCTGCGGGCCGAGTCGGTACCCGGCAACACCCGCATGCAGGTGCGGCTCCCGCTCACCCCGCCCGAAGAGGACTAACCGGCGCGGGCGGGGTGCGCCGCGCGGTGGTACCTTTGGAGGCAGTGGCAGCGCACCGCCTGCCCGCTTCCGAGCCACCCACCGGCCCGCGCCGCGGTGGCGACGAGGACAAGGGTCACCGACTCGCGGGCCTATTCCAGTCTGGTCAGATACCTGGGCGGGCAGACGCGGGCAGACTCGCCGGGAAGAACCGACCATGACTCAGAACAAAGCCCACAAGTCGGCCGTCCGCCAGCGCATGGCGCAGACCGGCGAGCCGTACAGCGTCGCCAGGCGCGCGGTCGGGACCGGGGACCCCCAGCCCGAGGACGCTGCGCCCGAGGACGCTGCACCCACGGACGCTGTCCCCGGGGACGCTGTACCCGGGGACGCCGGCCGCGGCGAGATCACCCCCGAGGAGCGGTACGCCCGCGAGGCCGCGGCGGCGGGCGACTCTCCGGCGGAGATCGAGGCGCAGCTCGCCGCCTTCCGGGCCCAGGAGGCGGCCGACCGGGCCCGCGAGGCCGCGGACCGGGCGCGGGAACGCGCGGACCGGGCGGCGGAAGCCGCCGAGCAGGCGGAGGAACAGGCCGGCCTGGCGGAGGAAGCCGCCGAGCTGGCCGAGGAGTGGGCCGACGAGGAAGAGCTCAACCGGGCGCACGAGCGCGCCGGCCGGTTGCAGGCCGCCGCCGAACAGGCCCGCGAAGCTGCCGACCAGGCCGAGGAAGCGGCGGAGGAGGCCGAGGAGCGGGCCGCGATGGGCCAGGAGGCCGCCGACCTGGCCCGCGAACAAGCCGGGCTGCCCCCGGAGCCACCGGACGGCCCGGACTCCTACGCCCCGGGCAGGCGGGCGTACCTGGACCCGGACGAGCACCCGGAGCTAGCCGACAACCCGGCGCTGGCCGCGGCCCCCTGGCGGTGGGACGAGGCCGGCGGCTGGGGCGGCCAGCACCACGGACGGCCCCCTCGCCCGCCACGGCCGCCCCGCCCACCACGCCCGCCGCGCCCGTTCCGCTGACCACCCGAGCCGCCGTCACCCTCTCGGAAGGATGCTCCCGGGTGACCGGTGTGCCAAGGTCATCTCGTGACGAGTGCGGAACGCGAGAGGGTGCGGCAGTTCGGCCGCCTGGAGGACGGGCTGCGCCAGGCCGGGGACTGGTACCGGTGGGGGCCCTACGTGAGCGAACGGCAATGGGGCACGGTCCGCGAGGACTACAGCCCGGACGGCGACGCGTGGGACTACCTGCCGCACGACCACGCCAGGTCCCGGGCCTACCGGTGGGGCGAGGACGGCCTGGCCGGGTTCAGCGACATCCACCAGCAGCTCTGCCTGGGCCTGGCGCTGTGGAACGGCCGGGATCCGATCCTGAAGGAGCGGGCGTTCGGGCTCACCGGCCCGCAGGGCAATCACGGCGAGGACGTCAAGGAGTACTGGTGGTACCTGGACGCCGTGCCCAGCCACGCCTGGAACCGGTGGCGCTACCACTACCCGCAGGGCCCGTTTCCCTACCAGGACCTGGTCGCGCGGAACGCCGCGCGCTCCCGCTTCGATCCGGAGTATGAGCTGCTCGACACCGGCGCGTTCGACGGCGACCGGTACTGGATCATCGAGATGCATTACGCGAAGGCCGCTCCAGACGACATCCTGATGGCGATCCAGGTGACCAACGCGGGCCCGGCGGAGGCCGGCCTGCACGTGCTGCCGACGGCCTGGTTCCGCAACACCTGGTCCTGGGGTGAGGACCCGGCCAAGCCGGTCCTGCACGCCGGCGGGGAGCGCCGGGCCCAGATCGAGCACCCGTTCCTCGGCACGATGGAGCTGATCGGCGGGACCGGCCCCGACGGCGCGGCGCCGGAGCTGCTGTTCTGCGAGAACGAAACCAACGTCGCCAGGCTGTACGGCGCGGCACCGATCACGCCCTACCCGAAGGACGGCATCAACGACCACGTCGTCGGCGGCGCCGCCACCGTCAACCCGGACCGGACCGGCACCAAGTGCGCGTTCTGGTACCAGATCAGCGTGCCGGCCGGCGGGTCCGCCGAGTTGCGGCTGCGGTTGCGCCCGGTGGCCGGCCCGGACGGCGGTCCCGCGGGCACCGCTCCGGACCCGGCGGCCGCGCTGGGCACCGGCTTCGACCAGGCGATGGCGCTGCGGCGGGCGGAGGCGGACGAGTTCTACGCCGAGCTGACCCCGGCCGCGGCGACCGCCGACGAGGCGATGGTCATGCGCCAGGCGTGCGCCGGGATGCTGTGGGGCAAGCAGCTCTACTACTACGACGTGAGCCGCTGGCTGGACGGCGACCCGGCCCAGCCGGAACCGCCGGCCGGGCGGAAGACCGGGCGCAACTCCGCCTGGCGCAACTTCAACGGGTTCGACATCATCTCGATGCCCGACAAGTGGGAGTATCCCTGGTTCGCGGCGTGGGACCTGGCGTTCCACTGCGTGACGCTGGCCCACCTCGACCCGGCCTTCGCGAAATACCAGCTGATCCTGGTGTGCCGGGAATGGTTCCAGCACCCGGCCGGGGCGCTGCCCGCCTACGAGTGGGACTTCGGCGACGTGAACCCGCCGGTGCACGCCTGGGCGGCGCTCGAGGTGTTCGCGATCGACGGCGGGCACGACATCGACTTCCTCAGCCGGGTCTTCGACAAGCTGCTGGTCAACTTCACCTGGTGGGTCAACCGCGAGGACGCCGGCGGCCGGAACGTGTTCGAGGGCGGCTTCCTCGGCCTGGACAACATCGGCCCGATCGACCGCTCGCACCTGCCGCCGGGCGACACCCTGGAGCAGTCCGACGCCACCGGCTGGATGGGCGCGTACGCGCTGTCAATGTGCTCCATCGCGGTCGCGCTGAACTGGGCCGGCCAGCGGCCCGCCACCGATCTCGTGGTGAAGTTCCTGGAGCACTTCGCGGCGATCCGGGACGCCATCGACGCCCAGGGCCTGTGGGACGACACCGACGGGCTCTACTACGACCGCCTGATCACGGCCGCGGGCGAGTGCACTCCGGTGAAGGTCCATTCCATGGTGGGGATCATCCCGGCCCTGGCGCTCGCGGTCGTGGACGGCTCCATGCTGGGGCGCGCGCTGTCGCTGAACAAGCGCTTCCGGGCCTTCGTGGAGCGCGAGGGGTTCGCCGACCCGGGCAAGATGGCCGAGACCGGGCGGCTGCGCGGCGACGGCGACCCGGCCGCCCAGCAACTGCTGCTGTCGGTGGCCCGGCCCGACCATCTGGACCGGCTGCTGACCAGGCTGTTCGACGAGGCCGAGTTCCTGTCCCCGCACGGCCTGCGGGCCCTGTCCGCCTACCACAGGGACCACCCGTACTCCTTCGACGTCGATGGCACCAGGGCGGTCATCGACTACGAGCCGGCCGAATCCACCACGCCCATGTTCGGCGGCAACTCCAACTGGCGCGGGCCGGTCTGGTTCCCGGTCAACTACCTGGTGATCAGCGCCCTGGAGCGCTACCACCGGTTCTGCGGCGACGAGACGACGGTGGAGTACCCGACCGGCTCGGGCAGGCGGCTGACCTACGACCGCGTCGTGGCCGACCTCCAGGACCGGCTCATCTCGCTGTTCACCCGGGGCCCGGACGGGCGGCGGCCCATCTTCGGCGGCACCGAGCGGATGCAGGCCGATCCCGCCTGGTCGGACAACATGATCTTCAGCGAGTACTTCCACGGCGACAACGGCGCCGCGCTCGGCGCGTTCCACCAGACCGGCTGGACCGGGCTGATCGCGGACGTGATCATCCGCCGCCGCGGCAGCGTGCCGTCCATCGGCGACGTCCTGCGCGACCTGGCCGCCCGGCGCGGCGCGAGCGGCTAGGGCTTCCGCAAGCCGCGCGTCAGGGGTTCTGCGCGTTTTGCAGCGACAGCGACTTGCCGTTCCAGTTCATGATGATCGTGAGCGTCGAGGTGCTGTTGGAGTAGCCGCCCGCGGCCGCGCAGTCCTTCGCCGACAGGCAGGAGAGGGCCACCGCGTTGGTGAGGGTCTGCCCGGCCGGCAGCGGGAAGGTTTTGGCCGACCACGACTTCCCGTTCCAGGTGGCCGCGAGGTTGCCGACCGACAGGCAGGACTTCGTCGACTGGCACGAGACGTCGAAGAGCACAGAGAAGCCTTTCTGCTTCCCCTCGGGCGTCTTGCGGACCTTCCACGACTTGCCGTTCCAGGTCTCGCCGAGGGACAGCAGGGCCAGCTTCGAGGTGAGGGAGTCTCCCACGGCGTTGCAGAACGTCTTCGAGACGCAGGAAACGCCGACCAGGGCGTGGGCCTTGCTGCCCAACGGGTTCGGCGGCAGGTGCATTTTCCATGACTTGCCGTTCCAGACCTCAGACAGCAACGGCTGGTCCGAACCGCTGGTGTTGTAGTCGCCCACCGCCATGCACCAGGTGGTGGACACGCAGGACAGGCCCCACAGCCGCACGCCGCTGGTGGCGCTGGCCGGTACCGCGGGCATCTTCGTCATCTTCCACGACTTGCCGTTCCAGACCTCGCTCTCCAGCGCGTCCTTGCCCGTTGATTGGTCGATCCAGTGGCCGATCGTGAGGCAGAAGTTCGCGGACAGGCACCTGACCGCGTCCAGGCCCGCGGAGACGGTGGGCGAAGGATTCGGTGGGTTCACGATCTTCCAGGCCGATCCATTCCACCTGGCGGCGTAGTTGAGCTGGTGGAACGCCGCGTTGAAGTAGCTGCCTATCCCCATGCACAGGTACGACGGGGACGACACGCAGCTGACCGTTTCGCCGTTCCCGATCGGGCCGAAGCCGGTGGTTGTCGCCCCCGAGATGGCCGGCGGGTCGTGGATGGCCCAGGTGTTGCCGCCCGGCTTCCTGGTCTCGGCGAGCGCGAGGAGCTTGCTGGTCTTGGAGTCGAACCACGAGCCCACCGCGACGCAGCCCTTGGCCTTCGTGCAGCCGATGCCCTGGAACTGGTCGGCGTGGTGCGCGGCGCGCGAGGCCGCCGCCCGCGGGGCCGCCGCGGCCGCCGACGGCACCGCCGCCGCGCCGGCCGTCGCCAGCCCCAGAGCCAGGGTCACCAACGCGTAGCTGGAGAAGATTCGAGACATGCCTCACCCCGAGAGAAGTCGCCAAACCGCCCAGGCATAGCGTGGCGAACCGGGAGAAAATTGTCTATAGGGAACTCTCCGGACTTCCCGGGCCGCGCCTGGCCCGGCTCACGCCGCCAGGTGAGCCAGCAGGGCGGCGGTGACCTCGGCGGCCTGGGACACGTTGGCCAGGTGCGCGGCGCCCCGGATCACCCGAAGCCGGGCGCCGGGGACCGCCGACGCGATGGCCGCGCCGTACCACGGCGGGGTCGCCGGGTCGTCGGCCCCGGCGATGACCAGCGTCCGCGCGGTGACCGAGCCGAGCAGCGGGCGCAGGTCCATCGCGGCGATGGCCTCGCAGCAGCCCGCGTAGCCCTCCGGCACCACCCGCCGCTCCATCGTGGCGACGAACCCGGCCGCGACACCCGGATGGCGGCCGGCGAAGGCGGGGGTGAACCAGCGGCCGACGACCTGCTGCGATATCGACGCCATCCCGGCGGACCGCACCAGCGCGGCCCGGTCGGCCCACATCTGGGCCTGGCGGGAGGTACGCCGAGGTGCAGCACAGGGCCAGCGCGCCGATGCGGTCCGGGGCGTTCACGGCCAGCCACATGCCTACCATGCCGCCCAGCGACACGCCGCAGTAGTGAGCCGTCTCGATCCCGTAC
>CAVPFC010000011.1:0-47756 GCA_963703605.1 uncultured Actinomycetes bacterium
CCGGGGACCCCCAGCCCGAGGACGCTGCGCCCGAGGACGCTGCACCCACGGACGCTGTCCCCGGGGACGCTGTACCCGGGGACGCAGGCCGACGGCGAGATCACCCCGAGGAGCGGTACGCCCGCGAGGCCGCGGCGGCGGGCGACTCTCCGGCGGAGATCGAGGCGCAGCTCGCCGCCTTCCGGGCCCAGGAGGCGGCCGACCGGGCCCGCGAGGCCGCGGACCGGGCGCGGGAACGCGCGGACCGGGCGGCGGAAGCCGCCGAGCAGGCGGAGGAACAGGCAGGCCTGGCGGAGGAAGCCGCCGAGCTGGCCGAGGAGTGGGCCGACGAGGAAGAGCTCAACCGGGCGCACGAGCGCGCCGGCCGGTTGCAGGCCGCCGCCGAACAGGCCCGCGAAGCTGCCGACCAGGCCGAGGAAGCGGCGGAGGAGGCCGAGGAGCGGGCCGCGATGGGCCAGGAGGCCGCCGACCTGGCCCGCGAACAAGCCGGGCTGCCCCCGGAGCCACCGGACGGCCCGGAGTCCTACGCCCCGGGCAGGCGGGCGTACCTGGACCCGGACGAGCACCCGGAGCTAGCCGACAACCCGGCGCTGGCCGCGGCCCCCTGGCGGTGGGACGGCGCAGGCGGCTGGGGCGGCCAGCACCACGGACGGCCCCCTCGCCCGCCACGGCCGCCCCGCCCACCACGCCCGCCGCGCCCGTTCCGCTGACCACCCGAGCCGCCGTCACCCTCTCCGAAGGATGCTCCCCGGGTGACCGGTGTGCCAAGGTCATCTCGTGACGAGTGCGGAACGCGAGCGGGTGCGGGAGTTTGGCCGGCTCGAGGACGGGTTGCGCCAGGCTCGCGACTGGTACGGTGGGGGCCGTACGTCGAGCGAGCGGCGAGGGGGCACGGTGCGCGAGGATTACAGCGCGGATGGCGAGGCCTCGGGACTACCTGCCGCACGATCATGCCAGGTCGCGTGCCTACCGGTGGGGCGAGGACGGCCTGGCCGGGTTCAGCGGCATCCACCAGCAGCTCTGCCTGGGCCTGGCGCTGTGGAACGGGCGGGATCCGATCCTGAAGGAGCGGGCGTTCGGGCTCACCGGCCCGCAGGGCAATCACGGCGAGGACGTCAAGGAGTACTGGTGGTACCTGGACGCGTCCCAGGCCACGCCTGGAACCGCTGGCGCTACCACTACCCGCAGGGCCCGTTCCCCTACCAGGACCTGGTCGCGACGGAACGCCGCGCGCTCCCGCTTCGATCCCGAGTATGAGCTGCTCGACACCGGCGCGTTCGACGGCGACCGGTACTGGATCGTCGAGGTGCATTACGCCAAGGCCGCTCCGGACGACATCCTGATGGCGATCCAGGTGACCAACGCGGGCCCGGCGGCGGCCAGCCTGCACGTGCTGCCGACGGCGTGGTTCCGCAACACCTGGTCCTGGGGCTACGGTCCCGGCCAAGCCGGTCCTGGCCGCCGGACGGGGAGCGCCGGGTCCTGATCGGGCACCCGTTCCTCGGCACGATGGAGCTGACCGGCGGCACCGGGCCAGACGGCGCCGCACCGGAGCTGCTGTTCTGCGAGAACGAGACCAACGTGGCGCGGCTGTACGGCGCGGCGCCGCTCACGCCGTACCCGAAGGACGGCATCAACGACCACGTGGTCGGCGGCGCCGCCACCGTCAACCCGGACCGGACCGGCACCAAGTGCGCGTTCTGGTACCAGATCGGCTCGTCCCGGCCGGCGGGTCGGCCCAGCTGCGGCTGCGGATGCGCCCGGCCGCCGGCCCGGCCCGGCGGCGCGCAGGCCGCCGATGCCGCACCGGCCGATCTGGGCGCTGGCTTCGACCAGGTGATGGCGTTGCGCCGGGGAGAGGCGGACGAGTTCTACGCCGAGCTGACCCCGGCCGCGGCAACGGCCGATGAGGCGATGGTGCTGCGCCAGGCCTGCGCGGGCATGCTGTGGGGCAAGCAGCTGTACTACTACGACGTGGACCGCTGGCTGGATGGCGACCCGGGCGAGCCGGAACCGCCGGCCGGGCGGAAGACCGGGCGCAACTCCGCCTGGCGCAACTTCGACGGGTTCGACATCATCTCGATGCCCGACAAGTGGGAGTATCCCTGGTTCGCGGCGTGGGACCTGGCGTTCCACTGCGTGACGCTGGCCCACCTCGATCCGGCCTTCGCGAAGTACCAGCTGATCCTGGTGTGCCGGGAATGGTTCCAGCACCCGGCCGGGGCGCTGCCCGCCTACGAGTGGGACTTCGGCGACGTGAACCCGCCGGTGCACGCCTGGGCGGCGCTCGAGGTGTTCGCGATCGACGGCGGGCACGACATCGACTTCCTCTCCCGGGTCTTCGACAAGCTGCTGGTCAACTTCACCTGGTGGGTCAACCGCGAACACCGGCGGCCGGAACGTGTTCGAGGGCGGCTTCCTCGGCCTGGACAACATCGGCCCGATCGACCGCTCGCACCTGCCGCCGGGCGACACCCTGGAGCAGTCCGACGCCACCGGCTGGATGGGCGCGTACGCGCTGTCAATGTGCTCCATCGCGGTCGCGCTGAACTGGGCCGGCCAGCGGCCCGCCACCGATCTCGTGGTGAAGTTCCTGGAGCACTTCGCGGCGATCCGGGACGCCATCGACGCCCAGGGCCTGTGGGACGACACCGACGGGCTCTACTACGACCGCCTGATCACGGCCGCGGGCGAGTGCACTCCGGTGAAGGTCCATTCCATGGTGGGGATCATCCCGGCCCTGGCGCTCGCGGTCGTGGACGGCTCCATGCTGGGGCGCGCGCTGTCGCTGAACAAGCGCTTCCGGGCCTTCGTGGAGCGCGAGGGGTTCGCCGACCCGGGCAAGATGGCCGAGACCGGGCGGCTGCGCGGCGACGGCGACCCGGCCGCCCAGCAACTGCTGCTGTCGGTGGCCCGGCCCGACCATCTGGACCGGCTGCTGACCAGGCTGTTCGACGAGGCCGAGTTCCTGTCCCCGCACGGCCTGCGGGCCCTGTCCGCCTACCACAGGGACCACCCGTACTCCTTCGACGTCGATGGCACCAGGGCGGTCATCGACTACAGCCGGCCGAATCCACCACGCCCATGTTCGGCGGCAACTCCAACTGGCGCGGGCCGGTCTGGTTCCCGGTCAACTACCTGGTGATCAGCGCCCTGGAGCGCTACCACCGGTTCTGCGGCGACGAGACGACGGTGGAGTACCCGACCGGCTCGGGCAGGCGGCTGACCTACGACCGCGTCGTGGCCGACCTCCAGGACCGGCTCATCTCGCTGTTCACCCGGGGCCCGGACGGGCGGCGGCCCATCTTCGGCGGCACCGAGCGGATGCAGGCCGATCCCGCCTGGTCGGACAACATGATCTTCAGCGAGTACTTCCACGGCGACAACGGCGCCGCGCTCGGCGCGTTCCACCAGACCGGCTGGACCGGGCTGATCGCGGACGTGATCATCCGCCGCCGCGGCAGCGTGCCGTCCATCGGCGACGTCCTGCGCGACCTGGCCGCCCGGCGCGGCGCAAGCGGCTAGGCTTCCGCAACCCGCGCGTCAGGGGTTCTGCGCGTTTTGCAGCGACAGCGACTTGCCGTTCCAGTTCATGATGATCGTGAGCGTCGAGGTGCTGTTGGAGTAGCCGCCCGCGGCCGTGCAGTCCTTCGCCGACAGGCAGGAGAGGGCCACCGCGTTGGTGAGGGTCTGCCCGGCCGGCAGGGGGAAGGTTTTGGCCGACCACGACTTCCCGTTCCAGGTGGCCGCGAGGTTGCCGACCGACAGGCAGGACTTCGTCGACTGGCACGACACGTCGAAGAGCACAGAAAAGCCTTTCTGCTTCCCCTCGGGCGTCTTGCGGACCTTCCACGACTTGCCGTTCCAGGTCTCGCCGAGGGACAGCAGGGCCAGCTTCGAGGTGAGGGAGTCCCCCACGGCGTTGCAGAACGTCTTCGAGACGCAGGAAACGCCGACCAGGGCGTGGGCCTTGCTGCCCAACGGGTTCGGCGGCAGGTGCATCTTCCACGACTTGCCGTTCCAGATTTCAGACAGCAATAGCTGGGCCGAACCGCTGGTGTTGTAGTCGCCCACCGCCATGCACCAGGTGGTGGACACGCAGGACAGGCCCCACAGCCGCACGCCGCTGGTGGCGCTGGCCGGCACCGCGGGCATCTTCGTCATCTTCCACGACTTGCCGTTCCAGACCTCGCTCTCCAGCGCGTCCTTGCCCGTTGATTGGTCGATCCAGTGGCCGATCGTGAGGCAGAAGTTCGCGGACAGGCACCTGACCGCGTCCAGGCCCGCGGAGACGGTGGGGGAAGGATTCGGCGGGTTCACGATCTTCCAGGCCGATCCGTTCCACCTGGCGGCGTAGTTGAGCTGGTGGAACGCCGCGTTGAAGTAGCTGCCTATCCCCATGCACATATACGACGGGGACGACACGCAGCTGACCGTTTCGCCGTTCCCGATCGGGCCGAAGCCGGTGGTCGTCGCCCCCGAGATGGCCGGCGGGTCGTGGATGGCCCAGGTGCTGCCGCCCGGCTTCCTGGTCTCGGCGAGCGCGAGGAGCTTGCTGGTCTTGGAGTCGAACCACGAGCCCACCGCGACGCAGCCCTTGGCCTTCGTGCAGCCGATGCCCTGGAACTGGTCGGCGTGGTGCGCGGCGCGCGAGGCCGCCGCCCGCGGGGCCGCCGCGGCCGCCGACGGCACCGCCGCCGCGCCGGCCGTCGCCAGCCCCAGAGCCAGGGTCACCAACGCGTAGCTGGAGAAGATTCGAGACATGCCTCACCCCGAGAGAAGTCGCCAAACCGCCCAGGCATAGCGTGGCGAACCGGGAGAAAATTGTCTATAGGGAACTCTCCGGACTTCCCGGGCCGCGCCTGGCCCGGCTCACGCCGCCAGGTGAGCCAGCAGGGCGGCGGTGACCTCGGCGGCCTGGGACACGTTGGCCAGGTGCGCGGCGCCCCGGATCACCCGAAGCCGGGCGCCGGGGATCGCCGACGCGATGACCGCGCCGTGCCACGGCGGGGTCGCCGGGTCGTCGGCCCCGGCGATGACCAGCGTCCGCGCGGTGACCGAGCCGAGCAGCGGGCGCAGGTCCATCGCCGGCGATGGCCTCGCAGCAGCCCGCGTAGCCCTCCGGCACCACCCGCCGCTCCATCGTGGCGACGAACCCGGCCGCGACACCCGGATGGCGGCCGCGAAGGCGGGGGTGAACCAGCGGCCGACGACCTGCTGCGGATATCGACGCCAGCCCGGCGGACCGCACCAGCGCGGCCCGGTCGGCCCAGAACGGCCGGGCGGGAGGTACGCCGAGGTGCAGCACAGGGCCAGCGCGCCGATCCGGTCCGGGGCGTTCACGGCCAGCCACATGCCTACCATGCCGCCCAGCGACACGCCGCAGTAGTGAGCCGTGCTCGATCCCGGACTCATCCAGCAGGCGGAGCACGTCGGCGCCCAGGTCGGCGATCGTGTAGGGCCCCGGCGGCGCGGGCGAGCCGCCGTGGCCGCGGTGCTCGTACCGCAGCAGGCGGAACCTGGCGCCCAGCGCGGCGAGTTGCGGCTGCCAGAGCTCACCGGTGGTGCCGAGCGAGTTGCCCAGGACGAGGACCGGGGCCCCGGCCGGGCCCGTCCAGGCTGGCGGCGAGCCGCACCGTGCCCGGTGGCTCAGACATCGAAGAAGACCGTCTCGCCGTCGCCCTGCAGGCGGATGTCGAAGCGCAGCCGGCCTGGCACCTCCGGGTCGGCCCGGGCCACCAGGGTGGCCGCGCGGGCCGGGTCGCCGACGGACGCCAGCACCGGGTCGGCCGCGTTGGCCGCGCGCCTCGTCGGGGAAGTAGATCCGCGTCACCACCCGGTCCAGCAGGCCGCGCGCGAACACCGACACGTCCAGGTGCGGCGCCTCGGTCGCGCCGTCCGGGGCTGGGCAGCGGGCCGGGCTTCAGCGTGACGATGCGGTACCAGCCGTCGGCGTCGGTCGGGCAGCGGCCGAAGCCACGGAACGACCGCACGCGTGGCTTCACCGCGCCGCGCGGGTCGTCGGGGTGGCCGAACCGGCCGTCCGGGTCGGCCTGCCAGGTCTCGACCAGGGCGTCGGGCACCGGTGTCGCCGGCGCCGTCGATGACCCGGCCGGTGATCGTGATCGCGCCCTCGGTGTCCTCGGGCACCACGAACGGGCCGTCCGGCCAGGGCAGCCCGATCGCCAGGAACGGCCCCACCGTCTGGGACGGGGTAACGTCCAGGCTCACCGCGGGTCCCCGGGCTGCTCGAAGAACGTGGCGCCGCGGCCGCGGAGCACGATGTCCCAGGCGAAGCCGAGCGACCACTCCGGCACGGTCAGGCCGAGGTCGAACCGGGAGATCAGCCGCTCCCTGGCCTGCTCGGGCACCGAGTTGAAGATCGGGTCCTGGTAGAACAGCGGGTCGCCGGGGAAGTACATCTGGGTTACCAGCCGCTGGGCGAAGGCGCGGCCGAACAGCGAGAAGTGGATGTGCGCGGGCCGCCACGCGTTCGGGTGGTTGCCCCACGGGTACGAGCCCGGCTTGATCGTCGATGAACCGGTACCTGCCCCCGGAGTCGGTCACGCAGCGGCCGACCCCGGTGAAGTTCGGGTCCAGCGGCGCGGGGTGGTTGTCCACCGAGTGGCGGTAGCGGCCGGCCGCGTTGGGCTGCCAGATCTCGATCAGCGTGTCCGGGACCGGGCGGCCGCCGCGAGTCGAGCACCCGGCCGCTCACGATGATCCGCTGGCCGAGCGGCTCGCCCTCGTGCTGCACGGTCAGGTCGGCGTCGGCGGGGGTGACCCGTTCGGCCCCGAGCAGCGGCCCGGTGACCTCGGTCAGCCGCTGCGGCAGCAGCACCAGCGGCCGGCGCGGTGCGCGCAGCGCCGTCGAGCGGTACCCGGCGAAGTCCAGCGGCGGGTTGACCCCGGACAGGCCGCTCGTGAGCGCCATCAGCCTGCTCCTTCGGAACCGGGGGTGGCGGCCTGCAGCGCCCGCAGGGCGGCAAGCTCGCCCGGCGAGGGCGGGTCCAGCACCGCGAGGTGGCCGGACACCGCGAGGTCCCAGCCGGTCGCCGCCTTAGCCTGGTCCGGCGTGACGCCCGGATACACACCGGTCAGGGTCAGCTCGCGGGTCGCCGGGTCGGGCTCCAGCACGCCGAGGTCGGTGATGACCTTGCGCGGGCCCGCCCCGGTCAGGCCGAGCCGCTCCCGGTCGTCCCGGCCGGTGCCGTACCCGACCGAGGTGACGAAGTCGACGCTGCTCCACGAAGGATCTGCGGCTCTGCCGGACGATGATGATCACTTCCCGGCAGAAGGCGGCGATCTCCGGGGCGCCGCCGGCGCCGGGGAGCCGCACCTTCGGGTCGGCGTAGGTGGCGCCGATGACCGTGGTGTTGATGTTGCCGAACCGGTCCAGCTGCGCGGCCCCCAGGAAGCCGACGTCGATGCGGCCGGGCTGAAGCCAGTAGTTGAAGATCTCGGGCACGCTCACCACCGCGTCCGCGGTCTCGGCGAGCACCCCGTCGCCGATCGACAGCGGCAGCCAGCCGGGCTTGGCGCCGATCGTGCCCGACTCGTAGATCAGCACGAGGCCCGGCGCGTGCGTGGCCCTGGCCAGGTTGGCCGCCGCGCTGGGCAGCCCGATCCCGACGAAGCACGTCATGCCGTCGCGCAGCGCGCGGGCGGCGCACGCCGTCATCATCTCGTCGGCGGTGAAGGTGGCGCCGTTCCCGGCTGCGGGCCCCATGCGGCTCATCCTTCCTCGCGGGCCCGGGCGCCGGCCAGGCCGGCCGGCGGTGCGCCGAACACGTCGGTCTTGAGCCAGTGCAGGAACCGCTCCCGGTCCCTGCTGATCGCGTCCCAGGCGACGTAGTAGTCGTTGTCCCGCTGCGAATAGCCAAGGGCGTACGAGGGGTGCGCCCCGCCGGGCGCGTGCGCGACGTAGTCGACGGTCCACGCGGGCAGCACGATCGCCTGCGGCCTGGGCGTCAGCACGTCCACGATCTCCTCGACGGTCACCACGGACCGGCGCGCGGACAGCACGGCCTCCTTCTGCACGCCGGTGATCCCCCAGAGCTGGACGTTGCCCGCCCGGTCGGCCTGCTGCGCGTGGATGACCGCCACGTCCGGGTTCAGCGCCGCCACCGCGGTCAGTTGCTCTCCGGTGAACGGGCAGGTGATCGGCCGGACGGCGGGCAGCCCGTCCAGCCCGGGCAGGCCCTCGAGCCCGGTCCCGCCGTACCCGCGCAGGACCGCGAACGGGAGCCCCGCGGCGCCGGCCACGTACCGGTTGGCCATTCCCGCGTGGCTGTGCTCCTCCAGTTGCAGCGGCCCCGGCCAGGCGTTCTCCACCGCGTCGCGGAACCGGTGCAGCGAGCCGACCCCGGGGTTGCCGCCCCAGGAGAAGATCAGTTTGCTGGCGCAGCCGGCGCCGATCAGCTGGTCATAGATCACGTCCGGGGTCATCCGGATGAGGGTGAGGTCGCGGCGCTGCTGCCGGATCACCTCGTGCCCCGCCGCGAAGGGTATGAGATGGGTGAACCCCTCCATGGCCACGGCGTCACCGTCGTGGATGGCGACGGCGACAGCTTCGGCGAGCGACACGATCTGCGCCATGCCTCTACTGTCCCCTGACCTGGTACGGGTCTTCTATCGTAATAATCATCACAACTATTTGGCCGCAATCAGCACAAGCGTTCGGGATACGGACACTCTAGCGTCGGCAGCGGCCGGGCCGGTAGAGGGGGCTAGCCCGCCTCGGCCAGTACCCGCGCGGCAATGGCGAACGCGCGGTTGGCCGCCGGAACGCCCGCGTAGACCGCGACCTGGAGCAGCACCTCCTTGATCTGACCGGGGCTGAGCCCGTTGCGCAGCGCCGCCCGCAGGTGCATCGCCAGCTCCTCGTCCTGGCGCAGCACCGCCAGCGCGGTCAGCGTGACGATGCTGCGCTCGGCCCGGGACAGGCCGGGGCGGGACCAGATGTCCCCCCACGCGTAACGGGTGATGAAGTCCTGGAAGTCCGCGGTGAACGGCGTGGTGTTCGCCACGGCGCGATCCACGTGGGCGTCGCCGAGCACCTCACGGCGAACGGCCATCCCCTGCGCGCTGCGTTCGGCGTCGTCCATGCCTGCCTCCTGGGTCGGTTCCGGCCGGCCACCGACACTACCGGCGCGGCGTCACCGGCCGGGGCCGCTCCCATCTGGGCTGGCACCGAGGGTGCCGGGACGGACCGGCAGATCAGGTGTTGAGGTAGGCGAGGACGGCCAGCACGCGCCGGTTGTCGTCCTCGGACGCGGCCAGCCCCAGCTTGGTGAAGATGCTGGTCGTGTGCTTGCTGACCGCCTTTTCCGTGATGAACAGCCGCTGCGCGATCGCCACGTTCGACCGCCCCTCCGCCATCAGCGCCAGGACCTCGCGCTCCCGCGCGGAGAGCCGGCTGACCGGCTCTTCCTTGGACCGGCGGCCGAGCAGCTTGGTCACGACCTCGGGGTCCATCACCGTGCCGCCCCCGGCCACGGTGCGGATCGCGTCGACGAACTGGTCGTCGTTGAAGACCCGGTCCTTGAGCAGGTAACCGACCGCGCCGGCCTGGTCGGCGAGCAGCTCGCGGGCGTAGAGCTGCTCCACGTACTGGGACAGCAGGACCACCGGGAGACCAGGCACCTCCCGGCGGGCCGTCAGGGCCGCCTGGAGCCCGTCATCGGCGAACGCGGGCGGCAGCCGGACGTCGACGATGGCGACGTCCGGCCGCTGCTCCAGCAGCGCGCACAGCAGCCCGGGCGCGTTGTCGACCGCTGCGGCGATCTCGAAGTCATGCGCGGTGAGCAGCCTCGTCAGACCGTCTCTCAGCAGGAAGAGGTCTTCGGCGACAACAACGCGCACGGCACCTCCATGACGATCATGGTCGGCCCTCCAGGCGGGCTGCTTACGGCCAGGATCCCATCGAAGGTGCCCAGCCGCCGCTCCACGCCTTGCAGCCCGGTTCCCGCGGCCGGGTCCGCGCCGCCGACGCCGTCGTCGGCCACCTGGATCCGCAGGACGTTGTCCGCGTGCTTGATGTGGATCTGGACCCGCCGCGCGCCGGAATGCTTGACCGCGTTGGCGAGGGCCTCGGCGACCGCGAAGTAGCACGCCGACTCGACCGGGGCGCTCAGCCGGCCCGGCAGCTCGATGTCCAGTTCGGTCGGCAGCGGCGTGTCCAGGGCGAGCGCCCGGATCGCGTGGCCGAGGCCGCGGTCGGCCAGGACCGGCGGGCAGATGCCGCGGATCAGGTCCCGCAGTTCGGACAGGGCCCGTCCCGACGCGTCCCGCGCCTCGGCGACCAGGGCCAGCGCGGCCTGCGGGTTGACCGGGAGAACCTTCTCCACCGCGCGCAGGTTCATGCCGAGCGCCACCAGCCGGGCCTGGGCACCGTCGTGCAGGTCCCGCTCGATCCGGCGCAGTTCGGCGGTCGCGGTGTCCAACGCGTGGCTGCGCGACTCGGTGAGCCGCTGCACGCGGCCGGCCAGTTCGAGCTCGGTCCCCGGGGTGAACACGGTACGGGCGTGCGCGGCGATCGTCCGCGGCACCAGCCACGCGCCGAGCGCCAGGAACGCGCTCGCCTCCGCCCCGGCGAGCAGCGCCGTCCCGGGGCTGTTGACGTCGATCGCGCCATACAGCACCCCCGGCCCCATCGGCGGCCGCCCGAACGCCGGCCCCTGGAGCGCCGCCGACATCGACTGCCAGTTCGCCGCGAGCTCGAAGCCCCGGACGGCGAAGACCGCCAGCGTGAGCGGCACCAGGTCCGCGGCAACCCTCGGCCACCTGGCCAGGATGAGGATCGCGGCGATGATCGCCGCGATCGTCCACGGGTGCACACCGAACACGCTCAGGCCGAGCAGGGTCACCGGAACCAGGAGCACGCCCCACCGGTTCTCCACCAGCCACCGGCGCACCTCGGGAGCCAGCGTGGCGCCTCGCCCACGCAGCCCGGCCAGGGTGCGCGGGGTCAGCCACAGGCCGAGGGTGAGCAGCAGCAGGGCCACCGGGACCAGCAGCCGGCCGTGCCACAGCCCGGCCACGGGGAACACCTGACGCGGCACCGCCCAGGCCGGCCTCGGCACGCCGACGCCCTTGGCGAAGACGGCCGCGGGCGCGGTGAACACGTGCTCGGCGACCTTCCCGAACCCTCCTGGCGGCGGGGCGCCCTTCACCGGGCCTGCGCCCGAGATGGTGTAGTTCCAGGCCTGGCCCTTGCCCTGGATCGACACGTGCAGCGGGATGAGCCGCTGCGCGAAGGCCTTCGACGGGATGGCCTGGGGCGGGATGCCCTTCGGCGGGATGGGCACCCGGCCCTTCCTTATGACCACTTGGCCCTTGGGGCCCTTGCGCACGATGGCGCCCGCCACGACGTTGATCTGCTCCCTGACGGCGGGCCCGAAGGAAACCTGGAACTTGCCCTGCGGCCCCATGTAGAACCAGCGCGGGCTGCCCGGGGCGCCCGGCGGAAGGGACGCGTTGACCTGGGCAAGCTTGCCCCGCCCCTGGATGCTCTGCACCACCCAGTTGACCGGGGATCCCGAGATGCGCCCGGCTGCCACGAGGCCGGACACTCCCGCCCCCACCATGCTGAGCGGCAGCACGCGGGCCGCGGCGGACGGCCACTGGAACGCGATGATTGCCGCGAGCACGACCGCGCCGAAGGTCCACACGCTGAGCCCGAACAGCACTATGCCCATCGCGGCCACGGGCACCAGCAGCAGGCCCCAGCCGAAACGACGCAGCACTTTGCCCAGCATCCGCCACACCAACATGAGCATCCACATACTGCTAATCGTGGCCCTAGCTGCCCCGCAACGCCAATGGAGGGGCACCTAGTTCCCAGGTGGGCCTGGACCTACCCGGCCCGCCACGAGCCGGGCAGGCCCAGTTCGCCTAGTACCAGCCGTCCTCGTGCGAGTGCAGCCAGGCCCAGTACGGGGTCCGGTAGCACGCCCTGATGTAGCGCAGTCCCCAGCGGATCTGGGTGCGTGCGTTCCATCGCCAGCCGGGCCCGGCCGTTGCCATCTTGCTGCCGGGGACCGCCTGCGGGATGCCGTAGGCGCCCGAATATGGGTTGGATGCGTAGCGGTCCCAGCCGCTCTCCGCGTCCCACAGCCGGTTCAGGTACTTGAACTGCCAGGCCTTCCAGTGGAACCGGTGGCGCAGCAGCGAGAAGGCGACCCGCTGCGGCGATCCTGGCGCCATCCGCTGGCCGGCCGCGCCGTTGGCCGCGCGGCCGGCCGAACCGGTGGCCGTTCGCGCCGCCGTCAGGGCGACGGTGGCCGGTCCTGGACTGTGGCGGGCCGGGCCGGAGTGCCCGGCCGCGGCCGTGGGACCTGTGCGGGGGGCCTGAAGGGCGGCCAGGCCAAGGTGGCTGACCGGCCCTGCGGCCCGGGTGCCGGACACGATGCCCACCAGGGCGATGGCCGCGCCGGCGAATGCGATGGTAAGAAAAGCGGGAATGTTCTTGGGTGTCCTCGTCGGGGACAAATGAAACCTTCGGTCGGGCGCGCCGTGGCGCGCTCGGGTTTCCGCCCAGGACACATGCCTGAAGCCAAAGGAAAGCTTGCGGCAAGGGCCCACGGATGTGGCGCGGGGTCAGGGCGTCAGCGTCGCATATGGCGACCATCGCGCGGGCAGGGCGCTGGAGAGCACCCAGCGACAGGGCGGTCAAGCGCCCCACTGCCGGGTCCCCCTCACTTCGCTGGAATGTCCAGCTTCGGCCGGGCCTTGCTGATCAAAAGCCGCGAATATGACGGCTTATGATGAGCCTGGCCGGCCCCGCTGGGCCGGATGCAGATTCTCTGATCGCCCCTCCAGCTATTGCCATTGCCCCGGGGCCCTCAGGTTTATGACGCCCCGAAGCATTATGGTTACTATGAGTAGCCATTCTAGGCCGCCTTAAACATGTGGGTGGCAATTACCGTCCGCTCGGCGCGGCGTGGCGGCCGGAGAAGGCGCGGGGCGCCCCGCTCAGCCGGCGTACCGGGCGTGCGCGGCCAGGGCCGCGTCGGTGAACTGGCGCGCCGCGCCGAGGTAGCCGGCCGGATCCAGGGCTGCGCGGACCTGCTCCGCCGTGACCCCGGCCCGGTCGAGCTGGTCCCGCAGCCCGGGCAGGCCGAGCAGCGCCTCGTCCAGCGGCATGCCGGCCGCCACCGCGTGCGCACTCCCCCGCGCCACGAGATCATGCGCGGCGACCGGCCGAGGGCCGGGGCGAGCAGCCCGGACACGTGCTCGGCGAGCGGCAGGCCGCGGGCCGCGTCCAGGTTGGCCCGCATCCGCCCCGGATCCACGGTCAGGCCGCGGGCCAGTTCCGCCACCCACGCGGCCGCCGAGCCGGTGAGCCGGAGCAGGTCCGCGAACGGCTCCCACTCGGCGTGCCAGGCCCCGGCAGCCCGCTGGTGTTCCTGCTCGGCGGCGGCGACCAGGGTGGCCACCAGCCCTGGCACCTGCCGGGTGCAGCCGAGGATCGCGATGGCGGCCACCGGGTTGCGCTTGTGCGGCATCGCCGACGAGCCGCCGCGGCGCACCCCGCCGCCGGGCCCGCCGGATTCGCCGTCCCCGCCGCCCTCGTGAACCTCGCCGACCTCCGACTGGGCCAGCAGCGTCACATCGCGGGCGATCTTCCCGGCCGCCGCGCTGGACCCGGCGCAGGCCGCCGCGACGTCGAGCACGCGCAGCCGGTCGGTGTGCCAGGGCAGGACCGGGCAGGCCAGGCCCAGTTCGGCGGCCAGCAGCCCGGCCACCCTGGGCCCGTCGGTCCCGAGCGACGCCAGCGTTCCCGCCGCGCCACCGAACTGGACGGCAAGGCGCTGCGTGACCACCAGGCCGGCCGACCGCCGGGCCTCGTCCAGGCTGGTCATCCAGCCCGCCGCGACCAGGCCGAAGGTGACGGGGACGGCCTGCTGGAGCAGCGTGCGGCCGATCATCAGCGTGTCCCGGTGCGCCGCGGCGAGCCCGGCGCAGGCATCGGCGGCCATCCCCAGGTCCGCCGCGATCGCCTCCAGCGCCTGGCGGGCCAGCAGCATGGCCGCGGTGTCGATGATGTCCTGGCTGGTCGCACCCCGGTGGACCGCGTCCGCCGCGGCCGCGGGGACCATCGTGGTCAGCTGCCTGACCAGCGCCGGGACCGGATTCCCGGTGCGGGCGGCCTGGTCGCCGAGCACGCCGGGGTCGATCGTGACCGCCGCCTCGGCCGCGGCCGCGGTCACGACCGCGCCGGCCCCCGCCGGGGCCAGCCCGGCCCGCTCGACCGCCCGGGCCAGCGCCGCCTCGGTGTCCAGCATCGCCCGCAGCCAGGCGCGGCTGCCGGTGTCCACGGGGCCGTGCGCGAACACGCCCCTAAACAGGCCCTCGTTGGCATTCACGGCCTGAATCCTCGCACGCCCGGGCGCCGCCGGCCCTCAGGCGGCGTGGGCCCCGGATCCGGAGCCGGCCGCGCGGACGGCGAGGCCGACCAGCAGGCCGGCCAGGAAGCCGAACACGTGCGCCACGTACGCCACCGCCCCGCCCCCGCCGTAGCCGAGGGAGTACGCCCACTGAAGCACGAACCACAGGCCGAGCACGATCCAGGCCGGAATGCGCAGCGGGATGAAGAACAGGAACGGCACCAGGCTCCAGACGCGTGCCCGCGGGTAGAGCGCCAGGTAGGCGCCCAGCACCCCGGCGATGGCCCCGGACGCGCCGACGAGGGGTGCCGCCGAGGAAGGGTGCACGAACGCGAACCCGTACGCGGCCACGTAGCCGCAGGCGACGTAGAAGATCAGGTACGGCAGCTTGCGGAACCGGTCCTCCACGTTGTTGCCGAAGATCGCCAGGAACAGCATGTTGCCGAGCAGATGCAGCCAGCCCGCGTGCACGAACATCGCGGTGAGCACCGACAGCACCGGGCTCTTGTGGTACGGAGGATGCCCGACGACGCAGGCCGGGCCGCGCGGGGTCGCCACCGCCTGGCCGGTGACCACCAGGCGCAGCGGCCGGTCGTGAACCAGTTCGCGCGGGATCGCCCCGAAGTGCTCGTCGAAGGCTTCCTGCCGGCACACGGTGGCGGCCGGCGGCAGGCTGCCCGGCAGCATGCCGGGGGTCAGCAGCAGCACCACCACGTTGGCCGCGATCAGCGCGTAGGTGACCCAGGGGGTGCGGCGCAGCGGGTTGAGGTCGTGAACGGGGATCACCATAGACAAAGCGTGCCAGGAACGCCGCGCGGGCGCACCGGGCACCGGCCCCGGACCGCCGTGCAACGGTATGCGGCTGCGCGGTGCTCCTAGGTGATGTGACGGAGATGGCACCGGCCTTTCACGCGCTGGGAGACGCGGTGGACGCCAGCGACAGCGAGCAGTTCGACGAGTTCATGGCGAGCAGGTGGCCTGGGCTGGTCCGGCTGGCGTTCGGCCTGACCGGGGACCGGTGGCTCGCCGAAGACCTGGCGCAGACGGCGCTGGCCAGCGCCTATGCGGCGTGGTGGCGGGTCCGCCGGGCCGACGACCCGGACGCCTACGTGCGCCGGATCCTGATCAACGCGAGCAAGAGCCGGTTCCGCAAGCCCCGGCTCAGCGAGCAGCCCAGCGAGGGCGAGCTCCCGGATCCGGGGGTCGCGGACCCGGCCGCCGACGTCGGAGAACGGTCGGCGCTGCTGGCGGCGCTGGCCGAGCTGCCGCCGCGCCAGCGCGCCGTCGTCGTGCTCCGCTACGCCGAGGACTTGACCGACGCCCAGGTGGGTGCGCTGCTCGGCTGCTCGGCCGGCACCGTGCGCAGCCAGGCCGCCCGCGCGCTGGCCAAGCTCCGCGCCAGCGCGCGGCTGGCCGAGGAGGAGCCCGGCGGCCCGCCGCCGCAACGGCAGCAGGAGGTGCCCGGTGAATCCCATTGACGAACGGTCGATCCGGGAGCGGCTGCACGACGAACTCGGCTCGATGGAGATCTCCCCGGTGCCGGTCATCGCGGTGACCCGGCGCGGCAAGGCCATCCGGGCCCGCCGCCGCGCCGCGGCCGGCGGGTTCGCCGCCGTCGCGGTCGTGGCCGTGCTGGCGGTCGGGGCCGCCCAGGGACCGCCACCGGCCGAGGTGACGGTGAACGCGCCCACGCCCGGGGCGCCGGGCGGGGTGTTCGCCTCCGGCACCGCGCACGGGAAGCCGTGGCGGATGACGGTGCGCAACATAGCCGCCGACCCCGGCACCCGGTGGTGCCTGCCCGCGGTCACCTTCAACGGCCGCGACGGGGACGTGCTGTTCAAGACCTTGCCCGGGGCCCAGTCCTTCGGCAACCCGGCGCTGTTGCGGGACCCCCCTGGCTTCCGCGGCTTCGGCGCGATGTTCACCCAGGTGGCGCCGGACGTGACCCGCGTCGTGGCCAAGTTCCCGGGCGGCTGGCAGGAGACGGCGCGCCCGGTCTGGGTGTCCGCGTGCACCCGGCGGTTCCACCTCGCCGGGCTCGTCCTCCCCGGCCCCGGGCGCGGCGGCGAGATCGACACCTACATCGGGCAGGGCTTCGACGAGGGCCTCTCCTTCGTCAACGGGGGCTCGGGCACGAGCCTGTCCGGGCGGCCCAGCGCGCCCGGGGTGTGGGCGAACCTGGACACGTCGCGGGCCGACATAGCCGCCTCCCAGGCCGCCAGCCCGATCGGCCACGGCACGGTCGCCAGCCAGATCTGGCACATCAGGACGATGCTCGGGCTGTTCGGCCAGTGCTACACCGCCGCACTGCGAGGGCCCGCGCGGGGCACTAGCTACGGCCGCGGCCAGTCCTCCGAATGCGTGCCGGTGGCCATGCCGCCGCGTGCCATCGCCCTGACCTGGGTCTCCGTACCGGGCGCGACGGCGCAGTTCAGCGGCTACGCCGGGCTGGTCAATCCGCGCGCCTCCCGCGTCGTCGTAAGCTTCTCGGGCGCCCCGAACATCACGGTGCGGCCGGTCACCGTGGCTGGCAGAGCTTACGTCGCGTTCGTGGTCCCGCCCGGCTGCGACGTCGTTCTGCTCATCCTCCAGTTCGCCCGCCACACCATCACAATCACCTCCCTGCCTCCGGCCAATTAGGACGTGTCCCGCAAACCCCCTGCCCGCTGCGCGGCGCCCGGGGGGTGTCTCGCTGCGTTGTCGTCGTCGCCCATAGCTCCGCTATGGCCTCCTCCTCCGCCTTGCGAATACGACCCCCCCGGGACCGCCGCTCGCGACGGCAAAGATCTACGGGACACGCCCTGGCCGGGCACGCCGCGCCGTAGGTCCGCCCTTCGGCCAGCACGGTTCCACGGCATTTCCGTAGGGCATGAACAGGGGTTTTTGCCTTATGGTCGGAACTATGACCGTGCTACCAGCCCCGCCGGGCGGGCCCGAGCTGCCGCAGGAGCGCCGCCTCGTCACCGAGATCCCCGGGCCGGTGTCCCGGGATCTGCTCGCCCGCCGCCAGGCCGCCGTGGCCCGCGGCGTCAGCCATGTGCTGCCGGTGTTCATCACCGCCGCCGGCGGCGGCGTGCTCGTGGACGCCGACGGCAACTCGTTCATCGACTTCGGCTCCGGGATCGCCGTCACCTCGGTGGGCAACAGCGCGCCGCGGCTCGCCGAACAGGTCCAGCACCAGGCGGGCCAGTTCACCCACACCTGCTTCATGGTCACCCCGTACGAGGGGTACGTGGCGGTGTGCGAGAAGCTCGCCGAGCACACCCCGGGCGACTACGACAAGCGGTCGGCCTTGTTCAACTCCGGCGCCGAGGCGGTGGAGAACGCCGTCAAGATCGCCCGGCATGCCACCGGGCGCCAGGCAATCGTGGCGTTCGACCACGCCTACCACGGCCGCACCAACCTCACCATGGCGCTGACCGCGAAGAACATGCCCTACAAGGACAAGTTCGGGCCGTTCGCCGGGGAGATCTACCGGGTGCCGATGGCCTACCCGCTGCGCTGGCCCGGCGGCCCGGACCAGTGTGCCAAAGACGCCCTCGACGTGGTCACGGGGCTGATTCACACGCAGGTGGGCGACGACAACGTCGCCGCGGTGATCATCGAGCCGATCCAGGGCGAGGGCGGGTTCATCGTCCCGCCGCCCGGGTTCCTGCCGGGGCTGGCAGAGTTCTGCGCCCGGCACGGCATTCTGGTGATCGCCGACGAGATCCAGAGCGGCTTTTGCCGGACCGGCGACTGGTTCGCCTGCGACCACGAGGGCGTCGTGCCCGATCTGGTCACCACCGCCAAGGGCATCGCCGGCGGGCTGCCGCTGGCCGCGGTCACCGGCCGGGCCGGGGTGATGGACTCGGTGCACGTGGGCGGCCTGGGCGGGACCTACGGCGGCAACCCGGTCGCCTGCGCCGCGGCGCTCGGCGCGATCGAGACGATGGAGGCCGAGGACCTGGCCGGGCGGGCCCGCCGGATCGGCGAGATCATGCTGCCCCGGCTGCGCAAGCTGGCGGGCACGTACCCGCTCATCGCGGACGTGCGCGGACGCGGCGCGATGATAGCGATCGAGCTTGCCGAGCCGGGCTCGCTGACCCCGGACCCGGGCACGACCGGGCAGGTGGCCAAGGCCTGCCACGCGGCCGGGCTGGTGGTGCTCACCTGCGGCACCTACGGCAACGTGCTGCGCTTCCTGCCGCCGCTGGTCATCGGCGAGGACCTGCTCGAAGAGGGCCTGTCGATCCTGGAGGACGCGTTCGCCAGCCTGTGATCCGGTCGGCCGCTCAATTGGTGATCGAGATGTTGCCGGATCCGTCGGTCACGTGGATCACATGCCGGGACGCCGAGCTTGCCGGCACGTGGTGAGTGGCGCTGGTGCCGTCTGACGCGATCGCGGTGATGTGGTACGGCGTCGGGCCGGGCGGGAGCACCAGCGTCGCTGGCTCGCCTGGCTGCCCGGCGGCCAGGGACGCCATTCCATTAAGACGGTGGCGGGCAGCCCGGCAATGGCGGCCGCCGACCGCGGATAAACCGGCAGTTGCCGTCACCGGCAACCACGGCGCCGTGGCGCCCGCGCCCTCCCGGCGCGGGCGCCACGCCCTGTCAGGCCCATGATCAGCCGGTTCCCTCGATGGTTCGGCAGGTGCTATCGCTGGGCACGAACGGCCCTATAAGGTGAGCCGCGCACCCGGCGCGTACCCGGGCTGCCCGGCGGCCCGGAGCGCACACGTCGGTGCCGGGTTTCTGGCACCAGAGGAGGCCGCCATGCCAGACGTCAAAGTACGCCGTACCGGTATCCGGGCCGACGAGGCATCCGCCGCGATCAAGGACGCGCTCGGCCCGGGTTACGAGGTGACCCAGACCGGGGAGCGTGACATCGAGGTGCGCAAGAACGCCTTCATCCGCGCGAAAGTCAGCATGACCGAAGAACCCGGTGGCACGCTGTTTCAGGTTCGCGGCCAGGGCATGCCTATCCCGTTGCTGTTCTCGACGATGATGCTGGTCAATAGCCGCGGCATCGCAAAGCAGATAACCGACGCCATAGGCACACGAGAGGAATTCCGTGACGACGGCTGAACCGGTACACCCACCCGGCACGCCGCCGCCGGTGGCTGCCGCCCAGCCGGCCGACGGCGCCCGGCCGGCCGCCGGCAGCCAGGCCGCGATCACCGTGTCCGGGCTGCGCATGAGCTACGGCACCTACGAGGCGGTCCGCGGCATCGACCTCGAGGTGGTCCGCGGGGAGATCTTCGCGTTCCTCGGGCCCAACGGCGCCGGCAAGACCACGACCGTTGAGATCTGCGAGGGCTTCCGCAAGCGCACCGGCGGCCAGGTCCGGGTTCTCGGCGAGGACCCGGCGACCGCGGGGCCCGAGTGGCGGGCCCGGGTCGGCGTGGTGCTCCAGGACTCCGCGCCGGAGGCGCTGCTCACCGTCCGTGAATGCCTGGCCATGTACGCCGGCTACTACCCCAGGCCGCTGCCGGTGGCCCGGGCGCTTGAGCTCGTCGGGCTCACCGACAAGGCGGACGACCGCTGCGACCGGCTCTCCGGCGGCCAGCAGCGCCGCCTCGACATGGCGCTCGCGCTGATCGGGGATCCCGAGCTGATCTTCCTCGACGAGCCCACCACCGGGTTCGACCCGACGGCCCGCCGCGCGGCCTGGGACGTGATCGCGGGCCTCCGCGAACTGGGCAAGACGATCTTCCTCACCACGCACTACATGGAGGAGGCGGAGACGCTCGCCGACCGCATCATGATCATCGCGGCTGGGCGGATCGTGGCCTCCGGCACCCCGGAAGCCATCGGCGGCCGGGCCACCGATGCCACCCTGATCAGCTTCACCCTGCCGGACGGCGTTGCGGAGGGCGACCTGCCCGCGCTGCCCGCGCCGGTCAGCCTGACCAGGCACCGCGTCGCGGAGGTGGAACACGAGCACCCCATGCAAGTCCTGGGCATCCTCGCGCCCTGGGCGCTCGACCACGGGTACCCGCTGGCCGACATATCGGTGCACCGGCCGACCCTCGAAGAGATCTACCTGCGGCTGACGGCGGAGGCGAAATGAGCGCGCTCCAGCTCACCATGCACCAGGTCAAGTTCGACCTGAGGGCGTTTTCGCGCAACCCGCGAGCGCGCGTGTTCACGCTGGCAACCCCCGTGATCCTGCTGCTGCTGTTGCTGTCGATCTTCCACAACGGCACCGTCAAGCTGGGCGGGCACAAGCTCATCCTCGCCGAGTACTACGTGCCGCACATCATCGTGATGGGCGTGCTCGGCGCGGCCTTCGGCAACCTGCTGGTCACGATCGTGGGCAAGCGCGAGTCCGGGTCGCTCAAGCGCCGCCGGGCCACACCGGTCCCCGCGGCGGCGATCATCTCCGGCGACGTCGTCACCTCGATCGTCACCGCGCTCGTCATCGCGGCGGTGCTCACCCTGATCGGCGTGGTTTTCTTCCACGTGAAGGTCAATGCCGCCGTGATCGGGGTGGTGGCCCTGCTGTGCATCCTGTCCGCCGCGTGCTACTCCGCCCTGGCCTACGCGGCCAGCGTGTTCGTCGGCACGGTGGAGGCCGCCGCCCCGGTGGTCCAGCTGACCACGCTGCCGCTGTACTTCCTTTCCGGCGTCTTCATCCCGTCCACCAACCTGCCGGCCTGGCTGAACGACATCATGTCGTACCTGCCGGTCCGCCCGCTCGGCGTGGCACTCCAGGCCGCGTTCGTGCCGGCCACCAACGCCGGCCGCCGGCTCGACTGGTCCGCGGTGCTGGTCATCCTGATCTGGGGCGTGGCCGGCATGCTGTTCGCCATGCGCCGCTTCTCCTGGGCTCCCCGCCGCCGTTAGGAGGTGATTATGCTGCGCGTTACAACCCGGCGGGTACTGCTTGCGCCACCATCGCACTCATTGAAGGATGGCCGCATCGGCGCAGAGTGACGGTGAACACCGCGCCCGGCCGCCTGCTGGGGTCCATGCCGGCCTGCCGGAGGGCCGGGGCGTTGTGGGGTGCATACCGGTGAGGATTTGTCACCGGTATCGCCGGCATGTCCGGTTACCGCCACAGCCGTGTCACAGACCGCGGGCAGCCGGGGACGGACGGTCTTGACGGGATTACGGTGCGATGTTACTTGGGAGCTAACAAGCGTTCCCGGCTCCCGAGGAGACCCCTTGTTAACACTCCGCATCCCGGCCCACCCGCGTCCCTCGTCTCCCTCGCGTCACCTGCCCCGCCGCCGCATCCGTGCCGCCCTGTTCGCCGCCGCCGCGTGCGCGGCGGCCCTTCCGCTCGTGCTCGCCGCCACCCCGGCCAGCGCCCAGTCCGCCGTGAACTACGTGGCGCTGGGCGATTCCTACGCCTCCGGCCTCGGCGCCGGCAACTACTCCGGCGGGTCCTGCGACCGCAGCGCGCACGCCGCCGCCCAGCTATGGGCGAACGCGCACTCCCCCACCTCGTTCGCGTTCGTGGCCTGTTCGGGCGCCACCACATCCGACGTCATCAACAACCAGCTCTCCGCCCTGAACAGCGCCACCACCCTGGTGTCCGTGATCATCGGCGGCAACGACGTTGGCTTCACGAGCGTGATGGAGACCTGCGTGCTCGGCTCCGACAGCGACTGCGTCAACGCGATCAACCAGGCGGAGGCGGAGGCCAAGAGCCAGCTCCCCGGCAGCCTCAACACCCTGTTCAACGACATCTCGGCGCGCTCGCCGGGAGCCCGGGTGGTCGTGCTGGGCTACCCCGAGTTCTATGACCTGTCCAGATCGTCGGGCTGCATCGGCCTGAGCACCACCAAGCGCCAGGCCATCGACGGCGGTGCCGACGTGCTCGACTCGGTGATCTCCGGCGCGGTCAGCGGGCATGCCAACTTCGTCTACGCCGAGGTCCGGTCCGCGTTCAGCGGCCACGAGCTTTGCGACTCCACGGAGTGGCTGAAGTCGGTGGACTGGCTCGACCTTGGCGACTCCTACCACCCGAACGCGTCCGGACAGTCGGGCGGCTACTACCCGGTGCTCAACGCCAACCTCTGAGGCCGCGCCGGGCAACCGTCCAGCGCACACCGGCCCGGGCCCGGCGCGCCCACCCGGCGCCGGGCCCGGCCGGGCAGCCTACTTGTTCACGGGGAAGCCGAGGCTGACCCCGCCGTGGCTCGGGTCCAGCCA
Source organism: uncultured Actinomycetes bacterium (assembly GCA_963703605.1). GTDB lineage: Bacteria > Actinomycetota > Actinomycetes > Streptosporangiales > Streptosporangiaceae > DASXKD01. Next base: position 22,533 of record CAVPFC010000011.1, read on the forward strand.
GCGTGAGGTGACCGCCTTGCCCCGGGTGTAGAAGTGGATGCCCTCGGTGCCGTAGATGTGCGTGTCGCCGAACAGCGACGACTTCCACCCGCCGAACGAGTAGTACGCCACCGGCACCGGGATCGGCACGTTGACGCCGATCATGCCGGCCTCGGCCTCGGCCACGAACCGGCGGGCCGCTCCCCCGTCGTTGGTGAAGATCGCCGTGCCGTTGCCGTAGGGGTTCTCGCTGACCAGCCGGAGCGCGTCGTCGTAGCCGGGCACCCGGACCACGGACAGCACCGGGCCGAAGATTTCGTCGCGGTAGGCGCTCATCTCCGGCGTGACGTGGTCGAGCACGCTCGGGCCGAGCCAGAAGCCGTCCGCGCCGCCGCCGATCACCGGGTGCATCCGCCCGTCCACCGCCAGCGTCGCGCCCTCCTTCACGCCGGTGTCCAGGTAGGAGGCGACCCGGTCCCGGTGCGCACCAGTGACAAGGGGGCCCATCTCGGACCGCTCGTCGGTGCCCGGCCCGACCCGCAGGACGCCGACCCGGTCGGCGATCTTGGCGACCAGTTCGTCGCCGGCGGAGCCGACGGCGACCAGCACCGACACGGCCATGCAGCGTTCGCCGGCCGAGCCGAAGCCGGCCGACACCGCGGCGTCCGCGGCCAGGTCCATGTCCGCGTCCGGGAGCACCACCATGTGGTTCTTGGCCCCGCCCAGCGCCTGGACCCGCTTGCCGGACGCGGTCCCGGTCTCGTACACGTACCGCGCGATCGGGGTGGACCCGACGAAGCTCACCGCCCGCACCTCGGGGTGGGTGAGCAGCGCGTCGACCGCCTCCTTGTCCCCCTGCACGACGTTGAACACGCCGTCCGGCAGCCCCGCCTCGGCCAGCAGCCGGGCCAGCAGCAGCGACGCCGACGGGTCCTTCTCCGACGGCTTGAGCACGAACGCGTTGCCGCAGGCGATCGCGATCGGGAACATCCACATCGGCACCATGGCCGGGAAGTTGAACGGGGTGATCCCGGCGACGACGCCGAGCGGCTGGCGGATCGAGTAGGCGTCCACGCCGGTGGACACGTTCTCCGAGTAATCGCCCTTGAGCAGCTGTCCGAGGCCGCACGCGAACTCGACGACATCGAGCCCGCGGGCCACCTCCCCCGCCGCGTCCGAGGTGACCTTGCCGTGTTCGGAGCTGATCAGCCCGGCCAGCTCCGCCCGGTGCGCCAGGATCAGCTCCCGGAACGCGAACATGATGCCGGTCCGTTTGGCCAGCGAAACCGAGCGCCAGCCGGCGAACGCCTTGCCGGCCGCCGCGACCGCGTCGCCGACCACCGTGGCCGAGGCGAAGTCAACGGTGCCGGTCACCTGGCCGGTGGCCGGATCGTAGATGTCCCCGTGGCGCTCCGCGGCGCCGTTCCATGGCGCGCCGCCGATCCAGTGCGAAACGTGCTTGCTGCTCATCGCGCCGCTCCCGCGTCTACCGCGCGCAGCGCGTCGATGAGAAGGCCGAGCCCCTCCTTGGCCTCGGCCTCGGTGAGGTTCATCGGCGGGGCCATCCGCAGGGCGTGGCCGTGCAGCCCGCCCTTGCCGATGAGCAGGCCGCGTTCCCGCGCCTCCTCAAGCGCGCGGGTGGCCAGCGCCGGGCTCGGCGCGCCGGTGCCCGGGTCCACCAGGTCCACCGCGAACATCAGCCCCTTGCCCCTGACCTCGCCGACCGCGGCCAGCGGCGCGACCGCCTCCCGCAGCCCGCTGATGATCATGGTGCCGAGCGTGGCCGCGTTGCGCTGGAGGTCGTGATCGAGGAGGTAGTCCAGGGTCGCCCCGGCCGCGGTGGTGGACAGCGGGTTGCCGCCGAACGTGGAGATGCCGTTGCCGGGCAGGCCGTCCATGAGGTCGCCGCGGGCGATCACCCCGCCGATCGCGAACCCGTTGCCGAGGCCCTTGGCGAACGTGATCATGTCGGGGGTCGCGCCGTGCGCCTCGTAGCCCCAGAAGTGCTCCCCGGTCCGCCCCCACCCGGTCTGCACCTCGTCGGAGATGAACAGCACGCCGTGCTCGGCGAGCAGGTTGCGGTACGCGCCGAGCAGCCCGTCCGGCGCCATGGTGAACCCGCCCACACCCTGGATCGGCTCGGCGATCAGGCACGCCACGTCCCGGGCGGTCGCCGCGGTGAGCAGGTGCCGCAGGTCAGCGGCGCAGGCCTCGATGTACTCCGCGTCGCTCAGGCCGGCGAAGGCGGGCAGGTACCGGTCCGTGCCATGCAGGTATTGCACGCTAAACGGAGCGAGGGACGAACTCTTCCACGCCAGGTTGCCGGTGATCGCGACCGCACCGAACGAGCGGCCGTGGTAACTGCCGCGCATCGCGAGCACCTGGTTGGACTTGCGCGCGGCGGTGGCGAGCATGAGCGCGGTCTCGTTCGCCTCGGTGCCCGGAGTTGGTGAAGAACACCTTCGCGTCCTTGATCCCGGACAGCCGGGCCAGCTTCTCGGCCAGCTCCACCTGGTTGCGGATCAGGTACAGCGTCGAGGTGTGCACGATGCCGGTGGCGAGCTGGCGCTGGACGGCGTCCCGGACCTCGGGCACGTCGTAGCCGAGCATGTTGGTGAGGATGCCGCAGAAGAAGTCGAGGTACGTGTGGCCGTCGGCGTCGGTGACCCGGCTGCCGCTGCCGCTGACCAGTTCCAGCGGGTGCTCGTAGTACAGCCCCATCCAGTTGGGGAGGACAGCCTGTGTCGTTCGTGAAGATCAGCCATGCGCCCCAGTCTGCCCGCTGCGCACCCACCGGCGCCAACATCAGTGTGTAAGGTGACCAGCCTAAGACCTTACAGTCCGTAAGAATCACACGCGACTTATCCTCCGGATAAGTCGCCGGATGGGACCAGGGTTCTCTTACTACCAAGAGCTCCCCGGCCCGGCGGCTAGACCGGCGCGTTACCGGCTGAGATCGGGGTTCTCTTGCTTCCCACGGTTGCTCAGGTTCTAGGGATGGATGTCTTCCGTCGTGGTGAGCCCCGGGTTGTCGCCGGGGGGCACCGGCTGGAGACGCCGGTGCGCTGGGTGCACGCGATCGAGCTGGCCGACGCGGCGCGGCTGCTGCGCGGCGGGGAGCTGATCCTCACCACGGGGATCGCGCTGCCGGACGAGGGCCCGCTGCTCGACACCTACGTCGCCGACCTCGCCTCGGTCGGCGTGAGCGCGCTCGCGGTCGAGCTTGGCCGCCGGTACACCGGCGGGCTGCCCGCAGGCTTCCTCGCCGCGGCCGAGCGGCACGGGCTGCCGCTGATCGTGTTCGGCCGCGAGGTCCCGTTCGTGGAGATCACCGAGGCGGTGCACGCCCGGATCATCGACGACCAGCTCGACCAGTTGCGCGCGTCCGCGCGGCTGCACGAGGTGTTCACCGACCTGGCGGTGGCGGGCGCCGGCCCGGCGGAGATCCTCCGCCAGGCGGCGCTGCTGGCGGGCCGGCCGGTGATCCTGGCGGACCTGGCTCACCACGTGCTGGCCTGCGAGCCCGCGGGCGCCGATCCGGCCGCGCTGCTCGACGGCTTCGAGGCCCGCTCCCGGGCCGTCGCCCCGGCGGAGCGGACGGGCTACGACGAGCCGTCCGGCTGGCTGGTGACCATGGCCGGGGCGCGGGGCGAGGACTGGGGCCGGGTCATCCTGGTCTGCGGCCAGCCGCCGGGTCCCAGCGACGTGGTGCTGGTGGAGCGCACCGCCACCGCGCTCGCGCTGGCGCGGCTGCTGACCCGCCAGCACGAGAGCCTGGAACGGCAGGCGCACAGCACGCTGATCGGCGCGATCGTGGCCGGGGCCTACGCCGACCCGGACGAGGTCGCGGCCCGGGCCCGGGCGCTGGGCGTCCAGGTCACCGGGCGGCAACTGCTCACCGTGGTGATCGGGTTCCGCCAGGGCGGGCGCGGGCTGCCCGCGCACGCCCGGGTGCTCAAGGTGGCCGACGCGCTCGCCGACGCGTGCCGCCACGAGCGGGTGCCCGCGCTGGTTGGCTCGCTCGGCGAGGCCAGGGTCGGTGCCCTGCTGTCCGCCGACCGCGCCGCGGACGCCGACGCGGTGCTGGCCGGGGTCTGCGCCGCGACCAGGCAACGGCTGACCGACGGCGGCGCGGTGATCGGCGTCGGCTCGGCTGCGGCCTCGCTGGCCGGGGCGCGCCGGTCGCTGCTGGAGGCGCAGCAGGTGTCCGACGCGGCCGCGCAGTCGCCCTCGGCCGACCGGGGCCGGCCCTACTACCGGCTATCGGACCTGCGGCTGCGCGGCCTGCTGCACCTGCTGGGCGACGACGCCCGGCTGGCCACGTTCGTCGACCGGGAGATCGGCCCGCTGCTCGCCCACGACCAGGCGCAGGGCACCGGGCTGACCAAGGTCCTGACCGCCTTCCTGGCCGAGGGCGGCAACAAGGCGGCCGCGGCGGCCCGGGCCCACCTCGCCCGGCCCACCTTCTACGAGCGGCTGCGGACCATCGAGCGGATCCTCGGCGTCAGCCTGGACTCGCCCGAGTCACGCACCTCGCTCCACGTCGCCCTGCTCGCGGTCGTGTCCGGCCACCACGCCCGCACCCAGCCCTGACCGCATACCGGCAGGCCGTGGCCTGCCGGTATGCGGTGCTACCGATCCCACACCGTGCGCCCCCCGCCTGGTCAGCCGCCCAACACTCGGATCCGGCTGTTGAATACGTCGGCCAAGAGCACATTCCCGGCGGCGTCCACCGCCACGCCCGCCGGCTGGTTGAGTTCGGCGTTGGTGCCCGGGCCGCCGTCACCGGAAAACCCAGCAGTGCCGTCCCCGGCGATCGTGTAGATATCCCCGCCGGTCATCGCCTGCCCGTAGAAGGTGCCGGTGCTGGCCGCAACCACCCGGACCCGGTTGTTGCTGGTGTCGGCGATCAGCAGGTTCCCGGCGGCGTCCCCCGCCACACCTCGCGGACCGTTGAGTGCGGCGCTGGTGGCCGCGCCGGCGTCGCCGGAAAACCCAGCAGTGCCGTCCCCGGCGATCGTGTAGATGTCCCCGCCGGTCATCGGCTGCCCGTAGAACGTACCGGTACTGCCCGCCACCACCCGGACCCGGTTGTTGCCGGAGTCGGCGATCAGCAGGTTCCCGGCCGCGTCCACCGCCACGCCCCGCGGATGGCTGAGCTTGGCGCTGGTGGCCAGGCCGCCGTCACCGGAAAACCCGTGGCTGCCGCTCCCGGCGATGGTGTAGACGTCCCCGGCGGTCATCGGCTGCCCGTAGAAGGTGCCGGTACTGCCCGCCACCACCCGGATCCGGCCGTTGTGGGTGTCGGCGATCAGCACGTTCCCGGCCGCGTCCACCGCTACGCCTCCCGGCTGGTCAAGTTCGGCGCTGGTGCCTGGGCCGCCGTCACCGGAAAACCCCCGCCTGCCGTTCCCGGCGATGCTGTAGATGTCCCCGCCGGTCATCGGCCGCCCGTACAAGGTGCCGGTACTGCCCGCCACCACCCGGACCCGATTGTTGCTGGTGTCGGCGATCAGCAGGTTCCCGGCGGCGTCCCCCGCCACGCCCACCGGGTCGTGGAGCTTGGCGCTGGTGGCCCGGCCGCCGTCACCGGAAAACCCCTGTCTGCCGTTCCCGGCGATGGTGTAGACGTCCCCGGCGGTCATCGACCGCCCGTAGAAGATGCCGGTGCTGCCCGCCACCGCCCGGACGCGGTTGTTGTTGGTGTCGGCGATGAGCCCGTTCCCGGCGGCGTCCCTCGCCACACCTTCCGGGCCGCTGAGTTCGGCCCTGGTGGCCGGGCCGCCGTCACCGGAAAACCCCCGAGCGCCGTTCCCGGCGACGGTGTAGATGTCCCCGGCGGTCATCTTCCGCCGGTAGAAGGTACCGGTGCTGGCCGCCACCACCCGGACCCGATTGATCTGCTCGTCGGCGATGACCACGTTCCCGGCGGCGTCCACCGCCACGCCCACCGGGTAGTCAAGCTCGGCGCTGGTAGCCGGGCCACCGTCACCAGAAAACCCTCCAATGCCGTCCCCTGCGACGGTGTAGATATCCCCGGCGGTCATCGGCCGTCCGTAGAAGGTGCCCGTGCTGCCTGCCACCACCCGGACCCGGTTGCTGAATTTGTCGGCGATGATCACGTTCCTGGCGGCGTCCACCGCCACGCCGGCCGGGTAGTAAAGCTCGGCGCTGGTGCCCGGGCCGCCGTCGCCGGAAAACCCCAATGTGCCGTCCCCGGCGATGGTGTAGATGTCCCCGGCGGTCATCGCCTGCCCGTAGAAGGTGCCGGTGCTGGCCGCCACCACCCGGACCCGGTCGTTATGAGAGTCGGAGATCACTACGTTCCCGGCGGCGTCTACCGCCACGGACGACGGCCAGTAGAGTGCGGCCCCTGTGGCCGGGCCGCCGTCACCGGAAAACCCTCCTCCCACGCCGCTCCCGGCGATGGTGTAGATGTATCCGGCCCTCATCTGCTGCCCGTAGAAGGTGCCCGACCGGGCCGCCACCACCCGGATCCGCGAGTCGCTGGTGTCGGCGATCAGCACGTTCCCGGCCGCGTCTACCGCCACGCCCCACGGGTTGCTCAGTTCGGCGCTGCTGCCCGGGCCGCCGTCACCAAGTCCAGAGTCGCCGCCACCGGCGATGGTGTAGATGTCCCCGGCCCTCATCGGCTGCCCGTAGAACGTGCCTGACCGGGCCGCCACCAGCCGGACCCGGTTGCTCTCCTCATCGGCGATGACCAGGTTGCCGACGTGATCGACAACGGCAGAGCACGCGGCGTTCAGGGTCGCCCGGGTCGCCGGGCCGCCATCGCCAGCCGGGCCAGCATAGTTGCCGGTACCCGCGGGGGTGGTCAGCCAGTCACTGCCTGGGTTCACCGCCCGCACCGTCGACCCGTCGGCGATATACAGGCGCCCGGCGCCGTACGCCACGCCACATGACGCAGGCAGGGCCACCTTGGTCGCCCTGGCCGGGCCGCCGGCACCGCCCGCCACCGTCGAGATCACCCCGGCCGCCGGGCCGCCGCCCGGCCGTTGCGCACTACCCGGCCTCACAGACGCGGCCGCCGGGCCGCCCCCCGCCAGCGCCGCTGGCACCAGCGCCGCCGCCACCAGAACCGTCGCGCCGCGCCCTAATCTGCCAAGCCCCGCCAATCGCCGAACCTTCATCGGGCTAACCTCCACCGCTCCCGTGTCCACGGCGCGGGCCGCCACAGGCAATCACACAGAAGCCTCATATACAGGACGTTCCGGTGCCATCTGCGGATGACACCAGCCCAGAGCCTTGGGCGCTGCATTACCTATCTGGGGGACGGACCAGGGACCATCCGAACCGATGGGCGAGTCAGGGGATCTCGGCGTCGAACTCTGGCGTGGTGAACTCGCCGCCGAGGTAGCGGAACACGGGGCCGTCCGGGTCCGGCGTGCCGTGCTCGGCGATGACCTCGTCGGCGTAGACCTCGGCGTCGTCGCGCGGCTCGTAGCCGAGGGCCCGGGCCTCGTCCAGGCTCACCCAGCCGCCGCGGGTGTTGGCGGACACCCCGAACACCACCCGGAATCCCGGGGCGGGCGCGGTCAGGCAGGCCTCGAACAGCCGCCCGGCGTCGTCCGGGGACAGCCACGTGGCCAGCGCCCGGCTGCTCGGCGGCCGCTCGAAGCAGGTAAGGATCCTGATGCACACGGCGTCGATCCCGTACCGGTGGTGGTACATGGCGGCCAGCCCCTCCCCGGCCACCTTGGCCACGCCGTAGTAGGTGTCCGGCGCCGGGAACGCGTAGTCGGGGACGGGGAAGCTCGTCGCGCGGGGAGAACCCGACCGCGTGGTTGGACGAGGCGAAGACCACCCGCGGCACGCCCGCGCGCCGCGCGGCCTCGAAGGCCACGTAGGTGCCGTTGATGTTGACCTCGAGTATCTCCGGCCATGCGGCCTCCCCGGCGAGGCCGGCCAGGTGGATCACGGCGTCCGCGCCCTGGCACGCCGCGGTCATCGCCGCCAGGTCGGTGACGGAGGCGCAGATGGCCTCCTCCCCCGGGCCGGCGGTCAGCTCGGCGGTGTCCAGCAGCCGCAGCGTCCGGCCGGGCCGGGCCAGCCGGGGGCGCAGCATCGTCCCGATTCGCCCGGCGGCGCCGGTGATGAGGATGGTAGGCACCCGAGCAAGGTTACTGGGGGTTGGGCTCGGGGTCCGGGGTGGCGCCCGCCCTGGCCAGGAACTCGAAGTCGCAGCCCTCGTTGGCCTGGGTGACGTGCTCGCTGAACAGCGCGCCGTAGCCGCGCGCGAAGCGGGGCGCCGGTGGCTGCCAGGCCGCCCGGCGGCGGGCCAGCTCGGCGTCGGCGACCTCCAGGCGCAGCACCCGCTCGGCCACGTTGAGGGTGATCTGGTCGCCGGTGCGGACCAGCGCGAGCGGCCCGCCCACCCACGACTCCGGCGCGACGTGCAGCACGCAGGCGCCGTAGCTGGTGCCGCTCATCCGCGCGTCGGAGACCCGGACCATGTCGCGGACGCCCTGGGCCAGCAGGTAGTCGGGGATCGGCAGCATCCCGTACTCCGGCATGCCGGGCCCGCCCTTGGGCCCGGCGCCGCGCAGCACGAGCACCGAGTCGGCGGTCACGCCCAGCGCCGGGTCGTTGATCTGCTGCTGCATCTGCGCGTAGCTGTCGAAAACCACGGCGGGGCCGGTGTGCTTGAGCAGCCGGGGCTCGGCGGCGAGCGGCTTGATGACCGCGCCGTCGGGGGCCAGGTTGCCGCGCAGCACGGCGAGCCCGCCCTCGGCCGACAGGGCGCGGTCCGGTGACCTGATCACGTCGGGGTTCCAGACCTGGGCCGCCGCCAGCTGCTCACGCAGCGGCCGGCCGGTCACCGTGACCCGGTCCGTGTGCAGGGCGCCGGGGACCTGGGCGAGCTGGGCGAGCAGGGCCGGCAGGCCGCCGGCGTAGTAGAAGTCCTCCATGAGGAACTCACCGGTCGGCCGGATGTTGGCGAGGACCGGCACGCGCCGGGAGATCGTGTCGAAGTCGTCGAGGGTGAGCCGGACCCCGCACCGGCCGGCCATCGCGATCAGGTGGATCATCGCGTTCGTCGAGCCGCCCAGGGCGATCACGGTGGCCACCGCGTCCTCGAACGCCTCCCTGGTCAAGATCGTGTCCGGGGTGAGGTCCTCCCAGACCATGGCCACGATCCGGCGCCCGCTTTCGGTGGCCATCCGGTAGTGGGCCGAGTCCACGGCCGGGATCGACGCGGCCCCGGGCAGGGTCATGCCGAGCGCCTCCGCGCTGGAGGTCATCGTGGACGCGGTGCCCATCGTCATGCAGTGGCCGGGCGAGCGGGCGATGCCGCATTCCAGGTCGGCCAGCTCGCAGTCGCCGATCAGGCCGGCCCGGTAGTCGTCCCAGAACTTCCACATGTCGGTGCCGCTGCCCACCGGCTGGCCCCGGTAGGTGCCCCGCAGCATCGGCCCGGCCGGGACGTAGATGGCCGGCAGGCCCGCGCTCGCGGCGCCCATGAGCAGGGCGGGCGTGGTCTTGTCGCAGCCGCCCATGAGCACCGCGCCGTCGGCCGGGTAGGAGCGCAGCGTCTCCTCGGCCTCCATGGCCAGCAGGTTGCGGTACATCATCGGGGTCGGTTTGCAGTACGTCTCGGACAGGGTCGAGGCGCCGAACTCCACCGGGAAGCCACCGGCCTGCCACACGCCGCGCTTGACCTGTTCCGCGCGCTCGCGCAGGTGCATCTGGCACGGGTTGAGCTCCGACCAGGTGTTGATGATCGCGATGATCGGCTTGCCGGCCTGCCCTTCGGCGTCCACGCCCAGCTGGCGCAGCCGCGACCTGTGGCTGAACGAGCGCAGGCCGGAGGAGGCGAACCACCCCCCGCTGCGCAGCGTTTCCGGCGTTTTGGTCATCGCGGGCCTCCTGGTGCGACGGGCATCCCGGGCTGGGCCTGGCTCCCCGGGCGGGGCTGGCCGCCGGCGCCCAGCCCCTTCCGGCGGACTTGTTGCGCGAGGCTGTCGAGGCGTTGCGTCGGCCGGGCGAGCGAGCGGTTTTCGGACCGGCTCTCGACGGCGGTTACACGATCGTCGGCCTCAAGGCCCGTGCGCCAAATCTCTTCGCGGATATCCCTTGGAGCACTGTCGACGTTTTGTCGGCCTCGCTCGCCCGGGCCGCGAGCGCAGGCCTGCCGACCACCCTGCTCGATCCCTGGTATGACGTCGACGACGAGGAGAGTTTTGCGTTGCTGCGCGCCGAGATCAACGGGGAACGGCTGGAGGGATTGACCCTGCGGGGCGCAGAGGCCCTGGCGACGCGCGCGATCCTGGCGGACGATGACTGAGCGAGAGGGCGCCGCGGCGGCCGTCGGCGTCGCCCTCCTCGCAGCCGCGCTGACAATCGGAATGATGCATGGGCGGACCCACAGCGATCTCTTGTTTTACGCCTGCGCCCTCGCCCAGTCGGGGTTGTCCGTGGCTGCCGGGCGGCTCGCCGCCGGCCAGGAGCGGCGTTCGGCCCTCGTCATCCTGGTCGGCGCCGCCGTCCTCCTTCGGCTCGCCTTCGTCGCTGAGGCGCCGATGCTTTCGGGCGACGTCTATCGCTACATATGGGACGGGCGGGTGGTGAACGCGGGCTTCAATCCTTACGCCCATGTCCCCGCCGACCCGGCGCTCGCGGCGCTGCGCGACCCGGCGCAATACGGATTGATCGACAAGCGCGATTACGCGGTCACGCTCTATCCGCCGGTCGCCGAGGGGTTGTTCGCGCTGGTGACACGCGCCTCCACCGGCGTCTGGGCGATGAAACTGGCGATGGTCGTGGCGGAATGCGCAGCGGTTCTGGCCGTCGCCCGGCTCTTGCGCGAGCTCGGCCGGCCGACCGGACTTATCGTCGCCTATCTGCTGCATCCCGCGCCGCTATGGGAGATCGCGGGCGCCGGACATGCCGATGCGGTCGCGATGGCGTGTCTTTACGCCGCCTTCGCCTGGGGCGGCGGCGCCCTCAAGCCCTACCGCTCGGCGTTGATCATGACGCTCGGCGCCCTTGTCAAACCGGTGGCCGCGCTCGGCCTGCCGGCCCTATGGCGCCCCTTTCAGATCGCCCTGCCGCTGTTCGTGATCGGCGTCGTCCTGTGCTGCTATCTGCCGTTCCTCGGCGGGTCGGCGCCCGCCGGCGTCATCGGCTTTCTGCCGAGCTACGTGCACGAGCAAGGCCTGGACAGCGGCCAAGGCTTCTACTGGCTCGCGTTGCTCGACCGCCTCGGCGTCATGCGGCCGCCGACCGCCGCCTATCTGGCGCTCGCGGCGGCGCTGATGCTGCTGCTCGCGCTCGCCTCGCGCTGGCGCGCGGCGATCGATCCGCGCTCTTCCCTCGTCAGCGCAGCGCTGATGCTGGTCGCGGCCCTCATGCTGCTGACGCCGGTCTTTCCGTGGTACTTCCTGATCGCGCTGCCAATGACCGTGCTTCTGGGCTGGCGGAGCCCGACCGCCTTGGCGAGCTGCGGCTTTCTGCTCTACAGTTTCCACCTCGACGCTCCGCCGTTCTTCGTCCGCTGGAGCGTCGTGAACGCCGTCGCGGTCGTGGCGGCGGCCCGCGATGTGGCGGCTTGGCGCGCCGGAGGACGCAAACGATGACGCTGGGAGCCGGCGATCCCGCGGTCGAGCCAGCGAAGCCGATCGACCCGCGGCGGTATCACGAAGCCGCCGATCCGCGGCGTTCGCCGATCGTCGCGAGCCCGCCGGTCTGCCTCTATTTGGAGGTGACCAATCGCTGCAATCTCCTGTGCACCACCTGTCCGCGGACCTACGCCGACCTCGAGCCCCCGGCGGACCTGCCGTGGGATCTGTTTCGCTCGATCGTCGATCAGTCGCCGGGGCTCCAGCGAGCGGTGCTGCACGGGGTCGGCGAGCCGATGCTGGTCAAGAGCCTGCCGAAGATGGTCCGCTATCTCGCGGAGCGCGGGGTTTATGTGCTTTTCAACACCAACGGGACTGTGCTCAACGACCGCAACGGACGGGCGCTGGTCGAGGCCGGGCTCGATGAGCTTCGGGTTTCGCTCGACGCGGCGACGCGCAAGAGCTTCCTCGCCGTTCGCGGCAAGGACTATTTCGACCGCATTCTGGCCAACGTGCGCCGCTTTCGCGCCATGCAGGAGCGTGAAGGCCATGCTCGCCCGCGCGTTTCCCTGTGGCTGACCGGCCTCAAGGAGACGATCGCCGAATTGCCGGCCTTCGTGCGCATTGCGGCGGAGATCGGCGTTCGAGAGGTCCATTTGCAGCGGCTCGTCTTTTTCGATCGCGATCCCATCGGGCTGGCGCGGCCCGATCAGGCCTTGTTCGACAAGACGACTCGCGAGGACGCGGGCCATCTCAGAGCCGCCGAGGAGCTGGCGCGCGAGCTCGGCGTCGCGTTCTCGGCGTCGGGCGCGGCGAGCGAGCCCGGGTTGAGCCTCGAAAAGCCGGCAAGCCGCAATCCCTGGTCGCTCTGCGGGCGGCCTTGGACCGTGATGTATGTCACGGCCAACGGCCGCGCCTTGCCCTGTTGCATCGCGCCCTTCGCCCAGCACGGTTATGACAACTATACGCTCGGCGACGCCACCCAGGAGACCCTGCGCACGATCTGGAACGGGCCGCGCTACCAACGCTTCCGCGCCGCCCTGCAAACGGATCGCCCCCCGCAGGCGTGCGCCAATTGCGGCTTGCGCTGGAGCCTCTGACAAACGTGCGGATCGGTGGTCACGAGGCCAGCGTCGGCATGGTCATTCCCTGCCTCGACGAGGAGGCCGCGATCGGTTCGCTGGTTCGTCGTCTTCGCGAGCAGGGCGTGGACGAGGTGATCGTGGTTGACGGCGGCTCGCGCGACCGCACCGTCGAGGTTGCGCGCGCGGCAGGAGCAAAAGTGGTCGTCGAGGCGCGCCGAGGTTATGGACGGGCGTGCGCGGCCGGGGTCGCCGCTGTTCACCCGCATTGCGCCGTGATCGCGTTCATCGACGGCGACGGTTCGGACGACCCTGCGTTTGCGGCCGACATCATCGGCCCCGTCCTGCGTGGAGACGTCGACTTCTGCATCGGCTCGCGGCTGAGGGGGCGACGCGAACCCGGCGCGCTCACGCCGCAGCAGGCAGTCGCCGGGAGACTCGCAGGGCTCCTCATTCGCGCGGCCTACGGGGTTCGGTTCACCGATATGGCGCCCTACCGCGCGATCCGCCGGGATCGCTTGGCCGAACTCGGGATGGTCGAGCCGACCTACGGCTGGAGCCTCGAAATGCAGATGCGGGTCGCCGCCCGCAAGCTGCGCATCCGGGAGATCCCCGTCGACTGCCGCATCAGGGCCGGGGGAGTGTCCAAGGTGTCGCAGAATCCGCGAGCCGCTGTGTCGGCCGCCTGGACCCTCATGCGCACCTTCCTCCGCCTGGCGGCGTTGCTCCGCTCTTAGAGCATGATGCGGTTTCGTTGAATCGCATCATGCCCTATAGCCTTGAAAGCGCGGGATTATTGCGAAAAAAAGCGTCCGCCTTTTCGCATTCCATTCTGAGCATGCCCTCACCGGTCGGCCTCCCAGAACGCCGACGACTGCTTGGCATGCATGACCGAGGCGGCAAGAAGCACGTCGTTTCGGGAAACCGCGCCGGTCACCTCGACGGCCTCGCCGAGCGCCGCGGCAACGACGTTGCCCGCAGCCTCGGCCCCTTGCGTGTCAACCCGCACGGACTGTCCGGCGCGGGTTTCGATGGTCAGCCCGCCCTTGTCCATTTGCCTGATCCAGCCCGTGACGGTGCGTACGCCCGGTATCGCTGGCGTGGGGGCGGTCGCCGGCGCGCCCTCGCTGGCTGTGGCGCCCGGAGAGACTGCGGCAGCCGGCGCGCCGGCCGCGGGCGGCAGGCCGAAGATTTGCAGCTGCCCGTTGCTGCCGACATAGACATGGCCGTTGGCGACGGTCGGAACGATATTCGCGTTGCTGGCGCCGTCGACCCAGCTTCCGGCCGGCGTCTGCAGCAGGATGGCGCCGGTGGCCGGATCGATCGCGTACAGAGTTGGGGCGCCCGGAATGCTGGTCGGGCGGCCGACCGCCCAGATGATCGCCGTGCCGGGCTGCACTCCGTTCGAGGAGACGCTGGTGAAGAAACCGTGGTCCTGTCCGCTGGTGATGGGGACCGCGCGCTCCTGGGTGAGCATTGCGGGCGAACTGTCCGACGTGGCGAGGTCCCAGATGATCACGCTGGAGCCGCCGCTGGAGACGACGCGATAGACGCCGTCGGCGCCCTGGTAGAATGACGGCCCGCACCAGCATGGCCCGATCGGGTAGGTCGCGAGCCGGTTCACCTTATGGGTGCGCGTGGCGTCGAGCAGGTACATGGCACCCGCCTTGCCCGCCGCGATCAGCAGGCGCGGGTTCGCGCCCGGCATCCTCGGCAGCACCATGACTTCCCCCGCTCCGAGGTCGCCGTCGGTCATGTCCAGGTTTGCCTGGTCAGGGTCGGTGAAATATCCCTCGATCGCGGACAGGTCGTGCGCAATCTTCACGACGCTCTCCGACAGATTCGCCGGGGCCGCATACGTGGCGCTCGTCGAATTCCCGGTCGCCAGATAGATGTTGTCACCCGCAGTCAGCGTGGAAGGCCCATATCCTGACATCCATATCATCGTCAGATACTTTTTTATGCTCAATTGCGGCGCTGTCAGATTGGTGAGGTAGTTGGCCGGGACCATGGCCAGTGTGGCGGCGTCCCATCCGAGCAGCCAGCCTCGCGTCTCCAGTCCGCCCTGGTCGCAATAACTGGAGAACGCGGCGTAGAGCGTGGTTCCGGACAGCAGCAGAGCGGCTCGCTGATGCGAGACAGACGCGTTGAACGAGTACTGTGAGCCATCGAGCAGGCTTGCCGACGCGCTCACAACGGGGGCCGGCGTCACCGTGTCCTGCAGCGTGGACAGGCTGACCGCGTGCACCCGATAGACCGGCTGGTTGGCTTCGTAGGTGTCCGTGATGAGGTAGATCAGGCCAGCCTGCTGATCGATGACCGGCGTAGACGTGACGCCAACGAACGAGGAGCTTTGGCCGCAATTGTTCGGCGTCGCCGCTCTCGGGACCGGGGCGCCGAATTTCGTCGAGCCTAGTTGCTGCCCGGTGTGGCCGTCGAAGGCGTAGAGGTAGTCTTGATCGGTCGCGACATAGACGACCGAGCTGCGCTGACCCTTGCCATTCACGGACTGATTGGGAACGACGAGCGGCTGCGCGGTGATGCGGCCATTGACGGTCAATGTATGGAGCAGGGTGAGCTGGCCGGCGTTCGACGTCGTCAACACCGTTTCGTTCTTTTGCCATCCCGTCCGCAGGGTGTCGTTATGGTAGGTATGGACGGCGGCGGCCTGCGCGGCCGCCGCCGCGCCGGTCAGCAGAACGCCCAGCACGACGCAGCCGATCCGTTGCTTCGCAGTCTTGGCGGCATCGGCGGCTCGCGTTCGCCCCGCAAACGGCCGGCTGGCGCCGACCAGTTTGTCCATGTCCATCGCCTGTCGCCTCCCTCGGTTGGCAGCGCTGCTGCTTCGGTCGGTCGCAGCCGCGCCATGCTGGTCGGCTTGTTATACCAACGGCTGCGCCGGCTGACTCATGCGGAGCTCCCGCGGCGTGAAATCCCGCCCCCACTGGGATCTCCATCGTCGCGATCCGCAATGGCTGCTTGACGTCAACTCCGGCCGTCCGCTTCGCGCGGATACCGTTCTCTAATCTTAAGACCGTCAGCTGACGAACCGCACCAGCGCTCCCCACCCGCGGCCGTCACGCACGGCCGCGACGCTGCGCCGCAGCCAGGCGTCCGCGCCGAGCGCGCGGCCGGACGCCAGCACCGCGTATGTCCCGCAGAGAAAGATCAGGAACATGTAGCTCCACGGCCATTCGTCCGGGTCGCCGGGGCGCTTGTTGTAGATGCCGAGCCAGAGGTTGAGGGTGAACAAAGCCGCCGCGACGCCGGCGAGGCGCACGAAGAGGCCAAGCATGAGGGCTGTCGCAAAGCCGAGCTCCGCGAGATAGACGAGCGGATTGACGAGAGCGAAATGCGGAAGAATGACGTTGGCGACGAATTCGCGGTGAACCGCAAAGGCGGCCCGGCCGGCCATCTGCTCGGTCCAATAATAAAGCCCGTTGTTATGGCCGAAAGGCAACTTCCACAGCGTCCCCTGAAACCACATGCAGCCGATCGCGACGCGCGTCGCCCACAGCCACAGATTGGTTCCGGTGCGCTGTGCGCGATCCTCCCACCAATTGACGACGAGAAGGGCGACGCTCGCGGCCATCAACAGGTAGAAGAGCAGCAGAAGGAGATATTTCCAGAGGCCGAGCGCGTTGAAATCGCCGGTGTTCGCGGTCAGGAACGCCAACAAGTCTGAAACCGGATTTGACATGCGCCCTCTCTCCCTTCCACCGATGCGACGCTCATGCGGTACTCCGCCGACTACGTGCCAAGCGTGAAATAAGTTACACGCGTCGCCAACCGCTGGCGAGCAAACCGCAATGACCGTCCGACGAAACTGGCCGGAGATTCCGCCGCCGATCCTGCGTGGCAAGGATCATCGGGCGGCTTCGGTGTTCACCCCGGAGGCGTTGCTGCGCGAGGCGCGGCGACAGAAGGGCGCCCACGCCGCCGATCGTGATCGGCTCGGCCGTCGGCGCGTCCTTCGCCGTGCTTGTGGCCGAGCAGCTCTTCGCCTCCGGGCGCCGACTGCTCGTCAGCATGACCTCAGCTGGCCAGATCCTGGCGGTGCGCCCGCCGCCCTATTTCGTCGTCATCGACCGCGCGCTGCGCGACGAGGGAACCAGCTACCACTACATGCCGGCCGGCGACTTTAGCCAAGCCGACCCGCGCCTGGTCGGACGTTCCTCATTTCCTGCGCGATTCCGGCGGGCTCATGTTTCCTGAAAAAGGCGTGGAAACAGCGCGTCCAGCGTGTCAGCCGGAAAGCGAAGCGCAACCGGCCCCTTGGGAGTTTCGGATGCGAGCAGCCCGGTTGCGATCGCATCATTGAGCACGCGACGAGCGGTCCGCTCCGGTAAGCCGGTGATGCGCGGGGCTTCGCCCCTTTCGAACTCGCCGCGAATGAGAGCCTCCTCCAAAAGACGCGTCGTCTCCGGCTTAAGAACCTCGCTGCGGTCGACTAACGCGCGCAGGCGTCTGGCTAGCGTGTCGAGTTCGAACAGGCCCGACATGAACGTTACTTGATCCTGACATACGCGGAGAAACCAAAGGACAAATTCGTTC
Organism: uncultured Actinomycetes bacterium; assembly: GCA_963703605.1. Lineage (GTDB taxonomy): Bacteria > Actinomycetota > Actinomycetes > Streptosporangiales > Streptosporangiaceae > DASXKD01. Next base: position 39,727 of record CAVPFC010000011.1, read on the forward strand.
AGCGCTCGCTGGGAGAGATTGCCGCGACCGTCAAGATCACCCTGCCGAGGCATGTCCGCGTGATCCATCATGCGCCTGTACTCCCCTCTGCTTTGAAGACCACGGGCCAGCCCGCGCGATACCGACCACAAGCCGTGCGCGCCTATGCCGGCGGCTAGCCCCATCGCATGGCTCATGAGGCGGCTAACGCGGCCATTCCCGTCGGGGAAGGGATGGATGAAGTTCAGCCGGTGATGGGCGGCAGCAGCGGCCATGATGCGGCTGGCCTTGCCCAAGCTCGCGAAGCGGTACCGTCTCTCAAAGTGGCGCATGAAAGCCTCCACTCGTTCACTGGACGGCGGCAGGTGACGGCCAACTGCGACATCATGCTCCGGGCGCGAGCGCCATTCGCCTGGCGCCATAATAATCTCACGGTCGGCTCCCGCGATCCGGAGCATTTCCTGTGGCGCGTCGCGATAAAATTCGCGATGCAGCCAGCGGATAAAATCAACCGATGCCGGTTCTGGCAAACGGTTCTCGGCTGCCATGCGATCGACTTCGGACTGAACGCGCACATGCGCGGCGGCCTCGATCTGCAAATTCCGTCGTTGTTCGTCGTCGTCGAAATTCCCGACGAGCGCGCGCTCGATGTCCTTGGGGCCCGTATTGTGACCCTCGATGAGGTTAGTGTAATAGGTGTTCATGATGCGCACGATGTCGGCGAGATTCGCGGCGGTGCGAGGATGCAACGCTTTCCCTAGAGTCGCTGAAGTTGCCGAAAGTTCGGCGACCACATCTGAGATCGCCTCCGTGGGTTCCTCGACGCGCGCGGGTTCGATCCGTGTCGGAGCTTCAACCCTCTTTTTCCTGGCCGATTCTTTGTTCGTCATAACTAATTGACGATACACGAGAATGGTCACAGATTCCAGGCAATTTGGCCGATCGATTGGCCGATCTCTTAAATGGCCCGCATTGGCCGACATGTCGTCGAGGTGATTTTGGGATGACCAGCCCGACCCAAAATCGTCAAGAGGCGCGCGTCGTCACGATGCCGGGAAGGGCGCTTCTTTGAGCACACTTCCCGTCTTAGTCTCGAAAACGCCTCACGCGGTCGAATGCGCCTTTCGCCCAAGCGCCGCCTGCGCGGCGGCGAGGCGGGCGATCGGGATGCGGAAGGGCGAGCAGGACACATAGTCGAGGTGCACCGTCTCGCAGAAGGCGATCGAGGCGGGATCACCGCCGTGCTCGCCGCAGATGCCGAGATGGAGGTCGGCACGTGTCGCCCGTCCGCGCTCGGCTGCGATCTTGACCAGTTCGCCGACGCCCACCGTGTCCAGCGTCACGAACGGGTCGGCGGGCAGGAGCCCCTTCGCCGTATAGATGCCGAGGAACGAGGCGGCGTCGTCGCGCGAGATGCCGAGCGTCGTCTGCGTCAGGTCGTTGGTGCCGAAGGAGAAGAATTCGGCGCTATGAGCGATGTCTCCGGCCCTCAGCGCGGCGCGCGGCAACTCGATCATGGTCCCCACGTGATAGGGCACGGTGACGCCCGTCTCCATCGCGACCGCATCCGCCATGGCGACGATGATCGGCTTGACCGAATCGAGCTCGTGGCGCCCGAAGATGACCGGCACCATGATCTCGGCGGTGACCGGCGCGCCGGTCTTGCGGCCGGCCTCGACAGCGCCTTCGAAAATGGCGCGCGCCTGCATCTCTGCGATCTCGGGGTAGCGGATCGCGAGCCGCACGCCGCGGAAGCCGAGCATCGGGTTGAACTCATGCAGGTCGGCGGCGCGTCTGCGCAGCTTGTCGGCGCTGACCCCCATCGCTTTGGAGACCTCGTCGATCTCCTCGTCGGTCTTTGGCAGGAATTCGTGAAGCGGCGGATCGAGCAGGCGGATGGTGACCGGGAGGCCGGTCATGATCTCGAACAGGTCGGCGAAGTCCTGCCGCTGCATCGGCAGGAGTTTTGCGAGCGCCGCACGCCGGCCCTCCTCGGTGTCGGCCAGGATCATCTCGCGCATCGCGACGATGCGTTCGCCCTCGAAGAACATGTGCTCGGTGCGGCAGAGGCCGATGCCTTCGGCGCCGAACTTCCGAGCCTGGCGGGCGTCAGCCGGCGTCTCGGCGTTGGCGCGCACCTTCATCCGCCGGACCTCGTCGGCCCAGCCCATCAGGGTGGCGAAATCGCCGGTGAGCTCCGGCCGCACCATCGGCACCGCGCCCTGCATGACCTGGCCGGCGCCGCCGTCGATGGTGATGACGTCGCCCCTCTTCAGCGTGACGCCGCCCGCGGTCATTGTCTCTTTCGCATAGTCGATGCGGATCGAGCCCGCGCCGGAGACGCAGGGCTTGCCCATGCCGCGCGCGACCACCGCCGCGTGCGACGTCATGCCGCCGCGCGTCGTCACGATGCCCTGCGCGGCGTGCATGCCCTGAATGTCCTCAGGACTCGTCTCGACGCGCACCAGGATCGTCTTCCGTCCCGCTTGACGCGCCGCCTCGGCGTCCTCGGCTGTGAACACGATCTCCCCGCTCGCCGCGCCTGGCGAAGCGGGGAGTCCTGTCGCCAGAGGCGCGGTCTTCGCCTTGGGATCGAGGGTCGGATGCAGCATCTGTTCGAGCGTCGCCGGCTCGACCCGGGTGATCGCGTCCTCGCGCGAGATGAGGCCTTCGTTGGCCATCTCCACCGCCACGCGGAGCGCCGCGCGCGCGGTGCGCTTGCCGTTGCGGGTCTGCAACATCCAGAGCTTGCCCCGTTCGACGGTGAACTCGAGGTCCTGCATATCGCGGTAGTGTCTTTCCAGCAGTTTCGTGGTCGCGGCGAACTGCTTGAACACCTCCGGCATCAGGGCTTCGAACGAGGGTTTCTCGAAGCCCGCGGCCTTGCGCGCGGCCTCGGTGATGTTTTGCGGCGTGCGGATGCCCGCCACCACGTCCTCCCCCTGGGCGTTGACGAGGAACTCGCCGTAAAGCTCGTTGGCGCCGGTCGACGGATTGCGGGTGAAGGCGACGCCGGTCGCCGACGTCTCGCCCATGTTGCCGAACACCATAGCCTGCACGTTGACGGCGGTACCCCAGTCCGCGGGGATGTTGTTGAGCCGCCGATAAGTGATCGCGCGCTGGCCCATCCACGAGGAGAAGACGGCGGCGATGGCGCCCCACAGCTGATCCTTCGGTTCCTGCGGGAAGGGCCGGCCCGTCGCCTCGGCGACTTTGGCCTTGTAGTCGACGATGACCGCGCGCCAGTCCTTCGCGCTGAGGTCGGTGTCGAGCGTGTGGCCCTTGCTGTCCTTATACTGCTCGAGGATGTCCTCGAACGCGTGGTCGTCGACCTCGAGCACCACGTGCGAATACATCTGAATGAAGCGACGGTAGCTGTCGAAGGCGAAGCGCTCGTCGCCCGAGGTCTTGGCCAGCGTTTCGACGGAAGCGTCGTTGAGGCCGAGATTGAGGACGGTGTCCATCATGCCGGGCATCGAGGCGCGCGCGCCGGAGCGCACCGAGAGCAGCAGCGGATTGGCCGGGTCGCCGAAGGCGCGGCCGGTCCGCCGCGCGACTTCGGCGACGGCGGCGTCGATCTGCGTCGCGAGATCGGGCGGGTAGGTCTTGCCGTTGGCGTAGAAGTAGGTGCAGACCTCGGTGCTGATGGTGAAGCCCGGCGGCACGGGTAGGCCGAGCGACGCCATCTCGTGCAAATTGGCTCCCTTTCCGCCGAGCAGGTCCCTCATCTCCGCCTTTCCTTCAGCGCGCTCCGCGCTGAAGGAGTAGAGCCACTTCGTCATTGTTTGCTCCATATGTGGTCGCGGAGCCCTCAAACAGGTCAGCTCCGCGCATGCAGTCCCATGCCAAAACTCACCCAGCCGACGCCGTGAAACAGCAGGTCGACGCCGAGCAGGGTTCCCAACACATAGACGCTGTCGAGCGGCCATCGATTGATAATGATCAAACCGAGCAGGATGGTCACCGCCGCGGCGACGAAAACGAGAAGCCGGGGCTGGCCGGCGGGAAGCTCGGTCGCGAGGTAGATCCGCACGAGGCCGGCCGCGATCAGTCCCGCCCCGAGCATGAGGGTCAGCACGACCGACGCGAACACCGGATTGACGATGCAAATCACGCCGGCCGCCAGATAGAGAGCCCCGCCGATCACCCACAGGAAGAACCGGCCCCAGCTGCGCGAGTGCATGCCGATGCCGATCTCGGCCGCGCCTCCGATGAGGAACAGCACGCCGTTGAGCGTCACCGTCGCGATGGTCGCGACCAGGGAGAAGGACAGGGCGGCGAAGCCCAGAACGACCAGCAGTGCCCCGAAGGCGGTGATGGAAGCCCATTTCGCCCGCAGGCTTTCGAACCCTTGGCCAAGACTGTGCCGCGCCGCCGTCCCCAAGTCCGACATTGCATTCCCCTTTTTGGACCGCATGGGCGCGCGGCGCTAGCGCGACCGCTTCAGTTCGCCGAGCACCTGAGCGGCGTATTCCACCATTGGCACGATCCGGCCGTAATTAAGTCGCGTGGGTCCGATGACGCCGAGCACGCCGGCGATCCGATGATCGTTGTCGCGCAACGGCGCTGCGATCATCGACGACCCCGAGAGAGAGAATAGCTTATTCTCGGAGCCGATGAAAATCTTGACGCCTTCGCCGATTTCGGCCCGGTGCAGAAGATCGATCACGTCCGTCTTGGTCTCGAGGTCGGCGAACAGGGTCCGGATGCGCTCCAGATCGTCCGCGGCGCGCACGTCGTCGAGCAGGTTGGCCTGACCGCGCACGATGAGCTGCTCGCGCGACCCGGCGACGCCGGACCACGACGCGAGCCCCGCATCCACGAGACGGCCCGCGATCTCGTCGAGTTCCTGGCGCGCCTTGCGCCGCGCCGCATCGATTTCCGCGGTCGCCTCCGACAGCGTCCGGCCGCGCACTCGGGCGTTCAGGAAGTTGCTCGCCTCGTGAAGGGCCGAAACCGGCAGGCCTTCCGGGGTGGCGATCACGCGGTTTTCGATCGAACCGTCCTCGCCGACCAGCACGGCGAGCGCCCTGTCGGGTTCGAGCTCGCACGAATTCGACATGCTTGAGTCTCGGATCGGTCTTGGTCGTCAACACCACGCCCGCCCCGTGCGTCAGGTCGGAAAGCAAGCTCGTCGTCTCGGCCAGAGCGCCCTCGAAGCCGCCGCCCTCGGCGGCCGCGCGCACCTGGCTGTCGATCCGCGCCCGCTCCTCGCGGCCGAGATCGCCGAGCTCCAGCAGCGCGTCGACGAAGAAGCGCAGGCCATGTTGGGTCGGAAGGCGGCCGGCGCTGGCGTGAGGCGCGTAAATGAGGCCGAGCTCCTCGAGATCCTGCATCACGTTGCGCACGGAGGCCGGCGACAGCGAGATCGGCAGCATGCGCGACAGGGCCCGCGATCCGACCGGTTCGCCGGTCGAAAGATAGGACTCGACGATGCGACGGAAGATTTCACGCGAGCGCGCGTTGAGATTCGCCAGGGCGCCGGTTTCGGCGGGTCGGTCGACGGAGGCGGCCATGGCGCAGACAATGGCGGGAAGGGGGGCGGGACGCAAGGCGCATGGAATGCGCCCAATCGACGCCGCCGAGCGAGGAACCGGCGTCATTCCCCTCGATTGTGTCTGCCCGATTGCCGCGCGTCCGGGTCGCCGCCTAGACTGCTTTATTGCCCAACCGGTTTCGAAGGATCGTCAGCTTCCATGCCCGTTCAACGTCCCCGCACCGGCGGGCGGATACTCGTCGACCAGCTCCTCGCTCAAGGCGTCGAACGGGTCTATTGCGTTCCCGGCAAATCCTATCTGGCCGCGCTCGACGCCATGCATGACGCGCCGATCGAGGTCACCGTCTGCCGTCAGGAGGCCGGGGCCGCGATCATGGCGCTGACGGAGGGCCGTCTGACGGGGCGACCCGGCGTGTGCTTCGTCACCCGCGGTCCCGGCGCGACCAACGCCGCCCACGGCGTCCACATTGCCGAGCATGATTCCACGCCGATGATCCTATTCGTCGGCCAGGTCGAGCGGGCGATGCTGGGACGCGGGGCGTTCCAGGAAATGGACTACCGCACCTTTTTCGGCTCCGTCGCCAAGTGGGCGACCCAGGTCGGAGCACGCGGCAAATTCCGGAAGTCGTCCACCGCGCGTTCCACATCGCCATGCAAGGACGGCCGGGGCCGGTCGTGATCGCGCTGCCCGAGGACATGCTGGTAGAGACGGCCGAGGTCGCGGACGCGCCCCGGGTCATGCCGACGCCGGTCTGGCCGGGCCTCACGCAAATGGCCGAGTTGCAAAAGATGCTGTGGAGCGCGGAACGGCCGATCGCCATCCTCGGCGGCCCGGGCTGGACCGAGCGCGCGAGCGCGGCCCTCGCCCAATTCGCGGAGCGCTTCGACATTCCGGTTAGTTGCTCGTTCCGCCGCGCGAGCGCGTTCGACGGAGACCACGACAACTATGCCGGCGAGATCGGGCTCTCGCCCAATCCGAAGCTGAGAGCGCGCATCGACAAAGCCGACGTCGTCATGCTGGTCGGCGGACGCATGTCGGAGGCGGCCGCCCAGGGCTACGCGCTGTTCGACATTCCGGCGCCGCGGCCGAGCTGGGCGATCAGATTGGAGCGTCCCCGCCTGATCGGAGACGAGAGTTACCGGCGCGCACGTTGCCAACCGTCTCCGGCGGCACGTGCTCGTAGGTGCGCGGGTCCTTGGCGAGCGCCGAGGCGTGAATTCCCGCCTTGGTCGCGAACGCCGAAGCGCCGACATAGGGCGCGTAACGATCGGGCGCGCGGTTCAGGAGCCCGTCGAGCATGTGCGAGACTTTGGCGATGCCGCGCAAGGCTTCCTCGGAAACGCCGATCTCGAATCGATCCGCGAAGTCGGCCTTCAGCGCCAAGGTCGGAATCAGCGAAACGAGATTGGCGTTGCCGCAGCGCTCGCCGAGACCGTTGAGCGTTCCCTGGATCTGCCGCGCGCCCGCGCGAACCGCGGCCAGCGAATTGGCGACCGCGTTGTCGGTGTCGTTGTGCGCATGAATGCCCAGTCGCTCGCCAGGGATGACGCGCGCGACTTCCGCGACGATGCGCTCCACCTCGGCCGGCAGCGTGCCGCCATTGGTGTCGCAGAGCACGACCCACCGTGCGCCCGCCTCGAGCGCCGTGCCAGCGCATTCCATGGCGTAGGCCGGATTGGCCTTGTAGCCGTCGAAGAAGTGCTCGCAGTCCACCATCGCCTCGCGACCGGCAGCGACCGCCGCGCGGACGCTGTCCTCGATGCACGCCGAATTCTCTTCCAGCGCGCAGCAGAGCGCGACATGGACGTGATAATCCCACGACTTGGCGACGAAGACGATCGCGTCGGCGTCGGCGGCGAGGAGAGCGGCGATCCCGGGATCGTTGGCCGCCGAGCGGCCGGGGCGCTTTGGTCATGCCGAACGCGCAAAAGCGCGCGCGGCGCGTCGGCTTGCGCTCGAAGAAGCGCGTGTCCTGCGGGTTGGCGCCAGGGATAGCCGCCCTCGACGTAATCAACGCCGGCCTCGTCGAGCAGCCCGGCGATAATTCGTTTGTCTTCGAGCGAGAAGTCGACGCCCGTCGTCAGCGCGCCGTCGCGCAGCGTCGTGTCGAAGAGGTAGAGGCGTTCCCGGTTCATGCCGCGTCCCTCAGTGCCGCGTCGTCGGCTCGCCCGCGGCGTCGGATTTGGCGAACGTCCGGGTCATCGTCGTATTCCCCAGCCATTGATCGCCGACCGCCACGAGATTGCGGCGCTCGGCGACAAATCCATAGCGCTCGAAGAGCGGGCGGGCCGTATCGCTGGCGTCGACGCTGAGGCGACCGACGCCCCGCGCTTCGGCGATGCGGACGAGCGCGTCGATCAGCGCGGCGCCGACGCCGCGACGCGCGAAGGCGGGGTCGACAAAGAGCATGTCGAGAACCGCTTGGCCCTTCAGGCTGGCGAAGCCGACGTTCTGGCCGTCGAGGCTCGCGATCAGGGTGAGCGACGCCGAAAGCCGCTCCGCGAACGCCGCGGCGTCGTCCGCCTTGGCGCTCCAGGCCTCGCGCTGATCGGC
>CAVPFC010000012.1:0-75000 GCA_963703605.1 uncultured Actinomycetes bacterium
CGTAAAACCAACGACCAACTGCATCGCGTCCGATGCGCGCCTCACACCCACTGTAAGGGTCTGCTCTTGAGTGGCAGCCAATAAAACGTACGGGCGCGTATTGCGCGATGGTCCGCTACGATTGTCGCCGTTGACGTACGATTTACTTCGTAGTAGGTTCTTTGACATGACCTCTTCCCGCCGCAACCGACCGCCTATAACGCTTCCAACCGCCGCCGAGCTCGACATTCTTGCGGTCCTCTGGCGGCTTGGGAATGGCGACCGTGCGGGAAGTCCACGACGAACTCGGCAAGGACAACCGCTACACCACGACGCTGAAGACAATGCAATTGATGACGGAAAAGGGCCTGCTCATCCGCAGCGAGCGTTTCGGAGCGCACGTTTACGAGGCTAGCGTCCCGAAAGAGCAAACGCAGCGACAGATCGCGGGCGACCTCCTGAAAAGGGCCTTCGGCGGTTCCTCCCGAAGCCTGGTGATGGGCGCCCTGGCGGCGCAGCCGGTCTCGCGCGAAGAACTGGACGAAATCCGCGTCATGCTGGACACCTTTGCCAGAGAGAAAGGAGGTTCGTAATGAATGCCATGCAAATGCTTTCCTCCGAGGCATGGGTGGAACGCCTCGGCTGGACGCTCGTCCACTTCCTCTGGCAGGGCTTATCGATTGCACTTTTGTATGCGGCCGCACGCAGAATTATGGCGCGCAGGTCCAGCCCAAACGGTCGATACCTGCTGGCCTGCGCGGCTCTGGCCGCAATGATGGCCGCTCCGCTGGCGACTTGGGGGCTGATGCAGCCACCGGACGCAAGTCCTGGCGCTGCCTATCACATCCGCAGTATTCCTCCGGCCCCTTCCACGACCGGTGTCGGCGCCGCTACGTTGCCCGATTCCGTCCGCGCCACAGTGCCCAGCGTACAGCCGGCACAGTTCCTCGCGTGGGTCGTGATCGTCTGGCTCGCCGGCGCCGCTGTCTTCTGGGTTCGGCTGGCGGGAGGCTGGGTGGTTGCCGCGCGCATGCGGTCGATGCTGGTCCGGCGTGCGCCGCCGGAATGGCAGGAGACTCTAAGGAAGCTTGGAGCACAGATTGGTCTGTCTCGTCCCGTGCCGTTGCTCGTCTCCGCGCTGGTGCAGGTGCCGACGGTGGTCGGCTGGCTGCGTCCGGTGGTGCTGGTACCAGTGGGGGCGCTCGGCGGTCTGCCTGCCGAGCATCTGGAGGCTCTGCTGCTGCATGAGCTGGCGCACATCCGGCGGCACGATTATCTGGTCAACATGCTGCAGAGCGTCGCCGAAGCTCTGTTGTTCTACCACCCCGCGGTCTGGTGGGTGTCGGGGCACATTCGCGCCGAGCGCGAACTGTGCTGCGACGATGTGGCCGTCTCGGTCTCTGGCGATGCGCTCACGTATGCGCGCGCGCTGGCGCATTTGGAATCGTACCGCCCGGCGCATCTCAGTGCCGCGCTTGCTGCCAATGGTGGATCCCTGGCCGACCGCATCGCAAGGTTGCTGGGCCAGTCGCGGCCAGCTGTCCGCACCGGGCTGGGGCCGGTTGTCGTCACAATCGCTGTTCTGCTGGCGACCGCCGTATACGGATTGTTCGGCCAGTCGGCCGCACACCCCGCCTTTGAAGTGGCGACGATCAAACGAAATGTTTCTGCTCAGGACGCCACGGGCGTTGCTTATAAACCCGGCGGCCGGATTATCGCAAAGAACGCTCCCCTGAGGCTTCTCATCCGATTTGCGTACGCTGTCCACGATTCCCAGGGTCACTCGCTTCCGCTGGGAGCTTCTCAGGTAGTAGGAGGACCGGCCTGGATCGATTCCGAAGGCTACAATATCGAGGCCAAGCCGGAGAGTGATACCGATCAGACGCATGCGTGGCTGATGCTGCAAACGCTCCTGGCCGACAGGTTCAGGCTGACGCTCCGCCGGGAGACGAGAGATCTTCCTGTGTACGATTTGACGGCGAAGAAGAGCGGCTTGAAACTGCCGCCGCCGAAGGACACAAGGTGCGTTTCCTTTCCGCCCGGCACCACGCCGCAATACGTCCCGGGGACGTTCGACTGTGGCTATGCGCCGTTGCTACTGTCGTCCTCAGGGCTGCGAATGGAAGGAAGGAAGCTGCACATGGCGGACCTCGTCAGGGAGTTGGCACGTGCATTGGGACGAGCCGGTCCTCGATAATACCGGATTCACCGGCGAATTCGATATCGATCTGAATTACACGGATGAGGACATCATGAAATCTCCGGGCTTCGCAGCGCCGGACGATGCGGGTGGTAACCGGCTCCCCGCCGGCCCCAACCTCTCAATCGTCTTCGCCGCAATGGACCAACTCGGGCTGAAGCTCCAGCCTGCCAAGGGCCCCGTCGAAGTGCTCGTAGTCGATCACGCGGAGAGACCCACCCCAAATTGAACTCGACCGCCACGGCAGGGAGGCAGACTCTTTTAGCCCCTGCGCTTTCTTTCGTGCCACGGGGAGAGCTGCGGAAAAGGGAGCGCCCGTCACTCCCACTCTATCCTGTCAAAGATTGCTCGCAGGCGTCTTCCCTTCTCCGAATGAATACTTTCGACGAAGCCTATCCGGCCCTCCAGATGTTCCCTGAAATGAGGGTGACCTTCGCGGTTCTGAGTGCCTGAACCGTGGCGGACGCAGTTCGTGAGTATCGCCTTCAGCACATCGAAATCCGATCGCCGAACATTGAGGCGTTGGTTTGTCACCAGCCCCGCGAGATGCTGGCGCACCGATTGACGCATGATGCGCGTCTTCCGGTGCTGAACGGTAAAGCCTTCCTCCATCAGGATCGCCGCGACATGAATGGCAAAGCGCTCCACCGAACGTTCGAAGCTCTCGCCGCCGGAAAAAGCGAGGTCGTCCGCATAACGGGTGTAAGCGGCGCCTGCGGATCGAGCAAGCCCGCCCAGGCGACGGTCGAGCCGGTAGCTGCAGAGATTCGCGAGCGGACGGTGAGGTTGGCGCGCCCTGCGGCAAGTGGGGTCGAGCATACATGGCCCGTACGTGCCAAAGCTCCTGTGGGCCGAGCGCAAAGCCAGGCTGCCTGATCACATCACGCCATGCGCTCCACGGCACCGAATTCGTCGCAATCCCGCCGAGCAGGTCGGCAACCGCCTCCGGATAACCAATCGTCCGGAAGAAGCTCTGAACACGCACTCCGGGAAAGGTGGGGAAGAAATTCTCCAGGTCCATGCGCAGAACCACGCGTTGGCCCACATGAGGGGCGGCAAAGCTCTGGATGGAACGACCCTTCACAAATCCATGCACCGCGGGGTGCGATGGAATGCGGTCGAGGATGGCCAAAAGAATTCGCCGTTGCAAGTCCTTCAGGCGAGGCTTGGGGGTTTCGATCATGCGAATGCTGCCGGTGGCTTTCGCCAGCACGCGGTAGTGATAATGTTCGAGCCGTTCCTGTGGGCGCTTATAGCCCAGTCCCTTCAGGTCGGCCAACCAGCGTAGTTCAGAGGGAGCAAGCTCAAGCCACTCCGCCAGCGCCCCAACGGTCTCAATTTGCGGGATCGGCCACGTCTTCGCAGCGGCGACTGGCTGCATCGATTGCGCGCCGGTGATCCAGTGAAGGATTTTGATTTGCCGCCCGTATTTGTGACCAGCCTCAACCAGGCCGGGATCGCGGCGAAGAAAGCCAACCACTTCGCGGCGCCGCGGACGGATGCGTCCAGCGAAGGTTTCAAGATATCGCCCAGTCAGGGGCCGGATCCAGCGCCAGTTACGGCCGAGCACGTGGCCTAGCCGGGCGACAACGGCATCCGTCTCCTGTTCACCGGAAAGGATGGCGTTCGCCAGCACGTCGAGGAGCGCAGAAGTGAGCATGTAATCAGGCGGCGGACCGCTCCAACGAGTCTCGCTCTGCATGAGCAGGTCTGCGCAGTCGCGCAGTGTCGCTCATGCGATGGATCGCCAGTTTTCCACGATGCCCCAGGGTATCCCTGGAGAAGCCGGTGAGGGCTGGGCTTGGAGCGTCCGCCGTCGAGGCAAGAATAGCAGGCAGCGGGTTCCGATAACCGGCAGGTTCCACGAAGGGTCCGTCGCGCAACAGGCTCCGATTGTGTCCGAGTAGCCGACGATCCATAATCGATTATGCGCCGACTTCGATATCAGGTGGCCACCAGTCTTGATGGCTATATCGCGGGGCCGAATGGTGAGTTGGATTGGATCGTCCAAGATTCCGACATCAATTTCAGCGAGTTGTTTGGGTCGTTCGACACCGCCGTCATGGGTCGCAAGACATTTGCGGCCATGCTTGCCCAGACCGCCGGTGCGATGCCAGGTCTCGATGTAGTCGTTTATTCGAACACGCTTCGGCCCACAGACTATCCAGATGTAACCGTGATAAACAGCGATCCGGTCAAGCATGTCCAATCGCTCAAGGCTAAGGCCGGAAAGGATATTTGGCTGTTTGGCGGCGGCGTTTTATTTCGAACGTTTCTTCAAGCGGGAGTTGTGGATACAGTGGAGCCCGCCGTCGTACCTGTACTGCTTGGAAGTGGCATCCCTATGCTTTCGGCATCGTACTTAAAGACGATGCTGGTTTTAACAAAACAGCGCGTTTATGAGAAGTCGGGAACCGTGTTGTTCGAGTATTCCATCCACCCTTGAGTGCGCTCGACGAAGTACCGTCCGACCTGTCGAAGGGTCACCACGCGGGAAGCCGGCAATCCTGGTCGACTATTCTCCGTCACAGCGCGCGGGCGGCTCTCCTTGACAGCTTAGGAGAAGCGCGCTACTCTCCTTATTAGCTTAGGAGGACGCATGACCGACCAGGCCCAGCTTCTTCCAGGAACTCTCGATCTGCTCATTCTGAAGGCGGTTTCCCTCGGACCCCTTCACGGCTATGGCGTGCTGTTGCGCATCGGGCAGATCACCGACAGTGCGTTGCTCATCGAACAGGGCGCCCTCTATCCGGCGTTGTTTCGCCTGGTGCGCCAGGGATTGCTGAAGGCGAGTTGGGGCGTCATCGGACAACAATCGCCGCGCCAAGTTTTATGAGCTCACCGCCGCCGGCCGCAAGCGATTTCGTGAAGAGACCGAAGGCTGGAATCGCCTCGCCACAGCCATGACCGCTGCCCTCGCCGCTCGACCGGAGGAAATATGAATTTCCTGGCCTACCTGCGCTCCCTTGCCGCCAAATTCTTTCATCACTCTGAAGTCGCGGACGAGATGGAAGAGGAGCTTCGCTCCCACGTCCAGCACCGCGCCGACGATCTGCGAACGCTCCGGCCTCGATCGTGCCGCAGGCAGAACGCCAGGCGCGCATCGAGTTCGGCGGCCAGCGAGCGGTACAAAGAGGAATGCCACCAGGCGATGGGCGGCGCACTTCTTCGAAACCCTCATGCAGGATGTGCGCTTCGCTCTGCGCGTGTTGCGCAAGTCTCCCGGTTTCACCTTCGCGGCCGTGATCACACTGGCGCTGGCCATCGGCGCCAACGCCGTGGTTTTCGGCATCATGGATGGTCTTCTCCTGCGTCCGCTGAACGTGCCTCAGTGGGAGAGCCTTTGGGGAACCATGTACGGAGAAAATACCGCGTGGCAGTCGTATCCCAACTATCATCGATCTGCGCGATCGCAACCACAGCTTTGAGGACTTTGGCAGCTTTCAATATGGTGTTTGTAGGGCTGGATACGGGCAAAGATCCGTCCGTCTTCAACGGCTTTGCCACCAGTGGGAACTACTTCGACGTGCTGAGGATTCAACCATACCTTGGCCAGTTTTTCCACGCCTCCGATGAGCACGGCCGCAACAGCGCGCCCTATATCGTGCTCAGCTACGCGTATTGGCATAGCCGTTTCCACGGAGATCGCGGCGTGGTCGGCCGGGTTGTCGGGCTGAACAAACATCCCTTCACCATCATTGGCGTCGCGCCGCCGGCGTTCCAGGGAACTTTGGTGTTTGTCTCTCCCGATTTCTATATGCCGATCGTCAACCAGGAGCAAGTGAACACGGAGGGCTTACTGAACGCGCGCGGCAGCGACCGCGCGGTTTTTGAGGCGATGGGGCATCTCAAAGCCGGGAGTAACTCCGCTCAAGCGATCGCCGATGTGAACGCTGTGGGCGCGTATCTCGAAAAGACCTATCCCAAGGAAGTCGGTCATGGCAATGCTTCCCTGGCCCACGAAGGCCTCACTTCTTTCGGCCAGGCAGCGAAGGCATTCGTTGCGGGATTGATGCTGCTGGCCGGCTTGATCCTGCTGGCCGCGTGCGCCAACCTGGGCAGCCTGTTTGCAGCTCACGCTGCCGACCGCTCTCGCGAAGTTGCTCTGCGGCTCGCTCTCGGTTCGAGCCGGCGACGCATCCTGCGGCAGCTGTTGACCGAAGCCATGCTGATTTCGCTCGTCGGGGGCGCCGCCGGGACTGTGGGCCAGCGTCGTTTTGTTGAGCCGGCTGAGCACGTGGCACCCCTTTGCCGGGACTGCTGTCCATATACCTGTAAGTCCGGATGCAAGACTCTACGTGGTCGCTCTCGCTTTTGGCATTGGTGAGCGGATTCCTGTTCGGGATTGTTCCCGTGCGCCAGGTGCTTCGGGCCAATCCCTATGAGGTCGTCAAAGCGGGATCCGAGCGGCAGGCTGGGGCAGGCGGATGACTTTGCGGGATGTGCTGCTGGTCATCCAAATTGCCATCTGTGCCGTGCTGGTCACTTCTTCGCTGGTCGCCGTTCGTGGACTGGTGCGCTCGCTGCATGGCAATTACGGTTTTGATCCGAGGAACACGATGCTGGCCAATGTCAACCTGGCCATGGCCGGTTACAGCATCGACAAAGTGCCCGCCATGCAAAAGCGCATGATCGATGCACATGGAGACCATTCCTGGAGTCGAACATGCAGGGTTGGTCAATGACTACCCGCCGTTGGTCTACACCGCCGGCACCAGGGAGAATGTCTTCAAGGATGAAACCACCGATCTGAGAAATTCGAATGTTGCTGCCACGCCATACAGGTACGAGATATCTCCGGGATACTTCGGTGCGGCCGGCACCAGCTTGTTGGCGGGCAGGAGCTTTCAGCTGGCATGACGACAAGGACGCGCCGCCGGTTGTGGTAGTGAACAGAGATTTTGCCGGCAAGATGTTTGGCTCGGTAACCAACGCGGTCGGCAGCTACTACAAGTTGCAGGACGGAAATCGCGTTCAGGTGGTTGGCGTGGTGGAAGACGGAAAATATCAGACCATTACCCAGGATCAACAACCGGCGATGTTTCTCCCGTTCATGCAATCGCCGGCGAGTGCATCGTATCTGGTGGTGAGGTCGCACCGGGATCCGCAGCAACTTGCCGCGGCGATGAGGAGTAAACTGCGCGAGTTGGATTCCGGACTGCCGGTGGACACCAAGACCTGGAATGAACTGCTGGCCGTGGTTCTGTTTCCCTCGCGGGTGGCAACGGTGTCGTCTGGGAGTGATGGGCATGATAGGCGCAATGCTGTCGATTACCGGGATTTTTGGCATGGCGGCTTACTCGGTCAGCAAGCGGCTGCGTGAGTTGGGCATTCGCGTTGCCCTCGGCGCACAAAGGACAGAAGTGCTGCAGGCAGCGTTGGGGCGCGCAGTCAAATTGCTGGCAATTGGTTCGGCGACTGGACTGCTCCTCGGGATTCTGGCAACCCGGGTGCTGGCTTTCATTGTGTACCAGGCGACTCCCCGCGATCCGGTCGTATTGGCGGGTGTTGTTCTGGCGATGGCGTTGCTGGGACTGGTGGCCACGTGGATTCCCGCACAACGGGCGCTGTCGGTGGATCCTATGATGCTGCTGCGTGAGGAGTGAACTACCAGTTTCTGAAACTGTCATTGTGGCTTTGAAGGGGCGGGGCCTCAGAGTCTGCGGAAAAAGACAGTTTGGAGGATCCCGACATCCGGCTAACCGAGGTCCAGGTACTCGCCACCCTCCAATTTGTCATCCCGACCGAAGCGTACCCGGATTTCCTGCCACGCAGCACTGGACAGGGCCGAGTGTGCGGCTCTCCGTAAAGAGAGCCGCATGAAGTTCGCCAACGCCACGAAACTCAACGGGAAATCCGGGGGAGCGTAGTGGAGGGATCTGCAGTATCCCTTCCCCCAAGCAACTGAGAGGGGTCTAAAGCCCGGACCCTGCGGAGCTGCTAAAGGGAAAGGGATACTGCGATCCCTCCACTACGCTACGCTTCGGTCGGGATGACAAATTGGAGGGTGGCGAGTACCTGGACCTCGGTTAGCCGGATGTCGGGATCCTCCAAACTGTCTTTTTCCGCAGACTGTAAACCCCATCGACGTTCGGTGAGGATGTACGGGCTGAAGCCCGTACCCTTCAAACAGCTCTGGCAGCCCTGAGGCGTTGTCCCGGCCTGCGGGACAATCGCGAATTTGAAGCGTGGGTTCCGCGTGCAACCTGCCGATAACATCCGCGCCCAGACAGGCGAGTTATGTACTTATTACGCCGTCCCGTATAGCGGAACTGTAGGTGCACTATCTGCTTGACACTCGCAACTTGGGTTTTCAGAATACGGCCTGAGTTCAAGGAGTGCAAAGTGAAAACAACGAATGCGCAATGGATCCAACCTGAAGGCTTTACAAAGAATTTACCAAGTGCGTGCCGCTGGACTTTGGCCACGGCACTACTCTTCGCTCTGGTCACCCTAAGTTCGCAGGCCCAGCAGATCACCGGGTCGATCGTGGGGACCGTCACCGACGCGCAGGGTGCGGTCGTTCCGGCAGCTGCGGTGAACGCAACCAACGTCGACACCGGATTCTCCCGATCGACCGCCACCGGCAACGACGGGGCGTACCGCATCGAATATCTTCCGGTAGGCAACTACAACATTGCAGTGGAGGCGCCCGGCTTCAAGAGGTTTGTACAGCAGAATGTCGTCCTCGCTATCGATCAGACGCAAGCGCTGAGCGTAACGCTGGCGGTCGGCGGAGCCAGTGAGACCGTCACGGTTGCCGCAACTCCACCTCTCGTCGATACCTCAACGGCGGTGCTGGGAAGAACGGTGCAGCCAGCCGAGATCATCGGCCTGCCGCTGGTTAACCGCAACGCGTATGCGGAGCTTTCCCTCACCCCGGGGGTGCAATCCAATAGCGCCAGCGGAGCCACCAATGCCAGCAACAGCAATCCCAACGGCACTCCCAATTATCAGATCGGCGTACCCTCCACCCAGGTGGTGGTGAATGGCGGCATTGACGGCGGCGTTCCCATGGTCAGCTTCTTCCTCGATGGCGGAAGCAACATGACCGGAATCCGCAACTATGGAAACCCGCTGCCCAACCCCGACGCGCTGGAGGAGTTTCGCGTAGAAACCAGCAACTTCTCGCCCCAATATGGCCGCATGTCCAGTGCCGTAGTCACCGCCGTTACCCGCTCCGGAACCAATCAGTTTCACGGCTCGCTGTTTGAATTTGTGCGCAACACCGATTTAAACGCGACTCCCTGGAATGCAAGTATTAACCCGCCTTATCACCGCAACCAGTTTGGCGGTACGGTCGGCGGACCGGTGAAGCACGACAAGGCCTTCTTCTTCTTCAGCTATGGCGGACTGCGGCAGACCGTCGGTCAATTCCTGAGCGGCGGCGTGGTGCCGACCGCCCTCGAGCGGCAGGGCGACTTTACCAAATCCAAGGTGATTCCAAACCTGCCCGGCACCAAGACCAAAGTGGATGGGACCAATAGTTCTCCCAACTGCCAGGTTCCCAACGTGGGTTGTGTCCCCTCCGGGTTGTTAGATCCTACAGCGGCAACCATTGTCAGCAAGTACATTCCCCTGCCCAACAGCGCCAACAATGCCTGGACGGGGTTCTTCACCGGGCCGACAAACCAGAACGAGTACTTGGGGAAATACGAGCAGGTTCTGGGCGACAAGGATCGTGTGGCGGTCACTTACTTCTACCTCAACTCCACGCAAAATGCTTTCGGGACCGGCAATCTGCTCTGGAGTACCAATCAGTCCTACTCCACGCAGCAGAACGTGAACATCAGCGACGTTCACACCTTCAACCCCACCATTGTCAACCAGGCCTGGATCAGCTTCACCAGGGTGGCCGGAGGGCGGGTCAATCTGCCCCAGGTTTCGCTGGGAGACCTGGGATCGAATTTCACGATCCAGGGGCCAAAGGCCCTCCCCGAGCTGGTGGTCTCGGGATATTTCACCGTGGGTGGGGCGCTCGCCGGCCCGGTAACCACCACTGACTTCTATTCCATTCGCGACCTGGTCAGCATGACCAAAGGCAAACACTCGATCAATTTCGGCGGCGAGCTGGCGCTGGACAAGAATATGATCGTGGGCAACCTGGATAACTTCGGCATCTTCAACTTTCAAACATCCGCTCCCACGACTACGGGGAATGCGCTCGGCGATTTTGTCACCGGCCAGGTCAACACCATGGAGCAGGACACTCCTTACCATGGGCTTCTGAGCGACTGGCATACCGCATTCTTTCTCCAGGACAATTACCGGATCTCCCCCCGGCTCATCGCAAATCTGGGATTGCGATGGGATATTGATGTTCCTCCGGTCGAGTCTTCCAACCTCACCGACACCTTTGTCCCCAACGTTCGCTCCACGGTGGTTCCCAGTGCGCCGCTGGGCCTCCTCTATCCAGGAGACAAGGGTGTACCTCGCGGCATCGTCAACTTGCGTTGGCACCATATCTCGCCGCGTGTGGGCCTGGCATGGGATCCCTTGGGTGACGGCAAGACGGCCGTTCGCGCAGCCGCGGGCGTCTTCTATGGCAGCGTGAGCGGCAACGAATGGAACCAGCCGGCCAACGCACAGCCCTTCGCCATTCGCCAGACCTTCAACTCCATCACGTCGTTCAGCAACGTTTACGGGAATAAAGCCTCTTTCCCCAATGGGGACCCCTTCCCTTACACGTATACTCCGTCAAATCCCCGTTTTCTTCCCGCGGCCAGCGTAGAGTCAATTTCTCAAAATTCTCAATGGCCCCTGGTCTATCAGATCAACACCTCGGTGCAGCGTCAGTTGCCGGGCCAGGTCAGCGCCACCGCGGCCTATGTCGGCACGCTGTCGCATGATCTACCCATCATGATCGACGACAATTATGCGCCGTATGCGCCGGGAGCCAGCACATCGCAGAGCAGCATCAATGCCCGGCGGCCCTACGATCCAGGCGTTCTGGGGCAGAACATCTTTCTTATAACCAACCAGACCGCCTCGTATCATTCCCTGCAGATCTCGGCCCAGCGGCCGCTGACGCGCAACCTCATGCTCAACGGCTTCTATGTCCTGAGCCATTCGTTCCAAAGTTCCAATGAATCGGCCGTGGGGCTTGCGACGGCGCAGGATTTTGCCCACCTGGAGGAAGAAAGAGGCCCCACGGACAATGACCGGCGGCACATGGCCAGCGTCTCGGGCATTTGGAATATCGACTACTACAAGGGGTCGAACTCTCTGCTGAGCCAATTAGCGAACCACTGGACGATATCGTCCATCGCCATTTTCTACAGCGGCGCGCCGGTCAACATCGTGACCGGCTCCAACAAGAACTTTGACAGCGCCAACAACAACCGTCCGAACCTGGTTGCCGGGCAGAACGCGTTCCTGGATCCGCACCGCAGCCGGTCGCTTGCTGCCGCGGCGTGGTTTAACACCGCGGCGTTCGCGCCCAATGGTCCCGGCCTCGGCATCGGCCCTTACGGCGCCGACGGCAACGCGCCGCGCGACTTTCTTCGGGCTCCCGGTTACCGGGATATCGACCTGGGGATCTTCCGCGATATCAGCTTGGAACGGTTCACCCTACAGATACGCGGTGAGGCCACCAATGCCTTCAACCTGGTAAGTCTCAACGCGCCCACCGCAAACCTCGCGTCGTCTCTTAACGGTAAGATCACCTCCGCCGCCAGTCCGCGGCTGATTCAACTGGGCGCGCGGCTCACTTTTTGATTTGGCCGCTTCCTCCTCCGGCGGGACTTCGGTCCCGCCCTTCCTTTCTGAATGGCGCTGTTTGTCTTTCGCTTTGTCTCTCAGAAAGTCCGGTTAGCCCTTGCAGCAAAAACATAGAAAAAAATTAGAATCGTCCCACGTACGCTGGGGCGAAAAAGATGGGGCGAAGCCCCTCCATTGTTCTTAGGACTGTGACTTGGCGGGTTGCAGGGCACGTCTCAGTTCTTTTGAAGATCATTGCTGCCGATGTTTTCCCGGTACGGCAGAAGAACCGTAAACACCGCGCCGGTTGACCCATTCTCACTTTTCGAGTGTGCCTGCACCGTTCCCCCATGTCGTTCGGCGATCTCTTTGCACACCCATAACCCCAACCCGGTGCCTACATCCTGTTTGGTGGTGAAGAATGGTTCAAAGATTCGATCGAGGTTTTCCGGAGAAATCCCGGGGCCGTCATCCTCGATCGTGAGCCGAATTGACCGAACGTTAACCATCTTCGCGAGGCTGGAATCGATCTTCAACGTTCCATTGAAGGGCAAAGCATCAATGGCATTGGAGATGATGTTGGACACGAGTTGTTGAATCTCACCGCCTAAACCCATGATTGGAGGGCACTCCTCAAACGCCAGCAGAAGCCTGATCTGCTTGTGCTGCAGTTTGTTCGAATACAGCTTGAGGGTCGACTCCACGACTGCCGGAATGTGGACGGATGCGGGTGACGCTGATTCGCGATAAAAGCCGAGTGTTTGTCGCGTGATGTGCGATACCCGCGCCAATTCCTGCTCGGCCATCTGCAGTTGCTCACTGGCCATTTCCGGGAGCCCCGGATTTCTTTTGGCAAGAAATATGAGGTTACCGACCGCCTCCAGCGGATTGTTAATCTCATGGGAAACGGTTGCTGCCAGGCGAGCAGCCGCCGCAAGTTTCTCAGTTCTGCGCAGTACCTGCTGGAAGTTTCGTTCACGGGAAGCATCATGGAAAACCAAAACGACTCCAATCAGCCTGCCGGAATCGTCCTTGATGGGCGCTGCGCTGTCTTCAATGGGCAAAAGGTCACCGCCCCGATGTCGCAACAGGCTGTGGCTTGCAAGTCCCCCCACGGGGCCTTGTGCCAGGACCTTTTCCACAGGATTTTCTGCAGGGATATTCGTGGCTTCACGGAAGATAGGAAAGACGTCGGCGACCTTTTTTCCCTTGGCTCCTTCCAAACTCATGCCGGTGAGGCGCTCAGCCACCGGATTCAGGAATGAAACCAGGCCTTGATCGTCGGTTACGATCACGCCATCTCCGATCGACGAGAGGGTCACCCTGAACCATTCTTCGCTTCGACGCAGGGCGGCCGCGTCTCGCTCTCGCCTCTCCATCTCGCGCAGGACAAACAACGCCAGCAAAACCAGGCCCACAGCCGCAATCAGACTTGCCGTATAGATGCAGGCGATCGTGATCCTAATGCTTTTTTGGTACGCGTCTCTTCGCAACTCGCTAAGCGATGATTCTTCCTGCTCCATCCGGCCGACAAGGGTGCGGATATTTTCCATGATGACGAAGCCGTTGTCAGACATCACCAGGGCTTTGGCTCCCGCGGTGTCGCCTGATTGGAACAGGGAGACGGTCTGGGCCACTTCGGCGAGCTTTTGATGTACCAGCGTGCGAAGATCTGCGACTTGTCTTTGTTCTCCCGGGTTGTCCCCCACCGCAACGGCTAAATCGTGCAGGCGGGAATCGATCTGGGCCGAGGCGACACGATAGGGAGCGAGGTATTCGATCTTCCCGGTATACAGAAAGCCCCGTTGGCCGGTCTCCGCATCCTTAAGCAGAGACTCCGTATCCCGCAACGCCTGCACCACTCGCTTGCTATGACTGAACCATCCCTGATGACCGACTTGAACGGCAAGTTGATATCGCAACACGGCGGTATTGAGCACGAGGAGGAGAAGCAGTATCAGAAAGCCGGCAATTACGCCAAAACGCTTTTGCATTGAGCGCATGATCGTCCGCTTTGTACCTGATGAAGACCGACTCAGGAAAATTGTACTCGAATTGTGGCAATTTCCGGGAAATCGGGCATGCCCATGCGATCATCGAGGGGAGATTGCTGTCCAGACGCCGCATGCCCCCATAGCGCCGGCAACCGTGAGGAGCGCGCCCGGCGCTCTGGGCTGTCCACACCGGTATCGCCAGTGTGAAAATAGGGTGGCACACGAGGATGGCAAATGGATTCAGCTATAACGTTTACCGAATTGCTGCTTTACACCGAGCAGGAGACGAGGCGATGGAAGGAGTGGTTTTCCTCCCATCCGGAAGCGCTCGAAGTTACCTTTCTCATTGCGAATGCAAAGAACGTTCGCGGATTGCTGGCCCACATTTTTATGGTGGAACTTCTTTTCGCCAATGCGGTATCGAATCATCCTCGACTCGATTGGCAGCAGTTGCAGGCTCGTGCAGCGGACGATTTATTTAAAGTTCACGAGGATGCAATTGAGAAATTTCGCGAGTTCATTCGTTCAGCACAGCCGGAAGATTGGGATGAAGTGAAAGATGTGGGTTTCTCCGGCATTAAGGCAAGCAAAAAGAAAATGTTTGCCCAGGCCCTGCTTCACGGTATGCAGCATCGTGCCCAGCTCGCGACTCGTCTCCGCGAGCAAGGATTTGCTGAAATGTGGGTGCATGACTTCATCCTTACGGATGTGATGCCCTAGGCCAGGGAGTTTGGCGATCCACTTGACGAGCATGGTCGGAGTCCGATATAGTCGGATTCCGATATGGCTTCCCACAAAAACCCTCCGTTATCGTCCGCGACCCTGCATATCCTTCTAGCGCTGGCTGGGGGGAACCTGCACGGCTACGGCATTATTCAGGAAGTCGCTCGCAATTCGGGCGGTCACTACAGGCTGGGACCGGGCACGTTGTACGACAACCTGAAGAAGTTGATGGATGCGGGATTGGTCGCAGACGCGCCCAAAGCTGCATCTTCAAGACGCAAGTCTGTCACGGCCAAGGAAGATGATCGGCGCTTCTACACCCTCACCAGGGAAGGGCGGACCGCCCTGGCTGTGGAGGTGGATCGCCTGCAAAGCGTCGTAACCCAAGCCAGGTTACGTCTCCAGGAAGCGAGGTCAGCAAGAGCATGAACAGAGCTGTCTCACGCCTTGCCTATCGTCTGCTGCTCGGCCTGCATCCGGCTTCGTTTCAAAACGAATTTGGGGCCGAGATGCTTTGGATCTTCGACGAGGAACACCACCGGGGCGCAGTCCCTTACCTGCTCTTCGACGGAGCGATCTCTCTGCTCCGCCAGCGTTGCAGAATACAGCGTGATCCTGGACTGCTATCCATTCGTTCCGGGGAAGTCATCAGCAATCCCGGGATAGGTCCGGTTCGTCTGCTCCAAGGCGGAATTACGGCCTCTGCGATTCTGTGCAGCTTTATGCTGCTTTTCAGCCGGCCCAGCCCCCTGGTTGTTTCCGTCCGATGGTCAGAACGGATGCCTTGCTACACCATCACGCTGCAAACGCCAACGCATATGACGGAAATCCGGAAGACTATGCCGTAGCGGCTGAAGACAATCGGGTGGACGTATGTTGGTGCTTGAAGTTCGCAATCTGCATAAACGTTACTCTGGTATCCCGGCTCTGGACTCGGTTAGCTTTGTCGCGCGTCCGGGAGAGGTAACCGGCTACCTGGGCGCAAATGGTTCCGGCAAATCAACCACCATGAAGCTGGCCACAGGATTGATTGAACCGACTTCGGGGGAAATCCTGTTCGACGGGCGACCTATCACGGAAAACCTGATGGCCTATCGGCAGCGGATGGGCTATGTGCCCGAAGAGCCGCACCTCTATACCCACCTGAGTGGTCTGGAATACCTGGTGATGGTGGCCCAGTTACGGAACATGGACCGCGAAGCCGCAAACGAGCGCATCCACGGGCTGCTCCGCCTCTTCGGAATATACGGTGACCGCGACGTAGCGATCTCGTCCTATTCAAAAGGTATGCGGCAGAAGGTACTGCTCACGGCGGCCTTGATGCACAATCCAGACCTGATACTGCTTGATGAGCCGTTCTCCGGGCTCGATGTGGGGTCCTCGCTCATCTTGCGCAGCCTGATTCGAGAGCTGGCGGTACGGGGTAAGGTTGTGCTCTTCAGTTCGCATGAACTGGAGACGGTGGAACGCGTCTGCTCCCACGTGGTGATTCTGCATCGCGGCAAAGTGGTTGCCGATGACTCGATACAACGGCTAAGAGTCCTGATGGCCGTGCCTACGCTGGAAGAGATATTTTCACAACTCGCCGTGGAACAAGACTCGGAAGCCATCTCACGAGAGATTGCAGACCTTATCCATGCATAGCGGCTGGGCCGTCGGAAAACTACAATTCCGCACTCTGTATCGCGTGTTCCTTTTACGGGTAGTCGACCTTGAACTGCTCTCTGCGGACGGCGACCCAACTAAATTGATTGGGCAGTTTGCCAGCATCTTCGCCACTTTCAGCTTCTGCCTCACTGCTCCAGTTCTGCTGATGAATGGTAACGGGCTGCAGATGACACAGGCGTGGATGTTCGAGCATTTCTTTATTGAAACAGCAATGACTGCGGCCGGACTCATTGCTGTACTCAACTGGGATGCAGCCTTTCCGGACAAGCGAGATGTGCTGGTGCTGGCTCCGTTACCCGTCAAGAGAGGCACGCTGCTGCTGGCGAAAATTGCTGCCCTGTTCGCGGCCCCTGCGCTCGCGATCATCGCATTGAACATCTTCTCAGGCGTCCTTTGGCCGTTGATCTTCAGCTCCCCCAACGCCGGATTGGTTGGTGTGCTGCGGTCCTGGCCCGCTTATTGGATCACCATCTTTGCGGCGGGAGCCTTCTTTGTGTTTTCGATTTTGGCGATACAGGGCCTAGGGGCCAATCTGCTGCCGCGGCAGCTCTTCCTTCGTCTGTCTGCTGTCTTGCAGGCGGGCAGCTTGTGCCTCTTACTGAGCGTTTACTTTCTGGAGCCATCGCTGGAATCGCCCGCGGCCCTTGCTTCCCCGCAAAATCAGCGGCTGCTGGAGTGGCTCCCCTCCTACTGGTTCCTTGCTCTCTTTAACCAACTCAATGGATCGATGCATCCCACGCTCGTTCCTTTGGCAAAACGGGCATGGATCGGTCTAGCTGCGTCTGCGTTCGGAGCTTGCGCGGCGTTGCTGGGGTGTTACTTCCGCTTGATGAGACAGATGGTCGAGCAACCCGACATCCTGCCCGGCACGCGATCCTTCGCGCGGCCGCCACGCTTCGGCAGCCCGCTCACCAACGCTATTACCCTCTTCAGTCTCCGGACTTTAATGCGAAGTCGCCAGCATCGCATGATCCTCAGCTTTTATCTCGGTATCGGGATCACAATTGTGGTCGTCTATGTGAAAACGACCCTTGGGGGATTTGGATCTGCAAGAGAAACCATCGGCAGCTCGTTCCTGCTGACAAGCATTCTGATGATGATCCTTACCGTCCTGGCATTCCGCGTCGTAGCTTCGATTCCGATTTCGCTTGCGGCGAACTGGATTGTCCGGATAACACAAATCCGGCCGGCTCCGGACTACAAGAAAGCTGTCCGCGTTTCGTGGCTCGCACTCGGGGTCTTGCCTGTCTTGCTCGTCATTGGCGGCTTCCTTCTTGCTGGCTTCCTTCTGGCCGCCTATCCCTGGAGCCCCGCATTAGGGCATTTGAGTGTGATGCTGTGCTTGGGAATCCTTCTGGTAGAACTTTGCCTGTATACATTTCCGAAGGTTCCCTTCACCTGCTCCTATCAGCCAGGTAAAGGACGAAGCCTTTTCGTCTTCTGGGTGTGCCTGATGCTGTTCCTACGCTTCCTGGATGAAGCAGCGGAACTTGAGAGCCGTATGTTGAGTCATGTGCTCAGCTGTATGTTCATGATTCTGATCGTGGCTTTTGCGGCGGCCGGCATGCGGTGGCTCAGTGAATTTCATACGACCCCGGCTCAGGATCTCTTGTTTGAAGACGAATCCGCCACTGAGATCACTGCCTTGAAGTTGACTTGATTTGCTTCCCCAATCCGGGTCATGCCACTATTCAGTGGCAACAATTTCATGACAGAACGCAATCCGCCGTATGCAGCAGAGCGCCTATCGCGCTCCCTCTTCGTCCTGGCATTCGGGGGAGCCCTGATCTTCCTCTACTTGCGAACTTTTCTCCTGCCCGCGACTTCTTTTGTTGGCATAGGTGATCAGATTCTGTTCTTCGCTCGTGCGGCGCGGATGGCTCACGGGCAAGTCCTGTACCGGGACTTTTTTGAGCTCGTTCCTCCGGGCACTGACCTGCTCTATGCTGCCGCGTTTCGCCTCTTCGGTATTCACAGCTGGGTCATGCAGGCCTGGGGTATCGTTCTGGGGCTCGCTCTTTGTTGTGTCATCACGTGGATCGCCGGCAGGATACTCCGCGGCGCCCTGGTTCTGCTTCCGGCGCTGTTATTCCTCGTCTTCGACTTCAGTAGCGGGCTCGATCTGACGCACCACTGGTACAGCACTCTCGCCGCTCTGGCTGCGGCCGCTGTTCTTACCGGTGGCGCCAGCATGCAGCGCATCTTCGCCGCCGGCGCACTCTGTGGAATAGCGACCCTATTTACTCAGACTCAGGGTGCGCTGACCTTCATCGCTCTTGCCGTCTATCTGTTGTGGCTCAAGCGATCCGGAACCCAGAAGTCCACCAGCCTGATGCGGCTTGCAGCTCTGGCTGTGCCGTTCACGCTTATACTCTCTTGCGTCCTCGGATACTACGTCCACAAAGCGGGCCTTCGCACCATCTTCTTCGACCTCGTAGTGTTCCCACCAAAGTTTCTTTTGGGTGAGGTCAACTCGCCGCGAACGTATCTCCGTCAGCTTCCCCCGGTACACGGGCCGGCCGGCATCGTTCACCTGATCCCTTTTGTGTTTATTTATGCTCTTGTTCCTTATATCTATCTCCTCGGGCTTTACCAGCTGTGGCGCAAGCGCGAAGCACTGCCGGCGCCACTTCGAGAGCATCTGGTTCTTATCCATGGAGTCGGCCTCGCCTTGTTCCTGGCAGTCGCGAACGGGCCTAGATTCTTTCGTCTCTGTACCGTCGCTCCCCCCGCCATCCTCATCTGTGTCTGGCTCGTCAGCCAGCCGAATCCCACGCTTAGATGCGTCCGTATTCTGTTATGCCTTCTGGCTGGTGCCTTTGCATTATTGCTGCCGTTCAATCGTCAGACGCAATGGCACGCCAGCCTCAATCTGCCCATCGGCAGGACCGCTTTCAGCGACCCCCTTGTGTTCCATGAATTTCAATGGCTGGCGCAACGCACTCACCCATTCGAAACCTTCTTTAACAGCTCAGCTCTGTCTCTCTATCTCTCGTTGGAGAATCCGACCGCCTCCGAGTTTGTTAACTACGATGAGTACACCCGGCCGGAGCAGGTAGCCGCCATCGTCCAATCGCTCCAAAGCCATCCACCACATTTCGTCGTGTTGTACCCGGTAGGCGCTGGCCCCTCGAATGTTCACGACCACTCCCCGCCCTTCCGTCAATACATTTACGACCATTACCATTTGGCCCAAATCTTCTACTTGAACCAGAACGGTCGATACGAGGAACAAGTGGACAACGCGCTGAACCAGGCCGCCAAAGAGATCAGTACACGCTTCGATTTCCGCGGGGTGGGCGCGGCGATCTCCTGGTCCGGCGAAAGCATTGACATCAGGGCCAACAGCGAGGAACGGGCCAAGGCGGTCCTCGACGTCTTCAAGGAGAAACTGATCCGTCGCGGGGTGTCGCTCAAGGCGGTCGACCCCGGTGACCCGAAGCCGTCGGGCAAGGAGTTCCGCCTCGGCGTGAACCTCAAGGAGGGCATCTCACAGGACGACGCGCGGAAGATCTCCAAGCTCATCAGGGACGAGGGGCCCAAGGGCGTCCGGGCCCAGGTTCAGGGCGAGGAACTGCGCGTGTCGTCGAAGAAGAAGGACGACCTTCAGGCCGTGATCGCGCTGGTGAAAGGCAACGACTTCGGGGTGGCGCTGCAATTCATCAACTTCCGGTAGGGAACGCCGGCGCTGGAGCGAGCTTCCGGCAGCGCTGAAGAACAAGGTGCTTTACGCCGGCGCCGTGGCCATCACGGCCCTGTTAGCCACCCCTCTCGCCGGGATCGGCCTCCCGTTCCTCCCTGGTTGGCAGCGCACCCGGGTCGTGCGCTGGCGGGGGCGGAACCGTCCACATCCATTCGCGGAGACGGTCCCTTTCGTGGGTCAGCGCCGCGATGCCCGTTTCGGGATAGGCGAATTCGCCGGACCAGAAGAGCGCGTCGTAAGGGCACGCTTCGATGCAGATCCCGCAGTACATGCACAACGAAAAGTCGATGGCGAACCGGTCGAGGACGTTACGGACCCGCGGGCGGCCAGCGCCGGACGCGGGTTCGGTTTCCTTGTGCGAGTCGATGAAGATGCACCAGTCCGGGCACTCCCGCGCGCACAGCATGCAGACCGTGCAGTTCTCTTCCAGCAGCCCGATCACGCCCCGGCTGCGCGCGGGCAGGTCCCCGGCGGGCCGTTCCGGGGCGGCCGGCCCGGGGCCACCTGCGGGGACGGATCCGTTAGCGGGCCGCTAAGGCGTTCAGCATGATCGTGAGTCATGGCGGTGGCCACCCCTCCGGCACGCCTGGGGGAACCAGCCGGCGCCGGGACCGGTCCGATGCCTCCCGCTCGCCGGGTTCCTTCCCGCCCGGCCACTCCTGTGCCGCCCGCGCGGCCAGCGCGAACTCCTTGCGCAACGGGTGCCCCTCGAACCCGTCCGGCAACAGCAGCGGGGCCAGCCCGGGATGACCTTCGAAGATCACGCCGAACATCTCGTGGGTTTCCCGCTCCGGCCAGCCCGCGCCGCGGAAGACGCCGGTCGCGCTGGGCAGGACCGGGTTCTCCCGTGGGAGCAGGGCCCGGACCATCAGGTGCTGCCTGCCTTCGATGGAGTACAGGTGCACGATCACCGCGAAACCGGCGTCCTGCTCGTCCACGGCCGTCAGCCAGTCGAAGAAGTCGCAGCCGGCCACGTCGCGGGCGAAGGTCAGCGCCGCGAGCCAGTCCTCGCGCGGCACCTCCAGCGTGATCGTGCTGCCCGCGGCCGCACCGCTCCCCGCCGCACTGCCCGCGGCCGCGCCGGCCTCGGCCGTGCAGCGCGCCGCGGGGAAGCGGCGCGCCGCCTCCGCCGCGACCTCGGCCGGCGTCACGGGACCTCGCCCCGGGAGGGCAACGGCGCTTCGCCCCGGGAGTCCAGGAGCAGCCGCAACCCGTGCACCAGCGCCTCGGGGCGGGGCGGGCAGCCGGGGACGTAGACGTCGACCGGGATGATCTGATCGGCCCCCTTGGTGACGCAGTAGGAGTCCCAGTACGGGCCGCCGCTGTTCGAGCAGGCCCCGAAGGACAGCACGAGCCGGGGCTCGGGAAGATCGCGGTACGCCTCGCGCACCAGCGGGGCCAGCTTGTCGGTCACCGTCCCGGCCACCACGAGCACGTGCACGCCGCCGTCGGCGCCTGGGTGCCGCGGGACCAGCTCCGCGAACCGGCGCAGGGCCGCGGAGACCTCGACAGCGCAGCAGGCGAGCCCCGCGTCAAAGACTCGCACCGAAACCTCCCGACCGGGACCGGCGTCCCCCGGGTCGTGCCGGAGGCGCGCCGGCAAGCACTGCGGGCCGGCGCCCGCCTGGGCCGGGCCGCGCGGGCGCGGCGCCGGCAGGTCCACGGCAACCATCTAGCCAGCCTAAGTGGATACCCCGCGGCCGGGCACGGCGTTGGCCGGCCGGGGGCAGCGCTGGCGGGCCAGGGGCAACGCCGATCACGGGCGACATCACAGCTTCATCAAAAGGCACCCTGAACCGGCGACATACCCCACACGTGTATGACACAGAGGGTATTATTCGACGTGGAAGTGTTACATTACATGGATTTGTCAGCTGCACGGGGGCCAGTGCGGGGCCTTACTCGGGGTTCTGGCCCTTGCGCGCGTTCCTCCCGCGGTGACGCCGGTGCGATCTGCGTCACAGTGTCGCGGGGGTGCGTGCGTACCAGCCGCCCCGGCCCCGGCGCCCGGGTAGCCTTGGCAGGTCCGCACGCGAAAGATGACGAAACCGGGCATCTACCAGCCCGTTCAGCGCTCACGGACCCACGCCGGCCCGCTCCCGGCGCCCGCCCGCGGCGAGTGGAGGAGGTCCACGACTGTGGCGAAGCATGTCCAGCAACTTGACCGTGTGATTATCCGGTTCGCTGGCGATTCGGGCGATGGCATGCAGTTGGCGGGTGACAGGTTCACGCAGGAAACCGCGGCGTTCGGCAACGACCTTTCCACGCTGCCCAACTTCCCCGCGGAGATCCGGGCGCCGGCGGGCACCCTGCCGGGCGTGTCCAGCTTCCAGGTGCATTTCGCCGACCACGACATCCTCACCCCCGGCGACGCCCCCGACGTCCTGGTGGCGATGAACCCGGCAGCGCTGAAGGCGAACCTCGCCGACGTGCCGCGCGGCGCGGACATCATCGCCAACACCGACGAGTTCACCAAGCGCAACCTGAGCCGGGTCGGGTACCAGACCAGCCCGCTCGACGACGGCTCGCTGTCGAACTACAACGTCCATGCGGTGTCGATCACCTCGATGACCGTCAAGGCGCTGGAGGAGTTCGACATCACCCGCAAGGACGCCGAGCGGGCCAAGAACATGTTCGCGCTCGGGCTGCTGTCCTGGCTCTACAACCGGCCGGTGGAGTCCACCATCTCGTTCCTGGAATCGAAGTTCGCGACCAAGCCGGAGATCATGAAGGCCAACAAGGCGGCCTTCCAGGCGGGCTGGAACTACGGCGAGACCACCGAGGCGTTCTCGGTCCAGTACGAGGTCAAGCCGGCCAGGCTGCGGCCGGGCACCTACCGCAACATCACCGGCAACAGCGCGCTCGCCTACGGCCTCGTGGCCGCCTCCCGGCGGTCCGGGCTGCCGCTGTTCCTGGGCTCCTACCCGATCACGCCGGCCTCGGACATCCTGCACGAGCTGTCCAAGCTCAAGCGGTTCGGGGTGCGCACGTTCCAGGCCGAGGACGAGATCGGGGGTGTGGGCGCGGCGCTCGGCGCGGCCTTCGGCGGCGCGCTCGGCGTCTCCACCACCTCCGGCCCCGGGATGGCGCTGAAGGCGGAGACGATCGGGCTGGCGGTCTCGGTGGAGCTGCCGCTGATCATCTGCGACATCCAGCGAGCCGGCCCGTCGACCGGAATGCCCACCAAGACCGAGCAGGCCGACCTGTTGATGGCGCTTTACGGCCGGAACGGGGAGTCACCGGTTGCGGTCCTGGCCCCGGCCACGCCGTCGGACTGCTTCGACACCGCGCTCGAGGCGGTCCGGATCGCCGTCAAGTACCGCACGCCGGTGATCATCCTGTCCGACGGCTACCTGGCCAACGGCTCCGAGCCGTGGCGCGTCCCCGAGGTCGCGGGGCTGCCCAAGCTGCGCGACGAGTTCTCCTTCTCCAGCCCCAAGGACTGGGGCGGTGAGGGCAAGCCCGCCTTCCAGCCGTTCCTGCGCAACCCGCAGACGCTGGCCCGGCCGTGGGCGATCCCGGGAACTCCCGGCCTCGAGCACCGCATCGGCGGGATCGAGAAGGCGGACGTCACCGGCGACATCTCCTACGACCCGGACAACCACGACAAGATGGTGCGGCTGCGCCAGGCCAAGATCGATGGGATCGCCGACGACATCGGGCCGCTCGAAGTGGACGACCCCGACGGCAACGCAAAGGTTCTCGTCCTCGGCTGGGGCGGCACGTTCGGCTCGATCGGCGCGGCCGTGCGCCGGGTCCGCACCGGCGGCGGATCGGTCGCCCAGGCCCACCTCAGGCACCTGTCGCCATTCCCCGCCAACCTCGGTGAGGTACTGACCTCCTACGAGAAGGTCCTGGTACCCGAGATCAACCTCGGGCAGCTCGCGCTGGTGCTGCGCGGGCGCTACCTCGTCGACGTGATCTCCTACAACCGGGTCAGCGGCCTGCCGTTCCGTGCGTCGGAACTGGCCGGCGTTATTCAGGACGTGATCGCCAATGTCTGATGCCAGCCACGCCAATGACGGTGCCGGGGACGCCGCGCACCGGCTCCGCTCGCTGACCCTGGTCCCGGTCGCCGACGACAAGCTCAGCACCAAGGACTTCAAGTCCAGCCAGGAGGTCCGCTGGTGCCCCGGCTGTGGCGACTACGCCATCCTGGCGGCGTTCCAGTCGTTCCTGCCCGAACTCGAGGTGCCGCGGGAGAACCTCGTCATCATCTCCGGCATCGGCTGCTCCTCGCGGCTGCCGTACTACGTGGACAGCTACGGCATGCACTCGATCCACGGCCGGGCTCCCGCGATAGCCACCGGGCTCGCTTCCACCCGCCAGGACCTGTCGGTCTGGGTGATCACCGGGGACGGCGACGCGCTGTCGATCGGCGGCAACCACCTGATCCACGCGCTGCGGCGAAACGTCAACATCAAGATCCTGCTGTTCAACAACCGGATCTACGGGCTGACCAAGGGCCAGTACTCGCCCACCTCCGAGCAGGGCAAGGTCACCAAGTCGACCCCGTTCGGCTCGCTGGACACGCCGTTCAACCCGATCTCGCTGGCGCTCGGCGCCGAGGCCAGCTTCGTGGCGCGCACGATCGACTCCGACCGCAAGCACCTGACCAGCGTGCTGCGGGCCGCGGCCGACCACAAGGGCGCGGCGTTCGTCGAGATCTACCAGAACTGCCCGATCTTCAACGACGACGCGTTCGCCCCGCTGAAGGAGCCGGAGTCGCGGGACCAGCGGCTCATCCGGCTGGAGCAGGGCGAGCTGATCCGGTTCGGCCCCGGGTACAGCAAGGGCCTGCGGTTCGGCCGTTACGGCACGCTGGAGCCGGTGGACGTTACCGAGGGCGCGTCGGAGGGTTCTCTGCTCGTGCACGACGCGCGTGTGCCGGACCCCTCGTACGCGTTCGCCTTGTCCCGGCTGGACAACTCCGACTTCGCGCACACCCCGATCGGCGTGTTCCGGCAGGTACCCCGCGACTCCTACGACGAGCTCATGGCCGCCCAGATCGCCGACGCGCGGGAGCGCCAGGGCGACGGCGACCTCGCCGCATTGCTGGCCGGCCCGGATACGTGGCAAGTCGGGTAAGCACGGCTTCCGATTGTCGTGGTGGGCGCCACTGTGACACTCTTTTGTCGCCGTGGGCGCCTTCACGACAAACGTTGGTGTCTGAGCGCGCGGGAGAGGGCCGGCTCGGGTTATCCGGTTTCGGCGTAGTGTCCGTGATGCACCTTTAGGGGGGGCGGATCGGGTGGCGGAGATCGGAGCGAGCCGGTGAGCGTGCGGATGGAACGGTCCGGGCGGGTCGTCACCGTTATCCTCGACCGGCCGGCCGTGCGGAACGCGGTCGACGGGCCCACCGCGGCGGCGCTGGCGGAGGCGTTCGGGGAGTTCGACGCCGACGGCGCCGCCGACGTTGCCGTGCTGTGGGGAGCGGGCGGGACGTTTTGTTCCGGCGCGGACCTCAAGGCGGCCGGCGGGCCCGACGGCAACCGGGCCGGGCCGGATGGCGATGGCCCGATGGGCCCGACCAGGATGCGGCTGTCCAAACCGGTGATCGCCGCGATCAGCGGGTACGCGGTCGCCGGGGGCCTGGAGCTGGCCGCCTGGTGCGACCTGCGGGTCGCCGAGGACGATGCGGTGCTTGGCGTGTTTTGCCGCCGGTTCGGCGTGCCGCTCATCGACGGCGGCACGGTGCGGCTGCCGCGGCTCATTGGCCTGGGCCGGGCGCTGGATCTGATCCTGACCGGGCGGCCCGTGCCCGCCACCGAGGCGCGGGCCATGGGCCTGGTCGACCGGGTGGTCCCGCCCGGCCAGGCACGGCCCGCCGCGGAGGCGCTGGCCCGCGACCTCGCCGCGCTCCCGCAGGCCTGCCTGCGCAGCGACCGGGCCTCGGCGCTGGAGGCCGGTTCGCTCAGCGACGCCGACGCGATGGCCAACGAGTTCCGGCACGGCTTCGGGGTCTTGTCCGCGCCCGGCTTCGCCGAAGGCATCCAGCGGTTCCGCGATGGGGCGGGGCGGCGGGGTCAGGGCTAGCAGAGCGCGGGGCGGCGGGGTCAGGGCTAGCAGAGCGCGGGGCGGCAGGGCCACGGCTAGCAAAGCGCGGGGCGGCGGCCGCTCCTGGCCCACGGGGCCCTTGCGTTGCGGACGGCAAGATTGGGATGCTTTACGCCTAAACCGGGGCTATCACGCCTGAACCGGGGCTATCACAATGCGTGCCGCTGGCCCCTTACCTTGCCTGGGAGGGCTGGATGCGCAAGGCGGTACTGGCCGGAACGACGCTGCTGATCAGCGTCACCACTGCGTTGGGGACCGTGGAGCCGGCCGCGCTGGCCGCCAACGGTCAGCGAGCGGGCTACCAGGTGTGCCAATCCTCGACGCATAAGGCGCTCGCCGCCAAAATGTCGGGCGACATCCAGAAGGCCGTGCAGGACCGGCGCGCCGAAACCCCGGTGGTGGCGGTGCGGGCGGACGACCCGTCGCTGGGCATCCACTGCTCGCTGCACGGCCGGCGGCATTTCGACTCCGCCAGCGTCGTCAAGACGATCATCCTGGCCGCGCTGGAGCACAAGAAGCACGCGGAGCACGGCTGGCTCACCCGCCAGGAGAAGGCCCTCGCCCGGCTGATGATCACCCAGTCGGACAACAACGCCGCGACGGCGCTGTGGAACGACGTCGGGATGCACTGGCTGCAACGCTTCTTGAACCTGGCCGGGATGGACGAGACCCACCTCAACGTCGCCTGGGGGCTGACCCAGATCACCGCCGATGACGAGACGGTCCTCCTGGACCTCCTGCTGCTGCACAACCCGGTGCTGACGCTGAAGGCGCGCAACTACGAACTCCGGCTCATGTCGCAGGTCATCCCCTCGCAGCGCTGGGGCGTGACCGCCGGCGCGCCGGCCAGCTACACCGCGCACGTGAAGAACGGTTGGGCGCCGCTGCCGGACGTGAACTCGCCCTGGTGGATCAACAGCACCGGCTGCTTCACCCGGGGCAGCCAGTACTACACGATGGTGGTGCTCACCGAGGGGAACGCGGACGAGACGGTCGGGGTCCAGACCATCGAGCACATTGCGCACCGGATCAACCGTGACCTGAACCCGGGCGCGAAGGACCTGCTGCCCTACTCCAAGCCGAGCCCGTCCTGGAACCGGCCGGACGAGCCGGTCCCGCCGGTGCCGGGCAAGAGCTGAGCGCGGGCCCCGCTGGCCCGGCCGGAACGGGCCAGTCCTGCCTTGCCGGCGGGACTGGCCCCGCCCGGTAGTTCGGGGGCATCCTTGAAGGGTCGGTCTGGCGACCAGCACGTTGGGGTAGGTCCCTAAGCTGGTCCTGGGTTCGGCTGCGCCCGGTCGTCAGGCTCCCGGGCCAGCGGACCCGGAGTTGAATTCTCATGGGCAGTACCGGCAAGCCCGACGGCGAGCCCGGCCCAGCCCCGGGCGGCACCGGGCCAGGCTCGCGCCAGCGGCGCCAAGGTGCGGCGGAAGCCGCGCCGCGCGGCGGGGAGCAGGATGCCTGTCCCGACCTTGCCCACCTGTACCACACGCATCATCGGTCGCTGATCCGGCTGGCGGCATTGCTGACCGGTGACACCGGTACCGCCGAAACGGTGGTGGTGGACTCGTTCGTTGCCCTGAACCGCACCCGGAAGAGCCTGCGGACCTGCGATGACGCGCTGCCGTACCTGCGACGGCTTGTGGTCGCCCGGTCCCGGTCCGCCGCCCGCCGCCACCGCCCGGCGGGCGGCGAGCCGGCATCGCCAGCGGAGCGGGGCGATCGTGAGGGCGGCCCGCGGCAGCCGCCGCCGTTCGAAGACGCGGCGATAGTCCGGGCGCTACGCGCGCTGCCGCCTGCCCAGCGTGAGGCCGCCGTGCTCAGGCTCTACCTGGATCTCGGCGACGAGCAGGCCGCCGCGGCCATGCGGGTGAGCCAGGCCGCCCTGCGGCGGCACCTGGCCGCGGCCAGGACAGCGCTGAGCCGCGCGCTCGGGTGGTCACCGTAGCCGGCCGGTACCGGGCTGCCGGGGTGCCCGGCCCGGTCCGGAAGCTCCGATCCCAGCCGCCTCTTTGTGCCCTGTGCGACATTCAGGCGCAGTCGTCCCGCTATTGACCGGTGCACACGGGAGGGTTACGTTCGGCGCGAGGAACGGCGCGCCGCCGGGGCGGGGGCGAGTGGCCGCGCCAACCAGGTACCGGGTACCCATGGTGGCGGCCAAGGGAGGCTTGCTCATGACCCGCTGGATCGGCTCTCCTTCCCGGCGTTCCATCTCCTTGTCCGCGGTCAGCCTGGCGGCGGCGGTGCTGGCGGTGGGCGCGCTCGCCGCGCCGAGCGCCGGCCTTGCCGCGGCGCACCCCCGCGCGGCCGGCTACGGCCACCGGCCGGCAGGCAACCTGGACTGCAACGGCCGCAGTCCGATACAGCGCCCGCTGAAGACCGGCGGCTACATCTGCGCCGAGGTCCACGCGGTAAACCGCGCCGGGCGGCTGCGCGACAACGGTTACTACATCGGCCACGACGAGCCGACGATCCAGTTCTACTCGCGCCAGCCTGGCTCGTCGACGAACGTCACCTGGATACAGACGCTGCCCCGGGATCCGAAGGCGCTGCCCACGGTGCGCGGGCCGCACAAGGACGTCACGCACTTCTTCGAGCTGATGCCGACCCTGTGGTACTCGATGGCGCTGTGCGACCCCAACTCCTTCCCCCTGCTGCCGTGCAAGCCCGACAGCGATACGAACTCGCCGCACGGCAACTACCCGGGCGGCGGCAGCGCCTTCCTGGAGCTTCAGTTCTACCCGCCCGGGTTCCCGCCCTACCAGGACGGCCTGAGCTGTAACGACAAGCAGTGGTGCGGTGCGCTGACCATCGACTCGCTGGAATGCACGGCCAGCGGCCCGTGCAACAACAACTGCTTCGAGCCGGTCAACTTCGCGTTCCTCCAGACCAACGGCGTCCCCACCGGGCCGCCGAGCCCGCAGCGGGCCAACCTCGACACGGTGACGCCGAACCAGAACACGCTGATGATGAACCCCGGTGACAAGCTCCAGATCCACATCTTCGACAACCGGAAGGCAGGCGCGCTGGAAACAGCGGTCACAGATCTGACCACCGGGCGGAGCGGGTTCATGATGGCGTCGGCCAGGAACGGCTTCATGAACACCTCGATCGCCGACTGCACCGGCACGCGGTGGAACTTCCGGCCGCTTTACTCCACCGCCAGCACCATCAACCAGGGCGGCTGGGCGGCCGCGAACATCAACGTGGCCTTCGAGGTCGGGCACTTCACCCCCTGCACCAAGCTGCGTGTGTTCGCGCCGGTCCACGTGGGCGGCTACGCCGACCCGTCCTGGCAGTTCTGCAAGGGCCCGTACGAGAACGCCGGGCCGCCGGACGGCTCGCCGGGCAGCGGCGAAACCGGCGACGGCCCCTGCTTCAAGGCCGGGGATACGCACGGCCCGCTGGACGCCGGGGCGGACCTGGTCACCGGCTGCACCGCCGGCGACCTCGACTTCGACGGCACCTCGTACTGGACCAACTGGCCGGAGTCGCTCACGCCGGGCATGTTCCCCTCGCCGCTGACGCAGAGCCAGCCCACGACGGGGCACGGGTCAAGCTACCCGCAGATACAGTTCCTGACCGACAACCCCGCGAGCAACAACCGGTGCAGCCCGACCCACCTGGGCCCGTGCGTGGTACCGCCGCCGCAGGCCCCCGGGCACTTCTACCCGTACTGGACGCTGGCCAAGGTCAACGGCGTGTGCACGTGGGAGTTCGGGCAGATGACCAACGGCAACACGTTCGGCAAGGACAAGCAGTACGGCAAGCCCACGGACGCGCTTGGGCTGCTGGAGGACGCGGGCCCGATCATCCGGAACCCGAACTGCTGATCCTGATCCCCGCGGTACGCGAGCAGCCGCCGCCCGGCCAGGCCGGGCGGCGGCTGCTCGCTTGTCCGGAGACCCGCCCCGGTGGTTCAGTTGCGGGGGCCCGATGTGCCTAGGAGTGCTTCCAGGTGGTGAGGAAGGTGTTCTTCTTCGTCCCGGTGATCTTCCCGACCAGGATCTGGAGCACGCCCTTCTTGGTGGCCATGTTGAAGCCGGCCTGCGGCTTCACCAGGCCGATGGCCTTCGTGCTCACGGAAGCCTTGCTGAACGTGACCTTGCCGAAGTTGACCACCGGCAGCTGCTTGAGGGTCGAGCTGTTCACCAGCGAGTCGTCGATGACCAGCTCTTCAAGCGCCAGCCCGGTCTTCTGGGACGTCGTGAGCGTGAACGTGTGGCCCTTGGTCAGATCCTTGACCGTTGCGATCGTCTTCGTCGAGGTCGTGCTGACGGTCGCTTGGATCAGGTCACCAACGAAAACGCCCTTGGTCCCCTGCTTGACGGACGTGTTCACCTGCACCACCGCTGCCGCCGCCGGCGAACCGCTGAGGCATTCCATCAGCAGGCCCGCGGCGCTGAACTTGGCGGCCGTGCTCTTACCGGTGACCATGGCCGCGAGGGGCCCGAAGCCGGTGGTGGCCGACGTGCACTTGAGCGACGGGATCTTGTACTCCGTGGTGACGCTCTTGCTCCCCGTCGCCCCGAACGTCCATCCCCCGAACGTCGTCTGCGACTTAGCCGCAACGGAGATCCTGGCCCCCGTGGCGAGGGCAAGCTCGCCGCTCGAATGGGAACCGGCGAGAGCCGGGACCGTGCCGCTCAGCGCGAGCAGCAACGATCCCGTGACGGCGACGGTTGCCCCTACCTTGCGTTCGATGCGCACAGGTAACTCCTTCTGGTTGTCGAATCTGGCCGCCTGCGCCCGCAATTTTCTATCAGTACGCTAGCTGGGGTCAATGCCCTGCGAATACTAATAAAAGGTATAAAGATTCACTTATCGGGAGTAAGCACGCAGCGCTTGCCAAGACGGGACCGCTGGGCGCCCTCGCGCCCAGCACGGCCGCCGTGTCTCAGCGCGTGCTCGCGGGGCTCGCCGGGAGCGCCACCTCCTGCGCTACGCCGCGGCGGGCGAGCAGGTAGTAGACGCCGCCGCCGACCACGATGCCGATTGCCCAGCTCAGGTCCCCGCCTTGCAGGCCAGGGAAGTGGTTCGAGATCGGCCCGACATAGGACGGGACCGCGAAGTCCGCGTTGATCCACAGCAGCGCCGCCACCATTCCCAGCGCCTGGGCGATGATGGCCGGCCAGTGGATGCCGCCGTTGCGCCAGTACACCCCGCCGCGCTCGGCGGCGAGCGCTGGCGGGTCGTAGCGCCCACGCCGCAGCAGATAGTCCACCATCAAGATGCCGAACCACGCCGACAGCCAGACCACGATGTAGAGCAGGAAGCCGGAGAAGTCGGCGTAGAAGTTGCCGTGGAACAAGATGATGCCGGTGACCACGGCGCACACCACGGTGTCCACGATCACCGCGCCCCAGCGCTTGATCGGTATGCCCAGCGCTTGCAGGGTGACGCCGGATGAGTACAGGTCGATCGTGTTGATGGCGAACAGCTGGAAGATGGCGAAGATCAGGAACGGCACCACGAACCACGCGGGGAAGCTCTGGGGCACTCCGAGCTGGGTGATGCCGACGGTCTTCTTGGTGACCGTGAAGGCCAGGATCCCCAGGATCTCGAGCAGCACCGACGGGATCGCGCCGCCCAGGGCCGCCGCCCAGAAGGTCCTCGGCTTAGGGGTGCGGCGCGGCAGGTAGCGCGAATAGTCGTTGCCGTTCTCGGTCCAGCCCAGGCCGCCCACCGAGATGATCAGCACCAGCGCGGTGGTCCAGACGGCCCACGACGCCGAGGGCTGATGGAAGGTGCTCAGGTGCAGCCTGCTGAAGGTGAAGATGGCCAGGACCACGAAGAAGATGATGAACACATAGGCGAGATAGCGAAGCATCTTGGTGATCGTGGCGTGGCCGAAGAACGGCATGACCAGCTGGACCGCCGCCGCCACGATGATCACGGCGATCTTCGCCGGGCTCCCCAGCGTGGTCCCGTAGTGGAGGAACAGCAGTATTACGGTGGCGACCACGAAGTAGACGCCCTCGATCTCGAACCCGACCTGGGTAACCCAGTTGAACAGGGCCACCACGCGGTTACCGTTCTGCCCGAACGGCGCGCGGCTGACCATGAACGCCGTCGTGCCCGTCTCCGGGCCCTGGAGGCTCGCCCACCCCAGCAGAGCGTAGAGGAGGTTCCCGGCCACGACGGCCAGGATCGCCTGCCCCACCGACAGGCCGAAGGTCATGATCAGGGTGCCGTAGAAGAAGAACTCGACGTTGAATACGCCGCCGGCCCACAGCCAGAACAGGCCCGCCGGGGTCATCTTGCGTTCGGCGTCCGGGATCAGGTCGATCCCGCGCTGCTCGACCTTAAAGGCCGCGTACTCATGCTGCGGATCGGCAATCGGCCCGGCTGTGGCCGGCCCGCCTGCGTCACTGGCAACGCCGCTCATGAACACCTCCGAACGGTCGGGCAACGATAGTCCCTATAACCCCGATATCGTCGCACGGCACCATGTTGTTAAGCAGCGTCCCGCAACGCAATCTTCAGCCGTAGCGGCTACGCTCATCCGGCATGGCAGGTATCCAGCCCGAGTTGTGGATTGACCGCGCCGCCGCGGCCGTTGCGTTCTACGAGGCGGCTTTCGGTGCCACGGTTCTGCACCGGGTGGGCGAGGACGACGACATCGTTGCGCAGTTGGCGATCGGCGACGCCGCGTTCTGGGTGTCGTCCGGCGGTGCGGGCCCACCCCGGTTCAGCCCGGCGGCGATCGGCGGTGCGACGGGCCGGACCTTGCTGATGGTCGATGATCCTGACGCGATGTTCGCCCAGGCGGTCGCGGCGGGGGCCACGGTGGCAGCCGGGATGGCCGATGAGCACGGCTGGCGGCTGGGCCGGATCTTCGATCCGTTCGGTCACGAATGGGAGATCGGCAAACCGCTCGGCCCGTGGCCGCCAGCGTAAGCCCCTCCGCCAGCGGTCAGCGTGATCGCTGCCGGATCTCTGCTGCCACCGCGGCGGTGCTGCTGGGCACAGTTATCAGGGCGAGCGGTCGCTTCGGCTCTCGTGGCGCCAATGCTCACCGAATTCGTTGTCATGCAGGCGGCGCAGCAGGTGCGCATAGTGGTCGAGCCGATCGGCAGCCTGGCGCATCTCATTGAAGTCCTGGCCGTGATCGCGGGCGGGTGTCTTCTCTTCGGCTCGTTTGCGGACGATGTGCAGCTCCGCACTGCTGAGTTCGGCCACCCTCGTCAGCACTTCCTCAAGATCCATCGTGCGCTCCTCGCTCGGCTGATCACTCGCCGTCCGGGCAAGCCTACGGTGGCCGCCGAACATGCCTGTGCCGTCCCCGGGGCCCTAACCGCGGCGGGGAAGCCTGGGCAGGCTCCGCCGGCGTTCGCCGTTGCGGCGCAGCCAGTAGCCGACGGGGAACAGCCGCAAGTTCAGCCGGGAGTCCACCAGCCCCCACAGCCCGCGGCGCGCGAACAGGGCCACGATTATCGCCACCAGGCCGAGGATGATCAGGTACCAGGCGTTGTACGAGGCCAGTGTCTGCTGAAGCACCATGTACACCACGGTGCCGATGATCGGTCCCTCGATCGTGCCCAGCCCGCCGATGATCGTGACAAACGCCATCTCCGCGGTCCACTGCACGGTGAACACCGCGCTCGGCTGCACCTGGAGCTGGCTGATCGCCAGCACCGCGCCCGCGGCACCGCAGCCCGCGCCCGCCACCACAAAGACCAGCATCCGGGCAAGCCCGATCCGCGCGCCGGAGCTGCGCGCGGCCACCTCGTCGTCGCGGATGGCGGTGAGCACCAGGCCGAGCCTGCCCCGCAGCAACAGGTAGATGCCGGCCAGTGCCACCACGGTGACGGCCAGCCCGGCCCAGTAGGTGTAGGCGGTGAGCAGCGCGGGGCTGAACCCGGCCAGGCCGGGCAGCGGCATGCCGGTGCCGCCGCCGATCGAGGAGAACTTCTCGATGATGAGCATGAGGGTCGCGGCGAGCACCCACGTGGCGATCGCGAAGTAGCCGCTGCGCAGCCGGGAGACCAGCCACCAGAGCGGCAGCGCCGCGACGCCGCAGCCGATCGCGGCGACGGGCAGCGCGGCCAACGGCGAGATGCCGTGGATGGCGAGGATCAGCACGAAGTACGCGCCGAGCCCCACGAACGCCTGCTGCCCCACCGACACCAGGCCCGCGTAGCCCGCCAGCAGGTTCCACATGCTCGCCAGCGTGAGCACGATGAACGCCTGGACCAGGATGGAGGTGGTGCTCGAGTACACGATGTAGGGAAGCAGGGCGAACACGACGACGACGATCAGGGCGACCACCCCGGTCCAGGCGACGTTCCGCTGTGACCGGGTGACCCGGAAGTCTTCTGCCGTAGGGGCGGCGGTTTCGGTGGCCAGGCTCACGACTGCGCCCTCCGCGAGATGAGGCCCTGCGGGCGTATCACGAGCACGGCGAGGAACACGACGAATCCGGCGATGACCTCGTCGGAGATGTTGATCTGGGCGCCGATCTGCTGGGCCACGCCGAGCACCACGCCGCCGAGCAGGGTGCCCCACAGCGAGCCCAGCCCGCCGATCACCACGGCCGCGAACGCGAACAGCAGGATCGTGTCGGTGCCCGCGGTCGGGTAGAGCTGGGAGTACATGCCGTAGGCGATGCCGCCAAGCGCAACCGTGCCGAACGCGATCGCCGCCGCGATGCCGAACACGTGCCGGTAGTCCGCCCCGGCAAGCTGCGCCGCCTCCCTGTCGTCGGCCACGGCGCGGATCAGGCGGCCGTACTTGGTCCTGGACAGGAAGTACTGGAGGCTCAGCAGGACCACCACGGCCACGGCGAAGATCACCACGAGCAGGTCGGCGATCTGGATCTGCGAGCCCAGGCTGAAGGAGTCCGTCACCAGGGGCAGGTTGGTGCCGATGCCCCGGGTGTTGGCGGTGAAGAACTGGAGCAGGGCGTTCTCGATCACCACCGACAGGCCGAGCATGACCATGAGCGTGGTGAGCACGCTGCGGTCGAGCGCGGTCTGGATCATCGTGCGCTGCACCACGTAGCCGAGCACCGCCATCACCGGCACCACGATGAGGAAGGACCACAGCACGGGCATGTGGGTGACGGCGATGATGCCGATCGCGATGTAGCCGGCGAGGACCGCGAGGTCGCCGTGCGCGAGGTTGACGACCTTCATCACGCCGAACATCAGCGAGAGCCCGCAGGCGAACAGCGCGTAGAGGCCGCCGGTCAGCACTCCCTGGATGATCGCGTTTACCCAGGCCATGAGGGCTAGCTCCCTTCGCCCGGCGGGCCCGCCGAGGCGGCGGCCAGCCCGAAGTAGGCCGCCTCGACCTGGTCCGCGGTGACGTCGGCGGGCCTGCCTTCCAGCGTGGTCCGGCCCTCCAGCAGGCACTGGATGTGTGACGCAACCCGCAGCGCCTGGCTCACGTCCTGCTCGACGAGCAGCACCGTGAGGCCGGTCGCCAGGATCTGCGGCAGCATGCCGTAGATGCGCTGGACGACCACGGGCGCCAAGCCGAGCGACAGCTCGTCGAGCAGCAGCACGCGGGGGTTGGCGACCAGCGCCCGGCCGATGGCGACCGTCTGCTGCTCACCGCCGGACAGCTGGGCGGTGGGCTGTTTGCGGCGGTCGCGCATCCAGTCGAACGTCTCGTACACCTGCTCGATGGTCCACGGTCCCTGCCGTGCGTACGCGGTGCCGACCAGCAGGTTTTCCTCTACGGTCAGCGACTCGAACAGCCGCCTGCCCTCCGGCACCATGACGATCCCCTGTCTGGCCCGGCGCTCGGGCCGCAGGCTGGTCACGTCCGCGCCGTCGAACGAGATCGAGCCCGCCGTCGGGTGGTG
The DNA here is from genome assembly GCA_963703605.1 of uncultured Actinomycetes bacterium. Classification (GTDB taxonomy): domain Bacteria; phylum Actinomycetota; class Actinomycetes; order Streptosporangiales; family Streptosporangiaceae; genus DASXKD01. The sequence goes on from CAVPFC010000012.1 coordinate 35,832, forward strand.
CAGGCCGGCGATCGTGCGCAGCAGCGTCGACTTGCCCGCGCCGTTGGCGCCGATGATCGCGTAGACCTCGCCGGGGAACACCCGGAGCGAGATCCCGTCCAGGGCCCGGAGCTGCCCGTGGTGGACGACGAGGTCGTGCACCTCCAGCAGCGGCGTCCCGTTTCCCGGCCGCCCCCCGCCGGCCTCCCCGTCCCCCTTCACCCCGGACACGGTCACGGCTCGCTCCGATCGCCATCCGCCGTCCCATCCCCGCTCACTGCCGAACCTGCCTCCAGCGACCCGCCGGCCAGCGCCGCGGTGACCTCCGTGCCGAGGAAGACCTCCCGGACCGCCGGGTCGGTCAGCACCGTGGCCGGCTCGCCGTCGCCGACGAACTTGCCGCCGGCCAGGCAGATCAGCCGGCTCACCACCGGGGTGAGCGCGCGCACCACGTGCTCGATCCAGATCACCGCGATGCCCTCGGCGTTGACGCCGCGGACGATCTCGACAAGCTGGGCGACCTCGGGGTCGGTGAGACCGCCCGCCACCTCGTCGAGCAGCAGCAGCGTGGGCTGCGTGGCGAGGGCCCGGGCCAGTTCCAGCCGCTTGCGCTGGAGCAGCCCGAGCCGCTCGGCGGGCAGGTTCGCCTGGCCGGACATGCCGGTCCGGTCCAGCGCCTGTACCGCGGCCGCGTAACTGGCCCGCCGCCGCAGCCCGCCGCCCTGCATGGCGGCGACAAGCAGGTTCTCGAACACCGTCATGTCGCCGAACGGCCGCGGCACCTGGTACGTGCGGCCGATGCCGAGCCTGGACCGTGCGGCGGAATCCAGCCTGGTCACCGCGCGCCCGGCGAAGCGGACCTCGCCCGCGCCGGGCGCGAGGTCGCCGGAGATGAGGCCGAACAGGCTGGTCTTGCCGGCGCCGTTCGGCCCCACGATCCCGACCACATCGCCTGGCCCGACGGCCAGCGAAAGATCCTCCGCGATGACGACCCGGCCGAACCGTTTCGTCACGTGGTTTAGCTCAAGCAGCGGGCTGGTCATCCGGTCACTTGTTGGTCGGCTGCAAGTCGGCCGTGATCTTCGCCTCCGGCAGCAGCGTGTTGTCGACGATCTGCATTTCCAGCGGGTACTTGGTCCCCTTCTGCCATTGCACGCCGGCCGGCGGGGTGATCGCAACGCCCGGGGCGGGGCCACCGGACGCGAAGTTCAGCGGGCCGGCCAGCGCGTGGATGTTCACCTTGTGGATGGCGGCGGCGACCTCGGCCTTGTCGTGCGGGTCGCTCACCGACGTGAACGCCGCGTGAGCGGCTTCGAAGAGGCTGTAGTTGCTGATGTTGGCGTTCCACTGCCCGCCGGTCGTGGACTCGAACTCGTTGGCCATCTTCTGGCAGGTCTCGCCGGTGAACGAGGACGTCCAGGGCAGCGTCGGCACCCACCAGGTGTCGGTAGCCACGTTGTACGCCGAGGAGCCCAGCGCGTAGGCGTCCGGGGGGAACAGCAGCACCTTGGCCACGGTCGCCAGCTTCGGCAGGAAGCCCTGCTGGATCGACTGCTTCCACATGGTGGCGAAGTCGGGAGGCAGCGGCACGTTCGTGAAGAAATCGGCCTTGGCGGCCTTGAACTGGGAGATCATCGAGGTGTAGTTCGTGGTCCCGTCGGGGTAGGGCGAGGACAGCACGAACTTGTAGCCGGCCGCCGTGGCGATCGGCGGGAACACCGCGCGGAAGGCGTTGCCGTCGGAGTCGTTGGGGAACGCGGCGGCGACGACCATGTTGGTGTGCAGCTGGGAGTGGATCCGGTTCCACATCGGGATGAAGCACTTGACCAGGTGCTCGGCGCCGAGGAAGTACATCACGACGTACTTCGGCTTGACGGTCGGCTTCACCGGGTTGCCGCCGAGGTTGGCGTACCAAGCCTCCCAGGGGATGTTCGAGCAGATCAGCGGTGTGCCGAGGGTTTCGGCCTGGCTGGCGACCGCGTTGACGGTCTCCGGCGTGGACGACGCGAACAGCATGTCCACACCGCTCAGGATCGCCGTCCTGGCCAGGTCCCCGGCCCGGGTGGGGCTGGACTGGCTGTCATAGGACTTGATCGTGACGGGGTAGGTCTTGCCGCCGATCTTGAAACCGCTCTTGTACGGGGTGGTCTGCTTGATCTTGGAGATCACAAAGTTGTCTGCGGCGCCGAAGCCGGCCAGCGCGCCGGTCAGCGGGTGGATCCAGCCGATCGTGATGCTCTTGGTGCTGCCGGAGCCGCCCGCCCCCTTGATGCCGGAGCCGCACGCTTCGAGCAGCCCGCCGGCCCCACGGCGGCCGCGCCGGCACCGACCGCTTGCAGCACGCTGCGCCGGTTGATGCCGCCGGCCGGGCCGGTGCTGCCGGAATGCACAGTCTCATTCATCTGTCATCGATCTCCTTGGAAGGTCCTGTCACAAAGGCGGGACCGCACGGCGGCAAGCGCGCCGACGCCAATCCCCAACCAGGGAGCGTCTGATGGCCCGCAGATGCCCGGTGGCCACCCCGCTCGCTGCCTGACGTTCCATTGCGTCTCCTCGACGTCAGCGCCCACCTCACGCCGACATCCGAGGTCCGCCTCGAACCAGCGCTAGCCCAAGATCAGGCACTGCGAGATGAAAGCATAGCCAGTGTGCGCTTCGCGTACGACTATGCGCAATGCAGAAATTTACATTCACCGGGGACGTGTTCACCACGGGGCCGGTTCATGGCGGCCGTGCGCTGCATGCTCAACCTCCGGTGCGGTCCCGCGCGACGTCGCGCCTCAGCCCTGGCGTGCTCTGCCGCGAACCTAGACTTGCCCGCGAATATTGTCAACAATTTCGCCGTTTTGACCCCGATGAAGAGCGCAAGAGTGCCGCACTCCCGTTGGCTGGCCATGTGGTTACAGCAGTTCAGAGGGCATCTGCCGGGCTCTGAGCGGATTCGGCACCCCGCAGCGGGCGTGAGCCGCAGGATTGGAGCAGATCGTTGACAATATCGCTCACAGCGAGCCCGTGGACCCGGGGTTTGCGGGACACGCCCTTGGTGTCCCGGTCAGCCGGTGCGCTCCAGGACGAAGTCGCAGAATGACTCGAACGCGTGCCGGGCCGGCCCGTCGGGCAGCCCCGCCGTCTCGGCCCGCGCCACGGCCACCCAGCGGGCCAGGTCCGCCCGCGCCGCGTCCATCGCGGGGTGCGCGCGCAGCAGCGCGAGCGCCTCCGCGTGCAGCGACTCATCCGACAGGGGGCCGAGCGACAGCAGCTCTGCCAGCCGGTCCCCGCCGGGCCCGTCCGGAGCGGCCAGCGCATGCAGGACCGGCAGGCTCCGCACGCCTTCGCGCAGGTCGGTCCCGGGCTCCTTGCCGGACTGCGCGGACTCGCTGGCTACGTCCAGGATGTCGTCGGAGAGCTGGAACGCCACGCCCAGCGCGCGGCTGGCCGAGGCGATCCGGTCCACTACGTCGCCGGGAGCGCCCGCGAACATCGCGCCGAAACGGCCCGCCGTGGCGATCAGCGACGCCGTCTTGTCCTCGACCACACGCAGGTAGTGGGCGAGCGGATCCTGGCCGGGCCGCGGCCCGAGCGTCTCCGCGACCTGCCCGCTCACCAGGCGGGTAAAGGTGTCGGCCTGGATCCTGATGGCCTCGGTGCCGAGGTCGGCCAGGATGTTCGAGGCGCAGGCGAACAGGAAGTCGCCGGTGAGGATCGCGATCGTGTTGCTCCAGCGCGAGTTCGCGCTCTCGTGACCCCGCCTGATGGACGCCTCGTCCATCACGTCGTCGTGGAACAGCGTGGCCAGGTGCGTGAGCTCGATCGCGGCCGCCGCCTGCACGATCCGCTCGTCGTGCGGGTCGCCGAAGTGGCCGGCGAGCAGGACCAGGGTGGCCCGGAAGCGCTTGCCGCCGGCGTCGATGAGGTGCCGGGACGCCTCCGTCAGCAGCGCCTCTTCGGTCTGCGCGGCCTCGGCCAGCACCTTCTCGACCGCGATGAGGCCGTCGACGAGGTCGGCCGTGAGAGAGGCGTCGGAGAACTGCATGGGGACGGCAGTGTTCACTAACGGCTCCACTCGTCGGCTGCGGCATACGCGCCCAAACCGGATGCCACCTTGGCAATCTGGTACCCGAGCAAACCCGGTCCCACCCCCGCCTTTTCTACCGGAAAAGCCGGGGGAGGCACGAGGCTGGCGTGCGGCACCAGGCTAGCCACCGCCGGGAGCAGGCCCGCCAGGGCGGCCGGTCTCAGCGGACGAACAGGTGGTTGGCCGCATGGTTCGCCAGGTTGAGCAGCGGCTCAGGGACGATGCCGAAGACCAGCGTGGCGACCGCCCCGATCGCCACCGCGGCGCCGGTGAACAGCCCCGGCGTCACCACGGCAGGGCCGTCGGGTGCGGGGTCACTGAAGAACATCAGCACGATCACCCGGACATAGAAGAAGGCCGCGACGGCGCTGCTCAGCACGCCGACGATGACAAGCGGCAGCGCGCCGCCCGCGATCGCCGCCTGGAACACCGCAAACTTTCCGGTGAACCCGCTGGTGAGCGGGATCCCGGCGAAGGCCAGCAGGAAGAACGCGAACACCCCTGCCACCAGCGGCGAGCGCTTGCCGAGCCCGGCCCAGCGCCGCAGGTGCGCCGCCTCGCCGGCCTGGTCCCTGACCATGGTCACCACGGCGAAGGCCCCGATCGTGGTGAACCCGTAGACGGCAAGGTAGAACATCGAGCTGGACAGGCCGAGGGTGGACGCCGCGATCACCCCGGTCAGCACGAACCCGGCGTGGGCGATCGAGGAGTAGGCGAGCAGCCGTTTGACGTCTGTCTGGGTGATCGCGATGATCGCGCCGACGACCATGGTGAGGATCGCGACAACCGACATCGCGGGCCGCCATTCCCAGGTGAGGTGCCCGAACGCGACGTAGAAGACGCGCAGCAGCGCCCCGAACGCGGACACCAGCGTGCACGAGGCCATGAGCGCGGTGACCGGCGTGGGTGCGCCCTGGTAGACGTCGGGCTTCCAGCTCTGGAACGGCACCGCGCCGATCTTGAACAGCAGGCCGAGGCCGAGCAGCGCGATGCCCGCGTACAGCAGCGTGGAGCCGCTGGTGTTCGAGGATGCGGCCGCGGCGATCGCGGACAGCTCCACCGAGCCGGAGAAGCCGTACAGCATCGCGATGCCGAACAGGAAGAACGCCGACGAGAAGGCGCCGAGCAGGAAGTACTTCATCGCCGCTTCCTGGGACAGCAGGCGGCGGCGCCGGGCGAGGCCGCACAGCAGGTACAGCGGCAGCGACAGGACCTCCAGCGCCACGAACATCGTCAGCAGGTCGTTCGCGGCCGGGAACAGGAGCATGCCGCTGACCGCGAACAGCGTCAGCGGGTAGACCTCGGTATGGGTGAGGCCGGCCAGCAGCCCCTCGCGTTCCTCCGCGCTGCCGGGAACCGCGGCCGCCTGGGCCGCGAACGGGCTCACGTCGTGCGAGGACTCCGCGATCAGCAGCACGCTCACGAACGCGAGCACCAAGATGGTGCCCCAGATGAACAGGGCGGGGCCGTCGATGGCCACCGCGCCCTGCGCGGCCAGGTGGCCCGGGGTCAGCTTGGTGGTCTCGCCCACCCAGATGGTGAGGCCGAACGCGCCGGCCAGCCCGCCGAGGGTGAGCCCCAGGTGGATCGAACGCCGCTGGGCGCGCGGCACGAAGGCCTCGACCAGCACGCCGACCACGGCCAGCCCGAAGACCAGCAGGATGGGCGACAACTGCCCGTACTCGATGTGCGGCGGCGCGATGGCGGGCGCCACGAGGGGGCTGGCCAGGCGCGTCACGGCGTTGATCCCTTCTCCCGGAGCAGGTAGACGGGGGCTCCCCGGCCGGGCAGGTCACCGGCCCGGACGGTCACCGCCGCGGGGTGCGGTGGCACCGGGTCCGTCGCGTGCACCTGCACGAGCGTGTGGTGGACGGCCGGGTTGATGATGTTCAGCAGCGGCTGCGGGAAGAAGCCGAAGACGACGACCAGGGCGATCAGCGGGCCGACCGCCAGCAGTTCCCTGGGCTTCAGGTCGGAGAACTTCGCCACCTCGGGCCGCACCGGCCCGGTCATCGTGCGCTGGTACAGCCACAGGATGTAGATGGCGGCGAGGATGATCCCGAAGGTCGCCGCCACGGCCGCCGCCTTGTAGCGGGTGAACGTGCCGACCAGGACGAGGAACTCGCTGACGAACGTGGACAGTCCCGGCAGGGAGAGCCCGGCGAGCCCGGCGACCAGGAACAGCCCCGCCAGCACCGGCGCCACCTTCTGCACGCCGCCGTAGTCGGCGATCCGTTGGGAGCGGCGCCGCACGATCATGAAGCCGGCCACCAGGAACAGCGCGCCGGTCGCGAAGCCGTGGTTGACCATGTACAGGGTCGCGCCCGCCTGCCCCTGGCTGGTCAGCACGAAGATCCCCAGCGCGATGAGGCCCATGTGGGACACCGAGGTGTAGGCGATCAGCCGCTTGATGTCCGCCTGGCCGATGGCGACCACCGCCCCGTACAGAACGCCGATCACCGCCAGCGTGAGGATCAGCGGAATGAAGTACCGCGACGCCGAAGGGAACAGCTCCAGGCAGTACCGGATCATGCCGAACGTGCCCACCTTGTCGAGCACGCCGACCAGCAGCACCGCGGCACCGGGCTGGGCGGACGTGGCCGCGTCGGGCAGCCAGGTGTGGAACGGCCACAGCGGCGCCTTGATCGCGAACGCGACGAAGAACCCGAGGAAGAGCCACCGTTCGGTGTCCGGGCTGAGCGCGAGGTGGGTGAGCGGGCCGAGCAGGAACGTGCCCTGGGTGTGCCCGCCGTGGGTGGAGTACACGTACAGCGCGATGACCGCGACCAGCATGATCAGGCCGCCGAGCAGGCTGTAGAGCAGGAACTTGACCGCCGCGTACTGCCGCTGGCCGACCCCGTAGCTCCCGATCATGAAGTACATCGGGATCAGCATCGCCTCGAAGAAGACGTAGAACAGGAACACGTCGGTGGCGGCGAACACGCCGATCACCAGCGTCTCCAGGACCAGCATCAGCGCGAAGTACGTCTTCACGCTCCGGGCCGGGCGGAATGCGGCGGCCCCGCCGTCCTCCCCCGCCTCCGGCGCGGGATCCGCGTCATGCCACGACGCCAGGATCACCACCGGCATGAGCACCGCGGTCATGCCGATCAGCACCAGGGCGATGCCATCGACGCCGACCGCGTAATGCACGCCGAACTGTGGGATCCAGCGGTAGACCTCCACGAACTGGAAGGCCGGCCCGCTGGGTGAGAACTTGACCGCCATGGCGACGGTCAGGCCGAGGGTAACCAGCGAGGTCACCAGGGCGACCCACTTGACCGTCAGGTCCCGGGAGGCCCGGGTGACCTTGTCATCCGGGTCGCTGGGGCCGGGGATGAGCGCGACCGCCAGGGCGCCAGCCAGTGGGATCGCGCCGATCACGGTCAGCCAGGGAAACGTGCTCATAGCGATCTAGAGCCTCACCAGGAGGAAGGCGCCGACGAGCAGCACCGCGCCGAAGAACATGGACAGGGCGTAGGAGCGGACGAATCCGGTCTGGACCCGCCGCATCCGGCCCGAGGTGCCGCCCACGGTGGCCGCGACGGTGTTGACGAGGCCGTCCACGCCCCTGTTGTCGAAGTACACCGAGAGCCTGGTCAGCCACTGTCCCGGCCGCATCAGCAGCGACTCGTTGACCGTGTCGCCGTACAGGTCCTTGCGGGCGGCGGTGACCGGGAAGCGGGCCGCCGGGGCGGTGGCAGGCACCGGTACCCGCCCGTACATGAACCACGCCAGCACGCCGGCCGCGACCACCAGGACGAGCGCCACGATCCCCGCGGTGCTGAACACGGCGGGCTCGGGCGGAACGTAGCCGGTCACCGGGCCGAGGAAGTCGGCGAGCCGGTCACCGAGGATCTCGTAGGCGCCGAAGCCCACCGCGCCGAGCGCGAGCAGGATCATCGGTGAGGTCATGATCGGCGGCACCTCGTGCGGATGAGCGTCTTCGTCCCACCGGCGCTCCCCGAAGAACGTCATCAGCATCACCCTGGTCATGTAGAACCCGGTGATGGCGGCCCCGAGCAGTGCGGCTATGCCAAGGAGCCACCCCGAGGTGCCGCCCTTCGAGAACACCTCGTCGATGACCGTGTCCTTGGCGAAGAACCCGGAGAACGGGGGAATGCCGATGATCGCCAGGTAACAGACGCCGAACGTGACGTAGGTGACCGGCATGACGGTGCGCAGGCCGCCCAGGCGGCGCATGTTCACCTCGTCGTTCATCTCGTGTTTGACCGAGCCCGCGCCGAGGAACAGCCCGGCCTTGAAGAAGCCGTGCGCCAGCAGGAGGCCGATCGCGAACGGGTACCCGGGCGGCCCGAGCCCGGCCGCGAGGAACATGTAGCCGATCTGGCTCATCGTCGACCCGGCCAGCGCCTTCTTGATGTCGTCCTTGGCGGAGCTGATGATCCCGCCGAACAGCAGGGTGGCCGCGCCCACGATCGTGACCACGAGCCGGGCGTTGGGCGAAAGGTCGAAGATCGGGCCGGAGCGGACGATCAGGTAGACGCCGGCCGTGACCATGGTCGCCGCGTGGATCAGGGCCGAGACGGGGGTGGGGCCCTCCATCGCGTCCAGCAGCCAGGATTGGAGCGGCAACTGGGCCGACTTGCCGCAGGCGCCCAGCAGGAGCAGCAGCCCGAGCGCCGTGGCCACGCCCCGGCTGGCGTGGCCGGCCTGGCCGAAGACGCCGCTGAACGTCACCGAGCCGAACGTGGCGAACATCAGCATGATCGCCAGGGACAGCCCGGCGTCACCGACCCGGTTGGCGATGAACGCCTTCTTGGCCGCGACCGCCGCCGCGGGCTTGTAGTACCAGAACCCGATGAGCAGGTAGGAGGTCAGGCCGACGCCCTCCCACCCGACGTAGAGCAGCAGGTAGTTGTCGGCCAGCACCAGCAGCAGCATCGAGGCCACGAACAGGTTCATGTACCCGAAGAAGCGGCGCCGTTCCGGGTCGTGCGACATGTAGCCGACCGCGAAGATGTGGATCAGCGACCCGACCCCGGTGATCAGCAGCACGAAGCAGATCGACAGCTGGTCGAGTTGCAGGCCCACCGGCACGTTGAAGCGCGCCACGTGAATCCAGGTGAACAACGTGAGCTGCCTGCTGCGCTGGTCGGCCGGGTAGCCGAGCATCGCGACGAAGGCGGCCACCGCGTAGCCGAACGCGGCCACCGGCATCAGGACGCCGAGCCAGTGCCCCCACCGGTTGGTCCGGCGGCCGCCGAGCAGCAGCACGGCGGCGCCAAACAGCGGGAACGCGAGCAGCAGCCACGCGGCGCGCTGCACCCCGGTCGCGGCCAGGGGGGCTATCGGCGGTGCCGTGGCCGCACGCACGGCGGCAGCCGCAAGAGAGCCTGTCACTACCCTGCCTTCCTAATACTTCAGCAGGTTCGCGTCATCGACCGACGCGGACCTGCGGGTACGGAAGATCGTCATAAGAATCGCCAGCCCGACCACGACCTCGGCGGCGGCGACCACCATCACGAAGAACGCGATGACCTGGCCATCCAGGTTGCCGTGCAGCCTCGCGAAGCCGACGAAGGCCAGGTTGACCGCGTTCAGCATGAGCTCCACGCACATGAAGATGACCAGGGCGTTGCGGCGGACCAGCACGCCCACCGCGCCGATCACGAACAGGATCACGGCAAGCGCCACGTAGTGTCCCGGGCTCATGGCCGCGCCTCCTCGTGCTCGGCGGCTGCGCCCTCCGGCCCAGCGCCCTCGCCCTCCGGCCCGGCGCCCTCCAGCGCCGCGCCGTTGCCCGGCGGCAGTTCCGGCCCGGGCAGCTCGTGTCCGAGGGGGCCGCGGCCGGCCCGCGCGATGACCGGGTTCACCGAGAGCTGGGACGGTGTGCCGTCGGGAAGCAGCGCCGGGAAGTCCACCGCGTTGTGCCGGGCGTAGACGCCGGGGCCGGGCAGCGGGGCCGGGTGGTTCCCGACGACCCGCTCCCGGGACAGGTCGCGCTGGGTTGGCCTGGGCGCGAGGCGTTCCCGGTGGGCGAGCACCATCGCGCCGAGCGCGGCGGTGATCAGCAGGGCGGCGGTGGCCTCGAACGGGAACACGTACCTGGTGAAGATCAGCTGGGCGAGCCCCTGCACGTTGGCGGTTCCGTACCTGGCCCCGCTGGGCGCGGCGGGCCCGATCGCGGCGTGCCCGATGATGAGGGCCAGCAGCACCAGCAGGGCGATCCCGGCGATGCCCGCGCCGAGCCGCTGCCCGGGGATGTTCTCCTTGAGCGAGTCGGCGGCGCTCACGCCCACGATCATGAGCACGAACAGGAACAGCATCAGCACCGCGCCGGTGTAGACGATGATCTGCACGAACGCGAGGAACGGCGCGCCCGCCACCGCGTACAGCATGGCGAGCGAGAGCATCACGACGGCGAGCAGCACGGCGCAGTAGACGGCTTTCCTGGCCATGATCATGCCAAGGCCGGCCGCCACCGAGATCACCGCCAGTATCCAGAACGTGACCGACGCGCCGGTCGAGCTGCCCTGGCCCGCGGCCAGCAGGTGCCCGGCGGTCACTGGTCCGCTCCGTCCTCGGCTGCCTCGATCCAGCCCCCGGGGACCTCCGCGTCGGGCCGCCAGTCCATGTCCGGCGCCTGGGCGGCACCCGCTTCCTCCGCCTGCCGGCCTTTGGGATCCGCCACCACCCCGGCCGAGCCGAGGTTGTAGTAGTCCCGCTCAGAGTCACCCAGCCGCATCGGGTGCGGCGGCGCCTCCATGCCCTCCTCGAGCGGGGCCAGCAACTGCTCCTTGGTCCAGATCAGGCTCTCCCGGTTGTCGTCCGCGATCTCGTACTCGTTGGTCATGGTCAGCGCGCGGGTCGGGCACGCCTCCACGCACAGCCCGCAGAGTATGCAGCGCAGGTAGTTGATCTGGTAGACGGCACCGTAACGCTCTCCCGGGGAGAACCGGCCGTCCGCGGAGTTGTCCTCGCCCTCGACGTAGATCGCGTCGGCCGGGCAGGCCCAGGCGCACAGCTCGCAGCCGATGCACTTCTCCAGCCCGTCCGGCCAGCGGTTGAGCTGGTGACGACCGTGGAACCGCGGCGCGGTGGGGTTCTTCTCCTCGGGGTACTGGACGGTGTCCACCTTCCGGAACATCTGCCGGAAGGTGACGCCGAACCCCTTCACGGGATTCAGGAACTCAGGCACCGGTAACCTCCTTGACGGTGGCCCGCGTCACCGCGCTCGGATCGGACGGGGCAGCGCCAACCGCGGCCGGCGGTGCGCTCGCGGGACTGGCCGGCACCCCGATGCCGTGATAGTGCGGCAGGTCCAGCGGGGGGACGGGGAACGCCGGGCCGCCGGCGGGTCCCGCACCGGGCTCCGCCGCCGTACCGGGCTCCGGCGCGGCGGCGGCCCGCCGCCGTTCCGCGGCCACGTCCCCGGCCCAGGCCAGCAGGATCAGCGCGACGACGATGGCGCCGCCCACGATGTAGACCGCGACGCTGTGGTGGTGCTGCTGGCGCCACACCCGGATCGTCGCAATCATCATGATCCAGGCGAGCGACACGGGAATGAGCACCTTCCACCCGAACGCCATGAGCTGGTCGTACCGGATCCGCGGCAGGGTGCCGCGCAGCCACACAAAGCAGAACAGCAGGATGAGCACCTTGGCCAGGAACCACAGCAGCGGCCACCAGCCGGTGTTCGCGCCCGACCACACCGACAGCGGCCACGGGGCGCGCCAGCCGCCGAGGAACAGCGTGCTGGCCAGCGCGGCGACCGTGGTCATGTTGATGTACTCGGCCAGGTAGAACAGCGCGAACTTGAGCGAGGCGTACTCGGTGTGGTAGCCGCCGACCAGCTCGCCCTCGCCCTCGGGAAGGTCGAACGGCAGCCGGTTGGTCTCGCCGACCATCGTGACCAGGTAGATGAGGAACGAGGGGAACAGCAGCACCGCGAACCACGACGGGTAGTGCAGGATGACCCCGAACAGGTGGAACTCACCGCCGTGCGCCTGAGCGTTCACGATGGCGCTGGTGGACAGCGAGCCCGCGTACAGGAACACCGCGACGAAGGACAGGCCCATCGCGATCTCGTAGCTGACCACCTGGGCCGACGAGCGCAGCCCGCCGAGCAGCGAATACGGCGACGCCGAGGACCAGCCCGCCAGGACGATCCCGTACACGGCTATCGAGCTCATCGAGAGCACGAGCAGCACCGCGACCGGGAGATCGGTGAGCTGGAGCGGGGTGTAGTGGTGGAAGATCGAGACCTCGGGGCCGAACGGGATGATCGCGAAGCTGACGAACGCGGGGATGACCGAGATCGCGGGGGCGATCCAGAACAGCAGCTTGTCCACGTGCCGGGGGACGATGTCCTCCTTGAGCCCCAGCTTGACCCCGTCCATGAGCGACTGGAGCAGGCCGAACGGGCCGGCCCGGTTCGGGCCGGGGCGCTGCTGCATCCGGCCGATGACCCGGCGCTCCGCCCAGATGGCGAACAGCGTCATGACCACCAGGAACACGAAGATGACCAGCACCTTGAGCAGGACCATCCAGATGGGCTGGCCGTAGAAGCTGGCCACGGTCACCGGGCGGTCGCCCGGGGAGGTGGCGGTGCCGTGCGCAGCCAGGCCCGCGGCGGCGGCCAAGCTGATCATTGCGGGCTCCTCAGAGTCACCAGGGTGCCGTTCCAGGCACCGAGTTCGCGCCGGACCTCGCAGCCGAGCGCGTGTGTGGGCAGCCAGATCACCCGGTCGGGCATGTCGTGCTCGCGCACGCCGATGGTGATGGCCCCCTGTGCGGTGGTCACCGTGACCCTATCGCCGCCGGCGATGCCGGCCTCCGCCGCGGTGGCCGCCGACATCAGGGCCTCCGCCGGCCGGGCCGTTCCGGCGAGGAACGGCTCGCCGTCCAGCATCCGGCCGGTGTCGATGAGCTGGTGCCAGGTGGCCAGGACGGCCTGGCCGGGACCGGGCACGAGGCTGGCCAGGGACGGGAAGGACGGCGCGCGCATCCGGGTACCCTGCCAGGCGCCCAGCGCGCCAAGCTCCCGGCGGGCCGCGGCGGCATCGGGCAGGCCGAGATGGACGTCCATCTCATCGGCGATCCGGCCCAGCACCAGCAGGTCCGGCTCCAGGCCGGCCGCCTCCAGGGCGGCCTCGAAGGACCCGGGCCTGCCTTCCCAGTTCACGAACGTGCCCGCCTTCTCCGGCACGGCCGACACCGGGAGCACCACGTCGGCCCGGTCGGTGACGGCGCTGGGCCGCAGTTCCAGGCTCACCACAAAGGGCGTGGCCGCCAGTGCGGTGAGCGCGAACTGGCCGTCCGGCAGGTCGGCCGGGTCCACGCCGGCCACGACCAGGGCGTCCAGCTCACCGGCCGCGGCGGCGGCAAGCATCTCGCCGGTGTCCCGGCCGGGCCCGTCCGGCAGCTCGGCGACCCCCCAGGCCCGCGCGACCTCGGCCCGCGCCTGCGCGTCGGACACCGGCCGCCCGCCGGGGAGCAGCAACGGCAGCGCGCCGGCGTCGACCGCGCCCCGCTCGCCGGCCCGCCGGGGCACCCAGGCCAGCGCCGCCCCGGTCGCGGTGGCCAGCCGGGATAGCGCGGAGAACGCCCCTGGCGTCTCGGCGAGCCGTTCGCCCGCCAGGATGACCGCGCCCTCGGCGGTCAGCGCCCGCGCGGCAGCCTCCTCGGCGGGGTCGAGCCCGGCGGTCGCGGCCAGCCGGGTGAGCACCTCGGTCTCGGTGCCGGGCACGGCCGGCAGCAGCGTCCCGGAGAGCTTGGCCAGCCCGTGGGTGGCCAGCGCGGCCATCGAGTACACCTTGACCTTGCCGGCCCGGGCGCCCTTGCGCAGCCGGAGGAAGATGATCGGCGACTCCTCCTCGGGCTCCAGCCCCGCGAGCAGCACGGCCGGTGCCCGTTCCAGGTCGGCGTAGTTGATCTCCACCCCGCGGCCGGCCACCCGGGCGGCGAGGAACTGCGCCTCCTCGGCCGAGTGCGGGCGCGCCCGCGAATCTATGTCGTTGCTGGCCAGCGCCACCCTGGCGAACTTGGCGTAGGCGTAGGCGTCCTCGAGGGTGAGCCTGCCCCCGGTCAGCACGCCCGCCCGGCCGCGGGCGGCGGCCAGGCCGGCCGCGGCGGCCCCGATGGCCTCCGGCCAGGACGCGGGCCGCAGCACCCCGTCCTCGCGTACCAGGGGCGTGACCAGGCGGTCCGGCTGGGTGGCGTAGGTGAACGCCCAGCGGCCCTTGTCGCAGTTCCACTCCTCGTTCACCTGCGGGTCGTCGCCGGCCAGCCGCCGGGAGACCACGCCGCGCCGGTGGTCGGTCCGCTGGCGGCAACCGGACGCGCAGTGCTCGCAGACGCTGGGCGTGGACACCAGGTCGAAGGGCCGGCTCCGGAACCGGTAGGCGGCGCTGGTGAGCGCGCCGACGGGGCAGATCTGCACGGTATTGCCGGAGAAGTAGGAGTCGAACGGCACCCCGTCCGCGGTCCCCACCTGCTGCTCGGGGCCGCGTTCCAGCAGTTCGATGAGCGGGTCGCCGGCGATCTGCTCGGCGAACCTGGTGCAGCGCGCGCACGAGACACAGCGCTCGCGGTCGAGCAGCACCTCGCTGGACAGCGCTATCGGCTTGGCGAAGGTGCGCTTGGCCTCGGTGAACCGGGTCTCGCCCGCGCCGGTGGACATGGCCTGGTTTTGCAGCGGGCACTCGCCGCCCTTGTCGCACATGGGACAGTCGAGCGGGTGGTTGATGAGCAGCATCTCCATCACCCCGCGCTGGGCCTTTTCGGCCACCGGGGAAGAGAGCTGGGTGCGCACCTTCATCCCGTCGGTGCAGGTGGTGGTGCACGACGCGAGCGGCTTGGCCTGCCCCTCCACCTCGACAAGACACTGCCGGCACGCGCCCACCGGGTCCAGCAGCGGGTGATCGCAGAACCGGGGGATCTGGATGCCCAGCAGTTCGGCGGCGCGGATCACCAGTATTCCCTTGGGGACGGTGATCTCGAAGCCGTCGATGGTAACGGTCACGCCCTCGACGACGGGCGCCAGCGCGCCCGCGTCATTGGCCGTTGTGGTCATCGGTTATCGGCCTCCGTCGGCCCAGAGCGTGGCGGCGGCGGGATCGAACGGGCAGCCGCCCCGCTTGGCGTGCTCGATGAACTCGTCGCGGAAGTACTTGATGGACGACACCACCGGGCTGACCGCACCGTCGCCGAACGCGCAGAAGGCGCGGCCCAGGATGTTGTCGCAGATGTCGAGCAGCTTGTCCAGGTCGCCATCGATTCCCTCGCCGTGCTCCAGCCGGTCGAGGATGCGCACCATCCAGTAGGTGCCCTCCCGGCACGGGGTGCACTTGCCGCAGGACTCGTCCTGGTAGAACTCGGTCCAGCGGAGCGTGGCGCGCAGCACGCAGGTGGTCTCGTCGAAGATCTGCAAGGCCCGGGTGCCGAGCATCGACCCCGCCTTGCCGACTCCCTCGAAGTCCAGCGGGACGTCCAGGTGCTCGTCGGTGAAGATCGGCGTGGACGAGCCGCCGGGGGTCCAGAACTTCAGGCTGTGGCCGGCCCGGACGCCCCCGGAGAGGTCGAGCAGTTCCCGCAGCGTCGTACCGAGCGGCGCCTCGTACTGGCCCGGCGTGGTCACATGACCCGTCAGCGAGAAAATGCCGAACCCCTTGGACCGTTCGGTGCCCATGACGTTGAACGCGCTGGCGCCGCGGCCCACGATGAACGGGACGCTGGCGATCGACTCGACGTTGTTGACCACGGTGGGGCAGGCGTAGAGCCCGGCGGTGGCCGGGAACGGCGGCTTGAGCCGCGGCTGGCCCCGGCGGCCCTCGAGCGAGTCGAGCATGGCGGTCTCCTCGCCGCACTCGTAGGCGCCGGCGCCCGCATGGACGGTGATGTCCAGGCTGAAGCCCGAGCCGAGGATGTTCTCACCCAGGTACCCGGCCGCGTAGGCCTCGGCGACCGCGTGGTGCAGCCTGCGGACGGCGTGCAGCACCTCGCCGCGCACGTAGATGAAGGCCCGTTTCGCCCTGATGGCGTAGGCGGCGATGATCGCGCCCTCGATCAGCGTGTGCGGGGTGGCCAGCATGAGCGGGACGTCCTTGCAGGTACCCGGCTCGGATTCGTCGGCGTTGACGACGAGATAGTGCGGCTTGTTGTCGCCCTGGGGAATGAAGCCCCACTTCATGCCCGTGGGGAAGCCCGCGCCGCCGCGTCCGCGCAGTCCCGAGTCCTTCACCATCTGGATGATCTCGTCCGGTGAGCTGCGCAGCGCCTTGGGCAGCGCCTGGTACCCGCCGACGCGCTTGTAGCCGGCCAGCGTGAACGAGCCAGGCTCATCCCAGTGCGCGGTGAGCTCCGGGGTCAGTACCGAGGTCAAGACCTGCTCCCATCCTGCGAGCGGTCCCCGGCAGGCGCGCCGGCCGCGGGAGCGTCGGGCGTCCAGCCGTGCTCCTTGGCTATCCGCAGCCCGGCCAGCGTCGGGCCCCCAGCGGTATGCCCACCGGTCGCCTGGTCGTCGGGGAACCCGGCCAGGATCCGCCCGGCCTGCTTCCAGGTGACCAGCCGTGGGGCGCCGCGGCTGGGCGCGATGTCCCGGCCGGCCCGCAGGCCGTCGACCAGTTCCCGGGCCGACGTGGGATTTATGTTGTCGAAGAACTCCCAGTTCACCATCACGACGGGCGCGTAGTCGCAGCCGGCGTTGCACTCGACGTGCTCCAGGCTGACCTTGCCGTCCGGGGTGGGCTCGTCCTCGCCAACCCCGAGATGCTCGCGCAGGTCCGCCAGGATCTGGTCGCCGCCCATGATCGCGCACAGCGTGTTGGTGCAGACGCCGACGTGGTACTCGCCAACCGGGTGGCGCTTGTACATGGTGTAGAACGACGCCACGGCGGTGACCTCGGTCTCGGTCAGGCCGAGCTGGCCGGCGCAGTAGGCGATCCCGTCGTCGGACAGGTAGCCCTCCTCCGCCTGCACCAGGTGCAGCAACGGCAGCAGGGCCGACCGGGAACGCGGGTACCGGCCGATGATCTCACCGGCGTCCGGGTCCAGCCGGGCACGCACCTCCTCGCTGAAGGGCATTTTTACCTGTCCACCCCTCCCATTAGTAGCGGAGCGTCGATGCGGGAACGGCGGCCAGCCAGCAACGGCGAGAAGAGGGACCGTCTCACCTGTCCACCCCTCCCATTACCGGGTCAATGCTTGCCACGGCCGCGATTACGTCGGCGACCATGCCACCTTCGGTCATCGCGGCGAGCGACTGAAGGTTGGTGAACGAGGGATCCCGGAAATGCGCCCGGAATGGCCTGGTGCCACCGTCGCTGACCGCATGGCAGCCTAGCTCGCCGCGGGGCGATTCGACCGGCGCGTACACCTGACCGACAGGAACCCGGAATCCCTCGGTAACCAGCTTGAAATGATGGATGAGCGCTTCCATGGACTGGCCCATGATGTGCGCGATGTGGTCGGGAGAGTTCCCCAGGCCGTCCGGGCCGACCGCGAGCTGGGCGGGCCAGCCGATCTTGGGATCGGCGATCATGATCCGGTCGTCGGGCGGGCGCTTGGCCGCCAGCCGGTCCACGCACTGGGAGATGATCTTGAGGGACTGCTCCATCTCGTCCATCCGGACCAGGTAACGGCCGTAGACATCGCAGCCGGTCTGCGTCGGCACGTCGAACTCGTAGGTCTCGTAGCCGCAGTAAGGCTGGCTCTTACGCAGGTCCCACGGCAGCCCGGCGGCCCGCAGCACCGGGCCGGTGACGCCGAGCGTCATGCAGCCGGGCAGGTCGAGGTAGGCGACGTTCCTGGTCCGGGCCAGGTAGACCGGGTTGGCGTCCAGCAGCGCGCGGATCTCCCCGATCAGCGCCGGCATCACGTCCAGGAATTCGCGCAGCGCCTCGAGCGCGCCCCGGGGCAGGTCCTGGGACACGCCGCCGGGGCGGACGTAGGCGTGGTTCATCCGCAGGCCGGAGATGAGCTCGAACAGGTCGAGGACCTTCTCGCGCTCCCGGAGCCCGTACAGCAGGACCGTGCTCGCGCCCAGCTCGAGGCCGAATGTGCCGATCGCCATCATGTGCGAGGAGATCCGGTTGAGCTCCATCATCAGCACCCGCAGCACGGTGGCCCGCGGCGGGACCTCGTGCTCGATGCCGAGCAGCCGCTCCACCGCCAGGCAGTACGCGGTCTCGTTGAAGATGGGCGACAGGTAGTCCATCCGGGTGCAGAACGTCACGCCCTGCGTCCAGGTACGGAACTCCATGTTCTTCTCGATGCCGGTGTGCAGGTAGCCGATGACCGCGCGCAGTTCGGTCACGGTTTCCCCGTTCAGGGTCAGGATCAGCCGCAGCACCCCGTGGGTCGACGGATGCTGGGGACCCATGTTGACGACGAGCCGCTCCTCGTCCTCCGGGTCGGTGCCACCAACCGCGGCGACGACCTCGTCCCAGTCCTCGCCGCCAACGTTGTAGACACGGCCCTCCGTCTCCGCGGTCACGAGTACGACCTTCTTTCATCGGGAGGCGGCACCGTGGCGCCGCGGTATTCGACCGGGATCCCGCCCAGCGGGTAGTCCTTGCGCTGGGGGTGGCCCTTCCAGTCGTCGGGCATCTCGATCCGGGTGAGCGCGGGATGGCCGTCGAAGACGAGGCCGAAGAAGTCCCAGGTCTCACGCTCGTGCCAGTTGCAGGTCGGGTAGACGCCCACCAGCGAGGGAATGTGGGGGTCCGCGTCGGGCGCGCTGACCTCCAGCCGCAGCCGCCGGTTGTGGGTGATGGACAGCAGCGGGTAGACCGCGTGCAGCTCCCTGCCGGTTTCCCAGGGATAGTGCACCCCGCTGACCCCCAGGCACATCTCGAAGGCGAGCGAGGGCTCGTCGCGCAGCACCTTGGCCACCGCCACCAGGTGCTCGCGCGGGACGTGCAGCGTCAGCTCGCCGCGCTCCACGACGACCCGCTCCACCGCCTCGAAGAAGTCCGAGTCCTGCGCCGCCAGGCGGTCGGAGAGCCGGTCGGCGATCTCGTCGAAGTACGAGCCGTACGGGCGCGGGGTGGACGGCTCGGCCGGGCGCCGGACCCGCAGCCCGCCGTAGCCCGACGTGTCCGGGGTGTCTTGCACGCCGAACATGCCGGTCCGCTCGACCGGCAGGGCAAGCTGCCGTGCGCCGGCCTCCGCCGCCGGATCCGGCTCATCCGGAACGGCGGGCGCCGCCTGCTCGGCCGGCCCGCCGCCCTGGTCAGTGGTCACCATGTTCTCCTTGCTGCGGCCGGGCCCGCTCCGGCTCGGTCTCGGCGAGGCCGAGAAGCTGGCTTGCCGACGGGCCGGCGGCCCGCTGGCCCAGCATCGAGGGGCCCTCGCCGGCCGCGGTGGCCCGCGCGGCCGGGATGAGCGGCAGCCGGCGAAGCCTTGCCTGCTCCAGTTCCTCGATCTCCGCCTCGCGGTTCGCGCCCAGCTTCGTGTTCTGGATCTTGTCGTGCAGCTTGACGATCGCGTCCAGCAGCATCTCCGGGCGGGGCGGGCAGCCCGGCAGGTAGATGTCCACCGGGACGATGTGGTCCACGCCCTGCACGATGGCGTAGTTGTTGAACATGCCTCCGGTGGACGCGCAGACGCCCATGGAGATCACCCACTTGGGGGCCGGCATCTGGTCGTAGATCTGGCGGAGCACGGGCGCCATCTTCTGGCTCACCCGGCCCGCCACGATCATCAGGTCGGCCTGGCGCGGCGTGTTGGAAGCCCGCTCCATGCCGAACCTGGCCAGGTCGTGCCGCGGGCCGCCGGTCGAGATGAGTTCCATGGCGCAGCAGGCCAAGCCGAACGTGGCGGGCCACACCGAACTCTTGCGGGCGTACCCCGCGACCTTCTCGACCGTCGTGAGCAGGATTCCGCTTGGCAGCTTCTCTTCTACACCCATTGGCTAATCCCAGTTCAGGCCGCCGCGCCGCCATACGTATGCGTACGCGACCAGCAGCGTGGCGATAAACAGCACCATCTCGACCAGCCCGAACACCGCGAGGCTGGTGAAGGCGACCGCCCACGGGTACAGGAAGATGATCTCGATGTCGAAGAGGATGAACAGCATCGCCGTCACGTAGTACTTCACCGGGAACCGGCCACCCCCCCGCGGCTGCGGGGTGGGCTCGATTCCGCTCTCGTAGGCTTGCAGCTTCGCCCGGTTCCACCGTTTCGGGCCCGACAGCGCGCCAACGGCGAGCGAGAAGACCGCGAACACCGCGGCCAGCCCGGCCAGTATCAGGATCGGCACGTACAAGGTCAGCACCGGATGCCTCTCCTTCCCGTCATATTCGTGGTAGTGCGCCCGTTCAAGCCGCGGGGGTGAGCCTGGACAGCGCGTTGATCACGCGGTCGGTCGCGTCACCGCCGCGCGGGTCGGTCAGGTTCGCCAGGAGTTTCAGCACGATGCGCATCAACGCCGGCCTGGGCATTCCGTGCCGCGTCGCGAACTTCATCACCCACGGATGGCCGATCGCCCCGACGAACTTGCGCCCGAGAGTGTAGTAGCCCCCGTAGGCATCCCTCAGCGCCTGGGGGTATCCGAGCAGGACCGGTTCGGCGGCGGCCTCGGTGGGCCGGGCCAGCGCCTGGACGATAACCTGCGCGGCGATCTCGCCGGATTCCATCGCGTAGGCGATGCCCTCGCCGTTGAAGGGGTTGACCATCCCGCCCGCGTCCCCGGCCAGCAACAGCCCCCGCGTGTAGTGCGGAGTGCGGTTGAAACCCATCGGCAGCGCGGCGCCGCGCACCGGCTCGGTCCGGTTCTCCTCGGTGAACCCCCACCCGGGCGGCATCCCGGCCAGCCACCGCTTGAGCAGGCCCCGGTAGTCGGTGTGCTGGAACGCCGCGCTGGTGTTCAGCAGGCCGAGGCCGATGTTGCTTGTCCCGTCCCCCATGCCGAAGATCCACCCGTAACCGGGCAGCAGCCGGTCTCCGTCCCACAGCTCGAGCCACGACTCCAGGTAGTCGTCACGGTGCCTGGGGCTGGTGTAGTAGGTGCGCACCGCCACCCCCAGCGGCCTGTCGTCCCGCTTGGCCAGGCCCATGGCGAGGGAGAGCCGGGAGGAGTTGCCGTCGGCCGCGATGACCACCCGCGCCTGGTAGCCGCGCTCGGCCTCCCCGGCCGCGGCGGCGCGCGCGGTCACCCCGGTGATCCGGCCCGCGTCGTCCAGCACCGGGCCGGTAACCGTGACCCCTTCGGTGAGCCGGGCGCCGGCCTTCTGGGCGGCACGGGCCAGGGTCTCGTCGAATCCCAGGCGGGTACGCACCAGGCCGTATCCCGGGTAGCTGGCCAGATCGGGCCAGTCAAGCTCGAGGCGGACCCCGCCGCCGATGATCCGCAGGCCCTTGTTCGGGAACCAGCCGTCCTCGGCGCCCAGCGGAATGCCCATGTTCACGAGCTGTTTCACGGCCCGCGGCGTCAGCCCGTCCCCGCAGACCTTTTCCCGCGGGAACACGCTTTTTTCCAGCAGCAGCACGTCGAGACCGGCCTGGGCCAGATGAAATGCCGCTGATGAGCCGGCCGGCCCGGCGCCTACCACGATGACGTCAGCCGAATCGGCGGGGGGCATGTGCTGGTGCATGCGAACTTGTCCCGACTGTCTTGTGAAGCTGTTCACAAGTTCTCTCTCGAAGGAGTCTAGACCGTTGCCTCCGGCGGCGGGATCCCGCCCCTCGAACGGCGGGCCGTGTGCACGGCCACCACGCCGAGCGTCAGGTTCCGCCAGCGTATCGCCGTCCAGCCCGCGTCCCGCAGCCGCTCGGCCAGTTCCGCCTGCCGGGGCCAGTCCTTGATGGACTCGGCCAGGTACTCGTAGGCGTCGCCGGCCGGGGAAAGCCGCTTGGCCACGGCCGGCAGCGCGGCGGCCAGGTAACGCTCGTAGAAGGCATCAACCGCTGGGGGCTGCAAGTGACCGAACTCGCAGATCACCAGCCGGCCACCGGGCTTGGTGACGCGGAGCATCTCGCCGAGGGCGGCATCGGGGTCGGCGACGTTGCGCAGGCCGAAGGAGATCGTGACCGCGTCGAAGGACGCGTCCGCGAACGGCAGCGCCAGCGCGTCGCCGGCCACGAAACGCAGCGGGCCGGCCGCGGGCCTGGGCTCGGTGGCGGCCCTGCGGGCGCCCACCCGCAACATGCCGAATGAAAAATCACAAGCGATGCAATACGCTCCCGTCGCGGTGAACGCCCGGGAGGACGTGCCCGTGCCTGCCGCCAGATCAAGAACGCGTTCTCCCGGCCTGGCCGCTACCGTCGCCGCGACGAACCGCCGCCACCACCGGTCCTGCCCGAACGACAGCACGTCGTTGAGCAGGTCGTACCGCTCGGCAACCTGGTCGAACATGGCGGCAACGTCCCGTGGGCGCTTGTCCAAGTCGGCGCGCGTCATACGTTCACCGTATTCGGGAGATACCTGGCGCCGAACGCCAGCCCCGTACGGGCCAGCCTGGCCCGGTCCGTGGCCGGTCTTACCCCGCTTCCGTGATCATGCCTGCGGCGACCGTTGCTCCCGTTGCCTCGTCGATGAGGATGAAGCCGCCGGTCTGGCGGTTGCGGGTGTAGGGATCGCAGAACAGCGGGTGGGTCAGGCGCAGGGTGATCCTGCCGATCTCGTTGAGGGCCAGCTCGGTCACGCCCTCGTGCCGGTGCAGCGTGTTCACATCCAGCCGGTAGTGCAGGTCACGCACGATCGCCTTGGCGGTCCGGGTGGTGTGCTTGACGATCAGCCGGTCGCGGGCGGTGAGCTTCTTGCTCTCCGACATCCAGCAGACCATCGCGTCCACGTCCTGGGTGACCGCGGGCTGGTTGTGCGGCCGGCAGATCATGTCTCCGCGGGAGATGTCGATGTCGTCGCCGAGCACCAGCGTCACCGACATCGGCGGGAATGCCTCGGGGACCGGGCCGTGCGCGGTGTCGATGCGCTTGACCGTGGTCGTGAAGCCGGACGGCAGGTGCATGACCTCGTCGCCCGGCTTGATCACCCCACCGGCCACCTGCCCCGCGTAACCCCGGTAGTCGTGCAGTTCGGGATCGGTCGCCTGATGCGGGCGGATGACGTACTGCACCGGGAACCGCACGTCGATCAGGTTCCGGTCGGACGCGATGTGCACGTGCTCGAGATGGTGCAGCAGCGACGGGCCGTCGTACCACGGCATGTTGGCCGAACGCTGGACCACGTTGTCCCCGTGCAGCGCCGAGACCGGCACGAACGTCAGGTCGGTGACCTCAAGCTTCGCCGCGAACGAGGAGAACTCCTCGGTGATGCGCTCGAACACGTCCAGGTCGTAGCCGACGAGGTCCATCTTGTTGACCGCGAGCACCAGGTGCGGCACCCGGAGCAGCGTGGCGAGGAACGCGTGCCGCCGGCTCTGCTCGGTCAGCCCGTTACGCGCGTCCACCAGGACGACGGCGAGGTCGGCGGTGGAGGCACCGGTCACCATGTTGCGCGTGTACTGGATGTGGCCTGGGGTGTCGGCGATGATGAACTTCCGCCGGGGGGTCGCGAAGTAGCGGTAGGCCACGTCGATCGTGATGCCCTGCTCCCGCTCGGCCCGCAGCCCGTCGGTGAGCAGGGCCAGGTTGGTGTACTCCTCGCCGCGGGCCCGGCTGGTCCGTTCCACGGCCGCGAGCTGGTCCTCGAAGATGGCCTTGGAGTCGTAGAGCAGCCGCCCGATGAGCGTGCTCTTGCCATCGTCGACCGAGCCCGCGGTCGCGAACCGCAGGATGTCGGAATGCCGCTCCGCCGACCAGTTGGTCCCGGTGCGCTCAGCGCCCTCGTTCGGCATCAGAAGTACCCCTCACGCTTGCGGTCTTCCATCGCGGCTTCGCTGGTGCGGTCATCGGCACGGGTCTGGCCGCGCTCGGTGATCCGGGTGGCCGCGATCTCGTCGATCACCTCGGGAATGGTGACGGCGGTGGACTCCACCGCCCCGGTGCAGCTCATGTCGCCCACGGTGCGGTACCGGACCCTCGCGTCGAACACCGGCTCGTCGTCCGCGCGCCAGGTGTGCGGGCTGTCCGCGAGCAGGATCCCCTCCCGCTCGAACACGCGCCGCGTGTGCGCGAAGTAGATCGACGGGATCTCCAGGTTCTCCTGGGCGATGTACTCCCAGATGTCCAGCTCGGTCCAGTTGGACAGCGGGAACACCCGGATGTGCTCGCCCCGGTGGATCCGGGTGTTGTAGATGCCCCACAGCTCGGGACGCTGGTTCTTGGGATCCCACTGGCCGAACTCGTCGCGGAACGAGAACACCCGCTCCTTGGCGCGGGCCTTTTCCTCGTCCCGGCGCGCGCCGCCGAACACGGCGTCGAACTGGTGCTCCGCGATCCCGTCGAGCAGCGTGGTGGTCTGCAACCGGTTCCGGCTGGCCCACCGCCCGCTCTCCTCGACCACCCGGCCCGCGTCGATGGACTCCTGGACGGAGGCCACGACGAGCTTGACCCCGGCCTCCGCGACCCGGCGGTCCCGGAAGTCGATGACCTCGGGGAAGTTGTGGCCGGTGTCCACGTGCATGACGGGGAACGGGATCCTCGCGGGCCAGAACGCCCGTTCCGCCAGGGCCAGCATGACGATCGAGTCCTTGCCGCCGGAGAACAGCAGCACCGGGCGCTCGAACTCGGCCGCGACCTCACGGATTATGTGGAGCGACTCGGCCTCGAGCGAGTCGAGCTGGGACAGCGAGTAGTCGTTGCGCAGAGGGGCCATCAAGTGGTCTCCGGGTGTCGATATGGGCACAGCCTGCCAGGCTCACGCGGGGCGGAACGCCCCGGCTTCGGCGATGGCATCAAGCAACGGCCTGGCGAGCACCGTTAGACAGATCAGGATATCCGGGAGCACCGGATCTGGCTGGTTATACACCAGCGCCGAGCCGTCGATCCGGGAGGCATGCAGCCCCGCCGCCACCGCGACGGCGACCGGGGCGGCGGAGTCCCATTCGTACTGGCCACCGGCGTGCACGTAGGCGTCGGCCTGGCCTTGCATCACCGCGGCCGCCTTCGCGCCCGCGGAGCCCCACGGCAGCAGCGTCGCGTTAGTGAGCTCGGCGAGCCGCTCCAGGAACGCGGCCGGCCTGGTGCGGCTCACCACGATCCGAAGCCCCTGGCCCGGGGCCGGTTCTGGCACCGCCGGCGGCGCGACGGTGCTGAGGACCTGGCCCTGAGCGGGCAGCGCCACGGCGCCCGCGGTCAGCGCCCCGCGCTCCCAGAGGGCCACGTGGACCGCCCAGTCGGTGCGCCCGGCTTCGCCGAACTCCCGGGTGCCGTCGAGCGGATCCACGATCCAGACCCGCTCGGCGGACAGCCGCACCGGGTTGTCCCTGCCCTCTTCGGACAGCACGGCGTCATCGGGGCGCCGCGCGGCCAGTTCGGCGGCGAGGAACTCGTGGGAAAGCCGGTCGCCCGCCTTGCGCTGCTCGTCCGGCGAGCCGCCGGCGGCGCGCAGGTCGAGCAGCCGCTTTCCGGCTTGTTCGGCAAGCTCGGCCGCAAGAACGTGGTCATCGGACGTCATCAAGCAGGCTCCCTAGCCGGCTGGGGGTTGCCAACGCCTGGCCACATTACCGCCGTTTAGTAGGCGCCAGATCCGCGGATGACGGCCGACCAGGTCTTCCACAGGATCTGTAGGTCGAGCACGAGCGACCATTGTTCTACGTAGCGCACGTCCAGCCGTACGGCTTCCTCCCAGGGCAGGTCCGATCGGCCGCTGACCTGCCACAATCCTGTCACTCCCGGCTTGACCGCCAGCCTGCGGCGCACGTAGTAGTCGTACTCGGCGGCCTCCGCAGACAACGCTGGCCTGGGGCCGACCAGCGACATGTCCCCTTTCAGCACGTTCCAGAGCTGGGGCAGTTCATCCAGCGAATACCTGCGCAGCCACGCGCCGATGGGCGTGATCCTCGGGTCGTCCCGGATCTTGAACAGCAGCCCCTTTCCCTCGTTCTGGGCCAGCAGCGCGCTCTTCTGCTTCTCCGCATCGCTCACCATCGTGCGGAACTTGTAGACGGTGAAGAGCCGCTCATCTCTGCCCACCCGGGTCTGCCGGAACAGCGCGGGCCCGCCGTCGGAGAGCCTGACGGCAAGCGCGATGCCCGCCATGAGCGGCGCCAGCATGATCAGCGCTGTCAGCGCGACCACCTTGTCAAACGTGCCCTTGATGACCTGGCGCGCCCCCACGAGCTCGGGGTGATCCACGTGGAGCAGCGGCAGCCCGGCCACCGGGCGGATGGTCGTCCGCGGACCTGCCACGTCAATGACGGCAGGGGCCACACATAGGTCGGTGCCCGTCTTCTCCAGCTGCCAGGCGAGATTGCGGAGCCGGACACCGTTCAGCTGGGGACTGGCCAGCACGGCCACCGTGTCTGCGGCCAGGTCCGAAACGGCGGCCTGGATCCGCTCCAGCCCGCCACAGACCGGAACTCCGGCAACCCCTGCCGGGGGCGTCGCCGCGCTCAGGCATGCCCCTACGACCGACAGTCCGTGGTAAGTCTCCCGGCGCAACTCGGCGATCAGGTCGGCGACGGCATCCGCGGAGCCCACCGCGATCGTCCTGTGCATGAACGCTCCGGCGCGCCGCTGCCGGTGCAGCCGTTTACGCAGCACGAACCTGGCAAGGAGGTCGAGCACGGTCGCGCACGGGAGCGCGATCACCAAGTAGCCCCGGGCGATGTCACTCCTGGCCGCGTACGAAACGATGGCGACTGCCCCGGTCAGGCTCGCCGCTGCGTTCAGCACCCGGCGGAACTCCTCTGATCCCAGGCCGATGAAGCGCACGTCGTACCCGCGTGCCAGCGCCACCGACACCCACCAGAGCAGTGGCAGGCTCACGGTGAGGATCACATGCACCGGCACGGATGCGGGATTGTCGAATCGGATCATGAGCGCAGCGAGGCCCGCCGCGAGAGCACAAGCACCATCGACGGCAAAAGCTCTGTGCACGTAACGGCGCCGCCACGCGGCAGGATCCGCCGCCATCCGTCTCGCTACTGCCGTCGACGCCTTCGGGCCCACGCGCACAGTGGCATGACCGGACACGCCCGGCACCTCCCCCCGACTGAGCAAGGTTCGCCCAGCCCCACAGGAAAGACGCCGAGCTGATTAGGGAGGTTTACATCATGTACCGATGAATCCTCGTTTGCCAGGACACGTGCGCGCCGTCCCCACGCCCGCACGGCCAGATCAAGGGCCAGCGCGACAGCGAGGACCGTGCCGGCGCCGACGGCGGCTCCTGCGACGGCGTCGGTGAAGTAGTGGAACCTCAGCGCGATCATCGCGGCGGCGACGGCGGCCGCTGCCGCGAACGCGGTCGCCGCGACGGCCAGGCGCACGGCCCGTGATACGCCCAGCGCGCCTGCGAGCAGTACTGCTGTGGCAGTGGCCAGGGCAAACGTGACCGTCGCGTGCCCGCTGGGAAAGCTAAGGAAGCCACGGAGCGTCCGGCCGACGAGGGGCTTGAGCAGCCGCTCGGTGATAATGGCCGCCGCAGGGACGGACAGAGCGAGCAGCGCGGCCCCACGGTACCGGCGCCGCAGCAGGCAGGTAGCCACGAGTATCGCGGTGATGCCGGTTACCGCGGGCAGGTCACCAAGCCAGGCGAGCACCTCCAGCAGCTTCGGGTGCCCAGCGAGGCTGGCCTGCACCCTGGGGTCGACCGCTGCGTCCACCGGGTCGGTATGCGTCCCGCGCCCGAGCCAAGCCCCAAGCAGCGCCGTCACTCCGGCGCAGGCCGCCACGATCACCGCGGCGCCGGGGCGGGCGGCGGCGGACAGCAGCGGCGCTCCGGCGGACAGCAGCGGCGCCCCGGCCGGCCTGCCGGGTTCCGCCGGCGCGGACCTGGTCCGTCTCATCGGCCGGTCCCTCCTACTCGCAACGCCGCAGCATGACGTTGGTCATAGGAGCTGTCACAGCCAAGGCCTGATACGGCGGCGGCCAGCGAGGCGGCCGGCGAGCGGCTCGTGCAGCGACCCAATCACATTCCGTAATTGGATTAGCACTTAATGTTAAACTCGACCTTTTTTGTCAAGATTTCACTTTTGCCTTGCTTCTGCCGTATCAAGGCCGCCTGCCCGGCGTTCGTATGCATGCCGACGTTGTCGCTCTGCCCCGCTCATAGCGGCTCCGTATGAACACAGGCATGACCACGTCTGGCTAGTGAGTTGAGGGGGAATAGAAGGTGGCAGCAATCCATCCTGGTGACGAGCGGCTCGGCCGGTGAGCCGCGTCCTGATCATCGTCCAGAACCTCCCGGTGCCTTTCGACCGGCGGGTGTGGCTCGAGTGCCAGGCGCTCACCTCGGCCGGCCATCAGGTCGCCGTCGTGTGCCCGAAGGACCCCGGCGACCCCGCCTACCAGGTGCTGGACGGTGTGGAAATCTACAAGTACCGGGGTTACGCGCCGGGCGGCGGCAAGCTCAGCTATGTCGCGGAATACGCGTACTCCCTGGCGGCCACGGCCTGGCTCACGCTCAAGGCGCGGCGTCGCGGGCGGCTCGACGTGCTTCAGGCGTGCAACCCTCCCGACATCTTCTGGCCGATCGCCCGGATCCTTCGCGCATTCGACGGCACCCGGTTCGTATTCGACCATCACGACCTGTGCCCTGAGCTTTTCGAATCCCGCTTCCCCCAGGGCCCGCGGCTCCCCCACCGGGCGCTGCTTGCCATGGAACGCTGGACACACCGGACGGCGGACCAGGTGATCGCCACCAACGAGTCCTACCGGCAGATCGCCATCACCCGGGGCGGGAAGTCGCCGGCCGATGTCACCGTGGTGCGCTCCGGGCCGGACCCGGAGCGGCTGAAGCGCGGGCCGGAGTTCCCCGAGTTGCGCCGCGGCCACAGATTCCTGGCCGCTTACATCGGCGTCATGGGACCGCAGGACGGGGTCGACGTCGTGGTGCGGGCCGCCGACATCGTGATCAACAAGCTCGGCCGCGACGATATCGCCTTCACCGTGATGGGCTCGGGTGACTGCCTTGACGGCCTGGTGGCCCTGCGCGACGAGCTTGGCCTGGCCGGCCACGTGGAGTTCACCGGGCGCGTTCCCGACGAGGTGGTCACGCGCGTCCTGTCGACCGCGGACGTCGGCCTGTCGCCGGATCCCAAGAACCCGCTGAACGATCTCTCGACGATGAACAAGTCGATGGAATACATGTCCTTCGAGCTTCCCGTGGTCGCCTTCGACCTGCGGGAGACGCGCGTTTCCTGCGGCGACGCGGGCGTCTACGCCACCCCCAACGACGAGCACGAGTTCGCCGAGGCGATCGTGGCGCTCATGGACGACGAGCCGAAGCGCGCCGAGCTGGGGAAGCTTGGGCGTGAGCGGGTTGAGCACGAGCTTGCCTGGAGCCACCAGGAGCGCGCCTACCTGGGCGTCTACCAGCGGCTCGTCGGCGCCGCGACCAGGCCCCTGGTTCGGGCGAGGGGCTGACGTGTGCGGTATCGCAGGGTGTTACCAGCAGCCCGACGGCCAGAAGCTCGTCGACATCATGACCGACCGGATCGCCCACCGCGGGCCGGACGCGTCCGGTTCCTGGAAGCACGAGGACGACCGCGTGACGGTGCACCTTGGCCACCGGCGCCTGTCGATCATCGATTTGTCCACGGCAGCCGACCAGCCGCTGTCCAAGGACGGCCTGACGCTTGTGTATAACGGCGAGCTCTACAACTACCGGACGCTGCGGGCCGAGCTGGTAGTCCGTGGCGTTCGGTTCGTCACCGAATCCGACACCGAGGTCGTGCTTGAGGCGTGGCGGTACTGGGGGCCGCAGGCGCTGCTGCGATTCCGCGGCATGTTCGCGTTTGCGCTGCTCGATGACCGGACCGGCGAGCTGGTCCTGGCACGCGACCCACTGGGCATCAAGCCGCTGTACTACCTGCGCCGCGGCGACGGCATCGTATTCGCCTCGGAGCTCAAGGCGCTGGTGGCCGCGGTCGGCTCCGAGTTGCGAATGGAGCCTGGCGCCCTTGTGGCGTCGATGCTCTATTACTGGCTGCCCGAGCAGCGCTGCGCCATCGACGGCGTGCACAAGCTTCCGGGCGGCTCGTGGGCGCGGCTGCGCCCGGACGGCGCGTTCTCGGTGCAGTCCTACTGGCGGGTCAGCGATGTGGCGGCCGAGGCGGCGGCTGGGCCTGCCGCCGACCTGGGCCCGGTGATCGAGGAGTCCGTCACCGCCCACCTGGTAGCCGATGTACCGGTGTCCAGCTTCCTGTCCGGCGGGCTGGACTCCAGCATCATCACCGTCCTGGCGCACCAGGCCAACTACGAGATCGACGCGTACACGATCACCTTCCGGCCGGAGGACCAGCGACTGGAAGCCATGCCGGACGACGCGGTCTACGCGCGCAAGGTCGCGGCGGGTTTCGGTATCCGTCTGCACGAGATCGAGATCTCACCCGACATCGTCGATCTGCTGCCCCGCATCGTCGACGTGCTCGACGAGCCGATCGGCGACCCGGCAGCGATAAACACACTGCTCATGTGCCGGGCGGCGCGCGAGCGCGGCGTGAAGGTCATCTTGTCCGGGATGGGTGCCGACGAGCTGTTCGGCGGCTACCGTAAGCACCTCGCGTGCGTCCTGGCCAGCAACTACAACAGGTTGCCGACCGGGCTCCGCCACGGCGTCGTGCAGCCTGCGGTGGACCGGCTGCCCGTCAGCGCCGCGGGCCGCGGGCTGCGTTACGCCCGGTGGGCGAAGCGGTTCCTGACCTTTGCCGAGCTGCCCGAGGAGCCGCGGTTCCGCCGTAGTTACACGCTGTACGACCCCGCTGAGCTGGCCGCTCTCATCAGCCCGGACCTCGCCTGCCACGTCGAGCGGGTCGTCGAGGAGCACAGCGACATCTACCACGACAACTCGCTGGAGGACGAGGTCAACCGCATGTGCCTGGCTGACGCGCGCATGTTCCTGCCCGGCCTCAACCTCAACTACACCGACCGGGCCAGCATGGCGGCCTCCGTTGAGGTGCGCGTCCCGTTCGTCGATCCGGTCGTGGCGCGGGCAGCGTTCTCGATCGACGGCAGCGCGAAGATCAGGCGGCGCCAGGGCAAGGTCGCGCTCAAGGAGGCCGCCTTGAGCTGGCTGCCGCGTGAGATCGCGTACCGGCCCAAGGCTTCGTTCAGTGCTCCCCTCCGAGCGTGGGTCCGCGGCGACCTCCAGGAGGTCATCAACGACGTGCTCGTGGGAGGGGAGCTGGTGCAGTCGGGGATGATCCGCCAGGGCCCTCTGCTGCGCCTTGTCCGGGAAGAGAACGACGGCCGTGAGGACCGGTCCAAGCAGATATGGCAGCTGCTGACGATGGAACTGTGGTACCGCCACGCCCGATCCCTGGGCGTGGCGGCCTGACGGTGAGGACACTGACGGCAGCGACGGCCAAACCGCAATAGCAGTCACCAAACCTAAACAGAGACAGCCCGCTGAGGACTAATGAAGCAGATAGCGCAAAACTACAAGTCCGGGGAGCTCACCGTCCTCGACGTGCCTGCCCCGGTATGCCGCCCCGGCGGTGTCCTCGTGCGTTCGGAGTTCTCGCTCATCTCCACCGGTACCGAGATGATGAAGGTCAGCGAGGCCAACATGTCGATGCTTGGCAAGGCGCGGGCGCGGCCTGACCAGGTACGCAAGGTCCTCGACTCGGTCGCGCAGCAGGGTGCGGTCGCCACCTACAAGAAGGTGATGAACCGGCTCGACTCCTACACGCCGCTGGGCTACTCGCTGTGCGGGACGGTGGTCGAGGTGGGCCGCGGCGCTGAGGAATTCCAGGTCGGTCAGCGGGTCGCCGCCGCCGGCAACGAGTACGCCTTGCACGCCGAGTACAACTGGATTCCCGTCAACCTGTGCGCTGCGGTCCCCAAAGGCGTCGCGCCTGAGCACGCCGCCTTCTCCACCGTCGGGGCGATCGCGATGCATGGCGTGCGGCGCGCCGAGGTCCAGCTTGGTGACACCGCCTGCGTGATCGGGCTTGGCCTCGTCGGGCAGCTTGTGGTCCGCCTGCTGATCGCCTCCGGGGTCCGCGTCGTCGGGCTCGACGTGGTCGACGGACCGCTGCCGGCAGGCCGAACAGGCGGGGGCGCACCGGTGCGCCGCGCCCACCGACGAGGGCTTGGCAGCCGTCGAGCAGGCTCTTGCCGAGATCTCCGCCGGACGTGGCGCGGACCACCTGTTCCTGGCCGCAGGGGGGTCGTCCAACGGGCCTGTCGAGGCCGCCGCCAGGCTGGCCCGGGACCGCGCCCGCGTCGTGGACATCGGCAAGACGCGCCTGGACCTGCCGTGGAACGCTTACTACGACAAGGAACTCGACGTTCGCTTCTCCAGGTCCTACGGGCCTGGGCGCTATGACGACCGGTATGAGCTCGAGGGCATCGACTACCCGGCTGGCTATGTGCGCTGGACGGAGCGGCGAAACCTCGAATGCTTCCTCGATCTCATCGCGAGAAAAGAGATCGACGTCGAGTCGCTCGTCTCGGGCATCTTTCCCATCGAGCAGGCGACCGAGACCTACCGCGACCTGGCGTCCGGTTCGCTGGATACCGTGGGTGCGCTGCTCAAGTACCCGGCGCCCCCGGCGGACAGCAAGCCCCGGGCCGTCAGCCAGCTGGTACCGGGCAGCCCAGCGGCGGCGCCGTCAGGCACGGGCAAGGGCCAGCTGGTGGCCGGGTTCATCGGCGCCGGCAATTACGCATCGTCGATGCTGCTGCCCCACCTCGCCAAGCTGGACACCGTCCGCCTGGCCCATGTCGCGACAACCCGGTCACTGTCGGCTGTCAACGCGCAGCGCCGTTTCGGCTTCACCACCGCCTCGACCACGGCGGAGGCGGTACTCGAAGACAAGTCGCTGGATGCGATCTTCATCGTGACGCGCCACGCCACGCACGCCGACCTGGTCTGCCGCGCCCTGGAAACCGGGAAGCCGGTCTTCGTCGAAAAGCCGCTCGCGCTGACCGCTGACGAACTCCAGCGGGTCATCGACGTCGCCACGAAGACCGGCAATGACCGGCTCATGGTCGGGTTCAACCGGCGCTTCGCCCCGCTGCTGGTGGAGATGAAATCCCGGTTCGGCCAGCCCAAGGGCTCGGTGACCCGTTACCTGATCAACGCCGGGCAACTGGAGGCCGATAGCTGGTACCTCAACGAGGAGCTGGAAGGTTCGCGGTTCGCCGGTGAGGGCGGCCACTTCATCGACACGCTCAGCTGGTGGGCGGACAGCCTCCCCGAGGAGGTCTACGCGGTCTCCGGCCCGGAGCACGGCGACCTGCAGGCCACCGTGCGGTTCCGGAACGGCTCTACCGGCACCATCTCCTATGTCACCGTCGGCAACCCCCGTTACCAGAAGGAAACGCTGGACGCTGCGGGTGGCGGGCGGAGCGCACGGCTGGATAACTTCCAGCAGGCCGTCGTCTGGACCGGACGGCGCCGCAACAGCACGCGGGCGCGCGGCGGCCAGGACAAGGGCCAGCGGGCGCAGCTCATCCGCTTCCTTGAGGCCTGCCGGGCCGGCGGGCCGATGCCCATCACGTTCGAGTCGCTCGTGGCCACCACGAGCGCGACGATCGCGGTGACCGAGAGCCTGTCCAGCGGCCACCCGGAGCAAGTGTGACAGCACATCCAGCGACATCCCGGCTGCGCTGGTACCTGCAGAGAGCTCAGCAGATGTCCCCTGCCGAGGTGGCGTGGCGCGCCCGTGACCAGGCGCTCCACGTCGCCTGGTCACGCCGGCAGGTAAGCCGCGACCAGATCGCGGCGATCACGCCCGCACCGCCACCGGCAGGCGAGCGCAGGTTCACCAGCGCCCTCCCGCCGGAAACCGCCGCGCGGGTGCCTGGGGAAGCCAAAGCGGCTATCGCGGACGCGGCGGCCAGGCTCATGCGGGGTGAGTGGGAAGTGCTGGGCGTCGCCCGAACCGACCTGGTGCAGCCTGACTGGTTCCAGGACCCGGTGACCGGCCGCCGGTCCCCGCCGGACCGCTACGCGTTCCGCATCAATTACCGCCTGGAGGAGCAGACAGGCGACGTCAAGCAGGTCTGGGAGCTCTCCCGCCTGCAGCACCTGACGCTGCTGGCCACGGCCTGGTTCCTCACCCACGACGACGCCTATGCACGCCGCGTGGACGAACAGCTGCGCTCCTGGTGGCGGGAGAATCCCTTCCTGTCCGGCATTCACTGGACGAGCGGCATCGAGATCGGTCTCCGCCTGATCAGCCTGACCTGGATCCGGCGCCTGCTGGACGGGTGGCCGGGCGCACCTGACCTTTTCGAGCACAACGAACTCGCGGTACGGCAGATCCGCTGGCACCAGCAGTACCTCGCCGCGTTCCGCAGCCGGGGCTCATCGGCCAACAACCACGTGATCGCCGAGGCGGCGGGGCAGCTCGTGGCCAGCTGCGCCTTCCCGTGGTTTCCGGAAAGCGCGCGCTGGAGGCAGAGGTCCGCGCGCCTGCTCGAGGATGAGCTGGACCGCAACACGTTCCCGTCGGGCATCGGCCGCGAGCTTGCCTCGGACTACCAGTGCTTCGTCACCGAACTCGGGCTGCTCGCGGCCGTCGAGGCCGAGCGAAGCGACCGCCCGCTGAACGCGGCGACCTGGCAGCGGCTGTGCGCGATGACCGACAGCGCCGCGGCGCTCGCCGACGAGCGACTGCGCCCGCCCCGCCAGGGTGACGACGACGAGGGCCGCGCGCTGCTGCTCGATGCCCCGGACTGTAGTCGCTGGCCGTTGCTGCTGTCGCTCGGCGAGGTGATCTTCGGCCGGCTCGGCTGGTGGCCGCCCACACAGGCGAGCGCCAGCGGGGCGATCATCGGGGCCATGACCCGTACCCGGCGCGACATCGCGGGCAGGCCCGCGCAGCGGCCGTTCCGGTTCGCCGACGCCGGGACGACCCTGCTTCGCACGACCAGCAGGCAGGACCCAGAGATCTGGTGCCGGTGCGACGGCGGCCCGCACGGGTACCTCAGCATCGCGGCACATGCCCACGCTGACGCCCTATCGGTGGAGGTCCGCTACGGCGGGGTGGACATCCTGGCCGACCCGGGCACCTACTGCTACCACGGTGAGCCCGAGTGGCGTTCGTACTTCCGCTCGACGATCGCGCACAACACCGTCGAGCTCGGCGGGCAGAGCCAGTCCCGCGATGGCGGCCCGTTCCTGTGGCTGAGTCACGCGAATGCCCGGGAGATCGATGTCCGGGACGACGGCGACAGCGCCGAATGGACCGCGGAGCACGACGGCTACCTGTCGCTCGACCCGCCAGCGCGGCACCGTCGCACGGTTCGGCTGGACCGGGCGTCGCGCACCCTCGACATCACCGACGAGATCGACGGCGACGGTCACGATGTGCGCCTGGCCTTTCACCTCGGCCCGGATGTCCAGGCGGAACTGGACGGGACCAGCGCGGTCCTGCGCTGGCCCGCCGCAGCCACTCCCGGGGCGGCGCGGCTGGAACTGCCGGCAGGGCTGGCATGGAGCCTGCACCGAGGGGAGACCGATCCGATCCTCGGCTGGTACTCGGGCGGCCTCGGGCGCCGCGTTCCCGCCGTCACGCTCCTTGGCCGTGGCCGCTCCGCGCCCGATGAGCCGCTCTGCCACACGACTGGGGTTCATCGAGGCTCCACCCTACGGTGAACCGTTCCTTTACCAGCGCAGCCGTATCATGGGCCGTGCCTGGTTCTCTGTTGACGGAGGGGAACCGGAAAGCCACACGGAGACCGGATGAGCGAGCAGACGCTGGACCTGAGAAGGTCCCTGCAGATTGTGCGGCGGCACAAGATCGTCGTCGCTATTGCCACCGTGCTTGGCATCGCCTGTGGGCGCCGCGTTCACCGTGCTCACCCGCCGATGCTCACGAGCAGCGCGCTGGTGGTGCTGCCCACGTCGGCGGCCCGTACATCACCACGCAGGTTGTCGATCGCAGGTAGTGACCCCGTGCTGACCGGGGCGATTCGCCAGCTGGACCAGCCCGTGTCACTGCAGGCGCTGCAGAGCCGCGTCCAGGCCAGGAGCCTGACCTCCAACATCATCTCGATCAGCGCCGAGGGCAAGACCGCAGCGCAGGCAGAGGACACCGCGAACGCCGTCGCCAACAGCTACGTCGATTACCTCGAGTTCGCCAAGAACCCGGGCCTCCGAATGTGCGGCGCGGATCTTCCAGCCCGCGGTGAATGCCACGGGATCATCGCTGCGCCAGCGCCTGCTCTTTATGGCGTGCTCGGTGCCCTGGCGGGCGCGCTTCTCGGAGCATCATTCGTGCTCGCGATCGGCCGTAACCGACCGGCGCCTGCGAGAGCGCGACGAGATAGCGGATGCCATCGGGGTTCCGGTCCTGGCATCGATCCCTGTCGCCCGCCCATCCGACGCCGCGGGCTGGAGTAACGCTGCTCGAGGACTACCACCCTGGTGTCGTCGACGGATGGCACCTGCGCAACGCGCTGCGCAACCTCGGGTTCGGCGACGTGAATCTCACTCGGTACCAGCGCTCGCGACGGCTCCTCGCTCGCGGTGCTCTCACTGTCCTCCGACCGGAAGGCCCTCGCCCTCGGTCCCCAGCTGGCGGTCTTCGCCGCTTCCCTGGGTATTCCGTACGGCGCTGGTCATCGGGCCTCAGCAGGATACGAACGCCACGGCCATGCTGCGCGCCGCGTGCGGCGCGCCGGGCGCCGTCCAGGAACGCCTGAGGGTCGCCGTGAGCGATCATCACGACACTGACCGGCTGCCAGGCGCCGAGCTGACCGTCGTGGTCGCCGTCGTTGACGGCGAGGCATCCGCAGTCGACGGCCACAATGCGCACAATTACGACGGTCCTCGGCGTCTCCGCAGGCGCGGTGACCGCCGAGCAGCTGGCTCGCGTTGCGGCCAGCGCCGCCACCGATGGACGCCAGATCGCCGGCATCCTCGTCGCAGATCCGGACCCGGCCGACCACACGACCGGCCGGCTCCCGCAGCTGACACGCCCAGCCCACCGGAGAATGCCAACCCGCGTCACGGACGTGCCTACCGAGACCCGGCGCCGAGCAGAGCCCCCACGGCGACCAGAACCCGAACAGCGACCACAGCCCCCACGGCGACCAGAGCCCCCACGGCGAGCAGAGTCCCAGCGGGAGAGAGTCCCAGCGGCGAGCAGAGACCGGGCGGTGAGCGAGAATGCTAGGCGATAGGGCGGCCCCGAATAAGGGCAGCAACCGGCCCGAGTGGCTCTGGACCCCAGACGATACAGACGCCGAAGATCAGTCCCCCGATTTCAACGTGGGGCTGGCGAGTCTGGGGTTTATCAGAGCGGCTATCCGGCGCAGCGGGCGGTTCTGTGTGGCTATGGCCGCCGCAGGACTGGTTATTGGCGCGGGCTACTATCTGTCGTCGCCGCGGTCTACCAGGCCTCGACGACGCTGTACCTCAACGTCGGTTCCGAAGCGCAGCCCGGCCGGCGATCGCCAACGATCAGGCCGTTGTCCAGAGCCGCGCCGTGGCTGGGCTCGCGCTACGCAAGCTGGGGCTGCGGGAAGACGTCGAAAGCTTCCTGGGGTCGTACGCGGCCACGCCGCTCACCGACCGCGTGATGGTCATCACCGTCAACGCGCCATCGAGCGCCGACGCGGTGAGCCGAGGCGAACGCTGTGGCCGCGGCATTCCTCCAATACACCGCGAACCAGCTGGCAGATACAGCAAGGGCTCCTGTTCAGATCGCTCGACCAGCAGGTCGTCCAGGCGAAGCAGCAGGTCACGTCCCTCACCCAGCAGATCAGCCAGGCTGTCCGCTCAGCACGCGTCACCCGCGCGGCAGGCCAGGCTCAGCAACCTGCGGACCCAGCGCAGCCAGGCGATGGCATCACTGGTCGTCCTCGCGCAATCCAACAACAGCGAAAAGGCGAGCACCCAGGAGGCCAATGCGGCGCAGATCAAGCAGAGCCAGGTGCTCGACGCGGCCGCTCCGATTCCGGTGCACGGCAAGCTGAAGCATCTTCTCCTCTACGCGGCGGTCGGGTTGATCGGGGGGCTAGTGCTGGCCCTGGGGCTCGTCGTGATCCGTGCGATCACAACCGAGCGGCTGTATCGGCGTGACGACATCGCCAGGGCCCTCGGCGCTCCGGTCAAACTCAGCACCGGCAAGGTACGCTTGAGCCGATGGCGGGCTGGCCGGAGCGGGCTAGCGGCCGCGGAGATTCCCGGAATCCGGCGGATCGTCGCGTACTTGCGCAACACGGTCGCGGCAGGCTCCGGCGGTACCCCCGCACTAGCCGTGGTTCCGGCAGACGATCCGCAGGTGCCGGCCATCTCCTTGGTGTCCCTGGCGATCTCGTACGCGGAGCAGAGGGGCCTGCGGGTGATGGTGGCAGACCTGTGCAGCACCACTCCCGCGGCGCGCCTCCTGGGGGTCACGGAGGCTGGGGTTCATCGGGTGCGGATCGACCATGGGGACATGATCGTGGCGATCCCCGAGGGCGACGACATAGCCCCAATCGGCCCGCTTCGCCGCCGAGCGGCGGAGGCACAGTTTCCGCCCTGCAACGAGCAACTGGCCGCGGCCTTCGCTGCGTCAGACGTTCTGCTCACGCTGGCCGCTCTTGATCCTTCGGTAGGGGGAGACCATCTCGTGACGTGGGCACCGGCCGCTGTCGTCATGGTGACCGGAGGGCGGTCGTCGTGGACGAAAATCCAGGCCGCCGGCGAGATGATCCGGCTTTCTGGCGCGCGACTGGTCTCTGGCGTTCTCGTTGGGGCCGACAAGAACGACGAGAGCCTCGGCATGAGCCAACCGCCGAGAGCCGACGAGCGTGCCAGGGACGCGGAAGCGGTTGCGCCGGAGGCAGAGCGTTCCTTCGCCACCCTCGACAGAGGTCCAGGCTCAGGGCCAGCCAATGATCGGTGATCTCCATTGAGTTCAGCCATCACTGCATTCCGCCCCCGCGGCAGAGCCGCGCCGCTGGGTGCCACGGAGGCGCACGAACGATCGGTGCGGCGCAGGGTTGGCATCGCATGGGGCCTGCTGACCCTCAACGCTCTGACCTACTACGGATCGGTACTGCATATCCCTTCCGCGGCAGGCAAACTCCTCACACAAGGTGCACTGCCTGTGGCGCTCCTGCTAGCACTGAGCGTGAATCGCAGGGTAATCGTACGGCCGAACGTTTTTCTCAGCCTGGCTACCCTGCTCGTCATAGAGGCCCTCG
>CAVPFC010000013.1:0-35172 GCA_963703605.1 uncultured Actinomycetes bacterium
GCCCACCATGGACGTCTTCGCCGCGCCGGACATGAGCTGGTTGGTGAAGTAATCGCCGAGCATCGGCAGCACGGTGATGAGCATCCCGGTGAGGATCGGCTGCCGGGACAGCGGCAGCGTCACCCGCACGAACGCCCGGGTCCGGCTCAGGCCGAGATCCCGGCCCGCCTCGATCAGCGCCGGGTCGATCCGGTCAAGGCCCGCGTAGAGCACCAGGATCAGGTAAGGGATGTAGCCGTACACCAGGCCGAGGATCACCGTGATGGGCTTGCCGCCCAGCCAGTTGATCGGCTGCGAGGTCAGGTGCAGGAACGAGAGCGCCTTGTTCACGTAGCCGTTGGTCTGCAACAGGTCGACCCAGGCCAGCATGCGCATCATGTAGCTGATCCAGAACGGTGCGATCAGCAGGATCAGGAACAGTCCCTTGCGCCGCCCGGCGAACCTGGCCACGAAGTAGGCGGCCGGGTAGGCGATCACGAGGCTCAGCAGCGAGGCGATCGCCACGTAGACGAGCGTCCTGATCACGATGGGGCCCGCGAACGAGGTGGCGCCGACGATGTCGTGGGCCACGTTGATGACGTTGGCGGAGCTCCAGTGCAGCGGGTTCCACACCGGGATCGGCGACTCGAACAGCCGGTTGAGCTGGCCCATGGCGATGGCCAGCACCGCGTAGAAGGGCACGATGAACAGCAGGACGAGCCAGATGATGCCGGGGGCCGCCAGGGCGATCCAGAACAGCTTCGCCCGGTCCGGGCTCTTCCTCTGCGCCGTTGGGGCTGTCGGTCTTGCCGCTGCGGGTGCTGTCATGTGTTGTCCCCTAGATTCCGTTGCTCACCACGAGCCAGGCCTGCTGCCAGAGGGCGTCGGCGTCCACCGGCAGTTGCAGTTCGCCCACTCCGCGCCGGAAGAACGAGGGCACGACGACCGTTGAACTCAGGCTCGGCGGCAGGATCTTCTCCTTGATCAGCCGCTGCGGGGTCACCTCGTTCAGCGGCTGCATGTAGCCGTTGTAGCTGATGTTCTCCAGCACGTTCGGCAGGTCTTCCAGGTAGTTCAGGAACAGGTGAGCGAGCACCGGGTTGGTCGCCGAGGCCAGCACCGTGTTCGTGTCGTTGGCCACCGGCCCCCTGCCGTCGGTGGGGAACCAGTAGCCGACCGTCTCGACCGGGACGCCCTTGGGCATGTACGACGCCGCCGCGGCCATGTCACCGGACCAGGCGTGGTGGATCCACGTCTCGCCGGTCGGCACCTCGGTGTAGTCGTTGTTGTCGATCCGCACGCTCACCAGGTCGGACAGGTTCTGGAGCGAGTTGCGGGACAGGGCGATCTGGCCGCGGTCGGTGGTGTTCAGGTTGTAGAGCCCGTTCTTCATCAGCCCGAGGCTGATGCCCTCGCGGTAGTCATCGAGTATCGCGATCTTGCCCTTGTACTTCGGCTGCCACAGCATCTGCGACCAGGGGTTGCGCATGGCGTACGGGTCCTCGGGCACGAGGTCCTTCCGCCAGGAGATGCCCGTGGTGTAGATCGTGTACGGGACCGTGTACTGCCAGCCCCGGTCGTAGAACGGGTGGGTGAAGTCGGGCCAGGCCTGGCTGATGTTGGGGATGTAGCTGTGGTTCAGCGGCTGGATCAGCTTCGACTCGATCAGCTGGCCCAGCACGTCGACGGTGACGCCCATGAACACGTCGAAGGACAGGCCGCTGCGCAGCTTGGCCAGCGCCTCGTTCATCGTGTTGAACGTGGTGAGCTGGACCTTGCAGTTGTACTTCTTGGCGAAGTTGTTGAGACAGGACTGGTTGACGTAGGCAACCCAGTTGTAGATCTGGAGCGTGGCCCCGCTCTCGGGCGGCAGGCCGCTTTTGATCGGCGGGTTGTCTTTGAAAACGGGCCAGGTCACCGGGTTGTCCGGCCGGGGGAGTGGGACGGTGCCGCTGCCGGCCAGCGCCGGTGCGCAGGCGTCGAGCGCCGCGCCGCCGCCGAGCGCCAGCAGCCCGGCAGCCGCGCCGCGGGCCAGGAATCCGCGCCGGGTCATCGCCAGCCGCGGCGGCCCGTCCTCGGTCCAGCCTTCTCGTGGGTGTGCCATCGTCACCTCCGGGATTGAACTGCCGTTCAATCTTGCCTCAGGCAAGAGGGAGGCACCATCACCTCGCGGCAAGACGCCTTGGAGCGCGCAATACTATCCGGAGATACAGGGGATTCCCTGTGCCCGCTGACCGGCCTGAGTTCCTCAGGCTTCGCTGCCCGTCATCGTCTGCAGGGCGCTGAGCCCGCCGCCCCGTTCGCCGCGAGTCAGCCAGCGATAGCCGATGTAGCCGATGATGACGATGACAAGAGACATCACCAGCATGATCGTGCCGAGTGCGTTGAGCGCGGGCCCGCCGTTGCCGCCACGCTGTTGCGAGTAGATATACACCGACATCGGCGTGTTACCGGCGTTGGAGTTCA
Source organism: uncultured Actinomycetes bacterium (assembly GCA_963703605.1). Lineage (GTDB taxonomy): Bacteria > Actinomycetota > Actinomycetes > Streptosporangiales > Streptosporangiaceae > DASXKD01. Next base: position 2,446 of record CAVPFC010000013.1, read on the forward strand.
GCAGGTCCACGAGCACGAAGTCGTCGATGACGCTGGAGAAGACCAGCACCGCGCTGGCGAAGATGGCGGGGGTAAGCAGCGGCAGCATCACCCTGCGCATGATCTGCAAATGGGTGGCACCGAGGTCGGCTGCCGCCTCCTCGTACTGCTTTCCGATGGTCACCAGCCTGGCCTGGACAATGATCGCGGGCCAGCTGACGTTCCAGGTGACGAGCGCGAGGGTCTCCGCGAGAGTGCCGAGGCCCACCCCCGTGAACAGCTCCGTGAACACGAAGAACATCGCGACGCCGAAGATCAGCTCCGGGATGACGAAGGACAGGATCATCACGAAGTTGAAGGACGAGGCCGTGTAGCCGCGCCAGCGGTTGATGCCGAGCGCGAAGGCTACGCCAAGCGGCACGGCGATCACGGTGGCGTAGACGGACAGCCGCACGGTTTGCACCACGGCGGCATGCAGGTCCGGGTCGTGCAACACCGAGTTCACCGGGTCGGTGAAGTACCACCGCCAGGAAAACCCCTGCCACACGCTTTGTGACTTTCCGTCGTTGAACGAAAAGAGGACGGCGATCGCCACCGGCACGAGCGACCAGATCAGGTACAGCCACGTATAGGCCTCGAGGAACCACGGGTGCCGCCAGGGATTGCGTCGCGGCCACCCCCGCATAAGCCCGGCCCGTGCGGCCGTGTCCGTGCCGCTTTTGGCTCCGGCGGTGACTGCGGTCGTCGTCATGCTGAGTCCCGTGAGGTCCGGTTCGTCGCCAGCACGTAGTAGATCATCGGGATGATCAGGACCAGCAGGAAGAGCAGCGAGAAGACCGCGCCCTCCCCCTGCAGCCCCGGCGTGTTGAGCTGGTCATCGATGACGTTGCCCAGCATGGTCGTGCCCGTGGTGCCCGACAGCAGCTGGTTGGTGAAGTAGTCGCCGAGCATCGGCAGCACCGTGATGAGCATCCCGGTCATGATCACCTGCCGGGATAGCGGCAGCGTGACCCTGAGAAACGTGCGGGCCCGGCCGAGCCCCAGGTCACGGCCGGCTTCGATGAGCGCCGGGTCTATCCGGTCCAGCCCGGCGTACAGCACCAGGATCATGTAAGGGATGTAGCCGTAGACCAGCCCGAGCACCACCGTTGGCCCGAGCCCGCCCAGCCAGTTGACCGGCTGGGTGATTACGTGCAGGGACATCAGTGCTTTATTGACGTACCCGTCCGTCTGCAGCAGGCCGATCCAGGCGAGCATGCGCATCATGTAGCTCATCCAGAAGGGCGCGATCAGCAGGACCAGGAACAGCCCTTTGCGGCGGCCGGCGAACCTGGCCACGAAGTAGGCGGCCGGGTAGGCGAGCAGCAGGCACAGCAGCGAAGCTATGGCCACGTAAAAGAGCGTCCTGACAATGATCGGGCCGACGAACGCCGAGCCGCCAACCACGTCGCGCATGGCGCTGCTGAAGTTCGCCGAACTCCAATGCAGCGGGTTCCAGACCGCGACGGGATTCCCGAATACCGGGCTGATGTACCCGCCCGCGATTGCCAGGATCGCGTAGAACGGCACGATGAACAGCACCGCGAGCCAGACGATACCCGGTGCGGCCAGGGCCGCCCAGACCAGCCGGCGCGGCTGTTTCGGCTGCCCCCGCCGCGGCCGGGTTCCGGTGAGCTGCACGCCGGCCGCCTACGCGCTTTTGGCCTGTAGCCAGGTCTGGCTCCACAGGTTCCGCGCGACGGCGGGAAGCTGCAGTTCCATGACCCCGCGACGGAAGAACGACGGCAGGACGGCGGTGGACATCAGGCTGGGCGGCAGCAGCTTTTCCTGGACCAGGCGCTGCGGGGTGACCGCGGTCAGCGGCTGCATGTAGCCGTTGTAGCTGATGTTGGTAAGCACGTTCGGCAGGTCGAGCATGTAGTTCAGGAAGTGGTGCGCGAGCACGGGGTTGGGCGCCGAGCGGAGCACGGTGATCGTGTCGTTACCCACCGGGCCCTTGCCGTCCGGGGGGAACCAGTAGCCGACGACGTCGACGGGAACGCCCTTCGGCATGTACTGCTGTGCCGCCGCCATGTCGCCCGACCACGCGTGATGGATCCAGATCTGGCCGCTGGGGACCTCGGTGTAGTCGTTGTTGTCGATGTGGACGTTGGTGAGATGCGCCAGGTCCTCCAGGGCCTTGCCGGCGGCGGCGATCTGGCTGGGGCTGGTGGTGTTCAGGTCGAAGATGCCGTTCTTCATCAGGCCGAGGCTGATGCTCTCCCTGGAGTCGTCCAGGATCGCGACCTTGCCCTTGTACTTGCCCTGCCAGGGCATCGCCCAGGGGTTCTTCATCGCGTACGGATTCTCCGGCACGTGGTCCTTCCGCCACGCGATGCCCGTCGTGTAGATCGTGTACGGGACGGTGTACTGCCACCTGCCGTCGTAGAACGGGTTCTTGAAGTCCGGCCAGGCCTGGGCGATGTTGGGGATATAGCTGTGGTTGAGGGGCTGGATGAGCTTGGCCTCGACCAGTGGGCCCATGTAGTCGACGGTGGGGAAGAAGACGTCGAAGTTCAGTTGCCCGCTGCGCAGCTTGGCTATCGCATCGTCCATGTTTTCAAACGTGGTCAGCTGGACCTGGCAGTTGTATTTCTTGCCGAAGTCCTTCATGCACTGCGGGTTCAGGTAGGCAACCCAGTTGAAGATACGCAGCGTGGCGTTCTGCTCCGTCGGCAGCCCGCTCTTGATCGCCGGGTTGTCCTTCAAGACCGGCCAGGTTACCGGGCTGCTGGGCCGGGGAAGCGGAATCCCGCCGCTGGTCAGCCCGCCGGACGTGCCCGCGTTGCCGCACGCTGCAAGGAGCGAGCCGGCGCCGCCGAGCAGAGCCGCGGCGCCTGCACTCTGCTTGAGGAAGCCGCGCCGCGTTATCAGGCCCCGCCGATCCTCAGTCCAGCCTTCTCGTGGGTGCATGATGCCTCACCTCATCCCGGATGACCTGCTATATAGACGTCAGACCCGGACCATCCGTTACGTCCTGACTGAACATTCCGTCAACTAGGCGTACTCCTGTCCTGCTATGCGCGCAAGATCTCGAAGGTCACGGATCGGTCAATGCTTCCGCCGCAGCCGCGCCCTCCGCTGCTGCCGCGTCTGTTGTGGCGGCCGCGAACGCGGCGAAGTTCTCGACGAGGAGGTCGATGTCCGGCCCATCATGCTGGACCGAGATGAGCCATTGTTCGAGCTTGCCCCAGGGCGGGAGGAAGACGCCACCGTTGTGCTGGAACAGCCAGTGGGCCTGGCTGTAGCGGTCGTCGAGGGACAGGAAGTCGCGGTAGTTCCGGATCGGCTGGGCGGAGAAGACGACGCAGCCCTTGGCGCCGGCCGTCACGACGTGGGCCTGGAGCCCCGCGGCGGCGATCTCCCGCTCGATGCCGGCCGCGGCACGGGCCCGGAGGGCCTCGATCCGGCGGTAGGCCTCGGGCGTGGCGACCTCGCACAGCATGGCGCGGGCCGCGGCGAGCGCCAGTGGGTTGCCGTTGAACGTGCCCACCATCTCGTAGTCGCCGGCCGCGACGTGCCCCATCACCTCGGCGGTGCCGCCGATGGCGGAGATCGCGACCCCGCCGCCGATGGCCTTGGCCAGGCAGGTGATGTCGGGCACCACCCCGGTCAGCCCGGTCGCGCCGCCCGGGCCCGCGGTGAGCCCGGTCTTGACCTCGTCGAAGGTGAGCAGGGCGCCGTGGTCGTGCAGCAGGCCCTTGAGCGCGGCCAGGTAGCCGGGGTCAGGGTGGATGATCCCGGCGTTCATCATGATCGGCTCGATGATCATCCCGGCGATCTCGCCCGGGTGCTCGTCGAGCAGCCGGGCGACGCTGTCGATGTCGTTGAAGGTGGCGACGAGGGTGAGCTTGACGAACGCGTCGGGGATGCCGGTGCTCGCCGGGATCTGCGCGGGCTTGCCCTCCGGGCCGGCATCCTCGGCGTCCGGTGTGACCGAGACCTGCACCGAGTCGTGGTGGCCGTGGTAGCAGCCCTCCACCTTGATGATCAGGTCACGCCCGGTGATCGCGCGCATGAGGTGGACCGCGTCCATGGTGGCCTCGGTCCCGGTGTTGGCGAACCGCCACAGCGGCTGGCCGAACCGCCGGGCGAGTTCCCCGGCGACCACCACCGCGTCCTCCGTCGGCTGGGCAAAGTGCGTGCCCCTTGCCACCTGGCGGGTCACCGCCTCGACGATCGCCGGGTGCGCGTGCCCGGCCAGGCCCACGCCGTACCCGCCGTGCAGGTCCACGTACTCGTTGCCGTCGACGTCATAGATCTTGGAGCCGCGGCCGTGGCTGAGCCAGACCGGCTGCGGCGCGGTGATCTGCCAGCTTGACACCACCCCGCCGGCCAGCGACCTGGCCGCCACGTCGGCCAGCCGCCGCGATTCCGGCTGGCGCTCGGCGAAGATCCGCTCCTGTTCGCCGATCACCTGGTCAAGGTCTGTGGGCAGCCGCACGGGGCTGTCCTGCGTGCTGGACACGACGCCTCCTGTTTGACTGAATGTTCAGTTTAAGAGGCGGCCCAGTTCGCTGGCAAGAGGCGGGGCGCGATCAACGCGGGACCCGCCGTCCCTGGTGGTCCGCCTCTCGCCCGTGCCCGTCCATTAGCGCGTGAATCCGTTCGCCGCATTGGCGAACAGATTCACGGGATCATGGAATTACCTCCGGTTAGTCCTGGCCCAGGTGCGGCCGTTCCATTCCCAGGTCGAATGTGGGTACTGGGGGTCAGGACGGAGGGTTGCGGAACGTGATGCGGTCCGCCGGGGTGAGCCAGATCATCACGTCGAAGCAGTACAGGCCCTGGCGCACGCCGGGGTCGCGGTCGAGCAGCTCACGCACCTTGTCCAGGGAGCCCTGCCGGAACAGGCCCATGCCGCAGATCTCGGTGTCCTCGGCGGGGGCGTCGCGCACCGGGCCCGCCGCCAGTTGCTGGCCGCTGGCGACAAGGCCGACCGTGTAGGCGAGGTGCTCGCGGAAGATCCGCTCCCGTTCGCCCGGGTCGAAGTCGTGATAGGCGACGGTGCGGCGCAGCAGCACCAGCTCGTAGGTGTCCAGCGTGATCGAGCCCGGGTCAGCGCTCATCGGGGGTGCCTTCCGCATCGGCGGGCCCGGCGCCGAGGGTGGCGGCGAAGCGGCCGAGGATCCGGGCCCAGCCGATGGCGTAGCCGCCGGAGCTGTAGCCGCCGGGCAGCGCGCAGTCCTCGCCGAGCTGCTCCTCGGTGAGCGCCTCCCAGCCGCGGTGCTCCACCGCGACGCGGGTCAGCTCCGGGCCCAGGGCGGTGAAGCTCAGCTCGGCCTCGGTGGGGACGGGGGTGCCCCGCCAGCACATCACGAACCCGTCCGGGGGCGACCAGGCGGTCAGCTCACCCCAGCTCACCTCGGTGCCATCGGCCCAGATCTCGTAGACGCGGCCACCCTCGCGCTGTTCCAGGGTGATGTCGCGGACCCGGTCCTTCCCGGCGGAGAAGGGCTGCACCGGCCACCAGATGCCGATCGTCCGCACGAACGTGGCGAAGGTGTGCCGGAGCGGCGCGCGAACCAGCACCGACTGCCGCACCGGCGGGCGGCGCAGCGGGGTGACGACGGAGCGGCCGCCCTGGTCACCGGTCGGGGTCATGACTGCCTCCTTGGTCGTGTCGCGGGTCACCCGCTGACTCGGTGACCCAGTGCAGGTAGTCGCGGAACCGGGCCAGGGCCAGCGCCCAGAGGGTGGCCAGCGGCGCGGCCCGGCCGGCGCTCGCCCGCGCCGCCCGGCCCAGGCGGCTCACCCGGCCCGGGCGGCCCGGTCGTCATCGGTGATGCCCCGTTCCGCCTCGACCAGCCGCCGGGCGGCATCCAGCGATGACGCCCACACCTCGTCGAGGAACTGCCGCAGCCCGGCCAGCCCCTCCGGCCTGGCCCGGTACAGCCGGCGGGTCCCGTCCCTGCGCTCGGTGAGCAGCCCGGCGTTCTTCAGCACGGTGAGGTGCTGGCTGACCGCCGTCCGCGTCACGTCGAACGCCGCGGCGATCTGCCCGGCGGCCATCTCCTCGTCGCTCACCAGCCGCAGAATCGCCCGGCGGCGCGGCTCGGCCAGCGCCCGCAGCGCCTCATCGGTGGCCTGCTCGGTACCCCAGGGCCCGGTCATGCCCGTGCTCAGCCCCAGAGCCCGACCTGGTTCCCGTCCGGGTCGGCGAAGATGGCGAACCTCCCGAACTCACCGGGCAGGTCGGTCGGCGGGACCAGCCGGGTGCCGCCGAGCTTTTCGGCCCGGTCCAGGTAGGCCTCCAGGTCATCGACGCGCATGTAGATCTTGACGCCGGCGTCCCCGGGCCCGGACGCCGGGCCGATGCCGCCGCCGATGGCTCCCTCGCCGGCCCCGGTGTCCATGAGCGCGTACCCGCCCATCGCCGGGTCCGCCTCCGCCGTCCAGCCGAACAGCTCGGTGTAGAACGCCCGCGCCCGCTCGGCGTTCGCGCTGATGATCTCGAAGAACGCGACTGGCTGGCCCATGATGCCTCCCTCTTCCGTCAGTTTTAGCTAACGTTAGTGACATGAAACGTTAGTGTCAACTGACGAATATGCGGGCCAGCAGCCGCCAGCCGAGCAGGAACAGCCCGAGGAACAGCAGCGACACGATGACGAACGCCACCGCGGTGCCCTGCCCGGATACCACCCGGAGCACCTGGCCGCCGGCCACCGTGCCGAGCCATACCCCTACGCCGGTCGGGACCAGGGCGAACGGCCGCCGCCACCCGCGGGCGCCCAGCTCACCGGCCGCCAGCCCGGCCAGGAACGGCCAGGCGGTGCTGGCCACGCCCGCCATGGTCTCGCCCGCGTTGTGGTTCGCCCGGCCGATTACCACGAACGCGAGCACACAGCAGACGTCGGCGACGACGCCCAGGGCGGCACGCATGCGCTCAGGGTAAGCGCCCGGGGCGCCGGGCGAGGCCCACGCCACTACAGACCACAACCACCACGAGCGGAACGACGGCTATCCACGGACTGGGCTCCGCAAAGTGAACCACGCTCAGCAGCGATCCGAGGAAGACGAGGTAGGCGCCGATGATGAGCGCCCCCGTGGCTCGGCGGACACCACTGTCGCGATAGGCGAATGCGAGCGCGATGACGGTGAGTGCCAGATACCACACCGCAATGAGGCTCGACTGGCCCGACGGTGGTCCAAGCCCGGTGATCGTAGCGGGTATGAGCAGCCCGGCGGTGACGTTCAGCGCGTTGCTGTTGAGCGTCGTGCTCAGCATGGCGGCTCCGCGCCCCCTTGCGGCCAGATACACCGCGGCAACCGAGTTCGGCAGGCTGGTGACGGCGGCCAGGACGACCCCGCCTATGACGATTTCCGGGATCGCGAAATGGGTGCCGAGTTGTGTGGCGGCGCGCTCCATGGTCACGCTGGCTGCCACCACGACTACCAGCATGGCCGCCGCCACCGCCACGTCCCGGCCCCGGCCGTGCTCGGGGTGGATGACCTCGCTGAGTTCCTGCTCTTCCTCGGATACGGCGACAGAAAGCCAGGTTTCCCAGCGCCGGGCCACCGCATAGCGCCGCAGCCGGGCGCCGCCAGCGCCGAGCACGATGAGATAGGGCACCAGGGCGGCGAGCACTCCGGTGAGCCCAACGGCGACGGGCACCAGGCCGAGCACGGTGACCACACAGACCACGGCCACCCAGACGCCGATCGTCCCGCCGAGGAGAACCACGTTGCGGTGCAGTGCGATGCTGCCCGCGACGACAGCGCCGAGGCCAAGCAGGGCGGCCAGGTTGAATACGTTGGAGCCGATGACGACCCCCGCGCCGACCTTGTTCTGGTGCAGGGCGAGGGCGGTCACGGCCGAGGTGATCTCCGGTGCGTCTCCCGCGAGCGCTGCGACCACACCGAGCAATGCCTCTGACAAGCCGATCCGCTCGCCGATCCGCTCCAGCCGGGTCACCAGCAGGTAACTGGCACCGAGGCTGGCAGCCGTACAGGCCACGAAGACCACCAGGTCAACGGCCACCGGCACGGGGCGAGATCCCTTCCGCGTGAAGGCAATGTGCCGACCAGTCTTCCCGGCTCACCTGCTCCCACCCTACCCGCCGGGCCGCCCGGCGATCATGGGCCGCGGCTCAACCAGCGATCATGGTCACCACGGGTTGGCGGACGGGCCGAAGATCTGGGCCTGCAAGCCGTGCGCGGTGACCGAGGTACCGCAGACCAGCGGCGGCAGCCGGTCGTGCGCGGCGGTCCACAGCGACCACGCGTAGATCGAGGTGCGCTGGGCCGCCGGATCGTTCAGCGCGGTGTGCGCCGGGACCCACTGCCCGTTCTTGTGCACCCAGGTCGCGCCGAACGCGAGGTAGTGCGTCTGGTGGCCGTCGATCGTGAACGTCTGCTGGTAGGGGCCCGGCGTGTCGTGGTAGGTGAACCAGGACCGGAAGTTGAGCGCGTCCGTGGTGTTGATGCGCACGTTCTGGCCCCGGAGCCAGTCCTGGCTGCCCGGGCGCAGCCCGGCCTGGTCGATCGCGCACTGGACCAGCAGCGCGGGCGCGTCCGCGAGCCGGATCGTGGCCGGGTTACCGGCCCTGGTCGCGGTCGGCCGGGGCGTGGCCTTCGGCGGCAGGTCGAACGAGCAGCCGGCCAGGGCCAGGCCCGCCGCCACGAGCGCCGCGGCCGCCCACACGGCGGCGCCACGGCGCCCGTGCCGCGGGCCTGCGGCATCCCCGCGCTGTGCTAGTGCCCGCCCCCACGCTGTGCTGGTTCCCGCCTCCGCGCTGTGCTGGTTCTTGTCCCCGCGCTGTGCTGGTTCCCGCCCCCGCGCTTCGCGCCCGCCCCCGCGCTGTGCGCCCGCCCCCACGCTATGCGCCCGCCCCCACGCTGTGCGCCCGCCCCCGCGGTGGGTCGCTGGCTCCGCCATGTGCGCTACCTTCCGGCCGGTAAATACCGCAGCGTAGCCTGAATCAGGCGGGCGGCGAGCAGGTGCCCGGGGAAGGCAGGGCATGGAATCGCAGGGTTTCTGGCGCCGTGCGCTGGCCGACCCCGGCTGGATCGTGGCCGTCGAGCCGGACGGGACCCGGCACGCCGCCGGCGACCTGCTGGTCCGGGTCAACCAGCTCACTCACGGGCTGCGGGCGCGGGGCCTGCGCCCCGGCGACGGGCTCGCGGTTCTGCTGCCGAACGGGATCGCCGCGCTCGAGGTCTACCTGACCGCGCTCCAGGCCGGGTGGTACCTCACCCCCATCAACTGGCATTTCACCGCTCCCGAGATCGCCTACATCCTGCGCGACTGCGAGGCGAAGGTGTTCTTCGTGCACGAGCGGTTCGCCGGGACCGGGGCGGCCGCCGCCGACGAGGCCGGGATTCCGGCGGGCGGGCGGCTCAGCTACGGCACGGTGCCCGGGTTCCTCCCGGTGGCCGCGGTGCGCGAGGGCCAGTCCGCCGAGCTGCCGTCCGGCCGCACCGCGGGCGCCACGATGCACTACACCTCGGGCACCACCGGGCGGCCCAAGGGCGTGCGCCGGGAACTGTCCGGCCTCAGCCCCGACGAGGCCGCGGAGATCACCACGCTGCTGCCGCAGCTCTTCGGCATTACGCCGGGCCCGCCGAACGTGCACCTGGTCACGTCGCCGCACTACCACACGGCCGTATCCGTCTTCGGCGGCGCCGCCGTTCAGATGGGCCATTGCCTTGTCTATATGGACGGGTGGGACGCCGAGCGCGCCCTGGCGCTGATCGAGCGCCAGCGGGTGACGAACACACACATGGTGCCCACCCACTTCAAGCGGCTGCTTGACCTGCCGGAAGAGACCCGCCGCCGCTACGACATCTCGTCGGTGCGGTGGATCCTGCACGCCGCGGCGCCCTGCCCGCCCGGGATCAAGCGGGCGATGCTGGACTGGTGGGGCCCCCGGGTGTACGAGTACTACGCGGCCACCGAGGGGGGCGGCACGATCGCCACGCCGGAGGACTGGCTGGCCAAGCCCGGCACCGTCGGCAAGCCCTGGCCGACCAGCGAGATCATGGTCGCCGGCGACGACGGAACGCCGTGCCCGCCGGGGGTTGCGGGGACCGTGTACATGCGGATGACGCTGGCCGCCGACTTCTCGTACAAGGGCGACCCCGCCAAGACGAACGGGGCGCGGCTGCGCGGCTTCTTCACCGTGGGCGACATCGGCTATCTCGACGAGGACGGGTACCTGTTCCTCTGCGACCGCAAGGCCGACATGATCATCTCTGGCGGGTCGAACATCTACCCGGCCGAGATCGAGGCCGAGATCATCATGCATCCGCAGGTCGCCGACGTGGCGGTGTTCGGCATCCCGGACGAGGACTGGGGCGAGTCGGTCGTTGCGGTGGTGCAGCCCGCCGACGGCGTGACCGGCGGCCCGGAGCTGGCGGCCAGCATCATCGCCTCGCTGGACGGGCGGCTGGCCCGGATGAAGTGGCCGAAGTCGATAGATTTCATCGCCGAGATGCCCCGCGACCCGAGCGGCAAGCTGCTCAAGCGCCGCCTGCGCGACCCCTACTGGGACGGCCGCGCCGCCGCCATCTGAAGGCGCCGTATGGCGCCGTAACGGCGGCCATGGGCCTTACCGGGGCTGTCTGGGGCGGGCGGGTGGTCTGGCGGGGCTGGCCAGGGCGAGGGCGTCGAGCAGGTGCGCGACCGCGGGCGGGTCGGGCGGCTCGCCGTAGGTGAACGCCAGCACCTGGCGGCGCGCCCCGGCCAGCGGCGCGGTGCGGATGGCCGGGTGGCGAGCGGCGCGGAGGGCGAGGTCCGGCAGCATCGCCACGCCGAGGCCCGCGGCGGCCAGCGCCTGTGCCACCAGCACGTCGTCGGTGGTGAAGGCGATGTGCGGGGTGAAGCCGGCCAGCTCGCACTGCCAGACCAGGTGAGCCCGGCAGCGTTCGCAGCCGGCGATCCAGCGGTGGCCGGCGTAGGCGGCCAGGCCCACCTCGGCGGCCTGCCCCTGGTCGCCGCCGGTGGCCTGGCTGACCAGGTGGACCGGTTCGTCCAGGAGCAGCCTGGACCGGGCCCCCTCCTCGTCCTCCCCGGCGGCGCCGATCGGCGTGCCGTCCCGCAGGTACCGGAACACCAGCGCGACGTCGGCGCGGCCGCCCCGGAGCAGGCGCAACGCGGTCTGCGGCTCGGCCTCGGCCAGCAGCAGCTCGACGCCGGGGTACTCGGCCCGCAGCAACGCGGCTGCCGCGGGCACCACGGTGGCCAGGGCGGAGGGGAAGCCGGCCACGCGAATCCGTTCGTCCCGCTGCCCGACGTGCGCGGCCAGTTCGTGCTCGGCCGCGTCAAGCCTGCCCAGGATCTCCTCGGCCCGCCCGGCAAGCAGCCGCCCCGCGTCGGTCAGCTCGACGCTGCGGCCCGACCGCTGCACGAGCTGGGCGCCGGTCTCGGCCTCCAGCCGGGCGAGGTGGTGGCTGACCGACGGCTGGGCGTAGTTCAGCGCCTTCGCGGCCGCGGTCACCGAGCCGTGCCTGGCCACCGCGGCCAGGACCCGGAGCCTGGTCACGTCCAGCATTGAAAGCGCCCGCTCTGCGCCGTGCCGTGGGCACGCCGCCGTGGAAACCGGTGCCCCGCTACCAGGGCACATTCAGCAATTATAGGCCGGCTTGATCCTTCGGCTCGATACCTGTGACCCTGCCTATTCTCCCTGGTGAGGCCCGGGCTGGTGCGGCTCGGGCTGCCGAAGATCGGGCCTGGCAAGGAGCGGGTCGGCCGGCTGGCGCACGGGCAGGCCCGCCGCGCGGCGCCGCCGCCAGGCGATCCCGGACAGCGCCTCGAGGACCACGCGGCCCGCCAGGAACGCGGTGATCTCGGCGTGGTCGTAGGGCGGGGCCACCTCGACCACGTCCATGCCGGCCAGCGGCATCTCCATCGCGATCCGCCGGACCGCGTCCAGCAACTGCCGCGCCGTCAAGCCGCCCGGTTCCGGGGTGCCGGTTCCCGGCGCCATCCCGGGGTCCACCACGTCGATGTCCACCGACAGGAAAACGCCGTCGCAGTCGCTGGTGGCGATCGTGAACGCCTCGGTCAGGCAGTCGTCCAGGCCGCGGGCCACGACCTCGCTCATCTCGAAGCTGCGCATCTGCCGGTCCGCCATCCAGGCCAGCGTCTCCGGCCCGGGCCAGTAACCGCGCAGCCCGATCTGGAGGAACCGGTCGCCGCGCACCGCGCCCGACTCGATCAGGCGGCGCATGGGCGTGCCATGCCCATAGAGCGAGCCGAACTGGCTGTCGCCGGTGTCGGCGTGCGCGTCGAAGTGGATGACCGACACCCGCCCCCAGCCGACGTGCCGGGCCGTCCCCGTGGCGTCCGGGAGGGTGATCGTGTGGTCGCCGCCCAGGATCACCGGGAACGCCCCGCCCCGGCAGGCCGCGTGCACGGCCTCCTCGAGCCGCTTGAGCGAGGTCTCGGTGTCGCCCGAGGGCATCTCGACGTCGCCGGCGTCGGCCACGCGCAACTCGGCGAGCGGGTCGACGCCGAGGGCCAGGTGCGGCCGGGCGCCGTCGTGCGGCAGGTAGTCGGTGAACCGGATCGCCTGCGGGCCGAACCTGGCACCGGCGCGGTGTGAGGTGCCGCCGTCGAACGGGGCGCCGATGATCAGGACCTCGGCTCCGGCCCACGAGGCGGGATCCGCCAGGTCAGCCGCGGGTACCCCAAGAAAGGTGGCGTCCGGGCCGTACATGTTGCCGATCCGTGCCATGGCGCCCTCCAAGATCAATCCTGGGGCCAGTATGCCCGCTTTGCCGGCGGCCGCCGGCGGCCGGGCGGCCGGTCCCGGGGCGGCCCACGGGCCGCTTTAAGCGGGGATTGCAGGACAAGCAGTGACTGCGAACCAGCTCTGGCGAACCCGCGACGCCGGGCGGCACTGGGCCCGGTCAAGCTGTGAGTCCCGCGCCGCCGTTCGCGCCCTGAGCCCTACCCCGCCGTTCGCGGCGTGAGGTCGGCGGCCGGCCGGTACACCAGCACCCCGCCGGCGCTGTAGTCCAGCCGGAAGCCGGTCCTGGCCAGGTAGCGGAGGACGCCGGTGCTCGGCTGCCAGACGATCACCCAGCCGACGTTCGTCCGGCTGGCGTCCTGGCGCGCGGCCGCGATCAGCGCGGTGTCGCCGGCGGTCCCGGTAAGCCCCGCCGGCTGCGGCAGCGGCTGCCCCTCGGCGGTCATCAGGCCCGCGTAGAACGGGTGCCGCATGACGGCCGCCAGGGTCGGGACCGGCAGCCGGGACAGGTAGCCGATCGCGCGGGGGTGCCCGTCGGCCGTCGCCAGCACCTCGGACTCGGGATCGAACGCGGCCCCCTCCCCGAGCAGCGGCACCCCGCCCCGCACCCCGAAGGGGACGTCCACGACGATCGAGTTCGAGTGGTCCGCGGCGATGGGACGGTCCACGGCGGGCAGCGCGGTGGACATCGTGCCCAGGCCGGGGTTGCCGGCCCAGCCGGCCTCGAACGCCGCGAGGACCAGCACCGGAACGAGGAGCGGCGCGAGGTGGTAGCGCAGCCACTCCACCCCGGCGCCCGCGAGCAGCGAGGCGGGCACGAGCCCGAGCATCGTGAGCCGGGCGGCCTCACGGAACCCGGCCATGCCAGGGAGTTGCACGAACAAGGTGTAGGGCATGATCGCCGACAGCCGCACGCCGTGCCAGAACGTGGCGAGCGGCACAAAGGTCTGGTCGCCGATGCGCAGCACCGACCCCAGCGCCAGCGCCGCGGTGGCCAGCCACAGCAGGGCGAGCAACTTGGCGCTGCGCCGCCGCCACGACACGATCAGCCCGAACAGCCCGAGCACGCTCACCGCGAAGCCGAACGTGAGCACCCCGTCGAGGACCGGCCCGCCGTAGCGGATGGGCCCAAGGAAGCCCAGGCCAAGCCGGGTTGCGTGCGGGGAGACCGCGAACAGCCCGGCGAGATTGGCGCCGGACAGCGCGTAGTCGGTGTCCACCGCCCCGGCCGGGAACGTCGCGCCGCCCGCGTGGCTCTGCGCCATCATGGCGGCGATCTGCGGGCTGGCGACCAGCAACGCGACCACGCCGGCCAGGCCGGCCACCACCAGCCTGGCCAGCCAGCCCGGGCCGGTCCCGGCGGTGCCCCCCGCCAGGCGGGCGGGCAGCCACGGGAGCCGGCGGGCGCGCCGCACGAGCGGGTCGGCCAGCCACGGGAGCAGGGTGACCACGATCAGGATCACCACGAGGATGGCCGTCTCCTGGTCGGTGAGCAGGCTGGCCCCGGTGATCACGCCCAGGATGACGGCCTGCTTGCGGGACGGGTTGCGGCGCAGCCGCACCGCGGCCTCCAAGGCCAGCGGCAGGAACAGCATCCCGGCGGCCAGGTTGAGCTGGTACCAGGAGTGCCAGGCCACGATCGAGGACAGGCCGAAGAACCCGCCCGCGGCGATAGCCCCGGTCTGCGAGCGCAGCCACAGCCGGGCCACCCGGTACATCGCGTAGCAGCACAGCCCGGGCACCAGGATCGAGAGCAGGTTGTACGAGGCGCTGGGGCCGAACAGGAGGGTGACCGGCATCATCACCACGCCCTCCAGCGGCATCAGGGCGTGGTACCCGAGCTGGACCCCGACCGGCGCGGTGATCGCGCGGGTGAACCAGGGGTTCTGCAGGTGCAGCACCGCGTGGGCCATCCACCAGAAGTCCCACACGTACGTCCCCGCGTCGCGGGTGGCCTGGAGCTTCCCCTCGACCAGCCAGGTGGCCCGCGGCCACGTTACGGCGACCCCGGCGGCCAGGTAGCAGACCAGCAGCACCAGGTGGCCGACGACCGGGCGGTCCGTCAGCCGGCGCCACCGGGAGCGGCGGCCAGCCGCGTGCTCCGCGGCCGGCGCCCCCAGCTGCGGGGCGGCCGCCGCCGCTGACTGCGCATCGCCGTGCACGGCGACGCTGCCGCCCGCTACCTGATCCCGGTCATCCACTGCCACGTCCACTGCAAGGCCCGGAGCATCCTGCTCCGGGCGGTCACGGTCTGCTCGCTGCACTGCTCTCCGCTTCCAGGTGTGATGGTGGCATGCATCACGTGCAGGCATCTCGATGAGCAGATCGGTGATCCCGTGATGGCATAGCCCTACCGCGCGGCACCGTAATTAAGGGTGCCAGGGCTGGTGGCATGATCTGATCACGAATGAGGAATTATCCGGCATAGTTACGTCAATGACCTGGCAATGTGCGTAGCCCCGTTGAGCTGGGAAGGTTGCCCGGATGAGCGACGAGGAGCGGGCCGGGGTACGGCTGACCAACCTTGACCAGCCGTTGTTCGGCGGGGCGGGCGCGACCAAGCGGGACCTGGTGGACTACCTGGACGCCGTCGCGGACCTTATCATCGGCGAGCTGGCTGGCCGGCCGTTGTCGGTGATCCGGGTGCTCCGCGGCCAGGCGCCCTTCATGCAGAAGAACGTCCCCAAATACACCCCGGACTGGGTGCGGACGGTGTCGCTGTGGGCCGAGGCGTCCCGGCGCGAGGTGTCCTACGCGCTGTGCGACGACCGCAGGACCCTGCTCTGGTTCGCCAACCAGCGCGCCGTGGAGTACCACCCGATGCTGGCGCTGGCGGACCGCCTGAACCACCCCAGCTACCTCATCCTCGACCTGGACCCGCCCGAGGGGGACGCGTTCGGCCTGGCCGTCCGCGCCGCCGAACTGGTCCGGGAGGCGCTGGCCGGGGCCGGAATGGCGGGAGCGGTCAAGACCAGCGGCGCGAAGGGCGTGCACGTGTTCGTCCCGCTCACGGAACAGGTCACCAGCGAGGAGGTGGCCGCCGCCACCCGCGCGATCGCCGCGCGCGCCGAGCGGCTTGACCCGGCGCTGGCCACCACGGCCTTCATCAGGGACAACCGGGAAGGCAAGGTGTTCCTCGACTCGACCCGGGCGGGCGGCGCGACCGTGGTTGCCGCGTACAGCCCGCGGATCCGCCCCGGCGTTCCGGTCTCGTTCCCGCTGCCCTGGGACCAACTCGACCGGGTCAGGCCGGCCGACTTCACCGTGCACACCGCGGCGCGGCTGATCGCCGGCGGCCCGCCGTGGGCCGGGCAGATGCCGGCCCCGCAAGCGCTGCCCGCCGACCTGGTCGAGGAGGGCCGGGCGATCCCCATCGCCCGGGTCCAGGCCATGCACGAGGGCAAGCGGCGCGCCCGCGCCCGCCGCGCGGCGGGCGCGGAGGGTGCGGAAGACGGCTGACTCAGCGCTTGCCGGTGAACGGCCAGATGGTCGGCCGGGGGAGCGGCGCCGGGGTGGCGAAACGCGGCGGCGCGCCGAGGTCGACGAAATCGGTCAGCGGGCTGGCAGCGGCGTCGCGCCTGGTCAGCGCCGGCAGGTTCCACTTGTGCTCGATCGTGGCCAGGACCGACGTGTGGTCGTACACCACCGACGACACGTGCGCCGGCTTGGCGAACGGCGAGGCGACCAGGCAGGGAACCCGGAACCCGTACCGGTCGTAGCCGCCGGGCTCGTCGGGCGGCACGTGGATGTCCGGCGGGATGTCGTCCGGGACGGCGGCCGCCGGCGGTGGCACGTGGTCGTAGAAGCCCCCGCCCTCGTCCCAGACGATCACGAACAGCATGCTGGACCACTGCGGGCCGGCCGCGGCAGCCTCGAAGAGGCTGGCGGTGAACGCCTCACCGATCTGGTCGTCCTGGTACTCCCCCTCGGAGGCGGCGACAACCTCCGAGGTGATCATGGTCACCGGGGGCAGCCTGCCCTCCTTACAGTCGTCGTAGAAGTCGCCGATGTCGTGCAGGTGGTCGTGGTAGCGCAGCAGCGCCCGCGGCCAGAGCGCCACCTCGGGGAGTTCTACGAAGTAGTTGGCCCAGCCGATGTTGTGCGCGTCGAGCAGGTCCCAGATCAGCCGCGGCGGGCGGGCGAACGGGTTCGACACCGAGTCGTTGACCTGGCCCAACGCGGTGGCGGCCTGGAGGAACCGCCGGTTGGGAAACGTCTGGCCCAGCAGCGAGGCGAAGTAGCGGTCCCCGATCCCGTAGGTGCGCGCGAACCCGTAGTACCAGGGCAGGTCGGTCCCGTCGAGGTAGCCCATCGGGTCGTTGCTGCCGGTCGTGGTCACGAACCCGTCCATCGCCCCGTTGTTCCACTGGCGGTGTGAGTCGTTCCACGTCTGGTTCAGGTCGAACGACGGGTTGAGCGGCAGGCTGAGGTGGTGCGCCCGCACCGGCTGCCCCTGCGCATCGGGGTTGCTGTTCAGCGGCAGGCCGTCGGCACCCAGGGTGAACCCATCCCCGCGCTCCAGCATGCCGAAGTAGTTGTCGTAGCTGTGGTTCTCCTTCATCAGCACCACGACGTGGTCGATGCCGGGGAGGCTGTCGGTGCCGGCGGCCGGTCCGGATAAGGGAGGGACCCGGGCTCGCGTGCTTGCGTCATGCGCCAACCGTACGGTGTGGCGACAAGGGCGGCGTGTGGGCCCCGGGAAACGGCCGCGCCCGGCGCCGCCGGAGGAAACTCCGGCGGCGCCGGGCGCCCTCTCCCGTGCGAGGCCCGGCCGGCGACTACCCGGCTGTCCGGGTGAGAACCGGGTCCCCGGCAAGGGGCTCGTCCTCGCGCGGGGAGGTCTGCGGCAGCACCCGGGCCAGTGGGCCCGGCAGCCACCAGTTCGCCTTGCCCAGCAGTTCCATGACCGCGGGGACCAGCACCATCCGCACCAGCGTGGCGTCGAGCAGCACGGCGACCGCGAGGCCCAGGCCGATTTGCTTGACCTGCACGTTCGCCCCCAGCACGAAGGACAGGAAGACCACGATCATGATCGCGGCCGCCGCCGTGATCACCCGGGCGGTGCGGGCCAGCCCGTAGGCCACCGAGGCCGCGTTGTCGCCGGTGGCGTCGTAGCTCTCCCGGATGCGCGACAGCAGGAACACCTCGTAGTCCATGGACAGGCCGAACAGGATCACGAACAGGAACATCGGCACCCAGGTGGTCACCGGCACGTTCTCCGGGAAGCCGAACGCCTGGCGCAGCCAGCCGTCCTGGCTGATGAGGACCAGCACGCCGTACGCCGCCGAGATCGACAGCAGGTTCATCACCGCGGCCTTGACCGCGATCGTGACCGAGCGGAACATCACGGTCAGCAGCAGCATCGACAGCAGGACCACCACCGCGATCAGCCACGGCAGCCGTTGCCCGACGAGGTTGGCGAACGCCACGTTGTTCGCGTTCGGCCCGGTGAGGTAGGCGCGGATGCCGGTGCCGGCCGTGGCCCGGGGCAGCACATCGGAGTTGATCCGGTTCACCAGCGTGTTGGTGGCCGGGTTCTGCTCACCGATGGTGGGGTAGGCGATCATCATGGCCGCCTTCCCATCGGTGCTGCGCACCATCGGGGTCACGCGGGCCACGCCCGGGGTGCTGCGGATGGCGGCGGCGAGCCGCGCCGGGTTCGCGTCCGGGGCCGGCAGCGCGGCCGCCACGATCAGCGGGGCGTCGAAGCCCGGACCGAACCCGCGGGCCATCGTGGCGTAGCTCGCGTAGCCCATCGTCCCCCTGGCCTCGGCGGACTCGTCGGGGAAGTTCAGCTTCATGCCGAGCGCGGGCGCGGCCAGGGCGAGCAGGATGCCGGCGGAGACGACGGCGGCGATCACTGGGCGCCGCTGGATCAGTTCAGCCCACCGCTGCGCGGCAGAAGGTGCATTACGCCTGGCGGTAGCTGACTTCCGCCGCCCGCGGGCCAGCAGCCGCGAGGACCTCGCCAGGCGGGTCCCGGTGAACCCGAGCAGCGCCGGCAGCAGCGTCAGCGAGCCGAGCAGGACCATCGCCACCGTGGCGGCCGCCGCGACCGCGACGCCGGTCAGGAACGCCTGGCGCAGCACCAGCAGGCCCATCATGCCGATGACAACCGTGGTGCCGGCGATCAGCACGGTCCGCCCCGCGGTGCGCATCGCCATCACCGCGGCGTCTTCCGGGGCCCGCCCAGCGACCAGGCCCGCACACTCTGCTAGCCCAGGGGGACACTCCGTTTCCCCGGAGGCGAGCCCCCGGACCCCATGGCCCGGAACCCCCCGCAGTTCCTCGCGGAACCTGGTCACGATGAACAGCGCGTAGTCCACGCCGACGCCGAGGCCGATCATGGCGGCGATGATGGGGGAGAAGGACGGGGCCGGGACGATGTGCCCGAGCAGCCCGATCACCGACAGGCCGCCGCCGATGCCGAGCAGTGCGGTGGCGATCGGCAGCCCCATCGCCAGGAACGAGCCGAACGCGATCAGCAGCACCACGGCGGCGGCGATGATGCCGGCGCCCTCGCTGGGCCCGCCGTACGGCGTCTCGGCCAGGTCCACGACGTCGCCACCGAGGCTGAACGTGACGCCGTGCCCGGACGCGGCGCGGGCGTCGTGCATGAGCGCGAGCGCCTCGCCGTTGCTGATGCCGGAGGACGGCACGCCGAACTGCACGGTGGCGAAGGCGATGTGGCCATCGCGCGAGAGGTGGCCGGGCACCCGGTAGGGGTCGGTGACCGAGGTGACGTGCGCGGCGCGCTCGAACGGGACGAGCGCCGTCTCGACCCTGGCCCGGGTGGCGGAGGAGCCGATCGGGGCCGCGGAGTCGATGGCCAGGGTCAGGCTGTCCCCAGAGGCGTGCGGGAAGTGCTTGTTGAGCAGCGACTGGCCGGGGTCGCTGGCGCCGTAGCTGTTCAGGGCCGGGGCGCCGAAGCTGATCCAGAGGGTGATCAGGCAGGCCACGCCCGCGAGCCAGATAATGAGGGTGATCAAGCGGTGCCGGTAGCACGCGCGGCCGATCAGGCCGAGCGGCCCCGGGCCGGTACGGGTCTGTGCCGGGTACGACATTTGGGGTCTCCCACGAGCCGGAGGAGTTAGCTTGCTTACCCCTCGATGCTCGCGAGATCGGCCGCCCGGATCGTCCTACGCAGGAAGGCACTTCGCGCGCCGGCTACTCCGCGGGAGTACTCCGCCGGGAGTACCCGGGGCCACCCCGGGGCGGGGTGGCCCTGACCCGTGGTCAGGGCCACCCACACCTCGGAGCGGTAACCGGGTCAGCCGGTGTTGACCGCCGTGTCGTCAACGACGAACGAGGTCTGCAGCGAGGCGTCCTCGGTGCCGGTGAACTTGAGCGTCACGGTCTGGCCGGCGAAGCTGCCCAGCGAGTAGCTGTGCTGCTGGTAGCCGCTGGCGTGGTTGAGGTTGGAGAAGGTCGCGATCGTGGTGCCGTTCGCGGTGATGGTCAGCTTGTCGTAGGCCGTCGTCGTGGTCCGCTCGGCCGTGTCGATGTGCAGCCAGAAGCTGAACGTGGTCTTCGTGCAGGCCGCCGGGATCGTCACGCTCTGGGAGAGCGTGTCGGTGTGCGTGGTGCCGTATCCGTCGAGCCAGGCATCCCATGTGCCGGTGTGCGCGGGCTCGGCCGGCCCGTTCTGGCCGATGACGGCCGGGGTCACACTCCAGATGGTGTTGCCGGACTCGAAGCCCGGGTTGCGGAGCAGTTGCGATGCCGTGCAGCCGCCCGCGGGGTTGATCGTCCAGCTGAAGCCGGCCGACCCGTGTGCGCCGGTGGTGTCGGTCGCGGTGACCGTGACGCTGGAGGTGCCGGCCGTGGTCGGGGTGCCGGTGATCAGGCCGGAGGAGGAGTTGATGGACAGGCCGGCCGGCAGCCCGGTGGCGCTGTAGGTGAGCGTCTGGCCGGATGCCGAGTCGGAGGCGTGGATCTGCAGGCTGACCGCGGTGCCCACGGTGCCGGTCTGGTTGCCGGGGTTGGTCACCGTGACCGTGTTGCCGCCCGCGGGGCTGATCGTCCACGTGAAGCTGGCCGACCCGGAGGCGTTGGTGGTGTCCGTCGCGGTGACCGTGACGTTGTTACTGCCGGCCGTGGTCGGGGTGCCGGTGATCAGGCCGGAGGAGGAGTTGATGGACAGGCCGGCGGGCAGCCCGGTGGCGCTGTAGGTGAGCGTCTGGCCGGATGCCGAGTCGGTGGCGTGGATCTGCAGGCTGACCGCGGTGCCCACGGTGCCGGTCTGGTTGCCCGGGTTGGTCACCGTCACGGTGTTGCCGGGGTTGGTCACGATGGCGTGGCTGCCCTCACAGGTGCCCGCACCGCCGCTGCCGTCGTTCGCCCAGGTAGTCTGCACCGCGAAGGTGCCCGTGCTGGTGGTGAGGTCGAACGAGCCGCCGGCTGTGCCGGGAGTGATCCAGGCACACTTGTCGCCGGTCTCGGAGCCGCTGGAGTCGGTGTAGCCGCCGGGCGGGTTCTGGTCGGTGATGGTCTCGGCGTACTCGTGGCCCTCCACGATGGACACGCCGTCGAGGGTGCCGGTGGGGTTGACGAAGTCCTGCCCGCAAGAGGCGCCGGCGTCGGTGATGTAGGGCAGGTTGGTGAACGCGATGTCGCCGTAAGGCGAGGTCACCGGGCCGCCGCTCAGGGTCGAGTCGCCGTTGTAGTCGTGCCAGGCGCAGAACCCGTTGGTGAGCCAGTTGTCCGGGTTGGTGCCGGTGGGAGACAGGATCACGTACTGGGAGTCCCGGTTGGACGCCGCGGTCGTGTTGCCGAAGTGGGCCGCGGCGTTGACCGCCTCCACGCCAAGCTGGTGGCCGGTCGCCGTCTGCGGCGACGCGGTGCTCTCGTCCACCCAGACGCCGGCCAGCGCGCCGCCGGTCGGGTAGGCGACGTGCTCGGTGTTGCTGGCCGGGCAGGTCTGGGCGCCGACTGCGACGCCGTCGCAGTACTGGGTCATGACACCGGACCAGAGTTCGCCGCCGGTGCCCAGGCCCTTCAGGAACTCCTGGGCGTAAGGCGCCTCACCCGACGGGTCGCCGGACAGCACCACGTCCCCGTTGCTGTTGGTGCTCTGGGTGCCCCACTGGGACCCGTAGAAGACCAGGTAGACCTTTTCGTGGCCGGTGGTGACCCCGATCCCGTCGATTCCCCCGCCGTAGTTGAGGTCGTTGGCCGACGCGTTGCTCGCGTGGCTGCGCGCCCAGCTGTTCATCTGCCGCTGGCGCTGAAGCGTGGGCGTGACGCCGTGGCGGTAGGGGTGATGGTAGGCGGGCGAGTACGGGTTGACGACGCGCGGCGTCGGGTGATGAGTGGAGGCCTGCGCTCCGGTGCCGGCGGCGGCCTGCATTCCGGTCACGAGCGCCACCGCCGTCACCGCGGCGGCGCCGCCGCGAGCGGCCCATCGGCGGGTTAAGGTTCGGGGTCTCATCCTGCTCCTCCCAGCACAATGTGTCTGCGCAACCTGGATAGGACGCGCGAGGGGTAAGGCACGCTGGGTAGCGGTGCCATGGCGCAAGATATAACCAATGGGTAATTGGCCGTCAATAGGTGTTACCGAGAGTAAAGGGTAAGACGAGGATAAAGGTGGATTAAACAGACATGATTCGGGAATTCGGTCCGCCCGCGCGGGGCGCAGAACGCCGAATCCGCGTTTTGTCAAGGCAGCTGCTTGTCAAGATGGCGCCGGGGAACCACCGCGGCCCGGGTCGCGTCTAACCGGGAACCAGGCCGGCGGGAAGGAAGGCAGTCAGCATGCGCGGCGCAGGAGTTGTCACCGCAGTGATCCTCAGCGCCGCGGCCGTGCTCTGCGGCTGCGGACGGCAGCACCCGCAGACCGGCGCCCCGGCGAGCGGGTCATCGGCCGATCCGGTGGCCGCGGCCCCGTGCCCGGGTGGGCGGCCAGCCACCCAGGGCAAGCTGACCATCACCGCGGCCGGCAACGCCAAGTCGTTCTGCGTGACCCGCGGCACCAACGTGGTGGTGTTCCTGAAGGGCACCCCGGCCCGCAAGTGGTCGCCGATCCGTGCCAGCGGCGGCGTGCTGCGGCCCCACGCGAACGGCGAGCTGGCCCTGGCGCTCGGGGTGACCGGGGCGTCCTTCGAGGCTGTGCGGCCGGGCACGGCGTACATCCTGTCGGGCAGGCCGGCCTGCGGGCCGGGCGTCCCGCCGGGCGACGGCGCCGTGGGCACCGGGACGCTGTCCTGCGACGCGATTCTGGCGTTCCGGGTGACGGTGAGCGTCGTCAGCTAAGGCACAGGCAGCAACCCGCGCCGGTTCATCTGATGGCAGCGGCGCCGGGCCAAGGGCACCACGCGCCAGCCGTTATGAACCGAAATCGGTAGCCGGGCCGGCCAGGCCGTGCGCATAGGCGAGCACGACAAGCTGGGCGCGGTCCCGGGCGGCCAGCTTGATCATCGCCCTGCTGACGTGGGTCTTCGCGGTCAGCGGGCTCACCACGAGGCGGGCCGCGATCTCGTCGTTGGACAGTCCCCCGGCGACCAGCGCGACCACCTCGCGTTCCCGGTCGGTGAGCGCGGCGAGGCCCGGGTTGCCCGGCCCGCGGCTGCGGCGCCGGGGCGCTGGGCGGGCCGGCCGGGGCCCCCGCCGAGGTGAACGCGGCGATCAGCGACCGGGTGACGCTCGGCGCCAGCAGCGCGTCGCCGCGCGCCACGACACGGACCGCCTGGAGCAGTTCGTCCGGCTCGACGTCCTTGACCAGGAAGCCGCTCGCGCCGGCCCGCAGCGCGGCGAAGACGTGCTCGTCGTCGTCGAAGGTGGTGAGCACCACCACCTTCACCCCGGCGAGCCGGGGATCGGCGGAGATCCGCTTGGTGGCGGTCAGCCCGTCCACCTCGGGCATGCGCAGGTCCATGAGCACGACGTCGGGGCGCAGCTCGGTGGCCAGGGCCACGGCGACGCCGCCGTTGGGCGCCTCGCCCACCACGCAGATGTCGTCGCACGCTTCGAGCAGCATCCGGAACCCGGCCCGGAGCAGGGCCTGGTCGTCCGCGAGCAGCACCCGGATCATGCCGCTCCTCCGGCCGCACCGGGGCCGCCGGCTCCTCCGGCCGCCCCGGTTCCCGCGGCCACGGTTCCCGCGGCCACGGGCAGCGGCAGCCGCGCACTGACCTCGAACCCGCCCTCGTCGCGCGGCCCCGCCGTCACGGTGCCTCCCAGGGCGGCGGCCCGTTCGGCCATTCCCGTCAGCCCGTGGCCCCCGTTGGCCTCGGCGGGCGCGCCGGTGCCGTCGTCGGTGACCTTGATGCCGAGCGCGGCGGGCTCGTAGCACAGCCGGACCGTGGCCGTGGCCGCCGGGCCCGCGTGCCGCAGGACGTTGGTGAGCGACTCCTGGAGGATGCGGTAGGCCACCTCGTCCACGGGGGGCGGCAGCGGGCGCTGCTCGCCCTCCACCGCGATCGTCACCGGTGCCCCGGCGGCGGTCACCGCGTCCCGCAGCGCGGGCAGCCGGTCCATCCCGCCGGCCACCGCCCGGCCGTCGCCGTCCCCCGGCCCCTGGCGGAGCTGGCCCAGCGTGGCGCGCATCTCCCGGAGCACTTCCTTGCTGGTCTCCCTGATCGCCAGCAGCGCGCCGCGCAGCTTCTCGTCGCCCGGCCCGAGCACGTGCAGCGCGGAACCGGCCTGCACGGTGATCGTCGCCATGCTGTGCGCGACCGTGTCGTGCAGGTCGCGGGCGATGCGCAGCCGTTCCTCGGCCACCCGCCGGGCCGCCTCGGCCTCGCGCTCCTCGTGCGCCACGCGGAACCGTTCGGCCGTCTCGGCGGCCAGCGCCCGCCTGCTGCGGACCACCTCGCCCAGCATGATCGCCAGCGCCAGCACCACGATCGACGGCAGGAACGACTCGGCCAGGGTGACGAACCCCTCATGCATGGTGGTGCCCACCAGCACCAGCCCGATCGCCATGTAGACGGCGGGGATCACGATGGCCGGCACGAGGAAGCCGGCCGTCGCCGCGTCGTAGAGCGGGACGCACAGGAGCGGGGCGGGTGAGATGTCCCGCCGGTCGAGCGAGTAGTACAGCAGCAGCAGCACCGAGCAGGCGATCAGCTCGAACCGGGGGTAGCGGTTGCGCACCAGCACCGGGAGCACCAGGATCGCGCCGAGCAGGTAGGCGACCGTGTTCAGCGGCGCGGCGCCGGGCCCGCCGCCGGTGGCCACGTCCAGCTCGACCGCGAGCAGTACCACGAGGGTCATCACCACGTCGCCCAGCCGGATACCGAGCGGCCCGTGAGCGCGGCTCAGCACGCTGCGGTAGACCACGCCGTCACGTTACGCGACGGGGGGCCTGACGGGAACGCCCCGGGCCAGCACTGACAAGATCGGCGTGTGGCCTTCGACGAACTGGACCGGCGGATCGTCGCGGCGCTGGTCGATGACGGGCGCGCCAGCTACGCCGACATCGGGACGCGGGTGGGCCTGTCCGCCCCCGCCGTCAAGCGCCGGGTCGACCGGCTGCGCGCCTCCGGGGCGATCACCGGTTTCTCCGCGATCGTGGATCCCAGCCTGCTCGGCTGGACCACCGAGGCGTACGTGGAGCTGTTCTGCCGCGGCCGGACCTCCCCCACGGACATCGCGCTGGCGCTCGGCAAGTACCCCGAGATCGCCGGGGCGGCCACGATCACCGGGGAGGCCGACGCGCTGCTGCACATCCGCGCGGCCGATGTCCGGCACTTCGAAGAGGTGGTGGAGCGGATCTGCGCCGAGCCGTTCGTAGTCCGCACCAGAAGCGTTATTGTGCTCTCACGGTTGGTGAGCAGGGCCGGGGTGCTCCCGCCGGATTCCCGCGCGCCCGCTGGGGATTCCCTGATTCCCCGGCCCTGACCTGCGGGGTTCCGCTACAGTCCGTGGCATGCGCGAACATGACGGCTCTGACAGCTCAGGCAGCACCGCACAGTTCCGCGCCTTCGTGGATAGGCCGGGGGGCCCGGAGGCGACTCAGGCCTGGAGTATGCGCGCCCCGCGCAACCGGGTCGGGATGCTCGCCGCGATCGTGGTCGGCGTGGCCGTTGTGCTCGCCGTGATCGCTATCGCCGTCATCGGCTAAGGCACCGGCGTACCACCGCACCAGCACCCGCTCAGCTGTGGGCACCGGCGCCGGGCAGCAACTGCCCGTGCTCAGCGGCGTCATCCGCCGACGGTCTTCCGCCGCCGGCGCTCCGGCGCGTTGCCGTCCGCGGCCGCCCCGTCCGGGGCCGGGTCGTGCGGGTCCGGCTCGTCCGGGTCCGGCTGGTACCGGTAGCCCATACCGGGCTCGGTGTGCAGCCAGCGCGGCCGGGCCGGATCCGGCTCCAGCTTGCGGCGCAGTTGCGTCATGTACAGGCGCAGGTTGCCGGTCGCGTCCGCGTAACCGGGCCCCCAGACCTCGAGCAGCAACTGCCGCTGGCTCATCAGCTTCCCCGGGTGACGCAGCAGGACCTCCAGCAGGTGCCATTCGGTGGGCGTGAGCCGGATGTCGGTTCCGTCGGGCCGGGTCACCCGCTTCGCCGCCAGGTCGACCACCAGGTCGCCGAGCCGGACCTGCGGCGCGTCGTCGGCGGGGGCGGCCCGCCGCACCGCGGCCCGCATCCGGGCGAGCAGTTCGTCCATGCCGAACGGTTTGGTCACGTAGTCGTCCGCGCCCGCGTCCAGCGCCTCGACCTTGTCGGTGCTCTCGGCCCGCCCGGACAGCACGATGATCGGCGCGGTGCTCCAGCCGCGCAGCCCGCCGATCACCTCGAGCCCCTCCACGTCCGGCAGGCCGAGGTCGAGGATTACCAGGTCCGGCGGGTGCCGGGCGGCTATCTCCAGGGCCTGCTTGCCGTTGGCCGCGGTCTCCACGTCGTAGCCGCGCACGCGCAGGTTGATCCGCAGCGCCCGAAGGATCTGCGGCTCATCGTCGACGACAAGCACACGAGCCATGAACCGTCCTATCCGGGTCCCGCGGACGCGTGCCCGCCCTCTGGAACGTGGGCCCTCGCCGTGCCGTCCCCCGCCGTGCCGTTCGCTGTCGTGCCGTTCGCTGCCTGGCCGTCCGTGGCATGGCCGTCCTCGGGGGCGCCGCCCCCCGGGCCGCCGCGGGAGGTCGCGATGCCCGGGCCGTACCGGGTGACCGGCGCCGAGGCGCCGGCCCCCGACTCGTCGCGCTCGCGCCGTCCCGGCGCCGCCTCGACCGGCTGATCCGGCTTGGCGGCCGCGGGCAGGGAGATGATCATGGTCAGGCCGCCGCCGGGCGTCTCGTCCGGTTCCAGGGAGCCGCCCATCGCCTCGGTGAGGCCGCGCGACAGCGCCAGGCCGAGGCCGACCCCGGTGGTGTTGTCGGTGTCGCCGAGCCGCTGGAACGGCACGAATATCCGGTCGCGGTCACTGGGCGGAATGCCCGGTCCCCGGTCCACCACCCGCAGTTCCACCCGGTCACCCAGCGCGCTCGCTGCCAGGAGCGGGGGCTTGTCGGCCGGGGAGTAGCGCAGCGCGTTGCTGGTGAGGTTGACGATCACGCGTTCGAGGATCGCCGGGTCCACGTTGACCTCGGGCACCGTGTCCGGGATGTCCACGATCACGTTCCTGCTGGCCGGGCCGAGGTGGTCGAGCGCGCGGGCCACGATCTCGTCGAGCCAGGCGGGCCGCGGGAACACCGACAGCGCCCCGGTCTGCAATCTGCTCATGTCGAGCAGGTTGTCTACCAGGCGGGTCAGCTTGTCCAGCGATTCGTCCGCGGTGGCCAGCAGCTCCTCGCGGTCCTCGGCCGTCCACTGCACGTCGGGGGAGCGCAGGCTGGTCACCGCGGCCTTCGCCGAGGCGAGCGGGGTGCGCAGGTCATGGCTCACCGCGGCGAGCAGGGCGGTGCGCATCCGGTCGGCGGCAGCGATCGGCCGGGCCGCCTTGGCCTCGGCGGCCAGCCGCTGCTGTTCCAGCGCTACCGCGGCGTAGGAGGCGAACGCGCCGAGCACCCGGCGGTCCGCGGCCGTGAGCGTGCGGCCGAGCAGGGCCAGCGAGAGGTCGTCGCCGACCGGCACCTCCACGCTCGCGTCGTCCGGCGTGCTGAGCGCGGGCGTGCCCGAGTGCGCGACCGCACGCCAGCCGGCGGCCGGGCCGCGCTTCGGCGCGCCCTCCCTGCCGCCCTCCCGCTCCAGGAGCGTCACCGACTCCATGCCGAACGCCTCGCGCACCCGGTCGAGGATCGCCTCCAGCGCGCGCTGCCCGCGCAGTACGCTGCCCGCCGTCGCGGTCAGCAGCTCGGACTCCGCGCCCGCCCGGGCGGCCTGCCTGGTGCGCCGGGCCGCGGTGTCCACGACCGAGCTGACCAGCAGCGCCACCACCACGAACACGCCGAGCGCGACCGCGTTGTCCGCCTGGGCGATGGTGAACTTGTGTACTGGCGGGACGAAGTAGTAGTTGAGCAGCAGCGAGCCGACCACCGCCAGCAGCACCGCGGGCACGAAGCCGCCGACGAGCGCCACCACGATGACCGCCACCAGGAACACGAGCACGTCGTTGATCAGGTGGTGGCCGTGCAGGCTGGTCAGCCCGAGGGTCAGCAGCGGGGCCAGCAGGGCGGCGAGCACGTAGCCGGCGATCTGGCGGCGCAGCGTCAGGCCGCCGCCGGCCCGCGGCAGCCCCCGGCCGCGGCCCATCTGCGCGTGGGTCACGATGTGCACGTCGATGTCGCCCGAACCGCGGATGGTCCGCGCCCCGAACCCCGGCCCGGTCAGCAAGGCCGAAAGCCAGGACCGCCGGCTGGCCCCGAGGACGAGCTGGGTGGCGTTCTCGGCCCGGGCGAAGGTCAGCAGCGCCTCCGGGATGTCGTCGCCCACCACCTGGTGATAGGAGCCGCCCAGCGACTCGACAAGCTGCCGCTGCGCCGCGAGGGTGCCGGGCTTGGCCCCGCTCAGCCCGTCCGAGCGGGTGACGTGCACGGCCAGCAGGTCACCGCCGTGCGAGCGGGCCGCGACCCGGGCGGCCCGGCGGATCAGCGTGTCGCCCTCGGGCCCGCCGGTCAGCGCGACGACCACCCGCTCCCGCGCCTCCCAGGTGTCGCTGATGTGATGCGCGGCCCGGTACCGCTGTAGCCCCTCGTCGACCTTGTCGGCCAGCCAGAGCAGGGCAAGCTCGCGCAGCGCGGTCAGGTTGCCGGCCCGGAAGTAGTTGTTCAGCGCGGCGTCGATCTTGTCAGCCGCGTAGATGTTGCCGTGGGCCATCCGGCGCCGCAGCGCCTCCGGCGTCATGTCAACGAGTTCCACCTGGTCGGCGGCGCGGGCCACGGCGTCGGGCACGGTCTCCCGCTGCGGCACGCCGGTAATCTTGACGACGACGTCGTTGAGCGACTCCAGGTGCTGGATGTTGACGGTGGTGATGACCTCGATGCCCGCGTTGAGCAGTTCCTCCACGTCCTGCCAGCGCTTGGCGTTGCGGGACCCTGGCACGTTGGTGTGGGCGAGTTCGTCGACGAGCGCGACCTGGGGCTTGCGGGCCAGCACCGCGTCGAGGTCCATCTCCTCGAAGGTGGTGTCCCGGTAGGGAATCCGAGCGCGGGGGACTACCTCCAGGCCGTCGAGCAGCGCGGCGGTGTGCGCGCGCCCGTGCGTCTCGGCGAAGCCGACGACCACGTCGGTGCCCCGCTCGGCCCTGCGGTGCCCCTCGCAGAGCATGGCGTAGGTCTTGCCGACGCCCGCGGCGCTGCCGAGATAGATCCGCAGGCTGCCCCGGTCACCCTGGCCCATCGTCTCCCCACCGGTGCGGAAGTGTGCTGATACCAGTGTGCCGACAGCGGGCGGCTGATAGCACCCCAGAGCCCCCCGGGGGAAGAACCCTAACGGGATTCATGCGGTTTGGGCCGCGCCCGGTTGCCGCCGGGCGCGGCCCAAAACCGCACCCGGAGGCAACCGCCGGGGCGCGGTTCCTCCGGGCGCGGGGCTCGGCCGCCGTGGGCTTCGCCGCTGTGGACCTTAGCCGCTGACCGGGTACCTCTGGTCCAGGGCTAGGTTCAGTTCGAGCACGTTCACCTGTGGCTCACCCAGGAAGCCCAGAACGCGGCCCTGAGTGTACTGCTTGACCAGTGTCGTGACAGCGGCCGGGCTGACGTGCCGCGCGGCGGCCACCCGGTCCACCTGGATGGCGGCGTTGGCCGGTGAGATGCCCGGATCCATCCCGGACCCCGAGGCGGTCACCGCGTCCGGGGGGATCTGCGAGAGCTTGACGTGGTCGAACGCCTCGATCTGCTTCTGCCGCGTCTGGATGTCCTTGACCAGCACGGGGTTGGTCGGGCCCAGGTTGGACGCGGAGGAGTACTCCCCGTCACAGCCGGGATCGGTCTTGACCGCCGGGTTCGTGGCGGAGGACGGGCGCGACTGGAAGTACTGGGGCAGCGGGTTGCCCTTGGCGTCCACGAACTCCTGGCACAGCAGCGCGGAGCCGACCACTTTGCCGTGGACGGTGAGCAGCGAGCCGTTGGCCTGCTTGTGGAAGGCCACCTGCGAGATGCCGACCATCACGAGCGGGTAGACGATCCCGCAGATCACCGTGAACACGAGCAGGACTCGCAGCCCCACGATGTGCTGCCGGACCCAGGTGGGAAGGCGGTTCATTGCGGTCACTTTCCAAATCCGGGAATGTACTGGACCACCAGGTCGATGGCCCAGATGCCGACGAACGGGATGATCAGGCCGCCGACGCCATAGATCCACAGGTTCCTGCGGAGCATGGACGATGCGGAGGAGGGCCGGTAACGAACGCCGCGCAGCGCCAGCGGGATCAGCGCGACGATGATCAGCGCGTTGAAGATGATCGCCGAGGTGATCGCCGACTTCGGGGTTGCCAGGTGCAGGATGTTGAGCTTGGCCAGGCCCGGGATCACCGCGGAGAACATGGCCGGGATGATGGCGAAGTACTTGGCCACGTCGTTGGTGATGGAGAACGTGGTCAGCGCGCCCCGGGTGATCAGCAACTGCTTGCCGATCTCCACGATCTGGATGAGCTTGGTCGGGTTGGAGTCCAGGTCCACCATGTTCCCGGCCTCCTTGGCGGCCGAGGTACCGGTGTTCATGGCCACGCCGACATCGGCCTGGGCGAGCGCCGGGGCGTCGTTGGTGCCGTCCCCCGTCATCGCGACCAGCTTGCCGCCCTCCTGCTCTTTCTTGATCAGGGCCATCTTGTCTTCGGGCGTCGCCTCGGCGAGGAAGTCGTCCACGCCGGACTCATCCGCGATGGCCTTGGCGGTCAGCGGGTTGTCACCGGTGATCATCACCGTGCGGATGCCCATCGCGCGCATCTCGGCGAACCGCTCGGAGATCCCCTCCTTGACGATGTCCTTGAGGTAGATGACGCCGAGGGCGCGGGCGGGCTGGCCGGGGACGTGCTCGGCGACCACCAGCGGCGTGCCGCCGACCGCCGAGATGCCGTCGACCATGCCGCCGAGCTCCTCCGGAGGGGTGCCGCCGTTGTCGCGGACCCACTGGGCCACCGAGGAGGCGGCGCCCTTGCGCACCTGCCGGCCGTCGGCCAGGTCGATGCCGCTCATCCGCGTCTGCGCGGTGAACTCCACGAACTCGGCGCCCTGCAGCTCACCCTCCGGCCGCTCGCGCAGGCCGTACGTCTCCTTGGCCAGAACCGCGATGGACCGGCCCTCCGGGGTGTAATCGGCCATGGACGACAGCTGCGCGGCGCTCGCCAGTTCCTCCGCCGTCACGCCGTGCACCGGCAGGAACTCGGTGGCCTGGCGGTTGCCGATGGTGATCGTGCCGGTCTTGTCCAGCAGCAGCGTGTTGACGTCGCCCGCGGCTTCGACCGCGCGTCCTGACATGGCCAGCACGTTGCGCTGTACCAGCCGGTCCATGCCGGCGATGCCGATGGCTGACAGCAGCGCGCCGATCGTGGTGGGGATCAGCGCGACCAACAGCGCGACGAGGATCACCAGCGACTGCGGCGCCTTGGAGTAGAACGCCATCGGCTGCAGCGAGATCACCGCCAGCATGAAGATGATGGTCAGCGCCGCGAGCAGGATGTTCAGTGCGATCTCGTTGGGTGTCTTCTGCCGCTCCGCGCCCTCGACCAGCGCGATCATCCGGTCGATGAACGTCTCGCCCGGCTTGGAGGTGATCTTCACCACGATCCGGTCGGAGAGCACCTTGGTGCCGCCGGTGACCGCGGACCGGTCGCCACCGGACTCCCGGATCACCGGGGCCGACTCGCCGGTGATCGCCGACTCGTCCACCGAGGCGATGCCCTCGACCACGTCGCCGTCGCCGGGGATGATCTCCCCGGCCTCGACCACGACATGGTCGCCGAGCGTGAGCTGGGTGCCGGGAACCTCCTCCTCGCGGAGGTCGGCCTGGCCGGGCTGCCAGCCGATCAGCCGCCGGGCCACCGCGTCCCGCTTGGTCCGGCGCAGCGTCTCGGCCTGGGCCTTGCCGCGCCCCTCGGCCACGGCCTCGGCCAGGTTGGCGAACAACACGGTCAGCCACAGCCAGACGACGATCGTCCAGTTGAAGATCCGGTCGGAGGCGGGCCCGGTGATCGCGGTGTAGATGCAGATCGTCGCGCCGACCTCGACAACGAACATGACGGGGTTCCTGATCTGGACCCGCGGATCCAGCTTCTTGAACGCGTCGGGGGTTGACTTCCACAGCATCTTGGGGTCGAGCAGGCCGCCGCCGACCTGGCGCCGCTCGGCGCCAACTCCGCGGGCCTCGCCGCCCGTTTGCGGTGTCGTTGTCACAGCCATGTCAGTGCAGTCCTTCTGCGAACGGGCCCAGCGCGAGCGCGGGGAAGTAGGTCAGGCCGACCAGGATGAGGATCACGCCAATGACCATGCCGACGAACAGCGGCGTCCTGGTGTCCAGCGTGCCCACGCTCGCGGGCACGGGTGTCTGTCTGGCCAGGGATCCGGCCAGGCCGAGCGCGAAGATCTCCGGCGCGAACCGCCCGAGCAGCATCACGATCCCGCCGAGTACCTGGTACCAGGTCGCACCCGAGCCCAGGCCGGCGAACGCGGAGCCGTTGTTGTTGGCCATGGACGCGAACGCGT
>CAVPFC010000014.1:0-12971 GCA_963703605.1 uncultured Actinomycetes bacterium
GGTCGGTCTCCGGGCGCTCCGCCGCGAGCAGGGCCCGGTCGATCCCGTACTTCGCCATCAGCTCGGCCGCCTTGGCGGTCAGCGCCTGGGCCTCCGCCGGCGTCACCCCGTCCGCCTCCGCCTTGACCAGCAGCTTGCGTACCCGGGCGAGCAGGGCGTCTGGCGCGTCGGTGGTCACCGGCGTTCCTCCCGTTCTCCGGCAATCCGTCGAATACAGTGCCGAAGGTATCCGCGGGCGGCGACAGTTCGGCCGCGACGCCGAACTCTACTGCGTGGCACGGGTGCACGGGGGAGTGGCGGGCCACCCCCTGCGTCACCCACGCGGGGCGAGGGGCGGGAACTAAACTCGGGGTATGGCCGTCCAGATGGCGCCGAGCATCTTGTCCGCCGACTTCGCCCGGCTCGCCGACGAGGCCGCGGCGGTGGCCGCGGTCGCCGACTGGCTGCACGTGGACGTCATGGACTACCACTTCGTGCCCAATCTCACCATCGGCCTGCCCGTGGTCGAGTCGCTGCTCAAACACACCGGGCTGCCGCTGGACTGCCACTTGATGATCTCCGAGCCGGACCGGTGGGCGCCCGGCTACGCCGAGGCCGGCGCGCGCAACGTCACCGTGCACGCCGAGGCGCTCCAGTCCCCCGTCCGTACGCTGCGGATGATCCGTGCCGCGGGCGCCCGGGCCGGGCTCGGCATCAACCCGGCGACGCCGGTCGAGCCGTACGAGGACCTGCTGCCCGAGCTCGACATGCTGCTGCTGATGACCGTCGAGCCGGGGTTCGGCGGGCAGCACTTCCTGGACCTGGTGCTGCCGAAGCTGCGCCGGGCGCGGGCGCTGGTGCAGCGGCACGGCGGATCGGTGTGGATTCAGGTGGACGGCGGGGTGAGCGAGGAGACCATTCAGCGGTGCGCCGAGGCGGGTGCCGACGTGTTCGTGGCCGGTTCGGCCGTCTACGACGCCGATGACCCGGCCGCGGCCGTGCAGGCGCTGCGCGAGCACGCCGAGCGCGCCACCGCCCGGTCCGCCTGGCCGAGTTGACGCACCTGTCGATTCCGGGGCACGCCGCTCGTCGGGATAGATGACAAGGCACATCAAGCACCGGAAGGAAGATCAGCATGGCCGAATACCTGATCCTCATCGCCGAGGACGAGAACGCTTACGCCACCGCCTCGCCCGAGGTCCTCCAGCAGGTGATGGAGGCGCACGGCCGGTTCGCCGAGCAGGTGCCCGAGAAGGGCGGGAAGATCGTCGAGGGCCGGGCCCTGCAGCCGACCAGCACGGCCACCACGATTCGCGATGACGTGGTGACCGACGGCCCGTTCACCGAGACCAAGGAGGCCATCGGCGGCTACTACCTGATCGAGGCGCGCGACCTGGACCACGCGCTGGAGATCGGCAAGCTGTGCCCGGCGCGGTTCGGCTGTGTCGAGGTGCGGCCGATCATGGTCTTCGGCTGACCGTGGACGACGGCACCGCCGGCGGCACGCCCGGCGCGGTGCCCGATGCCATCGCCGACGCGCACCGTCGCGAGTGGGCCTTCGTGCTCGCCGCGACGGCGCGCGTCGCCGGCGACCTGGACCTGGCCGAGGAGTGCGTGCAGGACGCGTACGCCGCCGCGCTCGCCGCCTGGACCAGGCAGGGCGTGCCCCGCAACCCGGCCGCCTGGCTCACCACCGCGGCGCGGCGCCGCGCGATCGACGCGCTGCGCCGGGACAAGGTGCTGCGGTCGAAGCTGCCGTTGCTCATCGAGCCGGATCCGCCGGTGGCGGTGTCCGCGCCGCCGGCGCCGGACGGTGGGCAGGACGACGAGATCCCCGACGACCGGCTCCGGCTGATCTTCACCTGCTGCCACCCCGCGCTGGCCAGGGAGGCTCAGGTGGCCCTGACGCTGCGTCTGGTGTGCGGGCTGACCACGGCCGAGATCGCCCAGGCGTTCCTGGTCTCCGAGCCCACCATGGCGGCGCGGGTGACCCGGGCGAAGAAGAAGATCTCCGCCGCGCGGATCCCCTACCGGGTGCCCGGGGAAGCCGAGCTCCCGGACCGCCTGGACGCCGTGCTCACGGTCGTCCACCTGCTCTACACCACCGGGCACACCGCCCCGGCCGGGCCCGGCCTGATCCGGGCCGACCTGGTCGAGCGCGCCATCGGGCTGGCCCGCATGCTGTGCGCGCTGATGCCCGACGAGCGCGAGGCCAGCGGGCTGCTGGCGCTCATCCTGCTGACTGACGCCCGCCGGGCCACCCGGACCGGCCCCGGCGGCCGCCTGCTCCTGCTGGAGGAGCAGGACAGGTCCTGCTGGGACCGGGCGGTTATTGCCGAAGGCGCCGCGCTGGTGCGTGAGGCGCTGCGTGGCGCCCGCCCCGGCCGCTTCGTGCTGCAAGCCGCGATCGCCGCCCTGCACGCCGAGGCGCCCAGCTACGCCGAGACGGACTGGCCGCAGATCGCCGCGCTCTACGACCTGCTGCTACGGGCCTGGAGCTCGCCCGTGGTGGCGCTGAACCGCGCCGTCGCGATCGCCATGGCGCAGGGCCCCGAGGCGGGCCTGGCGCAGATCGGGGAGCTGGAGACCGACGGTCGGCTGGCCGGCTACCGGTACCTGCCGGCGGCCAAGGCGGACCTGCTGCGGCGCCAGGGCGACCACGCGGCCGCGGCCCAGGCCTACCGTGACGCCCTGGCCCTGACCGACAACGATGCCGAACGCGCTTTCCTGGCCCGCCGTCTGACGGAGGTCACCGGGCCGGCGTAGCCGGCCAGGGCGCCCGGCGAGCTCACGTGGCCGTTAGGCCAGCGGGGGTTCCAGGGGGGTCGTCCCCTGGGCCAGCACAGCTTGGTCCGCGCCCGCCGCCGCGGCTGAGGCCCCGACAGCTACACCAACCGGATCCGGATGGTGGCGGGATGACCGTGGGCGAGGCGGAATAGGAGTCGTGGCACACTAGTTACGGAAGTCAAAGCGTGCTCCGGGGTCGGTGAAACTCCGAGCCGGCGGTGACAGTCCGCGACCCGGCCGAGGCGCCCAAACCGCGCCGAGGCCGGCTGACCCGGTGGAATCCCGGGACCGACGGTGAAAGCCCGGATGGGAGGCGCACGCTCGTGGCTGCGCGTTGCGGGCCAGCGCGCTGTCACGCTCGCGCAGCCGCGCGCCCCGGAGCCGTTGTAGCAACGGCCCGGAGGAGGCGCAGCCCCGGATGTTCACCGGAATCGTGGAAGAGCTCGGCGAGGTCGTCGCCGTCGAGCATCTCGCCGACGCGGCAAGGCTCACCGTACGCGGGCCACTGGTCACTGCGGACGTCGCGCACGGCGACTCGGTCGCGGTCAACGGGGTATGCCTGACGGTCACCGGCGTGGCGGACTCCGCCTTCACCGCGGACGTCATGGCGGAAACCCTCAGCCGCAGCGGGCTCGGTGCCCTGGAGCCCGGGTCGCCGGTCAACCTGGAGCGCTCGCTGCGAGTCGGCGATCGCCTCGGCGGGCACATGGTCCAGGGCCACGTGGACGGCGTGGGCACCGTGGTGTCCCGGGTCCCGGGTGAGCGCTGGGAAGTGGTGCGGATCACCGTCCCGCCGGGCCTGGCCCGCTACCTGGTCGAAAAGGGATCGGTCGCGGTTGACGGCGTCAGCCTGACCGTCTCCGCCCTGGGCGGCGGTCCCGGTGAGCAGCCCTGGTTCGAGGTGAGCCTGATTCCCACCACGCTGGCCGTGACCACCCTGGGCCACCGCGCGCCGGGCGGCCGCGTCAACCTCGAAGTCGACATGATCGGGAAGTACGTGGAGCGCATGCTCCGCGCCGAGCCGGAAGCGGCGCGGTCATGACCGGCGCCGCAGCGCCGGGCCCGGTGCCGCTGGACAGCGTCGAGCGCGCCATCGCCGACATCGCCGCGGGCCGCCCGGTCGTGGTGGTGGACGACGCCAACCGGGAGAACGAGGGCGACATCATCATCGCCGCCTCGGCGATGACGC
This sequence comes from uncultured Actinomycetes bacterium, assembly GCA_963703605.1. Classification (GTDB taxonomy): domain Bacteria; phylum Actinomycetota; class Actinomycetes; order Streptosporangiales; family Streptosporangiaceae; genus DASXKD01. The sequence continues at coordinate 3,956 of CAVPFC010000014.1, forward strand.
CCGAACTGATGGCGTTCATGATCAGGTACACCAGCGGGGTGATCTGCGTCCCGCTGCTCGCGGAAACCCTGGACCGGCTCCAGCTTCCGCTGATGACGCCGCACAACACCGAGCGCATGCGCACCGCCTTCACGGTCAGCGTGGATGCCAGGGACGGGGTCAGCACCGGGATCTCGGCGGCCGACCGGGCCCGCACGGTACGGGTTCTGGTGGACTCCGCCACCGAGTCTTACGAGCTGGTGCGTCCGGGCCACATTTTCCCGCTGCGTTACGCAGACGGCGGGGTGCTCCGCCGCCCAGGGCACACCGAGGCCGCGGTTGACCTCGCCCGGCTCGCCGGGCTGACCCCGGCCGGGGTGCTCGCCGAGGTGGTCAACGACGACGGCACCATGGCCCGCCTCCCGGCGCTGCGTGAGTTTGCCGACGCGCACGGCCTGGCCCTGATCTCCATCGCCCAGCTCATCGACTACCGCAGGCATACCGAGCGGATGGTCCGCCGCGAGGTGGAGACCCGGCTGCCCAACGCGCACGGCGAGTGGCGCGCCCTGGGCTACCTGAACTCGGTCGACGGGACCGAGCACATGGCGCTTGTGTTCGGCGATCTCGGCCCCGGGGAGGACATCCTGGTCCGGGTGCATTCGGAGTGCCTGACCGGCGACGTGCTCGGCTCCCGGCGCTGCGACTGCGGCGCGCAGCTACAGGCCGCCATGGCCGCCGTCGCCGCCGAGGGCCGTGGCGTGGTCTGCTACCTGCGCGGTCACGAGGGCCGCGGTATCGGCCTGCTCAGCAAGCTGCGCGCCTACCAGCTTCAGGACGGCGGGGCGGACACGGTGGACGCCAACCTGGAGCTCGGCCTGCCCGCCGACGCCAGGGACTACTCCATCGGCGCGCAGATACTCGCCGACCTCGGGGTGCGTTCGGTGCGGCTGCTGACCAACAACCCGGCGAAGGCGGACGGGCTGGCCGCCTGCGGGATCGCGGTCACCGGCATGGTGCCGGTCACGGTCGCGCCGACGAGTGAGAACCTCCGCTACCTCACCGCCAAGCGGGACCGCCTCGGCCACCACATCGCCGGCCTGCCCGGCCGCCAACGGCGACGGGCACCCGAGTCCCACCGGTGGGCTAGCGGAGGTCCGGTGAGCGGCGCAGGGCGCCCTGGTGGGGCGAGCGTGGACGCAGCCGGGCTGAGCCTGGCCATCGCGGCGACGCGGTGGCACGCGGAGATCACCGACAGCCTGGTCCGCCGCGCCGTGGCCGCGGCGGACGCGTGCGGCGTCGGCGAGCCGCTGGTCGTGCGGGTGCCCGGCGCGGTGGAGCTGCCGGTGGTCGCGGCGGAGCTTGCGGCCAGCCACGACGCTGTTGTCTGCCTCGGGGCGGTGATCCGCGGCGGCACCCCCCACTTCGAGTACGTGTGCGATGCGGTGACCGCCGGGCTTACCAGGGTCGCCCTCGACGCCGGAACCCCGGTCGGCAACGGCGTGCTGACCTGTGACACGCTGGAGCAGGCCCGCGACCGCTGCGGGCTGGACGGCAGCCATGAGGACAAGGGCTGGGAGGCGGTCGTGGCGGCACTGGACACCGCGCTCGTGCTGCGCTCGCTGCGCCGGGACGCCGCGGCGCGCTCCGCCACGGACGCGCCGTACCAGCGGAAGGCACCCGCCCGGGACGACGCGGTTCCTGCGGACCGGCCACGGCATTGATGCGGTGGGGTACACGGTCTGTCCGGTGCTGGCGTAATGCATGAAAGGCCTTTTCCTTGCTCTCCCTGGTCCTGCCCAAGGGCTCGCTGGAGCGGGCCACCCTTGACCTTTTCGACGCGGCGGACCTGACGGTCCGCCGGTCCTCCGACCGGGACTACCACGCGTCCATCGCGGACCCGCGCGTCGACCGGGTGCGGTTCCTGCGGCCGCAGGAGATCCCGGCCTACATCGAGCGCGGGCTGTTCGATCTCGGCATCACCGGCCGGGACTGGATCGCCGAGACCGGCGCGGACGTCGTCTCGCTCGGCGAGCTGAAGTATTCCAAGGCCACCGCCGACCCGGTGCGGGTGGTGCTCGCCGTGCCCGAGTCCGCGCCGTGGCGGTCGGTCGCCGACCTGCCCGAGGGAGTCCGGATCTCGACCGAGCTTCCCGCGCTGACCACCAGATACCTGGCCGAGCACGGGGTCAACGCGATGGTGATCCCCTCCTACGGGGCGACCGAGGCGAAGGTGCCCGACATCGTGGACGCGATCGTGGACCTCACCGAGACCGGGTCCTCGCTGCGGCGCAACGGGCTGCGCATCCTGGACACCGTGCTCACCAGCTACACCGAGCTGGTGGCCAACACGGCCGCGTACGCGGATGCCGGCAAGCGCGCCGGCATGGAGGACATCGCGCTGCTGCTGCGCGGCGCCATCGAGGCCCGCGGCAACGTGCTGCTCAAGCTCAACGTGCCCGCGCCCCAGCTCAGCGCCGTGACGGCCATGCTGCCCGCCATGTCCTCACCGACCATTACCGCGCTGGCCAGGGGCGGCATGAACGCGGTGGAGACCGTGGTGCCCAAGCACAGCGTCAACACGCTGATCCCGGCGCTGAAGGCGGCCGGGGCCAGGGACATCCTGGAGATCCCCATTTCCAAGATCGTCGAGTAGCCCGCTGGCACCGGGGTGGCTGGTGGGTTCTGTGTTCTGGCCGCCTCGCGACGTACTGTGGGTGTGCCGGGACTTTCCGGCGGCCGGCCTGGCCGGGGCCGTTGGTAACGGCACGCGAAGTTCATGAGGGGATGCCCGTGCGCGACATCCTGGAGCACACCGAGAAGTGGTGGGACGCCGGGGAGACGTTCGGCCTGGCGACCGTGGTGCGGACGTTCCACAGCGCGCCCAGGGAGCCGGGCGCGGCGCTGGCCGTGTCCGCGGGCGGCGAGGTCGTCGGCAGCGTGTCCGGCGGGTGCGTGGAGGGCGCGGTCTACGAGCTGGCGCAGCAGGTCCTCCAGACCGGGCAGCCGGTGCTCCAGCGGTACGGCGTCAGCGACGACACCGCGTTTTCGGTGGGCCTGACCTGCGGCGGCATCATTGACATCTTCGTCGAGCCGGTCAGCAAGGAGCTGTTCCCGCAGCTCGGCGACATCGCGGCGGCCATCAGGGCGGGGCAGCCGGTCGGGGTGGCCACCGTGATCGCGGGCCCGGGGCAGGCCGGGGCGCGGCGGGTCATCTGGGGACCCTCGGACGGTCCCCCCGCCGACGGGACGCTGGGCGACGGAGACCGTCTCGACCAGGCGGTGGACGACGACGCGCACGGGATGCTCGCCCAGGGCGTGACCGCCGTGCGGCACTACGGCGCGCACGGCGAGCGGCGCCTCGATGACCTTTCGGTGTTCGTCCAGTCGTTCGCGCCGCCGCCCCGGATGCTGGTTTTCGGGGCCATCGACTTCGCGGCCGCCGTGGCCCGGGCCGGGAAGTTCCTCGGCTACCACGTCATCGTCTGCGACGCCCGGCCGGTGTTCGCGACCAACGCCAGGTTCCCGGACGCGGACGAGGTCGTCGTGGAGTGGCCGCACCGGTACCTGGCCAGAACGCCGGTCGACGAGCGCACCGTCATCTGCGTGCTGACCCACGATCCCAAGTTCGACGTGCCGGTGCTCGAGGTCGCGCTGCGCACCCCGGCCGGCTACATCGGGGCCATGGGCAGCAGGCGGACCCACGAGGACCGGCTCGCCAGGCTGCGCGAGGCCGGGCTGGCCTCCGGCGAGCTCGCCCGGCTCAGGTCCCCGATCGGTCTCGACCTTGGCGCGCGGACGCCCGAGGAGACCGCGGTATCGGTCGCCGCCGAGCTGATCCAGCTGCGCTGGGGCGGTTCGGGCCGCCCGCTCACCGATACCGCCGGGCGCATCCACCACAGCTGACCCGGGGCCGTACCCTGGGCAGTCGTGAGCAACCAGGTGGCCGGGGTGCTGCTCGCCGCGGGCGGGGGGTCGCGGCTTGGCACCCCCAAGGCCGTTGTCGAGCTGGGCGGCAGGCGGCTCGCCGACCGCGGCGCCGACCTGCTGCGCGACGGCGGGGCCGAGCCGGTCATCGTGGTCCTGGGTGCGGCGCGGGTGGACGTGCCGGGCGTGCTGGCGGTGCACAACCCGGACTGGGCGACCGGCATGGGATCGTCGCTGGCGGCCGGGCTGCGCGCCGTCCCGGAGGACTGCGCGGCGGCGGTGATCGCGCTGGCGGACCAGCCGCTGATCGGTCCCGGTGTGGTCCGCCGCCTGATCGCCGCCTACCGGGCCGGGGCCGAGGTGGTGGCCGCCGCCTACGACGGCAAGCCCCGCAACCCGGTGCTGCTGGCCCGCCGCCACTGGCCCGAGGTGCTGGCGACGGCGGTCGGCGACGCCGGCGCGCGGCCGTTCCTGCACGCGCACCCGGAACTGGTGACGGCGGTGGAGTGCGGCGACATCGGCAGCCCCGACGACCTGGACACGCCGGGGGACCTGGCCAGGCTGCGCGGCCTGCTGGCGGCCGGCCCCGGCGGCTAGCTGGTGCCGGCCTGGATGCCCCAGGTGTGGGTGACCGAGTCGCCCGGGGCCAGCATGATGAGGTCCGTGCCGGTGGCGAAGGCGTTCGGCGGGCAGGTCATGGGCTCGATGGCGACGGCGCGGCGGCGGTGCCCGGCGTCCAGCGTGTCACCGGTGAAGACCTGGAGCCAGCGGTAACCGGGCCCGGCCCAGATCGCGACCTCGGTTCCGCGGAAGTCAAGCCGGGCCCACGCCCGCCCCGCCTCGTCGCGGTCGAAACCGGTGAACGCGTGGTCGAGCCGGGCCGTCCCGATCGGGGTTGCGCCCCGGAAGTCGAGCGCGGTCCCGGCGACGTCCTCCACCGGGCCGGCCGGGATGCCGCGCTCGTCGGTAGGCAGCCAGCCGGACACCGGCAGCGTCAGGTCGCACTCGTCCACCGCCGCCGCGCCCGCCGTCAGGTAGGGGTGGGAGCCGGTCCCGTACGGCGCGGGCTGCCCGCCCACGTTCTCGCGCGGTCACGCTCACCCGCAGGCCCGCGTCGGCGCTGAGGAGGTACTCGACCTCCAGGTCCAGGCAGAACGGGTAACCCGGCCGGCCCAGCAGCGCCTGGCGCAGCACGACCGCGTGCTGGTCGTGCCGGACGAGCTGCCACGAAGCCCAGCGGCCCAGGCCGTGGATGGCGTTCCCGGCCCTGGGCTCGCTCAGGTCGAGCTGGTACTCGGTGCCCGCCACCGCGTACCGGCCACCGTCGACCCGGTTCGGCCAGGGCACGAGGAGCTGGCCGGCCGCGCCCGGGGGCAGCTCGTCGGGCTGGTAGCCGGCGATCACCGGGCGGCCGTCGCGGTGCAGTTCACGCAGCCCCGCGCCGAGCTCGGTGGCGACGGCCTGGTAGCCGCCCGCGGCGATCTCGTACTGGGCACCGGTCAGCGGGATCGTGGCGGCAGAAGTCATGCCAGCCATTCTCGCTTCTGGGAGCGGCGCCCGCCGGTGAAGGCCGGGTCCGGCGAAGGGCCTGAGCGGCCAAGCAGCCGCGGTATCGGGCACGCGGGGTCCGGGGCCGGTCCGAACGGACGTGGTACCCAGGTAGCGGCGGTCCGGTGACGGGCCTGAGCGGCCCAAGCAGGCGCGGTACCGGGCACGCGGGGTCCGGGGGCTCGGCCCCCGGAAAGGAATCACGAAACCCGCGAAGGCGACGAACGTCGCCGAGTAGGGGAGGCCTAGTGCCGACGGGGCTGCTTGGGGAGCGGGGGGACCGTCAGCCCCGCCGGCAATTGCACCATAACCGCCCGCTAGGGGGGCGGGGGCCATGTTTTTCAACGATGCTGGTCACCGCATCGCCGCTGGGCGCTAGCTCAGCTCGTGGCGGATCCCGGCGGAGGTTACCGGCGGGACGAGCGTGCCGTTCCGGACGGCCTCGGCGGCCAGCACGCCGAACATGTAGAAGTACGCGGCCTCCTCGTCGTGGAACGAGCGGGCCTCGTGCCGCGCCCCGTCCATGGCCACGAACACCTCGAACCCGCCCGCGGCCGGCACCAGGCACAGGGCACCGTCGGCCTCGGCCTCCAGCGCGTACGCGCCGCGCGGAATGGCCGCCAGGTCGGCGAGCTCGCTGAAGATGTCCTTGGTGGCCACCCGCTGCCGCCGGGCGGCCCGGCCGCCGGTCTCGGCGAAGCGCTCGTCCGGCGTGGGAGGGGGCGGTGGCGGCGGAGCCACGGGTGGCGGAGCCATGGGCGGCGGAGCCATGGGCGGCGGAGCCACCGGTGGGAGATCCAGCGGCGGGGGCAGCGGCGCCGCGTGATACGGGTAGCTCGACTCAAGCCCGGCCGGCTGGGATTGCAGCAGCGGCTTGTCCACCCGCTCCTCGGTCAGCCCGGTGACCTCCTCACGGGGGGCCAGCAGCTCGAACACGCCGCGGTCCACCTGCCAGTACCCCAGGGTCCTGGCCCGGTCGGGGTCCGCGCCCAGGTAGGCGATGTGCAGCCGGTCGCCAAGGTCGTCCAGCACGATGCACGGCTCGTTGCGGAAGTTGCCCACCGGGCGGGACTCCCACAGCGCGTCCACCTCGGCGCGGATCACCCGCTTGCGCCAGTGCCCGGTGGCCGGCTCGAAGCCGAGCTCCTCGGGGGGCGGGCAGGCAGCGAACAGCACCACATCTGAGCCGTAGGGCCCTACCCCCGCCTCATAGGGCACGCCACGGTAGGTCGCCATCAGCCGGTATCTCATGACTCAGACCTCCCTTAGCGGACGCAGCCAGACTTGCCCGTCGTAACGGGCGATGAACTCCTCGGGACCAACGGTGACCCGGCTTATCTCGGCCCCCACGGGAATGGGCACGGGCAAGGTGAAGAACTCGGGAATGCTGCTGACCAGGCCGCGCGCACCGCCGGGCGGCGCCGCGACCGGGGAAGCCGACATGTCCAGGACGATCCACCGCATGACGTAAAGCTCGGGCATGTCGGCGGCGAACTCGGACCCCTCGTAGCCCAGGGCAAGCGACCGGTAGTAATCGGCTGGGGTGCGGCACGAGCAGTCTAGTGCCCGGTACACGTAACCCGCGATCACCGACCGCTGCCCGGTCAAGTACGGCTCGACGAGGCGCGGGGGAATGACCTTGACGACACGGGTGCCGGGTTCGAGGGCTCTCGTCGGCAGCTCAGCCGGGATCACAGACTCCCCTGGGTGATGGATTGACCTGCGATGCAGTGCCAAAAGACTCTCATACCGGAATATTCGCCTCAACCTGCTTGGCCGGCTCGGTGTGACGGACTGCTGCTGACCGGCTGCGGGATGGGCCGGGGCGAGCCGGCGGACCGGCCGCATAGGGTGAGGGCGTGCTTGGGCGCACGCTCGCGGGGGCGGCTTATCCCGGTGACGACGGCTCACCCGATTCCCGGGTGAGCGCCGCGCTGGCCGCCTACGCCGCCGGCCGGGGCAGCGAGCACGAGGCGCTGGCCGCGCTGGCCGCGTCCCGCCTGCTGGTACCGGTGGTGGCGGTGCTGGCCGGGGCCGGGCCCGGCCCGGACGGGCTGGCCAGGGAGAAGTCCAGCGAGATGGCGCTGCCGACGCTGATCGGCGCCGACGGCAGGGCGGCGCTGCCGGCCTTCACCTGCCTGGACACGCTGGCCCGCTGGCGCGCCGGCGCTCGCCCGGTGCCGGTGCCCGCCACGCAGGTGTGGCGGTCCGGTGCGCAGGAGGCCAGCGCGGTCGTCATCGACGTCGCCGGGCCGGTGCCGTTCGCGGTGGACGGGGCCCGGCTGGCCGCGCTCGCCGAGGGCAGGCCCGCGCCGATGCCTTTTCCCGTATTGTCACAGGTTCCAGGTGTGGCTTGTCAAGGGCCCATTACTGTCAGTACCAGACTTTGTTGGCTGCTCCCCGTATTTGCGTCACAAGGCTACCCTCTGCTGTCAACTCTCACGTCGGCAGGGCTAGGGCAGCTGAAATATTCCGGCACTGACCACAGCCCTTCCATAGGGCGGTAATGCTTGCTAAATGATGCTAAGTCGGGCATAGCAGCTGACCACCGGAAGGAGGCCCGGTTATGCGCACCGCCAGCTGGGGCTGAACCGCTACCAGGAACCACCGGAACCGCACGCACACCGGAAGGAGCAGCCGACATGCGCACTGCCAGCTGGGGCTGAACCGCCTCCCCCGGAACCACCGGGCCCCAAACCGGCCGACGGCGCGCAAGGCGTTGCCGAGATTGGAATGGCCCTCCGCGAAGTCGGGTACGGCGGCCACTGCCTTGCCGATCAGTTGGATCGCTTGATCCGGATCGCCCCGCGCCGCGGCGATCACACCGAGGAGATGGAGGGCATTCGGATTTTCCGGCGCCTTCCGCAGAAACTTCCGATAGAGCGCCTCGGCGCGCTTGAGCCTTCCAGCCCGATGGTGTTCGAGGGCGACAGCGAGTTTGGTGGTGGACATCGCGTGTCGCCGCTGATCCGCGCGATTACTGTTACGCGACATGTCGTATCTATCCCGCCACGCGTGCCGGGAGGCGCTTCAGCGGAGTTTACCGCAATCGGTCTCGGCCCGCATCCGTCGTAGCTTACGTCGGGAGATCCTTGCAAATCGGGAGATGACCGGATAGTGCCTCAGTTGGAAGCGAGGCACTATCGCGATGCCCCGAGATCGGGCCATAGCCGCTAGCCGTTTGATGGTTTTTTCCAAATGACGATTGTACCGCGACCCTTCAGGAGCGGCTCGCCGACATTTTATTGCGCGCCGCCTTCGCGGCCAACCCGCCGCCGATGAGGATGGGGCGGCGATTAAAACTGTTTTACGCAGCGCAAGCTAGTGGAACAAAAGTCGGCAAGTCCATCCTGGAACGTTCGTACTGCTTGTGAACGATCCGCGATTGTTGAGCGAGCAGTATCGGCGTTATCTGGAATCGCAAATTCGCAAAGCGGAAGCGTACAACTGGGCTGCCGGTGATCTTGACGTTGCGCCCGCGGAGCGAAAAGTTGTAGCGGCGGTCTGTGACGGTCGCATTCTTTTCCAAGTTCAAGCGCCGGTCACAGACCGCCCCTACGATAGA
>CAVPFC010000015.1:0-34512 GCA_963703605.1 uncultured Actinomycetes bacterium
AACGTTCGGTGACCCGGCCGATCCCCGCATCCAGTGCCCCGGTTTTGATGGTGACGGTGATGAACGCGCCGATTGCCAGCACGAAGAAGAACACCTGGACCGCGCCGGCCAGGTCCCCGCTGTTGTAGGGCCCGGTGTTCCCCGGCGGGGTGACGACCTCGGCCGGCACCTGCTTGCCGCCCGTGGTCCCGCAGGCAGCCTCGGCCTTCGTCAGCAGCTTGGAGCCGGGGTCCGGGACAACCTCGGCCGGCGTGCGTATCCCGTACAGGCCGTTGACCGGCGACAGCCACAGGTCATACAGCCGCTCTTGGAACGACAGGTTCTGGTCGATGTTTTCGAAAGTGCCGGGGATCGGCTTGGGCGGCCCCCCGTCGCAGCTGACGTAGGAGTAAGTGCCCGGCTTGATGATGAAGGTCAAGATCCAGACCAGCACCAGCACGAAAAACAGCACCGTGAACGCGGTGGGGAACTTGAACCGGCGCTTGGGTTCGGCGGTGGTGTCGCCTCGGCGTTCTTGCGTATCGGTGGTCACGTCGTCTCCTCCGCCTCCGCGCGGGCCTGCCGGGACGGTTTACAGATTCTGCTGAGACCCCTAAGGGCCTCCTCACCCTCCCGAGGGTGATCTTCGCCGGTTGCAGCACCGTTGGCGGGCGTAGCTTCGGGCGGACCGCCGCGGGTGGGGTCTTTCCTGTATTGCCGAATGGGCGCCGCGCTACGACGTTTCTTCGTTGCCGCCGTAGGCGGTGAGCGCGAAGATCACCAGGGTGCACAGGCCGATGCCCAGCAAAATGGCCGAGAACACTATCAGCCCTTCACCACGCCTATCCATTGGTATTCCTTCCTCCGAATGCCTGGATGCGACTCTTGGGGCGCCCGGCCACGGTGTGCGGAGAAGAACGTGTGACCGCCGCCTGCTCACCCTTCCCGAGCCGGTCTCCAGATTGTGTTCGACGGGCCCAGGGTTGTTACCACCCTTGTGCGGGTGATTCCTTGCCGTTCCCCCGTGGTCCTCGCCCGGCGACAGCGATGCTGGTCACCACGGAAGCGGACATTCGGCAATGGTGCGGCGAAAGAGGATCATACGTATTCGCGGCGGCGCATCCAGGCCAGGGTGGCCCAGCCCCAGATCGGCGGCAGGTAGGCGGTGAACAGCCGCTGGATGAACACCGCTGCGACGGCCTGGTCCTGGGGGATGCCCGGCGCGGTCAGCCCGGCGATCAGGCCCGCTTCCACGACGCCGAGGCCGCCGGGTACCGGGACGGCCCCGCCGATGATCGACGCCAGCGTCATGACCACCAGGATCGTGGCGAGGCTGGCTTGCTGCCCGACCGCGTGCAGCGCCGCGCCGAGCGCGGTGGCCACGAGCAGCTGGGCCAGCACCGAGCCGGTGAGGATATAGACGATCTTGCGCGGTTCGGTGGCGATCGTCTTGACGTTGGCCCAGATGTTCACCAGGTGCGGCCGGACCTTGCTGCTTGCCAGCCGGCGCAGCCGTGGCACCAGGGTGATCAGCGCGATGGCGATCCCCACGGCCAGGACCACGGCGAGCACGATCCAGATCGCGGTCTGGCGCCCGCCCGAACTGGACGGCGCGTGGAAGTTTCCGGCGGCGAACGGGATGGCGATCAGGAACAGCAGGCTCTTGGCCGTCCAGCTGGCGGCGGTGGCGATGGCGCCGGAGCTGACGGCGGCCGTCGCGTCGTATCCCTGGCGCTGGAAGAACCTGACCCGGACGGCGAAGACGGCGGTGTCGCCGCCGACCAGCGCGGTGAAGGTGTTGGAGGTCTCCAGTGCCAGGCACCGGCCGTAGGGCAGCTGGCCGGGGACCGCGCTGTTGAGTGCCCAGGCCTCGGCGGCAATGGGGAGCTGGGCGAGCACGAATGTCAGCGCTACCCAGCCCCAGCTGGCGCCCTTGATGACGTCCAGCGATGCGCTGACGTCGGCAAGGACCCCGATGATTGCCCAGACGCCGATCAGGGTGCCGATGCCGAAGATCACGTTGATCCAGCTGACCCGTTTGGCCTCGGCGAGCTTGGGCACCTCGATCCCGGAGGCGCTGGCTACCGCCGCCCGCAGCCGCGGCAGCAGGTCCCGTTGCTGGTGCAACGCCCGCACGGTGACCGGGTCGAGCGCCGAGCGCTGCAGGTGCACCAGGGCGCTGCGGGCGGTGCCGGCGTCGAGGACCCGGGCTGCCGCCGCGGCGGTCCGCTCGGCCCCGGCCCGCACGGCCAAGGCGGCCAGCGCGGCCGCCAGATCGCCGTCCAGGCGCCCGTCCGGGGCCGCCGCGGAGGCGCAGTGGAAGTCTCTCAGGCAGATGCCCGCCGGGGAAACGATGATCGTTTCCGCGCCGAGTGTCCCGTGCGCCAGCCGGGCGTCACGCAGCCGGAGCACGGTGTGCAGCACCTCGTCCAGCGTCTTGTCGCCCAGCACGGTGTCGTCGGCCTCCGCCAGGACAGGACCATTCGGCAGCCTGGTCACCAGCGCGGCGTCCCTGCTGGGCCCGAACCGGCCGGCCGCCAGCATCTCGGGCACCAGAACACCGGCGCGTCCCGCCATGAAGGTGAGGTACGCCTCGTGCTCGACCTGCTGCAGGCGATCAAGGATGAGCGTGGGCCCGGAGTCGCGGTAGAAGCAGAACCGCCACAGTTTCGCCAGTACCCGCGCGTCGGAGGCGTCCCGGCCATAGACCGACAGCTCGATCGCCTGGCCGGCCGCGTCGTGCCCGGTGAGCCTTTCCACCCCCCAGGTCTGGTTCGGCGCCCGGGTAATGCCCGCGACGGGGACGCCCAGGTCGGTGCTCCAGCCGGCGATCTCCCGCGCGGAAGGCAGGCCGAGCGGCGATCCGGCCACCAGGTGCAGCCCGGCGGCAACACCCCACCCGATCGCCAGGCTGGAGACGGTGTTGACCGGAAGCGCAGACCCGGTGACGACCGCGGCGATCGACGCCAGCGTGACCAGCGACGCCACCAGCCGGTGCAGCGGGCGGCTCAGATAGGGCAGCGCGGTCGCTGCCACCGCGATCGTAACGGCGAACTCCGTCACGGGATAGCTGGTGTCCAGGCCCGCCAGTGAACCGGTCACCGGCCGGCTGAGTGGCCGAGGATCTGGCCAAGGAGCAGGCATACTCCCCAGCTGACCAGGGCGGCCACCGCGGTCCACCGGACCGCCACCAGCCGGGGCACGAGCAGCCCAAGGATGGCCAGAAGCACGATGACACCGACCGAGCCGAGCCAGAACACCGAGGTGACAAGCCAGCTGATCGCCGCGGGCGGCGGATTCAGGGCATGGACGATCCTCAGTTCCGCGGCCGAGTTAGCCTGCATCACCGGGATGGACACCGCCACCACGAGGACGGCGAGCCCGAGGCGGAACGCATCAGACGCGCGGCGCCGGGTTGTGCCCCCACCGCGCGGCCCGAGCACCGCGGCCCGCAACCGTGTCGCCGCCTGACGCGGGCTTGCGCCGTCTCCGCTCGTTACGCGTGCCACGGATCGCTCCTGCCGTCGCGGCGAGCTCACAGGATGCCGAGCGCGTCTCTCACTGTAGGAAGTGGCTAGTCCTGGACAAAGGTGATACCAGACATCACCCAGATGAGGAAGAACGCCAGATACCGGACCGCGAAGACCGGGCGGCGAAAGGTTCCGATCCATCACCGGTGGCCCAGGGCATCGTCAAGGGCCTGGCGATGGCGGACTGATGGCAACGTACCCGCGCCCCATGGCAGGCCCCGCGAGCTGCCCGCCGTCCGGTTGACTCTGCCCTTGGGGGAAGCCGCAGCATCGGGTACACCGGGCAGGGTGCCCGGTGTGAGAGGGAGGTCCGGCGTGGGGCTGCTGCCGATCGGGGCGTTCGCCCGGGCTACCCGGCTGTCCCCGAAGGCGCTGCGGCTATACGACGAGCTTGGGCTGCTCCCGCCCGCGTACGTGGACCCGGACACCGGATACCGGTTCTACGATCCCGCGCAACTGGAGCAGGCGAGGCTGGTCGCCTGGCTGCGCCAGGCTCGGCATGCCGCTGGCCCGGATCAGGGTCGTCTGCCAGCTCGGCCCGGTGCAGGCCGCGCAGGAGGTCGCCGCCTACTGGGCCCAGGTCGAGGCCGACACCGCGAGCCGGCGTGACCTCGCCGCCTTCCTCATCGCCTCGCTGTCGGGAAGGACCGCCATGCCAGCGCCACACGAAACCCTCGCCATCCGCTACGCGGCACGCTCCGATACCGGCCTCGTCCGGGAAACCAACCAGGACTCGGCGTACGCGGGCAGCCGCCTGCTCGCTGTGGCCGACGGGATGGGCAGCGGCGGGGAAGCGGCCAGCGCGGCCGTGATCGACGCGCTGAAGCCGCTGGAGGCCGCGCTGCCCGCCGGGGATCTGCTCAACGCGCTGGAGGAGGCCATCCAGCAGGCCAGCGCCGTGGTGGGCGGCCTCGCCGGGGATGACTCCGGCGGGCTCGGCACCGGCAGCACGGTGACCGCGCTGGTCCTGGCCGGCTCCCAGCTCGCCCTGGTGCACATCGGCGACACGCGCGCCTACGTGCTGCGCGGCGATGGGCTGTTCCAGATCACCCACGACCACACGGTGGTGCAGTCGCTGCTCGACGAGGGCCGGATCACCCCGGAGGAGGCGGGCTCCCACCCGCAGCGGTCGCTGCTGCTGCGGGCGATCGACGGCAGCGCCGGGGTTCGCGCCGATACCTCGCTGCACGACGCGGCGGCCGGTGACCGGTACCTGCTCTGCTCCGACGGCCTGAGCACCGTGCTCACCACGCGGGCCATCCGGGACACGCTGCGCGGCGCCGGCGATCCCGACCAGGCCGTCGCGGCCCTGATCGAGGCGGCCAACGCGGCCGGCGGCCCGGACAACATCGCCTGCGTCGTGGCCGACATCGTCCCGCTGCCCGCCACGGGCAGCTGACGGAATCGTCCCGCCGGCCGCACCGGCAGCCCGCTGACCTGGATCGGAGGCTCACTCGCCCATGGGATCGCGGGCGCCGCGGACGGTGATGACCACCATCCCGGCGGTGAACACCAGCCCGGCGCAGATCGCCGCGCCGAGGTCGTGCGGCGGCCGGGCCGGCCAGATCCAGGGCGTGGTCAGCGCGGGCGGGTGCCACTGCGTGTACAGCCCGTAGGCGCCGACCACCAGGTAGCCGAGTGGCCCGGCCCAGGCCAGGCCGCCGCCAAGCGCGGCGGCGCACAGCAGTCCGATGCCGGTCATCCCGGCCACGTTGCGCAGCACATCGAGGCTGCCGCCGGCCAGGTGCGCGCCGGTGCCGGCGGCGGCCAGGGCGGTCACCGCCGCCGCGGTCAGCGCCAGCGCGCTGGCCAGCCGCAGCCAGGGCAGCCAGCGGCCGGTTACCCGCTCGGGCTCGCCGAGCGGGCTGGCCGTGCTGACGGTGATGGCGGCAGCGGCCGCGGCCTCGAACACGAGCGGCAACTGCAGCGCGCCGTAGGTGTCCCAGTGGCCGGTGATGAGCGCGACCCTGAGCCCGACGGCGCAGGCGGCTATCGCCGCCACGGCCGCCGGGATCCGCCGGCTGGAGGCGTGCAGCCGCACCAGGCGCATGCCCGCCCGGGGCGGCCGGGCCGGCGCGTGCCCGGCCGGCCGGCGCCGGGGCCGGCCGCTGCTTGCGCCTGGTCCCGGCGGTCATGGCAGCCGCGCCAGGGTGATCTGGCCGGCCCGCAGCGCGGCCAGATGGTGGACCAGCCAGGCGTGCCGGGCGGCGGCCGGGAGCGCGGCGAACCGCCGGGCCGCAGCGTAGGCCGGCGAGCCGGGGATCGCGCCCGGCGCCAACTGGCTCAGCACACGGGCCGCGCGGCTTGACCGCAGGGTGGGGCAGCCGGCGCCGGCTGCGTGGCACCGCACCGGCGACGTCCCTGACGAGCTGTTGCCGACCGGCACGATCCCGGAGGGCAGGCCCTGCGGTGGCAGGCCGGCCGTCATCATCAGCGCCGCCAGGACCGCGTGCTGCGCCGGCGATGCGCCGCCGACGACACTGGCCACGATGCTGGGCCCGGCGTTTGATCGCACCGCGTCGGCCAGCCCCACGGCTGGTCAGGGTGGGTTCATCGAGGGGGAGGAGCAAGTGGTACACCGGCGGCACGCCGCTGAGGACCGGGCCGTCCATGCGGACGCTGATGGAGTTGCCCGTTTCCTGCGCGTAGATCGCGGCAGCCTGGCTGATGCGGGCCGGGGCGCCGGGCAGGCCGGCGATCTCGGTCAGCACCGGCTGGAGGGCGGCCGCCGTGGCCGGCAGGATAGCTGGCGTAGGCGGGGTTCAGGCAGACCGGGATCGCGGTGCGGGCGCAGACCGGGGTGTAGCGGAGCGGCCGGTCGCTGGCCGCGTCGTGCAGGGCGGGGATGGCGATCATGCCGTGGGCCGTCCATCCGGCCGGTGCCGGCCAGGGCGACGGCGGTCCCGGCCGCCACCAGGCCGGCCGCGGTGATGGCCGCGGCGGGCCTGCGCAGCCACCGCCCGCCGGGGCCCCCGGGCAGCACAAGGGCGCCCAGCACCGCGACGGTGAGCCCGGTCAGGAACATCACCTGCGCCATGGCCAGGTCGGGCAGGTACGGGTAGAACGTCGCCACGCTCGGCGCTGTTGCCGGCGTCCCAGGCGCCGGCGACGACCGGCGAGACCTGCCAGTACGACTGGCTGCCGTAGATCAGCTGGGTGCTCAGCGCGAGCACGAAGAACGCGGCGACCGCGGCCAGCGGCGCGGTGAACCGGCTGGGGAACAGCGTCCCGGCGGCGAACCCGGCCGCGGACAGGGCCGTAAGGCTCGCGACGTCGACCGCCGCGGGCCACCACAGCGGGCCGCCCCAGGTGGCCTGCTGCGCGGTGACCCCGTACAGGACGGCCACGCAGCCCAGGTAGCCCAGCACCGCCCAGCCCGTGGTGGCGGCCCAGGTGGTGAGCTGCCGGGCCGAGCGCGGCCGGGCGGTGATCGTCACCAGGTCGGCGGTGCGGCGGCGGGACTCCCGTGATCCCATCCACGCGGCCGCGCCGACACCGGGGCAGGCGAAAGCGACGAGGGCGCCGGTTTGCATGCTCGCCGCGCGCATGTTCCACAGCGGCGGCATGGCCATGGTCTTGCGGTAGGTGGTCAGCCAGAACAGCGCGATGGCCACCGGCAGCATCCACAGCATCGCGTTGTGGCGCAGTTCCAGGCGCAGCAGCCGCGCCGCCGCCAGCCCGGGCCGTCGTGGCGGCCGCGGCCGGGACGGGGCCGGCGCCCGTGTGGCGGTCATGACCGTGCCGCCGCGAGGACCGCGCTGTACCCGCGCTCCAGCGGCGCATCGCCGGTGTCGTGCCCCTCGCCGCGGGCGGCCAGGTCGGCCGGTGTGCCCTGGAACACGATCTTCCCCCGGTCCATCAGCGCCACTTGGGCGCACGCGGCGCCGACGTCCTCGACCAGGTGCGTGCTGACCACGACGGTCGCCCGCTGGCCCAGGTCCCGCAGCAGGCGCCCGGAAGGCCACCCGCTGCTCCGGGTCCAGCCCGGCGGTCGGCTCGTCCAGCAGCAGCAGCTCCGGCTCGTTGACGATGGCCTGCGCGATGCCCGCCCGGCGCAGCATTCCCCCGGACAGGGTGCGCAGCTTCGCATTGGCCTTGTCGCTGAGGTCGACCCGGTCGACCGCGGCCGCCACCGCCGCCGGGATCCGCGCCGCCGGAACCTCCTTCAGCAGCGCGAAGTACTCCGCGAACTCGGCCACGGTGAAGCCCGGGTAGTAGCCCAGGCTGCTGCGGCAGGTAGCCCAGCTTGCGCCGGATCTCCCGCCGCGGGCGCGTAGCTGCCCGGATCGCGGCCGAGCAGCCGCAGCTGGCCCGAGGTCGGCGGGATCGCCGTGGCCATCATCCGCAGCAGCGAGGTCTTGCCGGCTCCGTTGGGCCCCAGCAGGCCGAACACCCCTGGGCCAGCATGCAGGTCGACCCCCGCCACCGCCGTCGTGCGGCGGAAGCGGCGGGTCAGACCGGTGATATCGACATTCATGGTGAACCTCCCGGAACGAGTGCTGACACAGCGCGATGCGCAGAGCGCCTCGCGGCTCAACGCTGCCTGCCAGGACGGGGGCGGGTCTTCACACCAGGGAGCCGGATCTGTGGTCATACCCTGCGGGGCAGCCCGGCCTGGCGCGGGGCGGAACGGGTACCTGGGTATGACCACGCTGGTGTGATGAGCGGGCGGACCTGGCGATCTACGCTGAGAGGCGTGACACGGAGGCCCAGCATCACCCGGGCAGCGAGCAGCACCGCAGCGGCGGCACAGGGCGCGGCGGGGCGGGCGTGGCGCGGGCTGATCCAGGTGCTGACCGGCTACGACCGGCCCCCCGCGTGGAGGTGGAGCTCACCGCAGGAGCGCCGGGCCGCATACGCCGCGCTCTGGGCGGCGACCGGCGTGCTCTGCCTCGTTAACCTGGTCGGCGGCTTCGCCGCGCCGGGGCAGTTGCTGCTGGCCGTGCCGGTGGTGGCGCCGCTGCCGCTGGCGGCCCGCTATCCGTTGCTGGCCTGGCGGATCGGATGGCTGGCGCTGCTGCTGGTCCCGCTGGTACCTGCCGCCTGGTGGGGAGCCTGGCCGTGGGGCCCGGGGCAGGTGCTCGCGTTGCTCGGGGCATTTTGCGTGGCCGGGCTTCGCTATCAGCGGCCGGTGCTGTGGTGGATGTGGGCGCTGACCCTCATCCCGTGGTGTTTCTGGCTTGCCGCACGCGAGCCCGACCTGAACGGCCCGATCGCCGCCACCATCGTCTTCACCGCCGTGACGATCGCCGTGGACAGCCTCGGCTCCCGGCTGCGCGCCCAGCGAGCCCTGGCCGCCCAGACCGAGCGCATCGAGGTTGAGCGGGCGCGGCGGGCGGTGCTGGAGGAGCGCGCCCGGATCGCGCGGGAACTGCACGACGTGGTCGCCCATCACATGTCGCTGATCGCGGTCCAGGCCGAAACCGCGCCGTACCGTCTCAGCGATCTGCCCGAGTCCGCCCGCGCCGAATTCGGCTCGCTCGGCGAGGTGGCCCGCGAGGCGCTGACGGACATGCGCCGGCTCCTCGGTGTACTGCGAGATGACCAGCCCGCCCGGCTCGCGCCGCAGCCCCAGCTGGCGGACCTGCCCGCGCTCGTCGACGCGGCCCGGCGGGCCGGGGTGTCGGTCGAGCTGTCCGTCCCGCCCGTGCTGGGCCAGGTGCCGTCCGGCGTTGGGCTGTGCGCGTACCGGATCGTGCAGGAATCGCTGTCCAACGCCAGCCAGCACGCCCCCGGGGCCGCGGTGACCGTGTCGGTGGCCCATGATTCCGGCGCGGTCCTGCTGCGGGTGGCCAACGGCCCGGGCGGGCCCGCTGGCCCTGCCTGCAACGATCGGCGGCCCGGTCACGGGCTCACCGGGATGCGCGAGCGAGTGGCGCTGCTTGGCGGCTCGCTGTCGGCCGGCCCGGAGCCCGAAGGCGGCTTCGTGGTCTCCGCCGTGCTCCCGGTCGGCGAGACGGCATGATCTCCGGGGACGGGGCCAGCGCGCCGGCCACCCGGTGCCTGATCGCCGACGACCAGGCCATGGTGCGGGAAGGCTTCGCCGCGGTGCTCGCCGCCCAGCCGGGCCTGCTGGTCGTGGGCCAGGCCGGTGATGGCGCCGACGCGGTGCGCCAGGCCCGGCACCTGGGGCCGGACGTCGTCTTGATGGACGTGCGGATGCCGGTCATGGACGGGCTGGAGGCGACCCGCCAGATCCTCCGCGCACCGGCCGGCCCGGCCCGGCCGAAGGTGCTGATGCTCACCACCTTCGACCTCGACGACTACGTGTACGAGGCGCTGCGGGCCGGTGCCAGCGGCTTCCTGCTCAAGGACGCCACCGCCGCCGAACTGGTGCACGCCGTCCGGGTGGTGGCCGCCGGTGATGCGCTGCTCGCTCCATCGGTGACGAGGCGGCTGATCGCCGACTTCGCCAGCCGCCCCCGGGCCGGCCCGGCGTTTCCGGCCACGCTCGGCGCGCTCACCCCCCGGGAGGGCGAGGTGCTGCGGCTGATCGCCCGCGGCCTGTCCAACTCTGAGATCAGCGACACCCTGGTCATCGCCGCGCAGACGACCAAGACTTACGTCGGCCGCATCCTGGCCAAACTAGATCTCCGCGACCGCGCCCAGGCCGTCGTGCTCGCCTACGAGACCGGCCTTGTCACACCCAGCGGGTCAAGCTCGGCCGACGCAAGCACCGATCCCGGGCCGCACCGCTGAGCCGGGCGGCGGGCCTCGGGGGCGGCGCTTTAGGCGGGCCCGCCCTCCCGCAGCACGTCGCGGGTCAGCTCCATCTGGCCGAGGTGCTGGGTGACCTCCTCGAGCACGTGCAGCAGCGCGCTGCCCTGGCTGCGGTTTTCCAGTTCGTCCGGGTCGTCCCCGGCCTGCTTCCGCGGCGGGGCGGTGGGGTCGGCCGTGGCCGCGTCGGCGCGGAAGGCCTCCTTGGCGGCCTTCGCGGCCGCGACCAGCCCGGCGACCGGCCCGCTGGCCCGGAACTCCGCTGCCCGGTCCCGCTGGATCTCCCGTCCCGCCACCACCTGGCCGCCCCAGAACTCCATCACCCCGAGGCAGTGCCGCAAGATCACGTACGGTGAGTTCGCCCCCGGGAGGGCGGGGCGGCGGTTGGCCAGGTCGTCACCGAGGCCGGCGACGATGCCCGCCATCTGGTCAACGGCGCGTTCGGTGTAGCTGACGAGTTCGTCCACTGAGATTCCCACCCGGCCATCATCGCGCAAGGCACCGGCATCCGGGCCGGCCGCGAGGCCGGGCCGCGGCGCCGGCCAGCCCGGCGGCCTGGGACTTCATCCGCGATGCCGGGGCGCAGCTCAGCCGCCCCGGATAAGCCCGGTCACGGCTCCCTGGCCGTCCGGATGGAACACCGTGCACGGCGTCCGGGGTGGTGGGTTTTTTCCGTTATGCAGGAAATGTCCTATCTATTCATGACGAGAGCCGCATGTCAGGCTGTTGAGGAGGCCATCCCCCCAAGGGTTCACGACGTGGAGGGGCCGCATGGGCAGGGACGTTCCGGCAATCGTGGTAAGCCATGCCGACAGGCGCTACTACCGGGAGAAGGTCCGCCGGTGCCTGGATGTCCTCGCCAGGATGTTGCGGGAGTCGCGGTTCACCGACGGCACGGAGCAGGTCGGGCTGGAGGTCGAGTTCAACCTGGTGGACGAGGCGGGCTGCCCGTCCATGCGCAACGCGGACGTGCTCGCCGCGATCGGTGACCCGGACTGGAGCCCGGAACTCGGGCGCTTCAACGTGGAGGTCAACCTGGCTCCCCGGTCGCTGGCCGGGGACGCGCTGGCCATCCTGGAGCGGCTGATGGAGGACCGGTACAACCACGCCGACCAGCGGGCGCGGCACGCGGGCACCCGGCTGGCCATGATCGGGATTCTGCCCAGCCTGCGGGAGCACCACGCCACCGAGGAGGCCATGTCCCCCAACCCCAGGTACCGCCTGCTCAACGAGCAGATCTGCGCGGCCCGGGGCGAGGAGATGCAGATATCCATCGAGGGCGCCGAACGGCTCCTGACGCACGCCGGCAGCATCATGCCCGAGGCGGCGTGCACCAGCGTCCAGTGCCACCTGCAGGTCAGCCCCGAGGCGTTCGGCAGCTACTGGAACGCCGCGCAGGCCGTGGCCGGGGTGCAGGTCGCGGTCGCCGCGAACTCGCCGTACCTGTTCGGCCGGGAGCTCTGGCAGGAAACCAGGATCCCGCTGTTCGAGCAGGCCACCGACACCCGGCCGGAGGAACTCCAGGTGCAGGGGGTACGGCCGCGGGTCTGGTTCGGGGAACGGTGGATCACCTCGGTGTTCGACCTGTTCGAGGAGAACCTGCGCTACTTCCCCTCGCTGCTGCCGCTGTGCGAGGACGAGGACCCGGTGGAGGAGCTCGACAGCGGCGGCATCCCGCAGCTGGCCGAGCTGACCCTGCACAACGGCACGGTCTACCGGTGGAACCGGCCCGTCTACGCGGTGGCCGGCGGCGAGCCGCACCTGCGGGTGGAGAACCGGGTGCTGCCCGCCGGGCCGACCGTCACCGACATCGTCGCGAACGCTGCTTTCTACTACGGCCTGGTGCACATGCTCGCCGGGGCCGAGCGGCCGATCTGGTCGCAGATGTCGTTCGCCGCCGCCCGCGACAACCTGGGGGAGGCGGCCCGGCACGGGCTGGAGGCCCGGCTGTACTGGCCGGGCCTTGGTGAGGTGCCCGCCGCCGAGCTGATCTTGCGCCGGCTGCTGCTGCTGTCCTACGAGGGCCTGTGCCGCCGCGGCGTCGACACGGTCGAGGCGGACCGCCTGCTCGGGGTGATCGAGCAGCGCTGCCTGACCGGCCGCACCGGGGCGAGCTGGCAAACCGGCACGGTGCACGCGCTGGAGGAGCGCAGCGGGCTCGACCGGGACACCGCGCTGCTGGAGATGACCCAGCGCTACCTCAAGTTCATGCACACCGGCGAGCCGGTACACAGCTGGCCGGCCGCCTGAGCCCGGCCCGGCCCGGCGGCGTGGCGGCTCAGACCGGGTAGCGGCGCAGCCCCACGGCGTACTCGACGCCGGCGCCCAGGCCGATGTAGCCGGCCATCTTGCGGAGGAAGTCGTCCGGGTCGAGGTCGCCGCCGAGCCCGTCGAGGTAGGCCTTGTGCTCGCGCAGCGACGCCACGCCGACATCGATCGTGTCGGTGACGTCCACGAAGTGGCTGGGGTTCGCGTTGCCGGCCACGTACATGGCCTTGACGCCGTTCCAGGCCGCGCCCGCGTCCGGGAACACCCAGGAGTTCGCCGCGTCCCGGGTGGCGTCCAGCGCGGCCAGGCCGACCGCGCGGTGGTCCGCGTGGTTGACCGGCCCGTCGTCTCCCCAGGTGAGGTCGAAGCTCATGGTGATCACGACCTCGGGGCGGTGCCGGCGGATCGCCGCGGCGATGTCGCGGCGCAGCGGCAGGCCGTACTCGATCACGCCGTCCCGGTGACCGAGAAAGTCCACCTCGCTGACCCCCACCACGGCGGCGCTGCGCCGCTCCTCGTCCTCGCGCAGCGGCCCGGCCACATCGGGAGCCATGCCCTCGATGCCGGCCTCACCGGACGTGGCGAGCACGTAGGCGACCTGGCGGCCCTGCCTGGTCCACCGCGCGATCGCGGCGGCGACTCCGTACTCCAGATCATCGGGGTGGGCGACCACGGCCACTGCGCGGTCCCAGTCCTCCGGCATCGGCTCCATCGGCGCCTCCAGGTTTCGCGTGCTGGCACCCGGGTGCGGGAAGAGCACCCGGGTGCCAGCCATCTTCTATCTCAGCGTGCCATGGCCCCGCCCGGCGCCACCATTCGGGGCCGGTCACCGCCGCCGACTACGAGCGGAATCAGCGGCGGTGCGGCAACGCTGCCCCGGTTATCGCTTTACTTCACGAAGTACCAGGTCTCCGGGTTGATGTTGAGGGTGGTGTCCTGCGGGGTCACCCCCTTGAGGTTGTTGACGACCTCGGTGAGCTGGTAGTCGGCGTTGGGCTGGAACATGACCGGCAGCTGGGTGGCCAGATAGTTCTGCCACTGGTACATGAACGAGTTGTTGTCGCTGGTCAGCGTCTTGTCGATGAAGTTGTCGTTGGTCGCGCTGGAGTACCCGCCGGAGTTGGCGATCGCGCCGGACTTGAACAGCGTCTCGCCGGTGGGCAGGTAGTCAGGGGCGAACGTCCAGCCGCCGCCCCAGTCAGCCATGTCCCAGCCGCACGGGAGCTTGGCCACCACACAGTTGCCACCGGCCAGGGCGGTGACCTGGTTGAACGGCTTGGGCTCGAGGTTGAGCTTGATGCCCACCAGGGAGGCGTTGGACTGCAACTGCTGCATCTCCTGCGCGATCCACTGCGTGCCCGTGGCGTAGGGCAGGTTGAACGACAGGCCCTGGCCGGACTTGACGCCCTTACCGCACTGGCTGGGGTTGGAGCAGGTGCTGGTGCCGTTGGGGACGATCTTCCAGCCGTGGCTGGACAGCAGCGTCTTGGCCTTCGTCGGGCTGTAGGGGAACGGGGACCCGCCCTTCAGCGCCGGTGACAGGTACTGCGTCACCGGGGCGCTCCCGACCGGGCCGACGGTCTCGGTGCCATAGCCGCGCAGCGGGCCCTTGATGACGGCGGCCTGGTTCATCAGGTAGGCCAGCGCCTGGCGGAAGTACAGCTGCTGGATGACCGGGCCGTTACCGGTGGTGGACTGGAAGTTCATGGGGAAGTAGTTGATGCCCCAGATCTCCCAGGGAGTGAGGGTATAGCCAGCCAGCGGGTTGGCGCCGACCGTGGCACCCGCGGGCTTGGGCGGGGCGTCCTGCTGCGGCAGGTAGCCGACGTCGATCTTCTGGCCGCCGGCCGCGGCGGACCGCAGCACGTTGTACTCGGCCGCGTCGGTGGTGAACGGAACTTCCTCGAACTTCGACAGGGACGGCTTGACCGGCCCGGAGTACTTGGGGTTGGGGACGAACGCGATGTGGCCGTCGGCGTTGAACGCGGTCAGCTTCCACGGCCCGTCCACGACGCCCCACAGCGGCGAGGAGGCGTAGCCGGGCAGGTTCTTGGCCTGGGTGTTGAGGTAGTTGTAGACCGCGGTGCAGTCCTTGACGGTGGTCGCGCAGTTGCTCGGCCCGGATGTGGTGCGGTCCCAGGCGGCCGGCATCGGGGTGATCTGGGACAGGTCGTTGTACAGGAACCAGTTGTGCGAGTAGGCCTTGTTCGTGGTGAATTGCAGCTCGGTGGGGCTGACCACCTTGATGGAGGACACGAACGCGTCCGGGAACCCGGTGTAGGCGCCCCAGTCGGTGGCGCCGACGGCCTTGAGCATGTTGATCCAGAACATGAGGTCGGCCGTGGTCACCGGGGCGCCGTTGGACCACACGTAGTGCTTGAGCGTGACTGTCGCGGTGTTCCCCGACCACGTCGGCGGGTTGGCCAGGCTCAGCGACGGGTTCATCGTCGGCTGGGACCCGACGCCGAACCAGTACAGCGGCCGGTACATCAGATAGGAGAAGTCGCTGGAGTTGGTGACGCTGATGTAGGCGCTGGCAGTGAACGGGAAGATGTAGTTCGGCACGGTCGACGGTGGCTCCGCGAACACCGCCGTGCCGCCCTTCACCTTCGCGCCGGTCGTGCTGGTGCTGCTGGGGTTGCTGCTACTGCAGCCGGCGGCGGTCAGTGCCAGCGCCGCGACCGCGGCTACCGCCAGCATCGGGCCGCGTCTGACGCGGGAGGCCCGGGTTCGCCGCTGGCCAATCCCGGCGTTGCGGTGTGATCGTGTCATTCGCCTGGTCCTTCTGATCGGCTCGGCCTTCGCGTCCGCGCCTGCAAGCCGGTCGCTCCACCCTGGCCATTCGGTTTGGGGGGTCGTGTGATCCCGCGGCCCGCACTGCCCGAACGCGCGGTTGCTGCCGCACGCGAGTCAGGCGTCCGCACGGCAAAACTTTCAGCCCGCGCTTGGCGCGTGCCTGGCGTGCGCTTGGCGTTCGCATGTCACGGGAGTTGCGTGCTGATCGTTGGGGCGTTGATCAGCAAAGAAGGTGATCAACGTCACAACGATCACGAACGCCGGCCCGGCTCCCGGCCGGCCGCCTGGGCGTTTAGCACACCATGGGGCGGGATTTGTCCCGAACCATGAAAGCCCAGGTGGCGGGTAAGGATGCCGGAGGGGTGTCTGTATTGATACTGGATGGGCGGGCCAAGGGGTTCGTGGCGCTGGGCGCCGCTGCCGCCGTAGCCCTGGCGGTCGAGGGCTTCCTGCTGTTCTCGAACGGCGCGGCGGTCCCTGCCCCCCTCCCGGTGCCGGTCGCGGCGCCGTCCCCCCGCCCAACGCACGCGCCGGGGCCCCTGCTCTCGCCGTTCACCGGCGAGCCGGTGAAGTCGCTGAACCGGGTGCTCGCCGTGAAGATCGGGAACACCGTGCCGGAACGCCCCGCGACCGGGCTGTCCAAGGCCGACATCGTGTACCTGATCCCGGTGGAGGGCGGGCTCAGCCGCATCCTCGCGGTCTTCTCCTCGCACTACCCGTCCGTGGTCGGCCCGGTGCGCAGCGCCCGCCAGGACGACATCAAGCTGTTGCGCCAGTTCGACCGCCCGGCGTTCGTCTGGTCCGGGGCCCAGCCCCGGCTACAGCCGATCGTCGAGCACTCCCGGATCGTCGACCTCTACGCCGGTATCGCCGGCGGCTTCTACCGCAGCTTCAACCGGCCCGAGCCGTACAACCTCTACGCCCGGACGAAGACGCTCCTCAAGGAGGCCCCGAACGCCAGCGTGGCCCGCAACATCGGGTTCAGGTTCGGGCCGCCGCCGCCCGGCGGCCACCGCAGGAGGTCGGCGTCGGTGTCCTACCCCGCCGCGTCGTTCCGGTTCGGCTGGTCGGCCGGCAAGGGACGCTGGCTGGTGTGGATGGACGGCTCGCCGGCCTACACCACCGAGGCCGGGCAGCTGTCCGCACCCACCGTGGTCATCCAGCGCGTGGCGGTGGGCCTGTCCCCGTTCCTCGAGCAGGGCCCGATGAAGCCGCCGTACGCCACGACCATGGGCTCCGGCCGGGCCGTTGTGCTGCGCGACGGCATGGCGTACCAGGCCCGCTGGTCGCGGCCCAAGGCCGCCGGCGGAACCACGTTCACCACGCTGACCGGGCAGCCGATGACGTTCGCCCGTGGCCCGGTCTGGATCGTGCTCGCCTATGGGCGCGGGTCGTCCCCCTACCGCGGGGGCAAGCTCGTCGGCTGACCCCAGCCGGGCGGTGTGGCTGGACGGCCGGCCCCGGCTGGTGTGCGGCCGGGCGGGCCCGTAGCTGGGCAAGTGTCCGGCGCCGGTGAGAGGATCGCCTTTGTGACAGCGGTCTCCCAGGCTCCCGGCGACATCCGGCTGGGCAGCACCAAGGGGCGGTGGATCATCGCCGCCACCGTCCTCGGGTCGAGCATGGCCATGCTCGACGCCACCGTGGTCAACGTTGCCCTGCCGACCATCGGCAAGGACCTGCACACGTCGCTGGCCGGGCTGCAGTGGACCGTCACCGCTTACACCCTCAGCCTGGCCGGGCTGATCCTGCTCGGTGGCGCGCTCAGCGACCGGCTCGGCCGGCGCCGGGTCTTCGTTACCGGCGTGGCCTGGTTCGCCCTGGCCTCCGCGCTGTGCGGCCTGGCCCCGAACATCGGCGTGCTCATCGCCGCCCGGGCGCTGCAAGGCATCGGCGGCGCGCTGCTCACCCCCGGCTCGCTGGCGATCATCCAGGCCACGTTCGTGGCCGACGACCGGCCCAAGGCCATCGGTGCCTGGTCGGGCCTGGGCGGTGTGGCCGGCGCCGTCGGCCCGTTCCTCGGCGGCTGGATCATCGGCACGGTCGGCTGGCGGTGGATCTTCCTGCTCAACCTGCCGCTCGCGGCCGTCGTGATGGTCGTCGCGCTGCGCCACGTGCCCGAGACCCGGGATCCCACCAGCCACGGAAAGTTCGACGTGGGCGGTGCGCTGCTCGCCGCGCTCTCCCTGGCCGGGATCACCGACGCGCTCATCGAGGCACCGGGGAAGGGCCTGCCGCGCGCCCTGGTGATCGGCGCCGCCGGTATCCTCGCCGGGGCCGGGTTCGTGCTGCTGGAACGCCACCGCGGCCGGGCCGGCAGCCGGGTCCCGGCGATGCTCCCGCTCGACGTCTTCGCTTCCCGCCAGTTCACCGCCGTCAACGTGGTGACCTTCGTGATCTACGGCGCGCTCAGCGGCACCATCTTCCTGCTCGTGCTCCAGCTTCAGGTGGTGTCCGGATATTCGCCCCTGGCCGCGGGCGTGTCGCTGCTGCCCCTGACGCTGCTGATGCTGGTGCTGTCGGCGCGCGCCGGTGCGCTCGCGCAGCGCTTCGGCCCACGCTGGCTCATGACCGGCGGCACGCTCACGTGCGGGGTGGGCCTGCTGCTGGCCGTCAGGATCGGGCCGCACGCGTCGTACGTGACGGATGTGCTCCCCACCGTGGTGCTGTTCGGTCTCGGCCTGTCCGCGACCGTAGCCCCGCTGACCGCGACCGTGCTGGCGAGCGCCGACGTGCGCCACGCCGGGACCGCGAGCGGGGTCAACAACGCCGTGGCCCGCGCGGCCGGCCTGTTTGCCGTGGCCGGGCTGCCGCTTGCCGTGGGGCTGACCGGCGCGGCCTACCGCGACCCCCAGGCGATGAACTCCAGCTTCCGCGAGGCGATGCTGATCTGCGCGGGCCTGCTGGCCGCCGGCGCCGTCCTGTCCGCGCTGACGATCGACAACGACGTCCTGCGCTCCGACGCCGGTCACCCGGTGCCCGAACCCGAGTGCCGCTCCTGCTGCCCGGTCGGCGCGCCGCCACTCGAACCGGGAAACCCGGTCGAGGCGCCGCCGCACGGCCACTAAGCTCGGTTTTCGCCCCGCGCGATCGCGCGGTGGGCACCCAGGACCCCAACGACGAGAAAGCCCGGACCCATGCGCTGGTCACAGATGCACATCCCAACCCTGCGGGAGGACCCGGCCGACGCCACGGTGGCCAGCCACCGGCTGCTGGTCCGCGCGGGATACATCCGGCAGCTCGGTGCGGGCCACTATTCGCTGCTCCCGCTGGCGGTCCGGGTACGCGCCAAGGTCATCGACGTCATCCGGCAGGAGATGAACGCGATCGGCGCCCAG
This sequence comes from uncultured Actinomycetes bacterium, assembly GCA_963703605.1. Classification (GTDB taxonomy): domain Bacteria; phylum Actinomycetota; class Actinomycetes; order Streptosporangiales; family Streptosporangiaceae; genus DASXKD01. The sequence goes on from CAVPFC010000015.1 coordinate 18,626, forward strand.
GAAATGCTGCTGCCCTCCATGCACCCGGAGGAGACCTGGCGCCGCAGCGGCCGGTGGGACAGCTGGGCCGAGGTCATGTTCCGGGTGACCGACCACAAGGGCGCGGTGAACGTCCTGGCAGCGACCCACGAGGAGATATTCGCGATCCTCGCCCAGGAGCTGAACTCCTACAAGCAGCTTCCGCAGGCCTGGTACCAGTTCCAGACCAAGTTCCGGGACGAGGCCCGGCCCCGGGCTGGCCTGCTGCGGGTACGCGAGTTCACCATGAAGGACTCCTACACCTTCGACCTCGAGCCCGCCGGGCTGGACGTCGCGTTCGACCGGCACCGTGCGGCCTACCTGCGGATCTTCGACCGGCTCAGCATCCCGGTGATCCCGGTGGAGGCGTCCAGCGGCGCCATGGGCGGCCGGGACTCGGTCGAGTTCATGTGCCCGTCGGACGCCGGTGAAGACCTGGTTGCCCACTGCCCGGCGTGCAACTACGCGGCCAACGTGGAGAAGGCCACCTCCCGCCTGGCGCCTGTTGAAGACGGTCCCGGGCTGCCCGCCCCGGAGCGGTTCGACACCCCCGGCGTGCGGACCATCGAGGACCTGGCCGCGGGGTACGACGCCCCCGCGGACCGGCAGATCAAGACGCTGGTCTACCTGCTGGACGGCAAGCTGACGCTGGTGCTGATGCGCGGGGATCACGCGCTCAACGAGCAGAAGCTCGCGGACGCCACCGGCGCTGTGGAACTGCGGCCCGCCCAGCCGGACGAGATCGCCGACGCCCTCGGTGCCCAGCCGGGCAGCCTCGGCGCGGTGGCCGTGACCGCCCTGCCGGTGATCGCGGACGAGGCGCTGCGTGGCCGGCGCGACATGGTCACCGGCGCCAACGTCGACGACGTCCACCTGCGCGGCGTGGACGTCGAGCGCGACATCAGCGTGGGCTCCTGGGCCGACCTGCGGCAGGTGGCCGCGGGGGAGCCGTGTCCTGAGTGCGGGCTGCCGCTGGAACTGCTCCCCGCGCTCGAGGTCGGCCACATCTTCAAGCTCGGCTACAAGTTCACCAAGGCGTTCGGCGTCACCGTGCTCGACGCATCGGGCGAGCGGGTGCACCCGATCATGGGCAGTTACGGGATCGGGGTGGAGCGGGCGCTGGCCGCGGTGGTCGAGTGCCACCACGACGAGCGCGGCATCATCTGGCCCGTCGCCGTGGCCCCGTTCGCCGTCGTTGTGGTGGTGGCCCAGTCCGAGGACCCCGAGTCGGCGGCCGCCGGGGACTCGGTGTACGAGCAGCTCACCGCGGCCGGCATCGAGACCATCATCGACGACCGGGCCGAACGGGCCGGGGTCAAGTTCCGCGACGCGGAGCTCACCGGCATCCCGTTCCGGGTCACCGTCGGCAAGCGCGGCCTGGCCGAGAACGCGGTCGAGATCACCAGGCGCGCCTCCGGCGAGATGGTCCGGGTCGGCCTGGACGACCTCCTGCCCTACCTGCGCGACGCCATCGCCGCGGACTGAGGGCCCGGTAATAAAGCCGCGCGCTGAGCCGGTCAGCCCGGCCGCTGACCGTCCCCGGCGGGCACCCCGTCCGGGCTGCCCCGCCTGCGCCGGCGCCGGGTTGCGGCGATGCTGGCCGCGGCGGTCACGGCCAGCACCACCACGATGATCGCCAGGGACAGCCAGGCGCTGACGCTGGGCACGGGCACCGGCCCGAGCCGGGTGACGCCGTCGGCGCGCAGCGCCTCACCGATGAGCTTGATCCCGATGAACCCCAGCACCACGGCAAGCCCGGCCGGCAGGTACACCAGGCGGGCGAGCAGCCCGTCCGCGAGGAAGTACAGGTGCCGCAGGCCGAGCAGGGCGAACAGGTTGGCGCTGAACACCAGGAACGGGTCCCTGGTCAGCCCGAAGATGGCCGGAATGGAATCGAGGGCGAACATGACGTCGGTGACCCCGAGCGCGATGACCAGCATGACCACGGGGGTGACCCGCACGTTGCGGCCAAGCCTTTCGGCGAGCCGCGCGGCCCGGCCCGGCGGCGGCAGCGGGCGTGCCGCGGCCGCAGGCTCGCCCGCGGCCGCAGGCGAGCTCGTGGGCGGCGTTCCGTCAACGTTGCCCAGGCGCCGCCGCGTTGCCACCTCGGCCGCGGTGTAGACGAGGAACGCGCCGAACAGGTACTCGATCCACTCGAACTTGTGCAGCGCCGCGGACCCCAGCGCGATGACCACGCCGCGCAGGAGCAGTGCGAGCAGTATGCCCGCCAGCACGACCCGGCTCTGGAGGTGGCGCGGCACCTTGGACCGGCCGATCAGGATGATGAAGACCAGCAGGTTGTCCAGGGAGAGGCTGTACTCGGTCAGCCATCCGGCGAAGAACTGGCCGGCGGCCGTGCCGCCGGAGCTAACCGCGAGCAGTGCCCCGAACGCCACCGCGAGGGCCACCGTGGCCAGCGCCCACCAGGCCGCCTCGGCCAGGCGCACCGGGCGGGTCCGCCGGTAGCTGACCAGAAGGTCGGCAGCAACCAGGGCGGCGACCGCCGCGATGGTCGCCGCCCAGGCCCAGGCGGGAACGTGCAGGGGCTCCATAGCTGCCCGCGGCCCAGCGCGGGCTCAGCGCCCCGGCCTTCTCCGCACCCAGGGATAGCGCGGTGTGTCGCGCGATGAGCCCGGGCACCCCGCCGCCCGGGCTCCATCGCCGCCCGGTGGCGCGGCCACGCCGCCAGCAATGAGCAGTGCCCCGGTAAACTGCCCGATCCTGGCGGCGGAGATACGGCGGTGAGGGGCCTCCTGCGGTTGCGTGAAGGTCATGGCGTCTCCCACCGGGTGCCGTGCCCCGCGGTTGGCGGGCGCATATTCACTATTGCTTGCCGAGCGCTTCCCGTCTGCGTGGCAAACGGGCGAATACCAAGCCCCGTATCTTGCTGGACTCCGGCAAGATATGGACCATGGAGAGGCTCCGCATGGCCGTGCCGGGTGCCGGCCCGCGCGGCGCGAGGCGGCCGGAGTGACCGCGCGAGGTGGCGACGGCCCGGTCGACCTGGCCGCGATCACGCTCGCGGCGAGCCGCGAGGCCGGCGGGGTCCCGCCCGGACTGCTCGGTGACTACCTGCCCGCGGTGCTGGACGCGGCGCGCAGCGGGCGCCGCCTGACCGCGGCAGAACTGGCCGGCTATGGCTGGTCGGGGGAGCAGGCCGCGGAGAGCGGCGTGGCCCTGCGCGGCCTGGTGGATCTGTTCCTGTCGGCGACCTGGCGGCTGTGGCGGGAGTTGCCCGGTGACGGCGACTCACCCATGGTGCTCCGGGCCGCCGGCCTCGCCGTGTTGCGCGCCGCCGATGACGCGGTCGCGGCCGCCGCGGAGGGATTCGAGCGGGCCTACCTGTCCGTGGCCCGCCGGGACGAGGCCGAGCGCCGCGAATTCTTCGACGACCTGCTCTCGGGGCGCGGCAGCGTCGGCGACGTGATGGAGCGCGGGGAACGCCTCGGGCTGCGCCTGGCCGGCCCGCACTACGTGCTGCTGGCCGGGCCGGGGGTGCCGGGCGACGTGGCGACGCCCGCCGACATGGAGATCGACGCCGCGGTCGCGGATGCCGCCGCCCCCTCCCCATCGCTGGTGGTGAGCCGGCACGGCCGGCTGGTGGTGATCGTGGGTTCGGTCGGCGGGGTCGAGGCGCACCGGGTGGCGCGCGCGCTGAGCCGGGCCTTGCACCGCCGGACCGCGGGCGGCGGCGCCGGCCACGGCGACCCGGTCACGGCCGCCGGCCGGCCGCCGCGGTGGCGGATCGCCTTCGGGCGGCCCTATCCGGGGCCGAGCGGCGTGGTGCACTCCTACGACGAGGCGGCGGACGCGTTCGACGTGGCGGAGCGGCTCATCCTGCCAGATCCCGTGGCGAGCGCCGCGGACCTGCTCATCTACCAGGTCCTGCTGCGCGACCGGGCGGCCATCACCGACCTGGTGCGCACGCTGCTCGTCCCGCTGGCGCGGGCCAGAGGCGGCGCCGGCCCGCTGCTGGCCACGCTGGCCGCCTACTTCGCCCACGGCGGAGTCGCCGCCGCGGCCGCGCGCGACCTGCATCTGTCGGTGCGAGCGGTCACCTACCGGCTGGCCAGGGTCAGGGAGCTGACCGGGCGCGATCCGGCCCAGCCCGCCGATGCGCTCGCCCTGCACGTGGCGGTCATCGGCGCGCAGGTGCTGGACTGGCCGGCCACCCTGCTGGAGTCATGAGGCCCCGGACCGCGGTCCGGTCAGCCCTGGCCGTGCAGGGCGTCGATGTCGGCCCGGAGCTTCCCGATGTCGAGGCTGGTGGCCTGCGCGTCCTCCTCGGTGATGATCACCCAGGCCTCATCGAGGCAGGCCTTGGTCCAGGCCAGCGTGGACCGCTGGAGCGCTCCCCAGGTGATCCAGCTGTCGAACTGGATGCCGTCGGCGGCCACCTTGAGGATGCAGTGCCCGTCGGCCGGATTGGGCTGCTGCCCGTTCGCCACGGTCCACGGTTCGTGCTGCTTGAAGAGGTCGTCCACGTCTGGGGTCAGGTTTACGCCCACATAAGCGCCGTGGAATGCGGCCATAGCCGAGTCCACCTCGGCGGGATTGGTGTGATCAACGGGAGCGAAGGCGAGGATGGTTCCCGCCTTGTACCAGTAGAGCAGCAGGTCCGCTGATTGTGCCCCCCGGTCCTGGCCCTGGTCGTAGGCCAGGTATTCGGCGGCGAGAGCCTCCGTCGTCTCCCACTGCTCCTGTAGCCGCCCGGCCGCGGCCTTGGCCATTCGGTAGTGCTGGCGGCCGGCAAAGGTGCAGTCCCTTAGCCCCTGCGGGTACTGCGGGAGCGCTGGGTCAGGGCCGTTGCCGAGCATGCCCCATTCGGTGACGCCAGCGGTCACGTCCACCGGGTAGACCGGTGGAGGCAGGGGCAGGGCGAGGTAACTGGACAGGTACTGGATTGGGAAGCGCTCGGCCGGCGGCTTCACTGGCAAGCGTCCCCGTCGGCCGGCCGAACGTGCGGTAGGCATTGGATACCCCCTGTCTGGACCGTTGCCGTGACAGGCCCCTCACGGCAACTGGACAAGGCCCCATCGTGGCAGAGCGGCACAGCGGGAGTCCACAGACAGGATTGACGGGTCATTGGTGTTCGGCGCGGCGAATGGTTTATAGGCGGGGCCCGTGGATCGATGCCACCGAGAAGGCCGCAGGAAAGGCAACTCCCGGGTGCGCCCGGGTGCGCCAGATTTCAGACGGCGCCAAATCTGGCGCTAACCCAGGCCCAGGAATCCCGCGCTGGTGACCGCCGCGCCACGGCCCACCCTTACCCGGGCCACGGCCGACCCTTACCCGGGCCACGGCCCAGCCTTACCCGGACCGCGGCCCACCTTTACCGGCTGCGGGGGCGGCCCGCCTCAGGCCGTGGCCGCCTTGCTTTCGTCCTGCTTGGCGATGCTCGCCCGGACCTCGTCCATGTCGACCTCGCGGGCCTTCCCGATGAGTTCCTCCAGCGCGGCCTCGGGCAGCGCGCCCGGCTGCGCGTAGAGCACGACGTTGTCCCGGATGATCATCAGGGTCGGGATCGAGGTTATCCCGAACGACGCGGCCAGCGCCTGCTCGGCCTCGGTGTCCACCTTGGCGAACACCGCGTCGGGGTGCTGCTCCGACGCCCGCTCGAAGATGGGGCCAAACATGCGGCACGGCCCGCACCACGATGCCCAGAAGTCCACCAGGGCCAGGTCGGCTCCGCCGATCACGGTCTGGAAGTTCTCGGCCGTCAGCTCGACGGTCGCCATGGTTCCTCCTCAAGTCTCCGGGGCTATGCATACCCCGCGGGGTATGTCAACCAAGGCCGGCTCCCGCCCATTCCCCGGCCGGCCGAGGCCGGAGCGGGCGGCCGCCCATGGCCAGATAGCCGGTCGAGCCGGGCATTCGTGATGATCATGGCTGATGTATGGGTCTGGACTGCCCATTGCTCGGGCAAAGTCTCTGATGAGATGGCAGCGCCCGGATAGCGTTCCTCCAATTACCCCGATCACTTGCCTCCGGCGGCCGATGCGCGCGGCCCGGACCGGACAGCGCGAGGGCAGGACGGAGCGCAGATGCGTTACCGGTCGGAGGGCCGCACCCGCGGCACTGACTACGACGAGCACGGCTACCGCGGCGGCCGGGCCAACGGTTCCGGCCACCGGTCGCGGTCGCCGCGCGGGCGCTACAGGTACAAGAGCCGCCTGATCAAGGCCGGCTACGCCACCGGCATCTTCGTCACCGTGCTCGTGGTGGTGGCCAGCCTCGGCGCATACGCGGTCTACCGGCACCTGACCGGCAACATCAAGTCGGTCAGCGTCAGCGGGCTGACCCACCGGTCCATCTACGGCGTGCAGAACATCCTGCTGCTCGGCTCGCAGACCCGGAAGGGCCAGGGCAAAGGGTTCGGCAGCAACCCCAGCCTGAACACCAGCAACTCCGACAACCTGCTGCTGGTCCATCTCGACCCGACGCACACGCACGCGATCATCCTGTCCATCCCGCGGGACACGATCGTCTACGAGCCCGGCTGCAAGGCCCGGCGGCCCATCGGCACCGGCGTATGGGGCCCTTACCAGCAAGCGATCATCGACGGGGCGATGAACATCGGCGGCCCGTCCTGCGCCGTCCAGACGGTGAAGGACCTCACCGGTATCAAGCTCGATCACTTCGTGGAGTTCGACTTCAACTCCTTCCGGTCCATGGTGGACGCCATCGGCGGGGTCGAGGTCTGCGTGCCGCGCGGCGGCTACCACGACAAGTGGTCCCGGCTGAACCTCAGCGCGGGCAAGCACCTGCTCACCTACAACAGGGCGCTGGCCTACGTGCGCACCCGGCACGGCGTCGCGGGCGACGGGGACGTCGGCGGCGACCTGCCGCGGATCATGCTCCAGCAGGCCTTCATCTCCTCGATCGTGCAGAAGGTCAACAGCCAGGGCGTCCTGGGCAACGTCCCGCAACTGCTCAAGATCGCCGACATCGCGACCAAGGCGCTGACCGTGGACACGGGCCTGGACTCGGTCAGCAAGCTGCTCGGGATCGCCAGGACCCTCGGTCACCTGCGCGCGAAGAACGTCTCGTTGCTCACGATGCCGACCGTGCCGGACACCGACCCGTCCTTCTCGGGGCGTCTGCTGCCCGAGGAGCCGCAGGACGACGTGATCTTCCAGATGGTCGTGGACGGCCAGCGGTGGCGTGGCCACCTGCCGACCGAGCCGCCGGGCCAGGTCAAGGTCCGCGTGCTCAACGGCAGCGGAATCACGGGGCTGGCCGGGCGGACCGCTCGCGGCCTGCGCAAGCTGGGTTACGACGTCACCGGCACCGGCAACGCCACCAGCGCGGTGTCCGCCACCACCGTGACCTACTCCGGCACCGCGCAGGCCGACAGCGCGTACACGCTGATGACCGCCCTGAAGGCCACCCCCGCCGCGCAGAACCTGCTGACCGAGCCGGTCCCGCAGACCGGGACGCCCGGGACGGTCACCTTGCTGCTCGGCCCCGACTTCGCCGGGGTGAACCCGCCGCCGGCCAAGCACACCGGCAAGACCGGCCACCGCAAGCACCGGGCGACCTCCGGCGGCGGCTACGGCAGCGCCGGGTTCGTGCAGGCCCGTAACGCCGGGGCCAGCATCTGCTCCGGCCTGCCCCAGGCGAACCGCAACTCCGGCACCCCGCCGTGATCCCCCGGGCGGCCTGACCGCCCACCGGGGCCGCCGCGCGCTCACTTGACTCGTAAGATTCTTCTTACCTATGGTGGGGCCGTGGCAGGACCGGGAGCACCCCCCGTGATGGACGTGTACGGCGCGCTGGCGCACCCGATCCGGCGGCAGATCGTCGCGGTGCTCGCGGGCGGCGACAAGGGGGTGCGCGAGCTCGCCGGCCCGCTGCCGGTGAGCCGCCCGGCGGTGTCACAGCACCTGGCCGTGCTCCGCGCCGTGGGCCTGGTCACCGACGGCCGGGTCGGCAGGGAGAACCGCTACCGGCTGTGCCGCGAGCCCCTCGATGACGTCCGTCGCTGGCTCAGCCAGCTCGACGAGTTCTGGGCCACCAGGCTGACCAGCCTCCGCGAGCACCTGGACGCGAATCCGTGATACGCGGCGGGCAGATCGAGCACGAGGAGACGTACCCGCATCCGCCCGAACGGGTCTGGCGGGCACTCACCGAGCCCGCGGAACTGGGCGTGTGGCTGATGCCGACCGACTTCGCCGCGCTGGCCGGCCACAAGTTCACCTTCGACGCCCGGCCCAGCCTGGGGATCATCGACGGCGAGGTGCTCGACGTGCAGCCGCCGCGGCTGCTCCGCTGCCGGTGGTCAGGCGTGTTCGGGCAGACCGTGGTCACGTTCACGCTCACCCCGGTGGGCGGCGGCACCCGGCTCCGGGTCACCCACGCCGGCTGGGACGACCAGGCGCAGCCAGAGCGGGACGGCTTCGACTCCGGCTGGCACGACAAGCTGACCAAGGACCTCGCCGCGCTGCTGGGGCACGCCCCGGGCGCCTGACCAACCGGGAGAACCGATGAAGACCATTCATCACGTCGTGGACATCGACGCCGCGCCGGGGCGGGTCTGGTCCGCGCTGACCGACCCGGCCGACCTTGCGGGCTGGTGGAGCACGAAGGTCGAGGAAACCGGCGGCTCCGGCGTGGGCAGCCGGCTGAACTGGACCTTCTTCGGCGACTTCAACCCGGTCATGGAGATCACCGCGATCGAGGACGGCACCGAGGTCGACTGGGTCTGCGTATCCGGCCACGAGCCGTGGCAGGACGGCCAGTTCCGGTTCCGGATCGCCGGCACCGGGGACGGCCGGACCCGGCTGCGGTTCTGGCAGGAGTACGCCATCGAACTGGCCGACGACTACTACGGCGTCTACAACTTCAACTGGGGCTACTACCTGGAAAGCCTCCGGCTGCTGTGCGTGACCGGCACCGGCAAGCCGTTCCAGGTATCCGATTCTGTGCATTACGGAGGTTCCTGACCCATCTGGCAGCCCGGCCCGCCCCTCCGGCCTTGATGATCATGGGCCGGCTGTTGCCTTCGCGATACTGATCCCATGATCATGAGCTGGAGGCGGGGACGGCGAGGGGGTGGCGGGACGGGGTGATCTGCGTACTCGGGGACGCGCACCTCGACGTGGTGGTCTCCCTGGCGGGGCCGGTCGCACCGGAGACCGACACACCGGCCACCACCTGGGTGGGCGCCGGCGGGCAGGCGGCCAACGTCGCCGCGTGGATCAGCGCGCTGGGCGGCCGGGCCCGGCTGATCGCGTCGCGGGCCGCCGATCCCGCGGGCCGCATGGTGGCGGGCGAACTCGCCACCAGGGGAGTCGGGCTCGCCGGGCCGCTCCTGGACGGGCGGACCGGCGTGGTGGTCTCGCTCTCCGACGGCGGCCGGTCCCGCTCGATGCTGACCGACCGCGGCGTGGGCCCGCGGCTGGCGGCCGGCGCGCTCCGCGACGAATGGTTCGATGGGTGCAGCCGGCTGCACCTGCCCGCGTACAGCCTGCTGCGCGAGCCCGTGCAGGGAGCCGCCCTGGCCGCGGCGCGGCGGCTGCCGCGGCTGAGCGTGGACCTCTCCTCCACCGCGGCGCTGCGAGACTATGGGGTGGACCGCTTCCGTGAGCTGCTCACCGGGCTGCGGCCGGAGATCGTGTTCGGCACCGAGGAGGAGGCGGACCTGGTGGGCGAGGTGCCCGGCAGCGAGATGGTGGTGAAGCTGGGCTCGCGCGGGGTCAGCATCGACGGGGTCACGCACGCCGCGCCGCCGGTGACCGCGGTGGACGCGACCGGCGCCGGTGACGCGTTCGCCGCCGGCTACCTGCTCGGCGGGGTCCGCCTCGGGCTGGACGCCGCGGCGCGCGCCGTGGCCAGGATGGGGGCGATGCCGCCGTGACGATCGCACCGGTGCTGGCCGGGGAGGTGGACCGGGCGCTGCGGGACGGCGGCCCCGTGGTGGCGCTGGAGACCACGCTGGTCTCGCACGGCTTCCCCGGGCGCCAGGGCCTGGAGGTGGCGCTGGCCGCGGAGGCACGCGTCCGCGCCGCCGGTGCGGTGCCCGCCACCGTCGGGGTGGTGGACGGCGCGGTCAAGGTCGGGCTCACCGCCGCGGAACTGGAACGGTTCGCGGCGGCCGGGGAGTCCGCGCGCAAGGTGGGCGCCCGCGACCTGGCCGCCTGCGTGGTCCAGGGGGCGCTGGGCGCCACCACGGTCGGCGGCACCCTCGCCGTGTGCCGGGCCGCCGGGATCCGGTTCCTCGGCACCGGCGGAACCGGCGGCGTGCACCGCGACTTCGCCCACAGCCTGGACATCTCCAGCGACCTGCCGCAGATCGCGCGCACCCAGGCCATGGTGGTGTCCTCGGGCGCCAAGTCGATCCTGGACGTCGCGGCCACCGCGGAACTGCTGGAAACGCTCGGCGTCCCCGTGCTCGGCTGGCGCACCGGCACGCTGCCGCTGTTCTACAGCGCTGACGGGGGGCCGCCGGTGTCCGCGGTCGTCACCAGCCCGGCGGAAGCGGCCCGGATCGCCAGCGTCCACTGGCAGCTGAACGGCCCGTCGGGGCTGCTCCTCGCCCGGCCGCCGGACCCCAGCGTGGACATCGAGCCGATCATCACCGAGGCGGTCGGCCCGGGTACGCGATCAGGGCGTGACCGGGCAGTCTGTGACGCCAGCCGTTCTGTCCCTGGTGCACGAGCTGAGTGACGGCCGCAGCGTGGAGGTCAACCGGCTGCTGATCGCCGACAACGCGGCGCTGGCCGCCGAGGTGGCGGTGGCGCACGCGCGCGAATAGCGCCGGGCCCAAGACAGCAACCCCCGCGCGCACCACAATAGGTGTACTCGGCGGTAGGGAACCGGGCGGGAGGCGCACCATGAGGATTGGCGTATCGCTGCGGGATTCGTCCGGCCCCGGCGCGATGACCAAGCTGCGCGATGAGTTGCAGCGCGCGGCCGACGACGGCTTCGCCTCCGCGTGGATGAACAACATCTTCGGCATGGACGCGCTGACCGCGCTGGCCGTGGCCGGCAGCCAGGTGCCCGGGATCGAGGTCGGCACGGCGGTGGTGCCCACCTATCCCCGGCATCCCGCGGCGCTCGCGCAGCAGGCCCGCACCGTCGCGGCCGCCGTCGACGGCCGGCTGATCCTGGGCATCGGCCTGTCGCACAAGGTCGTGATCGAGGACATGTTCGGTTACGACTTCGGCCGGCCCGTCCTGCACATGCGCGAGTACCTGTCTGTCCTGCTGCCGCTGCTCGACGGGCAGCAGGCTTCGTTCTCCGGGGTGACCGTGCGGGCGAACATCGGGCTGACCACCCCGTCGCCAGGCCGGGTACCGGTCGTGGTGGCCGCGCTCGGCGCACAGATGCTCCGCCTGGCGGGGGAGCGGACCGACGGCACCATGTTGTGGATGACCGGGCCGGCCACCGTGCGGGATCACATCGTGCCGGTGATCACCGCGGCCGCCGAAGCGGCCGGGCGGCCCAGCCCCCGCGTCGTGTGCATCCTGCCCGTCTGCGTCACCAGCGACCCGGATGACGCGCGGGAGCGGGCCGGCCGAGGTCTTCGCCATCTACGGCGAGCTGCCGTCGTACCGGGCCATGCTCGACCGCGAGGGCGCCGCGGGCCCGGCCGACGTGGCCATCGTCGGCGACGAGGATTCCGTGGGCGCCCAGATCAGCGCGCTGGCCGACGCCGGGGTGACCGACTTCGTCGCCGGCGAGTACACCACCGGTGACGACGGCGCGCGCACCCGCGCGTTCCTCCGCACCCTGGTGGCCGGGGCCGGTCAATCGTGACCCCGGTGCCTGCCCGTTTGTGACACCGCCAGACGGGGACAGGGCCGACGACGGCTGCCGGACAGCGGTTAGGTACGCATGATGCCGCCGGGCTGGGTACACATTCTCCAGACTGGCTGAAGGGGTCACCATGCGGTTCCGCGACCGATCCGACGCCGGCCGCCAGCTGGCCAGCCGCCTGCTGCCGCTCCGGGGCAAGGACGTGGTGGTGCTCGGGCTGCCCCGGGGCGGGGTACCGGTGGCGGCGGAGGTTGCCCGCGCCCTGAACGCCCCGCTCGACGTCATCCTCGTGCGCAAGCTCGGCGTACCGGCGCAGCCCGAACTCGGCATGGGCGCGATCGGGGAGGGCGACGCCCGGGTCATCAACGCCGACGTGGTGCACTACGCACGGGTCAGCGAGGCGGCCATCAGCGCTGTCGAGCAGCGGGAACGGTCCGAGCTCGAGCGGCGTATCAGGCGGTTCCGTGGGGACACGCCCCGGGAGAAACTGGCCGGGCGTACCGCGGTACTGGTCGACGACGGCATCGCCACCGGGTCCACCGCCCGAGCCGCGTGCCAGGTGGCGCGCGCGCAGGGTGCCGCCCGGGTCGTGCTCGCGGTTCCGGTCGCGCCGCCCTCGGCCGAGACCGCGCTGGCGGGCGACGTCGACGAGCTGGTCTGCCTGGAGACGCCGGCCCGGTTCCACGCGATCGGCGAGTGGTATGACGACTTCTCCCAGACCAGTGACGAGGAAGTGGTTTCGCTGCTGCGAGCCGCGCGGGCGGAGCGCACCGAGAGCGGGCAGGAGGAGCAGGTGACCGAGGGCGCGGGCGCGGCGGACGTGGGCGAGGTTCCGGCGAACGGGGGCGAGGCGGGCATCGGCACAGGCGCAGCCGCCGGGGACGCGGCAGGCGGAGATACGGCCCCCGGAGACACGGCCCCCGCAGACACGACGGGCGGAGACGGAGCGACCGGAGACGGGGTGAGCGAAGCCGCGGCCGAAGACGGGGTGACCGGAGACGCGGCGGCCGCACCGCGGGAAAGTGCGGTGAACGGGACCACGGCGGACGGAGCGGGCGCGAGCCAGCCCGTGGCGGGTGGCGCCGCCGCGGGGCAGGCTGCGGCCGGGGATGGCGCGGCGCGAGAGGGGGATGCCGCGGCGCGCGGGCTCCAGGAACTGGTGGCCATGATGCCGTTCGCGGCCGGGCTCGGCGTGGTCCTGGACGCCGCCCAGCCGGACGAGGTGCGGGGCCGCATGGCCTGGGCGCCGGAGCGGTGCACCACCGGCGGCCTGCTGCACGGCGGTGCGATCATGGCGCTTGCCGACAGCCTCGGCGGAATCTGCGCCTACCTGAACCTGCCCCCCGGGGCGAGGACGGCGACCACCAATTCGGCCACGGTGTTCACCCGCGCGGTCCGGGGCGGCGAGGTGATCGCGGTCGCCCGTCCCCTGCACGTAGGCCGGACGGTGATCGTGGTGCAGACCGAGCTTCGCGACCAGGAGGGACGCCGGGTCGCCCAGGTCACCCAGACCCAGGCGGTGCTGGCCGGAACCGGATAAGGGAGGTGGTCCCGGCTTGCCCACCGGGGTGAGTATGGCAGACAAGCCGGGTCGGTTGGCGACCAGGTGGATCGTAGCACGATATAACCGCTGTGGGCGAGCCTGGGGTGCGCGTGTTACGCAAAAATGCCCCACTGTCAGCCCGCAATGCTGCATCTGCCAGGCTCTTTGTGGGGCTACGGTGAAGGGGTGCCTGAGATGTCGCCCGGCGATTTCGAAAACTTGCTGGCGTTCCGTACCAGCTTGCGCCGGTTCCTGCACTGGAGCCAGACCCAGGCACGCGCGGTGGGGCTCACCCCGGCTCAGCATCAGCTCCTGGTCGCGATCAAGGGCCACCCCGGCGACCAGGACCCGACGATCTCCGACCTCGCCGAGTACCTCCTGCTGCGCCACCACAGCGTGGTGGAGCTCGTCGACCGGGCGGCCGCGGTGGGCGCCGTCACGCGGTGCCGGGATGCCGAGGACGGCCGGCTGACCCGGGTCGCGCTGACCCCGGACGGCGAGGCAAGGCTGGCCCGCCTCGGTCCCGCTCACTTGGACGAGCTGCGTAACCTCGCCCCAGTCCTCGACCAGCTCGTCTCCGAATGGGCCGCCCGTACCGGGACCGCCCCACTCCCCGCGGAGCCCGGCGGGTCTGCTGATACGTGAGGGAGCCGTGGGCCGGCAGGCCAGCTCCGCGCCAGGCTGCTTTCAGTAGCCTTTCAGCCCGAAGAGGTCACAGATCCGGGGGTCGGTAACGACCGCTATCCGGCCATCGCCGACCGCGAGCGAGCTTGCTGTACCCGACCACATTGTCGCGATGGCCTGGCCGGTCGCTGCGTTGAGCACCCGGCCGAAGTCCAGGTAAAGGACGCTGCCCCCCTCGGCAGCGAGAGCTGGTGTGGCAGCAAGGTGCTTATTCTGCCATTCCAGCGCTCCCGTGCCAACGTTGTATGCGCAGACGTATTTACCGCCGCTGCCGCAGGTAGCATAAACTCGCGCAGTATCCACGGCCAGCACGTTAACGGCCCCGCTTAGCGAGTATTCCACCTGCCCGGTCAAGGGATCGACGTCCACCACCGTGCCGGAGGGGTTCGTGGCGTAAAGGTGTTTGCCAGAGGAGCTGCTGAGGTCACCACGCTGGTATGCCCAGTTGCCTGGATCGCTCCACAGCACGTGGCCAGTGGCCATGTCAAAGGCGGCCAGGCTCGTACTGCCGTTGTTACCGCAGCCGTATCCGACGATAACCTTGCCGACCACCAAGGGGTATGTGGCACCGCCGCCCATGCAGTCGCCACCGCTGAACCAGAGAGGGTTGTCGTTGCTCAGGTCATAGACGCCGATCTCGTATCCCTCGGCGTCCTGGCCGGCCGTGACCACATAGGGGCGGACGACCACCGCCTGGCTGTATCCGCCGGCACCCCGCCCCGACCACAGCAGAGCGCCTGTCGAGGCGTTATAGGCGTACGTTTCGTCGGCCGGGGTACTTGCCGAGCCACACGCATCGCCGCCCACGATAACCGTATCCTTTGATACAGCCAGTGACGAGAAGTACGACTGGAACGTCGGGTCTGGGGTGCGCTGCCATATCAGGGTGCCTGTGGCGGCGTTGTACTTGGTGACTCTGTCGTTGGCCATGGCGTACAGGTAGCCGCCGACCAGCACCGGGTAGGCCATCTGCCCCCCACAGAACTCGTTGGGCGGTCCAGGAGGCGAAACGACGCTCCTCAGGTACCTGGCTTTAGCCACGGTTGCCGGGGTCAGTACGTTCTCGGTCAGGTTGGCCCGGCTGTGGGCAGCGCCGGAGTCGGTCTCATACCAGGGACTATTCTCAGTGGGATTACTCCGGCTGTTAGCAAGGCTTGGCGGAATACCGATTGCCCCTAAAGACGCCACTAGCGCCGCTACGGCCACAACTTTACCAAGCATGATCTCCCCCGATCTCTTGCTCATCAGCGATAACTGATGATCTGCACCTGCTTGGCATGATACTCGCCATCCGTTAGGCGGAAATAGGCGTGTTCGGGAGCCAGTTTGGGCTGCGTTCGCCCGCTAGCGCGGGCGGAGGAAGGCGCGCAGCCGGGCCCCAATTTCCCCAGAGCGCCAGGGTCGGCTCAGCGGGCTCGCGGGCCCTGGGAGGGCGGGTTCCGGCGTGACCGTGGCCCCATCCGCGTGAGGAAGAGGATGAACAGGCCCAGGGCTGCGAGCGCCGCGAGACCGGCGACCGGCCCCCAGGCGAGCGTGACCATCGCGAAGCCGAACAGGCCCAGCAACGCCCTGCCTGCCGTTCTGCTGGTCATGACCTCTCCTTGACGACCTGCCGAAGCGGAATACCCACACCGTAGCGGATGCCTCGCCAGCCGAACAGGGGCCACCGGTTACCGGGCGGGGCGAAGGAAGGCGCGCAGCCGGTCCACTGGCCAGGTGTTGATGACGTCGGCGGGGGTGAGCCAGCCGCGCTGGGCGGTGCCGGCGCCGTAGCGCATGTGGGCGAGGTGGGCGATCGCGTGGGCGTCGCTGTCGATGGCGAACACCGCGCGATGGCGGCGGGCGATCTTGATGAGCTCGTCGCTGGCGTCCAGCCGGTCGG
>CAVPFC010000016.1:0-111423 GCA_963703605.1 uncultured Actinomycetes bacterium
CTTGCGGCCCGCAAACAGGTGCGGGGCCAGCAGCCCGGCGATCACCGTGGCGTCGTGCAGCGGTCCGCCTTCCCACCCGTACTTCCGCTCGTCGAACAGCTTGTTGAAGCTCAGCAGGTGGTAGAAGGCCTCCGCGACCGGGGTGCCGATGGCCCGCAGCTTCTGCAGGCGGGCCGCGGTGGTGCGCGCCTGGTGCGTGCAATCCAGCGGAATCATGGTAATCGGCGCGCCGCATTGCAGCACCCGCGCGGCCGCTTCCGGGTCCACGTAGATGTTGAACTCGGCCGCCGGCGTGATGTTGCCGCCTTCGGAAAACGCCCCACCCATCATCACGATCTGCTTCAGGTGGCCGGCCAGGCGCGGCTCCCTGGCCATGGCGAGCGCGATATTGGTCAGGGGCGCCAGGCAGCACAGCGTGACCTCGCCCGGCGGCCGGCGCATCACCAGGTCCACGATGGCGTCTGGAGCGAAGCCCTCGGCCAGCGGAGTGGTGGGTTCGGGCAGGTCGTAGCCGTCGAAGCCGGTGCGGCCGTGGACCTCCTCCGCGGTTACCAGGCGGCGCAGCAGGGGAGCCTCCGCGCCCCGGTACACGGGCGTCGCGGTCCGCCGCGCCAGCTCCAGCGCTTTGAGGGCATTCTTGCTGGTGAGCGAGACGGGCACATTGCCGGCCACGGTGGTCACGGCCAGCACTTCCAGCTCCGCCGGCGAGGCCAGCGCGGTAAGGATCGCCACGGCATCGTCGGGCGAGGGGTCGGTATCGATGATGATGGGCAGGGGCATGGGTTTCACCGTAAGTTGTCGAGGTCGTGGGTGGCCTGGGCGTGGCCGGGATGGCGCTTCAGAAGATCGAGCAGAACGGCCCGCGCCCGGTCGCGCGCGCCCTCCATGCTGTAGACCCGCGCCAGGTTCAGATATGCCTGGTCGAAGTCGGGGGCCACGCGGATGCAGCGCTCGAATTGGGCCACCGCCTGGTCGCGGCGCTCGGTGCGCAGGTACAGGATGGCGAGGTTGTTCAGGGCCTCCGGATAGTCGGGACGCAGGGCCAGGGCTTTCTGCAGCAGCTCGTAGGCGCGGGCGGTGTCGTCCTTCTGGGCAAAGACCATGGCCAGGCTGTAGTTGGCCTCGGCGTCCTGCGGGCGCGCGGCCAGGGCGCGTTCGAGCGCGGCGCGGGCTTCCTCCCACCGGCGCTGCTGGCGGTAGGCGTTGCCCAGGTTGAGCAGGGCGACCCAGGACTCGGGGCTGAGGCGCAGGGCCTGCTGGAAGCCGGCGATGGCCTCGTCGCCGCGGTCTTCGCGGGCGGCCAGCAGGCCGAGGTTGTTCCAGGCGTTGGCCGCGGTCTCCGGATAGGCGGGCTGCAACTGCAGGGACCGCTCGAAGCTCTCGCGCGCCAGCGCGTTCTTCTTCTGCTCCAGGTAGACGCTGCCCAGGCCGTAATGCGCCTCGGCGCTGGTGGGGTCGTCGCGCAGCGCCAGCCGGTAAAAGACCTCGGCCTGCTCGGGATAACCGCGCTGGAAGTAGATCGTCCCCAACGACAGATGGTTGCGGCCGAAGATGTAGTTGGCGGAATCGCCCGGGAACGGCAGAGCCAGGGCCAGGATCTGCTCGGACGTGCGAGGAATCCGGCGGGCATCGGCGGCGGCGCGCTCGAGCGATACGGCTCCCTGATAGACACGTACGATTTCCCCGGTGGGGTCAAGCAGGAACGAGGTGGGCCGCGGCATGTCGCGCCGGCGGTCGAACAGATGGCGGTAGAGAAGGTTGTAGATGGCAGCGGCTTCGCCGGCAGCCTGTGGCGGCGGAAGCACCGTGGATGCAGGACCAAGTCGCGTCTATGTCTCGTACGCTTGGATCTGGTTCCGCCGTTGCCGCGTTGAAGCTTTGCTCGACCGGAACTGAAGTCGGAAGCATGACACGCGCCACGCGTGGCCCTGGAGAACCCAGTTCTATCACTTAAAGGAGATGACTAGACTGATTGGGAAATGAGGAAAAGGGAAGTATGCAAACCGATCTCGCCTGAAGTCAAGAACTACCTGGAATCCTGCTACTTTCGCCGCTTTGAAACTGGCCGCCGAGGAGTGCAGGCCATCCTGGGCAGAGCATCGGCAAGCCGGATCGGGCAACATATCCTTTACAATCCATTTCAACCACGGATTGCCCGCTTTTTTTCCTCCCGTACCCGAATCCTGAATACGACGGAGCGTCCCTGATGAGTGTGGTTCGCCTTCTTTGCGCCGCCTCTCTTGCAGTGTTTGTCTCGATTCCGTCATTTGCGCAGCAATACCCTGAGGAAATGCTGGCCGGCCTGCAGTGCCCTGCGGCAAGGGCTGTTGCATTGCAGATCACGATCCCGACATTACTCTTCCTCCTCATCGTTCTTATACCATTTTTGGAAATACAATCCATTGTCAAAGGAGTGGGTTGGGATTTCAGTCGTTCGGTAAAGGGAAATATCCCTGAGCTACCATGGATTCTTCAACTGGTCGGATTCAGTGGATGGCTGACCTGTTTCTGGTGGCTTGGGAAGGACTTGCCAGGGACATTGATTCGTCAGAATCCGACGGATCCTGCGTATACATTCGCCAACCAGTCGCTGCGCGGGATGTTCACCCGCACATCGGCGAGCCTGACCGGCGGTTTGTGGTGGTGGCTGGCCGCGGCCGCCCTGGCCGGCCTGGCCGGGCTCATCACCGCGGCCCGGCTGCACCGGGCGGGCCGGCCGGTGTACGGCTGGCTCACCTGCGCGCTCACCGGGCTGCTCGTGTCGCCGGTGAGCTGGGACCACCACTGGGTGTGGGTCGCGCCGGGGCTGGCCGTGCTCGCCGACGCGGCGGTCCGGGCACGGTCGGCTACCCGGCGGGCGTGCTGGGCGCTGGCCGGGGCGCTCGCCGTGCTGTTCGGCGCCTGGCCGATGCTGGGCCGGCCGGGCCCGCTGGTGCCCTGGGGGCTGATCTGGTACGCGCCGGGCAGCCCCGGCGCGGCGGCCAGCCACCCGTGGAGCACCGAGTACCACTGGCAGGGGCTCACCTGGCTCGCGGGCAACCTCTACGTGCTGGCCGGGCTCGTGGCGCTGGCCGGGCTGGCGGTGCTGGCCCGGCGGGCCGCCAGCCCGCGCGGCGGATCAGCGAATCCGCCGTCCCATTTCCTTCGTGGAGTATCCGCCTAGTTCCGCTACCGCCTGCTGAAACCGGCCGGAACGCAACAGTTCCCACAGCGGCGCGAGCAGCGGGCTGTCCATCGCCCCGGCGGTGACCACCAGGTCGTAGGGCTCGCGGGTGACCGGCACGAAACCGAGGCCGAAGGCCCGCGCGGCCGCCATGATGCCAAGCCCGGCGTCGCCGCGCCCGGCGGCGACCGCCGCCGCGACGGCCAGGTGGGTGGGCTCCTCGCGGGCGTAGCCGTCCACCGCGTCCGGGCTGATCCCCCGCTTGGCCAGCTCGGTGTCCAGCAGCACCCGGGTGCCCGCGCCGCGCTGGCGGTTGATGTACCGCACGCCCGGGCGGGCCAGGTCGCCGAGGCCGGCCAGCCCCAGCGGGTTGCCCGCGGCGACGATCAGCCCCTGGTCGCGGTGCACCAGCCGGACCACGGACACCTCCGCGCCGCCGAGGACGCGGTCGACGTAGGGCAGCGTGTACTCGCCGGTGGCCGGGTCGAGCAGGTGCGACCCGGCGATGTGGCACAGCCCGTCGCGCAGCGCGACCAGCCCGCCGAGGGAGCCGACGTTGGCGGAGGCCAGCGTGACCGCAGGGTCCTCGGCGCGCAGCGCGGAGGCGGCCAGGTCGAGGACGAGGTCGTGGGAGCCGATGGCGACGATCGTGCGCTCGATCTCGGCCAGGCCGCGCAGGAGCTGTATCTCCACCTCCTCGCCGGGGTGGTGGCCTTCCTGCCCGGCGGGCACGACGAGCAGCCCGTCGGCGCGGACCAGGGAGGTGAGCACGCCGGCGCCGCGGGGCAGCGGGGTGGCGACCATCGTGCCGCCGACCACGCCGAGGCGGACCCGCACCCAGTCGTCCATGCCCAGCGGCGACGCGAGCTTGCGGGCCAGCCGCGCCCGGGTCCGGGGCCGGCTCCGGGGCACCGCGCCTTCCAGCTCGGCCAGCAGCGGCTCGGCGAAGATGTCGAAGGTCAGCGCCGCGGACACCGGGTAGCCTGGCGCGCCCAGCACGGGCGTGCCGTCCACGACGCCGAGCACCACCGGGTGGCCGGGCCGGACCGCGACGCCGTGCACGGCCAGCGTGCCGAGCTTGGCCACGATCCTGGCGGTGTAGTCGTCGCGGCCCGCGCTCGATCCCGCCACGATGATCAGCAGGTCACAGCCGGCCACGGCGGCGCTGACCGCGGCGGCGATGCGGTCCGGGTCGTCGGGCTCGATCGGCAGGCAGCGCGCCTCGCAGCCGGCCTCCCGCGCCTGCGTGGCCAGCATGAGCGAGTTGGTGTCGAGTATCTCGCCGGGGCCGGTCCGCGTGCCGACCGGCCGCACCTCGTCCCCGGTGGGCAGGATGGCGACGACCGGCCGGCGCCGGACCAGCAGCTCGGTGGCCCCCGCGGCCGCGGCCGCGGCGAGGTCGGCGGCCCGCAGCCGGTGCCCCTCGGGCAGCAGCAGCTCGGCGGTGCTGACGTCCTCGCCGATCGAGCGGACGTGCTGGTAGGGGGGCACGGCGGCGCGCAGCTCGGCGGCGGCGCCGCCGGTGTAGTGGACGTGCTCCCGCATGACCACGGCGTCCCGCCCGTCGGGCATCGGGTCGCCGGTGTCCACCACGTCGTAGCCGTCCGGGGCCAGGTAGACGGGGGTTGTCTCGCTGGCACCGAGGGTGTCGGCGGCGCGCACGGCGATCCCGTCCATGCCCGCCGCGTCGAAGGGCGGCGACGACCGGGTGGCCCACACGGGCTCGGCGGTGACCCGGCCCGCGGCTTCCGCCAGGCCGGCCTGGACGGCGGGGAGCCTGGCCGGGCAGCCCGCCGCCTCGCGGGCGTCGCGCCAGGCTTCCAGGGCGCGGCTCGCGGGCACGTCGCGGATGAACGGGCTGTTGGTCATGATCGTCGTTAACGGTACAGCGTGACGGCTACCTCGGTGCCGCGGTCCAGCCCGGTCGCGTCCTCGGGCACGATCACGTACCCGTCGGCCGCGGTGAGGACCGACAGCAGCGCGGAGGCACCGAACAGCGGGACCGCGAGCCCGTCGTGCAGGCGGACCTGGACCACGTCGAGACGGCCCGTGGCGGAGGCGAGGTCACGCTCCAGCCGGGCCGCCGCGACCGGCTCGGCCGGCGGGCTCGTGCAGCCGCCTACCCGGTACACCAGCGGCGTGCCGATCAGCCGGAAGACCACCAGCGCCGAGCGTGGGTTCCCGGGCAGCCCGATGACCGGCACCCCGGCGCACTCGGCCAGCAGCGTTGGCTTGCCGGGCCGGATGGCCAGGCCGTGGCACCAGATGCCCGGCTCGCCGAGGCGGCTCACCGCGGCGGCGGTCTCGTCCCTGGCCCCGACCGACGAGCCGGCCGAGATCACGATCACGTCGCTGGTGCCGAGCGCCGCGCGCAGCGCGCCGTCCAGCGCGGCCGCGTCGTCGGGGACGATGCCGCCGTGGCAGGGCTCGCCGCCGGCCTCGGTGACCAGCGCGGCCAGGGCGCTGGCCGTGGCGTCCCGTACCTGCCCGGGGCGCAGCCGCGTGGCGCCGGGCGGCACCACCTCGTCGCCGGTGGAGAAGATCGCCACCCGCGGGCGGGCGTGCACGGCCAGCTCGGTGATCCCGGCGGCCGCCAGCATGCCGAGGTCGGCGGCCCGCAGCCGGCGCCCCGCGGGCACCAGTTCGGCCCCGGCCGCCGCGTCCTCGTCGGCCCGCACGATGCCCTCGCCGGGGGCCACCGGGCGGGTGACCTCGATCGTGCCCGGCATCGCTTCCTGGGTGTACTCGACCATGATCACGGCGTCGGCGCCCGGCGGCAGCACACCGCCGGTGGGCATGCCCACCGCGGTCCCCGGGGCCACCGCGACGCCGGGCTCGGCGCCCATCCGTACCGCGCCGGCCACCTCGAGGTAGCCGGGCAGGCCGTCGGAGGAGCCGTAGGTGTCCGCGGCGCGGACCGCGTAACCGTCGACGGTCGAGCGGGGGAAGCCCGGCAGCGGGTGCGGCGCGGTGACCGGCGCCACCGGGACGCGGTGCAGCGCCGCGCCCAGCGGGACGGTCTCGGCCGGGGTGCGCCGCCGCGGCCGGAATCCGGCCAGCGCCTCCGCGACCGTCACCGTGGTGAAGAACTCCCGGCCCGCGTGCGGGTGGATGTCAGGCTCCGTCGCGGCGCTCCTGACCGTCCTGGCCATTCAGCCGCAGCACGCTCATCACCGGGCCCAGCGCCACCTGGCCGAGGCCACAGATCGACGTCTTGCGCATGGTCTCCTCGAGCTGGGCGATGCGCCCGTCCACGTCGCCCGGCTCGCCCCCGGCCGACAGCACGCCCGACAGGATCTCGTGCGCCTTGGTGGAGCCGGCCCGGCACGGGACGCACTTGCCGCACGACTCGTTGCGGAAGAACCGCAGCACGTTCGTGGCCGCGGCGAGCAGGCCGGTGCCCTCGGCCAGCACGACAAGCGCGCCCGAGCCGAGCATCGACCCGGCCTTGGCCAGCGTGTCGAAGTCCAGCGGGATGTCGAGCCCGTCCGGCCCGAGGAAGTTCGACGAGGCGCCGCCCGGCTGGATCGCGCCGAGCGCCCGGCCGCCGGACACCCCGCCGGCCAGCTCGAGGAGCTGCCGGGCGGTGCTGCCCATCGGCACGCAGTAGACGCCGGGCCGCTCGACGTGCCCGGAGACGGCGAAGAACTTCAGCCCGCTGTGGCCGCCGGTGCCCTGGGCCTTCCACCAGCCGGCGCCGCGCTCGGCGATGACCGGGACGTGGGCGAACGTCTCGACCGAGTTCATCAGCGTGGGCTGTCCCCACAGGCCGTAGATCCCGGGGAACGGTGGCTTGTTGCGCGGCTCGCCGCGGTGCCCCTCCATGCACTCGATCAGCGCCGACTCCTCGCCGAGTATGTAGCCGCCCGGTGAGGTGAACACCTCGACCGAGGGCCGCCGCACGGCACCGGCCCCGTTCGCCCCGGCCTCTCCCGGCGCGCCGATCAGGCCCGCGGCGCGCAGCGACTCGATCTCGCGCCGGACCATCGTCTCTTCCAGGCCGTACTCGTGCCGGATGAACACCCAGCCTTCATCGGCGCCGACCGCCAGCATGCCGAGCAGCAGTCCCTCGAGCACCAGGTGCGGCTGCTCGGCCAGGATCTGGCGGTCCTTGAACGTGCCCGGCTCGGACTCGTCGGCGTTGCAGATCGCGTACTTCGGCCGGGCGTCCTGCGCCGCGACCAGTGCCCATTTCCGGCCGGTGGGGAACCCGGCCCCGCCCATGCCGCGCAGCCCGGCGTCCTGGAGGGCCGTGACGATCTGGCCGGGGTCCTTCTCGCCGGCCAGGACGGCGCGCAGCACCCGGTAGCGCTCCTCCCCCGGGGCGTACGGGTCGTTGGGCCAGGGGCCGGCGCCGGAGTGACCGCGGGAGGTGAAGCTCACCGGCTGCCGGGCCCGCGTCCGCTCGACCAGGGCGCCGGCCTGCCCCGCCGTGGCCGGGCACTCGTTGACGGCCACCGCGGGGGCCATGTCGCAGCGGCCGATGCAGGAGACCTCGGCGACCTCGACGTCCGCGTCCGCGCCGTACCGCTCGCGCAGCGCCGCGATGCCCTGGTCCGCCCCCTGCAGCCAGCAGGACAGGTCGTGGCAGGCGTGCAGGCTGACCTTGGCCGGCTGCTCGGTGCGGAAGTGCGGGTAGAACGAGATCAGCCCCTCGATCTCGTACAGCGGCCGCCGGACGTCCCGGGCCAGCGCCACGAGTTCCTCGCGGGGCAGCCAGCCGAGCCGCTCCTGGATGGCGTTCAGCGCCGGGATGAGGCTGGGGCCGGGAAACTTGCCCGCCCGCGCCTCGACCCCCGGCACTCGTGCCTGGGCTCTGGCCACTACCGGTCCCCGGCCGGCGGCGCCGCCGCGGCGGGCTCGGCCTCAGCGGCCTCGGCCGCGTCGGCTTCCGGCGCCGCCTCGATCCGGACGGCGCAGAACTTGAACTCGGGGATCTTCCCCCACGGGTCGATCTCGTCGATCGTCAGCAGGTTGGCCGCGGCCTCGCGGAAGTGGAACGGGATGAAGCAGTTGCCGCGCGCCTCCCGGTGCGACACGCGCACCGCCAGCTCGATCGTGCCGCGGCGGGAGCTGACCCTGGCCATCCGCCCGTCGGCCAGGCCGAGCTCGGCCGCGTCTTCGGGGTTGACGTACACCTCGGCGCGCGGGCTGATGGCGTCGAGCGCGTAGGACCGGCGGGTCATCGAGCCGGTGTGCCAGTGCTCGAGCAGCCGGCCGGTGTTGAGCACGAACGGGTACTCGGGGCTGGGCAGTTCCTTGGCCGGCAGCCACTCGGCGGGCACCAGGTGGGCCAGCCCGTCGGCCGTGTTGAACTTCTCGCCGAACATGACGACGGTCCCGTCGCTGTGCTCGGGGTCGGGGTTCGGGTAGAGCTTGCCGCCCGGGCCGAGGTTGTCGTAGGTCAGGTTCTTGTAGCTCGCCATCACCGAGACGATCTCTTCGAAGATCTCCCGGGAGGAGGAGTAGTTCCAGCCCAGGCCGATGCGGTTCGCGATGTCCTGGATCACCTCCCAGTCCAGCCGCGCGGCGCCCGGCGGGTCGAGCACCTTGCGGCCAAGCTGGACCCGGCGGTCGGTGTTGGTGTAGGTGCCGTCCTTCTCCAGGTAAGACGTGGCGGGCAGGATGACGTCGGCGAACTCGGCGGTCTCGGTGAGGAAGATGTCCTGCACGACGAGGAAGTCCAGCGCCGACAGCGCCTTGCGGACCTTGTTGATGTTGGGGTCGGACAGGAACGGGTTCTCCCCCATCATGTACATGCCGCGCACGCCGCCCTTGAGCGCCGAGCCGATGATCTCGGTGACCGTGAGCCCGCGCTCGGGATCGAGGTCCGGGGTGTCCCACAGCCCCTCGAACCTGGCCTTTACGCCGGGGTCGTCGGCCTTCTTGTAGTCCGGGTAGAACATCGGGATCAGGCCCATGTCCGAGGCGCCCTGCACGTTGTTCTGCCCGCGCAGCGGGTGCAGCCCGGCGCCCGGCTTGCCCACGTTGCCGGTGATCGCGCACATCGCGATGAGGCAGCGGGCGTTGTCGGTGCCGGTGGTGTGCTGGGAGATCCCCATGCCCCAGAAGATGACCCCGGCGCCCGCCTCGCCCCACGCCCGCGCCACCCGCCGGATGAGCGCGGGGTCCACGCCGGCGATCTGTGCGGCCCGGTCCGGCGGGTAGTCCGAGACGGTCCGCGCCAGCGCCTCGTAGTTGCTGGTCCGGTGCTCGATGAACTCGGTGTCGGTCAGCCCGAGCCGGATCACCTCGTGCATGACGCCGTTGTAGAAGGCAACGTCGGTGCCGGGCTTGATCTGGCAGAAGATGTCGGCGTGGTCGGCCATCTTGTCGGCCCTGGGGTCGACGTAGATGATCGTGGTGCCGTTCCGGCGGGCCTGCTTGAAGAACGACGACGCTACCGGGTGGTTCGCGGTGGGGTTGCTGCCGGTGACGATCGCCACGTCGGCGTTCACCACGTCGCCGTAGGTGGTGGACACCGCGCCGGAGCCGATGCCCTCGAACAGCGCGGCCACGCTGGAGGCGTGGCACAGCCGGGTGCAGTGGTCCACGTTGTTGGTGTGGAACCCGGTCCTGATCAGCTTCTGGAAGAGGTAGGCCTCCTCGTTCGAGCACTTGGCCGAGCCGAAGCCGGCGATCGCGCCCGGGCCCCCGCCGGTGTAGATCTCGGTGAGCCGGCGCGCGACCAGGTCCAGCGCCTCCTCCCAGGTGGCCTCCCGGAAGTGCGGCAGCACCTCGGCGTAGTCGACCAGGCCGCCGGGCCTGCGCCGGCGCCGCCGCTCGCCCTCCTTGCCGCCCTTCCTGCCGTCGCCGGCCTGCCCGCCGTTCTCGCCCTCGGGGCGGTTCATCTCGCCGCGCACGTCGGTGGACAGCGCCCCCTTGGGGTAGGCCTCGTCCCGCCGGATCAGCGGGGTGGTCAGCCGCTGTGGTGACGCCGCGTAGTCCCAGCCGTACCGGCCCTTGACGCACAGCCGGCCCTTGGAGCCGGGCTGGTCCCGGCCCTCGGCGAAGGCGATCGCGCCGCGCTCCCGGTCCACGTGGTAGGTGAGCGCGCAGCCGACGCCGCAGTACGGGCACACGCTGTCGACCGCGTCAAGCTCGCTGCGCGGCCGGATGGGGATGTTCCGGATCGGCTTGTTGGTCAGCGCGCCGGTCGGGCACGCCGCGACGCACTCGCCGCAGGTGACGCACGACGACTTGCCCATCGGGTCGTTCAGGTCGAACGCGATGCGGGTGGCGTAGCCCTTGCCGCTGCGCCCGATGACGTCGTTGCCCTGGATGTCGTCGCAGGCCCGGACGCACCGGTCGCACAGGATGCAGGCGTCGTGGTCGACCGCGATGACCGGGTTGGAGTAATCCGTCGCCGCGGCCCGAGGCGGTGGGCAGGCCGTGCGGGGCGGCCAGCCCGTACCGGCCGGCGAGGGCAAGCAGCTCGTTGTCGCCGGTCGTGGTCTGCTTGGGGTCGCGCCCGGCGGCCGGCTGGTCGGCCAGCAGCAGCTCGACCAGGGTCGCGCGGTTGCGCTCCACGTCCGGGGTGGCGGTCTTGACGTCCATGCCGTCTTCGCAGGGCCGCACGCAGGCGGCGGCGTAGGCCCGCGCCCCGACGTCCACCACGCACATGCGGCAGACGCCGACCGGGTCGTAGCGCTCGTCGTGGCACAGCACCGGGATGTCGATGCCGGCGTCCCTGGCCGCGGCCCAGATGGTGGTGCCCTCCGGGACGGTGAGCTGCGACGCCGTCGATCGTCAGCTGACTGTCCTGGTCGTGGCGGGAGCGTGAATGACCATAACTCAGTATCACCACCTGTGGTACGGCTAGGCCAGCCGGAGGTCCGCAAGGCTAGCCTCGTCCGGGCGGCCCTGCGCCGTCCAGCCCGCGCGCGGCGTAGTAGCCGTCGATCATGGCGCGCAGCCGGCCCGGGGTCAGCGTCGGCCACCCGCCCCGAGCCGGTCCGCACCGGCTCGGACAGCAGCCGGGCCGGCAGCCAGTCGTCTTCGGGCCGCCAGCCTTCGCGGATGTTGAACACGCGCTTGGCCAGGACGATCCGGCGCGCGGTCCGGCGCAGCTCGGCGCCGTCGGTGTCCCAGCCGGTCACCGCGGACAGCAGCGCGGCCCACTCGTCGAACGGCTCGGTGAACACGCCGCGCAGGAACTTGCACAGGATGAGCGAGTCCATGACGGCGGCCCGGTCCTCGGTCTCGATCGCCGCCGCGACGTGCGCCGCGCCGCCGCTGAACCGGTCATGGTCGCCGGACAGGTCGGCCTCGTAGGCACCCGAGCGGTTGTGGTCGGCGCCCCGGGCGTTCACCGCCAGGCCCAGCGCCATCGCGTGCATCGTGCGGGGCTCGTAGCCGGGCAGCTCCAGGCCCTTGACCTGCGGCGCGAACTCCGCCGAGCCGCCGCCGACCCGCTGCGCCGCGCGCCGCGAGCCCTCGGCGAGCAGGTCGCCCAGCCCCTGCCGGGCGCCGATCTCGTCCAGCGGCCCGCAGCAGCGCGTCCGCGTCGCCGAACCGCAGCCAGGGCGCGTCGATCAGGCCGCGCTCGGCGCACTCCATGGCCCAGGCGATCGTGCCGCCGGCCGAGATCGTGTCCAGGCCCAGCTCGTCGCAGCGCGCGCTGGCGGCGAGCACGGCGTCGGGGTCGGACACCCCGCACATCGGGCCGAGCGCGAAGACGTTCTCGTACTCCACCCGCATCTGCTTGCCGCCGCGGGCGCGAGTAGATGTGCTCGCAGCCGATCGTGCACGAGGCGCAGCTGTTGCGGGCGACGCTGCGCAGCTCCGGCCAGCTCCTCGGCGGCCAGCTGCGGCGCCCCGGCGAACGTCGCGGCCTGGAAGTTGCGGGTCGGCAGCGTGCTGATCGCGTTGAACGCCAGCAGGTTGGCCAGCGTGCCGAGCTCGCGGTACTTGGCGGTGGCCGGGCCGAACGAGCGGGCGCGCAGGTCGCGGGCGGCCGCGAGCACGGCCTGCGGATCGGCGGGCGCCACCTTGGTCGCGGCGCGCACCGCGACGGCCTTGAGCTGCTTGGCACCCAGCACCGCGCCGAGGCCGCCGCGCCCGGCGTGCCGCCCG
This sequence comes from uncultured Actinomycetes bacterium, assembly GCA_963703605.1. Classification (GTDB taxonomy): domain Bacteria; phylum Actinomycetota; class Actinomycetes; order Streptosporangiales; family Streptosporangiaceae; genus DASXKD01. The sequence continues at coordinate 12,239 of CAVPFC010000016.1, forward strand.
TCGTGCGAGATCGTCGCGTAGCGCACGCCGCGCTCGCCGGCCGGGCCGATGACCGCGGCCCGCCAGCCGCGCCCGAGGCGCTCCCGCAGCCGCCGCTCGGCCTCGGCGGCGGGCAGGCCCCACAGGTCTGCGGCGTCGGCCAGGCGCACGCCGTCGCCGTCCACCAGCAGCGCCGAAGGCCGCTGGCAGGCGCCGCGCACCACGATCGCGTCGTGCCCGGTGAGCTTGCCGGAGATGGCGAAATGGCTCGAGGACAGGGCGTCGTTCAGCAGCCCGGTCAGCGGGGACTTGGCGACGACCGCGAACTTGGCGCTGGTGGTCAGCGGCGTGCCGACCAGCGGGGAGAACACGAACGCCAGCGGCGCCTCGGCGGCCAGCGGGTCGACGCCCGGCGGCGCCAGGTGGTGCATCAGCCAGGCGCCGAGGCCGGCCCCGCCGAGGTAGGCGCGCAGCAGCTCGTCGGGCAGCGGCAGCGTGCTGGACGTGCCCGTGCCCGGCGTCCACGACCAGCGCCCGGCCGAAGTAGCCGCCCGCGGCCATGCCGGTCAGCCGCCCGCGTCCGCGGCCAGGAAGAACACCGTGTCGCCGGTGGCCAGCGGGGTCTCGCCGTCCCTGGTGATCTGGTCGCCGTTCAGCGCCGCCACCACGTGGCCGTCGAGCGTCGAGCCCGGCGGCGGCCGCCGCGCCGGCGACGGTGGCCGCGCGCACCGGCTGCGGGCCGCGGTGGCCGTCGGCCAGCGTGCCGAACCGCTGCACCGTCACCTCGGGCGCCGGGCCGGGCCCGCGCCGCCTGGTAGTCGGCCGGGTCGTTGACGTTGACGACCGAGTCGAGGTCGGGGTCCAGCGCCGCCAGCACCGGGTCGGCGCGCAGGGCGGCCTCGTCCAGCCGGGTGACCGAGCACTCCTCGAACAGGAAGGCCGGCCGCAGCCGCTGCTCGCTCGACCAGCCGCGCGGCGACCGGCGCGAGCGCGGTCCGGTAGGCGGCGGCCAGCGGCTGCGGGTACCCCCGGGCCACCGGCAGGCCCACGTCGGCCCCCTCCTGCGCCGCGCGCAGCACCCGCCGGACGAACGCGGGGTGCAGGAACGGCATGTCGGTGGAGCTGACGAAGGCGATCTCGGCCCGGCCGTCCAGCGCGGCCAGCCCCGCGGCGATGCCCTGCACCGGGCCGAGGCCCTCGCGCGGGTCCTCGACGACCTCGGTGCCCGGCGGCAGCGGCGGCAGCGCCTGGCCGGGCGCGCGGACGACCACGACAGGGCCATCGGTCACCCGGGACAGGATGCCGGCCGTCCGCCGCAGCAGGGTCGAGCCGTGCCATTCCAGGGCGGCCTTGGGCGTGCCCATCCGCGACGACCGGCCGCCGGCCAGCACGATTCCCGCGCAACCCGCCACAGCTTCGATACTAGGGCCCGCGGCCAGGCCCCCGGCACGGCGGAAATGCGGCCGGGCGGCGGGGCAGGGCTGTGGCTACCCGCCCCGCTGCCCGGCACACCTTCAGGGACCGGGGGCCTCCGAGTGTCCCCGGACCGGCACAGCGTGCCTTACGCCATTGCCGGGTCGGTCATGCCCCGGCGACGGCGGATCACGGCGTCCACCTTGGTGAACAGCGTGTCGATGACGATGCCGAGGACGAGGATCACGATGATGATCGCGATCGCGCTGGTCATGTCGGTCTGGTCCTGGAAGGCGTTGAGCAGGGCCCCGATGGACGGCTGGCCGATGATGATCACCAGCAGCTCACCGGCCATCAGGCTGCGCCACGCGAACGCCCAGGACTGCTTGAGCCCGGCCACGAACGAGGGCAGCGACGCCGGCAGGATCAGGTGCCGGTACAGCGACAGCCGGGACAGGCCCATGGTCTTCCCGGCCCGCAGCAGCAGCGGCGGTATGTAGTCGACGCCCGTGATCAGGCCGTTGGCGACCGACGGCGCCGAGCCGAGAACGATCACGAAGATGATCGCGTTCGTGGTGGCCCCGAACAAGATGATCGCGAACGGGAACCAGGCGATCGACGGCATCGTCTGCAGCGCGGTGATCAGCGAGCCGGTCGCCGCGCGCAGCGGTTTGATCCGCGACACCAGCGCGCCGATCACCGCGCCGATGAGCACCGACAGCGCGAAGCCGATCACCGCGCGCCGCATCGTGATGTCGATGGCCTGCCACAGCTCCGCGTGGTGCATCTGTGCCCACAGGTTGGCAAAGACGGCGCTGGGCCCGGGCAGCACGTACTTCTTCCACCCGCTGAGGTGGATGAGCTCCCATACGGCCAGGACCAGGGCGATCGCCAGCAGCTTCGGCCACACGGCAGCCCAGATGTTCCTGGGCCGGTAGGGATGCTCGCGGATGGTCACGCCCTCGAGCCGGTCGAGCCCGACGAGTGCCGCGGCGCCGGGGTCGATCGCCTCGTCCAGGCCCGCTAGCCCCATCGCACCGGCGCCGGGACTAGGCGTTCTGGCCATGACGCCCCATCTCCTCCCGCAGCCGGTCGGTGATCTTGCCCGCCAGCTCGGCCACCTGCGCCGAGTCGATCCGCCGCGGGCCCGGGATGGGCACGGCGAACTCGTCGATGACCCGGCCCGGCCGGCTGCTGAGCACCACCACCCGGTCGCCGAGCCGTACCGCCTCGCGGACGTTGTGCGTGACGAACAGCACGGTCAGCCCGCGCTCGGTGCAGATCCGGTCCAGCTCGTCGTGCAGCAGGTCCCTGGTCATCGCGTCCAGCGCGCCGAACGGCTCGTCCATCAGCAGCACGTCGGCCTCCTGGGCCAGCGCGCGGGCCAGGGCCACCCGCTGGCGCATGCCGCCGGACAGCTCGTGCGGCCGCTTGTCCCCGAACCCGCCGAGGTGCACCACGTCGAGCAGTTCCGCGGCCCGGCGTGTGCGCTCGGCTTTGGCCACGCCGCTGGCGCGCAGGGCGAGTTCCACGTTGCGCGCCGCGGTCAGCCACGGGAACAGCGCGGGCTCCTGGAACATCATCGCCACCCGGCGGCCCGAGGTGTCGATCACCCCGGCGCTCGGCGTGTCCAGCCCCGCCACCAGGGACAACAGCGTGCTCTTCCCGCAGCCGGACGCGCCGATGAGGCAGACGAACTGGCCGAGCGCCACGTCCAGCGACAGCCGGTCGAGGGCCAGCAGCGTGGTGCGGCCGTGCCCGTATGCCTTGGACACCTCGCTGATCCGGACCGCGGTCGTGCCCAGTGCGGCCGGGTCCGCGGGCGGGCCGGACCCGGGACGGGCTGACGCCCCCGGAACGAGTTCCGGGGGCGCAGCCTGGTGCTGATCTAGGCTCATGGGCTCACCTGTGGTTGGCCGGCGGCTTTCAGCTGGGCGTTGAGCGGGCCGAGGTCGTAGATGCCGGACAGGTTCTTGACCGGCGTGAGCAGCCCGACCGCCGCAGCGTGCTGCGCGTCGGCGATCAGCGAGGACGCGATCGGGTTGTCGGTGAACGTGATGTACTTCAGCGATGCGCTGAGCACGTTCGGCTTCAGCCCCTTGCCCAGCAGGCTGGTTAGCTCGGCGTTGGCCGCCGAGGCGGCGGCGCTGGGGCTGGAGTTGATGTAGGAGTTCGCCTGGATCTGGCCCTTGAGCAGGCCGTTCACCGCGGACGCGTGTGCCTTGAGGAACGACTGGGTGACCACGAGGTTGGTCGTGACGAACTTGCCGCCCGGCCACAGGCTCGCCTCGTTCACCAGCCGGGTGCCGCCGTCCAGCACCATCTCGGTCGCGTAGGGCTCGGGCTCCCAGCCGCCGTCGATCTGCCCGGACTCGAACTCGAGCACGGCCGCCGAGTTGGGCTTGATCGGCTTGATGGCGACGTCCCCGCCGCCGGTGGGCGTGGTGGTCAGGCCGTGCTGCTTGAGCCAGTAGCGGACCGCGACGTCCTGGGTGTTGCCGAGCGACGGGGTGGCCAGCGACTTGCCCTTGAGCTGCCCGGCGCTGGTGATGCCCTTCTTGACAACCAGGGAGGCGCCCCCGGATGCCGCGCCAGAGATGATCTTGATGGCTGTCCCGTTGGACTTCTGCCAGGCGTTGATGGCCGGGTTGGGCCCGACGTAGGCCGCGTCTAGCTGGCCCGCCAGCAGCGCCGTGGTCTCTTCGGTGCCGGAGCTGAACACCGAGGTCTTCAGCGTGACGTTCTTGCCAAGGTCCTTGGTGAAGAACCCCTTGGCGATGCCGACCAGGGCCGGCTCGTGGGTGATGTTGGCGAGGAATCCCAGTCGCAGCGTCACATGAGCCGAGCCGGAGCCCGACGAGCCTGCCGCTGACGACGAACAGCCAGCTCCCAGGAGGGTGACACCGGCTACTCCTGCCGCGAGTAGCGCACGTCTCATCCAGATCCGCCTTTCCCGATCATTTTACTATCTCGATCAAGATAGTAGGTAATAGATTAAAGCACACCGCCGGGGCGGGCGCCAGCCACGGGGCATTTGACTATGCCCGCGCTGCGCTTGGCATGGCGCTGACCTGCACGGAAGACCGTGGCTATCCGGGCTTCGGGGGCCGGCCAAGGGCCCGGCATTGGCCGAAATTTGAGCCACAGATGGCAGGGACTTGGTGCGGAACTGCGCGGCTTTAGCTTTAGGTCAGGGAGTCGCGCTGACGCTGGGCGCCTGGACCTGGTGGCCGCGGAACAAGATCGCGGCTACCTGGGTCAGCGTGTCCGTGCCGGCGTGGTAGCCGCCGTGCCCGCTGAGGCTGTTCATCATCGCGAGCGTGTACCGCTGCCCCGGCCCGGCGAAGCCGACCGAGTTGATGATCCACCCCGGCCGCTCCACCGACCAGCCGTCCTTGTTACCGGGGTGGTTCGCCGGGCCGGCGCCCCAGACCCCGAAGTGCTGGTCCACGGCGACGTGGCTCAGCGTGGTCACCAGGTAGCTGCGCAGCGGGGCCGGCATGTCATCGAGCACGTAGCTGATGAGCCGGCTCAGGTCGGCGGCCGGGCAGAGCATCTCGCCCCAGTACGGCGGGGTGATGCCCGGCGCCGACACGTACCGCGCCGAGGCCAGGCCGATCCGCGGGAAGAAGCTGGTGTAGAACGGGGCGCCGAACTTGAACCACAGCGTGTCCGCCGCGGTGTCCGAGCTGACATGGAGCATGTGGTGCAGGACCGCCATGTCGCCGCCGGACAGGTGGATCACCCCGGCCTGGTTCTGCAGGAGCAGGGTGACCGCCATGGCCAGCTTGCTGGTGGAGGCCATGTAGACCGGCGTGTGCGCGAACCGGTTCTGCCACACCGCCCCGGTGGACCGGTCCCGCAGCACCACGCCGACCACCCCGGGCCGGTGCCGGAGGAAGGCCTGCACCTTGGCGATCCGGGCCCGCATGCCGCAGCTGAACCTGGCCGGGGTGGCGGGGCAGGCGGGCCGCGACGGCGTCGCCGCGGGCGAGGCGGCCGAGGGCGCCGGCGCGGAAGTCGGCGCGGGCCCGCCCGGGCTGGCGGCCGGGGAGGACAGCAGGCTGCACCCGGCGAGCGCGGCACCGGCCACCGCCACGGCACACCACCGCGGCACCGTTCTTATTGCCGAACGCAGCGCCACGGCAGGCAGCATACGGACAGTGGCACGGTCCCGTGGCCGAACCGGGGCTAGCTGCGGGCTAGCTGCCGTCCGGGCTGGAGGGCTCCATGCCGACCACCGCGGGGAAGCGCTGGAGGCACTGCTCGAGCCTGGCCAGGTCCGCGTCGCTGGCGTTGCTGGTCAGGTACCGGATGTCGTCCTGCATCTGCACGGCCGGCGGGTGCGGCGGGATGCGCTCGGGGATGGCGTTGGGGATGTGCGAGCAGGTGGCGCGCACCCTCAGCATGACCGAGGGCGAGGTGTTGTCCTTGAACTGGACCACCTGCTCCTGCTTGCCGAACGCCTTGTCGAACGAGGAGCAGCCCGCCGCCACCGTGACCAGCAAGACGGCCGCGACGGCGCAGGCGATCGGGCGAAGCGTGGGCACGCCAGCCAGCTTAGGGCGCTCGCCAGGCACACGGATCACGGGGAGGCCGCCGAGGCCAGCCTCCCGAAGCCAGCGCAGCGCCCGCCCGGCGAGCAGATCACCAGCACCAGCGTCCCGAAGCCAGCGAGGCTCCAGCCGAGCGCCCGCGAGGGAGGCCAACGAACGAGTACTGTTCCGCAAGCCCACGGGTGCCGCGCGCCGCAGGCGCCGGGCCCAACGCCGCATAAGGCGCCCCAGGCGCCGTTGCGGTGTCCCGGCGCCGAGACTCTGCTAGCCCGGGGGACGCCCCCGGACCCCCGGATGCCTCCCGAAGCCAGCGAGGCTCCAGCCGAGCGCCCGCGAGGGAGGCCAACAGAACGGGCACTGTTCCGGAAGCCCACGGGTGCCGCGCGCCGCAGGCGCCGGGTCCAACGCCGCATAAGGCGCCCCAGGCGCCGTTGCGGTGTCCCGGCGCCGAGGACCAGCCTCCCGAAGCCAGCGAGGCCCCAGCCGAGCGCCCGCGAGGGAGGCAGACAAATGAGTGCGGCGCGCGGAGGCGGGCCGCCCGGTACGGTTGACCGGCAGAGAGCAAAGGCGCGCCTGCGCGGGATTGGCCCGGATGGGCCGTGGCGCCGGCCGTGAGCTGGAGGGCACCGGTGGCGGGACTGATCGAGGACTACGCGCTCATCGGCGACATGCAGACGGCGGCGCTGGTCGGCAAGGACGGCTCGATCGACTGGCTGTGCCTGCCCCGGTTCGATTCGCCCGCATGCTTCGCCAGCCTGCTCGGCACCGAGGACCACGGGTACTGGCGTATTGCACCTAATAACGCGAAGCCGGACGGGCCGGGCGCGGCGCAGGCGGCCGACGGCGCGGGGCCGGCCAAGGCCGAGGTGCGGCGCCATTACCAGGGCGACACGCTCATCCTGGTGACCGAGTGGCGGACCGGGACGGGGACCGTCCGGGTGATCGACTTCATGCCGCCGCGCGACGGCAAGTCCCCGGTGCTGACCCGGATCGTCGAGGGCGTGCACGGGCACGTCGACATGGACTTCGCGCTGCGGATCCGGCTCGGCTACGGCGATATCGTCCCGTGGGTGCGGCGGATCGACGGCAGGGTCGTCGCGGTGGCCGGCCCGGACTCCCTGTGGCTGGACACGCCGGTCACCCTCACCGGCCGCAACATGACCCACCACGCCTCGTTCCGGGTGGCCGCGGGCGACCGGGTGCCGTTCACGCTGACCTGGCAGCCCTCGCACGAGGACCCGCCCGAGCGGGCCGACCCGTTCGCGGAGCTGAGCCTGGCCACCCGGTTCTGGCGCGACTGGGTGTTCCGCTGCACCTACGAGGGGCGGCACAAGGAGGCGGTGGTCCGCTCCCTGATCACCCTGAAGGCGCTCACCTACGCACCGACCGGCGGGATCGTGGCCGCGGCGACCACGTCGCTGCCGGAGGACATCGGCGGCGTGCGCAACTGGGACTACCGCTACTGCTGGCTCCGCGACGCCACGATCACGCTGGAGGCGCTGCTGCGCACCGGGTACACCGAGGAGGCGGCCGCGTGGCGCGCGTGGCTGTGCCGGGCGGTGGCCGGCGACCCGCGGGACGTCCAGATCATGTACGGGGTGGCGGGCGAGCGCCGCCTGTCCGAGTGGGAGGCCGACTGGCTGCCCGGGTACGAGCGCTCGGCACCGGTCAGGATCGGCAACGCGGCCGTCAACCAGCTCCAGCTCGACGTCTACGGGGAACTGATCGACGCGCTGTCGCTCGGCCGCGAGTCCGGGATCAGCTTCGACCGGCACTCCTGGTCGCTACAGCGGGCGCTGCTTGACTTCCTGGAGAAGAACTGGGATCAGCCGGACGAGGGAATCTGGGAGGTACGCGGGCCCCGGCGCCCCTTCGTCCACTCCAAAGTGATGGCCTGGGTCGCCTTTGACCGGGCCTACCACTCCACCACGCTGGGCCTGCCCGGGCCCGGGGACCGCTGGCAGCAGATCAGGGACAAGATCCACGCCCAGGTGGTCGACAGCGGCTACAACCCGGCGCGCGGGGCGTTCACCCAGTACTACGGCTCCACCGAGCTGGACGCGGCGGTGCTGCTGATCCCGGAGGTGGGCTTCCTGCCCGCCGACGACCCGCGGGTGATGTCCACCGTCGAGGTGATCCAGCGCGAGCTCACCTCCGACGGCCTGGTGCGCCGGTACGAGCTCGCCGCGAGCGACTCCGACGTCGACGGCCTGACCGGCAGCGAGGGCGCGTTCCTGGCGTGCAGCTTCTGGATGGTCAACGCGCTGCACCTGACCGGAAAGCAGGACGAGGCGGAGGAGCTGTTCGAGCGGCTGCTGTCGCTGCGCAACGACGTCGGCCTGCTCAGTGAGGAGTACGACCCCCGGTACGGCCGCCTGGTCGGCAACACCCCGCAGGCGTTCAGCCACGTGCCGCTGGTCCAGGCCGCGCTCAACCTGGACGCGCACGAGCCCGCGCACTGCCGCCGCCCCGGCGGGCGCGCACCGCACCGTGGTGGGCGCGGCCAGCGGTGACCACGGCCCCCCGCCCTGCCGAGGGAGTGGGCGGGCCCCGGGCGCCCGCCGCGGGAACCGTGGCGGGCTACCCCAGGCCGCCCGTGGACGGGGCGGCGGGGTCGAGGCCAGCACTGTCCCGGCCGCACATCCTGGTGGTCAACGGCCGCAAGGTGCGGCACCCGGTGTTCGTCATCGGGGCGCCGCAGGCGGGCACGGAGCTGCTGGCCCGGGCGTTCAAGCGCGCGCCGGGGTTCCACATGACGCTGGGCCAGCGCTGGGTGCTGCCCGTGGTGCAGGCGTTCGCCCGCACGCCGTCGCTGGCGCGCGGCCGGCCGGAGGCGGCGGCCACCGTGCTGCGGGACGCCTTCGCCCAGGGCTGGCAGATCGGCCCGGGCTGCTGCCTGGGCTGCACGCCGGCCTGCCGGGAGGCGGCGGGCATGCCCGGCACCGGGCCGTGCGTCGCCGAGCAGGACGTCAGCAGGTACGGTGACGCCAGCCCGGAGCTGCTCTACTGCGCCGATTCGCTGGTCGACGCCTTTCCCGACGCGCGGCTCGTGCAGATCGTCCGCGACGGCCGGGACGTGGTGGCCGGCATGCTCGCCGACCCGCCCTCGCTGGCCTGGTTCCGGCCGGGCTTTGTGAACCTGGACGCCGAGATCACGCATCCGCTGCTCGGCGTGGACGGCCCGCCGGACCGCGCCCAGTGGGCGGACGCGTCCGTGGCCGGGAAGTGCGCGATGCGCTGGCGCGGGACCGTCCGGCTGATGGCCAGGCTGCGGATGCGGCTGTCCCCCGAACAGCTGATCACCCTGCGCTACGAGGAGCTGGTGCGGCAGCCGGCCGCCTCGGCCAGCGCGCTGGCCACGTTCACCGGGTTCGGCGTCGGCCCGGTGGAGGCGCACCTGGCCGGGACGGTCATGGAGCCGGGCGCCTGGCGCAGGCTGCTCAGCCCGCTCCAGGCGGCCGAGGTGGAACAGGTGGCCGGCGACGAGCTGCGCCGGGTCGGCTACGGCGGCTGAGGCGGCCGTGGGAGGAGGAGCGAGGTGGATCTAGGCCTGCGGGAGAAGGTCTTCGTGGTCACCGGGGGCAGCCGGGGGCTTGGCCTGGCCACCGCGGCGGCGCTGGTGGCGGAGGGCGCGCGGGTGGTGCTGAGCGCCCGGCACGAGGCGGGGCTGGCGCGCGCGGCGGACGGTCTCGGCGGCAGGGCCGCCTGGGTCGCCGCGGACAACGCCGACCCCGGCACGCCGCAGCGGCTGGTGGACGCCGCGCGGCAGGAGTTCGGCCGGCTGGACGGCGCGCTGATCAGCGTCGGCGGCCCGCCCGGCGGCCCGGCCATGGGCACCGGGGACGACGCGTGGCGGGCCGCGTTCGAGAGCGTGTTCCTCGGCGCGGTGCGGCTGTCCCGGCTGCTCGGCGAGGAGCTGCCCGAGGGCGGTGCGATGGCGTTCGTGCTGTCGTCGTCGGTGCGGGTGCCGATCCGGGCGCTGGCGATCTCCAACGCGCTGCGGCCCGGCCTGGCCGGCTGGGCGAAGACCCTCGCCGACGAGCTGGGGCCGCGCGGCATCCGGGTGGTCGGGCTGCTGCCGGGGAAGATGGCCACCGGGCGGGTCCGCGAGCTCGACGCCCGGCACGGCGACCCGGACGAGGTCCGCGCCGCGAACTCGCTGACGATCCCGCTGCGCCGGTATGGGGAGCCCGCGGAGTTCGGCGCGGTGGCCGCGTTCGTCCTCTCCCCCGCCGCCTCCTACCTCACCGGCGCGATGATCCCCGTCGACGGCGGCGCCATCGGCGCGCTGTGAGCCCCGGAGGCGAGTCTCTTCCGGGAGTTAGGCAGCCACGCGCCAGCCGTTGAGTATCAAATCAGGGCGGGCGCCGCACCTTTCCGCCGGCCCGGATCAGGCGGATGCGACCGGTTCCTGGTGGGCGAACTGGGTGTGGTAGAGCTCGGCGTACAGGCCGCCGGCGGCCAGGAGTTCCTCGTGCTGCCCGTGCTCGCGGATCTGGCCGTGGTCGATGACCAGGATCTGGTCGGCTTCCCTGATGGTGGACAGCCGGTGGGCGATCACCAGTGAGGTCCGCCCGGCCAGCGCCGTCTTGAGCGCGTGCTGCACGGCGACCTCCGACTCGGAGTCCAGGTGCGCGGTGGCCTCGTCCAGCACCACCACCGCGGGCCCCTTGAGCAGCAGCCGGGCGATCGCCAGCCGCTGCTTCTCGCCCCCGGACAGCCGGTAGCCGCGGTCGCCGACCACGGTGTCCAGCCCGTCGGGCAGCGTCGCGATCAGGCCCCAGATCTGCGCCGCCCGGCACGCCTCGATCAGCTCCGCCTCGGTTGCCGACGGCTTGGCGTAGGCGAGGTTGGCCCGGATCGTGTCGTGGAACATGTGCGCGTCCTGGGTGACCACGCCCACCGCCTCGTGCAGCGAGTCCAGCGTCAGGTCGGCGATGTCGTACCCGCCGATGCGGACCACGCCCTCGCGCGGGTCGTAGAGCCGGGACACCAGGTGGGTGATCGTGGTCTTGCCGGCCCCGGACGGGCCGACCAGCGCGGTGAGCTGCCCCGCGGGCGCGGTGAAGCTCACGTCGTGCAGCACGTCCTCGCTCGCGGTGGTCCGCTCCGGGGCTTGCAGCGCGATCGACTCCAGCGAAGCCAGCGACACCTCGCTCGCGGTCGGATAGCGGAACGAGACGTGGTCGAAGTCGACCGCCAGCGCCGATGCGGGCCCGCTGCCGTTGCCCTGCCCGGTCCGGGGCAGCGCCACCGCCCCCGGCCGCTCGTCGATGAGCGGCTTGAGGTCGAGCACCTCGAACACCCGGTCGAAGCTGACCAGCGCGGTCATCACGTCAACCTGCACGTTGGACAGCGCGGTGATCGGCCCGTAGAGCCTGCTGAGCAGGGCCGCCAGCGCCACCAGCGTGCCGAGCTGGATGGCGCCGTTGATCACCAGCGAGCCGCCGAGCCCGTACACCACGGCGGTGGCCATGGAGGCGAGCAGGGACAGCGAGATGAACAGCGTGCTGCCGTACATGGCGGTGGTCACGCCGATGTCCCTGACCCGCGCGGCCCGGCCCGAGAACACCCGGGCCTCGGTCGCCGGGTTACCGAACAGCTTGACCAGCATCGCCCCGGCGACGTTGAACCGCTCCGTCATGGTGGAGCCCATCTCGGCGTCGAGCTGCATCGACTCCCGGGTGAGCCGCTGGAGCCTGCGGCCGACCAGCCGGGCCGGGACGATGAACAGCGGCATCATGACCAGGGTGACGACGGTGACCAGCCAGGACAGGTAGATCATCGCCGCGAGCACCAGGATCAGCCCGATCACGTTGGCGATCACCGACGACAGCGTCGACGTGATCGCCTGCTGCGCGCCGATCACGTCGCTGTTCAGCCGGCTTACCAGCGAACCCGTCTGGGCCCTGGTGAAGAACGCCAGCGGCTGCCGCTGGACGTGCTCGTACACCTCGGTGCGCAGGTCGTAGATGAGCCCCTCGCCGATGCGCGCCGAGAACCACCGGGTGGCGAACGAAAGCAGGGCGCCGAGCAGCGCGAGCCCCGCCACCACCCCGGCCACCCAGAGCACGACCGAGGTGTCCCGGGGCAGGATCCCCTTGTCGATGATGGTTTGCAGCAGCAGCGGCACGGCCACCGCGATCACCGCGGACAGCGCCGTCAGGGTCAGGAAGATGACCAGGTCCAGCCGGTAGGGCCGGGCGTACGACGCGATCCGCCGGACCAGGCCCCGGCTCAGCCGCTGCTGGGTGACCGACTTGTCCCGGGTGAACGACCGCATCGCGTGCCATTGAGCCTGGTACATGTTCAGGCAACACCGCCCCCGCCGGCGATCTTCCCGGGTGCGCTGAGGGCGAAATCCAACCGCCTGGTAACAATGGAGGCGGATCTCGACGCGAGGAGAAGACGGATACGTGACCGCCGATACCAGGGCCATCACCCATGGCTGGACCGAGCCGGGCGTTTACCCGGTCGCCCCCGGAGTGCACCGCGTGCCGCTCCCACTGCCGACCGACGGGCTGCGGGCGGTGAACGTCTACGTGCTCGAGGCCGATGAGGGCCTGGTTCTCATCGACAGCGGGTGGGCGCTCCAGCAGGCCCGTGACGCCCTCGAATCGGCGCTGGCCACCCTCGGCGCCGGGCTCGGCGACGTGCGGTCGTTCCTGGTCACCCACGTGCACCGGGACCACTACACGCTGGGTGTCGAGGTGCGCCGGGCGTTCGGCACCACGGTGGCCCTGGGGCTCGGCGAGCAGGAGGCCATCGCGGCGCTGCTGGCGGGCGGCATCCGCCCGTTCGAGCCGCAACTGGCCGAGCTTGCGGCCAGCGGGGCGGGCACCGTGCTCGAGCTGCTCGCCGGGCTGGAAAGGGCGGTGCCGGGCGGCGCCGAGGACTGGGCGGCCCCGGACCAGTGGCTCGCCGCCGGGCAGGAGATCGGGGTCGGCTCGCGCACCCTGCGCGTGCTCGCCACACCCGGCCACACCCAGGGCCACGTTGTGTTCGCGGACGCCGCCAGCGGGCTGTTGTTCGCCGGCGACCACGTGCTGCCGCACATCACCCCGTCGATCGGGTTCGAGCCGGTGCGGGCCGCGCACCCGCTGCGCGACTACCTGCAATCGCTGCGGCTGATCCGGGGCCTGCCGGACATGCGGCTGCTGCCGGCCCACGGGCCGGTCACCGAAAGCGCCCACGCCCGGATCGACGCGCTGCTCGCGCATCACTCCGGCCGGCTGGACCGGTGCGCCGCGGCGGTGGCGGCGGGCGCGGCCACCGGCTACGAGGTGGCCCGGGCGCTGCGGTGGACCCGCCGGGAACGGCAGCTCGACGAGCTTGACCCGGTCAACCAGATGCTCGCGGTGATCGAGACCCGGGCCCACCTGGAACTGCTGGCGGCACAAGGCCGGCTGGCCAGTTCCCAGCGGGACGGCGTCACGTACTACGAGATGCCAGCCCGGAAGCCCGGAGCTGCTGGCTAGGACGGGCCGGGAGGCGGAGCCGCGGGCTAGGGCGCGGGCAGCCGGCTGCGCAGCAGCGCGGCCTGGGCCCGCCGTTCCGCCGCCGCCTGCTGGTCCAGCGTGTTGCCCGCGGCCTGGGCGAGCAGTTCCTTGGTCGCCCTTGCCGTCGCGGGGTCCACCGCGAGCAGCGCCGCGACCAGGTCGGCGACCGCGCCGTCCAGTTCCGCCGCGGGCACGACCAGCTCGGCCAGCCGGAGCTGGGCCGCTTCCGCGGCGGTCACCGACCGGCCGGTGAGGCAAAGCTCCAGCGCGCGGGGCAGCCCGGCAATGTCGACAAGTGGCTTTGTTCCCATAAGGTCCGGCACGAGCCCCAGCGAGGGTTCCTTCATGCAGAGCATCGCGTCATCGGCCAGAACCCGCAGATCACAGCCGAGCGCGAGCTGGAACCCCGCGCCGATCGCGTGGCCGCGGACCGCGGCGACCGAGATCAGCGACGGGCTGCGCAGCCACCGGTATCCCTCCTGGCAGGAGGCGACCCAGTCCTCGAACCCCGGGTCGGCGGGGCTGGGGATGGCGTCCGCCTCGTCGGCCCCATCCCCCGACAGCAGCCGCAGGTCGATGCCGGACGAGAACGACGGGCCATCGCCGCGCACCACCACCACCCGCACCTCGGGCGGCAGCCCGCGGCCGATGGCGGCCAGGCCGTGCCACATCCGGGGCGTCATGGCGTTGCGCCGGGTGGGCCGCGACAACGTCACGGTGGCCGCCCCGGCCATGGGCAGCCCGGGCTCATAACGCAGGCCCGCGCCGTCCAGGTCGGCCGGGCTGGGCAACGGCCCTATCAGCGCTTCGCCTTGGCCTTGCCGCGCGTGGCGCCACCCCGGCCGCGCAGCGATACCCCGTTCTCGGTCAGGATGCGGTGGACGAAGCCGTAGGAGCGGCCGGTGTCCGCGGCCAGGGCGCGGATGCTCTCGCCCGAGTCGTACCTCTTCTTCAGGTCGGCCGCTAGCTTGGCACGGTCGGCACCGGTGACTCGGGTGCCTTTCTTGAGGGTTTCGGCCACGCGTACCTCCCGTGAACTTAGCGGACCGCTGCGTCACCACCTCTCGCCATGATCACGCATTACCACCCCAATCGGCTACCCACATGGGGGTAAGTGATCAACTACTTTTCGGGTCGGCCTGCGGTACCGAGGTGCGCCACGCCGGCCCCGGCGAGGCCGTCAGGCCAGCGCCACCAGGTCGGACAGCTCGTCGCTCCACGAGTCCTCGACGCCGTCGGGGAGCAGGATGACCCGTTGCGGCGCGAGCGCCTCGACGGCGCCCTCGTCGTGGGTGACGAGCACGATCGCGCCCCGGTACAGGCGCAGGGCGTTGAGGATCTCGGCCCTGCTCAACGGGTCGAGGTTGTTGGTCGGCTCGTCGAGCAGCAGCACGTTCGCGCCGGACACCACCAGCAGCGCGAGCGCCAGCCGGGTCCGCTCCCCGCCGGACAGGACGCTGGCCGGCTTTGCCACCTCGTCGCCGGGGAACAGGAACGAGCCGAGCACGCGGCGCTGCTCCCCCTCGGTCAGGCCGGGCGCGGCCGCGGCCATGTTTTGCAGCACGGTCTTGTCGAGGTCCAGGGTCTCGTGCTCCTGGGCGTAGTAGCCGAGCACCAGCCCGTGGCCGGGCAGCACCTCCCCCGCGTCGGGCGGTTCCAGGCCGGTCAGCAGCCGCAGCAGCGTCGTCTTCCCCGCCCCGTTCAGCCCGAGCACCACGATGCGCGCGCCGCGGTCCACCGCCACGTCCACACCGGTGAACACCTCGAGCGAGCCGTAGGACTTGGCCAGCCCCCGGGCCGTCAGCGGCGTCTTGCCGCACGGCGCCGGCTCGGGGAAGCGCAGCCGGGCCACCCGCTCGGCGCGACGGTCGGCGGCCACCCCGGCCAGCAGTCGCTGCGCCCGGCGTTCCATGCCCTGGGCCGCCTTGGCCTTGGTGGCCTTCGCGCGCATCTTGTCCGCCTGTGCCTGGAGCGCGGCCGCCTGGCGGCGGGAGTTCTGCGCCTCCCTGACGCGCCGCCGGGCGTCGGTTTCCCGCTGGTCCAGGTAAACGCGCCAGCCGACGTTGTAGATGTCCAGCGTGGTGCGGTCGGCGTCCAGGTAGAAGACCTTGTTGACCACCGCGTCCAGCAGGGCGGTGTTGTGGCTGATCACCATCACCGCGCCGCGGAACGCCCGCAGGTGATCGCGAAGCCAGGAGACGGAGTCCGCGTCCAGGTGGTTCGTCGGCTCGTCGAGCAGCAGGGTCGTCGCGCCGGAGAACAGGATCCTGGCCAATTCCACCCGGCGCCGCTGCCCGCCGGACAGCGTCCGCAGCGGCTGGGACATGACCCGGCTGGGCAGGCCCAGGCTGGCGGCGATGGACGCCGCCTCCGACTCCGCCGCGTAACCACCGAGCCCGAGCAGCCGTTCCTCGGCGTTGCCGTAACGGCGCACCGCCGCGTCCCGGCGGGCCGGGTCCGGGTCGGCCATCTGTTTTTCCGCGTTGCGCATCGCGGCCCGCACCTCATCGAGCCCCCGGGCGGACAGCACCCGGTCCATGGCCAGGCCGGTCAGGTCACCGGCCCGCGAGTCCTGCGGCAGGTACCCGATGGTGCCGGTCCGCTGGACCGTACCGGCCGCGGGCAGCCCCTCGCCGGCCAGCACCCGCGCCAGCGTGGTCTTGCCCGCCCCGTTCCGCCCGACCAGGCCGATCTTGTCGCCGGGGGCGACCTGAAAGCTGGCGTCGTCCAGGAGCAGCCGCGCTCCCGCGCGCAGTTCCAGCCCGCTCGCTACTAGCATGAGGAACCACTCTCCGTCTAATGTCTGTCACATTCCGTAAGCAATTCCGCGCAGCGGAACCCGCATCACGGCAGTTGTGACGACGTGAGAGAGGGCACGAAGCGAGCGTACCCGTTCGCATCCGGCGACTGAAACCCTTATCCCTGGCCGGGCCGCCCCGCCGGACGGCCCCAGGCCCGGTCCGGGCCGCCCCGCCAGACGGTATCTGGGCGGACCATCCACCGAACGGCGAAACTAGTCAATTTCCTCGAACACAGCTACGAGTTTTGTCGGTGGCTGGCGATAACCTATTAGGCAGTAAAGCAACTCAGTTCGAGAGGCGGTCCGGTGCCCAGTTCATCCAGCGTTCACGTCGCCGCGCCCGGCGCGGGCCAGCAGCGCGTGGGTGAACTGGGTGCGCGTGGACAGGGCGCCGGCGCTCGGGACGGCGCGTCACTGACCGAGCTGGAGCTCGCCTGGCTGGCCGCCTGGGACCGGGCCGGTGGGCTGGCTGAGGATGAGGAATGGCTGGCCGAGGGCGGGGATTGGCTCGACGATCTGCCGCCCGAGCGCTGGGACGAGCCCGTGCCGGTGGCTGGCCCGGCGGCCCGGCCGGCGCCGCCGCCCGTTGAGGCGCTGCCGGGGATGACGCCACGCCGCTGGGGAACCGGCGGTGGCTTCGACGCGGGCGGGGTGGCGGATACGATCCAGCCGGGCCCGGTGCTGGCGGGGCTGGCCGCCGATAAGCAGGACGCGGGCCTGGCCCGGGTCAGTGACGATGAGCTGGCCGGCTTGATGATCGCCTGGCGGCGAATCGCTTCCTGGGCCACCGCGGGCGAACTGGCCGCGGTCGCCGAGCTTGACCGCCGGCGCACCGCCCAGGCCGCGGTGGGCGCGGATCCGCACCTGGCCGAGCACGTGGCCGATGAGGTAGCGATGGTGCTTACCCTGACCGCCCGCGCGGCCGGCAAGCTCACCGATTTCGCGCTCAGCCTGGCCAGGCTGCCCAAGACCAGGGCGGCGCTGCGGGCCGGAGACATCGATGCCCCGAAGGCCTCGGTGATCATCGATGAGCTGGCCGGGCTGGACGGCCCACACGCCGCCCGGGTGGAGGCTTCGGTCATCGGCAACGCTGCGCGGCAGACCACCGGTGAACTGCGGCGGGCATCCCGGCGGGCGGTCATTGCCGCCGACCCGGATGCGGCCCGCCGCCGGAAGGAGAAGGCAGCCAGGGATGCCCGCGTCGAGTGCTGGCAGGAGCAGGCCGGAACGACCGCGCTGGCGGGCCGCGACCTGCCACCCGCTGGGGCGCTGGCTGCCGACCAGCGGATCAGTGCCTATGCGCGCTGGCTGAAGAACGCCGGGGCCGCCGGCACCCTCGATGGACTGCGCGCGCAGGTATACCTGGCGCTACTGAACGGCCAGCCGGTGGAATCCCTCCTCCCGGTAGCCGGGGAATGCGAAGACACTCCGTCCAAAGGCACCCCGTGCGATGGCGCCCCGTGCGAAGACACACCGTCCAAAGGCACCGGGCCCGGTGATGGACTCCTTGGCGGTCCGCCGCCAGCGCCCGGCTCGGCCTCGGCGGGCGGGGTCCTGAAGCCGGGGATGCGCGGCACCGTGAACTTGATCTTGCCGCTGGCAACGTGGCTGGGCTGGTCGCAAGGTGCTGGCGAAGCCGCCGGGTTCGGGCCGCTTGATGCGGAGGACTCACGAGCCTTGGCCGCCGCGCTCGCCCGGGACTCCGCCACTCGGTGGTGCCTGACAATCGTGGGCTCGGACGGACGGGCGGTCGCCCACGGCTGCGCGAAGGCCGGCCCCGGCCATCCGGTGGCGCCTGACGATCACCGATACCGACGCGCGGGCGCCGCGCATGGCTCCGCCGCATCTCGACCAGGCCAGCCCCCCGGAGAAACCGCTGGTCAGCCGCCCATGTCAGGCCCGGGTGCGGGGCCCGGCCCGCCACGGCTGGCCCCCGGCGTCGTCTCCTGGCTGGCCGGGATCGGGCTGGCCTGGCTGGAAGCTGGGACGTGCAGTCACCGGTGGGAATCCGCTGGCTACCGGCCGTCGCCGTCATTGGCGCACCTGATCCAGATCCGGCAACAGCGGTGCACCGCCCCTGGCTGCCGCCGCCCAGCCGAAGCCTGTGACTTCGAGCACACCATCCCGTGGCACCGTGGCGGCCGGACCTGCCTGTGCAACGGCGGGCCGTGTTGCCGTCGGCATCACCGCTGCAAGCAGGCCAGCGGATGGGGGCTAGCCCAGCCGCGGCCGGGCGTGTTCATCTGGACCGCCCCACACGGACGCCGCTACCGGACCGAACCCGAGCCCTACCCTCACTAAGGGCAGCACTTCGTTACGCGAGCCCCGCTTCCCGGGCGGCGCGGGAGTAAATCGGCTCGGCACCGTCCTCCATCCACAGGTGCCTTGGCAGGTCGCCAGATGCAGGAGGAGGTGCCGGCCAACCTGCTCGGGCGGGCCTCGGCGGTGGACTGGATGCTGTCGCTCGCGCTGGCCCCGGCCGGCACGATCGCCGGGGGCGCGGTCGCCGCGGTGGCCGGCGTCCGGCTGGCCCTCGTGCTCGGCGGCTCCGTCGCGGCGGCCATGGGCGCCGTCGTGCTGCTCCCATCGGTCACCGAACCAGGCCACCGCCACCCCGGCAGTCCTGCCGTCCTCAGGCAGGCCCGGTGAGGCGGATGCGGACCGCAAGGAACAGCCGCGGCGTGTCCCGCAGTACCGCCAGCCTGGGATCGGGCACGGTGAGAAAGCGGTCCACCGCCTGCTTCATCACCGGGCGCAGCCGGTTGTCGGCCAGGACCCCGGCTATGGCGCGGCGGTCGCCGCCGAGCACCACGGCGTCCAGCCGGCCGGCGTAGGGCCCCATCACGCGCAGCGCGGTGTCCGCGGCCGCCCCGAGCGCGCTCGCCGCCTGGTTCTCCCGGCGCCGGGCAAACCGGTGCTGCGACGTGCCGCCCGCGGCGGACCGCCCGTGCACCAGCCGCGAGCCGGTCTTGGAGCTGACCAGCCGGGGCGGGCTGCCCGCGAAGACCCCGGCGGCGAACCCGCCGAGCCGGACCAGCAGCACGCCTACGGTCCGGTCGATGGCCGCGTGCTCGGCCATCAGCCCCGCGAGCACCGTCGGGCTGGCGGGCCAGCGCTCGGGCGCCGTCATCGGCGGGAACGGCGGGTGGCACTCGGCGACCGCGCCGTCCGCGCCGCGCAACACCAGCACGGGCCGACTGGGTTCCGCGGACAGCGGCCCGTGCCGGTCGGCGAACGACCCAACCCACCGCACGATCCGGTCCGGCGCCACGTCCACCCAGCGCGCGCCGCCCGCGGACGGCTCCTCCGCCGCACCGGACCCGCTGGGCACGCCAGTCTCATCAGCCCCGGGGCCAGGCTCGCCACCGGCCCGCGGGCTCCCGGAACTAGGGCCCGGCTCGCTGGCTCCGTCGGCCGGGCCAGTCTCATCCGCCCCGCTGTCGGTCATCGGTCACCTCCGGTTCACCTAACCCGCGCCGCCAGCCCCGTGTCCCGGCTGCCCATCGGTTGTCCTGGTTGCCACAACCATGACGAAGCCCTCGGGTCATAGCGATAGCTTTCGAATCTTATGGAAATGCTAGGTTTTAGCTTAGCAATCGCGGACCCACGGCCCGAGGTGCTTGTGACACTGAACCAGCTCCGCACGTTTCTCGCGGTGGCCGACAACGAATCGGTGCACGGGGCCGCCCAGGAACTTGTCGTCACCCAGGCGGCGGTCTCCGCCTCGCTGGCCGCGCTCCAGAAGGGCCTCGGGCTCGCCCTGGTGGCCCCGGACGGGCGCGGGCTGCGGCTCACCGACGCGGGCAAGGCGTACGCCGGCTACGCCCGCCGCATCCTCGGCCTGCTCGATGAGGCGGGCCTCGCCGCCGCGGCAAGCGCCGACCCCGAGCGCGGTGAACTCCGGATCGCCGCCGTGACCACGGCCGCCGAGCAGGTGGTGCCGCATATCCTCGGCGGATTCCGCCACCAGCACCCGCTGACCGGCATCCGGCTCGAGGCCGGCAACCGGGAGCGGGTGCGCTCCCTGCTCGACCGGCACCAGGTAGACCTGGTGGTCAGCGGGCGCCCCGAACCCGGCTGGGCGGTCGACGTGCTCGCGGTGCGGCCGCACGAGCTGGTCGTGGTCGCCGCCCCCGACCTGGCCGCCGACGCCGCGCGCGCCGCCAGGCCGGCGCCGCCGGGCCCGCCGACCGGGCCGGGTTGCTGACCTGGATGGCGCGCCAGACCTGGCTGTTGCGGGAGCCGGGCTCTGGCACGAGGGCCAGCACCGCCGCGCTGCTGGCCGAGCTGGACATCGCCCCGCTCACGCTGATCGTTGGGTCCAACGGCGCCATCAAGGAGTCGGCGGGCGTCGGCCTGGGAGTCACCCTGGTGTCCCGCGACGCGGTCGCCGCCGAACTGGCAACCGGCCGGCTTGCGGAGCTCCCGGTCCCCGGCACCCCCCTGCACCGGGACTGGTACCTGGCCGCCCGGACGGAACCCGTCCCTCCCCCGGCCGCCCGCCTCGTGGAGCACGTCCTGCACACCGGGTCCTTCCGCGCCCCACTGCGCGGTTAACGATCGGCGCGCAGGGAGCTCAGGTCGAGGCCGTTGATGTCGGCCAGGCGTTCGCCCGCGGCCAGCCTCGCGCGGGTTTTGGACTCGCGGTCGATAAGGGCGGCCACGTCCGCTTGGACACTTGCCCAGTGAGCGGCGGGGACCACGGCTACGCCGTCCCGGTCGGCGATGATCTGGTCGCCGGGTGCTACGAGTACGCCGCCAACTACTACGGGGGCGCCTACTGATACGGCGCTGGCCTTGGCTGCCTGTCCCGGCGCCGTGCCGGTTGACCATATGGGGAAACCAAGCTCGTCGAGGTCGGCGATGTCCCTGACCGGACCCTGGACCACTAGGCCGGCCAGACCCTGGTTCAGGGCGTCGGTGGCCATCAGCTCGCCGAACAGGGCGCATCGTGTGGTGCCGGTGCCGTCGCAGACCAGGACGGTGCCGGGGGTGGCCTGGTAGAGGGCGGCGTGCATGGCCAGGTTGTCTTCGGGGGCGCAGGCGCAGGTCACGGCCGGGCCGCAGAGGTAGGGGCGGCCGGCGTGAGTGGCCAGGCCGGTCATGATCCGGGCACGGTCACGGCCCGCCTGGGCCACGGCGGTCACCGGAACGGGACCGGGGTAGTTGGCCGACGGCTCCTTGGGCTGGGTCATGCTAGCTCCTCGCGCGCTGACGTTAATGGTGCGCGCTGGACGTCAACTGTGCGCGCTGACCTAGTTAACCGCCAGGTAGGCCGGCCCCGGACCTCAGCCGCACTCCAACCCGCGTAGACGATCGGCGGCCTGTCGGCAACTCATAAGTCTTAGCTTGATTATCACCGCCAAACTCTCAATAGACGCCGAAGCAGTCGGCTGGCATCGTGGAGCGCGGGCACCCGGACACCCCGGCAGGCGCAACCCATGGAGGAGCGATGGCAGAGAACCGGCAGGAGCAACGCTGGAATGCCGGGGTCATCCCGTACGCGCAGATGGGCTACTACGAACCCGACTACGTCCCCGCCGACACCGACCTGCTGGCCGCGTTCCGCATCACCCCGCAGCCCGGCGTCCCGGCCGAGGAGGCCGGCGCCGCGGTGGCCGGCGAGTCCTCGACCGCGACCTGGACCGTCGTGTGGACCGACCGCCTCACCGCCTACGACCACTACCAGGCCAAGTGCTACCGGGTGGACCCGGTGCCAGGGCGCGACGGCGAGTACATCGCGCACATCGCCTACGACATCGACCTGTTCGAGGAGGGCTCGATCCCGAACCTGACCTCCTCGATCATCGGCAACGTGTTCGGCTTCAAGGCGCTCAAGGCGCTGCGCCTGGAAGACATGCGCATCCCGCTGCACTACGTGAAGACGTTCCAGGGCCCGCCGCACGGCATCGTCATGGAACGGGAGTACCTGAATAAGTACGGCAGGCCGCTGCTCGGCGCGACCACCAAGCCCAAGCTGGGCCTGTCCGCGCGCAACTACGGCCGCGTGGTGTACGAGGCGCTGCGCGGCGGTCTCGACTTCACCAAGGACGACGAGAACATCAACTCCCAGCCGTTCATGCGCTGGCGGGACCGGTTCCTGTTCACCATGGAGGCGGTCAACCAGGCGCAGGAGCGCACCGGCGAGATCAAGGGCCACTATCTCAACGTCACCGCCGCCACGATGGAGGACATGTACGAGCGGGCCGACTTCGCGGCCAGCCTCGGCAGCGTGATCATCATGGTTGACCTCACCGTCGGTTACACCGCGCTGCACTCGATGGCCCGGTGGGCCCGGCGCAACGGCGTCCTGCTGCACCTGCACCGGGCCGGGCACAGCACCTACACCCGGCAGAAGTCGCACGGGGTGAGCTTCCGGGTCATCGCCAAGTGGTGCCGGCTGCATCGGGGTGGACCACATCCACGCGGGCACGGTGGTCGGCAAGCTGGAGGGTGACCCGGCCAGCGTGCGCGGCTACTACGACACGCTGCGGCAGGCACAGGTGCCGGCGAACCCGGGCAACGGGATCTACTTCGACCAGGACTGGGGCTCAATGCCCGGCACGATGCCGGTGGCCTCCGGCGGCATCCACGCCGGCCAGCTGCACCAACTGCTGCAATACCTGGGTGAGGACGTGGTGCTCCAGTTCGGCGGCGGCACGATCGGCCACCCGCTGGGCATCGCGGCGGGAGCCACCGCCAACCGGGTCGCCACCGAGGCGATGATCAAGGCGCGCAATGAGGGCCGCGACTTCGTCGCCGAGGGCGGGGACATCCTGCGCGACGCGGCCAAGCGCTGCCAGCCGCTCCAGGTCGCGCTCGACACGTGGGGCGAGGTCACCTTCAACTACGAGTCCACCGACACCCCGGACGTCCTGGCCACGCCGACCGTCTGACCGGCGGCCTGACACCCAGCAACGGGAGCACCCATGCGGATCACCCAAGGAACCTTTTCCTACCTGCCCGACCTCAGCGACGCCGAGATCACGGCGCAGATAGCGTACGCGCAGGCGCAGGGCTGGGCCGTGGCCGTCGAGTTCACCGACGACCCGCACCCGCGCAACGTTCTCTGGGAGATGTGGGGGCTGCCGATGTTCGGCCTCGCCGACCCGGCCGGCGCCATGCAGGAGGTGCTCGCCTGCCGCACCCAGTACCCGGGGCACTACATCCGGGTGACCGCGTACGACGCGAGCCTGGGCCGCCAGACCACCGCGCTGAGCTTCATCGTCAACCGGCCCGCGGACGAGCCCGGCTTCCGGCTGGACCGCCAGGAGACCACGGACCGCAGGATCCGCTACTCGCTGCACCCTTACGCCGCCGACCGGCCACGGGGACAGCGTTATGCGGAAGATTCTTCCGCACAGAACGGGGCGCGGGAAAGCTGATGGGCGCCCAAGCCGGGCCCGCGCCGCGCGGCTTCGCCATGCCCAGGCCGGCAGGCGCCGCGCCCGCGCCCGCGGAGCCATCCGGAATGAACGGGGCGGAGCCCGCGCCGCTCCCCCCGGACGCCACCGTGGACCTGGACTCGCAGGAACAGGCGCTGCGGATCTCCGCGCTGCTCGGCCGGCTGGACGACGAGTTCATCGGGCTCGCCCCGGTCAAGGACCGGGTCCGCGAGATCGCCGCGCTGCTGCTCGTGGACCGGTTGCGGCAGGGGTACGGCCTCGCGTCGTCCCGGCCGAGCCTGCATATGTGCTTTACGGGAAGTCCAGGAACCGGGAAGACCACGCTGGCGACGCACATGGGGGAAATGCTCGCGGAGCTCGGTTACCTGCGCACCGGGCAGCTGGTCAGCGTGACCCGGGACGACCTGGTCGGCCAGTACGTCGGGCACACCGCGCCGAAGACAAAGGAAGTGCTCAAACGGGCCATGGGCGGGGTGCTGCTCATCGACGAGGCCTACTACCTGTACCGGCCGGAGAACGAGCGGGACTACGGCCAGGAGGCGATCGAGATCCTGCTCCAGGTGATGGAGGCGCACCGGGAGGACCTCGTGGTGATCCTGGCCGGGTACGCCGACCGGATGGACGTGTTCTTCCGGTCCAACCCGGGCATGGCCTCACGCGTCGCGCACCACATCGACTTCCCCGACTTCAGCCACGGCGAGCTGCTGCAGATCGCCGGGCAAATGCTGGGCCGGGAGCAGTACCGGATGTCGCCGGGCGCAAGGGAGGCCTTCGCCGAGTACGTGAGCCTGCGGATGGCCCAGCCGCGGTTCGCCAACGCACGCAGCATCCGCAACGCGATCGACCGGCTGCGGCTGCGCCAGGCGCGGCGGCTGGTCGCCGCCGGGGGCGTGATCGCCAGGGACGACCTGATGGAGATCAGCGCGGCGGATGTCCGGGCCAGCCGGGTGTTCCGGGGTGGGCTAACCCCGGAAACGCCAGCCCCGGATAAGCCGGTGGAGTGAACGGCACGGCGAGCCGGACCGTGGTGCCGCGCCCCGGGGCGCTGACAAGTTCCAGCGTGCCGCCGAGCAGTTCCGCCCGCTCCCGCATGCCGGACAGCCCGAGCCCCGTCGGCGGCACCCCGCCGCCGGGCTCGGCGGCGGTGCGGTGGGCCTCCGGGTCGAAGCCGGCGCCGTCGTCGCTGACCTCCAGCACGGCGTGGTCGGCGTGCCGCGTCAGCCGGATCCGGACCGACTGGGCGCCGGCGTGCTTGGCCACGTTCTGGAGTGCCTCCTGCGCGGTCCGGTACACAGCCGTCTCCACGTGGCCGGCCATCCGCAGGTCGGCGGCGTCGACCCGGATATCAAGCCCGGGGAACGAATGGCCCAGGCTGTCCAGGCTGGCCGCCAGGCCCAGGTCGTCCAGGACCGGCGGGCGGAGCCCGGCGATCGCCGACCGGGTCTCGTCCAGGGCCCCGGCGGCCAGCTCCTGCGCCAGCGCGACCTGCTCGGCGGCCAGCGCGGGGTCGGCGGCGATCGCGTCGGCGGCAGCGGACAGGTGGAAGAACAGGCTGACGATCCGCTGGCTGATCCCGTCGTGGATCTCCCCGGCCAGGCGGCGGCTCTCCCGCTCCTGCCACTCGACGATGCGCTCGGCGAAGCTCTCCAGGGCCTCCTCGCGCTCGGCCAGCCTGCGGTGCAGCCGGGCGTTCTCGATCGCCCCGGCGACCAGGCCGGCCACCGTCCGCAGCAGCTCCACGTCGTTGCCGGTGAACGCCCGCCTGGCCCGGGTGTGCACGTTGAGCACCCCCACCAGGTGGCCCAGCGGGGTCACGATCGGCACCGACACCATCGAGGTGAACTCCTCGCCGCGCAGCGCCGGGATGTACCGGTAGCGCGGGTCGGCGGCCTTGTCGTCGAGGATCACGACCGGCTCGCCGTGCTCGGCCACCCACCCCGACACCCCCTCGCCCACCGCGAGCTCGATCTGCCCGACGAGCCCGTCGAACGGCGGGGTGGCGCCGTGCAGCCGCAGCACCCGGCCCTTCTCGTCCAGCAGGTGCACGAAGCACACGTCGGTCTGCGTCGTCTCGGTCACCAGCGTGGCCACGCCCTGCAACATCCGGCCGAGGTCGAGGCCGGCCGAGATCGTGTCGATGACCCGGAACAGCAGCTGCGCCTCGCGGTCGGCGTCCACCCCGTTCAGCCGCGCGCCGGTCATATTGTCCTGGCCTCGACCCAAGGGTGACGGAGCTTCCGTCAATGGAACACCCCCTCGCGCAGCGCGACCGTGACGGCCGCGGCCCGGTCGGAGACCCCCAGCTTGCGGTAGATGCCCCGCGAGTGGGTCTTGACCGTTTCCTCGCTGACCACCAGCTTCGCCGCGATGGCCCGGTTCGAGAGCCCCGCGACCAGCAGCGACAGCACCTCGCTTTCCCGCTGGGTGAGGCCCAGGTGCGCGCCGGGCCAGAACTCCCCGCTGTGCAGCCGGGCCGCGGACAGCGCCACCCGGCCCGCCAGCGAAGGATCGATGAGCACCTCGCCGTCGGCGATCCGGCGCAGGTAGTCGACCAGCTCGCCGCCGCGGATCCGCTTCAGCAGGAACCCCGCCGCGCCGACCCGCAGCGCCTGGTAGAGGTACTGCTCGTCGTCGTACACGGTGAGGAACACGACCTTGCAGTCCGGGCGGGCGGCCAGGATGTCACCGCACAGGTCGAGCCCGGACGCGCCGCGCAGCCGCACGTCGAGCAGTACCGCGTCCGGGCTCAGGCCCTCGACCAGGCTCAGCGCGCCGCCGGGGTCGCTGGCCTCGCCGACCACCTCCACCTGCTCCCGGTAGGGGCCGAGCATGGCCTTGAGGCCGTCGAGGACCATCTGATGGTCGTCGACGATCACCAGCCGCATCGGCGCCGGGAACTGGCCGTTCATGCTCTGCACGGTACCCATGCCGGCTCGCCCGGGTCACCCGCGCGCTTCGAGCAAGTGCCACAGCAGCAGCAACTGGGCGATCGCCAGCGCCTCGCTGCGCTTGCCCGGGGCGTACTCCCCGAGTGTCTCCGGCGGGGCCGTGCCGTGGTCGAACGAGAGCTGCTCCCAGATGGCCTTCTCCACGATCCGGCTGTCCTCGCGGGGTGCGTGCCCGTGCACGTGCAGCGCGTCCACCGGGCGGCCGCCCGAGTCCCTGATCAGCTTGAGGTGGACCGTGCGCCGGTCGTCGTCGGTGAGCACGTGGAACAGGTTCGGGTGGCCGATCGTCGGCCGGAGCAGGATCTCCGCGGACAGCGATGCCTGGTCGGCGGGGCGGGTTCGCCCCGCGACCGGCGCGAACTTGATGGCCATGTCGGCCCACTGGCGCTGGGGCCGGATGAACGTCGCCGAGTCCGGCTCCCGCCGGTCCAGTTCGGCCAGGACGGCGTCCTCGGTGTACCCGCGCTCGGCGCAGTCCCGGCGGATCTTCCATTTCCGCCGGATCTCCTCGGGCGGGTCGAGGTACACGGTGATGTCGAAACAGGCCCGGGCCAGCTTGGTGTGCAGCGGCAGCAGCCCTTCCACGATCACGAACTCGCGCGGCTCGACCAGCACCGGGCGGACCAGTGACCCGGTCGAGTGGTCGTACACCGGCTTGAGGATCGGCCGCCCCAGGGCCAGCAGTTGCAGGTGCTGCTCCATCACCTCGACGTAGTTGCAGTCCGGGTGCAGCACGGTGAACGGCACGCCCTTGCGCTCGGCCCGGTCGTACCGGTGATAGTCGTCCACGCACAGGGCGATGGCCCGGTCCGCGCCGAGCGTCTCGGCGATCCCCCTGGTCAGAGTCGTCTTGCCGGCCGCGCTGTCACCGGCGATCGCCAGCATCACGGGCCGCCGCGCCTCGCCCTGGTCGTGGCGCCACAGCCGCATGAGCTTGTCCGGCATGGTCGTGTTCCTCGCCTCCGCCAGGTCTGTGCGGGATGCCCTGGATGCGGTGAACGGCCACCGTAGGCGGCGGCCGTTCCACGGCACATCCCCCCAGCGGGGAGGTTCCCGGGTGAACCAGCGCGGAACGGTGGAAAACAGCGTGGGCGGCTACCACACCGTGACCGAGAACTTCTGCCCACGCTGACCCAGCCCCTGGCGGCCTACCCCGGCGTTCCCCTCTGCCGGGGGATGCGGGCGGGCCACCGGCCCGCCTAGCGTCGGCGGCTATGAGATCGCTGGGATTGTGCGCGGCGGCGCTCGTGGCGCCGGGCAAGGGCATCCTCGCCGCCGACGAGAGCGTCAGGACCGCGTCCGCCCGGCTGGCCGCGGCCGGCGTGGCCCCGACGGGGGCGAACCGGCGGGCTTACCGGGAACTGCTGGTGACCACGCCCGGGCTCGCGGACGGCATCAGCGGGGTGATCCTCTGCGAGGAAACCCTGTGCTCCCGGGTCAGCACCGGGGAGACCTTTCCCGCCGCGCTGCACCGCCGCGGCATGCTGCCCGGGATCAAGGTGGACTCGGGCACCGCCCCGCTCGCGGGAACCAGGGACGAGACGGTCACCGAGGGCCTGGACGGCCTGCCCGAACGGCTGCGCGGCTACGCGGCGCTCGGCGCGCGGTTCGCCAAGTGGCGCGCCGTGCTGCGGATCGGGCCGGGCACCCCGTCACCGGCCGCCGTCCGGGCGAACGCGCAGGTGCTGGCTCGTTACGCGGCGGCCTGCCACGAGGCCGGGCTCGTCCCGGTGGTCGAGCCGGAGGTCCTGGCCGAGGGCGGCCACTCGCTGGGCGCCTGCGAGGCGGTGACCTCGCTGGTGCTGCTCGAGGTGATGAACGAGCTGCACGAGTACCAGGTGGACTTCGCGGCCGTGGTGGTCAAGCCGAACATGGTGGTCCCCGGCATCGACCGCGGCGTGAGCGCGGACCCGGACGAGGTGGCCGAGGCGACCCTGGGCGCGCTCAACGGCCTGCCCGCCACCGTGGCGGGTGTGGCGTTCCTGTCCGGCGGCCAGCCGCCGGAGCTGGCCACGGCGAACCTCGCCGCCCTCCAAGTCCCCCCGCACATCTGGCCGTTGACCTTCTCCTTCGGCCGCGCGCTGGTGGACCCGGCCCTGGCGGCCTGGCACGGCGACCCGGCCCGCCGGGAGGCCGGCCAGCGAGCCCTGGCCCGCCGGGTGGCGATGAACGTCGCGGCCCTCGAGGGCCGCTACACCCCGGAACTCGAAGAGCTGGACCTGGACCCCGCCTGACCAGCGAGTCCGAGTGGATGCATGCCGGTGCGCGGCCGGGGCGGTCGAAGGGCTACCACGGAGCGGGACCGCTGGATATATTCGCCCGGTGATGTCCCGCGTGCGAAACAACGGAAGCCGTGCGACGCTGGCCGGGCTGGTGGCCGCGGTCACCATCACCGCGGTGACGGGCCTCGGTGCCCCCGCCGCTGGAGCCGGTGCGGTCACCTTGGGCGGCACCTGGGGCAATGCACAGGAGGTACCGGGCACCGCGGCCCTCAACGCTGACGGGAACGCTACGTTCGACTCGATGTCGTGCGCCTCAGCGGGCAACTGCAGCGCCGGCGGGAGCTACCTCGACGGTTCCGGCACCCGACAGGCATTCGTGGTAACCGAGACGGGAGGCACCTGGGGCACCGCGCAGGAGGTGCCTGGCACCGCCGGGCCGGCCGCAGTCGAATCGGTGTCGTGTCCCTCGGCGGGCAACTGCACCGCCGGCGGGTACAGCGCAAACCTAGGGGAGGCATTCGTCGTCGCCGAGAGCAATGGCAGGTGGGGCAGAGCCAAGGAGGTGCCCGGCATCGCGGCGCTCAATGCCGGCGCGGGCGCCGAGCTTATCGCGCTGTCGTGTGCCTCCGTGGGCAACTGCAGCGCCGGCGGATGGTACACAGACAGCTCCATCAACGAACAGGCGTTCGTCGTCACCGAAAGAAACGGCGTCTGGGGCAAAGCCAAAGAGGTAGTGCCCGGCAGCGCCGCCCTCAACGCCGGCGGGGACGCCGGGATCGACGCGGTGTCGTGTGCTTCTGCGGGCAACTGCAGCGCCGGCGGATCGTACCGGGACAGTTCCGGCCACGATCAGGCGTTCGTCGTCACCGAGAGCAGTGGCACGTGGGGCAGAGCCAAGGAGTTGCCGGGCAGCGCGGGACTCAACGCCGGCGGGGACGCCGGGATCGACGCGGTGTCGTGTGCTTCTGCGGGCAACTGCAGCGCCGACGGGTCCTACCAGGACAGCTCCGGCCACGCTCAGGTGTTCGTGGCCGGCGAGACAAATCCGTAGACGCGGCCGGCCGGACAGCCTGGCGGGTGATCGCTCAGACGTTGAAGCCGAGCGCGCGGAGCTGCTCGCGGCCGTCCTCGGTGATCTTGTCGGGGCCCCACGGCGGCAGCCAGACCCAGTTGATCCGGAAGCCGGCCACCAGGCCCTCCAGCACCGACGCGGCCTGGTCCTCGATGACGTCGGTGAGCGGGCACGCGGCGCTGGTGAGCGTCATGTCGATGGTGGCCACGCCGTCCCCGCCGAGGGTGACGCCGTAAATCAGGCCGAGGTCGACCACGTTCACGCCAAGCTCGGGATCGACCACGTCGCGGAGCGCCTCCAGGACGTCCTCGGTGTCCGCGGTCTGCGCTGCCGTCGCTGGCGCGGCAGCCTGTACGCTCTCCTCGCTCGTCTGCACGTCTTCGCTCATGTGCCTTGTTCCCCTGCTTCCATTGCTTCCACTGCCTGGGCGGTCGCGTCCTTCCAGGCCATCCAGGACAGGAGGGCGCACTTGATCCGGGCCGGGTACTTGGACACGCCGGCGAACGCCACCGCGTCGCCGAGCACGTCCTCGTCCGGCTCGCCCTCGCCCTGGGACTGCATCAGGGCGAGGAACTCGTCGTTGACCTTCATCGCCTCGCTCACCGGCTTGCCGATGAGCAGGTCGGCCAGCACCGAGGCGCTGGCCTGGCTGATCGAGCAGCCGAGGGCATCGTAGGAGACGTCGGCCACAACCGGTCCCGCGTCGGAGTCCTTGAGCACGACCCGCAGCGTCACCTCGTCGCCGCAGACCGGGTTCACGTGCTTGACCTCGGCGTCGAACGGCTCCCGTAGCCCCGCGTGGTGCGGGCGCCGGTAGTGATCCAGGATGATCTCCTGGTAGAGCGTCTCCAGGCGCATCAGCGGCCCCCTGGCGTCACGCCGAAGAACCGCTGGGCCTCCTGGATTCCCTCGGCCAGCGCGTCCACTTCGTCGCGGGTGTTGTACAGGTAGAACGATGCCCGGGTGCTGGCCTGCACGCCGAAGGCCCGGTGCAGCGGCCACGCGCAGTGGTGGCCGGCCCGCACCGCGATCCCCCGCTCGTCCAGCACCTGGCTGACGTCGTGCGGGTGCACGCCCTCGACGGTGAACGAGATCGCGGCGCCCCGGTCCACATCCTGCGCCGGGCCGAGGATGCGCACCCCCTCGATGCCGGCCAGCAGGCCGAGCGCGTGGCTCACCAGGCCGTGCTCGTGCTCGCGGAGCGCATCAAGGCCGATGTCGCCCAGGTAGTCGATGGCCGCGCCCAGGCCCACGGCCTGCGCGATCGGCATCGTGCCGGCCTCGAACTTGTGCGGCGGCGGCGCGAACGTGGAATGGTCGATCCAGACCTGCTCGATCATCTCGCCCCCGCCGAGGAACGGCGGCATCTCCTCGAACAGTTCCCGGCGGCCCCAGAGCACGCCGATGCCGGTCGGCCCGCACATCTTGTGCGCGGTGAAGCCGAGGAAGTCGGCGCCAAGCTCGGCGACGTCGACCCGCATGTGCGGCACTGACTGCGCCGCGTCCACGAGCACCAGGGCGCCCGCCGCGTGCGCCCGGTCGGCGACCATGCGGACCGGGTTGATGGTGCCGAGCACGTTGGACTGGTGCGCGAGCGCGACAAGCTTGGTCCGCTCGGTGATCAGCTCATCGATGCCGGACAGGTCGAGCCGGCCGTCGGCGGTCACGCCGAACCAGCGCAGCGTCGCGCCGGTGCGCTGGCACAGCAGCTGCCACGGGACGATGTTGGAGTGGTGCTCCATCTCGGTGATGACGATCTCGTCGCCGGGCCCGAGGGAGAACCTGCCCCGCTGGCCGGCGGCGGTGGCGTTGCTCATCGAGTAGGCGACGAGGTTGATCGCCTCGGACACGTTCTTGGCGAACACGACCTCGGCCGGCCCGCTCGCGCCGATGAACGGCACAACTTTCGCCCGGGCGCCCTCGTACGCCTGCGTCGCCTCCTCGCCTAGCTCGTGCGTGGCGCGGTGGATGTTGGCGTTGTGCCGCTCGTAGAAGTCGTCCATGGCCTCCAGGACCTGGCGCGGCTTCTGCGAGGTGTTGGCGCTGTCCAGGTAGATCAGCGGCTGGCCGTCCCTGACCCGCCGCTCCAGGATCGGGAAGTCCTTGCGGATCCGCGCGACGTCAAGGCTCATGCGGTTGCCCCTGCCATGGGGGTCTCGGGGGCGGGCGAGGGCCGCGTCCAGTGCTCGTAGCCCTCGGCTTCCAGCCTCTCGGCGAGCTCGGGGCCGCCCTCCTCGACGATCCGGCCGCCCACGAACACGTGCACGAAGTCGGGCTTCACGTACTGGAGCAACCGGGGGTAGTGGGTGATCAGCAGGACCCCGTGGCCGGGCTCGGCACTGAACCGGTTGATCCCGTCGGACACCACCTTGAGCGCGTCGATGTCCAGCCCGGAGTCGGTCTCGTCGAGGATTGCGATCTTCGGCTGGAGCAGCTCGAGTTGCAGGATCTCGTGCCGCTTCTTCTCCCCGCCGGAGAAGCCCTCGTTGAGGTTGCGCTCGGCGAACGCGGGGTCGATCGACAGCGCCGCCATGGCCTCGCGCAGGTCCTTGAGGAACACCCGCAGCTTGGGCGCCTCGCCGCGGACCGCGGTGACCGCCGTCCGCAGGAAGTTGGACACCGAGACGCCGGGCACCTCGACGGGGTACTGCATGGCCAGGAACAGGCCGGCCCGCGCCCGGGCGTCCACGCTCATCGCCAGGACGTCTTCGCCATCGAGGGTGACCGAGCCCTTGGTGACCAGGTACTTGGGGTGCCCGGCGATCGCGTAGGCCAGGGTGGACTTGCCGGATCCGTTGGGCCCCATGATCGCGTGCGTCTGCCCCGCCGCCACGGTCAGGTTGACGCCGCGCAGGATCTCCCGGTGCTTGCCGTCGGCCTCTGTCACGCTGACGTGCAGGTCGCGGATCTCCAGGGTGGGCATCTGTTATCTCTCCTGATTGTCATCGGCGCCGAGCGCCACGTATACGTCGTCGCCCTCGATCTTCACCGGGTACACCGGCACGGGCTTGGTGGCGGGCGGCCCGGTCGGCTCGCCGGTGCGCAAGTCGAAACACGACCCGTGCAGCCAGCATTCCACCGTGTGGTCGTAGATCTCGCCCTCCGACAGCGGGACCTCCTCGTGCGAGCACACGTCGTAGATGGCGAACACCTCGCCCTCGGCGCGCACCACGGCGACCGGCACGCCGTCGATCTCCAGGCCGAGCGCGCCCTCCTCGGGCAGGTCGCCCACCGCGCAGGCGCGAACGAACTCCACGGTCTCGCTCATGCCGTCTCCCCGACAGTGCTGGCCCGGGGGGACGCCCCCCCGGAACCCCCCGAGGCGAGCTCAGCCTCCACAGCGTCGCCGATCCGGTCGCGGAGTTCCGGCACGCCGATCTTGCTTATTAGCTGGCCGAAGAACCCCCGGATCACCAGACGGCGCGCCTCCTCCAGCGGGATCCCCCGCGCCATCAGATAGAAGAGGTGGTGGTCCTCCAGCTTCCCGCTGGCGCTGGCGTGACCGGCCCCGACAACCTCCCCGGTGAGGATCTCCAGGTTCGGCACCGAGTCCGCCCGCGCCCCGTCGGTCAGCAGCAGGTTCCGGTTCCGCTCGTACGTGTCGGTCCCGGTTGCTTCCGGCCTGATCAGCACGTCCCCGATCCACACTGTGTGCGCCGCTTCCCCTTGCAGCGCCCCCTTGTACTCCACCCGGCTCCGGCAGTTCGGCTGCGCGTGGTCAACGAAAAGCCGGTGCTCCAGATGCTGGCCGGCGTCCGCGAAATACAGCCCGAGCAGCTCCGCGTCCCCCCCCGGGCCTGCATAACGCAGCGACGGCGCGATTCTGACAACGCTCCCGCCAAGGGTCACCACGGCATGCTGCAACCGCGCATCCCTCCCCAGGGTTGCCTGGTGATACGACAGATGCACCGCGTCGTCCGCCCAGTCCTGCACCGACACCAGAGTCAGCGCTCCCCCATCACCAACCACGATCTCGACGTTGTCGGCGTAGGTAGCACTCCCCTGATGATCAAGCACGACCACCGCCCGAGCATTCTCCCCCACGCTGATGACGGTGTGCCCGAACGCCGGACCGGACGAATCATCCCCCCGCACCGAAATAACGGTCGGGACCGTCACATCCGCCTCCGGGGGAACCGTGACGATAGTCGCTTCCTCGAACGAGGCGAAAGCCGTGGCACTAACCCGGTCGCTGGGCTGAAAGGCGGCGTGGTTCCGGGCGTCATCGCGTTGCGCACGTACCGCGATGACGCCTGGTGCCGCGCTGACTTCGACAGAAACCTTCCCGGACGGCACCACATCAGCGCCATGCAATCCGCGCAGCCGCCGCAAAGGCGTAAAGCGCCACTCCTCCTCCCGCCCCGACGGGACTGGGAACTCGGACCGCACCGCGTGCAAGCGAGAAACCGGGGCCGCGGACTCCACGGCCCCCTGTAGCGCCGACATCAGCCGACCGCCCCCTCCATTTGCAGCTCGATCAGCCGGTTGAGCTCGAGCGCGTACTCCATCGGCAGCTCACGGGCGATCGGCTCGACGAAGCCGCGGACGATCGTGGCTGCCGCCTCGTCCTCGGTCATGCCGCGGCTCATCAGGTAGAAGAGCTGGTCCTCGGAGATCTTGGAGACGCTGGCCTCGTGCCCCATCTCCACGTCGTCCTCGCGGACGTCCACGTAGGGGTAGGTGTCGGACCGGCTGACGGTGTCCACCAGCAACGCGTCGCACCTGACCGTGGACTTCGAGTGCGCCGCGCCCTCCTGGACCTGGACCAGGCCGCGGTAGGACGTCCGGCCGCCTGCTCTGGCCACCGACTTGGAGATGATCTGGGACGACGTATTCGGTGCGCAGTGCACCATCTTCGCGCCCGCGTCCTGGTGCTGGCCCGCCCCGGCGAACGCCACCGACAGCGTCTCCCCCTTGGCGTGCTCGCCCATCAGGTAGACCGCCGGGTACTTCATCGTGACCTTGGAGCCGATGTTGCCGTCGATCCACTCCATGCTCGCGCCGGCCTGCGCGACCGCGCGCTTGGTGACCAGGTTGTAGACGTTGTTCGACCAGTTCTGGATCGTGGTGTAGCGGCAGTGCGCGCCGGCCTTCACGATGATCTCGACGACCGCCGAATGCAGCGAGTCGGAGGAGTAGACCGGCGCGGTGCAGCCCTCGACATAGTGGACGCTGGCGCCCTCGTCGACGATGATCAGGGTCCGCTCGAACTGGCCCATGTTCTCGGTGTTGATCCGGAAGTAGGCCTGCAGCGGGATCTCCACGTGCACGCCCTTCGGCACGTAGATGAAGCTGCCGCCCGACCACACCGCGGTGTTCAGCGCGGCGAACTTGTTGTCGCCCACCGGGATCACCGAGGCGAAATACTCACCGAACAGCTCCGGGTGCTCCCGCAACGCGGTGTCAGTGTCCAGGAAGAGGACGCCCTTCTCCTCCAGGTCCTCGCGGATCTTGTGATACACCACCTCGGACTCGTACTGCGCGGCGACGCCGGCGATGAGCCGCTGCTTTTCCGCCTCGGGGATGCCGAGCTTGTCGTAGGTGCTCTTGATGTCCGCCGGCAGGTCGTCCCAGCTCGCGGCCTGCTTCTCGGTGGAGCGGACGAAGTACTTGATGTTCTCGAAGTCGATGCCGGTCAGGTCCGCGCCCCAGTCGGGCATGGGCTTGCGCCGGAACAGCTTCAGGCCTTTCAGCCGCAGGTCCAGCATCCATTCCGGCTCGTTCTTCTTGGCCGAGATGTCGCGCACGACCTCCTCGGACAGGCCGCGGCGCGCGGACTCGCCGGCTGCGTCCGAGTCGGCCCAGCCGAACTTGTATCGATCCAGCCCCTCGAGTTCGGGGTGAGCGGTCGTCGTCATGCTCCAGAGCCTCCGGGCTAACTGGTCGGTGTGGTCGTCGTGCGGGTGTGGACAAGCGCGGGCGCGGTCACGTGCGTGGTGCAGATGCCGTCGCCGTGCGCGATCGTGGCCAGGCGCTGCACGGGGGTGCCGAGCAGCCTGGCGAACGCTTCGGTTTCCGCCTCGCACAACTGCGGGAACTCGGCCGCCACGTGCGCGACCGGGCAGTGGTGCTGGCAGAGCTGCTCTCCGCCGCCGGTACCCCGGGTGGGAGCGCTGGTCGCCGAGGCAGCGTAGCCGTCCGCCGACAGGGCGTCGGCCAGCGCCTTGACCTTGTCCTCGGGCGCGGCGGCCTCCATGACCTGCCGGTACCGGCGCTCGAGCTCGGCCACCTGCCTGCGGGCGAACTCGGCGACGGTCCCGGGACCCGCCACCTCGGCGAGGAACCGCAGTGCGCTGGTGGCCAGGTCGTCGTAGGCGTGCTCGAACGCGCTGCGGCCCGCGTCGGTGATCACGAACAGCTTGGCGGGACGGCCCCGGCCCCGGCTGGCGGGCCGGCGCGCGGTGCGGGCCTCGATCAGCCCTCCGGCCAGCAGGTTGTCCAGGTGGCGCCGGATGGCCGCCGGGGTGAGGCCGAGCCTGGTGCCCAGCGCGGCGGCGGTGACCGGCCCGTTCTCCAGGATCAGCCGGGCGATCCTGGCCCTGGTGGTGGGCTCGGAGCCAAAGCCCGGACTGGCAGCGCCGGCCGCGCCCGGGGCGCTTGCCGCCGCGGGCGTGCCGATGTCCACGCTTGTCCTGTCCATGCTTTTCACAACATCAGTGTGGCGTAATTCATGCCCGGCTGCAACGCGGTCGCCCATGGAGTAGCTCACACTTCGGGCGCTTACGGCTGCGATGTTCGGCCCCCGGAAGGTATGTTCGGCCCCCGGAAGGCATTACGCACCGTTTCCCGCCGCAACCGAGGGGAGGCCATGTGGGGCTCCGGTTCAATCCGCCGCCTAACTGGCCACCCCCGCCGCGGGGTTTCGTGCCGCCGCCGCGCTGGCAGCCGGACCCGGACTGGCCGCCGCCACCGCCGGGCTGGCAGCTATGGGTGCCGGACGACACCGCCCCCGAGCGGCCGGGCGGGTTTCCGCGCCGGCCGCCGGAGTTCGCCGCCGGGCCGGCCCGGCCGGTCCCCGGCGTCACGGCGCCGGCCTGGCCGGACGACCTCCCGGCCGACACCGGGGACTTCCCCACAAGGAACCTCCGCGCCCGCGGGTTCCCGGCTGAGCCCGGCGGGTTTCCCCCCGCCGAGTTCGGCGACGGGCCGCGGCACCCGCTGGATCAGCCCGACGGCCCGACCAACGGGTTCGCGGTCGCCTCGTTCGTGCTCGGCCTGCTCGGCTTCGGCATCCTGCTGAGCTACATCTTCGGCGTCGTCGCGCTGCGGCAGATCCGCGAGCGTCAGCAGCGCGGCAGGGGCCTGGCGATCGCCGGGCTGGCCCTGTCCGGCCTGTGGACCCTGCTGCTGGCAGGCTTCTTCGTGCTGAACGGCATCAGCCGGCCGCCCCAGCGCCCGGTCGCGGACACCCCGCCCTCCTCGTCCTCCGCACCGGCCGCGAGCCCCGGCAGCACCGCCAGCGGCGCCGGCGGCGCCACCGGCCCCGGCAGCGGCCCGGGGACCACGAACGTCTTCGCCCTGCACACCGGCGAATGCTTCCAGAACCCGCCGACGAACCAGACGATCCTGGGCATCACCTACGTCACCGTGACGCCGTGCACCAAGGCGCACAACGCCCAGGTCTTCGTGGAGTTCAACGTGACCGGCACCGCCTACCCCGGCAACGCCGCCCTCAAGCGCGAGGCCGATCTTGGCTGCCACCAGCGGGTCGCGCGGAACCTGGCCAAATCGAAGCTCACCAGCACGATGACGCTCCGGTACCTGTACCCCCTGCCGTCCGCGTGGGCCGGCGGCCACCGGGGCATCACCTGCCTGATCGTCGACGCCAAGCCGGACCTCAAGTCCTCCCTGGTGCGCTGAGCGGGGCCACGCCCAGGAAGCGGGGACTAGCCCAGGAAGCCGCGGAGCAGGGCGGCGGTGCCGTCGAGGTGTTCGGCCACCGCCCAGCGGGCCCGTTCCGCGTCACCGGCCAGGATCGCCTCGGCGATCGCGGTGTGCTGCCGGACCGTGTGCGTGATGTTGTGCTCGAGCACCGGGATGGCGTTGAGCAGGTCGTTCAGCCGCATCCTCGCGTCGGTGCAGGCGGCGGTGAGCAGGCTGGACCTGGTGAGCTCCGCGATCGACAGGTGGAACAGGGTGTCCAGCCGCCGGTAGTCGCCGGGGGTGGCGTTGTTGAGGTCGTGCAGGCGGGACAGCAGCATGTCCCGGCCGTGGTCGCCGCCTGAGCCGGCCAGTATCTCCGCCGCGCCGGTCTCCACCACGAGCCGGAACGTCAGCGCGTCGGTGAGCTTGTCACCGTCCTCCAGCGCGATCCGGCGGGCCTCCCTCGGGTCCGGGGCGGGCCGGGTGTAGGTCACGAAGGTGCCGCCGAACCGGCCGCGCCGCGACTCCACGTAACCCCACTGTTGCAGCGCCCTGATCGCCTCGCGCAGGGTCAGCCTGCTCACGCCCAGCATCCCGGCCAGTTCGCGCTCCGGCGGGAACCGGTTCCCCGGGGCCACCAGGCCGAGTTTGATGACCGCGAGCAGGCGCTCCACGGTCTCCTCGAAGGCGTTGCCCGCCCGCACCGGGCCCAGCAGGCCGGCCAGGTCAGCTTCGCTCAATTTATCTGGCCTCCCTCGCGGGCGCTGCGCTGGCTTCGGAAGGCTGTCCTCGGCACTGGGGCCCGCCGACTGCGGCTAATTCCGCGGCAGGTCTTGACATGACCGGGAGTCTAATCCTCAATGGTCAGATACTAAACCATTGGGACAGAGCTGCCAGGTGAAGCGCTATGGCGCCGGCCCGGCATCACGGCCCAGCGGCGGGCACGCCGCGTTACTTCCGAGGAGATCCCGTGGCAGTCAATGAACGCGCGGCGATGACCGAAGACGAGCAACGCCTGCATGAGATGGGCTACGCCCAGGAACTGCGCCGGCGCATGTCCGGATTCTCCAACTTCGCCGTCTCCTTCACGATCATCTCGATCCTCTCCGGGTGCCTCACCCTGTACGGGTACGGCATGAACGTAGGCGGCCCGGTGGTCATGACCTGGGGCTGGCCCTTCGTTGGCGTCATGACGCTATTCGTCGGCCTGGCGATGGCCGAGGTGTGCTCCAGCTTCCCCACGGCCGGCGGGCTGTACTACTGGTCGGCGAAACTCGCACCGAAGAACGGGCCCGCGTGGTCCTGGTTCACCGGCTGGTTCAACTTCCTCGGCCAGGTCGCGGTGACCGCGGGCATCGACTTCGGCGCCGCGTTCTTCATCAACGCGTTCCTCAACCTGGCCTTCGGAACCCCTACCTACCACTGGGTCACGATCCTGATCTTCGCTGCGGTGCTGCTGGTGCACGGCATCATGAACCAGTTCGGCATCAGGCTGGTGGCGCTGCTGAACGACGTCAGCGTCTGGTGGCACATCTTCGGCGTGCTGATCATCGTCGGCGTGCTCATCTTCGTCCCGTCGCACCACCAGCCGGCCCACTTCGTCTTCACGGGCATCGTCAACAACACGGGCTGGCACAGCACGTTCTATGTACTGCTGCTCGGCCTGCTGCTCGCCCAGTACACATTCACCGGCTACGACGCCTCCGCGCACATGACCGAAGAAACCCACACGGCGGCGCGCAGCGGCCCCCGCGGCATCGTCATGTCGATCGTGGTGTCGCTGTTCGCCGGCTGGGTCCTGCTGATCGGCCTCACGTTCGCCATCCAGCACTACGCGACTTCGGCACTCGCGGTCGTGCCGCCAGCCCAGATCTTCATCGACGCGATCGGGGGCACGGGCGCGAAGCTGCTGCTGCTCATCGTCATCGGTGCGCAGCTGTTTTGCGGCATGTCCTCGGTCACCGCGAACTCGCGCATGATCTACGCGTTCTCCCGCGACGGTGCGCTGCCGGCCTCGGCGTTCTGGCACCGGGTGAACAAGCGGACCAGGACGCCCACCAACGCGATCTGGCTCGCGGCGGCCGGGGCGCTGATACTCGGGCTGCCCTACCTGTGGAACAGTGCCGCCTACGCCGCGGTCACGTCCATCGCGGTGATCGGGCTATATATCGCTTACGTGATGCCCACTTTCCTGCGCCTGCGCCAGGGCGAGAACTTCCAGCGGGGCCCCTGGCACCTCGGCCGGTGGAGCTACGTGGTCGGCTGGATCGCGGTGGCCTGGGTGGTGATCATCAGCATTCTGTTCATCCTGCCTGTCTACAGCCCGATCACCCGGTCGAACTTCAACTACACGATCGTGGCGGTGGCCGTCGTGCTCGGCTTCGCCGGGATCTACTGGCTGGTCTCGGCCCGCAACTGGTTCAGGGGGCCGAAGGTCCAAGGTACGCCGGAGGAGCTTGCCGCCATCGAGCAGGAACTAGCCACCTAAACAGGTACCTGGCCGGCCGGAGGGGAGCCGGTCGGCCAGGAACCATCCGTAATGCCCGACGAAGGGAACAGCGGCACAGTGCCCGAATCTGGCAAGACCGCGAGCCGCCCAGGAATGCTCACGCTGGACCAGCTGCGCGCGCAGGTCGGCGCGGGCACGCTCGACACGGTCGTGCTCGCGTTCACCGACATGCAGGGGCGTTTGCAAGGCAAGCGGGTGTCGGCCGAGTTCTTCCTCGACGAGGTGGCCGAGCACCACGCGGAGG
Source organism: uncultured Actinomycetes bacterium (assembly GCA_963703605.1). Lineage (GTDB taxonomy): Bacteria > Actinomycetota > Actinomycetes > Streptosporangiales > Streptosporangiaceae > DASXKD01. Next base: position 52,750 of record CAVPFC010000016.1, read on the forward strand.
GCTGCAACTACCTGCTCGCCGTCGACGTCGAGATGAACACGGTCGACGGCTTCGCGATGTCGTCCTGGGAACGCGGGTACGGGGACTTCGTCCTGGTCCCCGACCTCGGCACGCTGCGCCACCTGCCGTGGCACGAGGGCAGCGCGCTGCTCCTGGCCGACCTGGCCTGGTCCGACGGCAGCCCGGTGGTCGCCTCGCCCCGGCAGGTGCTCAAGGCCCAGACCGCCCGGCTGGCCGCCCGCGGCTGGACCGCCTTCGCCGGCACCGAGCTGGAGTTCTGCGTGTACCGGGACTCCTATGAGGACGCACAGGCCCGCGCCTACCGGGACCTCACCCCGGTGAACCTCTACAACGTGGACTACTCGATCCTGGGCACCGGGCGCGTCGAGCCGCTGATGCGCCGGATCCGCCTGGGCATGACCGGCGCCGGGCTGTACGTCGAGTCGTCCAAGGGCGAGTGCAACCTCGGCCAGCACGAGATCGCGTTCCGCTACGCCGACGCCGTGACCACCTGCGACAACCACTCGATCTACAAGACCGGGGCCAAGGAGATCGCGGCGCAGGACGGCATGAGCCTCACGTTCATGGCCAAGCCGAACGCCCGCGAGGGCAACTCGTGCCACATCCACCTGTCGCTGCGCGACGAGGCGGGCAGCCCGGTGCTGGCCGGGGACCGCCCGTTCGGCCTGTCCCCCGCCGGCGAGCACTTCCTGGCCGGGCAGCTCGCCGGGCTGCGCGAGCTCATCTTGTTCCACGCCCCGAACGTCAACTCCTACAAGCGCTACGTGCCGGGCAGCTTCGCCCCCACCGCGGTGCGCTGGGGCGTGGACAACAGGACCTGCGCCTACCGCCTGGTCGGGCACGGGCACTCGCTGCGCCCGGAGAACCGGGTGCCCGGCGGCGACGTCAACCCCTACCTGGCGATCGCCGCCATGATCGCCGCGGGCCTGGACGGGATCGAGCGGGAGCTGCCGCTGGAGCCGGGGATGGACGGCAACGCCTACTCGGGCCCCGGCCCGCGGGTGCCGTCCACGCTGCGCGACGCGCTGGACGCCTGGGAGAACAGCGAGCTTGCCCGCAAGGCGTTCGGCACCGACGTCGTCGAGCATTACGCCAACGGCGCGAAGGTGGAGCTGGCCGCGTTCGACGCCGCGGTCACCGACTGGGAGCTGCTGCGCAGCTTCGAGCGGATGTAACCCAACCAGGAGGCAGCGAGCGACGATGCCCGCATTCACCGTGCTGAACCCCGCCACCGAACAACCGGTCGCCGAGATCGAGCCGACCTCGGCCGAGGCGGCGGACGCCGCGATAGCGCGCGCGGTGGGCGCGCAGGCGGCCTGGCGGAACGTGGCCCCCGGCGAGCGCGCGGCGCTGCTCCGCTCGTTCGCCGACGTGGTCGACGCGCACCTCGAGGAGCTGGCCGCGCTGGAGGTGGCCGGCTCGGGGCACCCGGCCGGGCAGGCCCGCTGGGAGGCCGGCAACATCCGCGACGTGCTGCGCTACTACTCCGCCGCGCCGGAGCGGCTGTGCGGCAAGCAGATCCCGGTGCCCGGCGGCCTGGACGTCACGTTCCACGAGCCCGTCGGCGTGGTCGGCCTGATCGTGCCGTGGAACTTCCCCATGCCGATCCTGGGCTGGGGCCTGGCGCCCGCGCTGGCCGCGGGCAACCCCGTGATCGCCAAGCCGGCCGAGCGGACGCCGCTGACCGCGATCAGGATCGCCGAGCTCGCCCTGGCGGCAGGGCTGCCCGAGGGCGTGTTCCAGGTACTGCCCGGCAAGGGTTCGGTGGTGGGCCAGCGCCTGGTCGACCACCCGGACGTGCGCAAGATCGTCTTCACCGGCTCCACCGAGGTGGGCCGGCAGATCATGGCCGGCTGCGCCCGGCAGGTGAAGCGGCTCACGATGGAGCTGGGCGGCAAGAGCGCCAACATCGTGTTCGCCGACTGCGACCTGGAACGGGCCGCGGCCACCGCCCCGGTCGCCGCGTTCGACAACGCCGGCCAGGACTGCTGCGCCCGGTCCCGGATCCTGGTCCAGCGCAGCGTCTACGACCGGTTCCTCGAGCTGTTCGAGCCCGCGGTCAAGGCGGTCGCGGTCGGCGACCCGGCCAGCCCGGGCACCGAGATGGGGCCGCTGATCTCGGCCGAGCACCGGGCCCGGGTGGCCTCCTACGTGCCGGACGGCGCACCGGTGGCGTTCCGGGGCAGCGCGCCGCAGGGCGCCGGGTACTGGTACCCGCCCACCGTGCTGGCCCCGGTGCGGATGGACGATCCGGCCTACACCGAGGAGGTGTTCGGCCCGGTGGTCGCCGTGGTCCCGTTCGACGACGAGGCGGACGCGGTGGCGCTGGCCAACGACACGCCGTACGGGCTGTCCGGCTCGCTGTGGACCCGGGACGTGGGCCGGGCGATCCGGGTGTCGCGGGCGATCGAGACCGGCGCGCTGTCGGTCAACTCGCATTCCTCGGTCCGGTACTGGACGCCGTTCGGCGGGTTCAAGCAGTCCGGGCTCGGGCGCGAGCTGGGCCCGGACGCCCTGGACGCCTTTACCGAGACCAAGAACGTCTTCATCGCCACCGACCCGTGACGGTGCTTTACGCCAATCCCGTGGCAGCCAGCCACCGAGGAGCAGCCGGTTTCCGCCGCAACCTGACGGCCTGGCGGCCGCCGAACACCGAAGGAGCGCCCTTATGCAACGCCTGCTGGACCGGGTCGCCGTGATCACCGGGGCCGGAAGTGGCATCGGGCTGGCCAGCGTGCGCAGGCTCGCCGCCGAAGGAGCCAAGATCGTCGCGGTCGACATCGACGGCGAGACCGGCAAGGCCGCCGCCGAGGAGGTTGGCGGCCTGTTCGTCCAGGCGGACGTGACCAGCGAGGACAACGTGCGCGGGGTCTACGAGGCCGCGGCGCGCGAGTTCGGGCGCATCGACGTCGCCTTCAACAACGCAGGCATCTCCCCGCCCGAGGACGACTCGATCCTGACCACCGGCCTGGACGCCTGGCGGCGCGTCCAGGACGTCAACCTCACCTCGGTCTACCTGTGCTGCAAGCACGTCATCCCGCACATGCAGCGGCAGGGTGGCGGCTCGATCATCAACACCGCCTCGTTCGTCGCGGTCCTCGGCGCGGCGACCTCACAGATCTCCTACACCGCGTCCAAGGGCGGCGTGCTCGCGATGAGCCGGGAGCTCGGGGTGCAGTTCGCGCGGGAGAAGATCCGGGTGAACGCGCTCTGCCCGGGGCCGATCAACACCCCGCTGCTCCAGGAACTGTTCGCCGCGGACCCGGAGCGGGCGCAGCGGCGGCTGGTCCACGTGCCGATGGGCCGGTTCGGCGAGGCCGGCGAGATCGCCGCCGCGGTCGCGTTCCTGGCCAGCGACGACGCGTCGTTCGTCACCGCGTCGACGTTCCTGGTCGACGGCGGTATCTCCGGCGCCTACGTAACGCCGCTATGAGGTGCGCTGCGGCAATCCGTGTGGCAACGACCAGCCTCCCGAAGCCAGCGCGCCGCTTGCTGGCGCGCCTCCGGCACGACGTCCCGCGAGGGAGGCAATGAATTGCTGACCGCACCGGTGATCGGGCTCACCGCGTACAGCGAGCCCGCGCAGTGGGCCGTCTGGAAGGCGCCCGCGGTGCTGCTGCCGGACAGCTACGTGCGGCAGGTTGCCGCGGCGGGCGGGGTCCCGGTGCTGCTGCCGCCGCTGCCGGGGGTGGCGGCCGCGGTGGGCCGGCTGGACGGGCTGATCCTCACCGGTGGCGGCGACATCCACCCCGCCAGGTACGGGGAACCGGCTCACCCGCGCACGACCCGGGTGAGCGAGCCGCGGGACGCCGCCGAGCTGGAGCTGCTCGATGCGGCGCTGGGCGCCGGGCTGCCGGTTCTCGGCGTCTGCCGGGGCATGCAGCTGCTGAACGTGGCCCGCGGCGGGACGCTGCGCCAGCACCTCCCCGAGGAGGCCGGGCACGCCCCGCAGCCGGGCACGTTCGGGTCGCACCCGGTCCGGGTCGGCGCCGGCACCCGCCTCGCGGGCATCCTGGGCGCCGACGGCGCGCCCCTCGACGTGCCGACCGCGCATCACCAGGCGGTCGAGGCGCTCGGCGACGGCCTGGTCGCCGCCGCCTGGGCCCAGGACGGCGTGGTCGAGGCGGTGGAGCTGGGCGGCGGCGGGGACCCGTTCGTGCTCGGCGTGCAGTGGCACCCCGAGGCCAGCACGGACCGGCGGCTGATGGCGGCGCTGGTCGCCGCGGCCGCCGCCCGCTGATCGCGGCCGTGCGCTCAGCGGCTCCCCAGACACAGCCTCTACACTCGCCAGCGTGAGTGATACCCCCGCTGTCGAGATCCACGATCTCGTCAAGCGGTACGGGCACACGACCGCGGTGGACGGGCTCAGCCTGTCCGCGGCGCGCGGCACGGTGACCGCGGTGCTCGGCCCGAACGGCGCGGGCAAGACCACCACGATCGAGATCTGCGAGGGATACCGCCGCCCGGACGCGGGCACGGTCGCGGTCCTCGGCCAGGATCCGGTCGCGGACGCCCGCTCGCTGCGGCCCCGGGTCGGGGTGATGCTCCAGTCCGGCGGCATCCCGCCCGCCGCCAGGCCCGGCGAGTACCTGGCGGTGCTGGCCGCCTTCCACGCTCACCCGCTGGACCCGGCCTGGCTGCTGGACCGGCTGGGGCTGGCGGGCTCCGCGCGGACCCCGCTCAAGCGGCTGTCCGGGGGCCAGCAGCAGCGGGTCTCGCTCGCCGCCGCGGTGATCGGCCGGCCGGAGCTACTGTTCCTCGACGAGCCCACGGCCGGGCTGGATCCGCAGGCGCGGCACGCCACCTGGGCGCTGATCGAGGGCCTGCGTGCCACCGGGGCCAGCGTGATCCTTACCACGCATCACATGGAGGAGGCCGAGCGGCTCGCCGACCGCGTGGCGGTCGTCGACCACGGGTGCATGGTCGCCGAGGGGACCCCGGCCGACCTGACCGGCACCGCCGGGCAGGTCCGCTTCCGGGCCGAGGCGGGCCTGGACACCGACGCGCTGGTCGCCGCGCTGCCGGTGGGCAGCACGGCGAAGGAGTCGCCCGCCGGGCACTACCTGGTCGAGGTGCAGAACCGGGTGGACCCGCGGCTGGTCGCGGCCGTGACCGCCTGGTGTGCCGAGCACGGCGTGCTCGCCCAGGAGCTCAGGATCGAAAGCCGCACCCTGGAGGACGTGTTCCTGGAGCTGACCGGCCGGGAGCTGCGCTCATGAGCGACATCGCGAGCCAGGCACCGCAGGAGGGGGCGGGCGCAGGACGGGGGCGGGCGCCGGACGGGGGCGGGCGCGAAGCGCGGGGGCGGGGAAAGCAGAGCGCGGGGGCGGGATCAGAAGAGCACGGGGGCGGGAAGAGCACAGCTGCGGCGGCCGGGTGGCCCGCCCCCGCGCCCGGCGCCGCGCCCCGGGCGAAGATGATCATGGCGCAGGCCGGCCTCGAATCCAGGATGCTGGTCCGCAACGGGGAACAGCTGCTGCTCACGCTCGTCGTCCCGGTGCTCCTGCTCGTCGCGTTCAGCCTGGACCACCACCTGGTCAGCGGGGAGACCAAGCATCCGGTCAACTTCCTGGTACCGGGCATGATCGCGCTCGCGGTGCTGTCGACGGCCTTCACCAGCCAGGCCATCGCCACCGGGTTCGAGCGCCGGTACGGCGTGCTGAAGCGGCTCGGGTCCACCCCGCTGTCCCGCGGCGGGCTGATCGGGGCGAAGACGGTCACGGTGATCGGCGTCGAGCTGGCCCAGACGGTGATCCTCATCGCGGTGGGCCTGGCGCTGGGGTGGCAGCCGCGCGGCGGGCCGGCCGCCGCCGTCTCGGTGGCCCTGCTCGTGCTGCTGGGCACGGCGGCGTTCAGCGGCCTGGCGCTGCTGCTGGCCGGGACGCTGCGCGCCGAGGCCACGCTGGCCCTGGCCAACCTGGTCTACCTGGTGCTGCTGGGGCTCGGCGGCATCATCTTCCCGCTGGCGAAGTTCGGGTCCGCGCAGGGGGCGCTCACCCTGCTGCCGTCGGGGGCGCTGTCCGACGGGCTGCACAAGGTGCTCCAGTACGGGCACGGGCTGCCGCTGCGGGACCTGGCGGTGCTGGCGGTCTGGGCGGTCATCACGATCACGCTGGCCGCGCGGCTGTTCCGGTGGGAGTAAGCGGTCACCAGCGGGCGGCCGGTCCCGTGGTGTGGCGCGCCGTGCCGCCGTCGGTGCTGGTCGTGTTCGGCATCTTCTCGGTCCAGTTCGGCGCCGGGCTCGCGGCCCGGCTGTTCGCGGAGATCCCGCCCGCGGCCGTCACCGCGGTGCGGCTGTGGCTCTCGGCCGTCGTGATGGTCCTCATCGGGGCCCGGGCGCTGCGGAACGCCGTGTCCGGCGTGCTGCGCCGGCACGCCTGGCGGGACGCGGCCGTGGTCGTGGCCTTCGGCCTGACGCTCGCCATCATGAACTACTCGATCTACCAGTCGTTCGCCCGGATCCCGCTCGGGATCTCGGTCACGATCGAGTTCCTCGGCCCGCTCGGGCTGGCGGTGGTGTCCTCCCGGCGGGCAGTCGACCTGCTCTGGGTCGCGCTGGCCGGCGCCGGCGTGGCGCTGCTCGCCCGCGGCCACCTCGCCCTGACGCACACCGGCGCCGCCGGGCATGCCGCGGCCGGCTCCGGGCAGGCCCTGGAGGGCCTGGCGTTCGGCCTGCTCTCGGGCCTGGCCTGGGCCGCCTACATCCTGCTGAGCCGGGCCACCGGGCAGCGGTTTGAAGGTTCGTCCGGGCTCGCGATCGCCATGGTGGTCGCCGGAATCGCGATCACCCCGGTGGGCGTGGCGGCCGGGCGCGGGGCGCTGCTGCGGCCGGGCATCCTGGCCACCGGGCTGGGCATCGCGCTGCTGTCGTCGATCATCCCTTACTCGCTCGAGATGGAGGCCCTGCGGCGGATCCCGGCCCGGGTCTTCGGCATCTGGATGAGCCTGGAACCGGCCGCCGCGGCGCTGGTCGGCCTGGTTCTCCTCAGCCAGGCGCTCGGCCTGCGGGAGTGGCTCGCGATCGGCTGCGTCACGGTCGCCTGCGCGGGCGCCGCGCGCGGCGCCCGCGAGCTCCAGGCCCCCGAGGCCTGAGGAGTTCCGGCGCCCTTACCGGGCGCTCTGCGTGCGAACCGGGCGGGCCGCTCCTACCATGGGTGCGTGCCGGCAGGACAGAAGGATCACCGCAGCCAGGGGGACGCTGTGGCCATGGCCCCCGCGGGTGGCGGCCCCGCCGCGGCGCGCGCCAGGCGCTGGGCCGACGTGCTGCTCAACCCCACCCCGGTGGCCATGCGGCGGATTGCCCTGGCCGGAGTGATCACCACGGCGGGGATCATCGCGACCGGGGCGGCGGTCCGGCTGAGCGAGTCGGGCCTCGGCTGCCCCGACTGGCCGCAGTGCACCCGCAGCAGCCTGGTCGCCGCGCACTCGCGGGGCGACCCGATGTTCCACACCTGGATCGAATTCGGCAACCGGATGGTCACCGTGGCCGTCACGGTGATCGCCGTGGGAGTGTTCGTCGCCGCCTGGCGGTTCCGCCCGGGCGGCCACCGGCGGCGGGACCTGGTCTGGCTCGCCGCCGTCCAGCCGGCCGGGATATTCGCCCAGGCGGTGCTCGGCGGCATCGTCGTGCTGACCAAGCTCAACCCGGCCGCGGTCGCGCTGCACTTCCTCGCGTCGAGCGCGGTCGTGGCCGCCGCGGTGGTGCTGTGGGTGCGGTGCACCGAGGGCACCGGTCCGGCCAGGTCCCTGGTCAGGGCCGACCTGCGGCTGATGGCCTACGCCCAGCTCGCCGTCGTGGCCCTGATGCTGGCCGCCGGGACCGTGGTGACCGGGACCGGGCCGCTGGCCGGCGCCGGCGCGGTGCCCCGGTTCCACCTGCCACTGGAGGGCGTGACGCAACTGCACGCCGACATCGGCTGGTTCCTCGGCGCCTCCGCCATCTGGCTCGCGGTGGGCCTGCGGTTCAGCAACGCCCCGGCGCCCGCGGTCCGGCTGGGCTGGGTGGTGCTCGGCCTCATCGGCCTCCAGGGCGTGATCGGCTACACCCAGTACTTCACCGGGCTGCCGGCCGGCCTGGTCTGGGTTCACGTCTGCGGCTCCGTGCTGATCTGGATAGCGGCGCTGCGCCTGGTGTTCACCCTCCGGGACCGGGGCCCGGTCACCCTCGGCGGTGCACCGCAGGCCGGGGAGCCCGGCGTCCACGTACCGGTCGAGCCCGCGGAGCCCGCCGCCGCACGTTAGACCGCCGGAGTACGGGCAGCTCCTGGGTAGTACCGGCTGACCACCGCGCGCGCCGAGGCCATCACCCCGGCCAGCGCGCGCCTGCGCTCGTCGAACCCGGCCGCCGCGATCGTCCCGCGCTCCGCCCGCTGGTGGGCGAGGGCAAGCTCGGTCGCGGCGAGCTGGTAGTCGGTCATGGCCCGGGCCGCGGTGCGCCCGCCCACCCGGCGGGCCCAGACCCTGGCCGCCCGGCGTTCCCGCAGCGTGCAGAGCATCTGCAGCTCCGCCTCGGTGATCAGGCCGTCGGCCTGGTAGGCGGGCAGGAACCGGCGGATCAGCCGGACGGTCCTGCGCCGGTCCGCGACCACCACCGCGATCAGGGCCGCGAGCACACAGGCCAGCAGGCCGTAGGCGAGCACCAGCCCGGCCGCGCCGGAGGCGGTCAGCCCGTTCCACAGGCCGTGCAGGATCATCGCGCCGAGCAGGCCCACGCCGACCGCCCACCCGCCGCGCCGGTGGGTGGCCGCGTAGGCGGCCCCGATCCCGGTCATGGACGTGAACATCGGGTGCGCGAGCGGCGCGACGAGGCCGCGGAACACGAACGTGAGGCCGAGCAGTGACACCCCGCCCACGTCCGGGCGCACCGCCGCGGAGATGTAGTAGCCGACGTTCTCGATCATGGCGAAGCCGAGGCCGACCATGGCGGCGTAGATGATGCCGTCGGTGGGCCCGTCGAACTCCTGCCGGCGCCGCCAGAGCAGCCACAGCAGGACGCCGGCCTTGAGGGACTCCTCCACCACCGGGGCGCCGAACGTGGCGGACACGTACTCGCCGGTGGTCTTGCCCAGCTCGGGCTGGGTGACGAAGACCAGGCCAGCGGTGTTGATCACCCCGGCAAGCAGGGCGGCGATGCCTGCCCCCCAGGCGAACGCGAACACCAGGTTGCCGCGGGGCTCGGGCTCCAGCCGGTCGAGCAGCAGAACCACACCGATGAGCAACGGCACGGGGACCAGCGCCAGCGGCACCGCGACGAGGAACGGCGCCACGCTGTGCCGCGGGCCCTCCAGGCTCTGGGCCAGGTCCACCCCCAGCGCCAGCAGCGCGCAGCCGAGGCCCACGATCACGCCGGCGACGATGCCGGTGCCCGGCCGGCCCGGCGCGCTGCCCTCGATCACCGCGCGTGGGTTGGGCCGTGGCCGGGAGATCGTCATGGGCACCAGTCAGCGTCGGATTCGGCCCGGGATCCCACCCGGGCGCCCGGTGTCGTCGCTGCGAGCGTAGCCCCCGGCGGATCGCACCTACGGGTGAAGTGGCCGGCTGGGCTGCCCGATAGGGTCGAAGAAGCAACGGATCCAGGCGGCCACGGCCCCGGCCGGCCCGCCCGCGCTTGGAGAGGAGCGGTGAGCGAGAGCCGTGATGAACTCGCCCTACGACGGCCTGGACTGGACGCCTGCCGATCAGCGGACCGTCGACCTCGTCCGGGTGCTCGCGATGGACGCGGTCCAGCAGGCCGGGAACGGGCATCCAGGCACCGCCATGAGCCTGGCCCCCGCCGCCTACCTGCTCTTCCAGCGGATCCTGCGGCACGACCCGGCCGACCCGCAGTGGCTGGGCAGAGACAGGTTCGCGCTGTCCTGCGGGCACTCCAGCCTCACCCTCTACATCCAGCTCTACCTGTCCGGGTACGGGCTGACCCTGGACGACCTCGAGCGGTACCGGACCTGGGGCAGCCGCACCCCCGGCCATCCCGAGCACGGGCTCACCCCCGGGGTGGAGACCACCACCGGGCCGCTCGGGCAGGGGCTCGGCAACGCGGTCGGCATGGCGATGGCCGCCCGCCGCGAGCGCGGCCTGCTCGACCCGGACGCGCCGCCCGGAACCAGCCCCTTCGACCACCATGTCTACGTGTTCGCCTCCGACGGCGACATCGAGGAGGGCATCTCCCACGAGGTCTCCTCGCTGGCGGCCCACCAGGACCTGGGCAACCTCATCGTCCTCTACGACGACAACTCGATCTCGATCGAGGACGACACGAACATCGCCAAGTCCGAAGACGTCGCCGCCCGTTACGAGGCCTACGGCTGGCACGTGCAGCGGGTCAGCTGGCGGACGGCCGAGGGCTACCACGAGGACGTCGCGACCCTGGCCGATGCGTTCGAGAACGCCAGGAACAACACCGTGCAGCCGTCGTTCATCGCCCTGCGCACGATCATCGCCTGGCCGGCCCCGGACGCGCAGAACACCGGCGAGGCGCACGGGGCCGCGCTCGGCGCGGAAGAGGTGGCCAAGACCAAGCGCATCCTCGGCTTCGACCCGGGCGTCTCGTTCCCCACCGAGGACGAGGCCGTCGCCCACGCCCGCAAGGTCGCCGACCGGGGCAAGCGGCTGCACGCCGACTGGGAGGAGTCCTTCGCCGCCTGGCAGGAGCGCAACCCGGACCGCGCGGCGCTGCTCGACCGGCTGTCGGCGCGGCGCCTGCCCGAGGGCTGGACATCGGTCCTGCCCGACTTCCCGGCCGATGCCAAGGGCACCGCCACGAGGCGGGCCTCCGGCGCGGTTCTCAACGCGCTCGCCGGGGTGCTGCCCGAGCTGTGGGGCGGCTCGGCCGACCTGGCCGGCAGCAACGACACGACGATGAAGGGCGAGCCGTCCTTCATCCCGGCCGAGCACCAGACCCGGGTGTACCCCGGCAACCGCTTCGGCCGCACCCTGCACTTCGGCATCCGCGAGCACGCCATGGGGTCCATCTGCAACGGGATAGCCCTGAGCGGGCTGACCCGCCCCTACGGCGGCACGTTCCTGGTGTTCAGCGACTACATGCGGCCCGCGGTCCGGCTGGCCGCCCTGATGCGGCTGCCCGTTACCTACGTCTGGACGCACGACTCGATCGGGCTCGGCGAGGACGGGCCGACCCACCAGCCGGTCGAGCACCTGTGGGCGCTGCGGGCCATCCCCGGCCTCGACGTGGTCCGGCCCGCCGACGCGAACGAGACCGTGGTGGCCTGGCGCACCATCCTCGAGCACACCGACCGGCCGGCCGCGCTGGCCCTGAGCAGGCAGAGCCTGCCGGTGCTCGATCGCAGCGCCAGCCCGGAGAGCGCGCGCGCCGGCGACGGCCACGCCAGCGCCGAGGGCACCGCCCGCGGCGGGTACGTCCTCGCCGAGGCCCCCGGCGGGGACCCGGCGGTCATCATCATCGGCACCGGCAGCGAGGTGCAGATAGCGCTCGCGGCGCGGGACCAGCTCGCGGCCGAAGGCATCGGCGCGCGGGTGGTCTCGATGCCGTGCGTGGAATGGTTCACCGCGCAGGACGCTCGGTTACCGGGAGGAGGTGCTGCCGCCGCGGGTGCGGGCCCGGGTCAGCATCGAGGCGGGCATCGCCCAGGGCTGGCGGGCCTTCACCGGCGACGCGGGCGAGTCGGTCAGCCTGGAGCACTACGGCGCCTCGGCCGCCTACCAGGATCTCTACCTGCATTTCGGGCTGACCGCGGACAAGGTGGCGGCCGCCGCGCGGTCGAGCCTGGCGAAGGCGGGAAGGGATACGGGTGCGCTAAGCATCCCAGGCCACTAAGGAGCACAACTGTCATGACTTCACATCCCGACCCCCTCGCCGAGCTTTCCGCCGCCGGGGTGGCGATCTGGCTGGACGACATCAGCCGGGCGCGGCTGACCAGCGGCAACCTGGCCGGCCTGATTCGTGACCGGCACGTGGTCGGCGTCACGTCCAACCCGACGATCTTCGACCACGCGCTCAGCCACGGCACCGACTACCGCGACCAGATAAGGGACCTGGGCCTGCGCGCGGTCAGCGTCGGCGAGGCGTCGCGCGACATCACCGCCTTCGACGTCCGGTGGGCCTGCGACGTGCTCCGGCCGGTACACGACGCGACCGGCGGGCTGGACGGCAGGGTATCCCTCGAGGTGGACCCCCGGCTGGCCGGGGACACCGCCAAGACCGTGGCCGAGGCCCGCGCCCTGTGGTGGCTGGTTGACCGGCCCAACCTGTTCATCAAGATCCCGGCCACCCGCGCCGGGCTGCCGGCGATCACCCAGTGCCTGGCGGAGGGCATCAGCGTGAACGTGACGCTGATCTTCTCGCTGGAGCGCTACGGCGAGGTCATCGACGCCTTCTTCGCCGGCCTGGAGCAGGCCGGCCAGGCCGGCCACGACGTGGGCTCGATCGCGTCCGTGGCGTCGTTCTTCGTCAGCCGGGTGGACACCGAGGTGGACCGCAGGCTCGACAAGATCGGCACCCCGGAGGCGGCGGAGCTGCGCGGCAAGGCCGCGCTCGCCAACACCCGGCTCGCCTACGAGCTGTACGAGAACAGGTTCGCGACCGAACGCTGGCGGGCGCTGCACGCCGCCGGGGCCCGGCCACAGCGCCCGCTGTGGGCCTCGACCAGCACCAAGGACCCGGCCTACCCGGACACGATGTACGTGGTGGATCTGGTGGCGCCCGGGATCGTGAACACGATGCCGGAGGCGACGATCATGGCCGTGGCCGACCACGGCCACATCCGCGGCGACACCATCCGGGGCACCTACGAGCAGTCCAGGAAGGTCTTCGACGACCTGGCCGTCCTCGGCATCAGCTACGACGACGTGGTCACCGTCCTCGAGGACGAGGGCGTGACGAAGTTCGCCGCCTCGTGGCAGGAGCTGCTGGAGACGATCGAGACGGAGATGGGGCGCGCGTGACCATGGCCGGCGGCGAACTCGGCCCGCGCCAGTATGAACCCAGTATGAACGGAGCCACCCGGTGAGCATGTCTAACCCGCTGCGCGACCCTAGGGACCGGCGCATCCCGAGGGTGGCCGGCCCGTGCGTGCTTGTCTTGTTCGGGGTCACCGGCGACCTGTCCCGCAAGAAGCTGATGCCGGCCGTCTACGACCTGGCCAACCGCGGGCTGCTGCCGCCGGGCTTCTCCCTGGTCGGGTTCGCCCGCCGGGACTGGGAGAACGAGGACTTCGCGCAGGTCACGCACGATGCGGTCAAGGAACACGCGCGTACCCCGTTCAACGACGCGGTCTGGCAGCAGCTGTCCGAGGGCATCAGGTTCGTGCCCGGCGAGTTCGCCGACGACGCGGCGTTCGACCGGCTCGCCCAGACCGTGGCGGAGCTTGACGTCGAGCGCGGCACCGGCGGCAACTACGCCTTCTACCTGTCGGTCCCGCCGAAGTTCTTCCCCACCGTGGTGGCGCAGCTCAAGCGGGCCGGCCTGGCGGACCCGCCGGAGCGGCCTGACGGCACCAAGCCGTGGCGGCGGGTGGTGATCGAGAAGCCGTTCGGCCACGACCTGGCCAGCGCGCGGGAGCTGAACGAGATCGTGAACTCGGTGTTCGGCTCGGACGCGGTGTTCCGCATCGACCACTACCTCGGCAAGGAAACGGTCCAGAACATCCTGGCGCTGCGGTTCGCCAACACCATGTACGAGCCGATCTGGAACCGCGGCTACGTCGACCACGTGCAGATCACCATGGCCGAGGACATCGGCATCGGCGGCCGGGCCGGGTACTACGACGGGATCGGCGCGGCCCGTGACGTGATCCAGAACCACCTGATGCAGTTGCTGGCGCTGACCGCGATGGAGGAGCCGGTTTCCTTCGACGCCGCCTCGCTGCGGGCGGAGAAGGAGAAGATCCTGTCGGCGCTCCGGCTGCCCGATGACCTCGCCACCGGGACCGCCCGCGGGCAGTACGCGGCGGGCTGGCAGGGCGGCATCGAGGTGCCCGGCTTCCTGGAGGAGGAGGGGATCGCGCCCGACTCGCACACCGAGACCTACGCCGCGCTGAAGCTGGGCGTGGACACCCGGCGGTGGGCGGGTGTCCCGTTCTACCTGCGCACCGGCAAGCGGCTGCCGCGCCGGATGACGGAGATAGCGCTGCTGTTCCAGCGGGCGCCGCACCTGCCGTTCAGCGCCACCGACACCAAGGAGCTCGGCCAGAACGCGCTGGTGATCAGGGTGCAGCCGGACGAGGGCGTGACCGTCAGGTTCGGCTCGAAGGTGCCCGGATCCGCGATGGAGGTCCGGGACGTGAACATGGACTTCGCCTACGGCGAGTCGTTCACCGAGAACAGCCCGGAAGCCTACGAGCGGCTGCTGCTCGACGTGCTCATCGGCGACCCGCCGCTGTTCCCCCGGCACCAGGAGGTCGAGCTTTCCTGGGAGGTGCTCGACCCGGTCGAGGACTTCTGGGCGAAACATGGCAAGCCGGAACAGTACCCGGCCGGGGCGGCCGGCCCGCCGGGCGCGGACGCGCTGATGGCCAGGGACGGCCGGGTATGGCGGAGGCTCTGACATGACGATCGATCTGACCGAGACCACCACCGGCGCGATCCACGATGCGCTCCGCCAGGCGCGGCTCCGCCTCGGCGGCGTGGCCAGCGGCATGGTCCTCACGCTGGTCATCGTGACGGACGAGGTTGAGCAGTACGACGCCGTCCGGGCGGCGGCCGCGGCGGCGCGCCAGCACCCGTGCCGGATCCTCGTGGTCATCATCCGGCGCCCCCGGGACCGGTCGCGGCTGGACGCCGAGATCCGGGTGGGCGAGACCAGCCCGGGCGAGACGGTGCTGCTGCGCATGTACGGGCCGCTCGGACAGCACGCGGACTCGGTGATCGCGCCGCTGCTGCTGCCCGACACGCCGGTCGTCACCTGGTGGCCGGGCACACCGCCGACCGTGCCGGCCGAGGAGCCGCTGGGCGCGCTGGCCCAGCGGCGGATCACCGACGCCGCGTCGACCGACGCGCCCCACGGAGTCCTCACCACGCTCGCGGCCGGGTACCAGCCCGGGGACACCGACCTGAGCTGGACCCGGGCGACGCCGTGGCGGTCGTTGCTGGCGGCCACGATGGACCAGCCGTCCGGGCCGGTGGTCGGCGGTACCGTCAGCGCCGAGCCGGGCAACCCGACCGCCGAGCTGATCGCGGCCTGGCTGGCGGACGCGTACGGCGTACCGGTGCTGGTCGAGGCGTCGGCCGGGCCGGGTATCACCGAGGTCACGTTCGCCACCACCGACGGCGAGATCACGATCAGCAGGCCCGACGGGCGGATCGCGCACTTGAGCCGCCCCGGGCAGCCCGAGCGCCGGGTGGCGCTGCACCGCCGGGACGCGACCGAGCTGCTGGAAGAGGAGCTGCGCCGGCTCGACCCGGACGACGTCTACGCCGACACCCTCGGCCAGTTCCGGCCGCAGCTCGTTCCCCCGGCGCTCTAAGGCGCAGCGATGAGCCCGCCCGAGGTACTTGTTCACCACGACGCTGATCTGCTCGCCAAAGCGATCGCGGCGCGGCTCGTCACCAGGCTCGTGGACGCCCAGGCCGCCGCGGGCACCGCATCGCTCGTGCTCACCGGCGGCGGGATCGGCACCGCCGTGCTCGCCGAGCTGGCCGCCGCGCCGGCCCGGGACGCGGTGGACTGGCACCGGCTGGACATCTGGTGGGGCGACGAGCGGTTCCTGCCCAGCGGCGACCCGGAGCGCAACGAGGCCGGCGCGGAGCAGGCCCTGCTGCGTTACCTCGACATGGACCCGCGGCGGGTGCACCGGATGCCCGGGACCGACGGCCCGGACGGCCCCGACCCCGAGGCCGCCGCGGCCAGGTACGCGGACTGGCTGCGAGAGGCCGCACAGCCCGAGGACCACGGCCCGGTGCCCGCGTTCGACGTCCTGCTGCTCGGCATCGGCCCGGAAGGCCACGTGGCATCCCTGTTCCCCGGCATGCCCGCGCTCTACGACGACCGGAGCGTGGTCGCGGTCCGGGGCGCACCGAAGCCGCCGCCCACCCGGCTCACGCTCACCCTGCCGTCGATCCAGAACGCGCGGGAGGTGTGGGTGCTGGCCTCCGGCAAAGAGAAGGCCGGCGCGGTCCGGCTCGCCCTGTCCGACGTGGGCCCGGTCCAGGTGCCCGCGGCCGGGGCCCGGGGCAGGCAGCGGACCCTGTTCCTGCTCGACAGCGCCGCGGCGGGCCGCCTCCCGCCGCAGCTCAACCGCATCGCATCCCCCTGATCTCTGGCCCGCCCCGGCCCGGCGGGCCGGGGCGGGCGGACGATCCGTCCGGGTTCGCCCGCTGCGGCCCGCGTTGCCCGGTTAGGATCACGCCGTGCCCCCCGTCCCCCGGCTCGCGGCCCGCCGCGACCATCTTGTCGTGTGCGGCGATGACCCTCTCGCGGCCCGCGTTGTGGAGGAACTGACCACCACCTACGGCGAGGAGGTCACGGTCCTGCTCCGGTCGCGGGAGGCCGGCCAGGGGCCGCGGATCGCCCGGATGCCCAGGGTGCGGATCATCGAGCGGGCCGAGCTTGACGCCGGCGCCTTCACCGCCGCCGGGGTGCAGTCGGCGCGCTCTCTCGCCCTGCTCCGCCAGGACGACCTCGGCAACTTCCACGCGGCGCTGCGGGCACAGGAGATCAACCCGGACCTGCGCCTGGTGATGGCCATCTTCAATACCAGCCTGGGCGAGCGCATCGAGACCTTCCTCCGCGACTGCGCGGTCCTTTCCGGTTCCTCGATGTCCGCCCCCTCGTTCGTGGCGGCGGCCCTCGGCGAGCCCGCGCCGAGCCACATCAGGGTGGCCGGGCGCACCCTGTACGTGGCCAGGCGCACGGACGTCCATCCGCGCAGCACCCTGTGCGCGCTGGCGATGACCCAGGATCCGGTGTCGCCGGGGCTGCTGCCGCCGGACACCGCGGACGCCGACCTTGTCCTCGCGATAGCGGACGGTACCGCGCGCAACCCGCTCGCCAGGCAGCGCAGGCATCCGGTGCGCGCCGCCGCCGGCCTGGCCAGGGACCTGTTCTGGAACAAGCTCGGCCTGGCCTTCGCCATCCTGTTCACCTTCCTGGTCGTCGGCTTCGTGATGCTGTTCATCTCGGCCGGTTTCTCCTTCGGGAACTCCGCGTACCTGACCGGCCTCGACGCCGCCGGGGCCGCGGTGAGCTATCCGCGCTACCCGTCGGTGGAGAAGTGGGCCCAGGTGATCCTGACCTTCGACGGGCTGGCGTTCCTCCCGGTGGTGACCGCGGTGATCGTCGGCGCGCGGCTGACCGGGTCGGTGCAGCGCACCGAGCGCCCGCTCAGCGACCACGTCATCGTTGTCGGGCTGGGGAACGTCGGCACCAGGATCGTGGGCCAGCTTCACGACCTGGGCGTGAGCGTCGCCTGCGTGGACAAGAGTGAGACCGCGGCCGGAATCGCCCTGGCCCGGCGCCTGGGGCTGCGGGTCGTGATCGGCGAGACGGACCGGGAGGAAACGCTGCGCGCCGCGGGAATCAGCACCTGCCAGGCGCTCGTCTCGGTCACCAACAGCGACACGGTGAACCTGGAGACCGCGCTGCACGCGCGCGCGCTTGCCAGCGACATCCGGATCGTGCTGCGGCTCGGTGACGACGACCTGGCCGGGCGGGTGCAGCGCAGCATCGGCAACACGATCTCCCGCAGCGTGCCCTACCTGGCCGCCCCCTCGTTCGCCCTCGCGATGCTCGAGCACCAGGTACTGCGCACGATCGCGGTGGGCCGGCACGTGCTGCTCATCGCCGATGTCAGGGTGGGCCGCGGCTCGGATCTCGACGGCACGCGGGTGGAGGACGTGCACCAGACCGGCCAGGTGCGCGCCCTGGCCGTGCTGCGGGCCGGCAGCGGCGCGGTGGACTGGTCGCCGCCGGGCATCCTGCGGCTCACCGGGCAGGACCGGCTCTACGTGATCGCCACCCGGGCGGGGCTGTCCCGCGTGCTGACGGGCAGCCAGGCACCCCGTGATTAAACCCTGTTCACTGAGCGTAAAACAGTCTCGCTCTGGGTAAAACTGGGCCTCCCCAACTTTTGCCTTCGGAGTTACCCTCAGGGCAGGTCTTCCCCGTGGTCCCGCAGGGTCACCAGTGAAGGCGAAGGAAGGGCTCCTTGGCCGCTCAGCGCTCGACTTCACGTCGCGGCCATCGCTGCTTTCGGTTAATTCCCCGCCGCCCGCCGAGCCGCCACGCAGGTCTGCCCGCGGCCCGTCCGGCGCACCCCTCGACAGGAGGAAACCCTTGACTTCCACCGACGTCGAACGACCTCTCATGCTGGCACCGGCGGCGGACCCGGCGCCTCTTGGGCTTGGCGCTTTTGCCCTGACCACATTCCTGCTCTCGGCGGCCAATGCCAACTGGATGACCAAGGCCACCGGGGACGCCTGGCTCGGTTATGCGTTCGCCTACGGCGGCCTGGCCCAGTTGCTGGCCGGTATGTGGGAGTTCCGTAACCGCAACGTGTTCGGCGCCACGGCGTTCTCCACCTACGGCGGGTTCTGGATCGGGCTGGGGCTGTGGGCGCTGCTGGTCGCGCCGCCGCCCGCCGGGGCGAGCCCGCTGGTGGCGGCCGCGCACGCGGCGGCGGCGCAGAAGGACGTGGCCTGGATCTTGCTGGCGTTCGCGATCTTCAACACCTACATGCTGCTGTGGAGCACGCAGGTGAACATCGCGGTGTTCGGGGTGTTCCTTACCCTGGAGGCGACCGAGATCTTGTTGTTCATCGGCAACTTCGCGGCCAACAGCAACGTGGTCAAGATCGGCGGCTACGTGGGCGTGGTGACGGCCGCGGTCGCCTGGTACACCTCGGCGGCGGGCGTGATCAACGGCATGCGCGGCACTCCGGTGCTGCCGGTCGGCAAGCCGTTCGGCGCGCCGCAAACGTCCTGACGGGCGCCGGAGTCTGATCCCGGGGGCCACCGGCCCCCGGGATTGGCATATCCGCCCTGGGTAGCGTAGGAGCCCGAGAGCCAAGGACCGGCACCCAGGGAAGGATCGCGGTGGACCTGCAAGAACAGCGTCAGCTTGACCTGGCGGAGCAGGTGGCCAAGGTCAGGAAGCGGACCCGGCCGTGGCGTGCCATCATCGCCCTGGTCCTGGCCGTCGTCGCCGCGTGCGTTTCCTACGCGGTCGGCCACCGGCTGCCCGACTTCTTCGAACCAGGGCAGCTGGGAAGGTCGATAGCCGCCGTGGCGGCCGCGGGCGCCTTCCTGCTCTTCGGGCTCGCCGCGGTCCTGGGGCTGGCCGGCCAGGCGCGCCAGGTCCTCCAGCCCGTCATGGGATCGGCGCACGCGGCGGTCGTCCGGTACTCCATCGTGCTGGTCGGCACCGTTACCACGATCACCATCACGCTGGCGCTGTTCAAGATCCCGGTCGGCCAGCTCATCGTCGGCGGCGCGCTGACCACCATCCTGATCGGCATCGCCGCCCAGCAGTCGCTCAGCAACGTGTTCGCGGGCATCGTGCTGCTGCTGTCCCGCCCGTTCAACGTCGGCGACCCGATCATGCTGCGGTCGGGGGCGCTCGGCGGGCAGCTCGAGGGCACGGTGACGGAGATCGGCATCACCTACGTCCGGCTGGAAACCGACACCGGCGTGATGTCGCTGCCCAACTCACAGGTACTCGCCGCCGCCGTCAGCCGCCGGGCAACTGCCGCGCAGCGCGGCAGCCGCCCGGACGCCCAACTACTCCCGCCGTCGGCACCGGCGCGGGACGGCGATGGCCCGCCAGCGCCCTAAGAGTGATGCGTGGCCTCGTACTTGCTGACCACTTCGGCGGGAATGCGGCCGCGCTCGCTCACCTCGAGCCCGTTGTCCTTCGCCCAGGCGCGTACCTCGGCGCTGTGCTTACGGTGGGCTGCCGTTCTCCGCTTTGCCCTGGGTACCCGCGCCGAAGACTTACGAGCGTGCGACGCATACCGGCTGACGGCCTCGTCGAACCTTTCGCTGTGCTTCAGGCATAGGTCGATCTCATAGTCACGGCCGTCGATGCTGAACCTCCGGAGCCGATGCTGGCCTTCCGGAATCTCTTTCTGGTCGTAGTCACAGGCATATGTGACCGAAACTTTCTGGGCCACTACTGCACCCCCCTTCCCCTTGTTGCAAATATATCCCCCCTGCGCCGGCTCAACCGTAACGACACCCAGGTCAACCCCGTTGAGGGAACGGCGGCCGTCGGCCTCAACACACACTGCGTGACGCTTTGAACGCCATTCGCGGTGTCCCGGCCCGTGTGCGGAAGCGGAAACTCCGCCACGACGGCGCTACGGTCGCCTGGCGCCCTTCACCCTGGCGCCCCGGCAATGCCGGCATGCTTACCGTGCGGGGCGCTTGCCGCGCGGCGCCCGCCCGGACGGTGGCCATACTGGCCATAACGGAGCGAATCGGTGGAAGGTTCGTCCGACGGCCGGGTTACCCGGCCGGCCCCGGCCGGCTGCCGTTCCGGGCCGGAATTCGCCGCAGGAACAAGGCCCGGCCGAGCAGGCGCTGACCCGGGCCGCCCCGGCTGGGCTACCTGGCCCGGCCGCGTACCTCGTGTTCGCCGTGCGCCGGGCCGTAAGGGAAGGACTCGTGATCATCGTCGCGGTGGCGGGACCGGGCCCCGCCTTCCGCGGGCGGGCCGCCGTCCCTGGACCGGGGATCGGCGTAGGGGCGGGCGGGCGGGTAGTCCGCGTCCCGGGGCGGACGGGGGTAGTCCCGCGGGCCGTCGCCCCCCTGGTAGACCGGCCCGGACGGGCCCGTTGGGTAGTCGGGAGAGACCGGATCCGGGTACCGGCCGCCGGCCGGTCGTCGAAGTCCTGGCTCAGCATGTCGCCGCGGTAGATGCCGGTCGGCTCGTCCTCGTAACCGCCACGGGAGTACGCGGCGGTCCGTTGCGGCTCATACCGTTCCCGGCGGTCGCCCCGGTCGAGCGGTTCGTCGGTGTCCAGGGGCCTGCTCGTGTCCAGCGGGTCGCCGGAGTACCGCTGGGCCGGCTCGCGCTCGAACCCGCCGGAGTGCCGCCTGGCCGGCTCGCGCTCGAACCCGCCGTGCGGATCCTCGTCGTGGTAGGCGCCGGCCGATCCGGGCAGGCTGTCGTCCGGGTACGGCCCGGTCGCCTCCTGCTCGTAGCCGCCACCGTGGTACGCGCCGGGCCGCTCATCCTGGTAGCCGCGCCGGTGGCTGCCGTCCGGGTACCCGCCGGTGGACCGCTCCTCATACCGGCCCGCCGCATCGGGTTCGCGGTACCGCCCACCCGGCGCGTCGGGGTATCCGCCCGCTGGGCGTTCCTCATACCGGTCGGTGCCAGCTTGATCGGCTTCGCGGTACCGCCCGCCCGCTGCGTCGGGGTACCCGCGGGTGGGCCGCTCCTCGTACCGGGGGGCGCCGGCTTCGGGTTCGCGGTACAGGCTGGTTGGCTCGTCGGAGTAGCCGGCGGCCGGGCGCTCCTCGTACCGGGCGGCGCCGGCCTCGGGTTCGCGGTACAGGTCGGCCGGTGCGTCAGCATGGCCGCCGGCCCGGTGCCCCCCGGTGCGCCTGCCGTCGGAGTACCCGCCGGTCGGCGCCGCTGCGGCGGGCTCCGCGCCGTGGTCGGCCGGGGCACGCTCATCCCCGTGATGCCGGCCGCTCCTGGCCCGCTGGGGCGGCGCGGCGACCGGGCCCGCTTCGATGCCGCCATCGGGTGTGGCGGGCTGGGCGGCGCGCGGCGGGCTCCCCCGCTGCGCCTGCCCGGCGGCCGGCGGTTCCGGCACGTCGTCCCCGTCGGGACCACGTTGCAGTGCCTGAATCATCCGGGGCAGGTCGGCGATCGGCAGCCGGAACGTCCCGGTGCACGTGCCACCCTGCCAGATGCTGAACACGGCCACCCCAGTGTCCGCGTACCAGCTCAGCCGCATGCTGCGCGATTCGCCCCTGACGTCGAAGTAGACCTCGCCAAGCCGGGGCAACGGTGCCGCGTCCGACGCTGACATGCTGCCCATGGTGACTCGCGACCCTCCGCTTTGTCTAGTTGGTGATCATTTATGGACGGCTGCTTACGCCCTCGTTACTAAGTGGTCTAGGCCGATTCTCTCGCCTGGCTGCGCGACGGCCGTGCCGGATGGCACAATTGGGCGTCGGTTCGGCTGAACTGGCTGGCTACGTCGGGACCGCTGGCGGATAACCCGCCCCATGCTCATCCGGCGCCTGATTTGCCTCCGATCTCCCTGGCGCGCAGCGTCGCAGCGCTCGTATGCGCGCGGGAACACTAGGGCGGCACAGTGCGTTGGAGGGATGGACGGGGTTAGAGCGTGAGACCGCGTGTCCAGCAGCATGGTGCTGACTTGGCCGAGGAACACACGGGAACTTGAGGAGATCGATTCATGTCTGAGGTACGTCGGCAGGTGGCCTTGCCCCCTCGGCCGAACTGGGCTTGGCAGGATGCCGCCGCGTGCCGAGGCAAGGACATAGTGCTCTTCTTTGGTCCCGACGGCGAACGGCAGCCGGAACGGGAGATCCGCGAGCGCAAGGCGAAGCTGGTGTGCGCTTCCTGCCCCGTTCGGGGGGAATGCCTGAACTATGCCGTTTCCCGCCCGGAAAAGTACGGCACCTGGGGCGGCCTCAACGAGGAAGAGCGCGCCTCGGAACGCCGCCGCCGCATGCGCCGCGCAAACGCGGCCTGAGAGCCTAACCCTGCTCGCCGCTTCTCGACGCGGCGGGGAACAGCGTCAGGGGCCAGCTTGTGGCGCGGCATCTTTCCAGGACGCTGGGACTGAACCTGTTCACGTCCACGCCGCCGCGGCCTGGTGGCCGGGCACGTTAGGCCCGGGCGAATCCGGGCAAGGTAATGCGGGATAATAGGGCATGGTTTGCGCTGCTTGCCGGCATCAGCATCACGAAGAGTGCCCGGGCGGTAACTGGTGCGACTGTCAGCATCAGCCATCCTCCAGGCCGCCGGAGCCGCCGGTCGGCTGGATCCGCCAGGGTTAGCCCGCGGGTTCTACTGCTGACAAACCCGCCACACCGATACGATCGAGGGTCGCCTGCTGCACTCCGGCATGGCAGAGTGGGAACATTTCCCGTAAGGGATGTGGTTCAACGCTATTGCAGAGAACGTCGGTGGCTACGCTTGACCGGATGGGAGCCTGCCTGATGAGTTTGAGCGCGACCCGCCCAACGTACTCAGACAAGACCCCCCCAGGAGGCGCCAAGGAGGCTGAACGGCGCCAGGCGCTGGCGGCGCAGGCGGCAAAAGACCTGGCCAGCGCCCCCGCGCAGGATGTCATCAAGTGGGCGGTCGAGGCGTTTACCGACCGCATCTGTATCACCTCGTCGATGACCGACGCGGTCATCATCCACCTGGCGGCGACGGTGAAGCCCGGCATCGACGTCATCTTCCTCGACACCGGCTATCACTTCCCCGAGACGATCGGCACCCGGGACGCGGTGGCGGCCACCTACCCCGTCAACCTCATCAACGTCACCCCGTCCCGCACCGTGGCCGAGCAGGACGCCGAGCTCGGGCCCCGTCTCTACGGGCGCAACCCCGACCTGTGCTGCTACCTGCGCAAGGTGGTCCCGCTGGAACGGGCGCTCGACCCCTACGACGCCTGGATCACCGGCGTGCGGCGCGAGGAGACGTCCGCGCGCAGCGACACCAAGGTGGTCGAGTGGGACGCCAAGCGGGCCATGGTGAAGGTGAACCCGATAGCCAGCTGGACGCAGGAGCAGGTGGACGCCTACGTCGCCGAGCATGGCGTGCTGATGAACCCGCTGGTCGACGACGGCTACCCGTCCATAGGCTGCGCCACCTGCACGATGCCGGTGCAGCCCGGGGCGGACCCGCGCAGCGGCCGCTGGGCGGGCACCGGCAAGACCGAGTGCGGCCTGCACCTTTAACGGGCTCTTGCCTAGGGGGTCAGCTACTGGAACCCGGAACGGCGGAGCCATGAGGTACTCTCCGTCCACCGATGGTCGCGCAGGGATATCGCGGGCACCGGGCCGAGGAGGCAGTGAGTGACCGCGCCGCACGTTACCCACGAGGTTCGGAACCAGGTCCCGTTGCTGGCGGGTCACGACGTGGCCGCCGACCCCGCGCTGCTCGAGGCGGTACAGCGGGAGGGCGCGGGATGGGCCATCCCCGAACTGCACGAGCTTGGGCTGCTGGCCGGCCGCGCCGAGACACAGGACCAGGCCCGGCTGGCCAACGAGCACCCGCCGGTGCTGCGCGGCTACGACCGGTGGGGCAACCGGATCGACGAGATCGAGTTCCACCCCGCCTGGCACACGCTCATGCAGACGGCCGTCGGCCACGGGCTGCACGCGGCGCCGTGGGCCGACGAGCGGCCCGGCGGCCACGTGGCCCGCGCGGCGAAGTTCTACGTGTGGTCCCAGGCGGAGGCCGGGCACGGCTGCCCCGTCTCGATGACCTACGCGGTGGTGCCGGCCCTGCGGCACGCGCCGGACCTGGCCGCCCGGTTCGAGCCGCTGCTCACCGCCCGCGCCTACGACCCCGGCCTGCGGCCGCCCGAGGGCAAGCGCGGCCTGCTGGCCGGCATGGCGATGACCGAGAAGCAGGGCGGCTCCGACGTCCGGGCGAACACCACCCGCGCCGAGCCCGTTCCCGGCGCCGGGCCCGGAGCGCACGTGCTGACCGGCCACAAATGGTTCTGCTCGGCGCCGATGTCGGACCTGTTCCTCACGCTCGCCCAGGGCCCGGCGGGCCTGACCTGCTTCCTGCTGCCCCGGGTGCTCCCCGACGGCACCCGCAACGCAATGCGCCTGCAGCGCCTGAAGGACAAGCTCGGCAACAGGTCCAACGCCTCCGCGGAGGTGGAGTTCGACGGCGCGCTGGCCTGGCAGGTCGGCGAGGCCGGACGCGGCGTCGCCACGATCATCGCGATGGTGACCGCGACCAGGCTCGACTGCGTGATCGGCAGCGCAGCGGGCATGCGCGCCGCCACGGTCGCTGCCGTGCATCAGGCCACCTACCGCCAGGCGTTCGGCAAAGAACTCGTGGCCCAGCCGCTCATGGCGAACGTTCTCGCCGACCTGACGCTGGACTCCCAGGCCGCGACCGCCGTGGCGGTCCGGCTGGCCGGTGCCGCCGACCGGGCCGGGCGCGGCGACGCCGGTGCGGCGGCGCTGCTGCGGCTCGCCCTGCCCGCGGCCAAGTTCTGGGTGTGCAAGCGGTTCCCCAGCCACGCGGTCGAAGCGCTCGAATGCCTGGGCGGCAACGGATACGTGGAGGAATCCGGCATGCCCCGGCTGTACCGGGAAGCCCCGCTCAACTCCATCTGGGAAGGCTCGGGCAACGTGACCTCGCTCGACGTGCTGCGGGCGCTGGCCCGTACCGCGGGCGCGGCCGACGCCCTGCTGGCCGAGCTGGACGCGGCGGCCGGCGCCGACCCAAGGCTTGACGCCGCGGTGGCGGGCCTGCGCGGGCTGATGTCCGCGCTGGAGGCCACGACCAGCCTGGAGGCACAGCACGAGGCCCGGCGGCTGGCCGGCCAGATCGCGGTGACCCTCGCGGCGGCGCTCCTGGTGCGGCACGCGCCCGCCCCGGTCGCCGACGCGTTCTGCGCATCCCGGCTCGGGCCCGGGTTTCCCGGCGGCCCCGGCGCCCCGTTCGGCACCCTGCCCGCGGGGCTCGACCTGACGGCGATCATCGACCGCGGCCGGGCCGAGCCGCCTGGCGGGGCCTGCTGATGCGGCTCTGGCCGGGAGCCCCGTACCCGCTGGGCGCGACGTGGGACGGGGCGGGCACCAACTTCGCCCTGTTCTCCGAGGTCGCCGAGGCCGTCGAGCTGTGCCTGTTCGACCCAGGCGGCGACAGCCCGTGGCCGGGGACCGAGACCCGGATCACGCTGACCGAGGTGGACGGCTTCGTCTGGCACGGTTACCTGCCCGACGTCGGCCCCGGCCAGCGTTACGGCTACCGGGTACACGGCCCGTACGCGCCGGCCGGCGGCCACCGGTGCAACCCGGCCAAGCTGCTGCTCGACCCCTACGGCAAGGCGGTGGACGGGCAGGTCCGCTGGCATCAGGCCGTCTTCGGTTACCGGCTCGACGACCCGTCCGCCCCCAGCACCACCGACAGCGCCCCGTACATGCCGGTCAACGTGGTGATCAACCCGTTCTTCGACTGGGGTGACGACCGCGCGCCGCGTGTGCCCTACCACCAGACGGTCATCTACGAGGCGCACGCCCGCGGGCTCACCATGCGCCACCCGGCGCTGCCCGAGTCCGTCCGCGGCACGTACGCGGGCCTGGCCCATCCGGCGGTGATCGAGCACCTGGCCAGGCTCGGGGTGACCGCGGTGGAGCTCATGCCGGTGCACCAGTTCGTGACCGAGCACGCGCTCGCCCGGCGCAACCTGAAGAACTACTGGGGCTACAACACCATCGCGTTCCTGGCCCCGCACAACGACTACGCCGCCACCGCCGAGCCCGGCGGCCAGATCGCCGAGTTCAAGGCCATGGTGAAGGCCCTGCACGAGGCGGGCATCGAGGTGATCCTCGACGTTGTCTACAACCACACGGCCGAGGGCGACCACCGGGGCCCGACCCTCTCGTTCCGCGGCATCGACAACGCCGCCTACTACCGGCTCGGCGAGGACGACCCGCGCTACTACCTGGACTACACCGGCTGCGGGAACAGCTTCAACGTGCGCTCGTCGCACGCGCTCCAGCTGATCATGGACTCGCTGCGCTACTGGATCATCGAGGCGCACGTCGACGGGTTCCGGTTCGACCTCGCCGCGGCGCTCGCCCGGGAACTGCACGACGTGAACCGGCTGTCCGCGTTCTTCGACCTGGTCCAGCAGGATCCGGTGGTGTCCCAGGTCAAGCTCATCGCCGAGCCCTGGGACGTCGGCGACGGCGGCTACCAGGTCGGCAAGTTTCCGCCGCTGTGGAGCGAGTGGAACGGCAAGTACCGCGACGCCGTCCGCGACTTCTGGCGCGGCCAGCCGTCGACGCTGCCCGAGTTCGCCTCCCGGCTATCGGGCTCCAGCGACCTGTACGAGACGAGCGGGCGGCGTCCTGTCGCCTCGATCAACTTCGTCACCTGCCATGACGGCTTCAGCCTGACCGACCTGGTGTCCTACAACGGCAAGCACAACCAGGCCAACGGCGAGGACGGCAGGGACGGCACCGACGACAACCGGTCCTGGAACTGCGGCGCCGAGGGACCGGTCAGCGACCCGGCCATCGACGCGCTCCGGGCCAGGCAGCGGCGCAACTTCCTGGTCACGCTGTTCTGCTCGCAGGGCGTGCCGATGATGCTGGCCGGTGACGAGCTTGGCCGCACCCAGCGGGGTAACAACAACGCCTACTGCCAGGACAACGAGCTTTCCTGGGTGGACTGGAGCATGGCGGAGGCCAACGGCGGCCTGCTCGAGTTCACCTGCACGCTGTCCGCGCTGCGGCGCAAGCACCCGGTGTTCCGCCGCCGCCGGTTCTTCCGCGGTATACCCGAGGGCGACGGCCATGTGGCGGACATCGCCTGGCTGACCCCGTCCGGCACCGAGATGGGCGACCAGGACTGGGGCACGCCGTATGCCCGCGCGATGACGGTCTTCCTCAACGGGGACGCGCTCACCGAGCCCGGGCCGCACGGCGAGCAGGTGCGTGACGACTCCTTCCTCGTCATGCTGTCCGCCGCCCGCGAGCCGCTGGAGTTCACGGTGCCGCCCAGCAGGTTCGGCGAGTGCTGGGCCGTGGTGCTCGACACCTCCGCCGAGCGGGAAGAGCGCCCGGATCTGCGGCCCGGCGATCACCTGCTGCGCACCGGCTGCTCGGTGGCGGTGCTGCGGCGGACCGCGGCCGGCCAGCCGGCCGCCGCTTCTGGTTGACTGCTGGGGTGCGCCAGATCTACCCGGGCGAGGCCGCGCTCACCGACGCCGGTATCGCCGCCCGGTACGCCTGCCCGGACCGGGCGGTGGGCTCGCCGCCCTGGGTCCGGGCGAACATGGTGACGAGCATGGACGGCGCCGCCTCCCTGAAGGGGCGCTCCGGCGGGCTGTCCAGCGAGTGGGACAAGCAGGTCTTCGCGATGCTCCGGGCGATCACGGACGTGATCCTGGTGGGCGCCGGGACCGCGCGCGCAGAGCGCTACGGCCCGGTGCGGCCGCAAACCGAGGGACGGCGCTGGGCCTGGCTGCGAGAGGGCCGGACGCCGTCGCCGCCGATCGCGGTCGTGACCCGCCAGCTTGACCTGGACCTCGGCAGCGCGCTGGTGGCCGACTCGCCGCAGGACGCCAGGACCATCATCATCACGACCGAGTCGGCGCCACCGCAGCGGCTGGCAGCGGCGGCGCGCACCGCTGACGTGCTGGTCGCGGGCGAGACGATGATCGATGGCGCGGTAGCGCTGGACGGGCTGGCCGAGCGCGGCCACCGCTGCATCCTTGTCGAGGGCGGGCCGCACCTGCTCAGCCATATCGCCGGCGCGGGCCGGCTCGACGAGGTGTGCCTCACCGTGAGCCCGCTGCTGGCCGGCCCGGACGCCGGGCGGATCGTGCAGGGAGATCCGCTGCCCGCGGGCGTCGGTGCCCTGCCGTTTGCCCTCGCGCACGTGCTGGCCGACGAAGGCTACCTGTTCTGCCGGTACCTCGCCGCCGGCGACGTCGGCCCGGGGTCAGCCGAGGATGTCGGCCAGGTCGAAGCTGACCGGCTCCTCTAGCTGCTCGTAGGTGCAGGAACGCGGGTCCCGGTCCTCGCGCCAGCGGACGAACTGGGCCGTGTGCCGGAACCGGGCGCCCTCCATGTGGTCATAGCGCACCTCGATCACCCGTTCGGGGCGCAGCGGGGTGAACGACAGGTCCTTGCCCGCGTTCCAGCGGCTTACCTCCGCCTCCCGGGGGGTGCCCACCACGCCTTCCGGCCGTGCCCAGTTCCACGGGTGACCCTCGAACGTGGTGACCAGGGGCTGTAGCTCGGTGAACAGCGCCCGCCGCTGTGCCATGGGGAACGCGCCGACCACGCCCACGCTGGCCAGATGGCCGTCTTCTTTGTAGAGGCCGAGCAGCAGCGAGCCGATCGCCTCCTCGCTGGTCTTGTGCGTCCGGTAGCCGGCCACGACGCAGTCGGCGGTGCGCTCGTGCTTGACCTTGAACATGACCCGCTTGTCGGGCTCGTAGCCGCCGTCGAGCGGCTTGGCGATCAGCCCGTCCAGCCCGGCGCCCTCGAACTGGGCGAACCACCGCCCGGCGAGGTCACGGTCGGTGGTCGCGGGGGTGACGTGCAGCGGCGGGCGGACGGTCGCCAGCGCGCTCTCCAGCGCGGCGCGGCGCTCGGCGAACGGCCGCTCGGTGTAGTCGGTGTCGCCGAGTGCGAGCAGGTCAAACGCCACGAAGCGGGCCGGCGTCTGCTCGGCCAGCAGGTTCACCCGGCTCGCCGCCGGGTGGATCCGCTGTAGCAGCGCCTCGAAGTCCAGCTTGACCCCGCCGGAGTCGGGCACCACGATCTCCCCGTCGATCACGCACCGCTCCGGCAGCTGCGCCGTGATCTGCGCCACGAGCTCGGGGAAGTACCTGGTCATCGGGCGTTCGTTGCGGCTGCCGATCTCCACCTCGTCGCCGTCGCGGAAGACGATGGACCGGAACCCATCCCACTTCGGCTCGTAGCTGTACGGGCCGTCGGGTATCTGCTTGACCGGCTTGGCCAGCATCGGCGCAACCGGCGGGCTGACCGGAAGTCTCATCCTCGTATCCTCCCCTATCCGCTCCGGCCATGGTCTCATCCGCCCCGTGCGTCCTCCGCCACCCCTCGCTCCCTTGACATCTCAGGCCAAGGCGAGAGGATGTGTTTGCTTTCGTGCGCTTTTTTGATGATCAATGGGCGAATGCGTTCGATAGAGCATCGCCAGACCAGGGCGGCAGGTGCGTCACTCGGCATCACGACCAGCAGGCAGGTGAGGGCCATGGACAGCGATCAGATCAACCCGGCACCGGATGACGCGGCCGCGCGGCCGTCCCGCCGGCAGGTGCTCTACGGAGCGGGCGCCAGCTTAGGGCTGGCCGCCCTGGCCCCCGTGCTGGGCACCGGGAGCCGCCCGGCCGGCCACGGCAGCCGGGTGGCCGCGCGCGCCGCAGCGGACAGGTACCTCGACTTCGGCCAGGACTGGAAGTTCGTCCTGGTCAACCCCAACGGCACCAACGACCCGACCGGCGCCTACACCACTGCGTACCAGCCGGGATTCGACGACTCGAACTGGCAGGCCCTCGACGTCCCGCACGACTGGGCGATCTATCTCACCCCGGTCGACCTGCCCGGCACCAGCGGTGCCACCGGCTTCCTGCAGACCGGCCTGGCCTGGTACCGCAAGCACTTCACGCTGCCACCGTCCCTGGCGGGGCAGCGGATCTCGATCGAGTTCGACGGCATCTACATGAACTCGACCGTGTGGCTCAACGGCCAGCAGCTCGGCAATCACCCGTACGCCTACACCGGCTACAACTTCGACATCACCAGCCTGGTCCACACCGACGGCGTTACCGGCAACGTGCTGGCCGTCCAGGTACCGAGCGCCCAGCCGAGCAGCCGGTGGTATTCCGGCAGCGGCATCTTCCGCAACGTCTACCTGGTCGTCACCGGCCCCGTGCACGTCGCGCGGCACGGCACGTTGGTCACCACCCCGGACCTGGCGGCGAACCTGCAATCGGGCTTCGCGGCGGTGCAGATCCAGACCGACGTCGAGAACGACGGTACCCAGGCAGCCACCGTGGACGTGGCGGTCACGATCACCGATCCGCGGGGGCGGACGGCCGGGCAGGGCGCCGCCACCGTGACCGTGCCCGGCGGGCCAGACCCAGTCCGGCGTGGTAACGGTCAACGTGACCGGCCCCGCCCTGTGGTCCACCGCCAGCCCGGACATGTACAGCCTGACCACCGAGCTGTCGGTGGGCGGCACCGTGGCGGACGCCACCACGACCCCGTTCGGCATCAGGTACGTCAGCTTCGACCCCCGCAACGGCCTCTCGCTCAACGGCCAGCCCATGAAGCTGCAGGGCGTTGACCTGCACGCAACCGAAGGGGCGATCGGCTCGGCCGTGCGCTACGACGCGCTGGTGCACCAGATGCAACTGATGCAGAGCATGGGCGTCAACGCGTTGCGCACCGCGCACAACCCGCCCGCTCCCGAGCTGGTGCAGGTCTGCGAGCAGCTCGGCATCCTCATGATGGTCGAGGCGTTCGACTGCTGGCACACCGGCAAGCTGCCCTACGACTATCACCTCTACTTCGATCAGTGGAGCGAGTACGACATCAAGGAGATGGTCAACGCCTCGAAGAACTCGCCTGCGGTGGTGCTGTGGTCGATCGGGAACGAGACCCCGGACACCGGCCTGCCCGGCGGCCCCGCCATCGCGCAGCAGCTCATGGGCTACATCAAGTCGATCGACACCACCCGCCCCGTGGTGATGGGCTCCGACCAGTACCGCAGCCTGCCCAGCACCGGGCTCGCCGCAGGACCGGATCGTGCGGCTGCTTGACGGGCTTGGCGTGAACTACAACACGGCCATGTCCATGGACGCCCTGCACCAGGCCTACCCGGACACGCCGTTCTTCTGCTCGGAGACCTCGTCGGAGGAATCCACCCGCGGCGTTTACCAGGACCCGCAGCTGCTCAACACCGGGGAGAACTACACCCCGGGCAAGCGCGCCACCTCGTCCTACGACAACAACCTCGCCTCGTGGACGATGAGCGGCGAGTACGAGCTCAAGAAGGACCGCGACCGGCAGTTCTGGCAGGGCGGCTTCCTCTGGTCCGGCCAGGACTACATCGGCGAGCCGACCCCGTACGACGTGTTCCCGGTCAAGTCGTCCTTCTTCGGCGCGGTCGACGAGGCCGGTTTCCCCAAGGACGCCTACTACCTGTTCAAGAGCCAGTGGACGACGGCCCCGATGGTGCACATCGTGCCGATGAACTGGACGGACTACCAGCCGGGGCAGCCGGTGGCGGTCTGGGTCTACGCGAACGTCGCGACCGTGGAGCTGTTCCTCAACGGCAAGTCGCTGGGGGTGAAGTCCTTCGACCAGAAGGTCACCACCTTCGGCCGCCAGTACCTGGAGACCACCGAGCCGACCGGGGACGACTACAACTACCCCTCGGGCAGCTACACCAGCCCGAACGGCAGCATGGGCAAGCTCCACCTCAGCTGGTCCGTGCCGTTCCAGCCCGGCCTGCTGACCGCCGTCGCCACGCAGAATGGCCAGGTCATCGCCAAGGACAGCATCCAGACCGCCGGGCAGCCGCAGACGATCACGCTCACGCCCAACGTCCAGGCGATCCCCGCGGATGGCACGTCGCTGGCCTTCCTGGCCGTCGAGATCACCGACCGGGCGGGCGTGCTGGTGCCCAGCGCGGACAACCTGATCCAGTTCAGCGTCGACGGGCCCGGCGTGCTGGCCGGCGTGGACAACGGCCAGCAGGAGAACCCACAGAGTTACCAGGCGTCGTCGGTGCCCGCCTTCAACGGCAGGGCGCTGGTCATCGTTGGCTCGGCACCCTGGGACGGCCGAAGCTCACCCCGGCACGACGACCGGATAACGGTCACCGCCACCTCGCCTGGGCTGCGCGGGGCCCGGGTCACGCTTGGCTCGGCGCCGCCACGGACCGGGCGGGGCCGGACCACCGCCGCCGCGGCCGCCGCGGCAGCGGCCAGCAGGCCCGCTCCGGCCAGGCCGGACCCGCAAGCGCCCACCGCCGACGCGAGCTACTCGGGCGCGCCCGACACGGTGCCCGCGGCGATGCTCGACGGGAACCTGTCCACCGGGTGGTCGAACTTCTACGACAAGGCGCAGACCGCCAACCTGCGCGCCGTCAGCGTCTCCAACGCCAGCGACTGGGTCGCGCTCTCCTGGCCGGGACCGCAGGTCTTCGACTCGGCCGTCGCCTACTTCACCACGGGCGGCGCGCTCGCGCTGCCGGCCACGATCGACGTCTCGTACTGGGACGGCCGGGACTACGTGCCGGTACGGAACCTGGCCATCGACTGGGCCACCGCGTCCAACCAGCCGACCACCCTCACCTTCGATCCGGTGCGCAGCAGCCAGTTGCGGCTGGACATGACCAGCACGGCACCGGGCACGGGCGGTGGCTTCCTGATGATCGCCGAGCTTCAGGTGCACGGCAACGGGGGGCGGATCTCCTAGCCGGAACGCCGGGCCGCCCCCGCTGGCGACGCTGCCAGCGGGGGCTGCCTCTAGCTGCCGCCGCTACAGCCCCATTTCCCGGGCGATCCCCGCCGCCTGGACCCGGCTGGCGGCACCGTCACCGCATGTCCCGCCGACCCCGCTCAGCTCGACCGCCTGCGGACCTGGGCGTGGGAGCGCGGGCGGACCGATGTCATCCTGGACCTCGACCTGCACGCCGGAGCCTGGGCCTTCCAGCAGTCGCCGTCCCGGGCCAACATGGTGCGGCTCCCCGCCGTCCTGCCCACCGGCGGCCTGGGCGCGAGCCTGGAACAGGAGATCCGTCACCTGGTCGGCGCGGGTAGTTCCGACCTGCTCGTCAAGACCCTGCAAGAATCGCTGAGTAACTGGTCCACACAGTTGTGCCAGCGGCTCATCGCCGACCTGAGCGAGATGGCGGTGGAGGGCGCCGCCAGCGGCTGACCCGGCCGCGGGCGCCCCGGGCGCCGCCTGGCCCGGCCGGACCGCCGCTGACCGTTGAGGGGAGCGCTCCGTGCCGTTGCACAGGGATGTCCGGCAGCCTGGCCAGCGGGCCGAGGTCGACATCAATCCCTTGTACGTCCGTCTTGTCCATCACCCGATTCCCATGCACGTTCTTCCCGAGAACCCGATGCTGCCGGACACCGCGCTCCAGGTGGTGCGGGACGAGCTGCTGCTGGACGGGAACGCGCGGCTGAACCTCGCCACGTTCGTCACCACCTGGATGGAACCGCAGGCACAGCGGCTGATGGCCGAGTGCCTCGACAAGAACATGATCGACAAGGACGAGTACCCGCAGACCGCGGAGTTGGAGGCCCGTTGCGTCAGCATCCTGGCCGACCTCTGGCACGCGCCGGAGGGCGGCAACGCGACCGGCTGTTCCACCACGGGGTCCAGCGAGGCGTGCATGCTCGCCGGGATGGCGCTGCTGTGGCGCTGGCGCGAGGCAAGGCGCGCCGCGGGCGCCGCGACCGACCGTCCCAACCTGGTTATGGGCGCGAACGTGCAGGTGTGCTGGGAGAAGTTCTGCCGGTACTGGCAGGTGGAGCCGCGGCTTGTGCCGATGGTGAAGGGGCGTTACCACCTGACCGGGCCCGAGGCGGCGGCCCGCTGCGACGAGAACACGATCGGCGTGGTGGCGGTGTTCGGCTCGACCATGGACGGCAGCTACGAACCGGTCAGCGAGATCAACGGCGAGCTGGACCGCCTGGCCGCGGGCGGCGGCCCGGATGTGCCGATCCACGTGGACGGCGCCTCCGGCGGGTTCGTCGCGCCGTTCTTGCAGCCGGACCTGATCTGGGACTTCCGGGTGCCGAGGGTGGCCTCGATCAACGCTTCCGGGCACAAGTATGGGCTGGTCTACCCCGGTGTCGGCTGGGTGGTGTGGCGCGAGCCCAGTGCGCTGCCCGAGGACCTGGTGTTCAAGGTCAACTATCTGGGCGGCCAGATGCCGACGTTCGCGCTGAACTTCTCCCGGCCCGGCGCCCAGGTCGCCGCGCAGTACTACAACTTCCTGCGGCTCGGCTTCGTCGGGTACCAGCGGGTACACCAGGCGTCCCGGGACGTCGCGCTGCACATGTCCGGGGAGATCGCCAAGATGGGCCCGTTCGAGCTGATCACCGAGGGGCGGGACCTGCCGGTGTTCGCGTTCCGGCTGGCCGACCCGGCGCCCAGCTACACCGTGTTCGACCTCACCGAGCGGCTGCGCAGCCGCGGCTGGCTGGTGCCCGCTTACACGTTCCCCGCGGACCTGACCGACATGGCGGTCATCAGGATCGTGATCCGCAACGGCTTCACCAAGGACCTCGCGGACCTGTTCCTGTCCGACCTCAACAGCCACTGGCGCACCCTGTCCGCGCACCCCTACGACTGCCCGCCCCTGGTCCCCGAGGGCAAACGGCAAAACTTCGCCCACTGACCTGCCGGCGCCGCGCGGGAATCCGCAAGCCTGCCCACCAGACCGTCCCCGGCAATCCACCCCGTCGCTCAGTCCCGGCGGGCCCGGGCGGACTTATACAGGTGAAAGCGGACGCCGGGCTGCGGGAGCTGTGTATGGACTGGGTCAGGAACGCGGCGGCCAAGCGTGGGTTTGAGCGCTTCGCGGCCGAGGTGTCGGGTCCGCTGCTGCGCACAGGTTTCCTGATGACGGGGGACGCCAGGGATGCCGAGGATCTGGTGCAGGAGACGCTGCTGAAAGTGGCGCGGCGGTGGAACCGGGTCCGGGCGATGGATCACCCGGCCGCCTACGCCCGCCGCATTCTGGTCAACCTGGTCCTGCATGACGCCGAGCGCCGGTCCCGGCAGCGGACCGAGCTTCAGCCGCGGGACGGGGCGGAAGCGGCCGACGAGAGCGCGGCACAGGCCCTGCGGGAGATCGATGACCTGGCCGAGTTCCGCTGGGCGCTGGCGCAGCTGCCCGCCCGCCAGCGGGCCGTGCTGGTACTGCGCTACTGGGCTGACCTGCCCGTCTGTGAGGTGGCCGACATCCTCGGCCGCTCGGAAGCGACGGTGACCAGCACCGCATCGCGGGCCGCCGCCCGTCTGGCCGAGATCCTCACCCACGCCAAGTCGTCTGACGCGAAGCCAACCGCGCCGCACGCGTGAAAGGAACACCGATGCCAACCGAGGAACTAGAGCGGGAACTGCGCAGCGTCTTCGCCAGGGCGGCGGCCGAATACCAGGACCCGGAGCAGGCCCGTCGGCGGGTGCTGCAACACAACTACCGGCCCGGACGCCGCCCCGGGCTCGCCGCGGGCAGCACCGCCGCCGCGAGCACCGCCGCCGTGCTGCTCGGCCTGGCCCTGTCCGGGACGTTCGGCCCAGCCCCGGCCCGCGGCACCGGCACGATCCGTACCGCGGCCTTCACCCTCACCAGCAACCCCAACGGCACCGACACACTGACGATCAACCAGATGGTGCTGCTCGACCCCCGCACATTGCAGAACGACCTGGCCCGGTACGGCATCCCCGCGAAGGTCACCGTCGGCCGCTTCTGCTCCTCAAATCCCGCCCCGGCCGGATTCTTCAAGGTCGTGGCGGCCGCTCCACCTCCACCATTCCGGGGCGACCGCACGGGCCTTCCGAAGCTCACGATCAACCCAGCCGCGATGCCGGCAGGTACCGAGCTCAGCGTCGGCGCCTTCCACGTCGCCCATGGCCAGCGGGCCGTGCTCGCGCTGATCGACACGAACTCCTACACCTGCGCCAGGACCATGCCCACCACCCTGCCGGCCGGCGGGATGGACGTTGCCACCGGCTCCTGACCCTCCCCGTCGTCCGGACAGGCGCGAACCCCGGCAAGCCGACGCCGGGTTCGGCGAGTGTCACCAAGTGCCCGGTCAATCCCGGGAGAAGGAGAATCGCTATGCGCAGATACCTCGTTTTGCCGGTGCTCGGCGCGTGCCTGCTGGTGCTCGCGTCCGGGCCACCCGCCCTCGCCGCGGGCCGCACGGTCTACGCGGGCAAGAACTCCCAGGGCGAGAAGCTCCGGTTCGCCGTGGATCACACCGCCAGCGGCCCGAAGTTCGACCCGAGCTTCATTCTCCAGAAACTGCGCTGCCCGGTAACCGGTGACCAGGTCACGGTTGAGAGCATCTTCGGCGGGTTCCAGATTCCCATCAGGAACGGAAAGTTCAACTTCGTGCTCAACGGACTCTCGTTTCGGTTGCGCTGGAGCGGGACGGTCACATCCACGCGAG
Organism: uncultured Actinomycetes bacterium; assembly: GCA_963703605.1. Lineage (GTDB taxonomy): Bacteria > Actinomycetota > Actinomycetes > Streptosporangiales > Streptosporangiaceae > DASXKD01. Next base: position 89,601 of record CAVPFC010000016.1, read on the forward strand.
CATCCGGCAGGGAGTCCGTAGACATGGCCGCGTTCGACAACAACGGCGGCCTCCAGAAGTGCGGAGCCGGTTCGCTGCCATGGACCGCCAAAGCTCTCGCTCCAGGCTCCTTGGCGCCCGCCCCGGCGAGCGCCTCATACGTCATCAAGGTCACCAAGTCACCGGACGGCTCCACGCACTACTCGATCACCCACTGACCAGAACCACCACCCACGAAGCCCGCCCGCCCAGGGAAGGTAGACCTCCCAGGGCCGGCGGCGGTCCAGCTGCTAAGGAGTCGTGTCCGCCGCGAAGAACAAGCCGACTAGGGTGCCCTCGGACCGGGTCACGACCACGCGGGTCACCCCTCGATGGCCCATCCGGTCGGCCAGAGCTAGGGCGTCCTCACTTGGCCGCACTGTGGACACGCCGAAGCGCATCACCGTCCCGACCGCAGCCTCCCCGGTGGCGCCTGCCAGCTGGTCCCGGTGGGCGGCGCCCATGACCACACCAGCCCGGTTGATGACCACGACCGGGCCGAATCCCTGGGCCTCCAGCAGGCGCAACGCCTCGGCCGCCGTCGTGCGCTCCGCCACCGTGGCCACGCCGCGGCGGATGAACATCCCAGCCAGCTGAGCCGTGCCCTCGAACGGCAGGTCAGCGGCCAGCCAGTCGGCCTTGCCCGCGGCAAAGTCATGGACCGGGCCGAACCCGGCTGCTTCGAGCCGCCACGCGGCTCGCGGGCTCATGTCTCAATACCAGTCGTGGCAGTACACGATGACCGGCCGGGATCGGTCCAGCTGGCTGGCCTTGGCGTCCAGTTCTTTGAGCGGCAGGTTGACCGCGCCCGGCAGGTGTGCCCAGTCATACTCACCTGCGGGCAGCACCTCAACTAGCTGAGCCCCCTGCCCGGTCAGTGCTTGCAGTTCATCGCGGTCGATTCTGGTCGGCATGGTGATCTCCAATCTTGGCTCGCGCGCTTTGAGGACTGGCCGGGCCGAGCCTTGTCGGATCAATCGGCGCTGGCCGAACGGGCGCCCAGTCCGCGCAGCCAGGTGATGACGTTCTCCTGCCGGCTGCCCAGGCCGGTGGTGGCGTCCAGCGGCGTGCCATCGGCGTAGTCCGGTTCCCAGTTGAGATCCGCGCCTCCCTAGCGCAACGGCGAGAACCACCACCGGCGAGTGCAGCACGCGGGGGGTTCGGGGGGTCGCCCCCCCCGGCAAGCAGGCTGAAGCGGCCAAGGCGAAGCTGGCCGAAGGCCAGCGAGCAGGGTTAGCCCAAGACGCCGCTTCAGCGCCGTATCCGGTCGAGGGCCTCGGCCAGGATGGCTGCGCCGTCGGAGTCGCTGCGCCGTTCCTTCACGTACGCCAGGTGGGTCTTGTAGGGCTCGCTGTGCGGCGGGGCCGGCGGGTTCGCCTCATCGCGGCCGGCCGGGAACCCGCACCGGGGACAATCCCACGTCTCGGGCACCGCGGCGTCGGTCGCGAAACTCGGCCGCGTCTCGTGGTTGTTCGCGCACCAGAAGGACACCCGGATCCGCGGTGCCGCCTCGCCTCGTTCCGCCTCGCCCATGGGTCCCGCGCCTACACGGCTCCCGCGGATGGCATTGCCACTACCCACTGACCACCCCTTGCTCTATCCAGCTCAGCCGGACGGTGCGGCCCGGCCAGCGCCGGGCAGCGACGATCCCTCAGTGATTCTCTAGCAGGCCGAGGCCAACGATGCACAGGAACCACAGAATGCCGGTGAAGATAGTGAGCCGGTCCAGGTTCCGCTCCACCACGGACGACGAGCCGAGGGAGGATGAGACGCCGCCACCAAACAGGTCCGACAGGCCGCCGCCCTTGCCCTTGTGCAGCAGCACAAGCAGGATCATCAGCAGGCTCGTCATGATCAGTACTACTGAGAGTGCGATTACCACTGCCGATCTCGTCCTTCCGAGCGCCGGCTATCGGGCACCACGGCCAGTTCCCGGTACCGGCAGATCCTCACGAACTCACCGGCGTCGAGGCTGGCCCCACCGACCAGGGCACCGTCGATGGCTGGCCGGGCCATCATTGCTGCGATGTTGTCGGCTTTAACCGACCCGCCATACAGGATACGCACATTCGCGGCTGCATCGGCCCCGTGAACCGCGGAAACCCGCTCGCGGATGGCCGTGATGGCCTGCTGCGCGTCCACCGGGGTAGCCACCTCCCCGGTGCCGATCGCCCAGACCGGCTCGTAGGCGATCACCATGCCGGCCACCTGCTCGGCCTTGACCCCGCGCAGCCCCCCTTCCACCTGGGACTCGCAGTGGCTGACGGTGTGGCCCGCCTGGCGTATCTCGAGGGTCTCCCCGACACACAAGATGGGCACGAGATCCCACCGCAGCGCCGCCTTGACCTTGGCGTTCACCGTGTCGTTGTCCTCGTTGTGGTACTGCCGCCGCTCGGAGTGCCCGGCCAGCACGTACGTGCAGCCGAGCTTGGCCAGCATCGGGCCGGACACCTCGCCGGTGTAGGCGCCCTTGTCGTGCGTGGAGATGTCCTGCGCGCCGTAACGGATTTCCAGCTTGTCCCCGGCCACCAGGGTCTGCACGCTGCGTATGCCGGTGAACGGGGGCAGTACCACCACCTCCACCGCGGCGAAGTCCTGGCGCTTGAGCCCGAAGGCCAGCTTCTGCACCAGGGCCAGCCCCTCGAGGTGGGTTTCGTTCATCTTCCAGTTGCCGGCGATCAGCGGCTTCCGCCCCCCGCTCCCCTGTCCCCGCCCCCGCGCTTCGCGCCCGCCCCCGCTCCCCTGTCCCCGCCCCCGCGCTTCGCGCCCGCCCCCGCTCTCCCGTCCCCGCCCGCTCATGATGCGTCCTCGAGCGCGGCCAGGCCGGGGAGGGTGCGTCCCTCCAGGTACTCCAGGCTGGCGCCGCCTCCGGTCGAAATGTGACTGAACGCGTCGGGTGGCAGGTTGAAGTGCCTAACGGCTGCCGCGGAGTCCCCGCCGCCCACCACGGTCAGCCCGGTCACGGCGCTGATCGCCTGGGCGACCGCGAGGGTGCCGGCCGCGAACTCGGGAAACTCGAACACCCCGGGCGGCCCGTTCCAGAACACGGTCTTCGCGTCGGCCAGCTTGCCCGCGAACAGCTCGCGGGTCGCGGGGCCGATGTCGAGCCCCATGGTGCCGTCCGGGATGTCTGGCCCGGGCACGATCTGCGGCCGCGCGTCGGCGGCGAACCGGTCGGCCACCACGTGGTCGACCGGCAGCACCACCTCCACACCGGCCTTGGCGGCGTTCGCGAGCAAGGCAGCCACCTCACCGATCCGGTCGGAATCGAGCAGCGAGTTCCCGACCCGGTGCCCCTGGGCGGCCAGGAACGTGTAGGCCATTCCGCCGCAGATGAGCAGCCGGTCCGCGATGTTGGCCAGGTTGCCGATCACGCCGAGCTTGTCGGAAACCTTCGCCCCGCCAAGCACTACGACGTACGGGCCGGCCGGGTCCTCGGTGAGCTGGCGCAGCACCGCGAGCTCGGCCAGCACCAACTGCCCGGCCGCGTGCGGCAGCAGCCGCGGCGTGTCGTACACGCTCGCGTGCTTGCGGTGCATGGCGCCGAAGCCGTCCCCGACGTAGACGTCGGCGAGCGCGGCGAGGCGTTCCGCGAGCTCACCCCGTACCGCGTCATCCTTGCTGGTCTCGGCCGGCTCGAACCGCACGTTTTCAAGAAGGGCGACCTCGCCGCCGTCGATGGTCTCGGCGATGACGCGCGCCGACTCACCGGCCACGTCGGCGGCCAGCGTGACCGGCTGGCCCAGCAGCTCGGCCAGCCGGTCCGCCGCGGGCCGCAGCGAAGGGCCGCCCGCCGCGCGCTCGGCGTAGCTGTCGCCCTTGGGCCGGCCGAAGTGCGCGCAGACGATCACGGCCGCGCCCCGGTTCACCAGATCACGGATCGTCGGCAGGCTGGCCCGGATCCTGCCGTCGTCGGTGATGCTCCCGTTGTCCATGGGCACGTTCAGGTCCGCGCGGACCAGGACGGTCCGGCCCCGGACGTCGAGATCCTCCGCTCGCCGCATCAGCGCGGAGCCTGCGTAAGGCCGGAAAGACAGCCCGAGGAGCGGCGTGGCGCGGTCATCGCAGGCCCGAGCCGACCAGGACGGTGAGGTCGGCCAGCCGGTTGGAGTAACCGAACTCGTTGTCGTACCAGCCGATGACCTTGACCTGGTCGCCGATGGCCATGGTGAGCGGCGAGTCGAACGTGCACGACCAGGTCGTGCCGACGATGTCGGAGGACACGATCGCGTCGGTGGAGTAGGTCATGTAGGGCTTGAGCGGGCCGTCGGCCGCCGCCTGGAACGCCGCGTTGACCTCGTCCACCGTGACGTCCCGCCCCACGTGCGCCACCAGGTCGGTGACCGAACCGTCGATCACCGGCACCCGCATCGAGATGCCGTCCATCTTGCCCTTGAGCTCGGGCAGCACGAGCGAGGTGGCCTTCGCGGCGCCGGTGGTGGTGGGGATGATGTTCTGCGCGGCGGCCCTGGCGCGGCGCAGGTCCTTGTGCTGGAAGTCCTGAAGCACCTGGTCGGAGGTGTAGGCGTGGATCGTGGTCATGAAGCCCCGGACGATGCCGAAGCTGTCGGACAGCACCTTGGCCATCGGCGCGACGCAGTTGGTCGTGCACGACGCGTTCGAGATGACGTCGTGCCGCGCGGGGTCGTACTTGTCGTCGTTGACGCCCATCACGATCGTGATGTCCTCGCCCTTGGCCGGGGCGGAGATGATCACCTTCCGCGCGCCCGCGGCCAGGTGTGCCGCCGCGGCGTCGCGCGAGGTGAACCTGCCGGTCGACTCGATCACCACGTCGACGCCCAGTTCGCCCCAGGGCAGGGCCGCGGGGTCCCGCTCGGCGAAGATCCGGATCTCCTGGTCGCCGGCCCGGATGACGTTGCCGTCGGCGGTCACGTCCACGTCCAGCTTGCCCAGCACGGTGTCGTACTTCAGCAGGTGCGCGTTGGTCGCCGGGTCGGTCAGGTCGTTCGCGGCGACGATCTCGATGGCACTGTCGTGCGCGGCGTGCACGGCGCGCCAGAAGTTCCGTCCGATCCGGCCGAATCCGTTGATGCCCACGCGGATAGTCACGGTGTCGCCTCCTGCTCATCTACAGCTACGCGCCAAGTAGACCCTATCGAACGGGCAGTGGTCTATACCATTACGCGGCGGGTCAAGGCATCAGCATGTCCGCGGTGAGCTGCGCCTCGGTGCTCGGGATGCCCAGGTCACGGGCGCGCTTGTCGGCCATGGCGAGCAGGCGGCGAATCCGGCCCGCGATCGCGTCCTTGGTGAGCGGCGGATCCGCGAGCTGGCCCAGCTCCTCCAGGCTCGCCTGCCGGTGCTCGACCCGCAGGTGGCCGGCCACGGTCAGGTGCTCGGGCGCCTCGTCGCCGAGTATCTCCAGCGCCCGCTCGACCCTGGCCCCGGCCGCGACCGCGGCGCGGGCGCTGCGCCGCAGGTTGGCGTCGTCGAAGTTGGCCAGCCGGTTCGCCGCCGCCCTGACCTCGCGGCGCATCCGGCGTTCCTCCCAGGCGAGCACGCTGTCGTGCGCGCCGAGCCGGGTGAGCAGCGCGCTGATGGCGTCGCCATCCCGGACCACGACGCGGTCCACGCCCCGGACCTCCCGCGCCTTCGCGTGAATTTTCAGCCGCCGGGCCGCGCCGGCCAGGGCCAGCGCCGCCTCGGGGCCCGGGCAGGTCACCTCGAGCGCCATCGACCGGCCAGGGCCGGTGAGGCTGCCGTGGGCGAGGAACGCCCCGCGCCAGGCCGCCTCGCAGTCACAGGCGGGGCCGGACACCACGTGCCTGGGCAGGCCGCGGACCGGCCGGCCGTGGTTGTCCACCAGGCCGGTCTGCCGGGCCAGGCTGTCCCCGTCCTTGCGCACCCGCACCACGTACCTGTTTCCCTTGCGCAGGCCGCCGGGCGCCAGCACGATCAGGTCACTCGTGTGCCCGAACACCTCGGCGATGTCCTTGCGCAGCCGCCGCGCGGCGGCCCCGGTGTCCAGTTCCGCCTCGACGACGATGCGGCCGCTGGCGAGGTGCAGTCCGCCTGCGAACCGCAGCAGCGTGGACACCTCCGCCTTGCGGCAGCACGGCTTGAGGACCTCAACTCGGCTCAGCTCGTCTTTGACCAGGCCGGTCATGGCCATTGCTTCACTCCCCCTCGAAGATTTCCGCGAATGCGCCCGCCAGCCGCCGCGGGTCGTGCCGCGGCGAGCCGTCACGCATCGCCAGTTCGGTGAGGACCAGACGGCCACCGAGCATGGCAGCCGCCTTCTCCAGTTCCGCTGCCGACCCACCGGCGGCTCCCCGGTCGGCGAGCACGACGTCGACCGTGAGCTGCGGGGCGTGCTCGGCGAGCACCTCCAGGTGGGTGTGCGGGGAGAATCCGTCCGTCTCCCCCGGCTGCGGCGCCAGGTTGAGCGCAACCAGGCGCCGGGCCGGGGTGTTGATCAGCGCGCCGGCCAGCTCGGGCACGAGCAGGTGCGGCAGCACGCTGGTGAACCAGGAGCCGGGGCCGAGGACCACCCAGTCCGCCTCGCGGACCGCGGCGACGGCCTCCGGGCAGGCGGGCGGGTCCGCCGGGATCAGCGAGACCGACCGGACGCGCCCGGTGGTGGAGGCACACTCGGCCTGGCCACGGACCAGGGTGATGTCCCCCGGCCGGGCCGGGTCGACGCCCGCCACCTCGGCCACCAGGTCCAGCGGCACCGAGGCCATCGGCAGCACCCGCCCGTGCGCGCCGAGCAGCCTGCCGACCCAGTCCAGGCCCTGCACCGTGTCCCCGAGCAGTTCCCACAGGGCCACGATGAGCACGTTGCCGACCGTATGGCCACCGAGCCCGCCGCCGCCGGCGAACCGGTGCTGCACCACCCGGCTCCAGGTGGTCCCCCACGCGTCGTCGCCGCACAGCGCGGCCAGCGCCATGCGCAGGTCCCCCGGGGGGAGCACGCCGAAGTCGCGGCGGAGCCGGCCGCTGGAGCCACCGTCGTCGGCCACCGTCACGATCGCGGTGAGCTGACGGGTCACCCGGCGCAGCGCCGACAGCGAGGCGAACAGCCCGTGCCCGCCGCCGAGCGCGGCCACCTTTGGGTTGAGTGGCCGGACGGCGGGGACGACCGCAGCAGGTTCGCTGACCGTCATTCACGCCCCAGATCCCGGTGCACCACCTGGATCCCCACGCCGTCCTGCTCCAGCCGGGCGGCGATCTGTTCCGCCATGACCACGCTGCGGTGCTTGCCCCCGGTGCAGCCGACGGCCAGCGTCACGTACTGCTTCCCCTGGCGTGTGTACCCGTCGAAGATGATCCGCAGCATGGCCGCGTACCCGTCGAGAAACTCGGTCGCCCCCGGCTGTGTCAGCACGTACTCCCTGACCCGCTCGTCCTGCCCGGTGAGCGGGGCGAGCGCATCGATCCAGCGCGGGTTGGGCAGGAACCGGCAGTCGGCGACCAGGTCCGCGTCGACCGGCAGGCCGTATTTGTAGCCGAACGAGACCACGCTGGCCCGCATCTTGACGGCCGTGCCGGTGCCGAAGAAGTCGCGCATCCTGGCCCGCAGCTCGTGGACGTTGAGCGCGGAGGTGTCGAGCACGAGGTCGGCCTCCTCGCGCACGCCCCGCAGGAGCTCCCGTTCGGCGGCGATCCCGTCCACCACCCGGCCATCCTCCTGGAGCGGGTGGGGGCGGCGCTCGCTGTCGAACCGGCGCACCAGCGTCTCGTCGCTGGCCTCGAGGAACACCACCCGCGGCCGGATGCCGCGGGAGCTGAGCTCACGGATGCTGGCCTGCAAGTTGGTGGTGAAGGCCCGGCTGCGCACGTCCATCACAGCGGCGATCCGGGGCAGCGCCCCGTTGGCCCGCATGGACAGGTCGATCATGGTGGGCAGCAGTCCCGGCGGCAGGTTGTCGATGACGAACCAGTCGAGATCCTCCAGCGACTTGGCGGTCGTGCTCCGCCCCGCGCCCGACATCCCGGTGATGATCACGATGTCGGTCATGCGGCCGCTCAGCCCCGGCTCCTCCCGCCCGGTCATGCCGGCCGCCCCGGCAGATCCCCGTGTGTCACGACATCCCCGTATCTCAAGACGTCCCCCCGTCGCCGTTCTCGCCGTTCGGATGCCCGGGCGCCAGCGCCGCCAGCACCGCGCTGGCCAGGCGGGGCCCGATCCCGGGCAGTTCCGCGATTTCCGCCTCGGTCGCGCCGGCGATCTTGCGGACCGAGCCGAAGTGCCGTAGCAGCGTAGCCCGCCGCGCCGGGCCGAGTCCCGGCACCGCGTCAAGCTCGCTGATCGCGAGCGCCTTTGACCGCTTTGCCCGGTGGTAGGTGATGGCGAACCGGTGTGCCTCGTCCCGCACCCGCTGCAACAGGTACAGGCCCTCGCTGCTCCGGGGCATGATCACCGGGGAGTCCTCCCCCGGCAGCCAGACCTCTTCGAGCCGCTTCGCCAGCCCGCACACCGCGATGTCATCGATGCCAAGTTCGTCCAGCGCCCGGACCGCGGCGGCCACCTGGGCCGGGCCGCCGTCGATCACCACCAGGTTAGGCGGGTAGGCGAACTTGCGCGGCCGCCCGTCGTCGTCCAAGGGGCTCAGCCCGGAATGCCCGGAGACGGAGCCGGCCGTGGCCGGCCGGGCCGCCGGGTCACCGCCCGCGGGGTCCCGGGTGGCGAACTCGCCGGCCGGGTCCCCGAGCACGTCCAGCTCCCCGGTCGCTTCCCGCTCCTCGAGGTAGCGCCGGAACCGGCGGGTGATCACCTCGTGGATCGAGGCCACGTCACCCTCGCCGCCGGTGCCCTTGATGCTGAACCTCCGGTACTCGCTCTTGCGGGCCAGCCCGTCCTCGAACACCACGGCGGACGCGACCACGTTGGTGCCCTGGAGGTTGGACACGTCGTAGCACTCGATCCGCAGCGGCGCCTCGTCCAGGCCGAGCGCCTCCTGGATCTCGTTCAGCGCGCGGCTGCGCGTGGTGAGGTCGCTGGCCCGCCGCATCTTGTGCTGGGCCAGCGTTTCCGCCGCGTTGCGTGCCACGGTTTCCAGCAGGGCCTTCTTGTCGCCACGCCGGGGCACCCGGAGCCTGACCCGGCTGCCGCGCCGGTCACAGAGCCATTCCTCGACGGCCGTGGCGGCCGGCGGCAGGACCGGGACGAGCACCTCGCGCGGGATGCTCCCCTGCCCGGGGCCGCCGCCCCCGGCGCTGGGGCCCGCGTCACCCGCCGCGACGGCGTCCTCGCCGTACACCTGGCCGAGGAACTGCTCGACCAGTTCGCCGGCGGTCACGTCTTCGACTTTGTCCACCACCCAGCCGCGCTGGCCGCGCACCCGCCCGCCCCGGATGTAGAACACCTGTACGGCCGCTTCGAGCTGGTCCTCGGCCAGGGCGATGACGTCGCAGTCGGTGCCGTCGCCCAGCACGACCGCCTGCTTCTCCAGGGCGCGGCCCAGCGCCGCGATGTCGTCCCGCAGCCGCGCGGCGCGCTCGTACTCCTCCGCCTGCGCCGCGGCGCGCATCTCGGCCTCGAGCCGCTTGGTGAACCGGGCCGTCTGCCCGGCCATGAAGTCGCAGAAGTCCTCGGCGAGCGCACGGTGCTCGGCCTCGCTGACGCGGCCCACGCACGGCGCCGAGCACTTGTCGATGTACCCGAGCAGGCAGGGCCGGCCGATCTGGCCGGCCCGCTTGAACACGCCGGCCGAGCAGGTGCGGACCGGGAACACCCGCAGCAGCAGGTCCACGGTCTCCCGGATCGCCCAGGCGTGCGAGTAGGGGCCGAAGTAGCGGGTTCCGCGCCGCTTGGCCCCCCGCATCACCATCACCCGCGGGTAGTCCTCGCCCAGCGTGACGGCCAGGTAGGGGTAGCTCTTGTCGTCGCGGTACCTGATGTTGAACCGCGGGTTGAACTCCTTGATCCAGGAGTACTCGAGCTGGAGCGCCTCCACCTCGGTGCCGACCACGGTCCAGTCCACGCCCGCCGCCGTGGACAGCATCGACTGCGTCCGCGGGTGCAGGCCCGCGAAGTCGGCGAAGTAGGAGTTCAGCCGGGACCGCAGGTTCTTCGCCTTGCCCACGTAGATGACGCGGCCGTGCCCGTCCCGGAACCGGTACACCCCGGGGGACTCCGGTATCGAGCCAGGGGCCGGCCGGTAGCCGTGCGGATCAGCCACGCCAGCAAGCCTATGCCGGTCCGGGCAGCCAGCAGGCCTCCTACGCGCCCGGCTTTCCGCTCATGTTCGCAATCGCGGAATCAGTCCCCGGGCGGCCGGCGGTTGCTCCACCGGCGGCGGGAATGCGGCGTCCAGCGGCGCGACCGGCAATCCAGCCGTACCGCGGAACGAGGGAGGCCGTGTATCAGGCCGCGTGGTTCGTGCTCTGTAGTGACAAGGATGCGCTGGCCGGGGGGGAGCGCCCGCCGGGCATTCAGGGGGGCCCCGGGCCATGGCCAGCACCTGAGACCGCCTCTGGAAGGGGGCAGACCATCATGCGAAACCTTGGCAAGGCGCGGACATCCGCCGCGTCAGTAAGGTCCGCGTTCGTGACGTGGCGGGTTCTCCGCCGGGTCGTCGGGGTGACGATAGCTGCGCCGCTGGTCATCGCCGCTGGCAGCGCCGCGGTAGCAGCGCCGGCCCACGCACAGGTCCAGCCAGTGGTGACGGCTCATGTGAAGTGCACCAAGCGGCCCGGCATCAAGCCCCCGCCGCGAGGAATCGTCAAGCCGGCGCCGGGCCGGCCTGGTGGCCCGCGGACAGCCGGCAGCCAGGTCGCCGTGGGCATCAAGCCGGTATGCCCGGCCGGGGAGGTCCCGGTGATCAAGGGCTCGCCTCCGGGTCTGTCTAAGGGCAATCCCGAGCGGCCCGTCGGCACCGCCGCGACGTCGCCGGGCGGGCGATCCGCAGATTCGCTGCCTCCTAAGGCGCCGCGGATCGACCAGCCCTGCGCCGGGGTCATATATCCGAGCGAGCCCGGCGAGTGCTACTACTACGCGGGGGCCAGCGATCTGCGGACGGCCCAGGGCGGTGGCCTGACCACCACCATCGAGAAGCCCAGCTACAACAACAGCGGCGGCGCCGGCCACGCCCTCGAGGAGATGTCGGTGCAGGGAGGGTCGGGCGAGGGCAACATCGTGGAGATCGGTTCGAGCGTGTCGACCGATCAGTTCGGCAACGCCGATCCGCACCTGTTCGTGTATCACTGGCTCGCCTGGGCTTCGACCTGCTACTCGTGCAACTGGGTCCAGTGGAGCAACACGTACTACCCCGGCATGGACCTTTCCAGCTTCGTCGGCCACTCCGTGTACAACGGATACGTCTACTACCAGGGCAATTGGTGGGGCTGGTTCAACGACCAGTGGGTCGGCTACTTCCCCGGCTCGCTGTGGAAGGGGCAGTTCACGAACTCCACCCAGGTCCAGTGGTTCGGTGAGGTGGCGACCCAGAACGGCGAGCCTCCGCTCACCCAGATGGGAGACGGGCTGTTCCCCAGCAACACTGCCGCCGCTCCCATGTCGACCCTGTGCGACGTCGACGCCGCGGCCTGGGTCTGCTACTACTACGACCAGCAATCGCTGTATCAGACCCAGCCGAAGTACTACGGCGTCTTGCACACCGGCTTCGGAGCGATCCGGCTCGGCGGCCCTGGCACATAAGCAAGCGGCACGCCGGGGCGGCCGGAGGCCGCCAGCGGCCTCCGGCCGCTGGCGGCTCGCTCCGGCGTGTCAGTCCTGGAAGGCTTCGGGTGGGGGGCAGGCGCAGACCAGATTGCGGTCGCCGTAGGCCTGGTCGATGCGGCGCACCGGGGGCCAGTACTTGGCCCGGTGGTCGCCGGTCATCGGGTAGGCGGCCTCCTCCCGGCTGTAGTGGTGCTTCCAGTCGGAGGCCAGCAGCATCTGCGCGGTGTGCGGCGCGTTGCACAGCGGGTTGTCCCCGCTGTCGTAGTCGCCCGTGGCAACCCGCGCGATCTCCTGCCTGATCGAGATCATCGCCGCGCAGAACCGGTCCAGCTCGGCCAGGTCCTCGCTCTCGGTCGGCTCGATCATCAGCGTCCCGGCCACCGGGAACGACATCGTGGGCGCGTGGAAGCCGTAGTCGATCAGGCGCTTGGCCACGTCCTCGACGGTGACGCCGGTCTCCTTGGTGATCTGGCGCAGGTCGATGATGCACTCGTGGGCGACCAGGCCGCCCCGGCCGGTGTAAAGCACCGGATAGTGCGGCGCCAGCCGCCGGGCGACGTAGTTGGCCCCCAGGATGGCCATCTGGGTCGCGCGCCGCAGCCCGTCCGCGCCCATCATCGCGATGTAGGCCCAGGAGATCGGCAGGATCCCGGCGGAACCGTACGGCGCCGCGGCGACCGGGCCCACGCCGCCCGCCTCGGGCTTGGGGCCGCCGGGAAAGGCGCCGCTCGGCAGGTACGGGGCCAGGTGCGCGCCGACCGCGACCGGGCCCACCCCGGGGCCGCCGCCGCCGTGCGGGATGCAGAACGTCTTGTGCAGGTTGAGATGCGACACGTCGGCGCCGAAGCGGCCGGGCCTGGCCAGCCCCACCAGCGCATTGAGGTTGGCGCCGTCCACGTAGACCTGGCCGCCCGCCTCGTGCACCAGGTCGCACACCTGCGTCACGGTCTCCTCGAAGGCGCCGTGGGTGGACGGGTAGGTCAGCATGATCGCCGCCACCCGGCCCTCCTGCGCGGCGAGCTTCGCGCGCAGGTCCGCGACGTCGATGGCGCCGTCGTGGCCACACTTGACCACCACGACCCGCAGCCCGGCGAGCACCGCGCTGGCCGCGTTGGTCCCGTGCGCGGACTCCGGGATAAGGCAGGCGTCCCGGTGCCGCTCGCCGCGGGCGGCGTGGTAACCGCGGATGGCCAGCAGCCCGGCCAGCTCGCCCTGGGAGCCCGCGTTGGGCTGGAGCGAGACGGCCGCGTACCCGGTGATCTCGGCCAGCCAGGTTTGCAGGTCGACGAGCAGGCTGGTGTAACCGGGCACCTGGTCCGCCGGGGTGAACGGGTGCAGGTTCGCGAACTGCGGCCAGGTGATCGCCTCCATCTCGGCCGCCGCGTTCAGCTTCATCGTGCAGGAGCCCAGCGGGATCATCGACCGGTCGAGCGCGATGTCGAAGTCCGCCAGCCGGCGCAGGTACCGGAGCATCGAGGTCTCGCTCCGGTGCTCGTGGAACACCGGGTGGGTGAGGAATTCCGAGGACCGGATGAGCGCCGCGGGCAGCACGCTGGCCGGCGCCGCCAGCTCCACGTCGGCGGGATCGGAGTCGCTCAGCGCGGCGGCCACGTCGCGCAGGTGCTGGTCGGTAGTGGTCTCGTCGCAGGCCACCTGCACCGTGTCCGGGCCGGCCAGGTAGAGGTTGTAGCCGAGCCGGCGGGCCCGGGCCATCCCGGCCGCCGCGCCGCCGGGAATCCCGCTGATCGCGACCGTGTCGAAGAACGCGGCGTGCTCGACGGCGCGGCCGGCGGCGCGCAGCGTGGCGGCGAGCGTGGCGGCCTTGCCGTGCACGCCGCGGGCGATGGCCGCCAGGCCCTCCGGCCCGTGGTAGACGGCGTACATCCCGGCCATGACCGCCAGCAGCACCTGCGCGGTGCAGATGTTGCTCGTCGCCTTCTCCCGGCGGATGTGCTGTTCGCGGGCCTGGAGCGCAAGCCGGTAGGCCGGGTGCCCAGCGGCGTCCACGGACACGCCCACCAGTCGCCCGGGTAGCTGGCGCTGGAGGCCGTCCCGGACCGCGATGTAGGCGGCGTGCGGGCCGCCGTAGCCCATGGGGACGCCGAGCCGCTGCGTGGTGCCCACGGCGATGTCGGCGCCTAGCTCGCCGGGCGGCACCAGCAGCGTGAGGGCCAGCAGGTCCGCGGCTACGGCGGTGAGCGCGCCGTGCTCCCTGGCGGCGGCGATGACCGGCCGCAGGTCGCGGATCGCCCCGGTGGCGTCGGGGTAGGGCAGCAGGACGCCGAACAGCTCCCCGGCCGGCTGGGCCGCGATCTCCTGCTCGGTGACCTCGGCGATCACCAGTTCGATGCCGAGCGGCTCCGCCCTGGTGGCCAGCACCGCCAGGGTCTGCGGCAGGCAGCGGGCGTCGGCCAGGAACACGCTGCCGGTGCGGGCCGCGCGGCGCGCCAGGGTCATCGCCTCGGCGGCTGCGGTGGCCTCGTCAAGCAGCGAGGCCCCGGCTACCGCCAGCCCGGTCAGGTCCTCGACCATCGTCTGGAAGTTGAGCAGCGCCTCCAGCCGCCCCTGGGAGATCTCGGGCTGGTACGGCGTGTAGGCCGTGTACCAGGCGGGGTTCTCCAGCACGTTGCGGCGGATCACGGCCGGCGTGATCGTGCCGTAGTAGCCAAGGCCGATCATCGGGGTCAGGACCTGGTTGGCGGCGGCCAGCCGGCGGAGCATGGCCAGAGCCTCGTCCTCGGTGGCGGCCGCAGGCAGCCCGGTGAGGCCGCCGCTGGCGGCAAGCCCGGGGGGCAGGGCCGCGCCGGTCAGCTCATCAAGCGAGCCGTATCCGAGCGTGGCGAGCATCCGGCCCGCGTCGGCGGGAGAGGGGCCGATGTGGCGCGAGGCGAAATCCATGAGAGCCTCCAGAAGGGGAACCACCGGGTGCGGTCTCCCCCTCTGTCACCACGCCTCGGCGTTGAGACGAGCTCCAGAGACGCCTGTCCCGTCCGGTCCCTGATGCCTGAGAGGTTCCGGGGAGGTTGCCCCTTCGGCGCCCCGGGCGCGTGCCCCGGGGTCTCTCCCGGACGGTGTCACCAGCACGTGCGAGCTTACCTCTCGCCGCCCCTTCCCGCATGGCACCACAACGCCCCGCAAGCAGAAAACTGTCAGACAGCGAAGCAGCGCCGCAGCCGGCCGAGACCTGCGGCCTTAGCCTCCGGCGCGCATCGCCCGGCGGGCGGCTAGCTCGTCGCTGCTGTGCGCGGCGGAGTCCTGCCCGTCCTCGTCGTCGGGCTTCCGGGCGCGTTCCGACGGCAGTTCGGCGAGCGTCCCGTCGACCTCCCGCCAGATCCGGCCGAGCGCGATGCCGAACACGCCCTGCCCACCGGCGAGCAGGTCCACCACCTCATCGGTGGACGTGCACTCGTAGACGCTGACCCCGTCGCTCATCAGGGTGAGCCGGGCCAGGTCCTCGGCGCCGCGGTCGCGCACGTGCAGGACCGCGGTGCGGATCTGCTGCAGCGAGATCCCCGTGTCCAGCAGCCGCTTGACCACCTTAAGCACGCAGATGTCACGGAAGCTGTAGAGCCGCTGCGACCCCGACCCGTGCGCGGGCCGCACGCTCGGCTCCACCAGGCCGGTCCTGGCCCAGTAGTCGAGCTGGCGGTAGGTGATCCCCGCGGCCGCGCTGGCGATGGGACCCCGGTACCCGACGTCGTCGGTATGGACGGCGAGGGCCTCGTCGCCGAACAGCAGGCCCTGCTCCCCCGCATGCTGGATCGCCTCGCCGCGGGCCCGCGACTCGCCGTCGTTGCTCTTGGTTACCGCCACACTTGCCTCCGACCCGGGAAGTCACCACCCTGGGCACTCGTTTCGCACGCTAGGCCCACTGGGTGCAGGCGTCAACGACCGCAGGCGGCGCGTCGCGCGCGAGACCCGGCCCGGTCAGGAAACAGACATCCCGTGATGTTCGCCACAGTGCCCGCCGGGGACGCTAGGTTGCCCTGCCGAAGTCCTCGGGACTGATCGTGTCGAGGAACTCGCGGAACTTCTCGACCTCGTCTTCCTGTTCGTCCGGAATCGCCACGCCGGCCTCGTCCAGGATCTCCTCGGCCGCGAAGATCGAGGCTCCGGTGCGCAGCGCGAGCGCGATCGAGTCCGACGGCCGGGCGCTCACTTCCTTGCCGTTGGAGAAGATGAGGTCGGCGAAGAAGATGCCGTCCCGCAGCGCGGTGATGTTGACCGTGGTCAGCTGAACGCCCAGGGCCTCCAGCACGTCACGGAAGAGGTCGTGGGTGAGCGGCCGCGCCGGCACCATTCCCTGCTGGGCGAAGGCGATCGCGGTGGCCTCTACCGGGCCGATCCAGATCGGCAGGTACCTGTCGCCCTCGGTCTCCTTGAGCAGGACGATGGGCTGGTTCGTGGGCATCTCGACCCGGACGCCGACGACCTCCATCTTCCTCACGGCGGCTCCGTCCTCACCCGCGTCAGGCGCTGTCGCGTCCTGAACCTTGCTGAAGGATTCCCTGTCAACGTACACCCGCCCGGGCAGCGGCTACGCCCGCGCCCCTGCGCTCAGCCGCCCGGCCCACCGGCCGCGGGGGCTGCGAAACCGGCGTCTGCCAGGGTCATTTCGACGACCGCCGCGTGGACGGCGAGCACGAGCGCGGCGATATCCTGCGCCGCCAGGCTGGCCCGGTCCCGGGCCCCTGGGCTGCGCTGGCGCACGATGGGCGCGACGATCTGCTCGATCAGCGCGGTCTCCCGGTCGGCGGCCGCGCGCAGGACCCGCAGATTCCGGGCCTGGACGCCGTACTGGCCGAGCGCGGCCACCGCCCGGATGGCCTCGAGGGCCTGCGGCGGGTACTGCCGGCCTGACCGCAGGACCAGGCCGAAGTCCTCGAGTTCCGCGAGCTCCGCCTCGCCGATGCCGGTGGCGTCGAGCAGCTCCCGCCGGGACAGCGGCCCCGCGGCGGGCTCGTCGGAGTCGAGCTGATCCTTGATCACCCGCAACGGCAGGTACCGGTCCCGCTGGGCGGTCAGGATGTACCTGAGCCGGTCCACGTCGGCCGGGCCGAACTTGCGGTATCCCGATGGCGAGCGGGCGGGCTGGATGAGGCCCTCCGACTCCAGGAACCGGATCTTGGAGACGCTGATGTCCGGGAACTCGCCGCGGAGCTGGGCGATTACCTCCCCGATACCGAAGTATGCCCGGGCTGGCTCAGCACTCATGCCCCGACCTGTGCGCCCCCGCCACGCTCTGACTGCGACCGCCGGGCACCGAGGAACGTGAGCCGGAACTTGCCCACCTGGACCTCGTCGCCATCGTTGAGGCTGGTCTCCTCGATTCGCTCCCGGTTCACGTAGGTGCCGTTCAGGCTGCCTACGTCCCGGACGGTGAACCCGGTCCCGCGCCGGTAGAACTCGGCATGGCGGCGCGACACGGTCACGTCGTCCAGGAAGATGTCGCTTCCGGGGTGCCGCCCGACCGTGGTCAGGTCGCTGTCAAGCAGGAACCTGCTGCCCGCGTTCGGGCCGCGCTTGACCAGCAACAGCGCCGTCCCGGCGGGCAGCGCCTCGGTGGCGCCGGCCTCGCCGAGGGGTTCCTCGTAGTCGGCCTCGGCCAGATCGGTGCCGGCCAGGGAGATCGTCGAGGTGCTCTCCCCCGGCCGTTCTCCCCCGCCGCGCATCAGCGGGGCACCGCAGTGCGAGCAAAAGCGTGCGCCTTCGGGGCTCGCTCGCCCGCAGCGGGTGCAGTAGACGCTCGGCATCGCTTGGTCCAGCCTCTCCTCCGCGGGCCAAGGGCTTGGGGGAGGAACCACATCCCCCGACGCGGCTCGTGGCGTCAACTCCGGTACAGGCGCCCACGCTACCTGCGACACGGGGGCCCGGTCCATGCGCCACGCGTTGTCGCCTCTGCGGGTGAGGCGCCGCCACCAGCCACGTCTCCACCACATAGGCCACCTCCGAGGTCATTTCCTCCCGCCACCGGGGTCACCCGGCAGGCGGGCGGGCAAGGTGCGATTGTCTCACGGCGGCGCAGATCCGTCCCGGCCACTCGAACAGCTCAGTGCCTGCCCGCTGCGCGGCACCCGCTCAGCGGCCAGCACACAGGCCGGTCAATGCCGGGCGGGGGTCGGCATCAAGCGTTTTCCAGACTACCGGCCGGTATCGGGTGCCCGCCCTGCCTCCGCGGCGCCCGCCGGCGGCCGGATCAGGTGCCCGCCGGCGGCCGGATCAGGTGCCCGCCTGCTCCGCGATGGCCGCCCAGTGGTCGAGCAGCGCCTGCGCGGCGTCGGCGTCGGGGCCTTCGGCCCACAGGTGGGTGACCGCCTCCGCCGGGTCGGGGAGCACCAGAACCCAGCCGCCGTCGGGGTCTACCACCCGGACCCCGTCGGTGGTGTCCACCTGGCGGTCGGCGGCGGCCTCCACCACCGTCCGCATCACGCTGCCCTTCGCCACCCACGGGGTGGGCATCGACCGCTTGAGCAGGTGTGCCCGGGGGATGCGGGCGTCGATCTGGCTGAGGGTGAGCCGGGTGCGGGCGACCAGGCCGAGCAGCCTTACGAAGGCCGCGATGCCGTCGATGGTCCGGCTGAACTCCGGCACCACGAACCCGCCGCGCCCGTCCGCCCCGAAGATCACATCGTCGGCGGCGGTCGCCTCGGTGAGCCCGCGCAGCGAGGTGGGCGTCCAGCTGACCTGGACGCCGTGGAACCGGCATACCTGCTCGGCCACCCTGGTGGTGGTGACCGGGAGCGCGACCCGGCCCTCCCTCCGGTCGGCGGCGACGAGGTCGAGCACGACCAGCAGTGCCCGGTCCTCGCTCACCATGGCGCCCTTGTCGTCGACCAGCTGGATCCGCTCCCCGACCTGGTCGAACCGGACGCCGAACGCGGCCCGGGAGGAGGCGACCTGCTCCGCGAGCCGCTGCATGCCGGCCCTGAGCTGGGCCAGCGTCTGGGTCGGTGACTCCTCGTCGAGCCGGTTGTTCAGGGTGAGGACCTCCACGCCGATCCGGCCGAGCAGCGCGGGCAGGACCAGCGACGCGGTGCCGCCCGCGCAGTCGAGGACGATCTTGAGCCCGGCGTCGCGCACGCCGGACATGTCCACCGACCGGAGCAGCTCGTTCACGTACGACTCGACCCGCCGGGGCGGGTAGACAAGCTCGGCGATCTCGCCGGGAAAGGCCCGGCGGTACTCCTGCCGGGAGAACACCCGCTCGAGGCGCCGGCTGGCCGCCGGGGACAGGTCGGCGCCGCGCTCGTCGAGGAAGATGATGTCGATCGACTGCGGGTCGCCGGGCGTGGTCCGCAGCGCGATGCCGCCGCTGGCGTCGCTGCGGGCGGTGTGGAACCGGGCCACCGGCAGCGGCTGGGCCTCCAGGTCCACCACGTTGATCGCGCTGGCGTTGAGCGCGCCGTGCATGGCCCGCTTGAGCGCGCGGGCCGCCCGGGACACGTCCCGCGAGGTGGTGACCGTGGTGCCCTTGCGCAGCGTGCTGGCGTAGGCGCTGGCCAGACGCACGCATAGTTCCGGGGTGATCTCGACGTTGACCAGGCCGGATACCCCGCGCGGGCCGAACAGGGTGCGCTGCCCCCGCGATTCCCAGATCACGCTGGTGTTCACCACCGCGCCGGCCTCGATGGTCTTGAACGGGTACACCTTCACGCCGGCGGATATGTAGGCCTCCGGCTCGATCAGGCACTCGTCCCCCACGATCGCGCCTTCCTCGATCCGGGCCGAGGCCATGACGTCGGTCTTCTTGCAGATGACGCAGCCGCGCATGTTGACGCCCGGCCCGATGTAGACGTTGTTGTGCACCACCGCCCGGTGCAGGAAGGCGCCTTCCTTCACCACGACGTTGCTGCCGACCACGGTGAACTCGCGCAGTTCCGCCCCGGCCTCGATCTTCGAGTAGTCGCCGATGCACAGTGGGCCCTTCAGCACGGCCTCGGGGTCGACCTCGGCCCCCTCGCACTGCCAGACGCCTGGGGACACCTCGAAGCCGACCATCTCGGTCTCGACCTGGCCCGACAGCACATCGGCCTGGGCCCGCAGGTAACTCTCGGGCGACCCGACGTCCTGCCAGTAGCCGTCGGCGATCCACCCGTACAGCGGCGCCCCGGCCTCGACCAGCCGGGGGAACACATCGGCGGACCAGTCCACCGGCTCGCCGGCCGGCACCTTGGCGAGCACCTCGGGCTCCATCACGTAGATGCCGGTGTTGACGGTGTCGGAGAACACCTGGCCCCAGGTTGGCTTCTCCAGGAATCGCTGGATGCGGCCCTCCTCGTCGGCGATAACGATGCCGAACTCCAGCGGGTTCGGCACCCGGGCCAGGCCCACCGTCACCAGCGCGCCCTGCTTCTTGTGGTAGGCGACCATGGCGGACAGGTCGATATCGGTCAGCGCGTCGCCCGAAATCACCAGAAACGGCCCGGACCGCAGCTCGTCCTCGGCGTTCTTGACGCTGCCCGCCGTGCCGAGCGGCATCTCCTCGGTGGCGTACTGCAGTCTCATGCCAACTTCTTCGCCGTCACCGAAATAGTTGCGGACCAGCGGGGCGAAGAACTGGACGGTGACCACCGTTTCAGTGAAGCCATGCCGCTTGAGCAGCAGCAGCACATGTTCCATGATCGGTCTGTTGGCCACGGGGAGCAGCGGCTTGGGCTGATTGGCGGTCATCGGGCGTAGCCGTGTTCCCTCTCCGCCGGCCATCACCCTCTGGGCGCAGTATCTTCCGGAACGTCGCGGCGGGCATCCTCGATCAGCGAGACGAAGTCGTAACCGGGCGGGCCGCAGACCGCGTCTTGGAAATCGAGCAGCCCACAGCGCCGTATTCCACAGCGGCCGGGCAGCAGCATCAGGTTGTCGATGTGAAAATCGCGCAGCACCAGGGTCGGGGCGAAGGGATGCGTCGCCAGCGGCAGGACCGCCCGCCACAGCGCTCGAAATATTCCTCGCGCAGTGCGGCCGTGATCGGCGCTCCGAGCACCGCGGGCATATACCAATCGACGAAGAGCCCCGTCTCTGCCAGAAGCCGCGCCGTGTCGTAGGGCGGCAGGTCGGGCGCCCCGCCACCCTTCGCGACCGCCTGCTGCAACGCCGCCAACGCGTCGATAGCCAGAGCGTAGAGGGTCCGCTCGTCGGCGCCGCGCGACAGCAGCCGGGTATAGGTGTCGTCGCCAAAATCTTCGATCAGCAGGAAGCCCTCGGCGCGGTCCTCGGCCATGACCTCGGGGGCGCTGAGGCCGAGGCCGCGCAGCATTGCCGCCACCGCGACATAGGGGCCGACATCCTCGTGCGGCGGCGGCGCGTCCAGAACGATGGCGGTGCCGGGGACGATGGTGGTGTCTGGGCCGCGGCAGGAGCCGGTAATAGGAGCGAAAGGACGCATCGGCGGCGAGCGGCGCCGGCACGACGCCATCCCAGCCACTCGCTTCGAGAAAGGCCGTCATCGCCCGCTGCCGCGGCGCCAGGCGGTTGCCGGCGGCGGCGCAAGCCTGTCATTGGCAAACCCGCGGATCAGGCCGAACACGTCCGGATCAGACATCGGCGGCGATTTCGGCCAATCGCACCCGCCACTCTGCGCCGGCCGGACACATTCGGCTCGCCGCGCCTGCGCCCGCTCGCCGAACGCCAAAGAGATTTCGAGCCGGCGTTGCGGCAATAGCTGGCCGAGGCGCTCGGGCCATTCGATCAGCGATATGCCGCAGGCGAAGGCCTCCTCGATGCCGAGCTCCCAGGCTTCCTCGGCGCGGCCGAGGCGGTAGAGATCGAAATGCCACACCGATGCGCCCACCGCCGGCTTCGTACACTTGCACCAGGGTGAAGGTCGGGCTCGGGACCTCCTCCTCGGCATCGCCGCAGGCGCGGATAAAGGCGCGGGCGAAGCTGGTTTTGCCGACGCCGAGGTCGCCCCTGAGCGCGATGACGTCACCGGGCCGCGCCTGCGCGGCGATGCGGGCGGCGAGCGCCGCGGTCGCGGCTTCATCAGGCAGGTCGAAGGCGGCCATCACCCGGCCGTTGTATATCGACCGCCTGATCAACGCGCAAGATTGGCCGGATGGCCTGATCGACAGCCCGCTCGGAGCGAGCCGGCCGGCGCTGTTCGTCGGCCAAAACGCCTGCTTGCCGCGCCGAGAAGCGTCTGTTCCACGTCCGCCGAATTTG
>CAVPFC010000017.1:0-54352 GCA_963703605.1 uncultured Actinomycetes bacterium
TATTCCCCAGCGACCGATGCGGCTGGTCATCGCCATCGTGGCGTGCGGCCCGCTGGGCGGCGCGGCGGCGCTGGCCGGTGCCGCTCGTGGCGGTCGCGGCCACGGCCAACGGGCTGGGTGATGGCCGGCGGCAAAAGGCGTGGCTCCCCCTCGGCGTTATGCTCGGGTCCGCCGGGTACCTCGCGGCCTCCCGCATGCCAAGGCGCCGGTCGATCCCGGTGGCCGTGGCCGCCGCCGCGGTCCTTGCCGCCGGGCTGCCATGAGCTTACCGGTCCCAACGCAGCGGTGCTCAACGAGCAGCTGGTGCAGGGGCTGCGGCGCTGTGGCCTGGTTCGTGGGCGACAGCGCGGCGGCGCGGCGGTGTTACACTGCCGGGTGGCCGCGCAGGCGGAGCGGGAACGGGCCGCCGAGGCCGAATGCGGCACGCCAGCTTGTCCAGGCGGAGCGGGTGCTCATCGCCCGCGAGCTGCACGGACGTGGTCGCCCACACCCTCGCGGTGATCACCGTCCAGGCCGGGGTGGGCAGGGCGGCGATGGCCAGGCAACCGGAGGAGGCCAGCGCGGCACTGAGTCGATCGAGACGATGCGCCGAGGCCGCAAGCGGCTCGGGCTGCTTCGTGACGAGCAGCCCGTGTCGGCGGGCCCTGAGCCCGGCGCCGAAGCTGACGGCCTGGCCGACCTGGCCGAGGCCGCCTTCTCCGGGACCGCGGTGGACCTGCGGGTGTCGGGTACCGACCGCCAGCTCTCCCGGCGCTTCGGACCTGTCGCTCTACCGCGTCGTCCAGGAGGCACTGACCCAACGTCGGCGCCGGGTGCGCAGGTGACGGGTGGGCCTGGCCGTCTTGGCCGCACAGGTCCGCTTGGAGGTCGCCGACGATGGCGGGTCTGCCGGGTGGTCGGTGGGCAACGAGGGATGGCCGGCCTGCCCGGCCACGGGATCGTCGGGATGCGGGAACGAATCGTCGCGTTCGGCGGCTGGTCGCCGAGCCGGTCGCGGCGGGGGTTCCGGGTCACCGCCGAGGTCCCGGTCGAGGGCGCGGTGTGACGATCAGGGTCCTCGTCGTGGACGACGAGGCGTGCTGCGGACCGCGTTCTCGGCCCTGATCGGCGCGGAAGACGACCTGAAGTGGCGGGCACGCCGCCCATGGCCGGGAGGCGGTGGTCCTCGCCGCCAGCCTCACGCCCGACGTTGTGGTGATGGACGTCCGGATGCCGGTCATGGACGGGATCGAGGCGACGCAGCGGATCACCTCGCGTGGGGGCGAGGGCGTCCCAGGTGCTCATTCTCACCACGTTTGACCTGGACGAGTACGTCTTCGAGGCGCTGCGGGCCGGGGCGAGCGGCTTCACGCTGAAAGGCTTCGCCGCCTTGAGAAGCCGCCGAGCGCCATCCGCACCGTGGCGGGGGTGAGGGGGCACCGCTCGCCCCGAGCCGCTACCCTGCGGCTATTGCGTCAGCGATCCCCGGGCACGGCGAAGGCCGCCAGGGCTGGACGAGCTCACCGAGCGCGAGCGTCAGGTGCGTCCGTGGTCGCTCGCGGCTTGTCGAATGCCGTGGCAGCTGGCGCAGACGAAGCTGCACGTCACCCTGCCGGAACGGCCCGGCACGTGAGCAGGATCCACGAAGTTCGGCGCCCGCGACCGACCCAGCTCGTCGCGCTCGTGACGAATCGGGCCTCGTCACCACCACCGCCTGAGCGGCGGGCCCGGGGTGGGCCCGGAGCGCACGCGGTATGACCGCGCGTCATTCCACGGATTGACGCGGTCAATGACTCCCGCGCACGATGACGGCCGACTGCACCGGCCGGTCACGATTGTCTGCCATGAACGTTGTTCCAGATGCGTGAGCCATCTCTCCGCCCACGTGCCCGGCCCAGCCCGGTGGTGTCGGCAAAACCGCCGGGCAGGGGCTTTCACAACATCGGGGAACTCCTATCGCGCTTATTCGCCTGCTCCGGCGGGCTGGCCTTCGGCGTGTCGCGCCTCCGCCGCGCTGCGCATGCACCGCGCGACGATCAATTGGACCCGGCGCGAACCGCCGCCGGAACGGCCCCCGGGTCCGGGCCGCCCGGCGGCAGGGCACCCGCGCCCGCCGGGAAGGCCCCGCGCCGAGTCCAGCGCCCGGCCGATGGATGGGCGGTCGAAACCCACGGCCTCACGAAAAGGTTCGGCAGCAACGTCGCTGTCACGACGTCGCAGCTGTCGTTCCGCGCGGCTCGGCGTTCGGCTACCTCGGGCCGAACGGCGCCGGCAAGACCACGCTGATCCGCACCCTGCTCGGCCTCACCCGGCCGACGGCGGTGAGGTTCCATGTCGCTGCTCGGAACACCGGTCCCGGCCCAGCGGAGCAGGGCCTGGCCCGGGTCGGGGCGATCGTTGACGAACCCCGCTTCCACTCGCACCTGACCGGATGGTAGAACCTGCGCCTGCTGGCCGCCGCGCGCGGCGGCGACGCGGATACGCCGTTGCGGGACAGGGTGGGCCTGACCGACCGCGCCGATGACCGGGTCGCCACGTACTCGATGGGCATGCGGAGTGCTGGGGTCTGCCTGTGCTGTGGACCTGAACTGTGAAATTTTCCCTTTTCTCTCTCTCTCTCTCTCTCTCTCTCTCTCTCTCTCTCTCTCTCTCTCTCTCTCTCTCTCTCTCTCTCTCTCTCCGCCGCCGCCCGCCGCCTCCTCCTCCCGCCCGTCCTCCTTCCTGCCCGTCATGCCCGCCCGCCCGCCCGCCCGCCCCCCCCCCCTCCTCCTCCCTCCCTCCCCGCCTCCTCTTCTTCTCCTCCTCCTTCTCCTCCTCCTCCTTCTTCTTCTTCTTCTTCTTCATGGCCGAAGCCGAGGCCGACCAGGAAGCCGATCCCGATGTCAAGCTCGAGCCACAGCCCGATCTTGGCCATCTCGTTGTTCGCCGGGTTCGAGCCGCTGATCTCGGAGCTGGCGTAGTCGTTGTAGAAGCTGGCGATGTTCTTGTCGATCGCCGAGCGGATCTGCCGGATCTGCACCGGAGAGATGGTGGCCCCCGGGCCGACGGGCAATCCGCTCGGGCCGACGGGCAATCCGTTGTTAACATCCCGCTGCGGGCGCTGGAGCAGCCAGGTCTG
Source organism: uncultured Actinomycetes bacterium (assembly GCA_963703605.1). Lineage (GTDB taxonomy): Bacteria > Actinomycetota > Actinomycetes > Streptosporangiales > Streptosporangiaceae > DASXKD01. The sequence continues at coordinate 3,098 of CAVPFC010000017.1, forward strand.
GAGCTCGGCCGCATCGAGATGCTCCGGGACGCTCAGGCCGAACACGGCGACCGACGTGGGCTGCGGAAGGCCCTCGTAGGTGGTGACCAGGCAGTTCATCGTGAATGCCAGGGCGACGAGCGGGACGATGATGGCCAGGCCGGCCGGGATGCGGGCCAGGTAGAGGGCCAGCCGCGACCTGCCGGTGATGACGAGGTGGCGGAACATGCCGTCGGACAGGTCCGTGGTCCCGACCGCCGCGCCGAGCGCCGCGGCGGCGATGAACCCGAACTCGGCCGTCAGGTTGGTCAGCTGGGAGAAGAATTGCGGGCTTCCGGCCACGGCGTAGCTGTTCGGAGCGATCGCATGGAACAGCAGGCGAAGGCCGTAGAACAGGACGGTCGGCAGCACGATCAGCACCACCATGGTGATCATGAGGCCGCGGCGCTTGCGGATCTCCAGGTTCTTGGTGGTGATGAGATCCCACGTGGGCAGCCAGGAGCCCGTCTTCGGCAGCCCGCGCCGGCCGGGCTCGGCCGCTTCGGATCGTCCCAGGGACAGCGAGGGCTCGGCGGTGGTCACGACGGGTCTCCAAGTCGGCTCGTCACGGACAAGAACCAGTCCTCCAGCGACGCCCGGGACTCGCGCAGGCCGTACACCGGGATGCCCGCCTCGACGAGCCGCCGGTTGATGTCGGCGATGAGCTCGCGCGACGCTCCGGCGGGCAGGGTGACGGTCAGCCCGGCCTCGGTGAGGGAGGTGCCGGCGGCGATGCCGGCCTGGTCGATGAGCTGGGCCGCCCGGGCGGGTTCGGCGCAGTCCACCTCGAGGGCCGAGGTGCCCGCGCCGCGGGTCAGCTCGCCGATGGGGCCCTGGCGGATCACCCGGCCGTGGTCGACGATCGCCACCGCGTCGCAGGTGCGTTCCACCTCGTCCAGCAGGTGCGAGGACAGCATGACGGCGCGGCCCTCGCCGGCCAGGCTGGCGATCATCGTCCGCATCTCGTGCATCCCGGCCGGGTCCAGGCCGTTCATCGGCTCGTCGAGAATCAGCAGTTCGGGGTCGGCGAGCAGGCACGCGGCGACCCCCAGGCGCTGCCGCATGCCCATCGAGTACGTGGCGACCCGGTCATCGGCGCGGTCGGTCAGGCCCACCCTGTCCAGCGACGGGGCGATCCGGGTATCCGCGTCGCCGCCGCGCGCGGCGGCCAGCAGGCGCAGGTTCTGCCGCCCGGTCAGGTGCGAGTGGAAGCGGGGTTCGTCGACGATCGCCCCGACCCGGGTCAGGGCCCTGCTCCGCTGGGCCGGGACCGGCGTTCCGAGCAGCGACATGGTGCCGCCGTCGGCCCGGGTGAGGCCGAGCAGGGTGCGGATCAGCGTGGTCTTGCCGGCGCCGTTCGGCCCCAGGTAGCCGAACGCGGAGCCGCGCGGCACGAGCAACTCGACGTCGTCGACGGCGACGTTGCTCCCGAACCTTTTCATGAGGCCGTGGGTCTCGACCGCCCATCCATCGGCCGGGCGCTCGAACGAGACGGCGGCGCGGGGCCTGCGGGCCGGCGAGATAGCCGGGCCGCCGGGCGGCTCGGGGCGGGGGCGGTTCCGGCGGCGGTTCCCGCCGGGTCCACTGATCGTCGTGCGGTGCGTCGCGCCGGCCGCGGCGGAGGCGCGACACGCCGAAGGCCAGCCCGCCGAGCACGATAAGCGCGATAAGGAGTTCCCCGATGTTGTGAAAGCCCCTGCCCGGCGGTGTGCCAACGGCGACCGCCCACCGGGCCGGGCCGGGCACGTGCGGCGAGATGGCTCGCGCGTCGACAACGTTCATGGCAGACAATCGTGACCGGCCGGTGCTCGGCCGTCATCGTGCGCGGGAATCATGACCGCGTCAATCCGTGGAATGACGCGCGGTCATACCGCGTGCGCTCCGGGCCCACCCGGGCCCGCCGCTCAGGCGGTGGTGACGAGGCCCGATTCGTAGGCGAGCACGACGAGCTGGGTCCGGTCGCGGGCGCCGAGCTTGGTCAGGATCCTGCTCACGTGCGTTTTGGCCGTTGGCAGGGTGACGTGCAGCGTCTGCGGCCAGTTCGGCATTCGACAAGCCGCGGGCGACCAGCGACAGCACCTGCCGCTCGCGCTCGGTGAGCTCGTCCAGGCCTGGCGGTGCCTTCGCCCGTGCCCGGGGATCGCTGGTGAAATGCGCGATCAGCCGCAGGGTCACGCTCGGGGCGAGCAGTGCCTCACCCCCGGCCACGGTGCGGATGGCGCTCAGCAGCTCCTCGAGCGGGCGCCTTTTCAGCGTGAAGCCGCTCGCCCCGGCCCGCAGCGCCTCGAAGACGTACTCGTCCAGGTCAAACGTGGTGAGAATGAGCACCCGGGGGCCACCCTCGCCCGCGCCGGAGGTGATCCGCTGGGTCGCCTCGATCCCGTCCATGACCGGCATCCGGACGTCCATCACCACGACGTCCGGCGTAAGGCTTGCCGCGAGGGCAACCGCCTGCCGGCCGTCGGCGGCCGTGCCGACCACCTCCAGGTCGTCTTCCGCGCCGATCAGCGCCGAGAACGCGGTCCGCAGCAACGCCTCGTCGTCCACGACGAGGACCCTGGTCGTCACACCGCGCCCTCGACCGGGACCTCGGCGGTGACCCGGAACCCCCGGCCCGCCACCGGCTCGGCGACGAGCCAGCCGCCGAACGCGGCGATCCGTTCCCGCATCCCGACGATCCCGTGGCCCGGGCCGGCCGGCCATCCCTCGTTGCCCGCCGACCACCCGGCAGACCCGCCATCGTCGGCGACCTCCAAGCGGACCTGTGCGGCCGAGACGGCCAGGCCCACCGTCACCTGCGCACCCGGCGCGTGCTTCACGACGTTGGTCAGTGCCTCCTGGACGACGCGGTAGAGCGACAGCTCGAGCGCCGGGGAGAGCTGGCGGTCGGTACCCGACACCCGCAGGTCCACCGCGGTCCCGGAGGCCCGCACGGTCTCGGCCAGGTCGGCCAGGCCGGTCAGCTTCGGCGCGGGCTCCAGGCCCGCCGACGCGGGCTGCTCGTCACGAAGCAGCCCGAGTACCACCTGCAGCTCATCCTGAGCGGTCCGGCCGATCGTCTCGATCGACTCCAGTGCCGCGCTGGCCTCCTCCGGTTGCCTGGCCATCAGCCGCCTGCCCACCCCGGCCTGGACGGTGATCACCGCGAGGGTGTGGGCGACCACGTCGTGCAGCTCGCGGGCGATGAGCACCCGCTCCGCCTGGACAAGCTGGCGTGCGCGTTCGGCCTCGGCGGCCCGTTCCCGCTCCGCCTGCGCGGCCAGCCCGGCCATGTAACGCCGCCGCGCCGCCACGCTGTCGCCCACGAACCAGGCCACTATCAGCGGCGCGAGCCCCTGCACGGCCTCGTTGAGCACCGCTGCGTTCGGGACCGTTAGCTCCGCGTACAGCAGCCCGGCGGCAAGGACCGCGGCGGCGGCCACGGCCACCGGGATCGACCGGCGCCTTGGCATGCGGGAGGCCGCGAGGTACCCGGCAAGCCCGAGCATGACGCCGAGGGGGAGCCACGCCTTGCCGCCGGCCATCACCAGCCCGTTGGCCGTGGCCGCGACCGCCACGAGCGGCACCGGCCAGCGCCGCAGCGCCACCAGCGGGCCACACGCCACGATCGCGATGACCAGCCGCATCGGTCGCTCGGGGAGATACGGCCCGACGGCCAGCGCCACCATGACGTATCCGGCGCAGGCGGCGAGCACCACCGTGGCCAGCCACCGGCGCTCACCGGGCGCGGCAGGCCCGGGCCCCACCGGGACGTGTGCCGCCAGAGATTCCCTAGCCACACCACCGACGGTAACCGGGGCATACGCCGGCCGCATCAGCCTCCAGGATGACGGCCGCTACATCGCCCGTACACCGCGGTTAGTGGCCGTCGGGGAAGCCGCCGCGGGCGGAGATCACCGGGAAGTGCGGCAGCGTGTGCGGCGCGGGGACCTCGGCCCGCCAGCCGCCGGGGCATGGGGCGAGCCCCCGGCGCAGCGGCGAGCGGTCCAGGTCCGGATCGCCAGCCAGGCCGCCGATCGCGTCCCCCAGGGCGTTCATGGCGGGCTCGCCGAACCGCGCCGCCCAGCGCTGCCCGACGCCGGCGATCCAGCGCCGGTAGGCGTCCTGGGCCTGGGTCCCCTTGGCGGTGAGCCGGGCCAGCTTGGCCCGGCCGCGGGCCGGGTCCGCGCCCACGGCCGCGTAGCCGCGCTTGACGAGGATGCTGAGCCAGTTGTCGATCGTCATCGTGGCCACGCCGGTCAGCGTGGGCAGGTCACGGACCCGGACGCCGCGCTCGTCGAGGACCCGGAGGATGTTGGCGCTGACCGGGAGCTGGCTCAGCCTGCCCGCCGTGTAGACGTCCAGGGACAGGTCCGACCCGGCGGCGAAGTCGAGCGCGAACGCCGCGAGCACCTTCGACAGCAGGGCCGAAAGCGGCAGGTCAGCCACGGCACCGGTGCCCGGCCCCGGCTCCCGGGGGTCCAGTCGCGGGTCCCCCACCGGCAGGTAGTCGGGGAGCTGCACGTCGAGCTGGCGGGCCACGCCCCCCAGGCCGGCCCGCAGGGCGTCGACCTCCGCGCCGCCGAACCGGTCCCGCCAGCGGTCCTCGATCTCGCGCTCCAGCGGTTCCCAGACGCCCTGGGCCCGGCGGCCCGCCGCGGTGGGGCGCACCAGCCGGGCGGCCCGGGGCGCCTTCGTCCCGGCCGTATCGGCGGGCTCGACGGCCAGGTAGCCCCACCATCCGCTCATCCGGGTCAGCACGCCGCGCATCGAGTCGCCGGTGACCTGCGCCCGGCGGGCCAGCGAGCCGGCCGGGACGCCGTCGGCGGGGACGAGGCGCATGCAGTTGACCCACATGGCCATCGAGACCAGCCACGGCGGGCGGTCCAGACCGGGCGTCGAGCCGTGCCTGGTGGTCCGGTGCGGCATCCGCTGCTCGAACGCGTTGTCGAACTCGATCGTGAAGGCGACCAGCGCCTGCGACAACTGGGCCGGCAGGGGCAGCGGGTCAGCCACGGTTCGCGACCGCCCACGCGGCCACTGGGCCGCCGGAGTTGGTGGCCAGGTGCACCAGGACCGGCGCGGTCAGGCTGCCGGACCGGGCCCGCAGCCAGGACAGGAACGCCCCGCCCGCGGCGGTCACGCCCACGGCCGCGGCGACCCGCGTGACCGCCTGGCCGCGGTCATCGGCGAGCCCGTTGACGCGCAGCGCCTGGAGGGTCGGCCGGACGTGCCAGATGCCGAACACGGCGCTGGTCACCACGATGGCGGGCGTCTGCGGCATGATCCGGCGCAGCGCCGCCTGAAGCACGCCGCGGAAGGCGAACTCCTCCCAGAGGACGGTGCCGAGCGGGATACGCACCGCGGCCTGGTAGGCGATGGCGCGCCCGTCCAGGCTGGTGAGCCGCTTGTCGTTCAGCACCGGGCGGGCCGCCGGGATCGCGGCCACACCCACCCACCCGGCGGCCGTCGCGGCGGCCAGCCCGGCGCCGGCCCGCCCCGGCGACCAGGCGCCGGGCCCGAAGCCCAGGTCCGCGGGCGTCAGCCCGCTCCCCAGGGCCGCGGCCAGCGCGGCGCCGGTCGCGCAGGTGTTGAGCGCCACGTACCGCCGGTAGTGCCACGGGTGCTTGTGGATGACGTTGTTGTACGCGGCGAGCGCGGCGCAGCAGGCGATGGCGAAACCCACGTCCTTCGCCCGGCCGCCTGTCCCCGGGCCGGCCTGGGTAAGCACGGGGGCGGAAGGCGCGAAGCGCCGGGGCGGGGTAAGCACCGCGGCGGTCAGCCCCCGGGATGCACGAGGCCGGTCTCGTACGCCAGGACGACGGCCTGGGTGCGGTCACGCAGCCCCAGCTTCATCAGGATCCGGCTGACGTGCGTCTTCACCGTCTGCTCCGCCACCACCAGGTGGTGGGCTATCTCCGCGTTGGACATGCCGCGGGCCACGAGACCGAGCACCTCGGACTCGCGTTCGGTCAGGCCCTCTAGGGTCTTGCGGGTGGGGCCGCGGGGCGCGCCCATCCGGGCGAACTCGGCGATCAGCCGCCTGGTCACCCCGGGGGCCAGCATCGCGTCACCGGCCGCCACCAGGCGGACCGCGTCGGCCAGTTCGTGCGCGGACGCGTCCTTGAGCAGGAAGCCGCTGGCGCCCGAGCGCAGCGCCTCGTAGACGTAGTCGTCGAGGTCGAAGGTGGTCAGCACGAGGATCTTCGGCGGGTCGGGCAGCGCCGAGATCTGCCGGGTCGCCTGGAGGCCGTCGAGCACCGGCATGCGGACGTCCATGAGGATCACGTCGGGGTGCAGGGCGGCGGCCTGCGCGATGGCTTCCTGGCCGTTGACCGCCTCGCCGATGACCTCGATGTCGGCCTGGGCGTTCAGCAGTACCGTGAAGCCGGACCGCACCATGCCCTGGTCGTCGGCTATCAACACGCGGATCGTCACGAAGCGTCCTCCGGCTCGCCGTCGCCCTGTGCTAGCCCCGACTCCGCCGCCCCGCGCTCTGCTGGCCCCGACCCCGCCGCCCCGCGCTCTGCTGGCCCCGACCCCGCCGCCCCACCCAAGGGCAGGGCGGCGGTCACCAGGAACTCGCCCTTCCCGGTCGGACCGGCCTGGAGGTTGCCGCCCAGCATGGCCGCGCGTTCGCGCATGCCGATGATGCCATGCCCGCCACCGCCGCGGAGCCCGTTACCGCCGTGCGGCCGGCCGTGTCGCCGGTGCCGTCCGGGCAGCGGTCGCTGCGGACCTCGATCACCAGGGCGGCGTCGCCGTAGTACAGCTTCACCTGGACCGCCGATCCCGGCGCGTGCCGCATGGCGTTGCTCAGCGCCTCCTGCACGATCCGGTACGCGGACAGGTTCACGCCCTCGGGCAGCGGCCGTGCGGTGCCGGTGACGCTGCTGGTCACCGTCACCCCGCCGGAGCGGGCCGAATCGAGCAGGCCGGCGAGATCGTCCAGCCCCGGCTGCGGCGCGATCTCCGCGGCCTCGCTGCGCAGCACGCCCAGCACGCGGCGCAGTTCGGACAGGCCGCTCAGCGCGCTGGACCGGATGTCGACGAAGCTCTCGACCAGTTCCGGCGGCGGGTCCGCGGACCTTGTACGGCGCGGCCTCCGCCTGGATGGCGATCACCGACATGTGGTGCGCGACGACGTCGTGCAGCTCGCGCGCGATGCGCTGGCGCTCCTGGAGCAGCGCACGCTCGCCGGAGTGGCGGCGTTCGATGACCGCGAGTTCCCGCCGGGCGCCGCGCTGTGAGCGGACGATGAGACCGGCGAACACGGCGATCGCCGTGATGAAGGTGACGGTCGTGAGGTTTTCGCCCTCGAAAACGGTCCCGACGAACACCGTGGCGGCGCCCGCGCTGATCACCACCCAGGTTTTGCAGCGGACGGCGACCGCGTAAAGGCACAGGACGTAGACGATTGTCGCGGGGATGGCTGTGCTCGAGGAGACCGAAAGTGGCGCGGCCGTGAGGACCCGGTCCGCCCAGAACGAGGCGAGCAGGCACACCGACCAGGAGGTCAGCGGGACCCAGGTGCGCACGATAAGCGGTGCGCAGCTCGCGATCGCGAGCAGAATGACCAGTTCTGTGCCTGGCGAGCCGCCATTCCGGGAGGCCACCTGCCCGAGCTTGCTGACGGTGATGATGAAGAAGATGAAGGCAAACAGTATGTCAGCGGCCACAACGAGGTCCAGCCGCCCGCGCCGTTGCCACTTCAGGCGCGGCAGGGGCGGCTCGGTGACCCCGGCCTCGACCGTCGCCGCGATGCGGCTCCGGAGGCCGGAGACCCGGGTCCTGAGACCGGAGAACATGCACTCAGCGTACGGCCGGGCCGGGAGGATTTCGTGACCCGCTAGATGCATCTGCGCGGTCGTACCTGAGTAGGGGGAGGTCTAGAGAACTCACCGGCGGGCGGCGGATTTCGGCCCGCCGGCTGGCCCTCGTGGTACCCGGGGGGCAGGCCGGCAATGGGCTCCGCAGCGGGACGTGGACGACGCCTCCGCGTCCGTAACTTCCTGACCAGCGACACCGCTGAACAGGAAGGACGCAGCCATGAGGTTCCGCCGCATAGCCGCCATCGCAGCGGCTGCCACGGCCGTTCTCGCAACAACGGCCGCCGTGCTGCCGGGCACTCCGGTCGACAAGCCGCAGCCGATGCCCGCGCTCACCGCCAAGGCGCTGGCCGCGCGTTACGCCACCGACTCTTTCATGATCGCGGGCGCCGCCAGCACCGCGCGCGAGGCGGGTAACACCGCTGAGGCCAGCGAGCTCGACGGCATGAGCCACGAGCATTTCATCGACTTCAACCCCCTCGGGTCGGGCCTGGCCGTCGAGGTCATCGGCAACCTGGCCACGGCCACCCGGGTGGCCGTCCTGGTTCCGGGCTCCAGCACGTCCCTCGCGACGTTCGACACCCGGGGCACCGCCTCACCCGGTGGCGGGGCCGCCTCCCTCGCGGCGGAGGCGCACCGGCTGGACCCCGGCGACCATCTGGCGATCATCGCCTGGCTCGGCTACAACACGCCGAGCATGCTCAGCCCGGCCGTGATGACCTCCGGCGACGCCGGACAGGGCGCTGCGGCGCTGCGGCCGTTCGTCGACTACCTCGCCCGCCACGGCAAGCAGGTCGCCCTGATCTGCCACAGCTACGGCGCGGTGGTCTGCGGCCTGGCCGCGCCGAACCTGCCCGTCACCGACATCGCGGTGGTCGGCAGCCCCGGGATGGACGCCCCGTCGGTCAAGGCCCTGCACACCCCGCCCGGGTCTGGGCTGGCCGGGGCGCCAGCGACTGGATCCAGTACGTGCCGCACATCCACTTCCTCGGGCTCGGCTTCGGCCAGGACCCGATGGACCCCGCCTTCGGCGCGAGGATCTTCGCCTGCGGCGCCGGCGGCCACAGCACCTACTTCCAGCCGGGCGGCATCGCCCTGCGCAACCTCGCCTACATCGCGCTCGGTGACCCCGGTCAGGTGACCCGATGAACATTCAGCCCGCTACCAAGATCCGCAGGTTCGCCGCCAGGATCGACGCCGCCACCCCGGCGCACCGGGACCGTACCGTGGACGCCCTCCGCGCCCTGGCCATCATCGGGCGTCATCCTCGGCCACTGGCTGGTCACCGCGCTGGTGGTGACGCCACGGCGCCAAGGGCACGACGCTGGCGGACAAGAGCCCGCTGCACGCCATGCCCTACCTCGCCCCGGTGTCCTGGATCTTCCAGACCCTGGCGGTCTTCTTCCTGGTCGGCGGCTTCTCCGCGGCCCGCAGCTACACCGGCAGCTACGGGGCCTGGCTGCGCAAGCGGCTGGCCCGGCTGTCCCGCCCGGTGGCGTGGCTGGCCGGCGTCTGGGCGCTGGTCGCCACCGGGCTGTACCTGGGCGGCGTGCCCGACCTCGACGCTGCACACCGTGCTCACGCTGGTGCTCGACCCGCTGTGGTTCCTGGGCGTGTTCACCGTGCTGACCGCGCTGACCCCGCTGGCCGTGGCGCTGGTGCGCCGCCTCGGCGCCTGGGCGGCCGCGATCCCGCTGGCCGTCGTCGCGGCCACCGACCTGGTGCGGTTCGGCCTCGGCGGCCCCTCGTGGGTCGGCTGGATCAACGTCGTGGCCGGCTGGCTGGTCCCCTACCTGCTGGGCATCGCCTGGGCGCGGGGCTCGTTCCGCGGCCACAAGGTCCCGGCGGCGATGTTCATCGGCGGCGCGGCGGCCACCGCGGCGCTCGTTCTGTGGGCCGGCTACCCGGCCAGCATGGTCGGCGTGAACGGCGCCAAGATCTCCAACCTGAACCCGCCGACCCTCGCCGTGGTGACGTTCGGCATCGCCCAGGTGGGCCTCGCCCTGCTGCTGCGGCCCGTGCTGGCCCGGTGGATGCGGCGCCCGGTCGCGTGGGCGGCGATCGCCATGGCCAACCTGTCCGCCATGACGCTGTTCCTCTGGCACCAGACCGCGTTCCTGGCGGTCACCATGACCGGCCTGGCGTTCGGCCGGCTGCCCGGCCTGCACACCGCCCCGGCGCACCCGCTGTGGATCGTCGAGCGGCTGGCCTGGCTCCCCGTCTTCGCCGTGGCGCTCGCCATCCTGTGGGCCGTGTTCCACCGCGCCGAGCGCGCGCCCCGGTCCCGGCCAGGTTCACGGACACGTCTGGTACCCAGCCGGCGTAAAGCACGTACCGGGCCGGCACAGCAGGGGCCTACCACTGCCCAGCCGGCCGCGGTGGATGATGGACTGCCCGGGCAGTCTCCCCGGCCGTCCTCGGCCGCTTCCGGAAGGTGAGGCCAGCCATGCATCCATCGCGGCGGGTTACCCGGGGGCGAGTCGCCTCGCTGACCGGGCTGGCGGTACCGGCCGCGCTGAGCGTGGCCCTGCTGAGCCCGGCCGCGGCGCAGGCCAGCGTGCCGCTGACCCGGCTGAGCCACGACATCTACACCGACACGCAGGCCCAGCACAACACCGAGGTCGAACCGGGCACGTTCGTCCGGGGCTCGACGATCGTCACGTCGTTCCAGGTCGGCCGCGTGTTCGGCGGGGGCGCGTCCAACATCGGCTGGGCCACCTCCACCGACGGCGGCGCCACCTGGGCGCACGGCTACCTGCCCGGCATCACCGGAAACGCCGACGGCCCCTTCGGGCAGGCCAGCGACACCATGGTGGGCTACGACGCCAGGGCCAGGGTGTGGCTGATCTCGTCGCTGGGCCTGTCCGGCACGACCGCGGACGTGCTGGTCAGCCGGTCCACCGACGGCGGCCTCGGCTGGGGCAAGCCGGTCACGGTCGGGGCCGGGGACGACGACAAGGACTGGATCGTGTGCGATAACTTCACGGCCAGCCCGCACTACGGGAACTGCTACGCCGAATGGGACCTCCCCGGCATGCACAGCGGGATCCGGATGCGCACGTCCACCGACGGCGGCGCCAGCTGGGGACCGGCCCAGACGCCGCTCGGCTTCGGCCACGGGCTGGGCGGGCAGCCCGTGGTCCTGCCGAACGGGCATGTGATCGTTCCCTACAAGGCCGCCGGCCACGGGGACCCCGCGATCCGCGCGTTCCGCACCACCAACGGCGGCGCCTCGTGGGGCCGCACGGTGCTGGTGTCCACCCTCCAGCACCACACGGTGGCCGGGTCGCTGCGCGAGATGGCACTGCCCTCGGCGGCCGTTGACGCGGCCGGCACCGTCTACGTGACCTGGACCGACTGCCGGTTCCGGCCCGGCTGCCGCAGCAACGACATCGTCATGGCCAAGTCCACCAGCGAGACCACCTGGGCCGCGCCCACCCGGGTGCCGATCGACCCGGTCACCAGCACCGCCGACCACTTCACCCCGGGCCTGGCGGTGGACCCCAGCACCTCCGGCGCCCACGCCCGCGTAGCCCTGACGTACTACTACTACCCGGACGCATCCTGCACGGCGGCGACCTGCCGGCTCGATGCCGGGTTCATCTCGTCGGTGAACGGCGGCGCCACGTGGAGCGCCCCGGCCACGCTGGCCGGGCCGATGAAGCTGTCCTGGCTGCCGAACACGTCCAAGGGGCGCATGTTCGGCGACTACATCGCCACCGCGATCCTGCCCGGCGGCAACGCCTACCCCATCCTCCCGGTCGCCAGGGCCCCGGCCGGTTCGGCGTTCCACCAGGCCATGTACGTCCCCACGGGCGGCCTGCCGGTCACCGGCGGCACCAGGGCTTCTTTCCGCTTTACGCCGGCGCCGTGGCAACGTGGCCCGCGGCCCGGGGTCACTGCCGGGGAACCAGGACGAAGTCGCTCTCCAGCGACCACCACGGCCCGGTGATGCCGGGGGGCCGTCGCGGGTCATCGGCCTCGTGGGCGGTCAGCGTCCGCAGCAGCGACGGCTTGACCGCGAACACCGCGTCGCTGCCGATGTGCTCGCTGCGGGAGTCGAACAGGTGCGTGGTCACCGGCCGGTGGCCGGCGGCGCGGACGATCACGTGGACGTGGGCCGGCCGCCAGGGGTGCCGCCCGGTCGCGGACAGCATGTGGCCGACCGGGCCGTCGTAAGGGATGGGGTAGGGGACCGGCCGCACCGTGATGAACGCGTAGCTGCCGTCGTCGCGCGCGGTGAACCGGCCGCGCAGGTGCTCCTCCGGAGCCTGCGGGTCCTGGACGGCGTAGAGCTCGTTGTCCCCGTTCTGCCAGACGTCGAGCTCCGCCCCGGGCAGCGGCCGCCCGCCAAGCGAGCGGACGGTGCCGTGCACCCACAGCGGCTCGCCCGCGGGCATCTCGTCTATCCGCTCGCCGTAGGCGCGGTGCGGGGCGCCGGGGACGTAGAACGGGCCCTGCACCGTCGACTCGGTGGCGCCGTCCGGGACGCGGTTCGACAGCGCGTCCACCAGCATCGAGACGCCGAGCGCATCGGACCACAAGATCCATTCCTGGCGCGTGCCGCTGGTAATGTGGCCGGTGGCGGTCAGCACGCCGATCGCCGCGCGCCATTCCTCCTCGGTCAGCGCGACGTCCTTGACGAACGCGTGCAGGTGCGCGGTGAGCGAGCGCATCACCGCGCCGAGGCGTTCGTCCGCGCACCCGCCGAAGCTGGCGAGCACCGCGGCCGTGATGTCGTCGGGGGTGGTCCGCTCGGTCATGCCCGGCTCCTGTCACGTGATCTTCCCGGCTCCGGCTGGCCGGCCCGGCGGCGGGCCGGCGTCCGCGCGGCCGGTGGTCAGCCCGGCGGCGCCAGGGGCCGGTCCAGCAGCCGGTGCAGCAGCGCCTGGACGGCATGGCTGGCCGCCTCCATCACGGCATCCGGGTCGTCCGCGCGGGCGACCAGCAGGGCCAACTCGTTGAGCGATGCCATCAGGACGTGCGCGAACATGTCGACCAGGTCCGGCGGCAGCCGCCCGGCGTCGGCGACCTCCTGGAGCGCGGTCTTCATCGAGCCGAGGGCGTTGGCCTCGTCCATGGCCCGCCATCGCTCCCAGCCGAGGACCGCGGGAGCGTCGATCAGCAGGATCCGCTTCACCACCGGATCCCCGGCCAGCCGGACCCAGGCGATGGCTGCGGCCTGCAGCGCGGCCACAATGTCCGTGGCACCCTCGGTCGCGGCGATCACCTGGATGCCAGCGCTCTCCTCGACCGCCTCCAGCACCGCCTCGAACAGCGCGTCCTTGCCCGCGAAGTGGTGGTAGAGCGAGCCCCGGCTCACCCCGGCCTCCTGGAGCACCGCCTCGATCGACGTGCCCTCGTAACCGCGGTCGGCGAACAGCCGGGTGGCCACCGCGATGATCTGCTCGCGGGTGGCCTGCCCGCGCTCGACGTTCTTGTTGGACCGATCCGTCACTCCGCACCGTTTCCGCGTTGACAAACCGACTGTCGGTATGTCTTACTAGCTTACAGACCGACAGTCGGTCTTTCCACTCTAGCTCGCGGCCCTTGGAGGCAGCTACTCATGGAACTACACGAATTCGAGGCGGGCCGGAACACTATCAGCACCAAATCCGGCGAGATCAGCTACGTCGACCTCGGCACCGGGCCGGCCGCGGTGTTCGTCCACGGTGTCGGCAGCAACGCCTACCTGTGGCGCCACGTGATCGGCACGCTGGCGGGCGCGCGGCGCTGCCTGGCCGTGGACCTCCCGCTGCATGGCCGCAGCCCGGTAGCACCAGGGCAGGACCTCTCGGTCGCCGCGCTGGCCACGGTGCTCGCGGACTTCTGCTACGCGCTGGGGCTGGACCGCGTCGACCTGGTGGCCAACGACACGGGGGGTGCCGTGGCCCAGGTCTTCGCCGCCCGCCACCCGGAGTGGCTGGCCACGCTCACGCTGACCAACTGCGACACGGCCGATAACCTGCCGCCCGAGGAGTTCAAGCCGGTGGTCGAGCTGGCGAAGGCCGGGGCGCTCGCGCCGGCCGTGGCCGGGATGCTGGACGATCTCGGCGCGGCCCGCGACGCCGCGTTCGGCACCGCCTACGAGCACCCGGGCAACGCCGACCCGCAGGTCATCCGCGCCTACCTGGAGCCCACGATCGGCACGCTGGAGCGCGCCCGGGAGTTCGAGCGGCTGCTGGCCGCGCTCAACCCCGGCGACCTGCGGGCGGTCGAGCCGCAGCTACGGGCCTTGCAGGTGCCGACCCTGGTGGTCTGGGGAACCGGCGACCCCATGTTCGACGTGTCCTGGGCGTACTGGCTGCGGGACACGATCCCCGGCGTGACGAAGGTCGTCACGATCGACGGCGCGCACCTGTTCTTCCCCGAGGAGCGGCCCGAAGAACTGGCCGCCGCGCTCACCGAGCACTGGGCGGCTCATCCCGCGAGTGTTCTCGCGCCCTAGGGGCTACCCCGGTTCGCGGGGCCACAGGGCGGTGAGCTGTGCCGGGCTGATGTTGCCGCCGCTGCACACGATCGCCACCGTCCGGCCCGCGAACCGGTCCGGCGCGTCCAGCACCGCCGCGAGGGCCGCGGCGCCGGCCGGCTCGACGAGGTTGCGTGTCTTCTCGATCATCAGCCGGGTCGCGGCCAGCAGCGCGCCGTCGGAAACCAGGACGAAGTCGTCCAGCAGCTCCCACATGATCTGCTGCGGCATCTCGAACGCGGTCGCGATGGCCAGCCCTTCGGCCACCGTGCTGTTGGTGTCCTCGACCAGCGCACGGGCCTGCCAGGACAGGTACGCGGCCGGGGCCGCCTGCGACTGCACGCCGATGACCTGCACCGACGGGCGGACCGTCTTGGCCACCAGGCAGGCGCCCGCGACGCCGCTGCCGCCGCCGACCGGGACGACGATCACCTCGGTGTCCGGCCGGGCCTCCAGGATCTCCAGGGTGTAGGTGGCGACGCCGGCGACGAGCGCCGGCTCGTTCCCCGAGTGGATGTACCGGTAGCGATGCTCGGCGGCCTCCTTCTCGCAGTACTCCCTGGCCTCGTCGTAGTCGCGGCCGTGGAAGACCACCTCGGCGCCCAGGGCCTGCATCGACTCGACCTTGACCGGGTTGGCCCGCTCCGGCATGCAGATGATCGCCCGGACGCCGAACAGGTCCGCCGCGTACGCCACCGACTGGCCGTGGTTGCCGGTCGAGGCGGCGATCACGCCCCGGCGCCGCACGTCGCCGGGGAGCTGGCTGACCAGGTTCACCCCGCCGCGGACCTTGAAGGCCCCCACGGGCTGGTGGTTCTCGTGCTTGACCCACACGTGCGCCCCGGTCAGCGCGTCGAGCGCGGGATACCGGTACAGCGGGGTCGGCCGGAGGTAGGGGGCGATGCGCTGGCGCGCAGCCAGCACGTCGGCAAGGTCCACGGCAGGCGATGCGGTCATGGCACGTGTCTACCACGGTGCCTGCCCGCCGGGCCGCGTGGGAACTCTGGCGGTGGGGCGAAAAATCGTTTTGCCGGGGAGCGGGTCTAATGGAGTGTCGGACACAAGAAGGGAACCGATACATGCGTAAGGCCCACGCCGCCAGCGCGGCCGCCACTCCCCGCGAGATCGCCAAGCCGGACGAGCAGTGGCGCCAGGAACTGAGCCCGCTGGCCTACAGCGTGCTGCGCGAGGCGCACACCGAGCGGCCGTTCACCGGCGAGTACGTGCACAACCACGAGGACGGCTTCTACCGGTGCGCCGGCTGTGGCGCCGAGCTGTTCCGCTCGGACGCCAAGTTCGACTCGGGCACCGGGTGGCCCAGCTTCGACGAGCCCGCGATCGCCGAGGCGGTCGAGCTGCGGCCGGACAACAGCCTGTTCATGCACCGCACCGAGGTCGTCTGCCGCGCGCTGCGGCGGTCACCTGGGTCACGTCTTCAACGACGGTCCCACGCAGACCGGCGACCGGTACTGCATCAACTCCTGCTCGCTGTCCTTCGAGCCCGGCGGACCAGGAGCAGGGCGGCGAGACCGCCCAGACCGGCGAGGCCCGCTAACCACCCGCGACCGGCCCGGGAGTGGTTGACTTCCCGTGACTACGGGAGTCCCGGCCCCGGGCCGTGACGGGAGAGGTGATTGGCATGCCTGGCCTGGCCGCTGACCACGAGTGGTCGCAGCAGCATCTGTCGCACTACGTCGAGGGAGAGTTGCGCCCGCGCGCCCGCCGCCGCCTGGACCGCCACGCGCGGGACTGTGTGGACTGCGGGCGCGGGATCCGCGCGATGCGCGCCCTTGTCCATGCCCTGCATGGCCTTGACGGGCTGGCGGCCGGCCGCGCCCCCGCGACGGTCTTCGACCGGGTCCGGCTGGCCGGGCCGGGCGGCGCGCCGTTGTCCCCGAACGCGTGATGCGGCCGCCGGCCGGCCAGGATCCTCCCGGCCCGGCCGACACCGAGGCAAGCCTGATCGCCCGCGCCCAGGCCGGGGACGTCGCCGCCTTCGAGCGGCTGTCCAGCGGCTACGCCGACCGCCTGTTCATGCTGCTGCTGCGGCTGCTCGGCGACCGCGGCGAGGCCGAGGACGTGGCCCAGGAGGTCATGCTCCGCGCCTGGCAGGGCATCACCCGGTTTCGCGGCCAGTCCAGCTACTTCACCTGGCTGTACCGGATCGCGGTGAACGAGGCCAACCGCGCGCTGGAGAAGCGGTCCCGCCGTCCGGCCGGCGTGCCGCTCGGGGCGGACGAACTGCAACTGCCCACCTCCCCCGCGGATGACCCGTCCCGGCAGGCCGAGAACAGCGAACTGCGGCAGGCACTGAGCCGGGCCCTGGCCCAGTTGCCGCCCCCGCTGCGCACCGCCATCGTGCTGCGCGACGTCGAGGGGCTGTCCACCCAGGAGGCGGCCGAGATCGCCGGTATCGGCCAGGCCGCCTTCAAGAGCCGGCTGCACCAGGCCCGGCTGCGCGTCCGGGCCGCCATCGGCGACCAGGCCCTGGCCACCACCAGCGGATGACCAGGCCGGACGGCACCGGCCTGTCCCCGCACCCGGCGCCCCGGTGCCGGCGGCCGCACCGCCGGCAGGCGTGGATGAGCCCGCCCGGTATGTCACCCAGCGGCGGACGGCAGAAGAAGGCAATGCGGATTGTGCGTTGTGATTGGTATCCGGCGCTGTGCTGCGGGCGGGCTCATGTCCACCTGACACCCAATCCTGACCCGTACCCAAGGCCGCGCGCGATGGGGCGGCACCTACATCCGTGGTGGGCCTGTGCCTACCGCGGCGCGGGGGGCTGGCCGGATGGACATCACCCCTCCTGGGTGGTCCGGGCCGGTGACCGGGGCCTTAGCGTCCGGGTAGTGGCAGCCACCCGGAGGTAGCACGATGCCAATCGACACGTTCATCGCCGTTGTCGGGGTGTACGACAACCCCAGCGACGCCTACAACGACTACCAACTGGTCAAGGACCTGCACACCAAAGAGGGCCTGATTGACTCCTACGACGCCGCCGTGCTGGAACGGCGGGCCGACGGGAAGGTCAAGATCACCAAGAAACACGAGACGCCGACCCGGGCCGGCGGGGTGCTCGGCGGCGGGGTGGGCCTGGCCACCGGCCTGGTCGTGGCGCTGTTCCCGTTCGCGGCCATCGGCGGCGGCCTGCTCCTGGCGACCACCGCGGGCGGTGCGATCCTCGGATCGGTAGCGGGTCACGCGGCCGCCGGGATGAGCCGGCACGACCTGAAGGAGCTTGGTGAGCACCTCGACGCCGGGCAGGCCGGCCTGGTCGTGGTCGGCGTCTCCGACATGGGGGCGAAGATCGAGCGCTCCATGAAGAAGGCGCGCAAGCTGGAACAGAAGCAGCTCAAGGCCGACCAGGCCGAGATCGAGGCCGACGCGAAGTCCGCGCAGGAGTAACCCCCGCGCCGGGCGGGTGACGGAGCTCGGCCGGTGCCGTTACCCAGCGATCCCGGCTACAGGGAGAATCCCGGCGGCGACGCGAGCGCCGGGTTGTCCTTCTCGAAGGCGCGGGCGCCCGCCAGGGTGCGGACCCAGTCGTAGTAGATGGCCTTGCAGTGCAGGAGCTCGGCGCCCAGATCCCGCAGCCGGGCTATGCCTGGCTCGTGCGCGCCGAACGGAGAGTACACGGCGTCCTCGGCTATGACGACCCGGTAACCGGCTTCGGCCAGGCCAACCGCTGAGTGGGTGATGCACACGTCGGTCTCGAACCCGGCCAGCAGCGCGGTGCGGCGGCCGGTCGCCCCGATCGCCGCCACGATGTCGGGGCACCCGGCAAGCCCGAACACCGGCTTGGTGAAGACGGGCGCGTCCGCCGGGAGGGCCGCGAGCACCGCCTGTTCGGTCGGCCCGTTCAGGCCCGGGTCCTCCTCGGTGATCACGGCGGGGATCCCCAGGGCGGTTGCCGTGGCCGCGAGCCAGGCCGCCCGGCTCGCGGCGTGCTCCGCGCGCCGCCGGTCGTCCGCGCCCAGCCGGTCAGCCCAGATCCGCGGCTGAAGATCGACCACCACCAGCACGGTGTCCTCACGCGCGATCAGCGGCATGCCTGCCCTCCGCGGTTTGACGATACGGCGATCTCATGGATCTCCCGCACTGTAACCAGCAGGGCTTCGCTGGCGCATCGCCCGCGCGACCGAGCGCCGCCGTGGCGCGATCACCCGGACGGGTGCCCGCCGCCCGCGCCACATGTCCGGGCGGCGGCCCGGGCGGTGGTTCGGGCCAACCACCCGGCCGGGGCGCGAGTTTGTGTTCCTCGCCCGGCGGTGGGGCTGAGCACGCGGGATCGGCCGCGGGGCGGCATATCTGGGCAGGTAGGGTCGCACCGATGGAGATCATCCGCAAGGACGTGATCGTGATCGGCCTCGGGGCGTTCGGCTCCGCGGCGCTGTGGCGGCTGGCGGAGCAGGGTGCCGACGTCGCGGGCGTCGAAAGGCACGGCATCGGGCATCACCTCGGTTCCTCACACGGCATGACCCGGCTGTTCCGGATCGCCTGCCAGGAGCACCCCGGCCTGGCCCCGGTCGCGCTGAAGTCGCTGGAACTGTGGACCGCGCTGGGCGGCGAGACCGGGGAGCGGCTGGTGCGGCAGAGCGGCTGCCTCAGCGTGGGGGCGCCGGACAGCCACCCGGTGAGCGGCGCCACGGCGGCCGCCACGGCGGCCGGGCTGCCCGTCGAGCGGCTCAGTCACCGGGACCTGGTGGCCCGGCAGCCGCAGTACGCGGGCCTGGCGGCGGACGATGTCGGCATCTGGGATCCGGGCGCGGGCATCTGCTATCCCGAGCGCAACGTGCGCGCGCACACGGCGGCCGCCCGCCGGCTGGGCGCCAGCGCCTACCCGCACACGATGGTCACCGGCATCGAGGCCGGCCCCGACGGCGTCACCGTGCGGACCCCGATCGCCGAGCTGCGGGCGGCCCAGGTGGTCGTCGCGGCGGGCGCGTGGCTCGGCACGCTAGTGCCGGGGCTGCCGCTGGCCCCGCGCAGGACCCCGCAGTACTGGTTCCGGCCCCGGGATCCCGGGTCGCGGGAGTTCACCCTGGACCGGTTCCCCGCCTTCATCTGGGCCCGCCACGACGGCCCGGGGCTGTGGGGACACGGTTCCGCCGAGGACTTCGGCATCAAGATCGGCCCAGAGCCAGGGGTGACGCGGACCAGCGACACCGGGATCGACCCGGAGGAGATGGACCGGTACATCCACCTGGACACGGACGTCGACATGCTGACCGAGTGCGTGGCACAGGCCCTGCCGGGCCTCGAACCCCGGCCCGCCAAGGTCATCCCGTGCCTGATCACCGACACCCCGGACGGCCAGTTTCTCGTCGGCCGGCTGCCCGGCCAGCCCCGGGTCGTCGTGGCGGGCGGCGACAGCGGGCACGGCTTCAAGCACGCCGCGGGCATCGGTGAGCTGGTGGCGCAGATCGTGGCCGGCCAGCGCCCGTACTGCGAGGCCGGCTTCATGGACCCGGCGCGCTATGCCTGACCCGCGCTGGGCGGGAACCGGTCGCGGCCAGGTAAGTAAGCGCTGCCTGTTCGGTAAGGCCGGTGTCCGGCAACGATGGATACGCCCGGCGGCGCTCGGCGCTGAGGCCGCGGGCTTGGGCTGCGGCCTGGCCGCGGGCTTGGTGACCATGAGGGGAAGAACGCTATGAGCGAATTGAGTTACGGCGCTGCCGGGGCGGTGGACCGGGACCGGACGGCCACCCTGTTCGGGCAGACGATGGCGTACGTCGCGGCCACCACCGGGTTCTTCGCTTTGGGCTGCTACCTGGGCCGCAACCTGTCGGAGGGCTGGGCCTTCGTCTGGTTTATCGTCGCCTTCGCCTGCCTGATCAGCATGAACTTCACGGTGCGCCGGTCGGGTGGGCTGACCGTGGGGCTGCTCTTTGTCGTCGGCGCGACGCTGGGCCTGGCGATGGCGCCGGTCATGGTCTACTACGCCACCACGGACCCACAGATCCTCTGGCAGGCCGGCGGCGCGACGGCGCTGTTCATCGCCGGCTTCGGCGCGGCCGGGTACGCCACCCGGCGGGATCTGTCGGGGATCGCCAGGCTGTCCTTCTGGGCGCTGGTCGCCCTCATCGTGTTCGGCATCGTGCTGATCTTCGTGAACATCCCGCACGGCGAGCTGATCTACTCGATCCTCGGCCTGGTGATCTTCGCGGGCCTGACCATGTTCGACTTCCAGCGGCTGCGGCGCTCGAAGGACCTGGACTCCGCGCCGCTGATCGCCGCGTCGATCTTCCTCGACGCGCTCAACGTGTTCCTGTTCTTCCTGCGCATCTTCTCCAGCGGCCGCGACTGAGGGGCCAGCTCTCCCGCGGCTGACCGGGCAGGCCGGGCGGATGCTCGCTACGCCTCACCCGGATCCAGCCCGGCGCGGCCCTGCGGTAACAGTAGGCTTCCAGGCCGGCCCGTCGTGGGCCGGCCCTCGCTCGCGCCGGCCGGTCAGCCGGCTTCCAGGTTCGCCCTGCTGCCGTAGGCGAGCAGGCCCCAGAGCGCGACGATGTCCATGGCGATGATGGTCAGGGCCCAGAACGGGTACGCCGGGATGAAGAACATCTGGTCGATGGCGTTGAGCCCGATGACCACCACGGCGAACCAGCGGGCCAGCTGGTTCCCGGCCAGCACGCCGACCGCGGCGAGGAGCTGAAGCGCGCCGAGGATGAGCGTGATCCAGCCCCAGACGCGCAGGTTGCCGAACACGTAGTGCGCATTCGCGACGAAGACGTGCGAGTGGGCGATACCGGCGACGCCCTGGATGACGTTGAAGATGCCGACGATGACGAGCAGGATGGACGCGAAGAGGACCAGGCCGTAGCCCTGGCCTTCGGAGTGGCGTCTGGCCTCGCCGACCGTTGGCGTGGTGGATGGCGGCATCATGGTGTGGGCCTCCCTTGGCAGAGTCCGCCAGACTCATTACGCCTCCAGCGTGCGCCGGCCGGCGCGAGGAGTCCTCACCCTCTTGGGGGGGATATCCCGGCCGGATGGCCCGGCGGTGCGGGCGGCGGAGCCTGGCTTCCGGCCAGGGAGGAGGTGACTGGCGTGCGGTACCGGCTCGTGGTCCGCCTCACCGCCGCCGACGTCGGCCAGCGGGTGGTGATCCGCTGGCTGCTGCCCGACCCGGACGAGCGCGGCCGGATGACCGACGTCCTGGGCATTCTCGAGGCGTACGACGACGAGGGATTCTCGGTCCGGACCCGCGAGGGACGGCTCGTCGTGATTCCGCGCGCCCGCGCGGTCGCCGGGAAGGTCATCCCCCCACCGCCGCCACCCCGGGAGCGCCGCCGCTAGCGCTCAGACACCGGCCGGGCGGCCAGATAAGCGGACAGATAATAGGTGCGAGCCGCCGCTCAACGGCGGGCCTGCCGCCATCGTTAAAGGGTTATGGAAACCGACCGCGGGCCGGGCACGGGGTTCGAGGACTTCGTGCAGGCGCGCTCGGCGGCGCTGTTCCGCACCGCGTTGCTGCTGACCGGCCAGGACCGGGCCGCGGCCGAGGACCTGTTGCAGATCTGCCTGGAGCGGGCGTACCGGCATTGGGGCCGGATCAGCCGGTCCAGCGACGACCCGGAACGCTACGCGCGCCGGATCCTGGTCAACGCCGCGAACGACCGGTGGCGGTGGCTTGGCCGCAGACGGGAGCAGTCGCTGAGCGCGGCGGGCGGCGGCGCGGCGATTCCGGACCGCACGGCGGAGGTGGCGGACCGGGACATTCTGCTCCGGGCGCTGGCCCTGCTGCCGCAGCGGCAGCGGACGGTGCTGGTGCTGCGCTTTTTCGACGATCTCGACGATGGGGAGATCGCCGCGCTGGTCGGGTGCAGCCCGGGCACGGTCCGCAGCCACATCTCGCGTGGCCTGGCCCGGCTGCGCCGGGCGATGGCGGAGAACCCCGCCGGGCGGCAGGAAGGTGCACGACGGTGAACGAGTTCGAGCAGCGGCTCGCGACCGCGCTGCGGGAGGCGGTGGCCGAGGCCAGGCCGCCCGGCCGGCTCACGGAGCTGATCAGGCGGCGGAACCGGCGGCACCGGATCCGGGTTAGCGCGGTAAGCCTGACCGCCGTGGCCGCGATCGCGCTGGCGGTCCCGCTGGCCGCGCCGGTGCTGACCGGCGGGCGCCCGCCGGTCATCGGGCGGGCCTCGCCCTCCCCATTTCCCTCGTCGCCGATTCCCACGGTGACCACACCGCCCGAAGTCAAGCTGGGGCGCAGCGTGTCGGAAGGCTGCTCCTGGCAGATCGGCGGCGCGTTCGGCAAGCACTGGCAGCGGCACAGCGTCCACGTCGGACCGGTGTGGATCATCGACATCTTCTGGCCCGGCCCGGCTACGGGCCGAGATGCCCCGCTCAAATACGGCAACCTGCCGATCGACGTGCGGGACAACGCGCACGTCCGGATCGCGGTCGCCGGGCCCGCGCGGTCCTACTTCCGCATCCTGTACGGCGACTCCGGAACCGGCGGCCACTACTCCTTGAAAGACGGCCAGCTGAGCGTCGGCCTCAACGGCTGCCACCCCGGCCGCGAGATGGGGTTCTACCCCGGGTGGACACAGTTCTGGGGCGGCTATTACCTCGCCAAGCAGCCCGCCTGCGTGTCCCTCGACGTCTGGACGGCGGCGCACCAGCGGCCGGCCAGGGTCACGATCCCGTTCGGGGCGGCCAACTGCGGCCCCCTGGTGACCCCTTCCGGTTAACCCGCATCCACCCGGCTTTTCGGGCATCGATCACCCCGGGAGGGGGATGGCAAGCCGTCCCCCGGCGCGCTTCGCTGGCATCGGCAGGCGGTTGGCGCGGGACAAGAGACCGGCCAGTGCCGCCTGCGCCACGTGCCGCCGGGAGGGCAGATGGTGGTCCTGAGCCTGATAATCCTCGGGCTCGCGATCACCCTGGCGCCGTTCACGATCGTGGCGTTCATCCTCATCCTCAGCTCCGCCGGGGGCGTCAGGAAGGGCGCCGCCCTGATCCTCGGCTGGACCGCCTGCCTGGTGGTCGTGATCGCCGCCACGCTCCTGATCACCGGGAACAACCCGCCCCGGCCGAAAACCGCGCCCTCTACCGCGGCCCTGGTGGTCAAGGCGCTGCTCGGCGCGCTGCTGATCTGGATCGCCTTCCGCCAGCGGCGGCGCATCGGCCGCCCGCGCAAGCAGCCGGGCTGGATGGCGCGGCTGGACCGGATGTCGCTGTGGACCGCCGCCGGGCTGGGCGCGTTCCTCCAGCCGTGGTCGCTCGTCGCCCTGGGGGTGGCGACGATCGTGCAGGCCAAGCTGTCCACCGCGGGCGACTGGCTGACGCTTGTGCTGTTCTGCCTGCTGGCCACGTCGAGCTTCCTGACCATGGAGCTTTACGCGACGTTCCGGCCCGAGGCGGCCCTGGCCCGGTTCCGGCGGGTGCAGGCCTGGATCGAGAGGCACACGGACCAGGCGATCGTGATCGGGGCGCTGGTGCTCGGCGCCTGGTTCCTCGGGTCGAGCCTCTACCTGATCACCTCGTAGCCGCCGCCCCGCTCTCGCCCCGGCGGGGTGATGTGCGCCGCGCCGGCGCGGTGAACACTGACGACAGCGGCCATCAGGGCCCGCGGCACACAACGGACGGATCGGGGCACGGCATTGTTGGGCAGGAGAAGACGAGAGGAACGGCGCTTCGACCAGGCCGCCACGCGCTACCAGATGCGCCAGCGCATGCTCTCCATCGGGGACGACTACACGATCGAGAACGACCGCGGCGAGAAGGTCTACTACCTGGACGGCAAGGCGCTGCGGGTCCGCAAGACCATCGTGTTCAAGGACATGGACGGGCACGAGCTGTGCAAGATCCAGGAACGGATGCTGCACGTCAGGGACAGCATGGAGATCGAGGGGCCGGACGGCAAGCGGATCGCCATGGTCCACAAGGCGCTGATCACGCCGTTGCGGGAGCGGTGGGTGGTCGACGTCGAGGGCGGCCCGGACCTGCACGCCCAGGGCAACTTCGTGGAGCACGAGTACACGATCGAGCGTGACGGGGCGAGGGTCGCCGAGGTGTCCAAACGGTGGTTCCGGGTGCGGGACACCTACGGCGTCGAGGTGTCCCCGGGTGAGAACGACATCCTGATCCTGGCCACCACCTCGGTGATCGACACAATGGCCCATCCGGCCAGGTAGCCCCCGCTGGCCTCCGGCCGGCACCGGGGGCGCGCATGAGCGGAACGAGGGAGCGACGTGACCCTCGCCGTGGTGTTCGCGCTGGCCGCCGCGTTCGCCAACGCGGTCAACCTGATGACGCAGCACTCGGCGAGCGTTTCCGCCCCGGAGCGGGAGAAGGGCTGGCGGCTCGCCGTCTATCTGGTCCGGCAGCCGCTGTGGCTGCTGGGCGGCGTTGCCTCGGTGGGCTCGTACGTGTTCCAGGCCATCGCGCTGCACAACGGCCCGATGTCGGTCGTCCAGCCGGTCCTGGTCACCGAGCTTGTCTTCGTCCTGGTACTGCGCCGGGTGTGGATCCACCAGGACGTGGCCCGCGCCGCGTGGGGCGCGGTGACGGTCGTGTGCGTGGCGCTGGCCGTGTTCCTCATCGCGGCCGAGCCGAGCGGCGGCAAGCCGGTCCCCGCGACGTCGGAGTGGCTGTCCGCGGGCCTGGTGTTCGGCGGCGCCATCGCCGGGCTGGCCCTGCTGGGCCGGTGGGGGCCGCCGGTGCGCCGGGCCGCGGCCTTCGCCGGGGCCGCGGCGCTCACCTGGGCGCTGGAGGCGACGTTGCTCAAGGCGACGACCGACACGCTGACCGCGTTCGGCTTCGTCGGCACGCTGATCCGCTGGCCGGTGTACGCGCTGGTCGCCGCCACCGTCATCGGCACCCTGCTCCAGCAGGCGGCGCTGCACGTCGGGCCGCTGAGCGTGTCCCAGCCGGTGCTGGTCATCACCGACCCCTTCGCCAGCATCGTGCTGAGCGTCTGGCTGTTCGACGAGCGCTTCACCAACAGCCCGGCGAAGATCGCCGTCGCTGTCGCTGCCTTCGTGGTGATGGCCGCCGGGGTCGCCGTGCTGACCCGGACGGCGCCGCACGACCTGACGCCGTCCAGGCCCGCCAACCCGTGAGGACACGGCGGCAGTTGCTTTTCCCGCCCCCGCGCTCTACCCTTCCCGCCCCGCGCTCTACCCTTCCCGCCCCCGCGCTTCGCGCCCGCCCCCAGCCGGCTCCGCCCCCAGCCGGCTCCGCCCCCAGCCGCTCCGCCCCCCGCGCTGCGATGAATGCCGGGCTGGCCGGCCGTCAAAGATGGTGGTGATCACCCCGCAACGAAAGGCCGGAACATGAGCAATGAGCCGCAGATCGAGGCGCGCGCCGAGCAGCCCTACGCCGGGATCCCGGCGACCGTCGCCATGGACGGGATCGCCGCCGCCGTGGACGACGCCTTCCCAGAGCTGTTCGGCTGGCTGGCCAGCCAGGGCATTCCCCCGGCCGGCCCGCCGTTCATCCGCTACCTGGTCATCGACATGGCCGCGGACCTGCGGATCGAGCTGGGGGTGCCGGTCGCCGCGCCGGTCGCCGCCAGCGGCCGGATCCAGCCCGGGACGCTCCCGGCGGGCAGGTACGCGGTGCTGCGGCACACCGGGCCCTACGACGGCCTGATCGCCAGCAACGCCGCGCTGCTGGCCTGGGCGGACGAGCACGGGATCGAGTTCGATGTCACGGCGGACGGCGAGGTCTCGACCTGGCGGGCCCGGGCCGAGCACTACATCACCGACCCCTCCAAGGAGCCCGACCCGGCCAAGTGGGAGACCGACGTGGCGTTCCTGACCCGCGAGGGCTGAGGCTGGCACCGCGCGCCGTACGACACCCGAGCGGGCCCTGGCCTTGCTGCGCTGACGGGCAGGCGGCGCGTGTCCCGTGAGCCCTAGTAGTCGACCGGCGACCCGGTGTTGGGGGTTGCCTCGGCGGTGGGGGCGGGGCCCAGGTGCCCGCGGAACAGGAGCGAGGCGACCTCGCTCAGCGTCGTGCTGCCCTGGTGGAAGTCGCCGGCGCCGCCCAGGTTGTCCATGATCGCCAGGGTGTACCGCTCGTGCGGGCCGGCGAAGCCGACGGTGTTAGTGATCCAGACGCTGCCCTGGTTCTCCCAGCCGTCCTTGTTGCCCGGGTGCTCGGCGCTGCCCGCGCCCCAGACGCCCCACTGCTCGATCGGGCCGACCCGTCTCATCCGGTAGACGATGTAGTTCCGGTCGTGGGCGGGCAGGCGGTCGAGCATGTAGTCCATCAGGTTGTCGAGGTCGTGCGGGGAGCAGTATATGAAGCCCCAGTACGGCGGGCTGCCGGAGTAGTACGCGCCGCGCATGCCCAAGCGCTGGATGCGCTGCAGGAAGCCGCCGTCCTCGTCGGCGAACCACAGTTGGTCGCCGGCCGCGTCGTCGCTGTTGTAGAGGATCTCGTTGATCAGGTCCCAGTCGGCCGGGCCGAGGGAGAGGCGGCCGGCGCTCTGGCGCCACATCACGTCGGCGACCATCGCGAGCTTGATCGTGGACGCGGCGGGGAAGTCGGTGTCGGCGTCGTCGTCGCCCCAGCTCGCCCCGGAGTCACGGTCGTGCAGCTCCACGCCGATCTCGCCAGGCTGGCTTGCCAGGTAGCGCTTCACCAAGGTGATCCGGTGCTGCATGGTGCAGCTGAACGCGTCGAGCGCCGGGACGCACTTGCCGGCCCGGTCCGGCGGGAGACTCGGGCGCACCGGGAGCGGCCCGTCCGCGGGCTGTGGCGAAGGCGGCGGCGAGGCCGGCGAGGCGGCGGTCCTGCTGGCGTGCGCGGGCGCGCACGCCGCCACCGCCAGCAGCACAGCGACCATTCCGGCCAGGGCCCGCACCGACCCGCCTGACCTGGGGATGAGTTGTCGCATCCCGAACGCACCCGCCCTGTTGCGCGATTACCTGCCCCGGCCCGCAAGAGGAGAAACGGCCGCACCGGTGGCCTCCATCAACCGCATGGCAACCATTACTCAGCCGCGTCAACGATAGGGCACCGGTAGCGTTACCGGACCCCGCGCCGGCTCATTCGACGGCGCCGCCGCCGGGACAAATGGCCCCGGCGGCCCGTCCGCCGCGACACCCCGGCCGGCCGCCGTGAGACGATGCGCAAGGACGATCTTCCGCTGCCACCCACAGCGGCCGGCAGAGGTTCGAGCTATTGACCCACCGCTACCGGGTGGGCGTCCGTGAGCTGCGCGACAACAAGGAGACAAGAGCATGGCACTGGCTATCGGGGACACCGCTCCCGACTTCCACGCCGAGACGACCGAAGGGCCGATCGACTTCTACGACTGGATCGGGGACTCCTGGGCGGTCCTGTTCTCACACCCGAAGGACTTCACCCCGATCTGCACCACCGAACTCGGGTACATGGCCAAGATCAAGCCGGAGTTCGACCGGCGCGGCGTGAAGATCATCGGGCTGTCCGTCGATTCCACCGGCGACCACGAGCGGTGGGCGGCCGACATCGAGGAAACCCAGGGCACGGCGCCCAACTACCCGATCATCGCCGACAACGACTACAACGTGGCGAAGCTGTACGGGATGCTGCCGGCCAGCACCTCCGGGGACGCCAAGACGCGCACGCCCGCCGACAACCAGACGGTGCGCAACGTGTTCGTGATCGGCCCGGACAAGAAGATCAAGCTGATCCTCATCTACCCGATGACCACCGGGCGCAACTTCGACGAGGTGCTGCGGGTCATCGACTCGCTCCAGCTCACCGCCAAGTACAAGGTGGCCACGCCGGTGAACTGGCAGCCCGGGGAGGACGTCGTCATCGCCGGCTCGGTCTCCAACGAGCAGGCCAAGGAGCTCTTCGGCGAGTGGGAGTCGCCCAAGCCCTACATCCGCATCGTCCACCAGCCCAGCTAACGCAGCCCAGCTGAAGCAGCGAACGCGCCTGGCGCGGGCCGGGCCAGGGCGGCCAGCAGGCTGCCCTGGACCGCGGCCAGGCTGCTCAGGCCGTAGATGAGGACGCCGGGGACCGGCGCGAGGATCTCCTGCACGATGTCCCCGAAGGGGTCCTCGAGACGGCCCAGGCGGGTTCCCTCGGTCACGGCCGTGCCGGGGGCAACCTCGGGGAACCACAGGCCGGGGCGGTCGCTGAGCACGTTGGCGGCGTCCTCGAAGACGGGCAGATGCGGCCGGGGGCCCTCTTCGGCCGGGATTATGCCGGCCAACGCCGCGGCCCGGCGCAGGCCCGTCCGCTGAACGTCCGCCTCCCGCTGCGACCAGCGGCCCTCGCCGCCGATCTCGATCAGGGCGGCGGGGATCCCGGCGAGGGCGGCGGCGCGGATGGTGGAGCCCTCCAGGGGGTCCACAATGAGCCGTGGGACGTCGAAGCAATCCGCCAGCGCGCGGGCCTGCCCGAGGACGGTGCCGTCCGGTCCCGGGCTGGCGCCGGTGAACGGGTCAAGCGCCTCGGGCAGGTCGCCGCAGTGGCAGTCGATGTAGTAGTCGGCGCGGGCCAGCACGTTCTCCCACAGCCAGGCGGCCAGCCGCGCCGTCGGGCCGCCCAGCGGGTCCCCGGGGAAGGACCTGTTGAGGTTCTGGCCGTCGAGCGGGTTGACGAAGGCCACCCGGTACTCGAACGCGGCGGGGCTGGACTGAAGGCACGCGACGACCGTGCCGGACATCCGCGTGGGGTCGAGCTCGCGGACGAACTGCCGGACCGCCACCACGGGGACGTACTCCCCGCCGTGGATCCCGGCCGTGACGGCCAGTACCGGGCCGGGCGCGGTTCCGTGCGTGATGGCCACCGGCAGCGAGAGGGTGGCCGCGCCAAGGCTGACCGCGCACCGGCCGCGGGCCTGCGATCCCGCCTGGGCCACGAGGTCGCCGATCGCGTACGAAGGGATGTCGCTCACAACAGCTCCGAGTAGGAGGCGGCGCCGTCCGGGGGACGGGCCGCGGCGGTGGGCTGCCGGTCGCCGAAGCGCGCGGGATCCATGAACCCGATGTCCGTGGTGGCCGTTCCTTCCGAGATCAGCTCGGCGGCGACCGCCCCGAGCGAGGCGGCCATCTTGAACCCGTGGCCGGAAAAGCCGACGGCGACGACCACGCCGTCCATGCCCGGCATGTGACCGAGCAGGCCCGTCTCGTCGACCGTGTACCCGTCCGCGCACAGCACGGCCTTGACCGGCTCGGGCACGAGGGCGGGCAGGAACGTGCCCACCCAGGACCGCACTGTGTCGAGGTGGCGGGGATCCCAGGTCAGCGGGCGCTCGGCCGAGGTGACCTCGTCCAGATAGATGCTCGCCGCCACCTTCACGGTCCACCCGTCGGTGCTGGGGAACCCGTAGAACTGGGCATCACGCGAGCTGCGGATGAAGACCTGCTCCCGCGGGGCCTGCTGGAGGACCGGGTCCGCGATCGGGAACCAGGTCAGCACCTGCGGGAGCACGGCGAGGTGCGTGCCGAGCGCCGCGCACAACGGCCCGGCACCCGTTCCGGTGGCGAGCAGCACCCGCGCGGCGCGGACCACCTCCTGATCGGTCCGCACCGACCACAGGTCATGATGACGTTCGAGCGCGGTGACCTTCCTGTTGCCCAGGAACGAGGCACCGAGGCGGTGCGCCTCCTGGACGGCCGAGAAAACGGCGCGCTCGCTGAGCAGGTAACCGCCCTCGGGGTCGAACAGGGCGACGTCACCCTCGCGGATGAGGTGTTGCGGCAGGCGCCGCCGCGCCGCTTCCCGGGCGACTACTTCGAACTCCAGGCCCTGCTCCCGGCCGGCGCGCAGCAACGCGGCGTGATCCGGGTGGTCGTGATCCATGATGGTCACGACGCCGGTGTTGTGCAGGAGCGCGGTTCCGCTGGCCGCCTCGAGTTCGCGCCAGAGGTCGCGGGCCCGCTGGAGCAGGGGCGTGTAATGGCCGCCCTCGGCGTACACCATGCGGAACACCCGGGACTCACCGGCGTACGCGGAGAAAGGGCCCGGGACCGTGAACCGGTCGATGCCGATTACCCGCAGCCCGCGTTTGGCCAGTTGCCAGCTCGCCATGCTGCCGACCGAGCCGGCCCCGATGACCACGACATCGGTCTCGATGACGGTCACAGCGCGCCCCCTGCCCGGCTTGCCCCGGCTTTTCGGTGGCCTACTGCTTCTTCTCGGCGTGGCCGCCGAATTCGCCGCGCATCGCGGAGAGGATCTTGTCGGCGAACTCACCGAGGCCGCGGGACTCGAAGCGCTCGTACAGCGACGCCGTGATGACCGGGGCAGGCACTCCCTCGTCCACGGCGGCGATTACCGTCCACCGGCCCTCCCCGGAGTCCGAGACCCGGCCGGCGAAGCCGTCGAGCCCCGGCGAGCGGGCGAACGCGTCGGCGATGAGGTCGACCAGCCACGACGAGATGACCGACCCGCGCCGCCAGACCTCCGCCACCTCCGCGACGTCGATGTCGTACTGGTAGGCCTCGGGATCGCGCAGCGGGGCCGTCTCGGCGTCGGTGGTTTGGCTGGTCTTGCCGGCGTTGGCGTGCTTGATGATGCTCAGCCCCTCGGCGATCGAGGCCATCATCCCGTACTCGATCCCGTTGTGAACCATCTTGACGAAGTGCCCGGCACCGTTCGGCCCGCAGTGCAGGTACCCGTCGGGAGCGGTGCCGTCCTGCCGGGTCCGGCCGGGGGTGGGCTCGGCGGCCCCGCGCCCCGGGGCGAGGGTCTTGAACAGGGGGCCGAGCCGCTCCACGACCTCCGTCTCCCCGCCGATCATGAGGCAGAAGCCGCGCTCCAGCCCAAACACCCCGCCGCTCGTCCCGACGTCGATGTAGTGGATCTTCTTGGCCGCGAGCTGCTTGGCCCGGGCGATGTCGTCGCGGTAGTAGGAGTTGCCGCCGTCGATCACCACGTCGCCGGGTTCCAGCAGCGGGACGAGCCGCTCCAGGGTCGACTCCACCACGGCCGCCGGCAGCATGAGCCAGGCGGTGCGGGGCTTGTCCAGCTTGGCCACGAATTCTTCGAGCGTGATGGCGCCCGTCGCGCCTTCCCCCTCGAGTTGCCTGACCGTGGCGGGGGTCCTGTCGTAGGCGACACAGCGGTGCCCGTCGCGCATGAGCCGCCGCACGAGGTTCGCCCCCATCCGGCCCAGTCCCACCATGCCGAGCTGCATTGGCGTGTCCGTCGTCATGTCCGCTCTCCTTAGCCTTCCCGTGCCCGGCGGTTGCGGGGCTCAGCCCGGCAGCGATCGCGTGCTCAGCCCGGCACAGAGGAGTCAATCATGACCACTCATACCACCATCGCGGTCACCCACCGCGAACCCGGCCGGCTGAATTCATCGGATCAGCCTGGGCCCGGGCAACGGGCGGACCGGTCAGGCGGGCCCTCGTGCGGATCATGGCATGATCGTGATCGTGCCGCGCTGACGCCCATCGGCCGGTGCCCGCGTGATCGGCCGGCCGCACGGGTGCGGGTCACCACGCGCCATTTCATGACATCACTGCCGGTAACAACAAGCTCGCCGTGGTGCGCATAGCGACCCGTTGTTCGGCCAAACCCTGCCGTCTGAGCGCACCTTGCGCCGCCTGGCAACGGCCGCCGCCCGAAGGTGGTAGAAACTTGTAGCAACCCCGCGAGATGCCTGTTTGCAGTGATAACTGAGGAGCCTGTTGCCGGCAAGCGGATGTGATCGCAGTTGGTAGATTGGCCGATCCTGTCGGGTCAGATCCCCCCGGTGGTTTCTTACGTTGTCCGCCAAGAGACCGGCCTGAGCTTCGCCGGCCTTGCGGATAGGACCACGACTCTCCTCGTTCCCGCCAGGGACACGGCACGGGGTCTTGACGGCCTGGGCGGCACCGGCAAGACCAGCCTCGCCTCTGCTCTTGCCTACGAATGCCGCGACAACCAGGCAGCTCATCTGGTCCTCTGGGTCACGGCCACCGGGCAAGACGCCGTGCTGACGGGCTACGCCCAGGCGCTGCGTGATCTGGGCGAGGGACCATCCCCCGGCGAAGGCCCCGAGCACGCCGCCGACCAGTTCCTGGACTGGCTGAGGCGGACAGACCGGCCCTGGCTGGTCGTGCTTGACGAGATCGCCGATCCGGCGGCACTGGACGGTCTCTGGCCGGCCGGCCCCTCCGGCCGGGTGCTGGCCGTCACCCGGAACCCGGACGCCGTCGCTGCCGGGCGCAGTGTGCGAGCCGCGGAACTGGGGGTGTTCAGCCCTCGCGAGGCGCTGGCCTACCTGTTCGCGAGCGTGGACCTGGACGCCAGCCAGCGCGCCGGGGCGCTTGAGCTCGCCACCGAACTCGGCTTCAGCCCGGTAGCCCTGCGGCACGCCGCGGCCTTCCTGACCAGTACCGAGCTGGATTGCCGTCAGTATCACAGCCATTTCACCGAGCGCAGGCAACTGGCCGCCCGGGCCTTTCCCGACGGCCCGGCGTCCACCGTGGCGGCCACCTGGTCACTGTCCTGGGAACTGGCCGACCAGCTCGCGCCGCAGGGTTTGGCCAGCCGGGTCTTGGCGCTGATCTCGATGCTGGCCCCGACTGGCATCCCGTACCGGGTCCTCAGCAGCGAGGCCGCGCGCGCCTACCTCACCGAGCCAGGAGTATTCGTGGCCGAAGAGGCGCATGTGCGCGCGGCGCTGAGCAACCTCAGCCGAGCGGGCCTCGTTACCGTCAATGACAGGAACCCGGCGCGAACCGTACTGGTTCATGAGATGGTCCAGGCCCTGACCCGCCAGTACCTTCCGGCCGCCGAGTCCGAACGGGCGGCCCGGGCGGCGGCGGACGCGCTCGCGCAGGCGTGGTCAGACCGCGACACGGCGCCTTCGGCCGCTCAGGCGCTGCGCGACTGCACCGCGAAACTGCGGGAGTTCACCGGCACTTTCCTGCTGTCACCGGGGTGCCATCCAGCGCTGCTTCAGGCCGGGCAGAGCTTGGACGCCGACGGGCTGACAGCCCCGGCGGTCGCTTACTGGGAAGCGATGGCCAGCGCCACCCAGCAAGTGCTCGGGGCGAGACATCCTCATGCCGTCGCCGTTCGCGAGCACCTCGGGGCCGCGTGCGAGGCATCCGGCCGCCTCGACAAGGCCATCTCCGTCTACGAGGCAGCGGTCACCGACCGGGACCACGCTCTCGGTTCCGCTCATCCGGACTCTCGGGCCGCCCGCGACCGCCTCACTCGCACCTACGTCGCCGCTGGCCGCGCGGATGACGCAATCAGCCTGGCGGAGCGGGCGCTCGTCAGTTCTGAGGCGACCGCCGGGCCAAATCACCCGGATACGCTGACGGCTCACGCCAATCTGGCCAGCGCCTATCTCGACGCAGGCTGGCATGACAAGGCCATCGACACCTTCCGGCGCGGGCTGGCTGGCATGGAACGGGTGCTTGGGCCTGATCACCCCGAGGCTCTGGCCGCCCGCAGCGGCCTCATCGAGGCCTACCGTGGGTCCGGGCGGCTCAAGGAAGCCATCGCCCTCGGCAAGCGCACGCTCGCGGACCGGGAACGCGTGAGCGGCCGCGATCATCCAGATACCATCACCGCCCGTGCCAGCCTCGCCTCCGCGTACCGTGACGCGAAAAAGCCCAAGGACGCGATCTCCGTGTACCAGCGCATAGTCGCTGACCGGGAACGCATCCAGAGCCCGGGGCATCCCGACACGATCCTCGCCCGTTGCGACCTCGCCGTCGCCTATCTGTCAGCGAGAAAGTTCGGGCTCTCGATCCCGCAATACGAGCGGGCGCTCGATGACGCCGAGCGAGCTCTCGGGCACGATCACGCGATCACTCAGTCGGTGCGGGAAGACCTGACCGAGGCCGCCAACACCGCGTGGTCCGTGCTCGGTATCGACCTGCGCTCGCGACGGTTAGCCGGGGCAAGCGGCGCGTTGTAGGTGCCTTCGTTGGGATTAGTTCATCATCATGGGGGCGTGCAGGCCCGGGGCGAGCCAGGGGAGCCAGATGGTGGCCACCGCGAGACCCAGTGCAGCGGCACCCACGAGCCGGCCGATCGCAGGGCCCCGGCGCGAGACCTTCTATCCCGAGGCCAGCAGCTCCCGGGCGGGCAGGGCCCGGAACCGGCCGCCCACCGCGCCACGCGATTGCACCACGCCGGTTGTCCCGCACGAGCGAGGGGTACCTAGGTGCTGTCAACCGCCCGCTCCAGGAGGGGCCCATGAGCTACGCCAGGCAGCTACTGGACACCTACCCAGGCGCCATCTACGCCGACGCCGACCTGCTGACCGCCGCCATCGACGCGCTCAGCGACTGCGCCCAGGCCTGCGTCGCCGACGCCGACGCCGACCTGCGTGAGCAAGACCTAGCCGAGATGGTCACGTGCATCCGGCTGTGCTGGGATTGCGCCGACGTCTGCACCGCCACGATGGGGGTGGTAAGCCGCCAGACCGCCTACGACCCCGGCGTTACCAGGCCGCTGCTGGAGGCCTGCATCGCCGTCTGCAAGGCCTGTGGCGACGAGTGCCAGCGGCATGCCCGCCACCACGAGCATTGCCGCGTCTGCGAGCAGGCCTGCCGACGCTGCGAACAGGCCTGCCGGGAACTGTCGGACGCCCTGAAATAGCGCGGCCAGCAGGCAGCGGGGCGGGCTGGGCCTGACCAGGCCGGCCCGCTCGGCGCCACACCGGCCATGCGCCAGCCGTTATGCACCTTTGACGGGCCTGCGGACGTTACCGGACCGGCTTGGCGAGGGGGACATCGACGCGACGCTGCTGCTCCCTGGCTCTTGCGTAGTTGCCGTCGCCGTGTTGCCGGGGCAGTCTGAGTGAGCCTGCCACGCTGTGGGAAGACCTTGCCGCCATCGAAGGGGCCGCGCCCATGAAACTGCCTCAGGTTGACTATGAGGCGCCCAGGACCGTTTCTGAAGCTGTGGAACTGCTGGCTGAGCATCAGGACGAGGCGAGCGTGCTGGCCGGCGGCCAGAGCCTGATCCCGCTGCTGGCCCTGCGGCTGGCCCAGCCCGCGGTGCTCATCGACATCAACGGCATAGCTGAACTGTCCGGGGTGTCGGCCGCGGACGGCTTGGTGGCGATAGGCGCCATGACGCGCGAGTACGTTGCCGAGGAATCCGAGACCGTCGCCGATGCCGTGCCGTTGCTGGCGGCTGCCCTGCCGCTGATCGGCCACGAGGCAATACGCAGCCGTGGCACGGTAGGGGGCAGCCTGGCGCATGCCGATCCGGCGGCCGAGTTGCCTGCCGTCGCCCGGGCGCTCGATGCCGAGTTCGTGGTGCGTGGCCCGGCGGGCGAACGGGTTGTCCCGGCGGCGGAGTGGTTCGAGGGGTACCTCACGACGTCACGCCAGCCGGACGAGCTCCTCGTTGAGGTACGTTTCCCGGCCGCAGGCCCGGGCACGGGAGTCAGCTTCCAGGAGGTCGCCCGCCGGCACGGTGACTTCGCCATAGTTGGCCTGGCGGCGTCGGTGACGCTTTCCGGGGACGCGATCAGCGATGCCCGGCTGGCGTTCGCCGGGCTTTCTGATGTGCCGGTCCGGGCGGTCGGCGCGGAGGATCTCCTGGCCGGCGAGAGGCCGTCGGCCGAGTTGTTCGATGAGGCGGCCCGCCGTGCGACCGACGGTGTCGACCCGCCAGCGGACCTGCACGGGTCGGCGGACTACCGGAAAAAGGTCGCGGGAGCTTTGGTGCGCCGCGCGCTGCGGGCGGCCGTGGACAACGCCAACGAGAGGCAGTGACCGATGGTGGACATCACCCTGCGGGTCAACGGTGCGACGTGCACTGGTTCCCCGGAGGCGCGCAAGACGCTGGCGGACTTCCTGCGCGATGACCTCAATCTCACGGGCACCCATCTGGGCTGCGAGCACGGGGCCTGCGGCGCGTGCACGGTCATCGTCGACGGCCGGCCGGTGCGCTCCTGCCTGATGCTGGCGGTCCAGGCAGCGGGCAGCGAGGTAACGACGATCGAGGGGCTGGCGCCTGACGGCGGGCTGGGCACAGTGCAGGAGGCGATGTGGGATTCGCACAGCTTCCAGTGCGGTTTTTGCACGCCCGGGATGGTCATGCAGGCTGTCGCGTTCCTCGGCGGCCACCCTGAGGCCGGCGAGCGGCAGATCCGCGAAGCGCTGTCCGGCAACATCTGCCGGTGCACCGGCTACCAGAGCATCATCGATGGCGTTCTGCTGGCCGCCGAGCGCATCCGTGAGCGCTGAGGGAGGGACGACCATGGCGGCAATTGCGGCTGAGCGTTACACCGGCGCCAGCATCAAGCGTTCGGAGGACCCGCGCATCCTCACCGGTGCGGGCCGGTACGTCGATGACATCAAGCTGCCCGGGATGCTGCACGCCGCGTTCGTGCGCTCGCCGATGGCTCATGCTCGTGTGCTCTCGGTCGAGGTCTCGGCTGCGCGGGCGCTGCCCGGAGTAGCCGCGGTGCTCACGGGAGCGGAACTGGAAGCGATGACGGTACCCGGGCCGGATGCGCTGATGGCTCTCATCGGTGGCGCAGGGCCCACCCCGGAGTTCACCCTGCTTGCGACCGACAAGGTGCGCTTCGTGGGCGATCCCGTGGCGGTCGTCATCGCCGTGAGCCGTTACGTTGCCGAGGACGGCTGCGACCTTGTGGAGGTCGATTACGACGAACTGCCTCCGGTCACGAATGCCACCTTCGCGCTCGACCCGAGCAGCCCGCCCCTGTTCGCCAATCTGGGTGACAACATCGCCCTCACCCACTCGCGCAGCGAGTTCGGTGACGTCGGCGCTACCTTCGCCAGTGCTGACCGGGTCTTCGACTTCCGCATAGATGTGCACCGGCACCAGAACGTGCCCATGGAGGGCCGCGGCTGCGTCGCGAGCTACGACACCGGCCTGGATGCCATGACGGTGTACGCGGCAACGCAAAGCGTTCACATCAGCAAGATTGCCGTGGCAACGCGCCTCGGCATGGAGCAGGACAAGGTGCGCGTCGTCGCCGGCGATGTCGGCGGCTCGTTCGGCCTGAAGATCGGCGCATCACGGGAGGAGCTCGCGGTTGCGGCTGCTTCCCGTGCTGTCGGCCGCCCGGTTAAGTGGGTCGAGGACCGCGGCGAGAACCTCACCGCGTCGGGACAGGCACGCGAGGAAAGCTTCGACGTCCGGGCTGCTGCCAGCAACGATGGCGACCTGCTGGGGCTGGACGTGAAGATGGTCATCGACACCGGCGCATACCCGGGTTTGGGCGTGACGGTACCGCCAAGCGTCGAGGCGATGCTGCCGGGTCCGTACAAGCTCGCGGCCCTGGGTTTCGAGTCGACCGCGGCCATCACCAACAAGGCATCGTACGTCGCCTATCGCGGCCCGTGGGCGTCTGAGACGTTCGTGCGGGAACGCGTCCTCGACCTCATCGCGAGGGATCTCGGCCTCGATCCGCTCGAGATCCGGCTGCGTAACGTCGCCCCGCGTACCGATCCACCGGCCGTCATGATCACGGGGCGTCCGCTGGCTGGGGTCACTACCAGGGAGTCGCTGGAGCGGATTGCCCAGCTCGTGGACTTTCCCGCGTTCCGGCGCCGGCAGGCGGGGGAACGAGCCCGGGGCCGTTACCTCGGCATCGGTGTGGCGACGTTCATCGAGGCCGCTCCCGGTCCGCGCCCGCCAGGAGGGCCCAGCGGACCGCTGGAGACCGAGTCCATGCGCCTCCGGCTCGAGGAAGACGGCATGGTCGCGCTGTTCACCGGCCAGATGCCCCACGGCCAGAGCCACGAGACGACCCTTGCCCAGATCGCCGCGGACGAGTTCGGTGTGCCGTTCGACCAGGTCCGCGTCGTGTTCGGCGACACCGACGTCGTGCCGTTCGGCCTGACCGGCGGCAGCAGGTCGGCCACCATGGCCGGAGGCGTGACCCTGCACGGCGCCAGGCGGCTCAAGGCCAAGGTGCTCGATTTCGCGGCGCATCTCATGGAAGCCAGCGCCCGGGACCTCCAGATCACCGATGGCCGCGTCGGGGTGCGCGGTGACCCAGCGAGCGCCATCCCGGTGGGCGAGGTCGCGCGGCGTGCGGCATCGGGCCAGTTCGGTTCCGACGTGGACGCCAATCTCGAAGTCCAGGCCACGTTCGACGGCGGCGAAGGAGGATGGTCCGGCGGCAGCCACTGCGCCATCGTCGAAGTCGACATCGAGACCGGCATGGTGACGGTGGAGCGGTACGTCGTCGCTGAGGATTGCGGCGCGCTCATCAACCCCGCCATCGTCGACGGCCAGATCCGGGGCGGCGTCGCGCAGGGCATCGGCGCGGTACTGCTCGAACGATCGGCGTATGACGAGGACGGCAACTACCAGTCAGCCACGTTCATGGATTACCTGATGCCGACCGCCTGCGATATTCCCCGCATCGAGATAGAGCACCTCGAGACCGTGGCCCTCGACGCCGACGTCAACTTCCGCGGCGTGGGCGAGGGCGGCATGATCGTCGCGCCGCCGACCGTGGTGAACGCGATCGAGGACGCGCTGTCACCCTTCGGCGTGCGGATCCATGAGCAGCACCTGCCTCCGGCCCGGATCCTGGAGCTCGTTGCCGCGGATCAAACAGATCAATAGCGCGACCGGGGGCTGACCCTACTCCTCACCCTCGGCTTCAGGCTCAAGCTCGGCAGCGGCTTCAGCTTCGGCATCGAGCCTGGCCTCCGCTTCAGCCTCGGCGTCAAGCTCAGCGCCGGCCTCTCCTGACGTCTCATCGGGTGGCATCGCGCTCATGTCACCAATGTACGCAAGGCGAAGGCCGGGCAGCCCGGCGTCGGCTGACCGCCAGCCTTCCACGCTCATTGCCCCGGCGCGCCGGGCCATTGCTATCTCTGCGCGCTGTGTCCCATCCTGGCCGGAACGCGCGGCATGCGATAAGGCGCCGTGCCTGGTCAGAACGGGAACACAGATGCAGCTCAGTTTTGGCAAGGGACTGATGGCCGGAGCGGCGGGAGTCGCCGGCCTGCTCGCGATCACGGCCGCCGCGAACGGCATCGGCGTCGGCGGCGTCTTCAATCTCGGCAAGACCAACAAGGTCAATGCCACCTCGACCCTGACCGGAAAAACTCAGGGCCCCATGCTCAGCGTGATCAACTCCGGCCACGGGACCGCGCTCAGCCTGCATGTCGGCAGCGGGCACCCCCCGTTCAGCGTGAACTCCGCCACCAAGGTCGCCCACCTCAACGCCAGCCTGCTTGGCGGCATCGGCCCGGCCGGATTCGTTCAGGGCGGAGGCCACGTGGTCACTGCCGAGGTTGAGCTCACGGTCGGGCAGCAGACCACGCTGCTGAATCTGCCTGGCTACGGCCAGTTCAGCGTTACGTGCCTCAACGTGCCGTTCGCCGAGGTGGACTTCACGGTCGGCCCGCACCCGGTCCACCTATGGACTCAGGACATTACCGGAACCAGCCCAGGGGTCACCGAGCAGGACATGGGGCCGGGCGCGGGGCTGGGCCTGCAGACGGGAGTGACGGCCGAGCAAACGCAGTGGACGATACAGGACGCCAGCTCACCCAGCCTGAGCGGCCACCTCGCGACCGTGCAAACGGACGAGGTGGTCAACGGCAACGACACCAGCAAATGCGACTTCGCCGCGGTCGCCTACGCAGCACCGTGACAGCGTGCCGGTGCTCGCCGGCACTCCTCGCGGCCACGGCCGAAAGACGAGCATAGGCAGCCCGCGACCGCGTCCAGCGTCAGGGGCGCCGGCCGCGGTGTGCGCTACCACCTAAGCTGGGCGACTCTGTCATAGTCAGCCGAGGTGTAGCCGGCCAGGCCATCTGACAGGGCGAAGATCCACTCCGCCACGCCCAGGGACAGCGCCAGGCGAGCACACCGGGCACAGAAGTGAGGCTCCTCCAGCCGAACCGAGTCGTCCGCCTCCAGCCGCACATAGATCAGCGTCGAACCCTGCACCGCCCGCCAGCCATCACCCTCGCGGGCCAGCGTGATCGCCCGTTGCTCGGCATGCGTCCGGCACTGGTCATGGTGGCGATACTCGCTGAACTTGCAGTAGCAGTGGTCTTCCCCGGGAAAGGGCACGCCATTGTTACCCCAGGCCAGCAAGCTGCCATCTTTCACCAGCACCGCGGCATGCCGGGTCCGCGCATGGGAATCGCGGGCCAGTTCCGCCGCCCGCTCAACCATCTGCTGTGCCACATGGCTGTCCTGCCGGTTCAGCGGCCGCCACTGAGGTTGCTGCCCTGGTTGCACGCCTGCCATCCCTTCGCAGCGAACACTAGCCCCTTCGGCAGGCGCCAGGCGATCCGTGTCCCGCTGCGCTCTCACAGCCGCACGTGCAACTACTGCCTGGGCGGTGGATCGCGGTCCAGGTCGGCTTCCGCGAGCAGGCGGTCCGCCGAGCCTGGGTCGCCTAGCAGGGCGGCGAGCAGGTGCCGTGCCGACCACATGCCCGATGCCCAGGCAAGCCCGCAGGCGAGGCCGCCGGGCCCGGCGGCGTGTACCCCGCCGAGCGTGTAGCGCCAGGGCACGCAGACACCGTCCACAACGAGCGGGTCATGTGCGTAATAGGTCGTGGGAGCGTCGGGCAGCACCGCGTGCACGATCGCGGGGACCGGGCGGCGCACCGGTGACGACTCGACCAGGCCGGCGATTTCCTCCGAGACCAGTGGCAGGTCCAGCAGGTCAGCGAGCCGCGCAGCCCGATCGTGTGGTGCCAGCACCAGCGGCTGGGCGGCCACTAGCGGCCACAGGTCCACCGCGTCGAGCACCAGGGCGTCACCGGCGTCGGCCACGACAATCTCGTCCCCGCACACCACCCGCACCCGGTCCGGCGGTGCGGCCTCGGCGACGGCCGCAAGCGCCGTCCACAGCGCCCGCAACTGTGCCCGCGTCACCGGCCGCGCGGGGTCGGCCAGCCGGTCCAGCAGCTCCTCCGCCCCGTGCGGCTCGGCGAGCAGCTCGGTGAGCGAGGTGCGTACTCCTAGCGCGCGGGCGACGGCCTGGTCCACTGGCAGGGCGGCCTCGTCGTAGAGGCCCGCGAGCAGCGGGTCCGTACCCGCTGCGCGTACGTCGGTGGGCCGATGGCCGCCGAGGACCGGATGGCGGCGGAGCCACCAGGCGGTGTAGGACGGCACGTCGGCGTGGCGGCCGTCCGCGAGCAGCACCCGGGTGGGCTCGACGAGCGCCGCCCGCAAGGACGGCGTGGCGAGCAATTCGAGTGCCCGCGGCCAGCGCTTCGGGTCCACGAGCTCAAGGTCGCGGACGGCCAGCACCTCGGCCGCCACCGGCGGCACGCCGCCACCGGGCAGCCGCGCGCATACCTCGGCCGCCCACTCCTTCGCACCATCCAGGTCGAGGTCCGGTGCATCGAGGGCGACGTCTTCCGCGCTCAGCAGGCTAAATGACGAGAGCACGCCGACTGCCTCGAAAGTCGCGGCGTCGTGGCGCTTGAGCATCGCCGGGCTGAGGGTGCCGAACGGCGTGTCGGCCGCGACCACCTCGGCCAGCGGGCCGCCGGGGAGCAGCAATTCCCCCGCCGGGTACCACTCGCCGTCGGCGCCCGGCAGCGCCAGGTCCGCGAGCCAGGGCTGCTCACCCGGCCGCAGGTGCGCGGCTGCGACGAGGCTGAGCACCGCGTCGGCGACGGGCCCAGGATCCGCTGAGTCGTAGGAGTCCGCGACGATCGCGCGCACGGCCGGGTCGGCGAGGACGCCGCGCGGCGTCGCCTCGGCTGCGCCCAGCCGGGTAAGCAACGGGTGCACCGCGCTGGGATGCACGATGCGCAGGCCGAGCAGCGTTAGCTGCCCAGGGTGATCGAGACCGGGGCCGGGCAGCAGCAGCCCGCGCGGGCCCCGCACCAGCCGCCCGTCGGCCAACGGCACCGGCAGCGCGCCGAGCTCGCCTGGATCTGCGCCGGTCAGCGCCTCATACAGCCGCCGCCACCAGGCCGGATCACGGTCGAGCGAGGCGAGCATGTCGGCAAGCTCGGCCATCCGGAGCCGCCGGACGCCGAGTACTGCGTAGGCGGGATGCCGGGCCGGCCCCTCGATCAGGCCGGCCAGCACTGGCGCGAGGAGGCCGGCAAGGTCCGGAGAGGCTTGCTCCAGGACGACCGCGTCACGCGGCGGGATTCGCTGGCCGCGATGCTGCGTAGCGGGAAGGAACGCCGTTTCCTGCAGCCGCGCCAGGATCGCGCGCCGCAGCTGCGCGTCCAGCTCACCCAGCCCGACCGGGCCCGGGACCAGATCGAGGAGGCCATCCCCCGGCCCGAGACTGGGCAGCAAGCGAGCATAGACCTCGGCGGCCTGATCGAGAAGGAAGTCGGTGAGCGGGCCCGGCGCGACGTGGCGGCGGTCGGGACCGAGCGGGAACGAGGCGAGCAGCAGCGCTGGGAGGCCAAGCGGCTCATCGGTCGGCGTGGGCGCGTGCACGACGGCGCTGACCTCGGCTGGCAGGCGCCCGGCTGGTGCGTCACCGTCCTGGCCGCCGGGCACGACCGGCACCGCCCAGCGCACCGACCACGACGGGCGCGCGCGCTCTTCGGCCGGGCGGTCGGCGAGCAGCTCAGGATCGGCCCGGCCGCCCGCCGTTCCCGTGTGCCACCTGCTGGTTGTGCCGTCGATGGTGATGGTCACGCCGTCGCCGTCGTGCGCCGCGGTCAGCGTACGCGTCACGCCCTCGACATCGATCTCGATGACCGCGAGCGCGGGCAGTGCGAGGAGCAGCGCGGGCCCTGTCTCGGCGAGCAGCCGCTGGACGAGCTGCTCAGCCGCCTGGTCCCGCAGCGGGAGCGTGACTGCCGTCGCGAACCCTTCGGGGGGCGCGCCGTCTGCTGTGAACGGCAACCGCAGCACGGGCAGCTGGCCCGACCGCGCGGCCAGTTCGCCCGCCAGCGCGGGAATCCGCTGGATAAGGTCGCGGGCGGCGCTGCTCGACCAGCTCACCGTGCCCGTCAGCGAGGAGATGCTCGGCTCGTCGCTGACCGCGACGGCGGCGGCGAAGCCCACCCCGAACCTGCCCACCGCCATCTCGTGCGTACCGGGCCCTCGCTTGCTGGAAGCACGCAGCGTGGACAGCGCCGCGACGCCCGCCGCGTCCAGTGGCGCCCCTACATTCGCGGCCACCAGCGTTCGGGCATGCAATGCCAGCCGCAGCCGGCCTGCCACCCCTGCGCGCGCCGCCGCATCTGCCGCGTTTTGTGCCAGCTCCACCACCACGCGGTCCCGGTAGCCACCGAGCGCGTAGTCCTCCTCCGCGTTGGCGTCCTCACGGAACCGCGCGGGCGACGCCGCCCAGGCATCGAGCACCAGGCGGCGCAGCTCCGCGGTACCGAACGGGTCAACGTGGCTGTCCTGCACGGTGCTGGATCCGCCTTCCGTCACATCGCCTGCATATCCGGCTCGTTCGCCATAACCCCGTGCCAGTCTGAGGGCTCGCTGGCGCTGAATGGTAGGGCCGACCGATCGGTCATGGAGCCCACGCACCCCCGGGGGCCGGCGAGGTGAGCGCGGGTGCCCGTCTTCCCCTGGCAAGCCGGGCCGCTCTTGAACGATGTCGCCGGCCACGGGCAGCTCCAGGCCGGCGTGAACGCCCCGATACTGGTGCCATGACTGAGACCGAGTCCCTGATCGCCGAGGTCCGCCAATTGCGCGCCGACGTCGCCCGGCTGCACGCCGCGGCGCACGTGCGGCACACCTGGATGAAGTTGCTCTTCAAAGACCTGTCCACCAACCCGTACACCCAGTACAAGGTCCACAAGTGGGGCGCGATCTACTGGCTGATCAACTTTCCGCTGGTCTGCTGCCTGTTCTTCTTGACGCCCACGCTGTGGCTCAAGCTTGGCATCTTCATCACGCTGATCTACTCGATCTACGCCAACCTTGCGACCGACTACGGCGCCATGTCAGCCGCCGAGGCAGCGTTCGGGCAGCCGCCGCCGCCGCCGATTCCACTTGAGCCGCCCGTGCCGCCGGTATGACGCGGCGCCTTTCACTGCCTGCACTG
This sequence comes from uncultured Actinomycetes bacterium, assembly GCA_963703605.1. GTDB lineage: Bacteria > Actinomycetota > Actinomycetes > Streptosporangiales > Streptosporangiaceae > DASXKD01. The sequence continues at coordinate 47,246 of CAVPFC010000017.1, forward strand.
GCCCATCACCGGGGAGCCCCGGCGGCGGGCGTTAACCGCCGCGGGGCCTAACGCCGGGCCAGGCACGGTGGCGGGGAAGAGCCTTTCTGAGGCGCTGCGAAGAAAGGGGCTGGTTTCTGTGCCGGGCCGGATCGTTTTGTACGGGGCGACGGGCTATACCGGGGGGCTGACCGCGGAGGCGATGGTCGCGAGCGGCGCCCGCCCGGTTCTTGCGGGCCGTGACCAGGACCGGCTGAACGCGGTGGCCGCCCGCCTCGCGCAGACAGGCGCCGGGATCGAATTGGAGACGGCCGTCGCGGACATCGAAAGACCTGAGCCACTGCGGGCGCTGCTGGGGCCGGCGATGTGCTGGTGTCGACCGCGGGACCGTTTATGAAGGTCGGCCGGTCCGCCGTTGCCGCGGCGGTGGATGCGGGAGCGGTCTACCTGGACTCCAGCGGTGAGCCACCGTTCATCCGCCACGTGTTCGAGGAATTCGGGCCACGCGCGCAGCGCACCGGAGCGGTGCTGCTGACCGCGTTCGGCTACGACTACGTGCCGGGCAACCTCGCAGGGGCGCTCGCGCTGCGGGCCGCCGGGCCCGCCGCGGCCCAGGTGCAGGTCGGCTATTTCGTGCGCGGGAACATCCGCAAGGGGACCAGCGCGGGCACCCGCGCATCGGCGACTGGCGTGCTGCTTGAACCCGGGTACGCCTTCCGCGGCGGCCGCATCGTCACCGAGCGGACCGCCGCGCACGTGGCGTCGTTCAACATCGGCGGCAGGCGGCGGCCGGCCTTCTCGATCGGCTCCTCGGAGCATTTCGCGTTGCCCCGGCTGCGGCCGGGGACCGCCGGAGCAGGCAGCACCCTGGCGCAGGCGCCGCTCACCGAGGTGGGCGTCTACCTTGGCTGGTACGGCGCTGCCACCAGGCTCGTACATTACGCCTCCGCGGTCGCTGCCCCGCTGGACCGCCTGCCCGGCGCGCGCCGGGCGCTGGACCAGCGGGGCCGCCGGATTCAGCGCAGCAGGGCCGGTCCCGACACAGAACATGCCATCCGCTCGGACGTGGTGGCCGTGGTGGGCGATGCGAGCGGCGCGACGCTTGCCGTGGTGCACCTGACCGGCGGGGATCCCTACTCATTCACCGCGGCCGTGCTCTCCTGGGCGGCGGGCCGGGCGGCCGCGCAGGGGGTGCGGCCAGCGGGCGCTCTCGGCCCAGTCGAGGCCTTCGGGCTTGGCAGCCTCGAGACGGCCTGCGCCGACGCGGGGTTTCATCCTGAGCCGTCTGCGCTGTCTGGATGAGGTGCTACGCGATCAGCGGGGTCCAGGTCGACGCGCACCGGCTCCGGCCCAGGCTCGGCCGCCGGGGCGACACCCATCGCCTTCGTCCACCGTGCTCCTCAAAACGCGCCGGGCCCGGGGGTCCATGCCATCCTGAAGGGGCAGGGGGTGTGCGCCACGTACTGATCGGGCGGAACAAATGCCCGCTGGGAGGAGACAGATGGCAGAGGCCGCCGCCGGCAGCGCCGGTGCCGGTCACAGGCAACGACGGTGTGCGAGCGAGGGGAACCCCGGTGTGCTTCTCTCCGCAGGCTGACCTCGTCGGCGGCGTGGTGATCACCGCGATAGGCGTCGATGCTGTCCGCCACGTCCGCCAGCGCCGCGACCTCATCCCCCTGGCATCGATTCCGCTGCTGCTGGGCGCCCATCAGTTCATCGAGGCGCTCACCTGGTTGTGGCTGCAGGGCCATGTACCACGCGGGATCGGTCAGCTCGCGCTGTGGGCCTACCTGCTGATCGCCTTCGTCGTGCTGCCCATCTACATTCCCCTCGCCGTCATCGCGCTCGAGCCCACCAGGCAGCGGAAGCTGCTGATGACTCCCTTCGCGGCAATGGGCGCCGTGACCGCCACGGTGCTGCTCGCGGCGATGATCCGCGGCCCCGTCGGCGTGCGGCTCGCCCCCTACCACCTCGCCTACAGCGTCCGGCTGCACGATGGCTTCCTGATCACCGCCGTGTACGTGGTCGCCGTGTGCGGCCCGCTGCTGCTATCGGGCTACCGCCATGTTGCTGTTTTCGGCATCGTCAACCTGGTCGCCGTCATCATCATCGCCCGCCTCACCGCTTCGGGGTTCGCCTCCATATGGTGCGGATGGGCGGCCCTGTCCAGTGGCGCCATCGCGCTGCACTGCCGCTACGCGCGGCCTCATCCCCATCACGCCCGGCCCCGGGCTGACCGCCTCGCGCCCGGCCGGTGAGCGATCCTCCCGCACCAGCACCGCCGCGACCTGCCAGCTCCCGGCCACGATTCCGCGATGAACCTTGCCGGTGCTGGCAGTCACTTTCCATGGTCATGGGGTATCGCTGGTCTACGCGCTGACCCCTGCGCAGGCACTGGGCTTTGGAAAGGGCGATCCGTTCAGCCATACCCGCTGGGACTTCAGCACCTGACCCCTGCCGTCGTGTTTGGTGGCATCACGCGTATGAAGGCAAGCGCCACGTGTCAGTGCTGAGCCCAGAAGGCGGGCTGGCTAGCTGTCGAGCCCCAAAGTGAACGTGGGCTTCGGCGAGGTTTCGGGGAGCCGGTGCTCATCGGCAAGGCGCCGGATGGCGGTTCCGGTGGCGAGGAATTCGGTGGCGTGCTCGCCCCACACGTGATTGTTGACCTCGACGGTCACCCCGACGATGCCTGAGGAGTCCGCCTGCGCTGCCTCCGCCTGCATCCTGGCGAGCGCAAGCTCGCGGGCCTCGTAGATGCCCTGGGTGAAGATCAGCATCTCCTGGTTCTGGCCCGCCTGCCGCAGCGACTGCATCGCCGACTGATGGGCGATGTGGTACACGCAGACGCCGAGCACGAACGCCACCGGCACCGAGCCGGCCGCCAGCAGCCGGAAGAAGTCCTGAGCCGACAGGTCCGAGGTGAACGCCCGGCCGTCCGGGGCCCGATGCGCGCCCGCAGTGCCGGTGCCGCCGCTGCCCAGCGCACGCACTGCCGTCCCGGTAGCGACGAACTCCAGGACGCCCTGCCCCCACGCGTAGCTCTGCATCCGCAGCTGAACGCCGACAATGCCGTCCGCCTTCAGATGGTCGGCCTCGGCCCGCATTCTGGTCATGGCCAGTTCCCTGGCGCTGTACATGGCCTGGGTCAGGACCTGCAGTTCCTGGTTCCGCGACCACCTGCCGACCTGGAGGCCAATGTGATAAATGGACGATCCCACCACGAAGCCCAGCGGCTCGAACCCGGCCTCGCCGAGCAGCACGTACTCCGAGACCGACAAGTCGGAGGTGAAAACGCCCGACGAATCGGCGCCCGCCGTGTGGGCCAGCCTGCTGTCCGCTGCCTGCGGTTCCCAGTCGGCCGCATCGCCGCCCGGCTTGCTGGCGAAAAGTGGCATGTGACTCTCCTCTAACCAGATTCACTGGACACGCGATAGCACGCGAAGCCTACCCTCGGGCGGGCTCACTGTCCGCGACCAGGCAGAACCTGCCGCCACACCTGCACTGCCGAGCTGTGCCATAGCGGCCGGGGGCGGGTGAGGAAGACGATCGCGGTCATCCCGCGGTGCGGCGTCTGCACTGCGGCAGCCAGCGCATCGTCAGCAACCGTCGTAACTCGTCCAGTTCGACGCGCCGCCTGCGGCGATGGCGTTATCGAAGATCTGATCCTGGTAAGCGGGGCCGGCGACACCGTACTCGCTGGCCGCGCCGCCGTACTTTTCCCAGGTGCCCAGCAGGAACTGGTAAGCCCCGCCGCCGTTACCCGGTCCCCAGGCGTAACTGCCGCCCTCTTCGGAGTTGCGGATGCAGATCCCAAGCGGTGAACTGGCGGCATCCCCGCCGCCACTGGAGGGCGCTGGTGGCGCGCTCTGGGTCGGGCTCGGGCTCGGCTGCGCCGCCGCCTGCTGCTGGGCTGCCTGCCGCCGCGCGCGCCGGGCGGCGGCGAGCCTGGCGAGGTGCCTGCGCTGGGCCGCCCTGGCGGACTCACGAATCATGCGGGCGATGACGCTACGTTTCACGTCGGCCGTCAGATAGTCGCTGGTGGAACCCGACGTGGTACTCGTCACCGGCATCGCGCCGTGAGAGGGCCTTGCGGCCGCGGTTCCGCTGTGCAAGAACACGAAGGCCGCAGCCACGCCTGCGAGCGCTGCTGCGGCCACTACCGGTGCCCCGCGCCTGGTGGCGGGTTTGCTGGGCTTGGCATGACGGGGTGCTGCGGGCATCACGCTCCTGTCCCCGGGGCCCCGCGTTCACCCGGCGAGCTGACGCTTACTGACGTCAGGTGGCGCGGGCAACGCCTGTCCCGGGGAAACCTACTGGCGGCCCGGCGGGAGACGTAGCGAAACACCGGAAGAGCGCACCAACCGGCACCAACTGTGGTAAGGGCAGCTAACTCCCTCCCTCGCGACAAGACGGATGAACTTCAGCATCTCCCTCGAGTTCGGCCAGACCACCAAGTGGGACGGCGACCAGCTCATCGTCATCTCCGCCTTCTACGACGCCGCTGTGCAGAGGCAGCAGATCGGGCTCGCCTAGTCCCGACAGTGCCGGCCGGGTCGCGGCGACCCGATCCCGCGAGCCGGCCGGCCGATCTCAATCAGGCACGCGGCAACCGGGGCCGGGCGCCATCCCCATGACCGGCCTGGTGACGGGCATGCGGCGATGGTAGGGCGGCTCACGGTGCGTCCAGGAAGGCTGGGATCATCGTCATTAGCATGTCGGCGCGGCTGGTGACGCCGATGTGCGAGGTGCCCGGCAGGACGGCGAACTGGGTGGGGGACATGGGCGCCAGGTCACCCAGCACTCCCCCTCCGAGCAGCCGGAACATCGCCACCGCGTGCTCGGGTGTGACGATGTCGCTGTCGCCGATGATCAGCAGGATGGGGATGTCGATCGCGGCGATGGCCTGCGGAGTGATCTCGGGCAGTTCCATCGCCTGGACCTTGGCGAGCAGGGCCGGCCAGTTTCCTGGGTCGGGGGCCAGCGCCCGGTATTCCTGCTCGAAGGGAATCTGCAGGTCCTGCCTGGGCGTATCTGCCGAGTCCCCGGATTCTGGCCCGCCGAGCATTTCAGGGTGCAAGCCGGTCTTGTCGTAGGTCACCGACGCGAGCACGGCCTTGCGGACCACGGCGGGGTGGTTGGTGATGATGCTCAGCGCGATGCCCGCGCCCAGGCTGTAGCCGAACAGGTCGGCCTGACCGATGCCCAGGCTGGCCAGCAGTGCCAGTGTGTCATCGGCCATTGCCTGGACCGACATGGGCCGGCCGATATCGGCGGTCCGGCCATGGCCTTGCTGCTCCACGGCGATGACCTGGCGGGTCTGCGCCAGCAGGTCCGGCAAAGGCCCGAATGAGGTTCCGGTCGCGGAGATCGCGCCGTGCAGCAGCACCACCGGGACCTTGACGGGGTCTGGCGAGCCACGGATCTCATAGAACATCTTCAGGCCGTTGATGTCGGCGTACACGGCCTGCCCTCCTACGCGATCCCGGCCAGAACTTTGGAAACCCGACCGAGGACATCGTCGACACTCTCTGTGACCATGGCGTGCATGGACTCATCGACGTCGAAGGTGTAGGCGATCTTCGTGGTGCCGTCCGGGGCCGAAGTCAGCGTGATCGCGGTGACCACGTCGCCCGGAACCGTCATCACCAGGCGGTCCGGCTTGGACACCTCGTCGTAGCGGCCCGTCAGCGCGATCTCCTCACCATCGGAGGAGATGACGACCGCCTGCCAGGATCCTCCCGTTCGCACGTCCAGCACCGCCGTCTCCGGCTTGGCGGGCAGCCAGCCTTCGAAGTGGCTGGGCTGCGTGAGGACCTGCCAGACCCGCTCACGCGGGGCGTTCAGGCTGCGGGTGACGGTGAACTCGCTCATCGGATTCCTTCCTGGCGCCGGCCTTGCCGGCCCGCACCCGCGATCGGGGCGCATGAGGTATAGGTCAGGGGATGCACCTCGACCCTGACAGGAATCGGTCCTGTTGATAAGGTCCAGTCCGATGGAAAGATCCAGGACCAATTCTGCCCTGCTCATCGTGCTCGAGCGGAGCGGCCGGGTTCCGCTGCACCGGCAGATCGCCACGTCGATCCGTGACTCGATCCGCGCCGGGCGACTGCCCCGCGGCTCGCCGCTGCCGCCCTCACGCGCCATGGCTGCCGACCTTGGCATCTCACGTGGCGTTGTGGTCGAGGCCTACCAGCAACTGGCGGCCGAGGGCTATCTGGCCAGCCAGGCCGGCGGGTACACGCAGGTAGCGGCTGGCCCGGCCCCGCCGGCGGCGGCGGCGCTGCGCCTGGCCCGCCCCCAGCCGCCGCGAATCGACCTGAGTTACGGCCGTGCTGACGTGTCCAGCTTTCCGCGGGCTGCGTGGCTGCGGGCGATCCGTGGTGCGCTCGCCGCCGCGCCGAACGACGTCTTCGGCTACCTGGCCGGAAGCGGCGTGCCGCAGCTACGGACGGCGATCGCTGACTACCTCAACCGGGTCCGCGGCACGCTCGCCCAGCCGGATAACATCGTGATCTCCACCGGATACGCGCAGGGCATAGCTCTGCTTATCCACGTGCTAGCCGCGGCTGGTGCGAAGCGGCTCGCGCTAGAGGATCCCTCGTCCGGTGACGACGCCCTCCCGGCAGCGCGAGCCGCCGGGCTCGAGGTAGTCGGAGTGCCCGTCGACCGCGACGGCATCCGGGTCGACGTGCTGCGGGAAACTGATGCCGACGCCGTCGTCCTGACGCCCTCGCATCAGTGGCCCACCGGCTCGGTTCTGTCGGCCCAGAACCGGGCTGCCGTGCTCCGCTGGGCCGGCCAGCGCGGCGTGGTCGTGATCGAAGACGACTACGACGCCGAATATCGCTATGACCGGACACCGGTCGGCGCCATGCAGGGCCTGGCCCCGGATCACGTCGTCTACGCCGGATCGGCCAGCAAGACCCTCGCACCGGGGCTGCGGCTCGGATGGTTCGTGCTGCCGAGCCACCTTGCCGGCCCCATGGCCACGGCGAAGATCGCAGCCGACAGGGGCTCTCCAGCGCTAGGACAACTGGCGCTCGCCGATCTCATCACCCGCGGAGAGTTCGACCGCCACCTGCGGCGCATGCGCCCGGTTTACCGCCGGCGCCGCGACGCGCTGCTGAG
>CAVPFC010000018.1:0-15026 GCA_963703605.1 uncultured Actinomycetes bacterium
ACTGCATGACGCAAGCCGACGATCTGACCAAGCTGCGCGAGGAGTACCCGCGGTGGCGCTTCGGGACGGTATGGGCGACCGCCGCCAGCGGGCCGGACGCCCGCCGGCTCTGGGCCACCCGGGAAGCCATCACCGTGACCGCCTGGAACGCGTCCGAGCTGCGGCTGAAGATCGCGCGAGAGGAAGACGGCCGCTCTCATCGGTAACGGGGCACCGGCTTTCGTACTCGCGCCGGCCCGCGAGTCTGCGCCGGCAGCGGCGCTGGCCACCGGCCCAACAGGGCCGGCGGCCAGCGCCGTTACTGCCCCCGCCGCAGCCCACCCGGACGTAGATGCGCTCTGGACCAAGCGTTCGGCGCCCAAACCAGCATGATCACACCCCGCTACCGCCCGCAAGCCCCGGTTGTGGCCGGACGGTTACGGCCCACCGGCGGCCAGCCATGGACGGGTGTGCCCGGACCTTCCTGCCCGGACCTGCATGACTCGTGCCGTAACGGCCGAATCCGGGCACCAGCCCCGCCGCAGTCGGCATCATGGTGACCTGGCCACGATGGCCAGGGGAGGACGGTTGACCGTGCAGCCGACGTTGGCGCCACTGCGCCGGTGGGATCCCGAGCAGATCGGCCCCTACGCGTTACTGGGCCGTCTCGGTGCCGGGGCCATGGGCCAGGTCTTCCTCGGCCGGTCGACCGCCGGGCGGCTGGTCGCCGTCAAGACGATCAAGATCGAGTTCGCGGAGGAAGCCGGCTTCCGGGCCAGGTTCGCCCAGGAGGTGGCCGCGGCCAGACGGGTCAGCGGGGTCTTCACCGCGGCGGTCGTCGCGGCCGACCCCGACGCCGACATGCCCTGGCTGGCCACCGCCTACGTACCGGCGCCCTCGCTGACCCAGCTCGTGCAGAGCTGCGGCCCGCTGCCGGTGGCCGCCACCAGGTGGCTCGCCGCCGGGTGCGCGGAGGCGCTGGAGTCGATCCACACCGCCGGGCTGGTGCACCGGGACCTGAAGCCGTCCAACGTGCTGGTGGCGCCGGACGGTCCCCGGGTGATCGACTTCGGCGTGGCGAGGGCCGCGGAGCGCATCCAGCTCACGGTCACCAACGGTGCCGTGGGCACGCCCGCCTACATGGCGCCCGAGCAGGCCCGCGACACCCGGCAGGCGTCGATGGCCAGCGACATGTTCTCGCTCGGCGCGACCCTGCTGTTCGCGGCGACCGGGCACGCGCCGTACCAGGGGGAAACGGTCATGGACGTGCTGGTGCGGCTGGCCACCGAGCCGCCCGACCTCGCCGGGCTGCCCGACGAGCTGACCGGCATGGTCACCGCCTGCCTGGAACGCAGCCCGCGCAAGCGCCCCGCGTCGGCCACCCTGCTCGGCCAGCTCGGCCCGTTCGTGGACAGCCCCGCGGCGGCGGGCGGGCACCACGCCTACCTGACCGACGCGGCGATGGGGCTGATCGAGGACTACCGGCACGGCCCCCAGCTTGCCGCCGACGGCGTGGACGAAACCGGCGGCGGGGACGCCGACGGCGAGGAGGCGACCTTCGGCTCGCGCACCGCCCTGCGGGTGCCCCGCCGCCGGCCGGGCCTGCGGCGCTGGCTGCCGGGCGGGGCCGGGACCCGCCCCGGCGGTCCCGGCGACCGGTCCCGCTACCCGCCGCGCAAGCGGCGGCGCCGTCCCCCGGCCGCGCTCGGCCTGGCCGGGCGCACCGCCGCCGCTGCGGTGCTGGTCGGCGTCGGGGCCGCCCTGGGGTTCCTGCTGAGCGGCCCGGGCAGCACCTCCCCGCGCCCGTCCGCCACGCCGACCGTGTCGGCGAGGCAGGCGTTCGGGCCGCCGCCGGGTCAGGCGCCGCCGACCAGCTTCGCCGCCCTGCCGCCCGGCCGCACCGCGATCGAGCTGCTACAGCCGATCGGCGACCCCAACACCGTGTTCCTGCTGCACGGCGTCGGCTGGGTCCCGCTTACCCGGGTGACGGTGACGCTGGCCGGTCACGGCGCGGCGCCCTACCGGCCGGTCGTCGACGGGCGGGGAACGTTCAACTACGCGATCGGCCAGGGGCACGACTTCTTCCGAGGGTCGTTCCCGCCGGGTTCCTACCGGGTCGTGGTCACCGGGGCCAACGGCCGCCGGGCGAGCGCCACGTTCCAGGTGCACCCGCCGCCTCCCGCCGCACCGGGACCCTCGCCCTGAGAGCCTGTTCGGCGGCTCCCGGTACGGCCGGCGGGTTGTGGCCGGATCGCAGCGTCATGCGGTATGCCGTTCCGCGAGCACGCGAGCGTGGCCGATGCCGGTGCGCGTTCCAGAGGCCACGCGTGCGAGGATCCGCGGCGTGATCGTTGACCCGTCGCGTCGTGTCCAGTCGGTGTATGTGAGGGTGGGTGACGGCGTCCGGCTGGCCACGGATGTCTGGCTGCCGGTGGAGCGAACCGCGGTGGGCGGCGCGGTCGGCACGGTTATGCGGGTGACCCGCTATCACCGTGCTGAGGCGCCGCAACAGCCTGGGCCGGAGGCGGACACCAATGCGGCGGCCGGGGATCTGTTCAATGGCGCGGGATTCGCGCTGGTCGTGGTCGACGCCCGCGGCACCGGGGCGTCGTACGGCACGCGCACCGGCGAACTCGGCGAGCGGGAGATCACCGACTACGGCGAGCTGATCGACTGGATAGCCGCACAGCCGTGGTCGAACGGCCGGGTCGGGGTCTACGGCACCTCCTACGAAGGCCAGGCGGCCGAGTTGATTGCCGGGCTCGGCAACTCTCACCTGGTCGCGGTGGCGGCGCTGTTCAGCCCGCATGACCCCTACCGCGAGCTGTTCTATCCGGGCGGGTGCGGCACCGATGGCCGGTACGCGCGGTGGATGTATGAAAGCCAGCTCAAGGACGGCGTTGCGGGCGCGCTGGACCGGCTCGCGGCGATCACCGGGCAGCCAGCGGAGACGATCGCGTTGCCGTCGCCGGTGAAGCCGGTTGACGGGCCGGACGGGCCGGCCTTGCTCGACTCCGCCATCGGCGAGCATCAGTCGAACACCGATGTGCACGCGCTGATGGGGCGGGTGCCGTTCCGTGATGACCGGGTCGCCGGCCTTGACTGGGAGGCCACCGCGCCCGCCGCCTTCGGGTCGGCGATCGCATCCTCGGGCGTCCCGATGCTGGTTCGTGCGGGGTGGCTCGACGGCGGTTTCGCGGCGGGGGCGCTGGCACGGTTCGTGACCCAGGCCAGCCACCAGCAGGTCGAGATCGGGCCCTGGAGCCACGGCGGCGGCAGCTTCGCCGACACCCTGCGACCGTCCGGCGCCGCGGAGCATGATCCGCTGAGCCCTGGAAGCCAGGACCGTCGCCTCGTTGACTTCTTCGCCCGGCACCTGGAGCGACCGGGCATGCCCAGGCGACCAAGCACACTGACCTTCGGCACCCTCGGCACCGACGCATGGCGGAGGATCACCTCCTGGCCACCCGCCGACGTGGGAGTACGGCGCTGGTACCTCGGTTCGATGGCCGGTCTGACGCGGGAGGCCGGCCCGGCCGGTACCGTGACCCACCGCGTAGACGCCACGGCCTCCACCGGGCCCACGAACAGGTGGCTGGCCATCGACTTGGACAGGGCGCCGGCCTACCCCGGCCGCAAGCATGCCGATGACTCGCTGCTCACCTTCACCGGCGGGCCCTTGCCGGCCGATATCCATGTCCTTGGGTTCCCGGTCGTGACGATGCGCCTGGCCACGTCCGGCAGCGACGGCGCGGTGTACGTCTACCTCGAAGACGTCAATCCCGACGGCGACGTCAGCTACCTGACCGAGGGCTGCCTGCGCTTCCTGCACCGCAGGACAACCGGCCCCGCTGAACCAGTGCGCCTGGGCGTCCCGCGTACCTTCGCCCGGTCAGACGCCCTTCGCGTAGTTCCCGGGAACCCCATGGGCCTGACCGTGCAACTGCTGCCCGTCTCCGCCGTCGTCCCGGCCGGCCACCGGATCAGGGTCGCCCTGGCCGGCCACGATGCCTCCGGCTTCACCAGGTACGGCCCGGTGGAGGAAACCTTCACCCTCAAACTCGGCAGCGGCTCCCACCTCGACCTCCCGGTTCGATACGGCTGAGAGCGTGCCGGTGCGGGAGCTGGCGCCGCCCGACCAACCTCTGCCGGGTCAGGAACTCCAAGCGGGGGCCGTCATCCGTCCTGGGACCACCAGAGGTCTTCCTGCCGGGAGCACCAGGCCGGATCGTTCAGCCTGGCGAGATCGGCCGCGGTGATGATGCCGTGCTCGATGAGCACGCGCACCACGACCTCGTCGGACAGCCGCATGTCGGCGGGGACCAGGCCGCGATCGGAGATCTTGTGCCGCAGCACCTTGACGTGCTCGGCGACGCGAGCCGACAGCCGGTCGCGGAACGCCGGGTCGCTGTCGAACCGCTCAAGCTCGTGGTACGCGCCGGTCACCTGGAGCGCGTCCCTGGCGATCTCCGGGGTCCGCGGCAGCGGCATGACCGCGGCCGGGTCGAGCAGCCAGGGGCGGCACCACATCAGCGCGACGAGGTACAGCTTGGTCATCGGATCCAGGTACAGCGGGAGCAGCGTCGCCTCGCCGTCGGCCCTGGTCCTGGCGCCCTCGCCGCCCTCGGCGAAGCGGCCTTCGCCGCCGGGCACCATCACCTCGAGCGGCCGGCCGTCGTCGAGCATGGCGCGGGAGCCGACGAGGACCGATCCCGCGTGGACGAACCAGCCCCCGGATGGCTCGTCCCGCTCCTCCATCCGGGGCAGCCTGATCCGGTAGCCGTCACCCTCGGCGTACAGCGCGTGCGTCCGGCTGATGTTGGCGATCCAGGCGCCACCGGCCACGGCGCTGATCACCCCGGCCCGGCGCGACAGCCCCCGGCCCGCCGCGATCGTCAGGTCCGCGTCCGGCCCCCGGCCGAACACCAGCCGCCCGCCCTCCGGGATGCCCAGCACAAGCCCGGACGGGGTGGTGACACGAGCGGCCGCGGGGTTGCTGGGCTGGGACGCCATCGCAGTTCGGGGTCACCACCTGTCATCGCCTCGGGGTGCCGCCGCATGACGGAGCGGTAGCGCAAGTGTAGGCGCGGCCGGTGCGCCGGGCCGATCCCGGAATCCGGGGATGGCCTGCCACGGCCCCAGGCGGTTGGCTGGAGATGGCCTGGGGTGAGGCATCGGCACGGGCCCACTGGGAGCTGCCCTAACGGGCAGCGGGCCAGACCGGACCGCAGGTCAGGGTGCGGGCAGGGAGCGCGCGGGGGTTCGCTCCCGCGACGCGGCCCTGGGGGGAGCCCTGCGGCCTGACGTCGGCGCCTCACCCCGGGCGCGGGTTCCCGGCCGGCCCCGGCGTCCGTAGACTCCGGGGCATGCGGGCATGGACCCGGGCCCGGGCAGCGAGCCGGCCGCCACGGCAGGCCGATCCGTTCGCCGCGTTAGGGCTGCCCGCCGCGCCCGGCCTGACCGACGATGACGTCCGGTCGGCGTGGCGCCGGATAGCCACCGCGACCCACCCCGACCGGGCCGACGGCGGCGACCCGGCCGCCTTCGCCGCGGCTGCCGCCGCCTACACCACGTTGCGGACGCGGTTCGGCCGGGCCGAGGCGGCCGCCGACCTGGCCACTCATCCCCGCAGGCCCGGCCCGGCCCGGGCGGCGCCGGCCCGGTGGTTGTCCCGGGTATGGCAGGGGCGGCCGGCCCGCCTGGCCGCGCGGATCGCCGTGGCCGCGGCCGCCTGCGCCGGCGCCGCCCTCGCCGCGGGCGCGGAGCCCGCCACGTTCGCGGTCGTCACCGGCGCGCTCACCTGGCTCGCGCTCACCGCCCGCCACGATCTGGCCCCGCCGGGCTGAGCGGCCCGGGCGGATTGCGCCGGGTCAGGGCAGCGGCGAGGACACCCCCTTGAAGGGGTTGTGGAGTCCCTCGCTCAGCGCCTGCTGAAGCTTCGTGGAGGTGATCCAGGTGCGAAGCGGCCCGAGACCGGCGACCGTCCGGCAGCCGGACAGCGAGATCAGCACCGCGGGAATGGCCTTGCCGGGGGCGGCGAAGTAGATGCGGTAGCTGGCCCCGGCGAGGTTCGGGCAGCTCATCGCGCCGACGGGCATTCTCGGCAGCCCGCACAGGATCGTGGCGATACGCCGCACGGTGGCCGGGTCCCGCACGGTGAACCCGGTGGGCAGCACCTCGCGGGCATGCGCGGGCGGCCAGGTCATCCTGGTGAAGGTCATCCGCGTCAGCGCCGGGATCTCGGCGCAGAGCAGGACGTTCTTGGTCACGACCGCGGGCATCATCGGCCCGCCGGGGTTGACGTGGCGGAGGGCCTTCGCGGCCGGGATACTCGCCTTCGCCGCCGGCTTCGCGGGGGCGCCGGCCCCCGCCACGGCGCTCCCGCAAGCGGCGAGCCCTATCACGAGACCGGCGGCGATCGCGCCAAACGCCATGCTTGTCCCGCCCCCGCGCTTCGCGCCCACCCCCAGCCGGCTCTTCCCGCGCTGTGCTTTTCCCGCCCCCGCGCTGTGCTTTCCCCGCCCCCGCGCTGTGCTTTCCCGCCCCCGCGCTTCGCGCCCGCCCCCGGCCGGCGCCCGCCCCCAGGCGCCCGCCCCGGCCGGCGCCCACCCCCGGCCGGCTCTTGGCCGCGCCGTCCGTCCTTACCATCTGTCGACTCCCTTCCCGGTCCTCCGGGAACCCGAGGTGGTCGGGCTGGCCTGGCTACCCAGGCCGGCCCGCACAGTCTTGGACGGGCCGTGACGCGATCCGGTTCCCGCCAATGCGCCGGCAGGCGGGTGCGAGCGCGCGCGACGGCGACCGGCCCAATACCGTGAACACCACTCCTGCCCGTGCGTCGCGGCGGAGCGCCTCCGCGGGCACGCACACACCGCACAGACGCCATGTGCGGCCACCGTGCGGCCTGCGGGCACCTAACCCGGCACCGGGCCGGTGGCGACCGGGCGCGCGGGGTCCGCGACCCAGTTCGACCAGGACCCGGCGTACAGCGCCGCCCGGATACCGGCGATCTCCAGCGCGAGCACCTCGTGTGCCGCGGTGACCCCGGAACCGCAGTAGGCGGCGACCGGGTGCGCGCCCCCGCCCGTGCCGACGCCGAGCGCCGCGAACCTGGCCCGCAGCCCGGCGGGGGGCAGGAAGCGGCCGTCCGAGCCGACGTTGCCGGTCGTCGGCGCGCTGATCGCCCCGGGAATGTGGCCGGCCACCGGGTCGATGGGCTCGGCCTCGCCGCGGTAGCGCTCCCGCGCGCGGGCGTCGAGCAGGACACCGCGCCGGGCCAGGCCGGCCGCGCCGTCGGCGTCGAGCGCGGGCATGTGCCCGGGCCGGGCGGTGAAGTCCCCCGGCGCCGGCACCGCGCCGTCCCCCGTGCACACCTGCCCGCCCGCGGCCTTCCAGGCGCGGAACCCGCCGTCCAGGACCCGGCAGGCATCGTGGCCGAAGTAGCGCAGCAGCCACCAGGCCCGGGCAGCCACGGTGGCGTCCGCCTCGTCGTAGACGACCACCGGGCGCCCGTCGCTGACCCCGGCGCGGCGCATCGCGGCCTGGAAACGGGCCGGCCTGCGGCAGTGGGTGCCGCCCCGCGGGGCCGGGCGCCGCGGCGAGGTCGGCGTCAAGGTCGGCGAAGACGGCCCAGGGCAGGTGCCCGGCACGGTAGGACTCGATGCCCGGCGGGCCGCCAAGCCGCCAGCGGACGTCGAGCAGGACCGGCGGAGCCGGCGCGGCCAGCGCCCGGGCCAGGGCGGAAACGTCGGTGAGCGGGCCTGGCGGGCTGTTGCGCGGCTCCATGGCGGGCACCCTCTCCGTCCCGGCTTGCCCGGTAACGCCCGGCTTGTCGGCAGACGTCATAACGACGGGTACCACACCGGATTCGTCCTGTGGGTAAGTACCACAATTCTGTGGACGAGGCGGCGCATACTCTTGCGTCTCCCCGGATGACCCTGTGGATAACCGGCACGCACCGTTGTGGGCGGGCCGCGCCGCGGGCGAGGTCACAGCGGATACAGCCGGAGCAGCGGCACGAGCTGGTCGGCCGATGTCAGCGAGCCGTGCATGCCGATCAGTGAGGACTCAAGGCGTTCGGCCTTGCTGGCGATGATCGCGAACGGGCCCGCCGGCGCGGCGACCACATCCCCGATCCGGCCGGCCAGCGCGGGATCGACGGGGCCGAACCAGCCCGCGCTGATCGCCTCGTCCCGCGGCAGCACCCAGGCGCGGTCGCCGACGACCTCGGCCCAGGCGGCCAGCACATCGGCGGCGGCGCCGGGCTTGGCGTACACGTGCCTGGCCCGGGGCTCGCCGCCGAGCAGCGCGACCCCGTCGCGCAGCTCGGGCAGCGCGTCCGCATCGATCCGGTCGTCGCGCGCCACGTCGACCATGCCGTGGTCGGCGGTCACGTACAGCGGGGTGCCCGGGGGCAGCGTGGCGGCGAGCTGCTCGGCCAGCTTGTCGATGTGGCACGAGGTGGTAGCGCCAGGCGTCCGAGGCGGCCCCGAACGTGTGCCCGGTGCCGTCGAGCTGCCCGTGATAGACGGTGACCAGCGCGCGCTCGGAGTCCCGCAGCGCGTCCGCCGCCTGGGCCACCAGCGCGCCGAGGCTGTCGGCGGGCCGGTACTCGGTGCCCCGCATGACCGCCACCGACAGGCCGGTCCGCTCCAGCATGGACGCGGCCACCCGGTAGGTGAACACACCGGCCGCCGCGGCGCGCTCGTAGATCGTCGTGCCGGGCTGCCAGGTCAGCGGGTCGACCGAGTTATCCCACCGAAGGCCGTTGAGCAACTTGTTCTTGCCGGGGATCGCGACCTGATATCCCAGCATGCCGTGCTGGCCCGGCGGCCGGCCCGTGCCGAGCGAGCTCAGGCTGGTGACCGTCGTCGCCGGGAACCCGGCGGTCAGCGGCGCGCCGTTGACCGCCAGCTCGGACAGGAACGGTGCGCTGGCCGGCTGGTCACGCAGCAGCTCCCAGCCGAGCCCGTCGACCACCAGCAGGCAGGCGCGGGCCGACGGGAGCAGGCCGAGCGGGTTGTTCTCCCCCGGCACGCCCAGCGAGGCGAGCAGTGAGGTTGCCAGATCGGACAGCGTGCTTTCGCCGTAGCGCGGCAGGACCGGAGCAACGGTGGGCTCGGCTCGCATCCGATCCCCCGTCAGTGACGCGGATGAGCGGTTGCCTCGGCAAGGGCACTGGCGAAATCGAGCACCTGCCGCACCGCCTCCTCGCCGTCGGCTGCCTCGCTAACCCGCAGCGCCAGATCGTCGGCGGTGATGGTGCCGCTGTAGCCGTGGTCAGCCTCGCAGGTCTCGTCCGCGCACCGCGCGGGCTCCAGCTCGACACGCGACAGCACGTTCCAGCCGATGCTCAGCACCACCTCGCTCGGCATGGTCACGCCCGGCACGTAGGACGCCGGGTCGGCCACGACCCTGGTGACCGCCACGGAGGAGATGCGGGAGAAACGCACCGCTTCGGTGTTGGTCTCCGCCTCGGGGCGCTCCCCCGGCTCCTCCGCCGGGGCCTCGTCGGTGTGCGAGTGGATCAGCCGCGTCGGGGTGAGCGCCAGCACGGTCATGTGCCGGCGAACCTCCATGCCCGGATCGAAGACGGCGTCGTGGTGCACGAAGTAGGAGACGACGGCCTCGGAGCCGAGCGCGGCTTCGACGGCGTCGGCGACCAGCCCGGGGTAGTAGCCGCTCCGCTCGATCGCAGCGCGCAGCCCGCCCGCCGTGGCTTGGATATCCTTCATGGCTCCATCCTGCCCTGTCGCCGGCCATGCGCCTGCCTGACGGACGCAAAACGCCCCCGGGCCTGCGCCTGTGCCGTGCCCTTTCTGCCTACGGTGCCGGGTATCCGGCGTTAACAAGCACGTCGGGCGCGGTCGCCGAGGTCAGGTTGAGCACCGGTTCGTCGCCGGGCTCGGGCAGCGCCATCGCGCCCGCGCCGGTCACCGGGCGTGGCCTGCGGGGAGAGGTGGCACCCGCCCCACCGCCGCGCCCGCGGTAGACCAGCAGGCCGTTCACCGGGTCGGGCACGGCGTCGAGGGCCGCCTGGACGGCCGGCAGGCTGCGGAAACGCTCCCACTGGGCATCCTCGGCGAACTCGACCTCAAGCACCACACCCCATCGGTGCTCGTGCCATTCCCAGCTCGTGGCGCCGTGTGTGACCGCTGCCTCGATGAGAGTGTTCGAGTAGGTGTCCTGCCACAGCCGCGCCGAAGATTCGCCGTGGAAGACTTCGATCGACCACCATCCGGCCATAGTCCGACGTTACTACCTCCCCATCTGAGGCGGTATGCCCCGCTCGGCCGGGTACCGGGCGAGTTGGTCCGCCGACCGCGAACAGAACCGGAAACGGGCCTGGGTCAAGAGCGGGCCGGCGGTACGGCGGAAACTCCCGGTGTTCCTTGAGGTGAAACCTTCCGGACTCTTACCGGCAGTTAGGCGGCAGTTCAGCGCGATTGCCTAGGCTCGGGTCATGCCAAGGTGGTTCGCCAGCCCGCGACGTAACGTTCCCGATCCCCCGCGCCGCCGGCCGGGCGGGCCGCCAGGCTCGCCGGGGATGGCCCGGTGACCGGGGCCCACCGGGCCCGCCGCAAGCGGCCGCTGTCCCGCACCGCCGCCGTAGTCCTGCTGTCCGGCCTGCTGGCGGCCTGCGCCTCGCCCGCCGCGGTCCGGGTGGTCGCGGCGCCCGCGCCGGTGCCGGCGGCCGCGGAAGCCGGGTCGCCCAGCCAGCCCATGACCTGGCCGGGATCGCCGTCCGCGCCGCTGCAGGGATCGGGTTCGCGACGGCCGCGGCCGACGTCGCCGGGCCCGGGATCTACCACGCCAGCCGGTATCCACAAGATCCGGCACGTGATCATCATCATGCAGGAGAACCGGTCGTTCGACACCTACTTCGGGACCTACCCCGGTGCGGACGGCATCCCGATGCGGCACGGGGTGCCGACCGTGTGCGTGCCCCGCCGGCACGGCCAGTGCGTCCGCCCCTACCACGACACCGCCGACGTCAACGGCGGTGGCCCGCACGGTGAGCCCAACGCCGTCGCAGACGTCCACGGCGGCAGGATGGACGGGTTCATCAAGCAGCTCGACCAGGCCAGCCGGTGCCACGCCATCAACGACCCGGCCTGCAAGCTCCGCGGCAAGCCCGACGTCATGGGCTACCACACGGCCGCGGAGATCCCCAACTACTGGGCGTACGCGAAGCATTTCGTGCTCGCCGACCACATGTTCGAGCCGGTGAAATCGTGGTCGCTGCCCGAGCACCTCTACCTGGTGTCCGCCTGGTCGGCCAGGTGCAAGAGCAGCTCGCCGATGAGCTGCCACAACAACATCAGCGGGCCGTACCACACGCTGCGGTTCAACCAGGCCGTGAATCAGGAGGTGACGAGGGGCACCACCTCGATCGACCTGGCCTGGACCGACATCACCTGGCTGCTGCACGCCCAGCACGTGAGCTGGGCGTACTACGTGCAGTCAGGCACGCAGCCCGACTGTGCCAGCGATTCCGCGATCACCTGCCCCCCGGTCAAGCAGAGCGCCCGGACACCGGGCATCTGGAACCCGCTCCCGCTGTTCGGCGACGTGCAGCAGGACAATCAGCTCAAGGACATCAAGGGGCTCGGGTCCTACTTCAGCGCGGCAAGGGCGGGCACCCTGC
The DNA here is from genome assembly GCA_963703605.1 of uncultured Actinomycetes bacterium. Taxonomy (GTDB): domain Bacteria; phylum Actinomycetota; class Actinomycetes; order Streptosporangiales; family Streptosporangiaceae; genus DASXKD01. The sequence goes on from CAVPFC010000018.1 coordinate 11,624, forward strand.
CGGCCGTGAGCTGGATCACTCCGTCCCAGCCTGACAGCGAGCACCCGCCGGGCAGCGTCCATCAGGGCCAGGCCTACGTCACGGCGCTGATCAACGCGGCCATGGAGAGCCCGGACTGGAAGTCCACCGCGATCTTCCTGTCCTGGGACGACTGGGGCGGGTTCTACGACAGTGTGATGCCGCCACAGGTCGACCGGAACGGCTACGGCCTGCGGGTGCCGGCGATCATCATCTCCCCGTACGCCAGGGCGGGCTTCATCGACCACCAGGTGCTCAGCAGCGACGCCTACCTGAAGTTCATCGAGGATGACTTCCTGGGCGGTGCCCGGCTCAGCCCGGCGACCGACGGCCGGCCCGACCCCCGCCCCGGCGTCCGGGAGAACGCGTCCATCCTCGGCAACCTGGCGGCCGCGTTCGACTTCGGCCAGCGGCGGCGCAAGCCGCTGCTGCTGCCCACGAACCCGCCGACCGACTCACCGTCGATTCCCGGCTACTTCTACGGCAGGCCGTCGTGCCCGGGCTGCACCACGCCGCCCCCCGGCTGATCAGGAGGGCACGCTGGCCAGCGCGTCCCTGATCCGCCGCGCGTAGTCGGCGGCCTCCTCCTCGCTGGCGTAGCGCGTGCGCGGCCAGAAGAACCCGCGCAGGCCGTCCCCCTTGGTCCGCGGCACCACATGCACGTGCAGGTGGGGCACGCTCTGGCTGACGATGTTGTTGAGCGCGACGAAGGTTCCCTGGGCGCCCAGCGCGGCCGGCAGGGCGGCGCTGACCAGGCGCACCCGCTCGAACAGCGGGCTGACCGCGGCCACCGGCAGGTCGGCCAGCGTCACGTAGTGACGGCGCGGCACGACAAGCACGTGCCCCTTGAACACCGGCCGGGCGTCGAGGAACGCCACGAAGTCCGCATCCTCCAGGACCATGTCGGCGGGCACCTCGCCGGCCTGGATCCGGCAGAAAGCACAGTCATCCCGGAAGTCATCCGTCACGGCTGAACCTTAGAGGATTCATCGCCCCAGAGAATGACGGCAACGTACCCGGGAGGATGACGTCGGCTGACCGGCCGCGATCTACCCTTGGGATGTGGCTGCCCTGTACGCCTGGGTACGCCGTCACCCCAGGCTGGTGGACGGCGTGCTGGCCGCTGCGCTGCTGCTGACGGGCGTCGCGCCCGCGGTGGCGGAGGGCAAGCTCATCGGCGTTCCGGTGGCGCTCGGCCTGTCGGTGCCCGTGGTGTTCCGGCGGGGCAACCCGATCGGCGCCTTCGCAATCGCCGTCCTGGCCGGCGCGATCCAGGTGGCGCTGGGTATCCGCCCGGCCGCCACGGACCTGGCCATCCTCATCCTGCTGTACACGCTCGCCGCCTACTGCTCGCGGCGGGTCTCCGTCTGGGGGCTGGCCATCTGCCTGGTCGGCTCGGCGACCGGCCTGTTCCGGTGGATCAACTTCAACATGCCGGACCCGCTGGGCAGGCTGGCCGTCTCGGCGATCCTGTTCGCCGGGCCCGCGCTGCTTGCCTGGGTGCTTGGCGACTCGATGCGCTACCGGCGGGCCTACTACGCCAACCTGGAGGAGCGGGCCGCCCGGCTGGAACGGGAACGGGACGCCCAGGCGCGGATCGCGGCCGTCGCGGAGCGGGCCAGGATCGCCCGGGAACTCCACGACGTGATCGCGCACAACGTCAGCGTCATGGTGGTGCAGGCGGACGGCGCCTCCTACGCGCTGGCCAGCGACCCGGTCCGGGCCAAGGAGGCCCTGGCCGCGATCTCCGCCACCGGGCGCCAGGCGCTGGCCGAGATGCGGCGCCTGCTCGGGGTGCTGCGCCGGGAGGAGAACGTGGCCACGCAGGAGCGTGCCCCGCAGCCAGGCGTCGGCGAGCTCGGCGAGCTGCTCGACCAGGCCAGGCTGGCCGGGCTGCCGGTGTCGTTCACGGTCGAGGGCATCCCGCAGCCGCTGCCCAGCGGCACCGCCCTGGCCGCCTACCGGATCGTGCAGGAATCGCTCACGAACACGCGCAAGCACGCCGGCCCGGTCGCGTCCGCGTCGGTCGTGCTGCGGTACTCCCCCGACGCGCTGGTGCTGACGATCAGCGACGACGGTCGCGGCGCGGCGGCGCCTGACGGTACCGGGCACGGCCTGACCGGCATGCGCGAGCGGGTGGCGCTGTACGGCGGCTCGGTGGCGGCGGGGCCCCGGCCGGGCGGCGGCTTCGAGGTGGTCGCCACGCTGCCGCTCACGTCCGTGCGGGCGGGTGCCGCGTGACCATCGGCATCGTGCTGGTCGACGACCAGGAACTGGTGCGGGCGGGCTTCCGCATGGTGCTGGACGCGCAGCCGGACATGACCGTGGTCGGCGAGGCCGGGGACGGCGCCGCGGCGATCGCGCTGCTGCGCACCGTCGCGGCCGACGTCGTGGTGATGGACGTGCGGATGCCGCGACTCGACGGGATCGAGGCGACCCGGCGGATCTGCCAGGCCGGCGACGCGGCCCCGGGTGCTCATGCTGACCACGTTCGACCTCGACGAGTACGCCTACGCCGCGCTCAAGGCCGGCGCCAGCGGGTTCCTGCTCAAGGACGTGCCGCCCGAGGAACTGCTGTTCGGGATCCGGGCGGTGCACTCCGGCGACGCGGTCGTGGCCCCGTCCACCACCCGGCGGCTGATCGACCGGTTCGCGCCGCTGCTTCCCGGCCGGCGACGGCCCCGCTCCGCCGGACCTGGCCCGCCTGACCGAGCGGGAACGCGAGGTCCTCGGCGACGTCGCGCAGGGCCTGTCCAACGCGGAGATCGCCGGCCGGCTGTTCCTCTCCGAGGCCACCGTGAAGACGCACGTCGGCCGGATGCTGGCCAAGCTCGGCCTGCGCGACCGGGTGCAGGCCGTCGTGTTCGCCTACGAGACCGGCCTGGTCAAGGCCCGCGGCCCAGCCTGAGGCGCCGGGGCCGGCACAGGCACCACCCCGGCGCGCGGCCGTGACATTGAGGGCACCGGCGCCTGCAGCCGGGCCGGGCGCGGGCCGCGTCTCCCCCACGGCCCAATGAGGGAAGGGGACGCCTGGCGCTCCCGGCGTCAGCGCCAGGAGGCGCTGGAGAGGACGTTCGCCAGGCCCTGGCCACTCCGTCCTCGGTTGTGATGAGGACCGTGGCGACCGGCAGATACCAGGTCTGGGTGGTCAGGCCGCCTCATCGCCCGCTCCTCGGTGGTGGTGACGTCTCACCACAAGGAGCGGCGGCTGGCCTTCCGGCCAACACTCTTCGGCCGGGCAGTTTCGCGGGCCGCGGGTGGCGCAGAACGAGACGGCCGGGGACGCGCTGGCTCGCTATATAACGCCGCGTCGCCGAGGCCAGCTAACGGCGCGGGCCATGATCACCCTCATGACCCGCCGCACGGCGGGCCGTAAGAAACGGCG
>CAVPFC010000019.1:0-18679 GCA_963703605.1 uncultured Actinomycetes bacterium
TGCCCCGTCGCTGCTGATCCAGGGCGAGCACGACTCGCTGTTCGGCCTGGACCAGGCCAACGCGAACTACCGGGCGATCCGGCGCAACGGGGCGCCGGCGGACATGGTCTGGTTCGCGGGCGGCCACGACGGCGGCGACCAGGAGACCGCCCGGGTGAACTCGCTCATGGCGGCCTGGTTCCACCGCTGGCTGGACCCCGGGCACGCGCCGGCGAGCGCCGCCACCGGCCAGCCCGGGTTCGCGGTGACCCGGGTACTCGGCTTCGACCCGAACACCGGCGGGGTGACCCTGGGCGTCGCCACCGCTCCGGCGTACCCGGGGCTTGACGGCACCCGGCGAACGCTTCTGCGCCTGGCCGGCCCGGCGCAGGCGATCGCCCACCCGCCCGGCGGCTCGCCGCCGTCGATGTCGGTCTTCCCCGGGCTCGGCGCGTTCGGGGCGGCGAGCGCCGGTGCCTCCGCGGGGCCCACCTTCGACATGCCCGGGCAGAGCGCGGCGTTCACCTCGGCCCCGCTGTCCTCTCCGCTCCAGGTCACCGGGTCGCCCACGGTGCGGATCCGGGTCAGCGGCCCGGGTGAGGTGACGCTGTTCGCCAAGATCTACGACGTGGACCAGGGCGGCAACGCGTCCCTGCCCTACCAGCTCGTCGCGCCGCTGCGGGTGGGCGGCGGGGCCGGCGCTGGCAGCCCGCGCACCGTGACCGTCACGCTGCCCCCGATCGACTACAGCTTCTCGGCGGGGCACCGGCTCCGTCTGGTGCTGACCACGACCGACTTCGCCTACGCCACCGCGCCGGCACCCGCGGTCTACCGGGTGGCGCTGGCCGGGCCCGGCGTGACGGTGCCCACCGACCCGGCGCTGACCGTCACCGGCGCCGGGGCGCCCTGGTGGGTTTGGGCCGCGCCCGCGGCCGCCCTGGTGGCGGCCGGGCTCATTCTGCTGCTGCGCCGCAGGCGCGTCCGGGGTGACCTGGTCCCCGGGCTCGCCGGGGTGCCGCTGGAGATCACCGGGCTGACCAAGCGCTACCGGGACGGGCAGCTCGCCGTGGACGACCTGTCGCTGCGGGTGGACCGGGGGCAGATACTCGGGCTGCTCGGGCCGAACGGCGCCGGGAAGACCACGACGCTGCGCGCGCTGATGGGCCTGCTGCACCCCGACGCGGGCACGATCACGATCTTCGGGCGGCAGGTGCACCCCGGGTCGCCGGCCCTGTCCAGGCTCGGCTCGTTCGTGGAGGGGCCGGGCTTCCTGCCGCACCTGTCCGGTCTGGCCAACCTGGAGCTGTACTGGCGGGCGACGGGGCGCCCGGCGGACGGGGCCCACCTGGACGAGGTGCTGGCCATCGCGGGCCTCGGCGCGGCCATCGGCCGGCCGGTCCGCACCTACTCGCGCGGCATGTGCCAGCGCCTGGCCATCGCCCAGGCCATGCTCGGGCTGCCGGACCTGCTCGTGCTCGATGAGCCGATGAACGGGCTGGATCCGCCGCAGATCAGGGAGATGCGCGACGCGCTGCTTGACTACGCGGCCGGCGGACGGACCGTCATCCTGTCCAGCCACCTGCTCGCCGAGGTCGAGCAGACATGCAGCCACGTGGTCGTGATGAACCAGGGCAGGCGCATCGCCGGCGGCCCGGTCGCGGACATCGTCGGGGCCGGCGCGGCCCTGCTGGTGGGCACCACGGAGGTGGACCGCGCCGTGTCCGTGCTGCGGGACCTGACCGGCATCGACTCGGCGGAGGCCCACGGCGACGGCGTCCAGGTGCACCCCAACGGCGTGCCCGCCTCCGCCGTGGTCGCCGCGCTGGTCGGCGCCGGGATACCGGTGGACCGGGTGGGCCCGAGCCGGCGCCTGGAGGATGCCTTCCTCGCGCTCATCGACCCACCACGCGAGGGAGAGCACGAGGAGGGGACGGGCTCATGACCGCCGAGGTGGACCGGCTCAGCACGGGCGCCCCCGGGTACAGCGCCCGGCGCACCCTGCCGCTGCGGGTGGAGGTGATCCGGCAGCTTCGCCGCAGGCGGACCATGGTGGCCTTCCTCATCCTGCTGGTGCTGCCCTGGGTCCTGGTCGGCGCGTTCGAGCTCGGCGGCCCGCAGCAGCCCACCGGCACACCGGGACTCGTCGACCTCGCCACGACCGGCGGGCTGAACTTCGCCGCGTTCAGCTTCTTCGCCTCCGTGGGCTTCCTTCTCGTGGTGGCCGTGGCCCTGTTCTGCGGGGACACCGTGGCCAGCGAGGCGGGCTGGGCGTCGCTGCGGTACCTGCTGGCCGCGCCGGTGCCCCGGGCCCGGCTGCTGCGCCAGAAGCTGCTGGTGGCGCTGGCGTACTCGACCGTCGCGGTGCTCAGCTTCCCGGTCATGTCGCTGGTCGCGGGCACGGTGGCGTTCGGCTGGCATCCGCTCAAGCTGCCCGGCACCGAGGCCGTGCTGTCGCCGGGCGCGGCGCTGGCCCGGATGGGCATCGTGCTCGGCTACGTCCTCGTCACCGAGCTGGTCGTGGCCGGCCTGGCCTTCCTGCTCTCGGTGTCCACCGACTCACCGCTCGGCGCGGTCGGCGGCGCGGTCGGCCTGTACATCGTCAGCAACATCCTGGACGCGGTGACCGCGCTCGGCTCCTGGCGCGAGATCCTGCCCACGCACTGGCAGTTCGCCTGGCTCGACGCGATGCAGCCGCAGATCTCCTGGGGCGGCATGATCGAGGGCACGTCGGTGTCGGTCAGCTACGCCCTGATCCTGTTCGCCCTGGCCTTCCGCCGCTTCGCCGTCAAGGACATCGTGTCCTGACGGTGCCGGTCAGCCGGGTGGCAGCGGGTCGTTGACGAAGGTGCCGCGGCCGTGCATGGTCACGATCAGCCCGCGCTCGCGGAGGATTTCCATGGACTTGCGCATGGTGTTGTAGGCGACGCCGTATTCGGCGGCAACCTCCCGCTCGGGGGGCAGGCGGTGGCCTGGCTTGAGTTCGCCCGCCTGGATGCGGGCCTCGATGTGCTCGGCCACCTGGACATACATCAGCCGCAGCGGCGATGGCTTGAACGGCGGCACCGTGGTCATGCATAGCAGGCTAAAGGTCACGTGACCAGCAGAAATGCTCAGTAGCCTTCCAAGAGGCTCAGCAAGCTTCCTATACTTCTGCCATGACACCACCATCCATCCACGACGGCCACCCGGCCGCTGCCATCACCGATAACCCCGCAACTACCGCCAAGCCGGGGCAGGAAACCGCAGGTCAGGACCGATTCGACCCGTCCGTGGCGCACCCGGCGCGGGTGTATTGCTACTGGCTGGGCGGCAAGGACCACTACCCGGCCGACCGGCGGGTCGGCGACGCGGTCAAACGCCACCGCCCCCAGGTCGTGGCCGCGGCCCGGGCCAACCGGGCGTTCCTGGGCCGCGCGGTGCGCTACCTGGCCGCGGACTGCGGTGTCCGCCAGTTCCTTGACATCGGGACGGGGCTGCCCGCGCCCGGCGCCACCCACCAGGTGGCCCAGCAGGCGGATCCCGGCTGCGCGGTCGTCTACGCCGACAACGACCCGCTGGTGCTGGTGTACGCCCGTGCGCTGCTCACCAGCAAACCCCAGGGCCGGTGCGGCTACCTCGATGCCGACCTGCGCGACCCGGCCACCATCCTGGCCCGGGCGGCGGCGACGCTGGACTTCACCCGCCCGGTGGCGGTGCTGCTGCTGGCCATCGTGCACTTCCTGCCCGACGCCGACGACCCGGCCGGGATCGTCGCCCATCTGGCCGCCGCGTTAGCGCCGGGGAGCTACGTGGTGATCTCGCACCTGACCGGCGACTTCGCCCCCGGCCAGGTCCACGCGGGGGTGACCGCCTACAACGCCGCCGTCCCCACGAACGTAGTGCCGCGCAACCATGCCCAGGTCACCGCGTTGTTCGGCGGGCTGCCGCTGGTGCCGCCCGGGGTGGTCCCGGTCACCGAATGGCGGCCAGCCGCCGGCCTTCCGGACCGGCCCATCGCCGACCTGTACGCGGGCATCGCCCGCACCCCGCGGCCGGCCCCGTGAACACCACCCGTTCCGGCCACCCTGCCGACGAGTACCCGCAAGCCATCGCCGACGATTACCCCGGCTGGGAGGTCCGCCACCACGACGGCCGGTGGACCGCCTGGTGCCCCGCGATCACCGTCCACGCCGCCACGGCGGCCGGGCTCCGGGCGGCCATCGAGCACGCCATCACTGGCGAAATCCCGTCCTAAGAACCATAGACGCGGGCGAAAGGGGGCGTGCACCATTACGCGGGATGGCCTTGCCACTCGGGGTCAGCGGTAAATCGCGCGGCGGTGACCCGCGTCTAGGCGCGAACTCCAGCGCATACCGGCGCATGGTCACGAGTCGAGGCCCAGTTCCGCCCAGACCTGCTCGGCCGGGACCGGACTGGCCCCCGCCTCGATCTCCGCGAGAGCTTCCCGCGCAGCTTGCGTGTCGGCGAAGTCCTCCAGAAGCTCGTGAAACTCCTCCGGCGTGAGATTCTCCAGCTCCGCAGCAAGTTCAGCGGGGACGATCGCCGCCAAGCGCTCCCCGTGTTCGGTCAAGTACACGACCTTGCCCCGCGCCGCGTCGTGTGCGGCAGCGGCGACGTCGCCGGGTGCTTGGTCGAGCGGGATCTCACTCATGGTATTTACCTTACGGCTGTGAACCCGTCACCGCGACCAGCCCATACCTTCACAGCGGGCAGAACACCGCGTACAAGGAGCAGCTGCCCTAGTGCTGCCAGGATCATGGAAGTACCGGCGCTGGAGCAACAGCCAGCCCCTGATCATGAACGTGGGCCCGGCCGGATGCCGCCTCGCCGGTCAAGGCGGGCTGGGCGGGTCAGGCGGGCTCTACCGGGACGCCCGCGGCGGCGGCGTTGCTGAAGTGGTCGTTGACGCTGATGACCTGGCGGTCCGGCGCGGCGAGCAGGGAGGCGGCGGCCATCGCCCGGTAGCCGCTTTGGCAGTGCACCCACACCTCGCCCGGCGGCACGTCACCGAGGCGGCCGGGCAGGTCGTGCAGGGGGATGTGGATGGCGCCGGCGACGTGGCTTTCCGCCCACTCCAGGTTGCGGCGGACGTCCAGGATGGCCGGGGCGGGCTGGCGGGTGAGACGGTCGGCCAGGTCGCCGTGCTTGGCCAGCCGCACGGCGGACAACGGCCGGCCGCCCGCCCAGTCCCGGGGCCGCCCGGCTGCGGCGGCGGCCAGCCTGTCGATGCCGATCCTGGCCAGCTCCCGTTGCGCCTCGGCCACCTGGTCCGGGGTCTCGCCGAGCAGCGTGATCGGCGCGCCCCAGGGCACCGTCCAGCCCACGTAGGTGGCGAAGCTGCTGCCGAGGGTGAAGTTGACCGAGCCGGGCACGAAGCCCGCTGCGAACGCGGCCCGGTCGCGCAGGTCGATCACCCACTCGCCGGCCTCGATCCGGCGCTGGATGTCGCCGGCGCCGGCCGGGCGCGGCGGCGACAGGTCCGGGCCGTCCGGCCCGGCCAGGTTCGCCGGGCCCATGTGCGCGTAGTAGGCCGGCCAGGTGTCCAGGCCAGCCAGGAGCGAGCCGGTGTAGGCCTGCCGGCTCTGCGTCAGCGCCGGGTTCACCAGCTTCTCGTGGCCGATCGTGGACGCGCGGGTCACCTTCCCCTGGCCGGCCGCGCAGAAGCTGCCGAAACCGTGCGTCGGGAAGATCTCGGTTTCATCGGGCAGCTCGCGGGCGAGGCGCTGGGCCGAGGCGTACTGGGCCCCGGCCAGCGGACCGGTGCTGTCCGGCCCGAGCAGGTCGGGCCGCCCGGTCGCGCCGTAGAGCAGCGAACCGCCGGTGAACACGCCGGTCACCGCGCCGTCGGCCGTCAGCACATAGCTCAGGTGAGTGAACGTGTGGCCCGGGGTGGCCAGCACCCGTACCCGCATGGCGTCGCCGATCTGGATGCCGTCGCCGTCGTGCAGCGGCGTCCGGGTGAACCGGACCGGGTCGGCCCCGTTGACCAGGTACGCCGCGCCGGTGGCGCGGGCCAGGGCCAGGCCGCCGGTGACGTAGTCGTTGTGGATGTGGGTCTCGGCGACGTGGGTGATCCGCACGCCCACCTCGGCGGCCAGCCCGGTGACCCGGTCGATGTCCCGCTGCGGGTCGACGACCAGCGCGACGGCCCCATCGTGCACCAGGTAGCTGCGGTCGCCCAGCGACGGCGTCTCGATCAGGAGAACTTCCACCATGACCGCGTCCTCCAGGCTCCGTTGCCAGAGCCCTAAATGTACGGTCATTCGTACTTACCGGCAAGCCTCTCGTCCGGACGCTGCGGTCGTCAGCGCCAGGCCGGTTACGGTGATGAGCGTGGCTGCTCGCCGTCGCATAAAGTCCCCTCCAGTGCGCGTTGTGGTACGGATTGTGCATGACCTGCCATACCGGGCTCTCCGGGCCCAGGGGATCGTATGACCCCCCTTCGGGGGCGTCAACGGACGCGTGCCGCTCGTAGGGTGAATCTTCAGCGCGGGCAGAAGGGCCGGTAATGGCGCGGATCGGGACAGTGATCAGGGACGTGTACCGGCGGCCCGGCGCCGAGGCCCTGCCGGCCCATCTCGAAGGCCACTACGGGATCCGGGTCGCCGCGCTGACCAAGATCGTCGCTGGCGTGTTCCGGGTCGACCGGGCGGACGGGCCGCCCTGGGTGGCGCGCCTGGCCCTGACCAGCCGGCCGCTGTTCCGCACCGAGGACGACGCCGAGGTACTCCGCTTCCTCGAACGGCACGAGTTTCCCGCCGAACGCTGCGCCCACCCCAAGCCGGTGTCCACGCTCGACGGCCGCGCCGTCCTGGTCACCGGCTACCTCGCGGGCAAGCAGCCGTCCGGCAGCCCCGTCATCTGGCGCAGGCTCGGTGACCTGCTGGGACGGCTGCACACCCTGCCCACCGAGCCGGGCCCCACGCGGCGCCCGGCCGGCTCGCTGCACCACCTGCCGGAGTACGAGGGCGGCCCGGATGCCGATCTCGCCGCGGCGGCGGCGCTCCTGGCCGACCTCGACGGCCGCGTCCCCGCCGAACACCAGGACCTGTACGAGCTGATCCAGACGCTGCTGCCCGAGGGCGACGACTGCCGCGGGCTGCCCGAGGCGTTCGTGCACCCCGACCCGGTCCGGAACAACGTCGTGGTCACGCCGGACGGCCCGGCTTTCGTGGACTGGACGGGCGCCGGCACGGGCCCGCGCCTGGCCTCCCTGGCGGGCCTGCTGCACAGCGCGGGCCCCCGGCACGCCGCCGATGTTCTCGCCGGCTACCGCGAGCACGTCGGCCTGACCCCGGAGGAACTCGACCGCGCCGAGGGCGTCCTGTGGATCCGCATCCTCTGGCTGTCCGCCTGGCAGTGCTGGCTGGCCTGCGTGACGCCCAGGGTGCGCCAGGGCTTCTTCCCCCGCCGCGAGCACGTCACCGAGCTGGCCACCAAGATCAGGGCCGCATGACCACCGTGATCAGCCCGGGCCGCCTGGGCACGCTGCTGCGCCCGCGCAGCGTCGCGCTGGTCGGCGCCACCGACAAGTCGGGCTTCTCCCAGATGGCGTACCGCAACCTGGTCGAGTTCGGCCTCGGCGAGCACACCTACCTGGTCAACCGGCGCGGCGCGCCGACGCACGGGCGGGCCACGGTCACCTCGTGCACCCAGATCGCCGAGCCCGTCGACGTCGCGTTCATGATGGTGCCCCGGGCGGGCACGCTCGACGCGCTGGCCGACGCGGCCGCGGCGGGCATCCGCCACGCGCTGGTGCTGTCCTCCGGGTACGCCGACGCCGGCGAGGCCGGGCGGCGGGCCCAGGCGGACCTGGTCGCCCGCGCCGAGTCGCTGGGCATCCTGCTGGCCGGCCCGAACCACCTGGGCTTCGCCAACTTCATCGACCAGATCCCGGTCACCGCGATCCCCGGGCTGCCGCACGCGGCCGGGCCGGTGGCGCTGGTGTCGCAGAGCGGGATGGGCGCCAGCGCGATGCTCGACTTCGCCACGATGACCGGCGTCGGGCTGTCCTACCTGGTGACGCTGGGCAACGAAGCCATGATCACGGCCGGCCACGTGCTCGATTACCTGGTCGGCGACCCGCACACCAGGACCGTCGCGCTGTTCCTGGAAACGATCAGGGATCCCGCGGTCTTCGCGGCCGCCGCGCACCGCGCCGCCCGGGCCGGCAAGGCGGTCGTGGTGCTGAAGACCGGCCGGTCCGAGCTGTCGGCGCGGATGGCCGCCGCGCACTCGGGCGCCGTGGCCGGCGACGATCACACGATCGACGAGCTCCTCCACGACCTGGGCGTGATCAGGGTGAACTCGATCGAGGACCTGATCCTCACCGCGGGCGCCGCCGCGCATCTCGGCCGGCTGGCCCGCCCCGGGATCGGGGTTGTCTCGATCTCCGGCGGCGCCTGCGACATGCTCGCCGATCATGCCGTGGACCTGGGCGCGCCGCTGCCCGCGCTCGACCCGTCGACCCGCGCCGCGCTGGCCGGGATCCTCCCGGACTACGGCACCGTGCAGAACCCGCTCGACATCACCGGCGCGGCGGTCGTCGACCCGGGCATCTTCACCCGGTGCATCGAGGCCGTGTCGGCCGACCCGTCGGTCGGCGTCGTCGCCGTGATCAACAGCCTGCCCTGGCAGCCGGACGGGCAGCCGTGGGCCGGGCAGGTGCTCGCCGACGCCATCGGCGCCGGGGCGGCCCGGGCCCGGGTGCCGGTCATCTGCGCGAGCCAGGTGATGCAGCCGATCACCGGCTACACCCGGCAGGTCATGACCGGCGCCGGCATCCCCTACGCGATCCCCGGGCTGCGCCACTGCGTCGCCGCGCTCCGCAACGTCGGCTGGTGGTCCGGGGTCACGGAGGCGAGAGGGCGGGCGCTGGGGTGAACGACGGGCGCTGGGAGTTCTGGATCGACCGGGGCGGCACGTTCACCGACGTGGTGGCGCGCCGGCCGGACGGCACGCTGGCCGTGCACAAGCTGCTGTCGGAGAATCCAGGCGCGTACTCGGACCCCGCCGTTGCGGGCATTCGGCAGTTGCTTGGCATCGCGCCTGAACAAAACATTCCAGCAGAACGCATCTCCGTGGTCCGTCTTGGTACCACGGTGGCGACCAATGCCCTGCTGGAACGCACCGGGGAACCGTGTGTCCTGGTCATCACCGCGGGGTTCGGCGACGCGCTGCGGATCGCCTACCAGGACCGGCCCAAGATCTTCGAACGCGAGATCATCCGGCCACAGATGCTGTACTCCCGGGTGATCGAGGTGGCCGAGCGCACCGGCGCCCACGGCGAGGTCCTCGTGCCGCTCGACTCCGGCGGCGTGACCCGCGACCTGCGCGCCGCCTACGCGGCCGGGCTGCGCTCGGTCGCGGTCGCCTGCCTGCACTCCTACCGGTACCCGGCGCACGAGGCGCGGATCGGCGAGATCGCCCGGGCGGTGGGCTTCACCCAGGTGTCGCTGTCGCACGCGACCAGCCCGCTGATGAAGCTCGTCTCCCGGGGCGACACCACGGTGGTCGACGCCTACCTGTCCCCGGTCCTGGGCCGGTACTCCGACAGCGTGACCAGCGAACTGCCCGGCGTCCGGGTGCAGTTCATGCAGTCCCACGGCGGCCTCACCGACGCGCGCTCGTTCCGCGGCAAGGACTCGATCCTGTCCGGCCCCGCCGGGGGCATCGTCGGGGCGGCCCGCACCGCCGAGGCGGCCGGGTTCACCCGGGTGATCGGGTTCGACATGGGCGGCACCTCGACCGACGTGTCCCACTTCGCCGGCGAGTTCGAGCGGGAGTACGAGACCCAGGTCGCCGGGGTGCGTATTCGGGCACCCATGCTGGCCATCCACACCGTCGCCGCGGGCGGCGGGTCGATCCTCCACTTCGACGGCAGCAGGTACCGGGTCGGCCCGGACTCGGCCGGGGCGGTGCCCGGCCCGGCCGCCTACCGGCGCGGCGGGCCGCTGACGGTCACCGACGCCAACATCATGCTGGGCCGGATCCAGGCCGGGTACTTCCCCGCGGTGTTCGGCCCCGGCGGCGACCAGCCCCTGGACACCGGGGCCGTCGCGGACGAGTTCGGCGAGCTGGCCCGCCGGATCGGGGCCGCGACCGGGCAGGAGCCGGGCCCCGAGGAGGTGGCCGCCGGGTTCCTGCGGATCGCGGTGGCGAACATGGCCAACGCGATCAAGAAGATCTCGGTACAGCGTGGCTACGACGTGACCAGGTACGTGCTCGCCACGTTCGGCGGCGCGGGCGGCCAGCACGCGTGCGCGGTCGCCGACGCGCTCGCGATCACCAAGGTGCTCATCCACCCCCTGGCCGGGGTGCTGTCCGCCTACGGGATCGGCCTCGCCGACGTCACCGCGATGCGGGAGAAGGCGGTCGAGGCGCCGCTGGTGAAGGGGGAAAGTGAAGAGGGAATGGGGAGGCGGGTGGGGGGTGGGCTGCTCGGCGAGCTTGACCGGGTCGCGGGCGAGCTGGCGGCGGACGCGCTGGCCGAACTGGCCGACGGCGGCGCCGACGCATCCCGGGCGGCCACGGTGCGGCGCGCCCACCTGCGTTACGAGGGCACCGACACCGCGCTGCCCGTGCCGCTGGGCACCACGGCCGAGATGACCGCCGCATTCGAGCGTGCCTACCGGCAGCAGTTCTCGTTCCTGATGCCCGGAAAGCCGGTTCTCGTGGAGGCCGTGTCGGTCGAGGCGATCGCCGGCTCCGGGGAGGTTTCCCGGGCACTACCACTGGCCGTACGGGCCGAGGGTGGCGGGGCAGCGAGCGTAATGATGCACGTGGAGGGGAAGTGGGCGCAGGTGCCGCTCGCCCGGCGGCGGGACCTGGCGCCCGGCGCGGGCGTGGACGGCCCGGCGCTGATCGCCGAGGACTTCGCGACCACGGTGGTGGAGCCGGGCTGGCGGGCCGAGGTGACCGCGGACCGCGACCTGCTGCTGTCGCGGGTGGCCCCCCGGCCGGGCCGCAGCGAGGCCGGGACCGACGTGGACCCGGTCATGCTGGAGATCTTCAACAACCTGTTCATGTCGGTGGCCGAGCAGATGGGCGCGCGGCTGCGGGCCACCGCGCACTCGGTCAACATCAAGGAGCGGCTGGACTTCTCCTGCGCGGTCTTCGACGCCTCCGGGGGGCTCATCGCCAACGCCCCGCACATGCCGGTGCACCTGGGGTCGATGGGGGAGAGCATCGCGATGGTCGCGGCGCGCAACGCCGGGAGCATGCGGCCCGGCGACGTGTACATGCTCAACGACCCCTACCACGGCGGGACACACCTGCCCGACGTCACCGTGGTCACCCCGGTGTTCGACGACGCCGGCCGGGACATCCTGTTCTACGTGGCGTCGCGGGGGCACCACGCCGAGATCGGCGGGATCACCCCCGGGTCGATGCCGGCGTTCAGCACCCGGCTGGACGAGGAAGGCGTGGTGATCGACAACTGGCTGCTGGTCCGGGACGGGGAGCTGCGGGAGGCGGAGAGCCGGCACCTGCTGGCGTCCGCGCCGTACCCGTCGCGCAACCCCGAGGTGAACCTCGCCGACCTGCGCGCGCAGATCGCCGCCAACGAGCGCGGCGTCTTCGAACTGCGCCGGATGGTGGAGCAGTTCGGGCTGGACGTGGTGCACGCCTACATGGGGCACGTGCAGGACAACGCCGAGGAGGCGGTGCGCCGGGTGATCGGGACGCTGCACGACGGCCGGTACCGGTACGAGATGGACGGCGGCTCGGTGATCAGCGTGGCCGTCCGGGTGGACGCGGCGGCGCGGCGTGCGGAGATCGACTTCACCGGTACCTCGGCCCAGCTTCCCGGCAACTTCAACGCCCCGTCCTCGGTTGCGATGGCCGCGGTGCTGTACGTGCTGCGCACGCTGGTGGCCGATGAGATCCCGCTGAACTCCGGCTGCCTCAAACCGGTCCGGGTGATCATCCCGCCGGGGTCGATGCTGGCGCCGGAGTACCCGGCCGCGGTGGTGGCCGGGAACGTGGAGACCTCGCAGGCGATCACCGGGGCGCTGTACGCGGCGCTCGGCGTGATGGCCGAGGGCTCGGGCACGATGAACAACGTCACGCTGGGCAACGAGCGGCATCAGTACTACGAGACCGTGGCCAGCGGGTCCGGGGCCGGTGACGGGTTCGGCGGCACCGACGTCGTGCAGACCCACATGACCAACTCGCGGCTCACCGACCCCGAGGTGCTCGAGTGGCGCTACCCGGTGCGGGTCGAGCGGTACACGATCCGCCACGGCAGCGGCGGCGCGGGCCGCTGGGCCGGTGGCGACGGGGGGCGGCGGGAACTGCGGTTCGGCGAGCCGATGACGGTCACCACGCTGGCCAGCCACCGGCGGGTGGCGCCGTACGGGATGGCCGGCGGGCAGCCAGGCGCGCTAGGCCGGCACTGGGTCGAGCGGGCCGACGGCACGGTGGTCCCGATGCGCGGCTGCGACTCGGTCCACGTCGCCGCCGGGGACCTGTTCGTGATCGAGACCCCGGGCGGCGGGGGCTACGGGCCCCCTGGCTAGGGCACGCCCTACAGGTCGATCGTGGTGCCGGGCTCCACCCAGGTGTAGGACGCGTCGTTCCGCCCGGCGGCGAGGCCGGCGAACATCTCGGCCACGTTCACGCCGATGGGGGACAGCAGCGCGTCGTGGATCGCATACATCCGCCGCGGGCCCACCGCGCGGGCATAGTCGATCATCTCCCTGGTGCTGTACCAGGGCCCGCTGATCGGCACAAGGAGCGTGTTCACCGGGTCCTCGGGCACGGTGTGGGAGTCGCCGGGGTGGAACAGTTCGCCGTCGATCATGAACCCGACGTTCGCGACGGTCGGGATGTCGGGGTGGATCACCGCGTGGTGCTCGCCGTACACGTTCACCGTGTACCCGGCGGCGGTGAAGTCGTCGCCGTGGGAGACCGCGCGAGCCCGGTCGCCGAACTCGGCGAACTGCTCGGCCACCACGGCGGGCGCCCACAGCCGCAGGCCCGGGTGGGCGGTCATCGCGGCGCGCAGCTTGTCCGGCTCCACGTGGTCGAAGTGCTCGTGGGTGACCAGGACCGCGCCCGCGCCGTCCAGCGCGTCCGCGCCGCCGAACGCGCCCGGGTCGATGACCAGGACCTCGCCGTCCTTGTCCAGCCTGACGCAGGCGTGCGCCAGCTTGGTGAGCCGCATTGCTCCTCCTCGGTTATCGGCTGTCGAGCGCCGCGACGCAAACTTACTCCAGCCCCGCGCGCCCGGCCCGGGCGGCCGGCGGCGCCTTCCCATGAGCCGGTGCTTGGCTATGGGCGCTGTGTGAGCCGTCCCCGGCGCCTCAGGTGAGGCCGAGGACGCTGGCCAGGGTGCGGGCGGCGGCGCCACCCGCCTCGATCGCCAGGTCAAGCGCGGCCGTGACGCCGAGGTCATCGGCGAGCAGGCGGCGCATCGCGTCCACCGCGGCCGGGTCGTTCGGCGCGTTCCGCGCGGCGGCCTGGTACAGGCTCTCCAGCCGGGCGGCGGCGGCCTCCAGCAACGCCGGCTGGTAGTCCCAGTTCTGCGCCCAGGGGCGGTCCAGGATCATCAGCCGCACCGCGCCCGGCGGGTGCCCGGCCAGCAGGTTGTCGAGCAGCACCAGGTTGCCCGCCGACTTGGCCATCTTGGCGCCGCCGATGGTGACCACGCCGGCGTGGAACCAGGCGCGGGCGTACGGCCGGACGCCGGTGAAGGCTTCGGCCATCGCCGCGTGGTAGGCGTGGTGGGGGAACCGGAGGTCCACGCCGCCGGCGTGCACGTCCACCGCGGGCCCGAACACCGACATGGCCATCGCCACGCACTCCGCGTGCCACCCGGGGCGCCCGGGGCCCCACGGGGAGTCCCACGCGGGATGGCCCGGCTCCCGGGCCTGCCAGACCGCCACGTCCAGCGGGTCGTCCTTGGCCGGGTCGTCCGGCCGCCCGCCGTACTCGCCCGACAGCCGCAGCGCCTCGGCCCGGTCCAGGGCCGCCCGGCCGGCGACACCCTGGCCGCGGAAGTACACGCTGCCCTCGCGGTGGTAGGCGGCGCCGGCGTCGAGCAGGCCGGACGCCAGCCGGATGACCTGCGCCACGTAGCGGTGGGCGCGCGGCTCGTGCTGCGGCGACCGCACGCCGAGCGCCGCCATGTCCCGGTCGAACTGGAACTGCTGGATCGCGGCGAACTCGTCGTAGGCCGCCCCCGCGCGGCGCGCCGCCGCGTCGAGCACGTCATCGACGTCGGTCACGTTCCGGCACAACTCCGGCTCCACGCCGAGGAAGCGCAGCGCGCGGCCGAGCGCGTCGATCCACACGAAGGTGGCCGCGTGGCCGAGGTGGGTGACGTCGTAGGGGGTGATGCCGCAGGCGTAGACCCGGGCCCGGTCCAGCAGTTCCAGCCGCTGGCCCGCGATCACGGCCGCGGCGGCCCCGGCGGCGGTATCGGTTCTCGTCATGGCTCCATCTTCGCTCCACGGGCGGCCGCTTTCCGTCACTCTGCCTAGGCCGAGTACCCCCAATGACGGAGGCCGGCGGGTGATTCCGCTGGCAGAGTCGAGGCTCGCAACACCACATCAGGGCTTGTGTCGAAGGGGACGGCACCGTGGCAGAACACGGAACGCATGACGTAGCCGCCTGGTCGGCGGCGATCGTCGGGCTCGGTTACGCCGGCCTGCCGACCGCGCTGGCCTTGCACGGCCGGTGCCCGCGCATCATCGGCATCGACACCAGCGAGGAGCGGCTGGCCGCCGTCGGGGCGCGCTGCACCGACCTGGCCGGCCCGGAGCGGTCGGAGCTCGATGAAACCCTCGTCGGCCACACCATGGAGCTGACCAGCGACACCGCGGCGGTGACCGAGGCGGACGCGGTCATCATCTGCGTGCCCGCCGGCCTCGACGACGCTCACGCCCCCGACCTCGCCGACCTGCGCGCCGCGTGCGCGGCCGTGGTCGCAGGGGCGCGGCCGGGGCAGACCATCATCCTCACCTCGCCCTCCTGGGTCGGCACCACCCGCGAGTTGCTGGCCGAGCCGCTGGAGGCGCGCGGCATGCGGGTGGGCCGGGACGTGTTCGTCGCGTTCAGCCCCGAGCCGGCCGGGCCCGGTGAGCCAGGCCAGGAGCCTTGGGAGTCACCGCGGGTGGTCGGCGGCATCACCAGGGCGTGCGGCAAGCGGGCGGCGAAGCTGGCCGGTCACCTGACCGAGCGCGTGTACCTGCTCAGCACCGCGGAGGCGGCGGAGGCGACCGCCCTGTACGAAAACGTCTTCCGCGCGGTGTCGCTCGCCCTGGCCAACGAGTTCGCCGACGCCTGCGCGGCGCTCAGCGTGGACCCGGTCGAGGTGACGCTGGCCGCGGGCTCCAGTCTGCCGGGGTTCCCCGGCGCCTTCCCCGGGCCCGGCGCAAGCGGGAGCGCCGGGCCCGGCACCGCGTACTACCTGCTGTGGCAGCTCGGCAACCGGGGCCAGGCCTCGCCGCTGATCGAGCAGGCGATGCGCTCGATCGCGCTGCGCCCCGGGCGCGTCGTGGACCGGGCCTGCGAGGTGCTGGCGGCCAGCGGAACCAGCCCGGCCGGGGCGAAGGTGGTCGTCGTCGGCGCCGCCCGCCAGGCGGGGGCGGCGGACACGGCCCGGTCACCCGCGATCGACGTCATCGCCGGGCTGGTCGCGCGCGGCGCGAGCGTGTCGTACTACGACCCGCTCGCGCCGGTCCTGCGGCTGCCCAGCGGCCAGGAGATCCGTACCCTGCGGGCCCCCCGCGGCGAGGACTTCCACCTCGCGGTCGTGCACACCCTGCACCCCGGCGTCAGCTACACCTGGGTGGCGGGCTGCCGCCGGGTGCTCGACGCCACCTACGAGTTCGGCACCGCCCCGAACAGCGTGGTGGCGTGACGGCCATGCTCACCAACCTGACCAAGATCGACGTCACCGTCCCCGCGGTGGTCCTGGACACCGGCCTGGCCGCCGAACCGGGCCAGGCCGCCTGGTTCGCCGGCGACGACATGCTCCCGTTCGGACTGATGTGCGCGCGGGGGGTGACGCGCGCCCTCAGCCGGTCCGGTGGCCGCCGGGGCTGTGGGCGCGCACCAGGCGAGGCCGGGCCCCGGCCCGGCCTCGCCCCTGACCCGGGGGCCGGCTACCGCCGGGGCCGCGGGCTGCCCGGAGTGTTCCCCAAGGCCGCCGGGCGGCCCGCGCTAGCCGGAGGGCGGGGCGGCCATGACTGAGGCCGTCGATGTGGCCATAGTCGGCGCTGGCCCGTACGGGCTGTCCCTCGGCGCTCACCTGCGCCGGGCCGGGGTGAGCATGCGCCAGTTCGGCAAGGTCATGGACTCGTGGCGGACCGCCATGCCGAACGGCATGTACCTGACGTCACCGGCGGCCGCGTCCAGCCTGTCCGGCCCGGACGGCACGCACACGCTGCCGGCGTTCTGCCGGGAAACCGGCCGCGGCTGCGCGCGCAACGGCCTGCCGGTACCGCTGGCCGACTTCGTCGCCTATGGCGAGTGGTTCGCCGCAGGGCTCGTGCCGGGGGTGGAGGAGACGCTGGTCACCCGCATTACCCCGCAGGAGGGCTGCTTCGAGCTGGGCCTGGCCACCGGCGAGCGGGCCCGGGCCCGCCGGGTGGTGCTCGCCACCGGCCTGGCGCACTTCGCCGTCATGCCCGGGGAACTGGCCGGGCTGCCCGCCTCGGCCTGCACGCATGCCAGCGCGCACGCCGACCTTTCGGCCTTCCGCGGGCGCCGGGTCGTGGTGCTGGGCGGCGGCCAGTCCGCGCTCGAGATCGCCGCGCTGCTGCACGAGCAGGGCACCGACGTGCAGATCGTGCTGCGTGAGCCGGAGCTGGCCTGGCAGCGCCCGGCGCCGGCCGAGCCGTTCGGGGCACGGCACCCGGGCCTGTTCCGGCGCCTGCCCGAGGCCGTCCGGGTGTCCAGGGCGCATGCCGCGCCCCGGCCCGGCGCCGCGAGCTGGCTCCGCCCGCGGGTCGAGGGCAAGATCCCCGCCCTGACCGGCCACTCGCTGCGCTGGGCGCGGCCGCTGCCCGGCGGCGTACGGGTGGGCCTGGACGGTCCCGGGGGGCGGCACTGGGAGCTGTCCGCCGACCACCTCATCGCGGCCACCGGCTACCGGCCGGACCTGGGGCGGCTGTCGTTCCTCGACGGCGAGCTGCGCGCGGCGCTGCGGACCGTGGCCGGAGCGCCCGCCGTCGGCAGGGACTACCAGTCCTCGGTCCCGGGCCTGTACTTCGTCGGCCCCGCGGTGGCGCCGCTTTCCGGGCCCGCGCTGCGCCTGCTGTCCGGGGCCGGCCCGGCCACGCGCGGCCTCGCCGCCAGGCTCACGGCCACCGCCTGGCTGCGGACCCCGAGCTACGCCGGAAAGGCTCCTCATGCATCTGGATGGTGACTTCGCGCTGGTTAGCGGGGAGATTCTGGGTATGAGCCCGGCTCGCGTCATGCTTGTCGACGATCACTTGATGATCACCGAGGCGCTGGCGTCGCGGCTGTCCGCGGCGCCGGACCTGTGGGTGGCCGGCCGGTGCACCACGGCCGATCCCAACCTGATCGACATCGTCCGGGGGGTGCGGCCGGACGTGATCGTTATCGAGGTGGCGCCGTTCGGCGACGAGATCGCGGACGTCCTGCGCGACCTGATGGGCGCCCGGCCCGAGGCGCGGGTGATCGTGCTGACGTCCGACCACGACGTCCGGCACGCCGTCGAGGCCGCCCGGGCCGGCGTGTGCGCCTGGGTCGCCAAGGAGCAGGGCGCCGCCGACCTCGAGGCCACGCTGCGCGGGGTGATCAAGGGCGAAGCCTGGTTCCCGCCGCACATGCTCGGGGAGATCCTGCGGGAACTGCGCGAGGACGCGAGACGGGCCAGGCTTCAGGACGAGCCGCTGAGCATGCTCAGCCGCCGGGAGCGCCAGGTGCTGCTGGCCATGATGGACGGCAAGCGCGGCGGCCAGATCGCCGGGGACCTGGATATCTCCACCGACACCGTGCGCACGCACACGCGGAACATCTTCGCCAAGCTCGACGTGCACAGCCGCCTGGAGGCGGTCCGGGTCGCCCGCGCGGCCGGCCTCAGCGCGGCTGAGCCACCACGGGGTCAATGATCACACTTGGTATTCGTTTGGTCACTGAAGGTAAGATCGGGTTAAAGGCGCTGGCACGCGGGCCCGCCGCAGCAGGAATGCGGCGCTGCCGCCGCGGCCCGTGACGGGGACGGGGGGACTGGCATGGGGTCGCCCTTGGAGCGGCGCCGGAGCGAGGGGCGCCGGCTGTCGGACAACCGGGACCTGCAGGCCCTCCGCGGCCTGCTGCACGACCTCGGGCACGAGGTCACGACGCTGTCCTACCTGGTCGAGGGGGTGCGCGGAGACACATCGTTGCCCGGCGGCTCGGCGTACCGGCTCGAGCTCGTTTCGGTGGAAATGTCCCGGCTGAGCGACCTGATCCAGCAGGGGCTGCACGGGGATGTCACCGGGGGCGCCGCCGAGGCGATCAGCGTCAGGGACCTGGCGGCCCAGCTCACCAGGCTGGCGGAGCTGGCCTACCCGGCGGACGTGACGCTGCTGCCCGGCGCCGACGTGACCGTGACCATCGACCCGTTGCTGCTCTGGCGCGTGCTGTCCAACGTGGTGGACAACGCGGCCCGCGCGGCCGGGACCGGCGGCCGGGTCACCGTGGCGGTCCGCCAGGACGGCACCCCGCTCGTCGACGTGACCGACGA
>CAVPFC010000020.1:0-16503 GCA_963703605.1 uncultured Actinomycetes bacterium
GAGGAACCCGACGAAGCCGGTCCGGTCGGCCCGCAGGAAGTCGGCGCCGAACCACCAGTGCCAGGAGGCCAGCGGCAGCACGATGAAACCCGCGGCCGCCAGGACGGCGAACGTGACGGTGGCCGTGGCCGCCTGCCGGTACTGGCGGGTCAGCGCCAGATACGGGATGAAGATCAGCGGCACCAGCTTGATCCCGGCCGCCAGGCCGACGCCGGCGCCCTGCCACCAGCGCCGGCCCGGCTGGCACAGATCCCAGATCACCAGCGCCATTAGCAGCAGCTCGACCTGGCCCAGATGCAAAGCGCGCTGCACCGGCTCGGTCCACAGCGCGACCGCGGTGACCGCGAGCACCGTGCCCAGCCTGCCCCGCCGCCCCGCGCTCTGCTGGCCCTGGCCCCGTCCCCCCTCCCTGGCGAGCGCGGTCAGCGTGCACCAGACCGCCAGCCCGAGCGCGGCGACGCTGGCCGCGGTCATCAGCCAGGCCTGCACGCCCCACGGCAGCCACGCCCCGGCGGCGAAGACCACGGCGGCGAACGGCGTGTAGGTGAACCGGAAGCCCGGCATCATCTGCCAGGTGTAGAGCATCGCGGGGGAGTGCAGCGCGGCGCGCCCCGCCGCCACGTAGACCCGCAGGTCGAACCAGGTCAGCGTCTCGTGCAGCGGGTGGGCCAGCACCTCGGCGAGGCAGGCGGCCAGCGCCAGCGCCAGCGCGGCCCCGCTCTTGGCGAGCGGCACGCGTCACTCCTCGGGGGGATGCCGTGCAGGTGGGAGGACAGCAAGAACAGCCAGCTTAACGGAATGTAGCCGAGCTAACTCGCAGTGTGATTTTGGCTGGCAAGGCAGCGATGAGAAGCCGGCGGCGGCAGGCCAGCCACGCGCGTTGCGTAAAGCATGTTTCTGGGCCCCGGGTGCGTCCCGGGGCCGGCCGTGCCCGCGGGCCCGAACCGGCTGCGAACCGTGAGGGCCCCCCGGCGGGGCTGGTCAGACGGGGTAGGTGACGCCGGTGATGCGCTCGGACTCGGCCCACAGCCGCTGCTGGGCCGCCTCGTCGTGGGACCGGCTGTTGGAGGAGACCTGGACCGGGTAGCCGGTCATCTGGCCCCACCCGCTGGGCCCGTAGTAATCCCCGCCGCGGACCGCCGGGTCCGTGGCCGCGCGCAGCGTCGGCAGCGCGCCCATCGTCGCGCTCTGCGTGAACACCCCGCCGGCCACGGCCTGGGCCGTTTGCAGCAGGCCGGGCAGGTGGCGGGTCAGCTCGGTGTGCGCGGTGCCCGGGTGGGCGGCGACCGCGATCGTCGCCGCCTCGGCGGCCCTCAGCCGCCGCTCCAGCTCGTAGGTGAACATGAGGTTCGCCAGCTTGGACTGCCCGTAGGCCCGGACCCTGCTGTAGCGGCGCTCGGACTGGAGGTCGTCGAAGTTGACCCGGCCGGCCCGGTGGCCGTTGCTGCTGACCGTGACCACCCGCGACCCCGCCACCGGCAGCATCCGGTCCAGCAGCAGGCCGGTGAGCGCGAAGTGACCGAGGTGGTTGGTGCCGAACTGCAACTCGAAGCCGTCCGACGTCGTCCCGTGCGGCGGCATCATCACCCCGGCGTTGTTGATCAGCAGGTCAATCCGTTCGTGACCGGCCCGGATCTGCTCGGCCGCGGCGCGGATCGAGTCCAGCGAGCCCAGGTCGAGCCGCACCACCGACACGGCGACATCCGGGGTGGCCGCGGACAGCCGGGCCGCCGCGCGTTCCGCCTTGCCGGTGTCCCGGCAGGCGAGGACCGTGACCGCGCCGCGCTGCGCGAGCACCGCGGCCGCCTCGAAACCGATCCCGGTGTTGGCACCGGTCACGACCGCCGTCCGCCCCTTCTGGTCCGGCACGTCCGCCACGGTCCACGGGTCTTGTCTGGTCTTCATCGGCGTCTCTTCCTCCAGCGGCGACTCTAGCCCTTGGCGCGGAAGCCCTGGGCGTGGACGGCTACGCTCGGAACCATGGCCCTGCACATCCCCAGCCCCTCGGTCAATGGATTCCATATCGGCCCGGCGTTCATTCACTACTACGGGCTGATGTACGTGATCGGGATCACCCTGGCGATCCTCATAACCCAGCGGCGGTGGAAGTCCGTGGGCGGCGATCCGTCCCTGGTGGGGGACGTTGCCCTGTGGGCGGTGCCCGCGGGCATCATCGGCGGCCGCATCTACTTCGACATCACCACGCCCAAGTACATCCCGCACCACTGGTACGGGATCTTCGCGGTCTGGGACGGTGGCCTGGGCATCTGGGGCGGCATCGCGGCGGGCGCGGCCGTCGGGGTCTGGCGGGTACGCAGGCACAAGGCGGACGGGGCCCTGTTCGCGGACGCGGTCGCGCCCGCGCTGCTGGTGGCGCAGGCGGTCGGGCGCATCGGCAACTACTTCAACAAGGAACTGTTCGGCGGCCCGACCAGCCTGCCGTGGGGGCTGTACATCCCGCCGGCCTACCGGCCGGCCGGCTATCTCAGCTCCACCACGTTCCAGCCCACGTTCCTGTACGAGCTGATCTGGGACCTGGCGCTCGCCGCCCTCCTGGTCTGGCTGGGGCATCACCGGGGCATCCGGCCGCCCGGCCTGTTCGCGCTCTACGTCACCGGGTACTCGGCGTTCCGCATCTTCGAGGAGTCGCTGCGGGTCGACCCGTCCGAGCACTTCCTCGGGCTGCGGCTGAACATGTACGTCGCGATCGTGCTGACCGTGTTCGGCGCGGTGTGGTTCTGGCGCACCCAGCGCCGCGGCCGGGCCGAGCCCGCCGTGGCGGGCGCCGGGCCGGCCGGTGCCGGGACGGAGCAGGCCAGCGGGCCGGGTGAGGCCACCGGGGCCGCCGCCGGCGAGCCGGCCCCGCCCGCGACACCCCCGGCGACGAACCCGCTGGCGGGCCGGAGATGCCGGCCGAGGTGGGCGCGGTGCGGGGGGATGGGGAGGCGGGCGGGGCCCCGGCCGCGGAGGCCGCCGCGGCGGACGGCGCCGAGCACCCGGGCTGACCGCCGGGACGGCGCCCCTGCCGGGCACAGGCTGCTACCGGCCAGGTCATGGCTTGTCAATGAGTACCCCTTAGCGGGGCCCCGTGACCGTTCTGACCGGTATACACCCCTTACGATTGAGGCGAATGTGGCGTGGAGCATTCCGGCGCCGCCCTACGCTGGTCAATGACGGTTCCAATAGCGTCAGCCGAGCAGCTACGGGGGGAATCCGGCCGCCCATGACCGGATGGCGCTGTTCCCGCGCCGGCAGTAGCCGCACGAATCCGCCGAGGGAGGTATGGCCCAGGTGACACAGGTGTCCACCCACCCGGCTGACCAGCCCGGATCGGTTGGGCAGGCTGACCGGCCTCGGCCATATGGCCCGTTCGAGCCGCATGAGCCGACCGGCCCGGTCGACCGGGTCATGGACTGGCTGATCCGCAAGCTCGCCTGGAGCAGGCTGTCCGAGCCCAAGATCGCCGTAAGCCTGTCCGGGGCCGGCCTGCTGCTCGGCATCCTGCTCGGGGCGACCGCGCCGAACGCCGAGACGCTGCGGGTCAGGCTGCCGCTGTCGGTGCTGCCCTCGCTGGCCAACCAGCACATCCTCGCGAGCCTGATGCTCTACGCCGCGGACATCCTGGCCTGCCTGGGGCTGGCCGGGATGCTGTGGGCGCACAGCCAAGGGTGGCGGCCGAACCCCAAGCATCTGGTCCTGGTCAGCTCGGCCATCGTCGCGATCATGGTCTGCCTCACCCCGGTCGGCTCCTCGGACACCGCGAGCTACGCCGCGTACGGCCGGATAGCGTCGCTGGGCCGCGACCCGTACGTCACCAACCCGCACGCCGCCGGCTATACCGCCTACACGCACGTGGTCGGGACGATGTGGCGGAAGACACCGTCGGTGTACGGGCCGTTCGCCACGACGATCCAGTCGTTCGCCGCCTCGATCGGCCGCAGCAGCCCGGCCACGACCATCTGGGTCCTGATGATCCTCAACGGCGCCGTGTTCATCGGCGTCGGGCTGCTGCTGCTGAAGACCTCCGACGACCCGGTGCGGGCGACGCTGTTCTGGACCGCGAACCCGGTGCTGATCCAGCAACTGGTGGGCGGCGGTCACCTCGACACGTTCGTGGCGGCGGCGGCGATCTGCGCCATCCAGGTGGCCCGCCGCGTCACGGCGGCCTGGGGCGACGTGCTGGTCGGCATGCTGATCGGGTTCGCCGCGGGGATAAAGATCTACGCGGTGCTCATCGGGATCGGGCTCGCCGTGCCGCTTTTGCTGCGGCGCGAGTGGCTGCGCACCGCCCGGATGACGGCGGCGGCGCTGCTGACGCTCGGCCTCGGCTACGCGGCCTTCGGGATCGACGCGCTGAAACCGGTGTTCAGCGGGCTGAAGCTGGTCACGCTGCCGTCGCCGTGGCGGATCTTCGAGCTGACCGGGCAGGCGTTCGGCTTCCACCAGCAGACCATGGCCTCGATCATCAGCCTGGCCTGGCCGCCCGCGCTGCTCATCGTCGCCTGGTTCATCTACCGGCGGATCTCCTCGGATCAGCCGCGTGAGGTCGTGGCGCCGTTCGCGCTGGTGTTCGCCTGGATCCTCGTCGCGCCCTGGGTGTTCGCGTGGTACACCGCGGTGGCGTGGGCCGCCTTGACGCAGGTCCCGCGGAACCCGATGACCCGGTGGCTGACGCTGGTCACGGTGTTGCTCGCCGTCTGCCTGTCCAGCGGCGGGGGACGATGGTGAGCCGCTTCCCTGCTTTCCCCGCCCCCGCGCAGCGCTTCTCCCGCCCCCACGCTTCGCGCCCGCCCCCGCGCTGCGCCCGCCCCCGGCCTGCGCCCGCCCGGTGACCGCGCTGCGGCAGCACTGGCTGGCCGCGGTGCTGCTGACCGCCGGGCTGGTGCTGCGGGTGCTCGCCCAGCTCGCCTACCGGCCCGCGCTGTTCTACATCGACACGACCAGGTACCTGTACAACGTCGCCGAGGGCATGGACCCGGTCGGCTACAAGGGGCCGCTGCGGGCCATCCTGGCGGTGGCCAACTTCGACGCGGTCGCCGCCGTCCAGCACCTGCTCGGCCTGGGCATGGCCGTGGTCATCTACCTGGTCCTGCTGCGGCGCGGCGTGCCCCGCTGGCTGGCCGCGCTGGCGATGGCGCCGGTCCTGCTGGACGCCTACCAGGTACAGATCGAGCAGACGATCATGCCGGACACCTGGTTCGAGGCGCTGATCGTGGCGGGCCTGGCCATCCTGCTCTGGCGGCCGGCCACCACCTGGCGCCGCGCCGCCGTGGCGGGCCTGGTGCTGGGCACCTCGGCCATCTTCGCCCAGGTGGGCGAGGCCCTGCTGGTGCCCGCGGTGATCTACCTGCTGGCGGTGGGCGGCGGCTGGCGGCACGCAGCCGTCCGGGCGGCCGCGCTGTGCGCGGCGTTCGCGCTGCCCATCCTGGCCTACAGCACCGGCAACTACGTGGCCACCGGCAACTTCTTCCTGTCCCACGACGGCGTCTCGTCCCTGTACGGCAGGCTGGCGGCGGCCGCGGACTGCGCCACCCTCGACATGACGCCCGCCGAGCGCCGGCTCCCGGTGCCGGGGCCGCAGCGGCCGGGCATGTGCCCGGCCAGGGCGCTTCAGGCCCAGGGTCCCGACGCGCTGGAATACAACGCCGATTCCCCGATCCGGGCCTACTACGACCGCCTGCCCCGGCCCGAGGTGGACGAGCTGATCTCCAGGTTCAACCACCAGGTGCTGAGCCAGCAGCCGCTGCGGGTGCTCGGCGCCTATGCCCGCGACGTGGTGCGGCTGTTCGCGCTGACCCGCGACGGCAGCCCCGGCGCCACGCCGATCTCCCGCTGGCAGTTCCAGACGGCGTACCCATACTTCGGCCCGCACGCCTCCAGCCAGGTCGTCGGCACCGCGACCACCCGTTTCGGCGGCGGCAGGCCGGCCGTATGGCGCCCGGCCGCCGCGTTCCTGCGCTCCTACCAGCTCGACGGCGGCTACACCCCCGGCCCGCTGTTCGCGCTGCTCGCCGTCGCCGGCCTGATCGGCTCCGCGGCCCTGCTGCGCAGGCGGCTGGATCCGCCGACCCGCCAGCTCGCCCTGGCCTGCCTGCTGATGTTCACCTCGGCGGCGGCGGTGCTGCTGGCGTCCGACGTCTTCGAGTTCTCCTGGCGGTACCAGCTTCCGGCGCTCGTCACGCTGGTACCGGCCGGGGCGCTGGGGATCGCCGTCATGCTCCGCGGGATCGGCTCCGCCGCTGCCGCACCGCCGGCCCCGGCAGACCGGGCGGAGGCGGCGCCGCCAGCCCGGATCCCGCGGTCTCCAGCACCCGAAGCGCCGCGCGCCTGACGGCGGGCCCGGCCACCCGCCCGGCGCTGGCCGCCGCGAAGCCGGGTCAACCGGGCATTCGGCGGCAATCTAGGCTCGTGTGGTGAGCGAGCATCAGGTCGTGCTGCTGCACGGCCAGCCGGGCTCGGGCGCCGACTGGGAGCAGCTCGCCGGCCAGCTGCCGGGCACGCTGCACGTGACCGCGCTGGACCGGCCGGGGTACGGGGCATCCCCGGCCGGCCGGCGGTTTCGGTTACAACGCCCGTGCGGTGCTGGCGGACCTGGACGCCCGAGGCATCGAACGGGCCGTGCTGGTCGGCCACTCCTACGGCGGGGGCGTCGCGCTCTCGCTGGCCCGCCTGGCACCCGAGCGGGCCGAAGCCCTGGTGCTGCTGGCCAGCGTCGGCCCGGGCTGCCTGACCGGCTGGGACCGGCTGCTTGCCGCGCCGGTGGCCGGGGAGATATGCGCGCTCACGGCGTGGTCGCTGACCCCGTGGATGGCCCGCGCCTGGCTGGCCGCCGTGGCCCGGCTGCGGGGGCGGCCGAGCGCCGCGCATGAGCACGTCAACTTGCAGATCTGGGGCAGCGCACACCACGATCACGGGCCGGTGTGGCGCAGCTTCCTCACCGAGCAGCGGGCCCTGATCAGCGAGCTCGGCGAGCTCACCGCCGCGCCGCCGGAGGTGGCGGCGCCGGTCCTGCTGATCGCCGACCCGCGCGACACGCTCGTCCCGGTCCGGACCACCCACCTGCTGGCGGCGGCCCTGCCCGATGCCCGGGTCCAGCTGGTCAGCGGGGTCGGCCATCATCTTCCGCTCCGTGGGGCGCCCGTCATCGCGGCCGCGATCGTCGCGTTCCTCGCCGCCCTGGACGGCAGCCGGCCTCAGCGTGACTCAACGCTGCTGAGCGCGCGTGCCGCGCCGCCGCGCGCCCTGGCTGCCCGTTTCCCGGCGATGGCCGGGACGGCCGCGGCGGCGGCGAACACGCCGGCCAGCGCGATCCAGCCGGGCTGCCCGAGGGCCAGCACGGCGCCGGTCATCAGCAGCGGCCCGGCGGCGCGGCTGAGCGCGCGGCCCATGCTGAACGCCGCGAGGTAGGCGTTGCGCTGGCCGGGCGGGGCGATCGCGAACGAAAGCGTCCACGCGGAGCCGACCTGCGTGATCTCGCCGAGAGTGAGGATGACGATGGCGGCGGTGAAGATCGCGACGGTGACCGGGGCCGAGTGGGCCGGGGCCGCCGCGAAGCCCAGGCTCGCCCCCGCGAGGCACAGCGCAGCGCAGCCGTACCCGCGCAGTGCCCGCACCGTCGTGCCCGCCAGCATGCTGACCGGGTATTGCAGCACGATGGCGCACACGCAGGCCACCGCGTAGAGCACGCCCACCACGCTGACCGGCGCCCGGGTCCGGGTCACCAGCCACAGCGGGAAGGCGACGCTGAGCATCGGCTGCCACAGGCACATCAGCGCGTCGTAGGCGGTCAGCGCCAGGAGCCGCCTGTCGCGCAGCGCCTTCCAGGCGGCCGGCGCGGCCCGGTTACCCGCGCCCCGGCGGCCGGGCAGCGCGCACAACAGCACCGCCGCCAGGACGAAGGCCACCGCGTCCGCGGCGAGCAGCGCCTGGAACGTGTGGTGCAGGCCCAGGCCCAGCAGCACCCCGGCGATCAGGCTGCCGGCGCTGAGCCCGACGTTGATCACCGTCCGGTGCACGGCCAGGATCCGGGTCCGCCGTTCGGTCCCGGCGAGCTCCCCGACCACCGCCTGGATCAGCGGCGGAGCCGCCTGCTGGGTCACGGCGACCGGGACGCTGACCGCGAGAAACCCCCACCAGCCGTGCACCACGAGGTACCCGGCGGTGGCCGCACCCTGCGCCACCTCCACGCCGATCAGCACGCCGCGCGGCCCGCACCGGTCCGCCAGCCGGCCAATCGGCAAGATCGCGATCATCGCGGCCAGCGCCGCGATGGTCAGGCCCAGCCCGACCTGCGCCACCGGCAGCCCGACAACCCGGACGAAGAACACGGTGGACACCGCGACGAACATGCCGGTGCCCACCCAGTCCACGAGCGCGGCCGTGAGCAGCCACGGCAGGAAGGCGCGGCGGCCCGAGCGGGGGCGGGGCCGCCGAACTGCGTCCACCCCACCACCATAGACAGAAGGGGCGCCGGTCATCGCGGCCGCGATCGCCGCGTTCCCGCCGCCCCGGGCGCCTCAGCCTGATCCCAGCTTGGCGCGGACCTGATCGGCGTCGGGATGCTCCAGGTCCCCGAGGATCGCCAGCGCGTCCCGCCAGGCCTGTCTGGCTCGCGGCGGCTCGCCCGCGGCGTCCCACGTGTCACCAAGGTGGGTGAGGATCGTCGCTTCGAACCGCCGGTCGCCGAGTTCGCGGCACAGGCCGAGTGCCCGCTGATAGCAGGCCACGGCCTCGGCGACGTTGCCGAGATGCTGCTCGGTGTAGCCCAGGCTGTCCCAGACATGGGGCTCGTATTCGCGAAGGCCGGCATCGGCGGTCAGGGTGAGCGCTTGCTGGCAGAACGCACGCGCCTGCTGATAGTCGCCGAGCAGGCCGTGGCACCAGCCAACATCGTTGAGGGCCTCCGCCTCCCTGCCCGCATCGCCGAGCGAGTGAAACAGCCGCAGTGCCTGTTCGGAGTGGCCGAGCGCGTCGGCGTAGCGGCCCTGGCGGTCTGCTACGTAGGCGAGGCCCTGGTGCACCTTGGCCTCGCCGAGGCGGTTGCCAAGCTGCCGGTACCGCCGCAGGGCGCTCTCGTAATGCCGGAGGACCTGATCGAAATCGCCGAGCGTCGCGCAGGACATCGCCAGCAGCCGGTGTGACATCGCCTGCCCGGCAGCATCACCACAGCGGGTTGCGGCCGCCACGGCGATGCCCTGCATGGTCACCAGCTGGTGCAGGTGACCGCGGCGGTCGAGGAAGTCCCACAGTGCGCAGGAGATCTGCCAGACGTGGACGTCGAAGCGGGCCTCGGTGGCGAGCGCGACGACGTCGAGCAGGACCTGGTGCTCGGCCTCGAGCCAGGCCATGGCCTGCTGGTAACCGGCGATCCGCTCGGGGGCCGAGCCGGGCGCGGCCGGGCTGAGGCCGATCGGCTCACGGGACGGGTGCAGCTCGAGGGCGGCGGCGTAAGCGGTGTGCAGGTAGTGGTCGAGGACCCGGCCGGTGGCGGCGCGGCGTTCGGCCTCGGTGTCGCAGTCGCAGGGCCTGGGCGGCGGCGTAGGCGCGGAGCAGGTCGTGGACGGCGTACCGGCGGGGGACGTGCTCGGCGATCAGGTGGCCGCGGGTGAGCTCACGGAGCAGGCCGCGGGCGGCAGGCACGCCCGTGGCGGCCAGGCTGGCGGCCGCCGGGACGGAGATGTCGGGGCCGGGGTGCAGGCCGAGCAGCCGGAACATCCGCGCCGCCTCGGTGCTGAGCTGGTGATAGGACCAGGAGAACACGGCCCGCACGCTGGCGGCGGGGTCACCGACGTCGAGTGCGTCCAGGCGGCCCGCCGCGTCGCGCAGCTCAGCGGCCAGGGCCGCCAGCGGGAACCCGGGCCGGGCCGCGGCCCGGGCCGCGGCGACCGTCAGCGCCAGCGGCAGGCACGCGCACAAGACGGCGATCTCGGCCGACCGCTTCCGGCTCGGCGGCGGCGCGGGCCTTGCGCCGAGCCGGGCGGTCAGCAGCTGCACGGCCTCGCCGTGGCTGAGGATGTCCAGGCTGAGCAGCCGGGCGCCGTCGGCGGCGGCCAGCCCGGATAGCTGGTTGCGGCTGGTGACCAGCACCAGGCTGCCGGGGCTGGCCGACAGCAGCGGCCGGACCTGCTCCTCGTCCCGGGCGTTGTCCAGTACGAGCAGCAGCCGCCGGTCCGCCAGCAGACTGCGGTACAGGCCCGCTTGCGCCTCCGGCAGCGGCGGGACCTGCTCAGGTGGCACGCCGAGTGCGTCAAGGAACCCGCGGATCGCCTGCGCGGGGGTGGCCGGGACGGCGGAGGGGCCGAAGCCGCGCAGGTTCACGTGCAGCTGCCCGTCGGGAAACCGGCCGGCGATCTGGTGCGCCCAGCGCAGCGCCAGCGCCGTCTTGCCCACCCCGGCGGGGCCGCCGATGGCGCTGATCACCACCGTCCCCGGTGCGCCCGCACCGACATCGTCCAGCGTCCGGGTCAGGGTCTCCAGCTCGGCGGTGCGGCCGGTGAAATGCGCCGCGGCGGGAGGAAGCTGCCGCGGCACCGGCGGCGCGGCCGGCCCTGGCCGGTCCGGGGCGGCGCCGCCCAGCAGCGCCTCGAGCTGGGCGGCCGGGATCTGGAGCGCCCTGGCGAGCTTGGGCCAGAGCCACGGCAGCGGTTGTGTGGTGCCGCGTTCCCAGCGCACGACCGTGGACCGCTCGACCTCCAGCAGGATGGCCAGGTCTTCCTGGGTCAGTCCGAGCGCCCTGCGGCGCGTGGCCAGCCGGTCTCGTCGTACGGCGCGCCCGGCTCGGGCATCGTCGGCCACGGCCAGCATCGCCCTCCGTAGTGGTCCAGCCAGCCCACCGATGTCAGTTTACGCCTAGCCGCCCATTCCGGGCCACATATTTATGCAGATCAGCCGCTTGCGTGCGCCATTTGTGCGCCATTCGTGCTCTGGCGATTCTGGGGCGTCACTGATTCGATCGGGCCTATGGCCACGCCCACCGGGAGTCGGTAACCGCCCGGGAGGCGCCGGGGGAACGGCAGCGACGCCGCCGGTGTCAATCACGTGGTCGAATTCCACCAGTCTACATGGGAAAGGAAGACCATGAGGCTTCGCTTTGCCATCATCGGCGCAACAATGGCCTCCGCCATCGCTATGCTCGGCATGACCGCGCCAGCGATGGCCTCGGCCCACAGCTCCCCCGTGGCAGTCCCCCATACGGGGAAGGTGGCAGCCAACGGCTGCCCCTCGGGAGCGACCTGCTCCTACCGCCTTTTGGAGCCCGGAACCGGTAAGCCAGCGGTGAACAGCCAGCGTGCCGTTACCCCGCGCGCAGTGGTCAACCTCGGCCTGAGCATCACACAAGCCAAGGCCGTTCAGGTCTGGCTCGACTACTACGGGTACAACGCCGGCACGGTCGACGGGCAGTTGGGTCCCAACAGCTGGAAGGCCTTCCAGCGCGAACTCAAGCAGTACTGGGGCTACAGCGGCAACATCGACGGCATCGTCGGGCCCCTCACAGTGGAAGCGCTCCAGCGCCTTCTGACGAACTACGGCTACCCCAGCAACGAGATCGACGGCAATCCCGGACCGAAGACCCAGGCGGCGTTCGCGCGCTTCGCCAACGCCCTCATCAACAGTGGTTTCTAGCCAGTCCTAGCACCAGAATCCCTCCCGGGTCCCACCCCCGGGAGGGATTTCCCCGTCTAACGTCAGGCGCCATCTGCTCAAGCGCCGGTCAGGTAGCGGGTCTGGTTTCGTCGTGGGACCCGTTGCACGAAGCGCGGTACCGGGGGCGCTCGGGCGGGGCTCGCCCTCGTCTCAATATACGGGCAGATATTGTCACTATGTGGATGAAACCGGCGATGTGGCCAGGGCCACGGCACCGGGCCCCGGCCCGGTGGGCGGCGCCGGCGGGGCAGGCGAAGGGCCGGGCGACGCGGGCCGCCGCGGCGGGTCCCGGCGCTGGCTGGTGCTCGCGGCCGGCACGGTCGCGCTGACCGCGGGGTCCACGTTCCAGTACGGGCTGGCCTACCTGATCCCGGCCCTGCGGGCGCACGGCCTGTCGCTGGAGGAGGCCGGCGTCCTCGTCGCCTGCCCGACGGCCGGGCTGCTGCTCACCCTGGTCGCGTGGGGCGCGGCCGCCGACCGCTGGGGTGAGCGCCTGGTCCTGACCAGCGGGCTGGCCGCCGCGGGCGCCGTGCTGCTCGCCGCCACCCAGGCGCACACGACGGCCATGCTGGCAGCGTGCCTGGTGGCCGCCGGGGCGGCCGGCGCTTCGGTGTACGCGGCGAGCGGGCGGCTCATCCTCGCCTGGTTCGCGGCCGCCGAGCGCGGCCTGGCGATGGGCATCCGGCAAAGCTCCCAGCCGCTCGGAGTCGCGGTGGCGGCGGTGACGCTGCCGTCGCTCGCGGCGCACGGGCTGCCCGCGGCACTCACCTTCCTCGGCGTATTCTGCCTGGCCGCAGCCGCCCTGGTGGTAGCGGTGGTCCGGGATCCGGCGGTCAAGGCCCGCGGCAGCGCGGCGCGGGCCCGCTCGCCGTACCGCGCCGCCGCGCTGTGGCGGATCCACGCGGCGAGCGCGCTGCTCGTCGTGCCGCAGTTCACGGTCGCCACGTTCGCGCTCATCTTCCTGGTGGCGGACCGCCACTGGCCCGCCACCGCCGCCGGGTCGGTGCTCGCGGTGGCCACCACCGGCGGCGCCGCGTCGCGCCTGGTGGCCGGCTACTGGTCCGACCGGGTGGGCAGCCGCATGCGCCCCATGCGCATCCTGGCGCTGGCCATCTCGGCCAGCCTGGTGCTGCTTGCCATTGCGGCCAGGGCGGCCTCGCCGCTCGCGGTGCCCGCGCTGCTGTGCGCCGCCGTACTGGCGGTCAGCACCAACGGGCTCGCCTTCACCGCCGTGGCCGAGTACGCCGGGCCGCAGTGGGCGGGCAGGGCCCTCGGCATCCAGAACACCGGGCAGAACATCGTGGCCGCCGCGACGCCCCCGCTCGTCGCCGTGCTGATCGGCGCGGCCGGTTACCCGGCCGCGTTCGCCGTGGCCGGGGCGCTGCCGCTGTTCGCCGCGGCGGTGGTGCCGGTCGCCGCGCTGGACGCTGTCACCGGGCGGGCGTGACGTCCCGGAACCTGCCGGCGCTTACCCGGCCGCCGTGACGCCGGCCTCGGCCTCGTCGTGGGACCGGTCGAGCCACCACTGCTGGCCCTCGGCGGGCAGGGTGTAGATCGGGTCGTAGTACGGGTACTCGCGGTGCAGCGCGAGCGGGTCGTCGGCCTCGACCGCGGTCCGGTAGTTCTTGGTCCAGTACGAGATCCCCAGCCGGGTGTCGTACCTGGACACCTGGTGCACCCAGCGCTTGCCCACGTAGGGCACGTCGCAGACGATCCGCGGCGTGGCGAACCCGGGCAGGTACCCCATGAGCTGATGCTGGAGCGCCTGAGCCTCGGACAGGGCGAGCCGCCAGTGCTCGCTGCCCGGGATCATGTCGCACATGTAGAAGTAGTAGGGCATGATGTTCGCCCCGTCGAGCAGCGCGAAAGACAGGTCGAGCAGGGCCGCGGCGCTGTCGTTCACCCCGCGCAGCAGCACGCCCTGGTTGCGCACGTCCCGGATGCCGGTGTCGAGCATCGCCCGGGTGGCCCGGGCCACCAGCGGCGTCACCGACTGGGCCGCGTTGACGTGCGTGTGAATCGCGATGCTGACCCCGCGCTCGCGCGCGGTCGTGCCGAGGCGCGCCATGCCCGCCCTGACCTCGTCGCTGAGCCAGTGCTGCGGCAGCCCCATCAGCGCCTTGGTGGCCAGCCGGATGTCCCGGACGTTGTCCACGTCCAGCAGCGCGCCGACGAAGGCCTCCAGCCGGGGCCAGGGCAGGTTGGCCACGTCGCCGCCGGACACCACCACGTCCCGGACCCCCGGGGTGGCCTTGAGGTAGGTGATCATGGCGGCGAGCCGGTCCTCCCGCGGCGCGGCGAACTTGTGCTTGGCCACCACCGGGGTCGGGTTCCCCACCAGGTCCATGCGGGTGCAGTGACCGCAGTACTGGGGACAGGTGGGCAGCACCTCGGCGAGCACCTTGGTCGGGTAGCGGTGGGTCAGCCCCTCCACCGCCCACATCTCCGCCTCGTGCAGCGAGTCCCTGGTCGCGTACGGGTGCGACGGCCAGTCGGGCCGCCGGTCGCTGAACACCGGGATCATGTACCTGCGCACCGGGTCGGCGTAGAGCGCGTCGGTGAAGGTGGCCTCGTCCGCCGCCACGCCGGGCGCCATCGTGTTGACCATCTGGGGCGGCACCAGCATCGACATGGTGGCCCGCTCCCGCTGGTCGGCGAGCAGGTCGGCGCAGAACGCCTCGGACAGCCCGCCGCCAAGCACCTCCTGGAGCTGGCGGAGGTTCTTCACGCAGTGCGCCCGCTGCCACTGGACGGACTCCCACTCGTCCCTGGTCACCCGCGCCCAGCCGGGGAAGCGGGTCCAGTCCGGCTCGGCGAGTTCGGTGCGCCGGTACACGTAGGGCTGTTCGATCACGGGTCACCACCGTTCAGAGGCATGGAATCGGGACGATAGCCTTGTATAGAGGAAGCATACGAAAGAACTTTGTGAGATAATAGCCTGCCGCGATAAGACTTCCCGAATCGACGTGGGTGCGCCGTGACTCGTGAGCTGCCCGGATCGCCGCTGGGACTGCACCGGGTCATCGAGCCGGCCGGGGCGCTGCCCCAGGCCGCCTGGCGGCTGGACCCGAGCCCGGAACTGTGGCCGGACGAGACCCGGGTCCGGGTGGACCGGCTGAACCTGGACGCCGCGTCGTTCCGGCAGCTCACTGGCACGGTGGACGGGGACCCGGCGAAGCTGCGCGCGGCGCTGCTCGGCATCGTCACCGAGCGGGGCAAGATGCAGAACCCGGTGACCGGCTCGGGCGGGATGCTCACCGGGCACCACGGCCGGCTGACCATCCGCCAGGACCACGCCTCCGGGACGGTGGCAACGGCCGACTGAGTATCCCGCCCGGCTGGGACGCTCAGTCGTCGATGGCCTGGTAGGCGGACGTCCAGAAGTCGCGGAACACGGGGGGCGGCCCCGGCGAGGTCATGTACCGCTGGGTCAGCAGGATCCCGATCAGTTCCTCGGCCGGGTCGGTGTAGACGGAGGTGCCCGTGCCGCCGTTCCAGCCGAACCGGCCGGGGGAGCCCTGGAGGGTCTCCCGCCGGGTGATCACGTGGAACCCGAGCCCCCAGCCGCTCCTGCCGTCGAAGAATATGTCGTTCTCGGCCTTCTGCTCGGCGGTGAGCTGGTCGCTGGTCATCAGCTCGACCGCCGGCCTGGACAGGATGCGCTCCCCGCGGTACCGGCCCTTGTTCAGCATCATGCTGCAGAACGCCAGCAGGTCGTCGGCGGTGGACACCAGCCCGCCGCCCGCGGACGGGAAGGCGGGCGGCCGGCCCCACCGGCTCTGCCGCGGGTCGTCGGCCAGCGTCAGCGCCCCGGTCTGCGGATCGGGCTCGTAGGCGGCGGGCAGCCGGCCGAGCTTCTCGGCGGGCACGTGGAACCCGGTGTCGGTCATGCCGAGCGGGCCGAGCACGCGCTCGGCCAGGACCTCCGCCAGCGGCTGCCCGGTGACCCGGGCCATCAGCACCCCGAGGACGTCGGAGCCGGTGTGGTACAGGAACTTCTCCCCGGGCTGGTACATCAGGGGCATGGTGCCGATCCGCTTCATCCACTCGTCCGGCTCGATCGGGGGTGAGTCGGGGCCCGGCTCCAGCCCGGCCTCCTCCAGGGCCGCCTGGATCGGGTACGTCCCCGGCGGCTCCGTCACCGCGCCCAGGCCCAGCCGGAACGTGAACAGGTCGCGCACGGTGATCGGCCGGTTGGCGGGAACCGTGTCGCCGAGCTGGGCGCCGGGGTGCCGGAGGACCTTGCGGTCGGCCAGTTCCGGCAGCAGGCCGTCCACCGGGTCGTCCAGCCGCAGCCGGCAGTCCTCCACCAGGGTCATCGCCGCCACGGCCGCGATCTGCTTGCTGACCGAGGCGATCCGGAAGATCGCGTCACGCCGCATCGGCGCGGCGCCGCCCGCCTCGGTGGTGCCGAGCGCCACCACGTGCACCTCGCCGCGCCGGGCCACCAGCGCGACCAGGCCGGGCACCTCGCCGGAGGCGACATGCCTGGCCAGCACCTCGCGCAGCCGACCGAGCCGTACCGGCGACAGGCCTGAAGCCGTCATCGTTGTCTGCCTCCCTGTCGTGGGCGTACACCAGCCGCCCGATCAGTAGACGGTACGGCGGCGCAGGACTCATCGCATCCCCGGCGCGGGGCTCCGGGCGGGCAGAACTTGCTAGCCGCTAACTCTTGCGTTCTTCTTGAAAATGAAAGTAGCATTCAAATTATAGCAACCACTGGATGGAGGTGGGTGTCATGAGTGCGATCACCGGACGCGGGGGAGCGAACGCGAAGTGGTGGGCCCTGGGCGGGCTCACGCTGGGCGTGCTGGCCGTGGGGCTGGACGCCACGGTGCTGAGCGTGGGGCAGCGATCGTT
>CAVPFC010000021.1:0-18034 GCA_963703605.1 uncultured Actinomycetes bacterium
ACGCGAACATGGCCGGGGCAGCCTGCGCGTCTCCGGCCCGGCGGCTCCGCCGGCGGGTACTCTCTCCCCATGCGCGAGCCGGGTCTGGGGCTGCGGTCCGGCGCGCTGTCGGCACGGCGCGGGCTCGTCCCGGCACCTCGGCTGGCCGCGTGGGCCGGGGTCCGGGCGCCAGGGCCGCCGTCGGCACCGCCGTCTCCCGTAGGCGCGCTCACCTGGTGCTGGCAGCCGCCGTTCCCCCTCGATCTGGCCCGCACGCTGGGCGTCCACCGGCGTGGCCGGGGCGATCCCGCGTACCAGACCGACGCGTCTGGCGCGGCGTGGCGCACGTCGCTTACCCCCGATGGCGCGGCCACGCTGTGGGTGCGGGTGACTCCCGGCCCCGTCGGCTCGGCAGAGGCCGATGGCCTTGCTGGGGCCGGAGGTTCGCGTGGGGCTGGTGTGGCGGCTGGGGTCGGAGAGGCCACTGGGCTCGGGGTCGTGGTTGCGGCTGGGGGCACGGCTGAGGTCAGCGGTGCGGCTGACGCCGAGGGTGCGGCTGACGCCGAGGCCGCGATCGGCGCTGGGGCCGTGACGGGGGCTGGGAGCGCGGTCGGCGAGGTCGGAGCCGGGGAGACTGAGGACGCCGCGGGCGGGCGGCCCATCGTCCATGCGATGGCGTGGGGCCCGGGGGCGGCCTGGCTGCTCGGCAGCCTCCCGGGGCTGCTCGGCGCCGAAGACCGCCCGGGCGAGTTCCAGCCGGTCCACCCGCTGGTAGGCGAGATGTTCCGGCTGCACCAGGGTTTGCGGATCGGCCGGTCGGGCCGGGTGTTCGAGGCGCTCATACCCGCCGTGCTCGAGCAGAAGGTGGTCGGCTCGGAGGCCACCCGGGCCTGGCGGCTGCTGCTGCACCGGTTCGGCGGGACGCCGCCGGGGCCCGCGCCGCCCGGGATGCGGGTGTGCCCTCCGCCGCGTACCTGGGCGCTGATCCCGACCTGGGAGTGGCACCGGGCCGGGGTGGAACTGGTCCGGGCCCGGACCATTATCGGCGCGGCCCGGGTCGCCCACCGGCTGGAGGAGATCGCCGCGATGCCCCCGGCGGAGGCGGACCGGCGGTTGCAGTCGCAGACCGGCATCGGGCCATGGACGTCAGCCGAGATCCGCCAGCGCGCCTGCGGCGACCCCGACGCGGTGTCCGTCGGCGACTATCACCTGCCGTCGATCGTCGGCTGGGCGCTAAGTAGGCAGAAGACCGACGACGCGGGCATGCTGGAACTCCTCGCCCCCTACGCCGGGCACCGGCACCGCGCGGCCCGCCTGCTGGTGCTGAGCGGGATGGGCCCGCCCCGGCGCGGCCCCCGCAACGCCCCGCGCGACTACCGCCGCATCTAACGAGCCGAGTCCCGCTGCCGGCCGGTGCTCAAACCGCGCTCCCGCACCGGCCGCCACCATGATCATCGCGACCTATCTTCTCAGATGTCACGATATCGGATTATACGAGATCGTACTAATGGATGCCAACCCCGATAGGCAGCGGGTGGTGGCTCCGCGGCCTGGCCCCGCCGGCGCACCCGGTCATTCGTGATCGTTGTGGCAACGATCACTTTCCTGCTGGCGTGCACGAGGAGGCGAGGCGGCGTGAGCGGCGCCGGGCGGGAGACGACGGCCAGGAAGGCCGGCCGATCAGCGGATGCTGTCGATTCCCGGGGGACCGGTTCGTAACCAGGGTGAGAGCCGGCCCCACGCAGCGGGCGCCGGCCAGGACGACAAGGAGCGAGCCATGCGGCTGACAGTGACCACCTTCGTGACCATGGACGGCGTCATGCAGAGCCCCGGCGCCCCGCAGGAGGACCCCAGGGGCGGCTTCGACCTGGGCGGCTGGCTGCCCCCGCTGTTCGACGAGGACACCGGCCAGTACATGAACGAGGTCTTCGACAAGGCGGACGCGATCCTGCTCGGGCGGCGGACCTACGAGGCGATGGCCGGCTTCTGGCCGTCGGTGACCGACCCCGCCAACCGGGTCGGCGTCGCGCTGAACTCCCTGCCCAAGCACGTCGTCACGAGCACGCTCACGGAGCTGTCCTGGGCAAACTCGGTGCCCGTCCGCGGTGACATCGCCCAGCACGTGGCCGAGCTCAAGAAGGCGCCGGGCCGGGAACTGCAGGTCCACGGCAGCGCCGCGCTGGTGCACTTCCTGCAGGGCCACGGCCTCGTCGACGGCTACAACCTGGTCATCTTCCCCGTGGTCCTGGGCCGCGGCACGCGACTGTTCGCCGACGGCACCCCACCGGCCACGATGCGCCTGACCGGCACCCGGTCCACCGCCAGCGGCGTGGTCATGCACAGCTACGAGACCGCCGGCGCGCTGGCCTTCGGCCAGGTCCACCCCGACGAGGTCAGCAGCGCCGAGGCGTGATCCGCCCAAGGCCAGCGCCGAGGACACCGCGCGTCACATTCCGCGCGGCCATGACGTCCTCGTTGTTGCACCGGCCAGACCGCCGAGGGCCGGCTGCACCGGCCGCCGTCGCCGGCCGCCGACGGCACGGCCGGCACCGGCCGGGACCGAGGCGGCGGCTGCCGGCCAGCGGAAGGGTGCACCGTAGGGTGAGGAAATGAGCCTTGACGCGCGCGGCCCCGGCGCGCAGCCCCCGGGCCCTGCCGACAGCACTCCCACGGACAACGCGATGCGGCGGTCCCTGGCCCGGGCCAGGGACGGCAAACCGCTCGACCTGGGCGAGGCGGCCACGCTGCTGCACGCGCGCGGGG
Organism: uncultured Actinomycetes bacterium; assembly: GCA_963703605.1. Taxonomy (GTDB): domain Bacteria; phylum Actinomycetota; class Actinomycetes; order Streptosporangiales; family Streptosporangiaceae; genus DASXKD01. The sequence goes on from CAVPFC010000021.1 coordinate 2,743, forward strand.
AGGACCTGGACCGGCTGCTCGGCTACGCCGGGCGGACCAGGGACGCGGGGCTCGCCGCCGCCGGGCGCCCCGGCGTCATCACCTACTCGCGCAAGGTGTTCATCCCGGTCACCCGGCTGTGCCGGGACCGGTGCGGGTACTGCACGTTCGCCACGGTGCCGGGCCGGCTGGACAGCCCCTACCTGTCCCCGGACCAGGTGCTCGCGATCGCCCGGCAGGGTGCCGCCCTGGGCTGCAAGGAGGCCCTGTTCACCCTCGGCGACCGGCCCGAGGACCGATGGGCCGCGGCGCGCGACTGGCTCGACCAGAACGGCTACGACGACACGCTGTCCTACGTCCGGGCGATGGCCATCCGGGTGCTCGAAGAGACCGGCCTGCTTCCGCACCTCAACCCCGGCGTGCTGACCTGGCGGGACTTCCAGCGGCTCAAGCCGGTGGCCCCGTCCATGGGCATGATGCTGGAGACCACCGCGGCCCGGCTGTTCACCGACAAGGGCGGGCCGCACTACGGCAGCCCGGACAAGGACCCCGCGGTGCGGCTGCGGGTCCTGGAGGACGCCGGCCGGTCCTCGGTCCCGTTCACCACCGGCATCCTCATCGGCATCGGCGAGACCCGCGCGGAACGCGCCGAGTCGCTGTTCGCCATCCGCAGGGTCGCCCGGGAGTACGGCGGCATCCAGGAAGTCATCGTGCAGAACTTCCGGGCCAAGCCGGACACCAAGATGCGCAACGCTCCCGACGCCGAACTGGACGACCTGGCCGCGACGATCGCCGTGGCCCGGCTCGTGCTCGGCCCGGCCGCGCGGATCCAGGCGCCGCCGAACCTCATCGGCAAGCAGTACCGGCTGATCCTGGCGGCCGGCATCGACGACTGGGGCGGCGTGTCGCCGCTCACCCCGGACCACGTCAACCCCGAGCGGCCGTGGCCGCAGATCGACGAGCTTGCCCGGCGCACCAGGGCCGCCGGGATGACCCTGGCCGAACGGCTCACGATCTACCCCGGCTACCTGCGCGAGCCGTGGCTGGACCCGCGGCTGGCGGCGCACGTGGCGGCGCTGGCCGACCCGGCAACCGGGCTGGCCCGCGCGGACGCGATCCCGCGCGGCTTGCCCTGGCAGGAACCGGACGGCGGCTGGGGCGAGTCGTCCGGCCGCACCGACCTGTACGTCACGATCGACACCACCGGGCGGACCTCGGACCGGCGGGACGACTTCGCCGAGGTGTACGGCGACTGGGACGAGGTGGCGGCGCGGATCGACCCCGCTGCCCGGGCGGGTGACGGCCAGCCCCGGATGGCGCGGCGCCCCGGTGCGCCGGCCGACAGGCGTAAGGCACCAAAAATGCGTCCCGAGGTCGTGGCCGCCCTGCGCGCGGCCGAACGCGACCCGGCGGGGATCTCCGACGGGGAGGCGCTGGCCCTGCTCGACTCCGGCGGGCCGGAGCTGGACGCGCTCACCGCGCTGGCCGACGGGCTGCGCCGGGACGTGGCCGGCGACGACGTCACGTACGTGGTCACCCGCAACATCAACTTCACGAACGTGTGCTACACCGGGTGCCGGTTCTGCGCGTTCGCCCAGCGCCGCACCGACGCCGACGCCTACACGCTCTCGCTGTCCCAGGTCGCCGACCGGGCGGAGGAGGCCTGGCAGGCCGGCGCCACCGAGGTGTGCATGCAGGGCGGCATCCACCCCGACCTGCCCGGGACCGCGTACTTCGACCTGGCCGCCGAGGTCAAGCGCCGCTGCCCGGACATCCACGTGCACGCGTTCTCACCGATGGAGGTGAGCAACGGGGCGGCGCGGACCGGCCTGAGCGTACGGGACTGGCTGGTCCGGGCCCGTGAGGCGGGCCTGGGCTCGCTGCCGGGCACGGCCGCCGAGATCCTGGACGACGACGTGCGGTGGGTGCTCACCAAGGGCAAGCTGCCCGCCGCCGCGTGGATCGAGGTGATCACCACCGCGCACGAACTGGGCATCCGGACCACCGCGACGATGATGTACGGGCACGTGGACACGCCGGCGCACTGGGTGGCGCACCTGCGGGTGATCCGCGGCATCCAGGAGCGCACCGGCGGCTTCACCGAGTTCGTGCTGCTCCCGTTCGTGCACGCAAGCTCGCCCATCTACCTGGCCGGACTGGCCCGCCCGGGGCCCACCCGGCGGGAGAACCGGGCCGTGCACGCGGTGTCGCGGATCCTGCTGCACGGCGCGATCGGCTCGATCCAGTGCTCCTGGGTCAAGCTCGGCGACGAGGCCTGCCGCGACATGCTCGCCGGAGGCGTCAACGACCTCGGCGGGACCCTGATGGAAGAGACCATCAGCCGGATGGCCGGGTCGCAAAACGGCTCGTACAAGACAATCAGCCAGATCGCCGCGCTGGCCGCCCCGCTCGGCAGGCCGATCCGGCAGCGGACAACCCTCTATGAAAATCCGCCAGCAGAACGCCTGGCGGCGGCGGCTCTGAGCGACGGCGTGTGCGACTCCGTCCGGGGTAACCAACTGCGTCTGGTCCCGCGCTAGCCGCAGCCCGCAAGCCAGCCACGTAACCCGGCGGGCCCGGCGCCAGCCGCGGTCAGTCTGAGACGTCATGCCAACCAAATGCGCCATCCGGCTTACCCAACGGACACGTCGGTGCTGGCAGCGGGGTTGGCGTGGCGCAAGCCAGCCACATACCGGCTGGATTACGACCTTCCTTGCTGGGTTGCCACGAATGCGGCAGAACCACAGGCTTGATGGCGTGCGGCCGCCGAAACCAAACCCTAGGAGGGCCTTGATGACAGTACGCCGTCGATCTGCCGTGCTCGCAGGCATGGCTGCCGTTGTGCCAGCGCTGGCGATGGTGCTTGCCGCCACGCCTGCCGCGTCCGCGCATCCGCTCAGCAAGGCCCCGGCCGGTAAGGCGTCCGCGCATAGCTGGCTGCGAGCCGACCCGCCGCTGGGCCGTCCGAAGCCGTCGGGGCAGAAGCCGTATAGCCCCCGCGGCGTGCCGTCGCCCTGGACGCCGCTGAAGAACCCGCCGCCGTTCAAGACGCCGGGCACGATGCTGCTGGAGAGCAACGGGACGGTGCTGGTTCACGACGAGCCGGACAACAACCACATCGCCGCAACGTCCGCGTGGTACAAGCTCACCCCGAACTCGAAGGGCAGCTACGTCGACGGGACGTGGAGCAAGATCCCGTCGATGCCGGGCGGGTATGCGCCGCTGTACTTCGGGTCGGCGATCCTGCCGGACGGGCGCATGATCGTCGAGGGCGGCGAGTACAACAAGGCGCCGGCGGTGTGGACGAACCAGGGCGCGATCTACAACCCGGTGACCAACACCTGGGCTTCCGTCGCGCCGCCACCGGGCTGGACGAACATCGGGGACGCCGCGAGCGAGGTCCTGCCCAACGGCACCTTCATGCTCGAGCACCCGTGCAACACCTGCCTCACGAATCCCGAAGCCACCATCAATGACGCGCTGCTCAACGCGAAGACCATGAAGTGGACGGTGATACCGGCGATAGGGAAGGAGGATCCCAACGACGAAGAGGGCTGGACCCTGGAGCCGAACGGCCAGCTGCTGACGGTCGAAACCTGGGCGCTGCCGCAGGCCCAGCTCTTCCACCCCAGCACCAAGTCCTGGTCATTCGCGGGAGCCATGGCCCCGAACGGCAATCCTGTCAATCTGTTCCCGGTCGTCGAGCTCGGGCCGCAGAACGAGATGCCGGGCGGCAACACGTTTGTGGTCGGCGGCGGCGTGGCCCCCATCACGACGGAGTTCCCGACTAAGTGCACCACGGACGCGAGCACGCAGAACGCGCTGTATCACTTCAAGGCCGGGACCCCCGGCACGTGGACCGCCGGGCCGATGATCAAGCCCATCGGCGGGAAGGAGTACGACGCCACCGACGGACCGGGGGCGACCCTCCCGGATGGAGACGTGCTCTTCGACGCCAGCGCGTGCGTGTACAACGTGCCGACGCACTTCTTCGTCTACCACGCGAGCTCGAACACGATCACCCAGATCCCGGACGTGCCCAACGCGCCGAAGGACACCTCGTACGCCACGCGGATGCTGGACCTGCCGAACGGCCAGGTGCTGTTCAACGACGGCTTCCGCGAGCTGCTGGTCTACACGGCCGGCGGCACGCCGAAGGCGTCGTGGCGGCCCTCGATCACGTCCCTGAGCTCGACGACGCTGGACCGGGGGCACACCTACACCCTGTCCGGCAAGCAGCTCGCCGGGCTGGACCAGGGAAGCGCCTACGGTGACGACGTCCAGGACGCCACCAACTTCCCCGTGGTACGGATCACCAACTCCGCTACCGGCGTGGTGACCTACGCCCGGACCAGCAACTGGACCTCGGTCTCTGTCGCCCCCGGCACCAAGTCCTCGACCAAGTTCACCCTCCCGGCGGGCACGCCGACGGGCAAGAGCACGCTGGTCGTGATCGCCAACGGAATCGCTTCAGCGGCTACAACGGTGAAAGTCTCCTAAGGCCGTATAGCCGGCTCTCCAGGCCCGTCCCGAGCATTCGGGGCGGGCCTGGCCCGTCCGGGGTACTCAACCGCACGTGGTTCCGCGTTAGCCGTATCCCTCAGGCCAGCCGTGCACTGCGGTGGGCCTGGATCCAGCCGGGGCCGGCGTCAGGCGTCAGGCCAGCCATGCACCTCTATTCGACTTATCCAGTGGATAAGTCGAGGCTGGCAGCGGGGTTGGCCTGGCGGCGCATGGTCAGCGGGTCATCATGAAGTCGAACACGTTCCGCGGTGGGCGGTCGGGGGGTGGGGTTGCTGGGTGGCCTACGCCTATGGCGCCCATGGGCTCCCAGGTCTCGGGCAGGGCGAGCGCCTTGGCCACGACCGGGCGGCAGAACATCGTGCTGGACACCCAGCACGAACCGAGCCCCTCGACGGCCAGGGCGACCAGCAGGTTCTGCACGGCCGCGCCGATGGCCACCAGGAACATCTCCCGCTCGGCGGCGTTGCGCCGGTCATCGGGGTATTCGTGCGCGGCCTCGGCGTGCAGGCAGGGCACGATCAGCAGCGGGGCCCGGCGCAGCGGCTCGCCGCGGCGCACCCGGCGGGCGATCTGCTGCTCGGTGAACCCGTCGCCGCGCAGGTCGGCGATCCAGGCCGCGAGCATGTCGTCGAGCAACTCGGCCTGCACGCCCGGCGACCGCACCACGACGAACCGCCACGGCGTGGAGTGGTGCGGCGCCGGCGCGGTGATCGCGGCCGCGACGGCCCTTTCGACCGCGGCGGGGTCGACAGGCTGGCCGGTGAAGTCCCGCACGGTCCGGCGGGCGGCGAGCACGTCGGCCGAGCCGAACCGGAACATGTCCTCGGCCGAGGGCCGGACCAGCGCCCGGGCGCCCGGGCCGTCGGCGTCGGTGACCAGGCCCGCCAGGCCGCGCGCGATGGCCACCGGGATCTGTTTGGTCTTCTCCTTGACCAGGTCGGCCGCGCCCGCGAGTTCGTCGGCCACCGCGGCGACGGTCACCTCCAGCGGCATGCCGAACGTGTCGGTACCGCCCCGATGGTCGCGCAGCGGCAGCAAGCCCGCGGCGCCGATCGCCGCGTCGGTCTGCCCGTTGCGCCACGGCCGGCCCAGCGTGTCGGTGATGAGCACGGCGACGTTTACCCCCAGCCGGTCGCGCAGCCCCTTGCGCAGCCCGCGCGCGGACGCGTCCGGGTCCTCGGGGAGCAGCACCACCGTTCCCGGGGGAGTGTTGGAGGCGTCCACGCCGGCGGCCGCGAGGACGAGCCCGTGCCGGGTCTCCACGATGCGGGTCTCCCCGCGGCGGGCCACCAAGCGGACCGCCTCCGCGTCGATGGCGGCCTCCCGATCAGCCCGGACGACCCGGCCCTCGGCCTTGCTGACGATCTTGGAGGTGACGACGAGGACGTCACCGTCGGCCAGGTCCGGCGCCGCGGCCGCGATCAGCCCAGCCAGATCCGCCCCGGCCGTGATCTCGGGCAGCCCCTCGACCGGGGTGATCGTCAGGCTCATTTCACCGCCTCCCTGAGCGGCGGCCAGCTCACCGGCGGAGTTCCAGGGCCAGGTCGAGGGCGGCGCGGGCGATCGCCGCGGTCTTGGCCGGGCTGCTCATGTACAGCGGCATCGCGCGGACGGCGATGCCGGCCAGCTCCGGCGCGTCGGCCGCTGCCTTGTCCTGCTCGTCGACCAGCCAGCCGTCGAGCAGTCCGGGCCCGTAGTGCGCGGCCACGCCGACGGCGGACGCCGGCACGCCAAGGGCGGCGAGGCACTTGTCGGCCATGCCGCGCACCGGCGCGCCGCCGATGATCGGCGACACCCCCACCACGGTCTTGGCGCGCATCGCCGCGGCGATCCCCGGCACGGCCAGGATCGTGCCGATGCTCACCACGGGATTGGACGGCGGCAGCAGGACGACATCGGCCGCGGCCAGCGCTTCGAGCACCCCGGGCGCGGGGGAGGCCTGCGCCGCGCCGGCGAAGTCGAAGCCCGCCGCAGGCACGCCCGCGCCCATCCGCACCCACCACTCCTGGAAGTGCACGGTCCGCCCGGCCTGGTCGCCGCCCAGCAGAACGTGGGTCTCGACCCGGTCGTCGGACATCGGCAGCAGCGTCACGCCGGGCCGCCAGCGCTGGCACAGCACGGCGGTGGCGGCCGACAGCGGCAGCCCGGCCGCCAGCATGCTGGTCCGGTGCAGGTGCGTGGCGATGTCGGCGTCGCCCAGGCGGAACCAGTCCGGGCCCGCGCCGTAGGCGGCGAGTTCCTCCAGGACCCGGTAGGAGTCCTTGGCCCGGCCCCAGCCCTGCTCCTCGTCGATGCCGCCGCCGAGGGTGTACATCACGGTGTCCAGGTCGGGGGACACGTGCAGGCCGAAGAGGGTGATGTCGTCGCCGGTGTTCCCGATGACGGTGATCTCGGCATCGGGTGCTTCGGCGATGAGCCCGCGCAGGAAGCGGGCGCCGCCGACGCCGCCGGCGGGCACGATGATGCGCATGACGGCAAGTCTGGCAACCGGGACCGGGGGCCCGCCGTCCGCCCCCCGGGAAGCCGCGGAACGGGGTCCCGGACAGCCTGTGATCCCAGGATTCCGGGCCGGACTAACCGCGTTATCCCGGGCAACCTGAACTCAATATCACGGATCCCGCTTGACGTAGCGAAGGACACGCGCGTGTAATTTCACTTGTGTAGTTCGCGTGCCCAGGGGGAGGTACGCGCATAGACGGGGTTTCGGGAGGCAGGTGAGGTGCGCCGTGACTGAGGTCGTCCCGCTCGGGTTCGACATCTTCACTATCGGCGTGGACGACGCTGAGGGGCTGGCCTGGCAGGACCGTGCGCTGTGTGCGCAGACGGACCCAGAGGCCTTCTTCCCCGAGAAAGGCGGCTCCACCCGGGAGGCAAAGAAGGTGTGCCGGACCTGTGAAGTCCGGGCCGAATGCCTGGAGTACGCGCTAGAGCACGATGAACGGTTCGGCATCTGGGGAGGCCTCTCCGAACGAGAACGCCGCCGCCTCAAGCGCGGCTACGCGTGAGCGGGCGGACTGGCTGAACTGTGCTCGCCGAGCGAGTCGCGTTACCCTGCTCGCTGGCCTTCCCGGGCCAGGATCGGCAGAGGTGTTACCCGGACGCGGCGTTTTCAGTCCGCGTCCGGGTGACCCTCTGGCGATCCCCGGACCTGGGCGGGTCGTGCCACTGGGCGGTGTTCGCAGTCTGCCTGCCTGCCCACCATGGGTTCGCGTATTGTTCACCGCGGACCCCGACCCCGCCGGGACGCCAGGGGGCAAGCCTGCCTGCGCAGGTGACCACACCGATCAGCAAGCGGATACGTGTCACCAGACAGCACGCACAGCCAAGACATTGTTACCGCGGTGATCGTCGCCCATGACGGAGCCGCGTGGCTTCCGCGTGTCGCGCAGGCGGTGGCGAGCCAGACCAGGCCGGTGCAGCGGGTGGTGGCCGTCGACACCGGCAGCAGGGACCGCAGCGGCGCGATGCTCGCGCAGGCGTTCGGCCGCGCGGCCGTGTTCGGGATGGAGCGTGGCACCGGCTACGGCACCGCGGTCGCCAAGGCGCTGCGCCACCGCGCCGCGAACACCCACATCCCCCCGTCACCGGGCGGGCCGCGGGAGGAGCGGACCGAGTGGGTGTGGCTGCTGCACGACGACTGCGAGCCGGCCCCGGACGCGCTCGAACGCCTGCTGGCCGGGGCGGCGGAGGCGCCCGCCGCCGCGGTGCTCGGGCCGAAGGTCCGCGACTGGTCCGACCGCGAGGTGCTGCTCGAGGCGGGCCTGACCATCGACCGGGCCGGCCGCCGGGTCACCGGCATCGAGCCGCGCGAGGCCGATCAGGGCCAGCACGACGGGGACCGCGATGTCCTCGCCGTGAGCAGCGCCGGGATGCTGGCCCGCCGCGACGTGTGGGAGGAGATCGGCGGGTTCGACCCGGGCATGCGGCTGTTCCGTGAGGACACCGACTTCTGCTGGCGGGTTCAGTCGGCCGGCTACAAGGTGCGGGTGGTCACCGAAGCCGTGGTCTACCACGTCGAGGCCTCCGCCAGGAACCGGCGCGAGCCTTCCGCGGCACCCCACCCCCGGCGCCAGGACCGCCGCAACGCGCTGCTGGTCCTGGCGGGCAACCTGCCGGCCGGGCCGATGCTCTCCGCGCTGGCCGGCAACCTGGTGCTGTCCACCCTGCGCACGCTCTTCTTCCTGCTCGTCAAGCGCCCGGGCGCGGCCCTGGACGAACTGGCCGCCTATGCCTCGGTGCCCGGGCACCCGCTCCGGCTGTGGTCCGCCCGGCGGCAGCGGGCCGCGGGCCGGCAGGCCGCCTACAGCCGCCTCACCCCGGCCAACCTGCCCCCCGGCCGGTCGTTCCGGATGCTCGGCGAGTACGCGATCGACATCATGTCCAAGTCGCAGCGTGCCGAGGCGGTCGGCAGCCACCACGCGAGCGAAGACCCGTCCGACGACGACTCGCTGCTCGTCGACAGCGGCCTGGTGCAGCGCATGCTCACCAACCCGGGCGTGCTGCTCTTCGTCACGCTCACCGTCGTCGCCCTGGTCGCCGAGCGCGCGCTGCTCGGCGGCACGCCGCTGGGCGGCGGCGCGCTGGTGCCCGCCTGGGGCGGCGTGTCCGGCCTGTGGCAGGAGTACCTCCAGGGCTTCCACACCGTGAGCATCGGCACGGCCGCGAGCACGCCGCCCTACGTCGCGGTGATCGCCGTGCTGGCCACGGTTCTCGGCGGCAAGCCGTGGCTGGCCGTGGACCTGATCCTGCTCGGCTGCGTCCCGCTCGCCGGGCTCTCGGCGTTCCTGGCGACCCGCCGGGTGACCCGGTTCGTGCCAGCCCGGATCGTCGGCGCGCTGGCCTACGCGTTGCTGCCGGTGGGGATCGGCGCGGTCGCCACGGGCCGGCTGGGCACCGCCGTCCTGCTGGTCCTGCTGCCCCCCGTCGGCGTGCTGGCCGGCCGGGTGCTCACCGGCTCCCGGCGCCGGGCCCGCCGGGCCGCCTGGGCCATGGCGCTGCTCGTCGCCATCGTGGCGGCCTTCGTGCCGCTGTTCTGGCTGATCACCGTCCTGGCCATGGCCACCGGGGTGCTCGCGCTCGGCCGCGGCCGCCTGGACACCGTGCTGAACGCGGTGATCGTGGCGGTCGTCCCGGTGGTGCTGCTGGTCCCGTGGGACCTCGGTCTCGCCGCGCACCCGGCCCGGATCTTCCTCGAGGCGGGGGTGACCCGGCCGGGCCTGGCCACCCCCGGCCTGCCGGCCCGCTTCCTGCTGCTGCTGTCTCCCGGCGGGCCGGGCCTGCCGCCCTACTGGGTGACCGCGGGCATGGCCCTGGCGGCCGCCGCCGCCCTGGGGCTGGCCATCGGCCGCCGGGCCCCGCTGGTGCTGGCCGGCTGGGTGGTGGCCGTGACCGGGCTGATCGTCGCGGCCCTGATGAGCCACCTGGTGATCACCCAGGCCGGGGCGGCCGGTGCGGTCCGGGCGTGGCCGGGCCCGGCGCTTGCCGTGGCCGGCGCGGGCCTGCTGCTGGCCGTGGTGGCCGCCAGCGACCGGATGCCCGGGAATGTGCGCGCGGAGGGCTGGCGCAGCACGGCCGGGCTTGGGGTCCTCGCGCTGGGCGCGCTGGCCTGTGCCGCCCCGGCGCTCGCGGCCGCGTACTGGGTCTCCTCCGGGGTGACCGGGCCGGTCCGGCCGGTCCCCGGGCCGCTGCTGCCCGAGTTCGTCGCGGTGTCCGCGCAGACCGGGCAGCGGCTGCGCACGCTGGTGCTGCAAACGGCCCCCGGTGGCGGGATCAGCTACACGGTGCTCCGCGACGGCGATCCGCTCATCGGCTCCCAGGAACTGCCGCTGCCCGCGTCCGCCGAGCGGGCGCTCAACCTGGGCGTGGCGACCCTGACCGCGCCCGCCGGGGGCTCCGCCGAGGACCAGGGGCAGGCGCTGGCCAGCTTCGGCATCGGGTACGTGCTGCTGCCGGCCCCGATCGACGGCGCCCTGGCCAGGCGGCTCGACGGGGTGGCCGGCCTGCGGCCGGTCAGCGTCACCGGCCAGTTCGACCTGTGGCGGGTTGCCAACACGACGGCGCAGGTCACGGTCGCCGAGTCCGGCGGCAAGGTGGTCGCGGTGGCGTCCGGCCCGGTGACCGTGGCCGGCGCGAAGGCCCCGGCCGCGGGCGGGACGCTGCTGCTCGCGGCGCCGGCCGGCGGCTGGTCCGCCAGCCTCAACGGGCACCCGCTCACCCCGCTTCCCGCGCCGGTCAACGGCTGGGCGCAGGGTTTCCGGCTGCCGCCCGGCGGCGGCTCGCTGTCGGTGAGCCGCAGCGAGATAGGCCGCGAGGCGTTGGTGGGTTTCCAGGTGCTGGCCGTGCTCGTGCTGATCGGCCTCGGGCTCCCCGGCGCGCGGGTGGCCGGCGCGGCCGAGCGGGAGGCGGTGGGTTCCGCCGAGGACGAGCTGCCGGACTCCGAGGAGCTGGCCGGGACGGGCCGCCGGGCCGGCCGTGGCCAGGACCGGGCCGGCCGGCGGCATTCCTTGCGCCGCGGCCGGGCCGCACCGGACTTCGCCCCCGAGGCCGAGGCCGAGGCCGAGGTCCCGGGCCCCGCCGCCCCGGTCACCTCGCGGCTGCGCGGCGCCGTGCCGGCCGGCGTGCGAAGGGGCTGGCCCCGCCGCGGCGGGGGGCAGGCCGAGGCCGAGCCGCCGTTCGGCGACGAGCCGGTCTACGCCGGTGCGGGCCGCCCGGACGTGCCCCGTCAGCCGGACGCCGACGAGCTGTCCGGCCAGACGACGGTCCTGTCGCCCCGCGGCGATGGCGGGGGCCGGCACGGTCACCGGGCGGGCCGGGACCAGCCGGCCGGGCGGGATCCGGGCACCGGGGGCGGCCGGGCCGAGGAATTCTCCTTGCCGGGCCGCAGGCGGCGGCCCGGCGGCGACCTTGACCGGGGCGACTACCCCGATCCGCGGCGGGAGGCCGGCGACCCTGCCGGTGCGCAGACGGCGTTCATCGGGCGTATGCCGGATGGCCGGGACCCCGGTGGCCGGGATGACGAACCAGGCCCGCGCCGCGGCCGGCGGGCCGCGCCCGTCGGGGGTGCCGGCGGCAGCGCGCCCGGCGGCCGTGACGACTATCCCGGCTACGGTTCCGGGGACCGGCCCGGCCCGGTCCCCGCCGCCGGCGGCCCGGGCGATTACCCGGATCCGCGGCGCGGCGCTGGCCGGCGGGCCGCGCACGCCGCCGGTGCCCGGGATGACTACCCGGGTGCGCGTCAGGATTCCGGCGGCCGGGCCGGCCAGGAGGTGCCGTCCGGCGACGGCGGGCCGGGCGGCCGGGACGACTATCCCATGCCCGCCCGCGGTGGCCCGGCGGCCGAGGCGGGCAGGTTCGGCCGCATCAGGCGCGGTTCCCATCAGCGGGGTGCCCGTGCCCCGCAGGCCGCCAGCGAGCTGTCACAGCGGCCCACGCCGCGCGGCGGGCCGCCCGGCGACGACGACCTGTCTCCGTTGCCGCCGCTGCCGCCGCGTGCCCCGCGCCGCGCCCGGCGAGAGGAGGGCGACCCGCACGCCGACGGCACGCCCGCCGAGCTGGGCCGCGGCCCGCGCGACGACTGGGACGACGCGCCCGATGACCGGTGGGACCGCCCGCGGCGCGACGAGCAGGACTGGTGAGCGGCGTGATCCGGAACCGGATGCTGGCGCTCGCCGGGGTGCTGCTGGCCCTTGCCGCGGCGGCCGGGCTTGCCGTGTCGAACCACACCGCCACGCTCGCGGCCGGCCAGCCGGTCCCGCAGCCGCGCGCGGTGCCGGTCAGCACCGTGCTCCGCGCCTGCCCCGCCGCCGGCCAGGCGGGGTCGCCGCCCGCCCACGTCGCGCTGTTCGCCGGGCCTGCCGCCGGAACCGGCCGGGCGTCGCTGAGTTACGCCGCCGGGCCCGGCCAGGGCGCTGCGCTGGCCACCCTCACCAAGCCGGGCGCCGTTGCGGTGACCGAGGTGCATGCCATCGGCGGGGCGACGCACGGCAAGCCGCCGGGCGCCACCACCCCGACCAGCGGGGCCAGCGGCCAGCAGGTGAGCACCGTCCCGGTGCAGGGCGGCGTCGTCGTCCAGGCCAGCGGGGCGATGGCGCGCGGGCTGGAGGCGGAGCAGATCACCGGCGCCGGCAAGGCGGCCGGGCGCTGCGACGCGCCGGGCACCGACTTCTGGTTCGCCGGGCCCGGCGTGTTCACCGCGCCGCACATCTACCTGTACCTCATGAACACCAGCAGCCAATCGGCGGACGTGAGCGTCCAGGGGTTCACCGACGCCGGCCCGCTGATCGGCAGCACCGACACCGGCATCGCGGTCGCGCCGCACGGCATGGTGTTCCAGTCCCTGGACAAGATGCTGCACGGGGCGCGGGCCATCGCGCTGCACGTGCGCACCAGCGTCGGCCAGGTGGTCGCGGCGGTCGAGGAGATGACCGGATCGGGGCACAGCGGCGCCTGGCTGCCCGCTACGGCGCCGCCCGCCGACCAGATCGTGCTGCCCGGCCTGCCGCAGACGGCGGGCACCAGGCAGCTCTTCGTCACCGTGCCCGGGTCCGGGGACGCGCACGTCACGCTGCGGGCGATCACGAGCAAGGGGTCCTACGAGCCGACCGGCGGCGGTGGCCTGGACATCCCCGGCGGTTCGGTGGCCCAGGTCGCGCTGTCCTCGCTGTCGGCCATCCCCGGCGCCCTCGACGTGACATCCAACGTGCCGGTCACGGCCGCCATGGTGGTTCCGGGCGGCCCGGCGGGCACGCCCGGCGTGTTCACGGCCGCCGCACCGGCGATCCAGCAGCAGGGCGTGGCCGCCGACAACGTCAGCGGGGGCGGGATGGCCTCCGCGCTGGTGCTGTCGGCTCCCGGGCGCGCCGTCCGGGCCACGGTGACGCTGATCCCAGAGGGGAGCGGCGGCCAGGCCCCGGCGGCCAGCAGCAGCGTCGTTCAGGTGGCCGCACACACCAGCCTGGTGGACCAGCTCGGCCGGGCCGGGGCCAAGCACCCGGCCACCTTCGCCGTGGTCGTCACCCCGCTGGCGGGCTCCGGCCCGCTCTACGCCGGGCGGGTGACCACGGCCAGCGGCAAGGGCGGCGCGCTCCAGTCGATCCTGCCGGTGCCAAGCGCGCTCACCACCGTGCCGCTCGCCACGGCCCGCAGCGCGCTCATCAGCCCACCGTCCTAGTCGCCGCCGGTATAGCCGGGGTCCACGTCCCTGGGCTCGATGCCGAGCAGCCGGGCGAACTCCTCCACGACCACGTCGAAGACCAGCTCACCCAGGTCCTCCTCGCCGTCCGCCCGGGCCATGAGCGGCCGCCGGTACACCACGATGCGCTGGGGCGGGCCCGCATCCAGGCGGGACAGCGGCACCGTACCCCGCCCGCCCGCCGCCGTGTTCGCGTCCGCCGGCGGGATCTCCTCCACCGCGAACTCCACGCCGGACAGGTGCGCCTCCCACTGAGGTTCGAGCCGCGCCACGGCCTGGAGGACGAGGTCGTCGAAACGCTCCGCGCGGGTCCGGTGCAACGGCACGTCCTCGGGGGCAAGCACGCCGCGCAGGCCGCGCCCGTGCCGGTCCCGCCTTCTGATGCGTGTGGCCCGCTCCGGGCGCCTGCCCTCGGGGGTCTGCACAGTTCAGAGCGTATCGGAGTTGGTGGCGTCAGCCGTTATGCACCGTTATGCAAGGGCCTGTTCGAGACCACACCTGCGCCGGGTCATGGGCGGGTCACGAAGACACGATCTTGTGGTCCCGCCGGGGTGATGGCTTTGGCTGTCGCATATCGGTACGGTCTGCCCTTGTGAGTGTCCGCGCGGTTTCCTCAGCCGGCCTTCGGCCGTCTTCGCCTGGGGCCGTGACACAAATCCGGGGGCCGAAGGTGCCTGGGGCTGCTCGCCGCCGTTCCGGCGGCTTCGCCGAAGCCCCGCAGCGCCTGCCCGGGGGAGAACCCCCGGACCCCCCAAGCCCCCGGAGCGCCGCGATTTTCGGTTGCGGAGGGCAGTTCAGCTTCTGTTCACAGTGGGCCTCTGGGGCTAGGTGAGGGGGGCTGGTGGTTTCGCGTCGGTGTTCCCGGCCTGGATGCAGGCGAATAGCGGTCTACACGCTCACCTACGTCTACCGCGACTCCACCGCGGTACTCGGGCCGCTGGCCGCCTACGTCGAGCCGCACTGCTACGACCTGTGCGCCGATCATGCGGACCGGCTCACCGCCCCGCGCGGCTGGGACGTCGTGCGTCTCCCGGTCCAGGCCGAGGAGTCCGCGTCAGCGCAGGCCGACGACCTGGAGGCGCTCGCCAACGCGGTCCGGGAGTCCGCGCCGCCGGGCTCCCCTCCAGAGCCGGTCGGGCAGGGCGTCGAGGTCGGCCGCCGTGGTCACCTGCGGGTGCTGCGCTCGTCCCCCAGAGAGCCCTCATAGCCGGCCGGTATCACCGCCCGCGGGCCGGGTAGGGCTACCCGTGACAAGCCGCGGGGCGGGGGACGGCGGCGGGCCTGCGGCTGGGGGCCATACCGGTAGGCTCGGGTTCCGTGCGTGACGACGGATATACGTGCCCTCGGGCTGACACTGGAGGCAAGGCCGAGGTGGCCGACTATACGAAGATCTTCAAGGCTTACGACATCCGCGGCATCGTCCCGGACGAGCTGGACGAGGCCGTCGCCGAGTCGGTCGGCGCCGCGTTCGCCCGGCTGTCCGGGGCGCCGTCGATCGCGGTCATGCACGATATGCGGACGTCGTCGCCGCTGCTGGAAGAGGCCTTCGCACGCGGCGCCAGCGCCCAGGGAGCGGACGTCATCGCGGGCGGGCTCGGG
>CAVPFC010000022.1:0-11549 GCA_963703605.1 uncultured Actinomycetes bacterium
TTTTCTGCCAGGTGCGCCTTTCGTACAGTTGCGTATTGCTGTGAAGTATTGCAGCGCCGCGCCCCAGCTATCCGGCGGCACGACCCGCAGATCCACCTGGAGCCCGGTGGTGGTGGCGATCGTGGTCTTGGTCGGGCCGCTGGCCACGACCCGGGTCACGTGCGGCAGCCCCTTGACCGCGTCCATCAGGGCCGGCGGCTCGTCGGAGATGGCCAGGATGTCGATGTCCCCGATCGTGTCCTTCATCCGGCGCAGCGACCCGGCGTAGGCGCAGCGCTCACAGCCGGCGACCGCCGAAAGCCGGGCCACGAGTTCCTCGGCGAGTTCCGTGGCGACGTCGAGCATGACCCGGCCCTGCGCCTTTTCCAGGAACTCGATGCCGCGCAGCAGGTTCTCCTCCGACTTGGCGCCGAACCCGGCCAGGTCCGCCAGCTTGCCGTCGCGGATCGCCGCCGCGAGCCCGTCGACCGAGTCGATGCCGAGGTCGGTGTACAGCGCCATGGCCCGCTTGGGGCCGAGGCCGGGTATCTCGGTGAGCCGCCGCACCCCGGCCGGGACCTTGGCCCGCAGCTCCTCCAGCGACTGGATGGCACCGGTCTGCAAGTACTCCTCGATCTTCGTGGCCAGCGAGGAACCGACGTTGGGGATCTTGCGCAGGCTCTTGGCGTCCAGCGTGGCCAGGTCCGCCGGGTAACCGGCGACCGACCGGGCGGCCCGCTCGTAAACCCTGATCCGGAACCTGTCGCCGCCGGTGATCGAGGTGAGGTCCGCGTAGTCGGTGAGCAGGGCAGCGACCTCATCGTTGGTTCGCATCACACTCCCCACGGGCCCGCGACGAATTCGTGCCCGTCCCGGGATCTTATGTTGCAGGAAGGCCCTGTCTCCGGAGCGAGCGCCCGGGCAGTGGGAGGGCAGGCAGGCGGGATCCATGAGACATCACGGGAATCATGAGCCGGGCACTGCGGCGCCCAGCCCGGCCCCGGTTCGGGCTGGGCGCCTTGCCGTCACTGGCCGATGTCTGGCGCGGGACGCCGGTCGCGGGCCCGGGTGACCGCCAATCCCACCTTTTGCCCCCGGCCCATTTGGGGCGATATGGCGCGGGTAGCGCCCCGCTTTCCGGCCGCGCCGCCGCCAGGTGCCCGCGTGACAGGGGCGGAAATACCGCGTTCGTGCCCGATCAAGTCGAATTGCACGGCGGTCATCAGGGCCTGCGCCCGGTTGGTCACGCCGAGCTTTTCGTAGAGCCGGGCCACGTAGGTCTTGGTGGTGGACTGGCTGATGAACATCGTCATCGCTATCGCGGGAATCGAAAGACCGTCGCTGAGCAGGCGCAGCACCTCCGCCTCCCGGGCGCTCAGGGCGAGGCGTTCCTGCACGGCGCGCCGCCGGGCCAGCGCCACCGCCAGGCCGGCCGCGGTGAACGACGACGCGGCGACGGCGGCGTGCCGGATGGCCGCCAGCACCTCCTCGACGGGGGCGGTCTTCGCGACGAACGCCGAGACGCCGGTCTCCAGCGCCCGGAACAGGACGTCGTCCTCTTCCCGCGACGTCAGCAGGACGATCCCGAGGCCGGCATCCCGGTCACGGAACTCCCGGGCGAGCCGTAAGCCGTTGCCGTCGGGCAGGGCGACGTCGACCGTCACCACGTCAGGCCGCGCGCCCGCGACCACCCCGGCCGCCTCCGCGGCCGACCCGGCCTCGGCCACTATCTCGATGTCGGGCTGCTGCGCGATCAGCTCGCGCAGCCCGTAGCGGGTCAGGGTGTGCCCATCGACGATGGCCAGACTGATCGGCATGGCGGCTCCCCACGCGATGCGTGTCCTGCTCCAGCTTGTCCTATTTGAGCGGAAACTCGCCGTTGTAGGACTAAGTGCTGAATATGGATAAAGTGTACTTGAGGTGATTTACCTGAAAAGCTTTAATTTCGCTCAAGGAAACCGGCAGGGCTTCCTGTTCTTGAATTGCAAAGAAGACGCGCCAGAAGGATGCCAGGTTGACACACATTTATCGGCCGTTATGTGTTCGTGACCTAGATGCTGGGCGCATGCTGGGTGTGCGGTGGTCTGCCGCAGCGCGCGAGCGGCCGCCGTGGCGTGGGCGATGTCGCCGATTTTGCCAGGACTGGCGGTGACGTCCCGGATCAGTGGCTGGTCGCGAGGACCGCGAGCAGGACGCCGCCGAGCAGGAACGGGCCGAAACACATCACGCTGTGCAGGGTGATCCGCCGCGCCGCGAGCAGCACCAGGCTGACCACGGCGGACAGGATGAAGCCCAGCGTGCCCCCCACGATCAGGGCCGGCCAGCCCAGCCAGCCGAGGGCCAGCCCGGCCAGGCCCGCGAGCTTCACGTCGCCGCCGCCGATCCCGCCCGGGCGCAGCAGCGCGAGCACCAGGTAGCAACCACCGAGCACCAGCCCGCCCAAAAGCGCGCGCAACAGCGCACCCGTGTCGTGCCCGGTCACGGCGGCCAGGGCGAACAGCCCGGTCAGCACCGGATAGGCGGGCAGCACGAGCCGGTCCGGAAGCCGCTGCACCGCGATGTCGATCGCGCCGAGCGCCACGCCAAGCGCGCCGAGGAAACCGAACGCCAGCATGTCGGGCTGCCCGCCGAACCGGCCGAACAGCAGCCCGAGCACCGCGGCGGTGACGCATTCCAGCAGCCACGGCGAGCCGATGGTGTGCCCGCAGCGGCGGCACACGCCGACGACCCAGGACCGGACCGGGCCACCGCAGTGGGCGCAACTGGTCTGGTCGGCGGTCCCGCCCGGCCCGGACAGCCGGAAGACCGCACCGCGCAGCAGGGTGCCGGCCGGCAGGCCGAGCACGGCGCCCTCGGCGGCCCACAACATGCTCATGCCGCCACACGGTAGGCACGTGGCGGGGCGAAAAGAGCATCTCCGGGACAGAACGAACCGATCGGTGGAAGCCATGCCGGCCGATCGGCCGACACGCCGGCCGATCAGCCAGAAATCCCGCCCGTCCGGCCGATTACGCGCCAGGCCGCCAGTCGCCAGAGTTCTTGCGGGCCAGGCGGCACGGTGCCGCCTGGCCGGGGTGAGACCGCCAGCCCCATCCGCGGAAGGAGTTTCTCGGATGCTCAGCTATTGCGTGTTCGCGGCCAGATACACCTTCGGCCGGCTTCGTTACAACGACCGCGGCGTGACCGCGGTGGAGTACGGCCTGATCCTCGCGCTCATCGCCGGGGTGATCATCACCGGCCTGCTGCTGCTCGGGCCGGCCATCGGCAGCTTGTTCAGCAACTCCGCCAACTGCGTCACCACGCCGAGCAAGGGATGCACCGCCCCCTGACCCCGGTCGGGGCGACTGCCCACGACAACTGCCCAAGAAGGAGCACCGATGCTCAGCACTCTCGTGTTCGCCGCCGGCTACGCCGCTGACCGGCTTCGCCGTGACGACCGTGGCGTGACCGCGGTGGAGTATGGCCTGATCCTCGCGCTCATCGCCGGGGTGATCATCACCGGCCTGCTGCTGCTCGGGCCCGCCATCAGCAGCCTGTTCACCAACTCCGCCAACTGCCTCAACGGCGGGAACGCCACCGGCTGCACCGGCCCGTGGCCCGGCCAGGACATGGGCTCGACCTCCGATCGCGGCCGGAGCGGGGACCGCGGCTCCACCGCCGTGGAGTTCGCGTTGCTGCTGCCGCTGCTGCTAATGATGGTCTTCGGCCTCATCGACTTCGGGCGCGCGCTGAACGCCCAGCTCACGCTGACCCAGGCGGCCCGTGAGGGGGCGCGGCTCGCGGCCTTGGGTGCCGCGGTCCCGGCCGTTACCTCGCGCACCCAGACCGCGGCGACCGGGCTCGGCGGTTCGGTGACCGTCACCGTCACGCCCTGCCCGGCCAATGCCACGCAGGCCAGCGACGCGGTGGTTCATGCCAGCTATCCATTTCAGTTCATTACGCCGGTTGGGGCGCTGGCCGGCTTCCTCGGCGGGGGTGGCTTCGGGGCGCCGATCGCCCTCACCGCTACGGGAGACATGCCATGCGAGACCTGATGCCGTGGGCAGCCCACCCGGCGATCCGGTTGCCCCGGCCCGGCGGGCTGCTCCGGCGCGACGAGCGTGGCGTGATCGGGGTGCTGGTCGCGGTGCTGCTCGGCAGCGGCGTGCTGCTCGGCATGGGTGCGCTGGTTATCGATCTCGGCCGCGTCTACCAGAATCGCGCGGAACTACAGAACGGCGCGGACGCGGGCGCGCTGGCGGTCGCCTCCAGTTGCGCACTCGGCGGCGTCTGCTCGCTGGCCACGGCGCTTCCGCTGGCCACGCGCTACGCCAGCGCCAACGCCTCCGGGCTGACCGGCCACCAGGCGGCGCTCGGCCTGGTGTGCGGCTCAGGCCTCCTCGGCGCGTGCCTGGCAGGCACCGGTGGGATCACCGGCTGCCCGCTGGCGCCGCCGGCCGGCACGAACTACGTGGACGTCAACACGCTCACGCTGACCGGCACCGGCTCCGGGCTGCTTCCCTCGCTGTTCGGCGGGGTACTCGGCAGCCAGGGCAGCGACGTCAAAGCCTGCGCCCAGGCGGAATGGGGCAGCCCGGCCAGCGCGACGACCGCCGCCTTCACCATCTCGGCCTGCTCCTGGTACGCCTACACCGGCGACGGGGCCCTCTACGCGGCGCCACCGCCGTACCCCCCGGGCATCCCGCCGACCGCGCTGTCCGACCACGCGCTGATCGAGCACGGCACCCGGGGAGCCCGGGCCACCGGCTGCCCGCCCTTCCAGCCGTCCGGGCAGGACGCGCCGGGCACCTTCGGCTGGACGGCCGACTCCGGTAACTGCTCGGCCCTCATCGGCGGCGGCGGAACCAGCAGCTACGACGGGGAGACCGGCCCGCAGGCCCCGGCCGACTGCTGGAGCGTGCTACAGAGCGCCCAGGCGAACCACACGGTCGAGTACGTGCCGGTCTACTCCTCGCTCAGGCCGGCGCCGGCCTGAGCTACACCCTGCTGGGCTTCGCCGCCTTTGTGATCACCGGCTATCACCTCGGCGGCGGCGTGACGGCCACCGACTGGCTGAACCCGGCGAACGACTGCCCCGGCGACAAGTTCTGCATCGACGGCTACTTCACCCGAGGGCTGATCCCGTCGACCGGCGTCCTGGGCGGCAACGACCTGGGCGCCAGCATCGTCGAGCTCACCGGCTGAGCGGCGGCGGGCGCTGGCCGGGGGCGGGCGCGGAGCGCGGGGGCGGGGAAAGCGAGCGCGGGGTCGGGAAGAGCAGGGCGCGGGGACGAGCACAACCCATCGGAGAAAGCGAGGAGAGCGACCGTGAAGCGTCGGGTGCTGATCGCCGCGCTGGCGGTGCTGCTGGGCGCGCTCGGTGCCGGAGCGGTGCTGGCCTACGTCCACCAGGCCGTCGCGCACGGCCTGGCGGGTCAGAAGGCGACCACCGCCCTGGTGGCGCAGCAGGTCATTCCCTCCGGTATGGCCGCGCGGGCGGCGGAGCAGGCGGGCTTGCTGCGCAGCGAGACGCTGCCCGCGGCGTCGGTGCCGGGCAACGCGGTTCGTGGCCTCACGCCGGGCCTGGCGGCCCTGGTGACGAGCGTGCAGCTCGAGCCGGGGCAGGTGCTGCTGCGGCCCGTGCTGGTGACGGCCGCCCAGGTGACCGGGGGTGTCGCGGCCCCGCGCGGGATGGTCGCGGTGACGATCGCGCTGTGCCTGCCCGAGGCGGTCGCCGGCGGCCTGCACGCGGGTTCCGCGGTCGAGGTGTTCGACACCTCCGACGGCGGCCGGGGGGCTGCCGGCGGGGGCGCGCTGACCGCCGGCTCGGATTGCAGCGGGTCGCATCAGGAACAGGGCGGCGGCACCGCCCGCACCCGGGTCGTGCTGACCAGGGCACAGGTGCTGTCGGTGGGCCCGGCCACGAGCGGGCAAACCTCGCCGAGCGGCACGGGCGGCACGGGCGGCACGTCCGCCACCGCGACGGGTGCGTCCGCGGACCCGTCGGCGTCGAGCCAGGGCACGGTGCTCGTGACGTTCGCCGTCAGCGCCGCGGACGCCCAGCGGCTGATCCAGGTGAGCGTGACCGGGCTGCCCTATCTGGCACTGCTCCAGCCCTGAGGAGGGACCATGGCCATCCTGTGCGGGCCTGCCGTGCGGGCCAGCGCGGTGTTCCTCGGCATCCGCAGCGAGCTGCGCGTTGCGGAAGACCTGGCCGCCACGGTGCGGATGCTGGACGACGATCCCGCCGAAACGCTGGTGGTGATCGGGCCCGAGATTCCGATGGACGAGGCGCTGCGGTTCACCGCGGGCCTGCGGCTGACCCGGCCCGCCGTGGGCGTGATCCTGGTCCGTCAGCGGGTCGACGTCGACGTGCTGACCTGGGCGCTTCAGGCGGGTGTCCGCGACGTCGTCCCGGTCGGCGACGCCGCCGCGCTGAACGCGGCCTGCCGGCGCTCCCGCGAGGTGTCGCGGCGGATGAGCGCCCCGCCCGGCCTGGAAGACGGGGAGCCGGTGCGGGACGGCCGGATCGTCACGGTGTTCGCGGCCAAGGGCGGCTGCGGCAAGACCACCCTCGCCATCAACCTGGCCATGGCGCTGGCCCGGTACACCAGCCACCGGGTGTGCATCGTCGACCTGGACCTGGCGTTCGGCGACGTGGCCATCAGCGTGCAGCTTGACCCGGCGCGGACCATGGTGGACGCGCTGCCCATGGCGGGCCACCTGGACACGGCCGGCGCGGCGTCGCTGCTCACCCGCTACGCACGGCGGCTGGAGATGCTGCTGGCCCCGGTGACCCCCGGTGACGCGGAACGGGTGCCGCCCGCGCTGGTGGGCGAGCTGCTGGCGGTGCTGCGGGGCATGTTCGACTTCGTCGTGGTGGACACGCCTGCCCAGTTCAGCGAGCACGTGCTCACGGCGATGGACGCGTCTGCCCATCACGTCCTGCTCACCACCCCGGACGTGCCCGCGCTGAAGAACCTCCGCGTCGCGCTGGACATGCTCGACCTGCTCTCCTACCCCCGGGAGATCCGTTCGGTGGTGGTCAACCGCGCGGACTCCAAGGTGGGGCTCAGCATGGCCGACGTGGAGCGGGTGGTGCGCTGCCCGATCGCCGCGCACGTCCCGTCCAGCCGCGCGGTGCCGATCTCGATCAACCGGGGCACGCCGATCACCATCGCCACCCCCGCGCACCCGGTGAGCCGGGCGATCGCCCGGTTCGCCCGGCAGCGCCTGGCGGCCGCCGCCCCCCCGGTCCCACACGAACCGCTGTCCCGGCCCCGGGGAAGAAGGAGGCGGCCATGAGCCTGTCCGACCGGCTCGCCCAGCGCGCGGTGGCCGATCCGCTCACCCGCGAAACGTCCGGCCTGCCGCGCCGTGCCGCCCGGCCCGCCGACCCCTTCGCGGCGGTCAAGCGGAACGTGCACGAGGCGCTGCTGGACGTGCTCGGGCCGAAGCTCTACGACGCGCACCTCGACCAGCGGGAGCTACAGACCCGGGTGATGCAGGCGCTCCAGGCCGTGCTGCAGCGCGATGAGACCCCGATGACCACGGCCGACCGGTCCAGGGTCGCCCAGGAGGTCGCCGACGACATCCTCGGCCACGGGCCGCTGGAGCCGTACCTGCGCGACCCGGAGGTCTCCGAGATCATGGTCAACGGCCACGACCAGATCTACGTCGAGCGCCGCGGCCGGCTGTACCCGGTGCCGGCCGCGTTCGCCGACGAGGCCCATCTGCGCCGCACCATCGACAAGGTCGTGGCCCGGGTGGGCAGGCGCGTCGACGAGGCCAGCCCCATGGTGGACGCCCGCATGCCGGACGGGAGCCGGGTCAACGCGGTCGTCCCCCCGATCGCGCTGGACGGATCGCTGCTGACCATCCGCAGGTTCGCCGCCGACCCGTACACGATGGACGACCTGATCTCGTTCGGCACGATCACCCGCCGGGTCGCGGCCGTGCTCGACGCCTGCGTGCGGGGGCGGCTGAACATCGTGATCGGCGGCGGCACCGGCTCCGGCAAGACCACCACGCTCAACGTGCTGTCCGGTTTCGTCTCCGGGGACGAGCGGATCGTCACCATCGAGGACGCCGCGGAACTGCAACTGCGGCAGGAGCACGTGCTGCGGATGGAGGCGCGCCCGCCCAACCTGGAGAACCGCGGCGAGATCTCGATCCGTGACCTGGTGCGCAACTCGCTGCGCATGCGGCCGGACCGGGTGGTTATCGGCGAGGTCCGCGACGCCGCGGCGCTGGACATGCTCCAGGCCATGAACACCGGCCACGACGGGTCGCTGACCACCGTGCACAGCAACTCGCCGCGCGACTCGCTGGCCCGCCTGGAGACGATGGTGCTGATGGCGGGCATCGACCTGCCGCAGCGAGCGATCCGGGAGCAGATGGCCTCGGCCATCAACCTGATCATCCACCAGGCCCGGTTCAAGGACGGTTCGCGGCGGATCACCCACGTCACCGAGGTTCAGGGCATGGAAGGCCCGGTCATCACGCTCCAGGACATCTTCGCCTTCGACTTCCGCGCCGGGGTGGACCAGTCCGGCCGGCATCGTGGCGTCCTGCGCGCCACGGGCCTGCGGCCCCGGTTCGCCGACATCCTGGCCGACCGCGGCGTACCCCTGCCACCGGAGGTCTTCGGGTGGCCGGGGTGAGGACTGATGCCGTGGTGCTCTCCGGTCGAATGCCAACCTGGAACCGGGATGACGGGTTCCCCCCGGGCTCGGTCTGGCCGACGAGTGCTAACCGTGGACGGAGGCCGACTTTTCCTTCGGAAAAGTCGGTGGGATATCGGGGTTGGACGGCCGTCATAGTGACGGCGGTTGCGGTCATCGCGCTGGTCGTGGGCCCGGCGAGTGCGGCCCGTGCGGCCAGCTCGCCGGCGAGATCGGCTGCCGCGGCCGCGCCGGTTGTGATGATCCTGCTCGACAACCACGGCCCGCCTGGGCGGCGCATTCCGGACGAGCGCCAGGCCGCGCTGAGCTACCTGGCCGCGCTGCCCGGGAACGTGCGGGCCGGCCTGGTCACGTTGAGCACGTCCTGGCGGATACGGTTGCTGCCGACCACCGACCGGCGCCTGCTGGCCCGGGCGCTCGACGCGGTCCGGGGCGCCGCACCCGACTCCACCGCGCTCTACGGGGCGATCTTCGCCGCCGACCACGTCATCGGGCGCCTCGGCGCCGCGCCGGCCAGGCTCCTCCTGCTGTCCAACGCGGAGAACGTGCTGAGCCGCGAAATGACCCCGCCGGTTCCCATCGACGTCGTTCCCTGGCACTACGACGGGGACGACAACATCGTCGAGCTGCGCGTGCTCGCCTCGGCCAGCGGCGGCCGCGTCGCCGATCCCGCGCAGGCCGCCTCGCTCGCCGCGCCGTTCCGGCGCGGTCGCGGAGCACCGGCCCCGGCCCGCCGGGCCCGGGCGATCCACCTGCCGTGGCTGCTGATCACCGGGCTGGCTTGTGTCTTCCTTGCGGTGCTGCTGGCGGCGCTGCTCCTGCTGCGCCCGCTGGCGCCGGGCGGGCGGCGGCGGATGGTCGGCCGGATCGAGCGGTACGGCCTGCCGCGCGTCCCGGCCCCGGTGACCGGCCCGGATCCCGCGCGCCCGGAGCGGGCGCTGCCAGACCGCCCGGAGCCGGACCGGGAAGGGAAGGCGGCGAGCACAGCGCTGGGCCTGGCGTCGAGCGTGCTGCGCTCCACCAACACCGAGCGCGGGCTGGCCCTGCGACTTGACCACGCCGGGATCGCGCGCAGCCCGGCCGAGTGGGTGCTGCTGGCCACCTGCGGCGGGGTGGTGCTCGCCGCCGCGCTGACCGTGCTCACCGGCACCGCCCTGCTGGGCATCCCGGCCGGTGCGCTGGGCGGCTGGGTGGCCGTGCGGCTGGTGCTGAGCTACCGGACCGCGCGGCGCCGGGCCGCGTTCGGCGAGCAACTACCGGACGTCCTGCGGCTGATCGCGGGCTCCCTGCAATCGGGGTTCTCCCTGCCGCAGGCGGTGGACGCCGTGGTGCGGGAGGACAGTCAGCCGGCCGCCGGTGAGCTCTCCCGGGCCCTGGCCGAGGTGCGCGTTGGCGCCGACCTGGCCGACGCGCTGAACCGCGTCGCCGACCGGATGGAATCCGCCGACTTGCGCCTGACCGTCATGGCCGTGCGCATCCAGCGGGAGGTCGGCGGCAACCTGGCCGAGGTGCTGCACAACTCCGTGGCCACCATGCGGGAGCGGGCGTTCCTGCGCCGCCAGGTACGGGCGCTGTCCGCCGAGGGACGGATGTCCGCCTACATCCTGCTCGCGCTGCCGTTCCTGGTCGGCGCCTGGTTCTTCTACATGGACCCGAAGTACATGAGCCTGCTGTACCGGACCGTGCCGGGCCTGCTCATGCTGGGCGGCAGCGCGGTGCTGATCGTGGCCGGGGTGCTGTGGATGCGCAAACTCATCAACATCGAGGTGTGACGTGTCAGCTTCGGCGGTACTCATCGGCGGGGCCGGCGTGCTCGGCGTGGCGATAGCGATGCTGGTCGCCGCGTTCCTGCCCGCCCGGTCCGGGCAGCACGGCGTGGCGCGGGCGCTGACCACGATCGAGCACAGCTACGCCCAGGCCCCGGCGCTCGCCGGGGCCGGCGCCGACCTGCTCGGCGCGCTCCCCGGCCTGGGACGCGCGCTCGCGCTGCGGCTTTCCCCCGCGACCATCGCCGCATCGCTACAGCGCCGGCTGGACGTCGCGGGCAACCCGCGCCGGTGGACCCCCGACCGGATCCTCGCGGCGAAGGGATTCGGGCTCGTCGCCTGCGCCGCCCTCGGCGCCCTGTGCGGGCTGCGCAGCCCGGGCCTGCTGGCCCTGTGCCCCGTGCTCGGCGGCGTCGCCGGTTTCTTCGTGCCCGACCTGCTGTTGTTCAACGCGGGCCAGAAGCGGCAGGCCAACCTGCAACGGTCGCTGCCGGACGCGCTGGACATGCTCACCGTCTGCGTGGAGGCCGGCCTCGGCTTCGACGGCGCGCTCGGCCAGGTGGCCCGGAACGCCGAGGGCCCCGTCGCGGCGGAGTTCGCCCGCGCACTCCAGGAGATGCAGATCGGCAAGACCCGCGCCCAGGCCCTGCGCGCCGTGGTGGACCGCACCACCGTGCCCGAGCTGCGATCGTTCGTCGCCGCCCTGGTCCAGGCCAGCGACCTGGGCATTCCCGTCGCGCAGGTGCTGCGCGAGCAGTCCAGGGAGATGCGGGTGCGGCGTCGTCAGCAGGCCGAGTACCGGGCGCAGCAGGTCGGCGTGAAGATCACCTTCCCGTTGATCCTCTGCCTGTTCCCGGCGCTGATCGTCATCGTGGTCGGGCCCGGGCTCATCGAGCTTGCCGGCACGCTGTTCCACCACCTGCTCGACCAGCAGAACCGTCACCTTCTGCTGCTCGTTGATCTCGCGGATGACCTCGAAGATTTGCTTGACGATGAGCGGTGCCAGGCCCACGAGGGCTCGTCGAGAAGGAGAAGCCGTGGCCGGCTCATCAGCGCGCGGGCGATGGCCAGCATCTGCTGCTCGCCGCCCGAGAGCGTGCCGCCGCGCTGCATCCGGCGCTGCTCCAGCACCGGAAAGAGT